>JANXOD010000033.1 GCA_025353765.1 Sphingobacteriales bacterium
ACCACCAGATACAGCACTCCAAGTATTTGTTGGTGGTTTATTATATTTATATACCCCGCTTGCTGTACCGACATATAAAACACCAGAGGGAGACATATAGAGTGTATTTATAGTACCGGTTGGGTTGCTCGTTTTATCCCAACTAGCACCGTTATCACTAGAATGTAATACATTACTGCCACTACAAGCATACATATCAGTCGCATTTGTAGGATCATTTACGATGCTATAGATATTATCTGGCGGGCTAGGAATAAACTTAAAAGTCGGTTGTGAATAAGAATTTAAACTCCATAAGCAAAATATGCTAATAATTGTAAAATTTATTTTCATCGTTGGTTTATTTTAATGGGCTGGTTTACGTGATCTTCCAATAATTTGTTCTTAATAAAATTAGATATGTTAAGAAAAGGTATAATAAATATAACTAAAATATTTCGTGAATATTAAGTGGCTTATTAATTTAATCGAGATCTGTATCAATTTTGTTACAATAACTCTCTAATGGTTTAACAAAAAATGGCTAAAATATATCCTTATAAGAGAAATGAAAATCAGTCTTTGTTAGTAATGGTAATTTATTTTTAGATTACTCAGGCTTTGTTAGAATAGCAAAGAAACCAATAGCAAATCCGGCTAATACAATTATAGGAGCCAGAATAGTTTTACGAAAATCATAGATATCAATATCGCCAATCATTAGAATAAATCCTAAAACTACTACAGCTATGCTTGCAAGTAGTAATTGATAATTGCTTTTACCAAATGCAAAAGCTTCTTCTTTTATTTCTTTGTTTGGGATATCTTTTGATGCCATTATCTGTAAAGGTTAAAAAATTAAGTTACTTGGTTCCTCATATCAAAGAGGGATTTCACTTTATAAACCTAAATAAATAAACAGCTAAATAATACTTATGCACTGTTAAATTCTGTTAAATCTAAAATCTCTAGTTGAATAGGTTTCAGTTCAAAAAATCATAGATTTTAGTATTTTCGCAACTTATCAATTAATGCGAAATGGATTATCAATTCAGAGATATTGAGAAAAGGTGGCAACAATTCTGGGCCGAAAACCAAACCTATAAAACAGATAATGATTCGGTAAAGCCCAAGTATTATGTGCTGGATATGTTTCCTTACCCTTCCGGTGCGGGATTACATGTTGGCCATCCGCTAGGATATATTGCTTCTGATATTTTTGCACGCTACAAACGTTTAAAGGGTTTTAATGTACTGCATCCCATGGGATACGATTCATTTGGATTACCTGCCGAACAATATGCCATTCAAACCGGCCAGCATCCGGCAATAACAACCGAAACAAATATCAATCGCTACCGTGAACAATTAGATAATATTGGCTTTTCATTTGATTGGAGCCGTGAAGTACGCACCAGTGACCCAAATTATTATAAATGGACACAGTGGATATTTATGCAATTATTCAACTCCTGGTATAACCTGGAAACAAATAAAGCAGAATCTATTAACAATTTGATTGCAAAATTTGAAAAACTAGGTAGCGAAGGAATAAAAGCAGTTAGCGATGAAGATGTATCTGTTTTTACGGCTGCTGAATGGAAACAAAAATCAGAAGTTGAACAACAAGAGGAACTGCTTAAATACCGCCTGACCTATCTTCGTGAAAGCACCGTAAACTGGTGCCCTGCTTTAGGAACTGTTTTAGCTAATGATGAGATAAAAGATGGTTTCTCGGAACGTGGCGGTTACCCTGTGGAGCAAAAGAAAATGATGCAATGGAGTATGAGGATCGTTGCTTATGCAGATCGCCTACTTCAGGGGTTGGATAAAATTGACTGGCCCGAACCACTCAAAGAAATGCAGCGCAACTGGATAGGGAAGAGTGTGGGAGCACTAGTAAAGTTTAGCCTCACCCCAACACTCTCCAAAGGAGAGGGAGCAGAAAATAGGAAAGTCCTCCCTTCCGGGGAGGATTTAGGTGGGGCTTTTATAGAAGTTTTCACCACCCGGGTTGATACTATTTTCGGAGCAACTTTTTTAGTTCTGGCTCCTGAGCATGAGTTGGTATCTGCTTTAACTACTCCGGAACAAAAGCAGGAAATCGAAAATTATATAGCCCAGACCAAAAAGAAATCAGAGCTTGATCGTATGGCTGATACGAAGACAGTATCAGGCGCTTTTACAGGAAGTTATGCATTAAATCCTATAAATGGTGTTCCAATCCCGGTTTGGATTGCAGATTATGTGCTGGCTGGTTATGGCACAGGAGCTGTGATGGCTGTTCCATCCGGCGATCAACGGGATTGGTTATTTGCTACAAAGTTTAACCTGCCCATAGTAGCTATATCAGATGCACAAAAAGACTTAGACAAACAAGCAGATCCAACTAAAGAAGGTCATTATATTAATTCTGATTTAATTAATGGCTTAACGTATAAAGAAGCCACAGAGGTTTTAATCAATAAACTGGAAGAATTAGGAGCCGGTAAAGCGAAAGTGAATTACCGTTTACGGGATGCTATTTTCGGCCGTCAGCGGTATTGGGGCGAGCCTGTACCTGTTTACTTTAAAAACGGATTACCTTATTTAATTGATGAAGCTCATTTACCATTAGCCTTACCGGAAGTTGATAAATATTTACCAACAGAAGACGGACAACCACCTTTGGGAAATTCAAAAAAATGGGCCTGGTCTGTAACAGAAAATAAAGTTGTTGAAAATGATTTAATAGACCAGGTTTCTGTTTTTCCTTTGGAGTTAAGTACTATGCCAGGTTGGGCAGGTTCCAGCTGGTATTGGTATCGTTATATGGATGCTCATAATCAAGGAGCTTTCGCCGATAAAAAAGTAATTGAATATTGGAAAGATGTGGATCTCTATATTGGTGGTTCTGAACATGCAACCGGACATTTACTATACAGCCGTTGCTGGAATAAATTTTTAAAAGATCTGGGTTATGTGGTGGAAGAAGAGCCTTTTAAGAAATTGATTAATCAGGGGATGATACAGGGAGTTTCACTTTTTGTTAAAATTAACTCATATCAAGACATAGAAAATCAAAGTGATGCGTTTTGGCTATATTCCTCTTTTGATGATAAAGTTAACGATGACATTAATATTAATGGGCATTCCTTCAGGAAATTTTACCAGCATGAAACAATCATTCCTATTGATAAAGCAGATGATAAAACTAATAGAATATATGAAGAAGGATTTAAGCAATTAATTTACCCTGAATGGAATTTTTTAACAGGAAAAGGAGGAGGAGTAATTGAAGTTAATGATGAAACTCAAGTAAGATGGAAGTTAGATGATAACGGCAAACGCTATTTAGATCTTAGGCCCGAGGTTCAAAAAATGTCCAAATCCAAATTCAATGTCGTGAACCCGGATGATATCATAGAACGTTACGGAGCGGATACATTGCGTTTATATGAAATGTTCCTTGGTCCGCTGGAACAAAGCAAACCCTGGAATACCAATGGGATAGAAGGCGTATTTAAATTTCTCCGTAAGTTTTGGAAGCTTTTTCATGACGATGAATTCAATTTTACTGTTTCTGGTGAAGAACCCACTAAAGCAGAATATAAAGCCCTGCATAAGATCATCCGTAAAGCCGAAGAAGATATAGAACGATTTTCATTTAATACTTCTGTTTCCAGTTTTATGATCTGTGTAAATGAGTTGACAGATTTGAAATGTAGCAAACGTAAAATTCTTCAGGATCTGGTGATTGTTCTTGCACCTTATGCACCACATATTACCGAAGAGTTATGGGCGCTTTTGGGGAATAAAAAAGGAAATTTATCCTATGCACATTACCCCATATTCAACCCTGAATATTTAGTAGAAAATGAATTTGCTTATCCCATATCCATTAATGGAAAAACCAGAATGAATTTGAATATTTCATTGAGCTTAGAAGCGCCTCAGGTGGAAGAACTGGTACTCGCTAATGAAGATGTACAGCGTTACCTGGATGGAAAAACTCCTAAAAAAATCATATTTGTGAAAGGTAAAATTATAAATATGGTAGTTTAAATTATTTCGATTGATGTCCTCACCAACCGCGGTAAAGAAACCCATGTTCGGTGTCTTCACCGCACATTATCTAGTCATATAAAATCAAATTTAAAGAGGCTCTTATAAGAGAGGTTTTATGTCTCTTTTTTTATGATTTTGTCATACATTTTCTAATGTAACTCGCATGTTAATCACTTTAACAATTCTTAACGATTCTACCTGTAACAATCAAAATATTTTTGCGACTAATAATCAAAACACAAAATATGAAACGTATATTTTTACTTATAATTCTATCCCCCTTATCTTATATAGGAATTGTATCAGCTCAGGGCCCGAGTGGAGCTCCGTCTATTACCGGGAAAATATCCGGGATTATTATTGATTCATTAACACAAAAACCGGTTGATTATGCAACTGTTGCATTAGGTCGCAGCGGTTCAACAAAAACAACTAATGGATCTCTTACTGATGAAAAAGGAGTTTTTAAAATCGATAATATTTCTCCAGGCTCATATCGTTTAACAATCGCCTTTTTAGGTTATCAAAATAAAGTATTAGACTCCGTTAAAACTACTCCAGAAAGGCCAGATATGAATTTAGGAAAGATCATTCTTTCTCCCAATCAAAAGACATTAAATGAAGTGGTGGTAACCGGGCAGGCGAATATAATCGAAAACAAAATTGATAAAATAGTATACAATGCTGAAAAGGATGTAACAGTAAGCGGCGGTAATGCAACCGATGTATTACGTAAAGTGCCTCTTTTATCGGTAGATATTGATGGTAATGTGTCGCTTCGCGGAAGCCAGAATGTAAAAGTGCTGATTAATGGTAAACCATCAGGATCGATGGCCAATAATATGGCCGATGCATTGAAAATGATTCCTGCAGATCAGATCAAAAGTGTAGAGGTAATTACAAGCCCGTCTGCAAAATATGATGCAGAAGGTACTTCGGGTATTATCAATATCATCACCAAAAAGAAAAATGTAGAAGGTGTAAGCGGATCTGTAAGTGGTGGTTTTGGTACACGTCAAAATAATGGTAATGCCAATTTAAATATTAATAAGGGCCGCTTAGGAATCACGGGCAATATTGGGGGTAATGGATCATGGCCGGTAACTAGTAAAATAGATTTTAACCAGACTGATTTGCAAAATAATCCCATGTTTACTCAATCCAGTGCAAGTAAAGTAAGTCGTTTAGGGTTTCGAGGTTCTGTAGGCGCTAATTATGATATTAATAGTTATAATTCCCTTAGTTCTACTTTAAATTTTAACCGGTTTAGCAATTCCTTTGCAGGAGATGTATTATCAACTATTTATGCCAATAATTCCTCAACTCAGTCAACCAGTAATACCGATCGTGGAATTGTAATTCCTGGTTTTGACTGGAGTACAGATTATACTAAGAAATTTAAAAAAGAAGGTCAGGAACTTTCCTTTGCAGGACAATTTACCAAAGGTAAAAATTTGCAAAACTACACTACCTTGTATATGGGAGGCGCTAATCAGGATGAACAAGGAGATAATAATGCGGATAATCAGGAAATAACCTTACAAACTGATTATGTGCAGCCCATTAAAAAACTAACTTGGGAAATGGGTGCCAAAACTATTTTGAGAGATATAAGCAGTGAAACATTAATTAATGATGGGACTAATGGAAACTATACTCTTAATTCTGACAGATCAAACGTATTTGACTATAAACAAGATATACTTTCAGGATACTCCACTTTTGGATTTACACTTGCTAAAAAGTATGGTATAAAAATGGGTGGACGTATGGAGTATACCAAAATATCAGGATCATCTACATCTACTCAATTTGTTGCTTTTGATAATGATTATTACACATTTGTGCCAAGTATTACCATTTCACGCACCTTTAAAAATTATCAAACTGTAAAAATTAGCTATAATAAACATATTCAGCGACCAAGTTTGTTTTACTTAAATCCGTTTAGAAATGCCAGTGATCCAATTAACCAATCAGAAGGTAATTCATCGCTATCGCCCGAAATATCAAATAACATAGAGTTAGGTTATTCCACTTTTGTAAAAACTACCGTAATTAATGCTTCGGTATATTACAGAAATACCAAAGATGTAATTGAAAGTTTTGTAGGCCCATCAACAGATTTGAATACAGGTAAACCAATCAACTTACAAACTTTTAAAAATATTGGCTCCAATGATTCGTTTGGGATGAGCCTTTTTGGTTCTGTTAATCCAATACAGAAACTAACCTTACGCGGTAATTTTAATGTGTATTCTTATGATATCAGCACCGTAACTTCTACATCCAATAATACCTATGCTATGTATAATGCATTTATCAGCGGAAGCATGGCTTTTAAAGGGGGCTTTACAGCAGAAACGTTTTTTATTATAAATTCTCCACGCCGTACTTCACAAGGGAAAAATACGGCATTTAACATGTGGAACATTGGTTTTAAAAAAGAGATTCTTAAAAAGAAAGGCAGTATAGGTTTAAATATTATTGATCCGCTTAATGAGCGTAAAAACTTCTCATCAGAAATTAACACACCAACATTTAAGCAAAACTCTAATTTCTCTATTCCATTCCGTTCTGTGGGTGTAAATTTTAGCTGGCAATTTGGTAAAATGAATTTTAATCAGCAAGCCAAGAAAAAACGGGGTGTTAATAACGACGATTTAAAACAGGGTGATCAGGGAGCCGGAAACCAATAATTTAGTTTTAAGAAGTAATGATAAAGAGGCGAGAGACCTGCTAATTTTTAATAGGCCTCTCTATCCAATACATAAGTATACTGGCCTTTCATTTAAATGGCCAAATGCTACATTAAATAGAAAAAAAGAAAAAGCTAAACTCCTAAAGTTTAATCTGTAATTTTATCCCTTGCTAATCCATCCGGCTGCCGGTATTTTTTATGTCTATGCCTCAACCTAAATACACATTTTGGACAAAGCATAAACGCTTTGCAACAACAGAGATCATGATGTATCTCATCATGGTTATTGGAATATTACTTGGCATCTTTATTTTTAGTTAAACTCATGAAACTTAACCTTAAACGTCCTCTTGCATTTTTTGACCTTGAAACCACCGGAGTGAATGTTGCTTCTGACAGGATTGTAGAAATTTCTATTTTAAAAGCAATGCCTGATGGTACCGAGCAAATAAAAACCATGCGAATTAATCCGCGGATGCCCATTCCATTAGAATCATCCCTAATTCATGGTATTTATGATGAAGATATTAAGGATGCGCCTACTTTTAAGGATGCAGGTGAAGATTTAGCCCGTTTTTTGGATGATTGCGACCTGGCAGGATATAACTCTAATAAATTTGATATTCCGGTATTGATGGAAGAATTTTTACGTGCCGGTGTTAAATTTGATATTGAGGACCGGAAATTTGTAGATGTGCAGAATATTTTTCACCAGATGGAACAGCGTACATTACGTGCTGCTTATCAGTTTTACTGTGGCAAAGCAATAGAAAATGCACACTCTGCCGAAGCAGATATCAAAGCCACTTATGAAGTACTATTAGCTCAAATAGCTAAATATGAAAACCAGGATTGGGAAGATAAAAAAGGAAATATATATAAACCTGTTAAAAATGATATAGAAGCATTACACAAGTTTACAAACCTGAGTAAGCCTGTAGATTTTGCCGGACGTATAGTTTATAACGAAGATGGGATAGAAATTATCAATTTTGGTAAACATAAAGGCAAACATGTAGAAGAAGTTTTTCAAACGGAACCCAGTTATTATGCCTGGATGCAAAATGGTGATTTTCCGCTTTATACCAAACGTTGTTTGGAGAAAATTTGGGTACGTTGGAATAGCAAAAAAGAACAAATCCGTATAGAACGACAAACTAAAATTTCTCTCGAATCTAAAAAACCAGAGCAAGTAAAACCTCAAGCTCCGCAAAAACCAAAAGAAGAAGCAAAGCCGATTAATACCGATATGCTGGAACAACTAAAAATGAAGTTTGGTAAATAAACTAAAACTTTACCATTAAAATAAGGTTGATTTAATATGAAGTTTTTAAAATCACTTATAGAGGGAGTTTGTTGGATTCAACTAATGATGACTCCTGTATTGTTAGCCGGCTTAGGATTATTTGTATTTTTTATGATAAAGCACATCACTCAAATAGATACTACTTTAAAATTTGTAATTCCTATCCTTTTAATAGCCTTAATCCTTGGGGTATATTGGGCAGAACGTATTCGGAAAAGTACAGGATGCGTTAATTTTATGGGCCGCCTTTTGGGTACTCCCGAAATTAATGGACAGGCTAAAAAATAGCAATATTAAAAGTATACTGTTTTCAGCTGTTTTTTAGGAATTGGATATTGCGTTTTAAGCCACTATACTTAGTACGTTTAACAGCAGAGTTTTTAAATATTTTTTTAAATACATCTTCTGTTATCTCTTCCCAATCATTCTTAGTCATCCCCAATAACTCAGTGTGAGGCTGAAATGCAGGCTCGTGGTGCAAAACTGAAAACTTATTCCAAGGGCAAACATCCTGGCAAATGTCACAACCAAACATCCAGTTATCAGTTTTACCGATAAATTCGGATGGTAACTCATTTTTTAGTTCAATAGTAAGATAAGATATACAACGGCTACCATCTACTGCATAAGGTGCAACAATAGCCTCTGTAGGGCAAGCATCAATACAACGAGTACAAGTGCCACAATGGTCTTCTGTTGGAGCAATATCATATTCTAATTCCAGATCTGTGATTAATTCTGCCAAAAAGAAAAAAGAACCGACCTTTTTATTAATCAGATTTGTGTTTTTACCAATCCATCCAAAACCAGCCTTTTGTGCCCAAACTTTATCCAGAACAGGGGCAGAATCTACAAAAGCACGGCCATTTACTTCACCAATTTTTTCGTTAATAATTTGAATTAATTGCTTCAGTTTATCTTTAATTACTAAATGATAGTCGTCTCCGTAGGCATATTTGCTGATTTTTGGCGCTTCCGGATCTAATTGTTTTTGATCAGTATAATAATTAAGTGCAAATGAAATAACCGATTTTGCACCATCCACCAGTTTTCGTGGATCCAGCCGTTTATCAAAATGATTTTCCATATAAGCCATCTCACCATGAAAACCTTTTTTTAACCAGGTTTCCAGTCGTGAGGCTTCTTCTTCTAAAAAACCTGCTTTAGATATGCCGCAAAACATAAAGCCCAATTTTTGTGCTTCGGCCTTTATTAGTTTGCTGTATAGAGCGTCTTTCTGAAACATAGATTTTGTAAGCAAAGATAAAGAATCCAAATACTCCAGTCACTGTCTTTATTTATCCTATTTTTAAGATAATTTTTTTTAACAGCATTTGTGGTATAGCGTTTGCATACTAAAGTTTTTTAACTAAAACACTTTAATCATGATTACAAAATTCCTAAAAAAATCAGCAACAGCGCTAACATTAGCCATATTGCTTTCTGGTGGATTATACGCCCAGGATACAACTTCAGTTTCTATGAATGAGCCTAAACCATTTTCATCCGGTTCTCTTCGTACCTGGTCTATCGGTATAAATGGTGGTGTACTTGCCCCGGTAGTTCCTTTTGGCAAAAATGATTTTACTGCATGGAAAATAGATGCAGGATATGGCGGGTTCATTAAAAAACAAATTTCTACCGATTTTGCTATCCAGGCAGATTTTTTGGCAGGAAAATTAGCAGGCGATAATAGTGTAAAATTAGGTGATGGTACTACTCTTAATAGTCCTTGGTCTTCTTTTGAAACAAAATTACGTTACACAGGAAGTCTTAGTGCTAATTTAAGTTTAGGTAACATGTATTTTGTTGCTCGTAAAGTTGTAGTTACGCCATACATTACAGCTGGTGCGGGATTAGCGAGTTACAAAACTACCTTAATAGATAATGCCAATGTGCAATCCGATTATAATTCAAAAGAAGAAATACGTGAGTTATTCTTTCCGGTAGGAGCAGGATTAAAGTTTAATTTATCAAAAGGAGTAAACCTTAACATGGGTTATAATATGAATTTTGTAGATGGTGATAATGTAGACGGATATCGTGTTGGTCCACAGAATGATAAATTTTCATACGGACATATGGGACTTGAATTTGCTTTAGGTTCTAAATCTAAACCACAATTAGCTTTCTACAATCCAGTTGCTGCTTTAGAAAGTGATTATATTACACGTACTGCTGAACTTAGAGATGAACTTGCTGCAGAACGTAAGATGAATGCTGATCGTATTGCACAAATGGATTCAGACTTGAAGAAATACCTTAGTGATTCAGATAAAGATGGTGTTTCTGATTATTTTGATAAATGTCCTAATTCACCAGCGGGTTCTCAGGTTGATGGGTCAGGATGTCCTTTTAAAATTACGAATACTACTACTACAATTAATAACCCTGTAAAAGTAATCGTTACAGAAGAAGACAGAAAAATAGTTAGAGAAGCTATAAAAAATCTTGAATTTGATTTTGGCAAAGCAACTATTCGGTCAACATCTTATCCAAGCCTTGATAAAGTTGCTGATTTATTGGTTCTGAAAAACTTCAGTCTAACACTTGCAGGCCATACTGATAATGTAGGTAGTACTGAAGCAAACTTGAAATTATCAAAAGACAGAACAGAATCTATTAAGGCTTATTTGGTAAGCAAAGGTGCTAATGCTTCACGTATTTCAGCTGTAGGATATGGCAAGGGGCAACCTATTGCAACTAATAAAACAGAAGCTGGCCGTCAACAAAATAGAAGAGTAGAATTTACTCTATACTAATGGTTCCTAATGTGGTATAACTATACCACATTATATTGCTTAATACCAGAAAAAGGTTGTTTGCCAATTGGCAAACAACCTTTTTCTTTTTAGAGACTATTCAGAGTAGTCCAGAAAAAATGCGTCAATTGATTTTATTATGATAATTTAATTCCCGAAAGAAATAGAATAATAAATAACTCTAAACTTCTAAACTATGGTATTCATATTTTGCTCAACAATAATTCAAAATAGGATTAATACTTAGTTAATAAGCTACACTATATTCCATTAAACTAAGCATAATCCATTTGCAATATTGTTTATTTTATGGATGAATGCTTGTTAAAGTTTTATTTTAATTAAAATTTCTTTCCTAAAATAATGTTTTTTGTTTAAAAATAAGTCCACAGAGGAGGGCTCAAGCAGTAATATAAGTAGAAGGATGAAATAAAATTATTGGAAATGGAGGTATAAATCAATATGGAATGAATACTGGGACTCTGTTTTGCAAGTAGAGTATCATGTCGTGTCCAGAGTTTGACTAATACAGAATCAATATTAAAAATAAATTTCACTTAAATACTTAATCATGAACAAGAACAATACACTAACTGAGAATAGTTACTCATTGCGTCAGAGCAGAGGCTATTCTAAAATATCAAATACCCTATGGTCTTTGGTATTACTGCTCGTCGTCTTTATAACGGGATGTAAAAAGAATGATTTTAAAGGAGAGGTCGTAGGTCTATGTCCGGTAGTTTCTTCCGATCCCATGGACAAAGCTGTGGATGTTGCTCTTAACAAGGTAATTGCAGTAACCTTTAATACCGGCATGGATCCGGCAACGATCAATAACACAACATTTACTATTAAGCAAGGTGCAACACCAGTTGCAGGAACAGTTGCCCCTACTAGTAATGGTAAAATTTTTACTTTTACGCCAAACGTGGCTTTATTGCCTTTTACCATATATACAGGTACTATTACAACCGGCGCTAAGGATACCTTCCATACAGCAATGCCAAAGGAGTATGTATGGACTTTCACCACTATTCCTCAAGTAACCTTATCGTCAAATCCTATAGCAGGAGGAACCACTAGTGGAGCAGGAACTTTTGCTCAAAATGCTATCGTGACAGTAACTGCAACGCCAAATGCGAATTATACATTCACTAACTGGACAAATAATGGAGCTGTAGTTTCAACAAGTTCAAACTATCAGTTTAAGATGGCTGGAAACAGAACATTAGTGGCAAATTTTACAGCAGTACCGGCAGGAACCTTTGCCGTAAATCTATCATCAAACCCGGCAGCAGGTGGAACAACTATTGGATCTGGATCATACAGCTCTGGTTCTAATGCCAATGTAACCGCATTGCCCAATAACGGATATACTTTTGTTAACTGGACAGAAAACGGAGTTCAAGTATCTGGGAATTCAACTTATCAATTTACTGTGACTGGAAACAGAACATTAGTAGCAAACTTTTCACAAGTAGCAGCCGGTAAATTTGCATTAAACTTATCATCAAGTCCGGCAGCAGGCGGAACAACAAACGGATCAGGTTCATATAGTGCTGGTTCTTCTGTAACTGCAGCAGCATCTCCAAGTGCCAATTATATGTTTGTTAATTGGACTGAGAACGGAGTTCAGGTATCAACAAGCGCAAATTATACATTCGCATTAAATGCTGACAGAACTTTAGTTGCCAATTTTATGCTAATATCTGGTACTGGTTCTCAGCCAGTAAATCTTGGGACTGCCGGAGACTTCGCAATACTCGCCGGAGCAGGAGTTACTAATACAGGACCTACCATTATTAACGGAGATATGGGAACGAGTCCTACCGGAACAATAAACGGATTTCCTCCGGGCATAGTTAATGGAACGATTCATGCAGCCGACCCAATAGCCGATGAGGCCAAATTAGACTTAACTGCCGCATTTAATGATGCACAGGGAAGATCATCAGGTGCTATCAACTTGCAAGGCGATTTAAGTGGGCTTACCTTAACTCCTGGATTATACTCTAACTCCTCTTCAGTTATGTTGTCGGCTGGAAATGTTACTCTGGATGCACTGGGAGATGCAAACGCAGTTTTCATCTTCAAAATGTCATCCACACTTACAACATCTCCAGGTACCCAAGTTATTTTAGCTGGTAATGCACAAGCCAAAAATATTTTTTGGTCTGTTGGTACTTCAGCAACATTAGGAACAACTTCCATTTTTTATGGAACCATCCTGGCCGATCAATCCATTTCGCTGAACACCGGTGCTGTATTGAATGGAAGAGCATTAACACGGATCGCAGCAGTTACATTACAGTCTAATACTGTTACGAAACCTTAATATTTTAGTATTAATCAATCAAGTTCATCCCCCGAAAGGGGGATTTACAAAAAACATAAACAAAAATTAATTTTAAAAGGAGATATATTATGTTACCCCAAAATAAACTAATTCACAAAATAATCATCTGTTTTATGATGGTAATTTTTGCCCGCACTACAGTCCAGAGCCAGACACTGCCACCTATCTGGTGGTTTGGTGTATCTGGTGCTGCAAATTTAAATTACTATGATGGAACAACTCAAACGCTCAACAATTCATTAATCGTTCCTGCTGCCTTTCATAAAGGCGATGGAGTACGTCCTTTTGGTTCATTCTTAATGGAATTTCGTCCCATTGGTTCATGGGGTGCTATGCTGAATGTAGGATATGATGGTCGTGGAGGAAAGTTCGATGATGTTGTAGCTCCCTGCAATTGCCCTGCTACATTGGAAACAAACACGAGTTACCTTACTATTGAACCCAGCTTACGGTTAGGATTTCCGGCATCTGGTTTATTCTTTTTTGCAGGACCCCGCGTAGCTTTCAATTTAAAGAAAGATTTTTCGTACACACAACTTAACCAACCTAATACCGATTCAGAATTTAGTGAGATGCACAGTACTGTGATTTCAGGACAGGTTGGTATGGGTTATGATATTCCAATCTCTGCACCTACCAGCAGCACAAAAATTAGCCTTTCGCCATTTGTTTCCTTTCATCCTTATTTTGGACAGGAACCCCGTACTATAGAAAGCTGGTCTGTAACAACGGTAAGGACAGGTATAGCTCTTAAATTTGGAAAAGCTATAAAAATTCCATTACCAGAAGCTACAGCAGTTGTTCCGGCAGGAGATGTTACTTTTTCAGTTCGTGCACCTAAAACAGTACCATTAAGGCGTTTAGTGAGTGAAACTTTACCACTTCGCAATTCTGTATTTTTTGATGAAGAATCAGCCGAAATTCCCAATCGGTATGTACTGCTTACAAAAAAACAGGCATCTGACTTTAAAGAAGAATCATTACAAAATGAGCGGTCGGAAGATATAAATGGCCGTTCTGCAAGACAATTAAATGTGTATCATAATATTCTCAATATTGTAGGAGATCGTATGAGATCAAATCCGGGAGCCACCATATTGCTAACTGGAGCTTCAGGTAAAGGCCCGGAAGAGGGAAAATCATTTGCAGAAGCAATTAAACAATATCTAGTAAGCACATTTGAAATCGATGGTTCAAGAATTACCACTGATGGTCGCACTAAACCGCTTATTCCCTCAGAGCAACCAGGCGGTACTAAAGAGCTTGATCTGCTTCGTGCCGGAGACCGTAGGGTTGATATCACAAGCATTTCGCCTGAATTATTATTGCAAGTGGGTGGAGGAATGATGAAACCCGTTAAAATTAATGCCACACAAGTAGATCCGCTGGATAGTCACCTTATTTTTAATGTAGATGGAGCTAAAAAGCAGTTTAAGTCATGGTCAATAGATATTACAGATGAAAGAGGAGTTAGTAAACATTATGGACCTTTCACAAAAGATCAGGCAAGTATACCAGGTAGTTCTATTTTAGGGGATAGTCCGGAAGGAGATTACAAAATAACGATGGTGGGAGAGACAAAAAATGGACTATCTGTAACAAAAGAAAGTACCGTTCATTTGGTACGCCAGAATGAGACTATTGAAAAAGGCTTCCGTTATAGTATTTTATTTGATTTTGATAAATCAAAAACAATAGAATCGTATAACACCTTTTTAACAGATGTTGTATCCCCATTAATTACTGATGGCTCAACCGTGATTATACATGGCCATACAGATATAATCGGAGATGAAGACTATAATGATAACTTGTCTCAAAAGAGAGCGCAGGAAACTCAAAAAATTATTGAGCGTACATTATCTAATTCCGGCAAAAGTAATGTCAAATTTGAAACATTTGGTTTTGGCGAAGATCAGAGCCGTTCACCGTTTGATAATAATCTTCCTGAAGAGCGTTTTTATAACAGAACCGTTATCATAGATATTATTCCACTTAAATAGTAGAATTTGTAAATATTATTAATGAGCTCATTTTTTGAGAATTTCTAAAAATAATAAAGAAGGCAGGAATTTTTCCCGCCTTCTTTATTTTACTGAATTATTTAAAAAGCAGGCAACCTAGGGAAAACTTACATGCAGAAAATTTAGCTTTATATTATTTTTTGATCAAGGTAAGTTTTGTATCTTTTTCTGGTAGTGTAAAATAAAATTCTGTTCCCTTATTCTCGTCACTTTTATATCCTATTATGCCCTTATGGAGATGAATGATTTCCGCAGTAATATATAAGCCCAGTCCAACACCCTGAATACTAGAATCTTTACCAAGATTTGTTCTGGAAAACCGCTTAAACAACTGATCTTTTTCTTCGGGTGCGATACCAACTCCCAAATCTCTTATGCTAACCAGAATAGTATGTTCCTTTTCATCCCGAAACATATTAATATAAATCATATTGGCAGAAGGCGAATATTTAATGGCATTATTTATTAGATTAGTTAATGCTTGAGTTATTCTTATTTTATCGGCAGATATAATACTATTTATTTTGTTTTGAAACAGAATCGTATGAGTATTTTGTATAAGTTTAAAATCTTCAATAATTTCATTAATGAGTGAAGTTAAATTAAAGGTTTCGAAATTTAATTCAAGATGCCCAGTTTGAAGTTGAGATAAGTTAAGAAGGGTGGATAATAAATGAGAAAGCTTATCTGTCTCTTTACTGATCTTACTTAAAGATTTTCTGATCGATTGAGATATGCTATTGGATTCCATTTCTAAAAGCTGAGCGTATGCTTTTATGATCGTTACAGGAATTCTCAAATCATGACTTGCCATGCTTATAAAATCATTTTTTCGCTGCTCAATTGCTTTTTTTTCTGTAACATCTTCAATTGCTAAGAGAATCATTTCTGTATAGTCCTTAAACCAAAATATTTTTCTTGCTTTTAAGGTGAAATTTTTTTTGCCCTGCTCTTTAAAGTCATCAATCAATTCAAAATTGTGTAATGAATCACATTTAAGCATCTTTTTCTGAAGAAGTTCTTTTAAATCAGAATTGTTCCAAATTTTAAATATATCTTTTCCCTGTGCCTGCATTTTGCTAGTTTGGAAAAATTGATAAAAAGAATGGCTGGCAGAGGTAATTGTGAAATTTTTAGATAATATGACTAATGGGTAATTTGCAGTTTCTACGATGCTTTCTGCAAAAATCCGGAGTTCAAATAAGTGGTCTTTAGCTTCTTTACTGGTCAATATACTATCCATTATCAATGAACCCAAAAGAGAGCATATTGTTTTAAAAGAGTATACTATTATTGTAAATCGCAAATAAAAAGCCCGAATGATCGATATTCGGGCTTTTTAATAGATTTTTTAAATTATTCCGATTATTTTATTATAATCAGTTTTTTAGTTTCCTGATGATTAGTGGCTATAAGAGTTACGGAGTATTCACCCGCAGAAATAGCAG
>JANXOD010000034.1 GCA_025353765.1 Sphingobacteriales bacterium
CTGCTATTTCTGCGGGTGAATACTCCGTAACTCTTATAGCCACTAATCATCAGGAAACTAAAAAACTGATTATAATAAAATAATCGGAATAATTTAAAAAATCTATTAAAAAGCCCGAATATCGATCATTCGGGCTTTTTAATATAAATTTATTGGGTGTAATTATGATGTATATTAATCTTACAAAGCATTTTCTATTTAATTATTGTCTTACCTTTAGACGTTAAATATCTTTAAAGATATTTTTGATAGAATTAAATCACTCACAAAATATCATTCAACAAACATGAAAAAATTATACGCATTCAATGTCTTTATAAACAATAATTATAAAAAATTATTTGTTTTACTGCTCAGTTTTGGGCTTAACGGGAGTGCTGCTAAGGCACAACAGTTCAGTAAAATAACTGCAGCATTGCCTGGGGTATCCGGTGTATATCAAAGTTCAATAAGCTGGGCTGATTATGATAATGACGGAGATCTGGATTTTATACTAACCGGAACCGGTGATGGTACTACCAGCATATCTCAAATCTGGCGGAATGAAGGGAATGGTATATTTAGTAATCAGACAAGCATTGCATCTGGTCTTCCGGGTGTATACCAAGGTTCAGTAAGCTGGGCAGATTATGACAATGATGGAAATATAGACTTTCTATTAACCGGCTATAATAATGTTATCAATAAGGGTATATCTCAGATTTGGCACAACAATGGAAATAGCACATTTACTAATCAAACTATCGCTCTTACCGGAGTTGCCGGGACACTTCATGGTATATCTAAATCTTCAGTAAGTTGGGCAGATTATGATAACGATGGAGATCTGGATTTTCTGTTGACTGGTGATGATAATGGTACTGCTATATCTCAAATCTGGCGTAACGATGTTAATACGCTAGGTCAGTTTACAAAATCTTCAATTATACTTCCAGGGGCAGAATTTAGTTCCGCAAGTTGGGCAGATTATGATAATGATGGGTATGTGGATTTTTTACTTACAGGACAAACAGTGGGAAATAGTCTTATATCTCAAATATGGCATAATGATGGAAATGGTATAAGTTTCACTAATCAAACAAGCCTCGCACCTAGTCTTCCCAACGTATATCAAAGTTCTGTAAGTTGGGCAGATTATGATAATGATGGTAAGATGGACTTTTTGCTGACGGGGCGTAGTAGTAATAATTTGTTTGTTTATACATCACAAATCTGGCATAATGATGGTGGAAGTTTCAGTAATCAAACAGCAACTCTAACATCGGGGCTGCCCAATGTAGCCCAAAGTTCAGTAAGCTGGGGGGATATGGATAATGATGGAGATTTAGATTTTTTACTGACGGGAACAGGAACATCTCAAATATGGGAGAACAAGGGTACAAGTTTTGCTAATTTTACATCCAGCCCTTTTAATGCTACAAATATAACCTATGGATCAGTAGGCTGGGCAGATTATGATAATGACGGGGATTTAGATTTTTTACTAACAGGATCTGCTGGTGGTTCACCTACCGCTGCAATCTGGCAAAATAGTATTGGATCTACTATAATAAATGTAAAACCACTCGTTCCCACCTCGCTTAATGCTCCGGTTTTTTCGGGAGGAACTACAACGTTAAGCTGGACCGCGGGGTCAGATACCAAAACACCTACTGCCGGGCTTACCTATAACATTCGGGTCGGAACTTCATCAGGCGGAAGCCAAATCGTATCACCTCAAGCTGATGCTCTAACCGGATACCGCAAAATAGTTTCTGCAGGTAATACTGGAGGGAGACTGAACCTAAAATTGAATAATCTTCCAGATGGTACTTATTATTGGAATGTACAAACTATTGATAATAGTTTTGCAGGAAGTACTTTTTCAGCAGAAAATACTTTTATTATCAGTGGTGGAGTCTTACCAGTCACTTTAAGCAGTTTCACAGCAAAAGCAGAAGGAACCAGTGTAAAAATTGAATGGGCTACTGCTTCCGAGCATAATAATGATCGTTTTGAAGTAGAAACCTCAACAGACGGCAAAATATTCAGCAAATTATTAGCTACGGTTAAAGGAAATGGTACAAG
>JANXOD010000039.1 GCA_025353765.1 Sphingobacteriales bacterium
TTACTTTCAAAACTCTAAATCCATTCCTGATCTGAGAATGGGAAAAATATCTTTACCTCAATAAAATATTAATTGTCTGAACGGGGATTTTTCTGTTTAAATGATTAAGGGTACCTCTATAAACTAAATTCTTGATCAAATTAATAAAAAGGTTTATAAAAACATTTTTTGGGTTTAAATTTGATTCATGAAAAAGACATTTAAACGCCATAGAGATTACGGTTTTTTTGATCAGGATATCCGCTTAAGTAAATTAACTAAATTAGGAGATCCTTTAGAAAGGTTAAGCAAAGGTATTGATTTTGAGTTATTTAGGATTTTGTTGGAAGAAAAGCTTATACAAAGCCCTTTGGGTAAAGGCGGGCGCCCTCCTTTTGATTATGTGCTGATGTTCAAAATATTAATTCTTCAACGCTATTATAATCTTTCTGATGACCAAGCCGAATTTCAAATTAATGACAGGATGAGTTTTATGAGATTTCTTAATTTAACTATTGCTGATGATATACCTGATAGTAAAACAGTTTGGGCTTTCAGAGAGAAACTGGTTGATTTAGAATTAATTGAGTCATTATTTAAACTGTTTTTATCTGAACTTGTTAACCTTGGCCTTTTCCTGCATGAAGGAAAAATTATTGACGCCAGTTTTGTTGAAGTACCCCGCCAGCGTAATAGCAAGGAAGAAAATGATGAAATAAAGAAGGGACAGACCCCGAAATCTTTCACTCTCAATCCAAACATTGAAAAACAGAAAGATATAGATGCGCGATGGACAAAGAAAAACAGTCAAACTTTTTTTGGTTATAAAAACCATATAAAGATTGATAATATAAAAAAAATGATTCTTACTTATTGGGTATCAAGTGCTAATGTGCATGACTCCCAGGCATTAAAAGAATTATTAGATAAAAACGACAAAGGTCAAAGCATTCATGCAGATTCAGCCTATACAGGTAGTGATCAGGAAAAAATAATCCAAGATAATGAAATGGAAAATCATGTTCATGAAAAAGGTTATAAAAATAAACCTTTGACCGATGCGCAAAAAGCATCCAACAATGAAAAGTCAAAAACAAGGGCAAGGGTAGAACATGTTTTTGGGTTTATGGAAATGTCAATGGGTGGAATGTGCCTTCAGTGTATTGGTATTAAGCGAGCTAAGGCTGCAATTGGGATGATGAATTTGGTCTATAATATGTTCAGAAAAGTGCAATTAGGGATATAAGAAGGGATAAAACCGTTCATACAAATGAAATTAATAAAAAAAATATTTGATTATCAGTAACTTACAAAAAAACATTGAAGTTTTCATTTTAAAAAATTAATACTAAATAAAAACCTTAAAATTAAAATGAGTTTTTAGAGGTTCCCTTAAA
>JANXOD010000001.1 GCA_025353765.1 Sphingobacteriales bacterium
GTCTGACTTTTTACACTCTATCATCAGGATCATCTTCAATTACTATAATTGGTCCACTTTTATTCATAAGAGTTTAATTTAATTTGCAATTAGGTTGTGTTATTGTGTGGTCAAAAATTGAACATAACGCTTTTGCAAACGACATTATTCAACACCTGCCTGTCTGATGGCATTCAAATTTACTCAAAAATACAATAAGGTAATGGGTATAATGCAATCTATTATGAGTTTTATGTAAGTTGTACATTTTAGGACTGCCTAATTTTGCTCATATTTAAAAATCCTAATATGAAAAATGACGAGCCGCTTGAAATCCTCTTAGCAGATGAAGATGATAATTTTCTCTTTATCGAGGCTTTAAAAGAACTACCTATTACTACAAATCTTACAATTCTTGAAAATGGAGAACATGTAATAAACCATTTTATTGATAATCATAACAAACTTCCAGCTATACTCTTTCTTGATTATAATATGCCTTGTAAAAATGGCTTAGAGTGCCTCACCACTGAAATCAAATCAATCATTCAAAACCAAAATCTCCCAGTAATCATAACTTCTACTTTTATAAGTGATATAACAATAGATATTCTTTATCAGAAGGGAGCATATTACTATATGCGTAAGACTAACTTTAGTGAACTTGTAGGTAATCTTTTGAAAATCTCTATTTTAATACAAGAAGACAGATTTTTCAGACCCGTAAGAGAACAGTTTGTTTTAAGCTTATAAGGTTATCCATTTTATTTACGAGATAAATACTATGAATTATGTAACCTTTAAACGGTATTGTGTAACATAATTAATTGTCAAAAGCTGACCTTTGTACATAAATAAAAAAAAATGAGAAAATCAATATTGACATTAGCAGCTATTATAACAACTTTTACTACTACGATTGTAGCACAAGACAATGACAATAATATCCGTGAAAAGCTAACTTTCGGAGTTAAGGCTGGATTAAACCGATCTAATGTTTATGATGCGAAGGGACAAGATTTTAAAGCAGATGCCAAATTTGGTTTCGCAGGTGGAGTCTTTGTCGGAATACCATTAAGCAAATATTTAGGTCTTCAACCTGAAGTTCTTATATCCCAAAAAGGTTATCAATCTACTGGTACTCTCTTTGGTACTGGCTATGCAGATTCACGAACTACAACCCATTTAGATATTCCTTTACAGTTACAGCTAAAACCTGTTGAATATTTGACATTCCTTGCAGGTGTGCAGTACTCATACCTGCTTCACCAAAAGGACGTATTCACTTTCGGCAATAATAGTGTGGAACAGGATCAGGAATTTAAAAATGACAATGCAAGGAAAAATATATTTGGAGCGGTAGTTGGTATTGATGTTAATATTGACCACTTTGTATTTTCAGCGAAAGCTTGTTGGGATTTACAAACCAATGCTGGCAATGGCTCGTCTTTCACCCCTCGTTACAAAAATGTATGGTTACAGGGTACAATTGCATTTAGATTGTATTAATAGAGCGTGGCGCTGATGTTATAATTATTAGAGATCTCAGTATCCATTTTTTTAATTCAATTTGTATACTGAAGAATTTAATACCTCGTAATAATGTG
>JANXOD010000006.1 GCA_025353765.1 Sphingobacteriales bacterium
ACCAGCATAAGTTTTTTGATGGGTTCCACGGCAGATACTTAAAAGACAAAAATGAAAAATTTACTTTAAAGACGTTGTTGACTGGCAGGAAAAGCTTTTTTAACGGCTACATAAATATGCAAAAAATGGCTGTGATTGAAAAAGCACGTTTAAAATTTGCAAAAAATATTATCGGCCGAACCGGGTGGGACCGGCGTATTACCAGAGTGCTGGCGCCTGAAAGTTCCTATTTCACAGGTAATGAATTACTCCGTAATGGTTTTTATGAAAAGCAATGGGACAACGCATTTCAAAATGGAAAAATTATTCTTTTTACCACAAGTGCAGACAACTACTACAAAGGGTTTGAAACAATTTGTCACGCAACTTCCCTACTCAATAACATTGGCTTAAAAGTAGAATGGAGAGTAGCTGGTGTGGCGGAAAACAGCCTTATCAACAAAATAACAAAAAAACAATTAGGTGAAAACTATCCACACACTGGGCTTGTTTTGGTGGGCTTGTTAGATGAAGCTGCATTGATAGAGCATCTACAACAATCACATGTATACATAATGGCTTCTCATATTGAAAATAGCCCTAACAATTTGTGCGAAGCCATGATTTTAGGAATGCCTTGCATAGCAACCTTTGCCGGTGGTACTTCCAGTATGCTGGAGGATGGAAAAGAGGGCGTATTGATTCAGGATGGTGATCCCTGGTCTATGGCAGGTGCGATTGTAGAATTGATTCACAATCCATCGAAAGCAGTTCAATTAGGTTTAAAAGCAAGGGAACGGGCACTTATCCGACACAATAAAGAAACAATCGTCAACCAATTAGTAGGTACTTATTCTACAATTATAACCGGTATAAATGCAGATTAAAATACTACTCAATTCAAATCCGTTTTATGTGGCTTCGGCATCAGCAAACCGATGGCTTACTTTAATTCAAGGTTTGAACCAGTTAGGTGTCAAAATTCAGATATTGATTTTTGGTAATTATAAAAGTAGAGACGAGAAAGAAAAATTTGGCAAAGAATATAACAACGAAGGCATCGAAATTAGATACCTCACTAACAAAGTGGTTGGTGGTCTTTGGCAAAGAAGGTATTATAATTATATTGGCAAGCACCTGCAATTGATTGTCACAAAAAACAAAATCAAAAAAGAACTGATCGATTTTGATGGCATTGTATGGTCTGAAAATGATCGTGATATTTGGAAAATAGTTACAGAAATACCCAACAAATCTTTCACGTTAATTGCTGAGATGAGTGAGTTTTTAGATATCCATCATTTTAATAAAGGCAATGCATTACAACGAAAGTTTGCAGATGCGAAGCAACAATATTTTGAAAATGTATATTTAAAAGAATTAGACGGATTTATTTTGATGACCAAAACCTTATTAAATCATTATAAAAAATTTTCGAATCAAAAGCTAAAACTATTGCATCTTCCTATGACAGTTGATTTGGATCGCTTTAGTAAAAACCTACCTGTTCCTGACGGCTTTGAACAACCCTACATTGCCTTTGTGGGCGTAATGGACGATGCCAAAGACGGGGTAAAGATTTTAATAGATGCTTTTGCAAAAATTCATAATCAATTTCCAGCATATAAACTGTATTTGATCGGTGCATGGAACTACGATACACCGAATCATCAAAAACTAATCAATCATTATGGCTTGCAAAATAAAGTATTTTGGAAGGGAGAATTTTACAGGAATGAAATACCTGCTATCATTAAAAATGCATTCCTTTTAACACTGCCTCGTCCTGATTCCAAGCAGGCGCAAGGGGGCTTTCCTACCAAATTAGGAGAATATCTGGCGACAGGAAATCCAGTGTGCGCAACCAGGGTAGGCGAAATACCTGCCTATTTAGTTGACGGTGAATCCGTTTATTTTGCCGAGCCTGGTTCCATCAATTCTTTTACTATCGCCATGGAGCGGGCGTTGAATAACACGGAAGAAGCAATGCGTATTGGCATTAAGGGGCGTGAGGTAGCTGAAAAGCATTTTAATAAAGACATTCAAAGCAAAATACTCTATCATTTTTTAAAAGAAGTGCGGCATGGAAATTCATCATAAAACATTACTAATAACAGGAGGAACCGGATCATTTGGAAATGCTGTTTTAAATCGCTTTTTACAAACAGACCATTTTAACGAAATACGTATTTTTTCCAGAGACGAGAAAAAACAGGATGATATGCGTAA
>JANXOD010000008.1 GCA_025353765.1 Sphingobacteriales bacterium
AAAGCTGCATCTATGTTGTCTACTTTCCAATAGGTAATGCTATGGTTACCTTTTGTGTACGTTTCTGAGCCGGGATCGAGCCCAAGTTCAAATCCGTCTATATTAAATCCCACATAATATGGTTCATCAAAATAGGGTTTACATGATAAACAATGGTTTTTAATCCTTTAAGCATCATTAATGTATTATTTTAAATAGTAATTCTTTCATTAACTCTATATCTTCTGTATTGCCGGTTGCATCTACTTCTTTGGCTTTCAAATCACAATTTCTTAAATAACTGATGACATTAAAAAGTTTCACCTTATCACAATTTCTTCCGGCCAGATCATAATCCCTTATCAAATTCTAATTCCGCTTGTTTTTTGCGTTTTTCTACCCTGCCTGATACAATTATACTAACCTCGTATAATAAAAATAGAGGGAAACTTACAGTAAGCATTGTTAAAATATCCGGAGTGGGTGTTACAACTGCCGCAATAATTAAAATGATTACCGTTGCATACCTTCTGGAAGAGCGCATCAATTTAGGAGTCATTAGCCCTAATTTGGAAAGAATGAAAATTACTATCGGCAACTCAAAAATAATACCTGTACCCAAGGTAAGGGTAGCAACGGTTGATAAGTAAGAATCAATGGTAATATTATTTTTAATGATATCACTTACCGTATAATTGGCCAGAAAATTAATAGATAGAGGAGAAATAATATAATAGCCGAACAAAATTCCCGTAAGGAAAAGCATACTGGCATAAAATGTAAATCCGCTTGCAGACTGGCGTTCTTTATCATGCAATGCAGGTTTAACAAAGCGCCATATTTCAAACAAGAGGTAAGGAAATCCTAATACAATACCAATCATTAATGAGGAATTCATTTGCAGTGTAAACTGCCCGGCTAACTCTGTATTAATGATATTAAAATTGATTTTCTTCACACAGAAATCGGGACCCATATTAAATTTCTCGCCAATAAGGCACATCATTCTAAAGGTCCAGAAATCAGTTCGGCTTGGGCCCATTATGATTTTATCAAAAATAAAATCATAATAATAGAAAGCAACACAGGTAAAAATTACAATAGCAATAGATGAACGGATCAAATGCATCCGGAGGACATCCAGATGATCAAAAAAAGACATTTCGGCTTCCAAGGTTTTACCTTTTTCTTTAATAGCCTTAACCAGGTTGGTACGTTCTTTACTCATAATATTGCAAACAAAAATACCATTCTGTTTAACTTCAGAATGGTATTTTTAATATTTTATTTAAATAACTCTTACTAAACTAAGAGAACAGTTTTCAACTAACTATATTAAGTATTAAAAGTTAACTGTACAGAAGAGAAAACTTATTTTCCATTCATTGCTCTTTAGGCATATTTACTTTCCACTCGCCATTTATTTTCTTCACCGGTATTGGCATACCAGGAGGAGTAGAAGTTTGTATCACAGCATTATTCCCATCTATCTTAATTCCTATAATTGTTGGTGGCTTTGAATTAGGACTTTTGCCTCCGGATTTAGCAGTTTCTTCCATCATGTTTATAAATTCTTCGCTTTCTTTAGTGGAATATTTGCGGGCATCGTTAAATTTTTCTGCAAACAAGACTTCTAAAAATTTAGTCCCAACTTCTCTTATTTTGCTTTCTTCTGTTCCGGCATTGGAAGGAGCAGTGGTTTTATCAGTAGCTACAGAATCGGGCATTTTATTAACGGAGGATCCTTGTGTTTTGGCTTGTTTGCTATTATCTGTCATAGAAGTTGAATTTTCGGTTTTCGTTGCTTTGTTAGCACTGGTATTGCAAGCTGCTGTAAGGCACAAAATAAGAGTTGCAGGCAGAAAAAATAAGGAGATACGTTTCATTTCATTTAAGATTTAGAAGACAAATATAAAACTTACAGAGGGTATTCTAATCTTTATTAGAAAACTATCCGCTATTTATTCAGTTAGATCAAAAGTCTCCATAAACTTTGTCGTAAAGTTGCCTGCTCTGAAATTTGGATCTTTCATTAATCTGAGATGAAAAGGAATAGTTGTTTTTATACCTTCAATCACGAATTCACTTAAAGCCCGCTCCATAGTGCAGATGGCCTCTTCACGAGTTTGGGCTATACAAATTACTTTTGCAATCATGGAATCATAATTGGATGGAATTTGATAACCGGCATATACATGTGTATCTACACGCACACCATGACCACCAGGAGAATGGAAATGAGTAATTTTTCCCGGACAGGGACGGAAATCTTTAAATGGATCTTCCGCATTAATACGGCATTCAATGGCATGCATGGTTGGTTCATAGTTTTTCCCTGAAATAGGAATGCCTGAAGCAACTTTAATTTGTTCTTTGATCAGATCAAAATTGATCACTTCTTCTGTAACCGGGTGTTCTACCTGGATACGGGTATTCATTTCCATGAAATAGAAGTTGCGATGTTTATCTACCAAAAATTCGATGGTACCTGCACCTTCATAGCTCACAGCCTGTGCACCTTTGATAGCTGCAATTCCCATTTTTTTACGTAATTCTGGAGTCATGAAAGGAGATGGAGATTCCTCTACCAGTTTTTGATGACGGCGCTGAATGGAGCAATCTCGTTCTGAAAGATGGCATACTTTCCCATATTGATCGCCCACCACCTGAATTTCTATATGGCGTGGATCTTCTACATATTTTTCCAAATAAAGTCCATCATTACCAAAGGCGGCAGCAGATTCCTGCCGTGCCGAATCCCAGGCGGGTTCAAATTCTTCATCTTTCCAAACAATACGCATTCCGCGGCCACCACCACCAGCTGTAGCTTTTAATATCACGGGATAACCCACCTTGTTGGCAATTTTGATGCCTTCCTTTACATCAGCAAGCAATCCTTCAGAACCCGGAATGGTAGGTACGCCGGCAATTTTCATGGTTTCTTTAGCAGATGCTTTATCTCCCATGCCATTAATTTGCTCGGGTGTAGCTCCTATAAATTTGATTCCATATTCCCTGCAAATGGCAGAGAATTTTGCGTTTTCAGAAAGAAAACCATATCCCGGATGTATTGCATCAGCATTGGTTAATTCTGCGGCCGAAATGATATTGGGAATGCTTAGATAAGAATCTTTACTTGGAGGCGGGCCAATACAAACAGCTTCATCGGCAAAGCGTACATGAAGACTATCACGATCTGCAGTAGAATAAACAGCAACTGTTTTAATGCCCATTTCTTTGCAGGTACGGATTATCCGAAGAGCAATTTCACCACGATTTGCAATAAGTATTTTTTTGAACATAGAATTAATGAGTTAATTTGATGATAATTAATTCGATAACGTTAAATGCTTAGTCAATTTAAATAATTGGCACCTGAGCACATTTACAAATTAGCACATTGATTAAATTGGTTCTACCAGAAATAAGGGCTGATCATATTCAACCGGACTTGAATTATCTGTGAGTACTTTAACAATACGGCCGGATACTTCAGATTCGATCTCATTAAATAATTTCATTGCTTCAATAATACATACTACCTGGCCAACTTTCACTTCATCGCCAACATTTACAAAAAATGGTTTTTCAGGATTGGCAGACCGATAGAATGTACCAATCATGGGAGATTTTATGGTAATATATTTTGACGTATCGTCTATAGGAGGAGTAACGGGTACTTTTGATTCGGCCGTGACTTGTGGTGTTGTTGCAGCAATTTGCTGCTGTACCGGTGGAGCCTGAACTGGTGCCGCAGGTATACTGGCTGTAACGTAAGTAGGAGCTTGATTAGTTTTTATGGTAATTTTAAACTCTTTCTGTTCAATTGAAACCTCATTAACTCCAGATTTAGAGACAAATTTGATAAGGTCCTGAATTTGTTTAATATCCATTTTGCTTGGTTTAGTGTATAAATTTAGTTTCTATAATTATAACAAAAATAGTGAGATATGTTATTCGATTTTTTTAATAAGCCCATTTTAAATAAACAGATCCCCATGTAAAGCCGCCGCCAAAGGCTGCAAGTATCAGGTTATCGCCTTTTTTAAGCTTGCTTTCCCATTCCCATAAGCATAATGGAATGGTTCCATTAGTTGTATTACCGTAACGTTCAATATTGATCATTACTTTTTCTGAACTCACGCCCATACGGTTAGCAGTAGCATCAATAATACGCTTGTTCGCCTGGTGAGGTACTAACCAGGCTACATCATCTGCAGTTAAATTATTACGTTCCATAATTTCGGCAGCTACATCAGCCATATTGGTTACTGCGAACTTAAATACAGCCTGACCTTCCTGGTATAGAAAGTGTTCATGGTTATCGATTGTTTCATGGGAAGCAGGTTTAAGAGAGCCACCCGCTTTTTGATGAAGGAAAGGGCCACCGGAACCATCACTTTTTAGAATGGAATCTATAATTCCATAACCTTCTGTATTGGGTTCAAGTAAAACTGCGCCGCAACCATCTCCAAAAATAATACAGGTTGAACGGTCTTCATAATTGATGATAGATGACATTTTATCACCACCAATGACCAATACTTTTTTATATTTTCCTGTTTCAATAAATTGTGATCCGGTTGCTAATCCGAAAAGAAAGCCTGAGCAGGCTGCATTAAGGTCATATCCCCAAGCATTGTTAGCGCCAATTTTATGAGCCAAAATATTAGCTGATGCGGGAAATAACATATCCGGTGTAGTAGTACAAAAGATAATGAGATCAATTTCTGATGCGCTAATGCCACGTTTCTTAAGCAAACCGTTTACAGCAATAACTGCCATATCTGAAGTGCCTAAATCTCCTTTTAAAATTCGGCGTTCTTTGATGCCTGTACGGCTGGTGATCCACTCATCGTTGGTATCAACCATGCTTTCCAGCTCTTTATTCGTTAAAATATAATCAGGTGCATAAGCGTTAACCGCTGTAATTGCAGCATGAATTTTATGCATACACAAGGAATTGGATTTTTTATTTAAAAGCGTCTTTAATTTTATCTACCAATTTGGCTTCAATCATCGTTCTGGATAAGATTAGCATATTTTTAATCGCTTCTGGGCTGGAAATACCATGCCCAATTAATACAGGGGCATTTACACCCAAAATTGGGCTTCCTCCATATTGTTCATAATTAAACCGATCAAAAAACTCGTCCTTAAATCCTTTTTTAAGTGTTAAAATATAAAATGTCTCGGCAAGTTTAAGCATGACGTTGCCTGTAAAACCGTCACAAACTAATACATCAGCTTTATCATTAAACAAATCGCGGCCTTCTATATTGCCAACGAAGTTAAACATTTTACTATCTTTCATTAAAGGGAAGGTAGCTTGCGTGAGCATATTACCTTTCTCTTCCTCTTCGCCAATATTCATTAGAGCCACCTTCGGATTATTCATTCCATAAATATGCTGAGCATATAAACTTCCTAAAATTCCGAATTGTAACAGGACCTCAGGCTTACAATCTGCATTTGCGCCTACATCCAATAATATTCCAAAACCGGATTTTAATTTAGGAACATTACTTGCAATTGCCGGTCGGACAACGCCGGGAATAGTTTTCACACTAAACATGGCTCCAACAAGCATTGCTCCTGTATTTCCGGCAGAAGAGAATGAATCTATTTTGCCTTCCTTTAGATACTGGAAGCCTAAACTAATACTGGAATCTGGTTTTTGTACCACAGCTTTTGTGCCATGTTCGCCCATACCAATCATTTCTGTAGTATGAACGAATTCGAAAAGATCCGGATTGGTATTATTTTGAGATAGGACGGGTAAGGCTTGCTCTTTATCGCCAAATAAAACTATTTTCTGATCTGTTGATAGGAGTTTTTGGGCTGCAATTGCTCCCAAAACCGTTGCCTTGGGAGCAAAATCTCCACCCATAATGTCTAAGCCAATCTTCATTCTAGAAAATTAACTTAGGCAATAGAAGTATTTTCGATAACCATTTTACCGTTGTAATACAAGTTACCATCAACGTTGTATGCACGATGAGGTAAATGTACTGCTCCGGTAGTTTGGCAAGTAGTTAAACTTGGAGCTTCTGCTTTATAATGTGTTCTTCTTTTATCTCTTCTAGATTTGGATATTTTCCGTTTTGGATGTGCCATTTTTTCCTAATGTATTAATTTATTATTTTTTTATATTTTTCAATGCTTCCCAGCGTGGGTCTGCATTGTCTTTTTGTTCTTCTTTTTGGCCAGATAAAGATTCTAATTTTGCAATCATTTCTTTATCACACCACTTTGTATTTCCTTCATCTTCACAGCGGCTTATATAAGGAACCGCCAGGTTGATATATTCATAGATCAAGGTTGATACATCAATCTCATGATCATTTTTTGTTAGTACAATGATCTCTTCAGTATCATCCTCTAAGTTTTCATCGTTTGTAAACTTAGCAATTTGACGTTCTTTTATATTAACTTCAGATGGATAATTTGCCAAACAAACATCACAACTAAATTTTATTTCACCTGAAATATGAAATTGCATAATCAATAATGTTTCCTGCTTTTCAAATATAAGGTCAACTTTAAGCTTCCCATTTTTAACTAATGAGTATTCAAACTCATTGAAAAAAGCATCATCGACGTCAAAATGGAAGTTGTGTACTCCAAGTTTTAATCCGGTATAGGGAATACGATATTGCTGTAACGATTTCAAAGCACGCCAATTGAGCCTGCAAATTTAGAAAAATTTATTTAGTAGAGAATAGTTTTTTTAAAATGGATTTAAAGACAAAAAATCAGCAAAACTCTAAATCCATTTCTGATTTATTAAATGTGATTATTGATATTGAATATATGAAGGAACCGGCTTAAGTTTCATTAATTCGTCGGGTGTCATCATTTTATTGGGCACCTTTTTAATATCATTTTTATAAAATAATTTGAAGCCGGTAAATTGTACAGGTGCTTCACTTACAAAATAACGGTATGTACCTTTCTTTAATTCAGGTTCACCCCATCCATCCATGTGCATTACAAATTGTACTTCAGGATGTAATTTGATGTTTTGTACATTAGTAACCATTCCTTTTGTAAAACGATGCAGTGTAAATATTTTTGGAGGCAGGTTGTATTTTTTAACCAAATCAGCCAAATAATCAGTGCAATAATTCACATCAGCTGCATCAAAAGTACCTATTTTAGTACCTGGCCTTGCACCTGTTTTCATAGAAAACTCAGGATCAATACCCAAGTGAACCTGAGGTAGTTTTAAATATTTTTCAAGAAGTGGCAACTCGGACTTTATAGTACTTAAAGAAACCTGGATGTCTAAAAATACAATTGCTTTGCGCTCTAAAGCGATTTTTAATACCGAGTCAATTTGCTTATCGGGCATTCGGGCACGATATTTTCCATCTTTACCAGGACTCCCTTGCGCCACCACAGCTATATAATGCAAAGCAGGTTGTACAGGTGTTTTAGGATCTACTTTTTCCCATTTTTTTATTTCTCCATCTAACTTTGCCAGCATTTCTTTTGGAGGGAGTTCTCCTAAAATTCCCATCTTTTTTGAATACAGGTTTCCATAATAAGCAACAATACGCTTAAAAGGCAGAATGGCTCCCGGCAGGGGATAAGGTTGTTTTTTTACAGGCCAGCGACCAGTTGTATCTCCATTGGCCAGTTCTACTAATTTTTTATTGTACTTAAGGGTATCAATGGGAGCTAAGGTTGTATTAACGGCTACTTTAGCTTTGGTACTATCACTTCCGTTGGCTTTGGCTTTGCTAGTAGAGTTTGTACAATTAGTAAATAATGCCGGTAAACTCCCGGCTAATAATAATGTGAAGGTAAGGTGTTTTGTTTTGGTCATTTTTATTTGTTTAAAATATATCCTGGCCCGTGCAGAACCATTCCGTTACGAACTTTGGTGTGTTTATAATTGTTTACAGTTATTTTTCCATTGACAATAACATACTGAAAACCTTTGGAGTAAGCATGTGGCTTTTCATAAGTGGACTCATCATTTACAGTTTGCGGGTCAAATATAACAATATCAGCTGCCATACCTTCACGTAAAAGTCCACGATTTTTAAACCCAAACTTTTGTGCCGGTAAAGAGGTCATTCTGCGAATAGCATCTTCTAAACGGATTACATTACGTTCACGAACATATTTACCCAATACCTGGGCATTGGTTCCATAACCCCTGGGATGAGGAATACCAACCCCAAATTCCCGTATACCAGAATCTGATGCAATCATAGTGAACGGATATTTCATAATGTTTTCAACATCAGCTTCATCCATGCTATGAAATACCATAGATGCACCACCTTTTTTAATTAGCTGAAGTATGGTTTCAATTTCATCCGGGATAGAACTTTTACGGCCCCAAAGCGTATTTATTTCTGAGATATTTTTTCCATTGAGATTTGTATCTGCATTAAAATTGGCAACTACAGCATAACTAAAATCAGTACGTTGCCGCTTTTCCATATCGCTGATCATCTCATCCACAATCTTTTTATGGATAACCGGATCATGCAGGCGATATAGTATAGAGTCTATACCATTTTCTAAAGCCCAAGATGGGATTATAGAGTTTAAAGCTGTGCTGCTTGCTGTATAAGGGTACTGATCTATAGTTACATCAAATCCTTCTGTGCGGGCTTGCTCAACCATAGCCAATGTTTTGGATGATTGTCCCCAATAGGGCTTACCAATTTTAAAATGTGATATTTCAACAGGCATATTAGCTGCTTTACCAACATTGATGGCTTCATCAATTGCTGCAAAAACCTGCTGACTTTCACTTCGAATATGAGAAGTGTATGTTCCATGATATTTTGCCGCAATTTTTGCGAGTGCCACAACTTCATCTGTTTGAGCGTACGTACCCGGAATATAAATAAGGCCTGTAGAAAAACCCATTGCTCCATCCTGCATCGCTTTTGCAACCAGGCTCTCCATTTTATTTAATTCAATAGTGGTTGGTATTCGGTTGGCTGTTCCCATTACTGCTTCCCGTACATCATTATGGCCAATTAAAGAAGCCACATTTATGGAAAGTTTTAAACTATCAATAAACTGAAAATATTTTTTAATATCTACATTAGATGATCCGCAATTTCCTGTAATTACCGTAGTTACTCCGTCATAAATAAAATTATCTGCAGTGGGTGTTTTTTTCTCATCTCCCTCAATATGGGTATGAACATCAATAAAACCAGGAGCTACTACCTGTTTCTTCGCATCAATTATAGTGTTGGCTTTTATATTATTCAAATAACCAATGGCTGAAATTTTCCCATTGCTTATAGCGATATCACCGTAAAACCAGGAGTTTCCCGAGCCGTCAATTATTTTTCCATTCTTAATCAGAATATCTGCCTGCTGTTGTGCAATAGAGAAGAATGAACTAAATAAGAAAAATAATAATGGGATGTTTGTTTTCATTAAGAGATCAAATTAAAAACGGCTAATGTCTTGAAGATGATTTGAAACCAGATATTTTCACAAGTGTTAATATAATTGTTAACTTAAATTCGTTTAGAAGCGGGATATAAATATACATGCATTTTGTTCAATAATAATAAGTAACATTCTTCTTACCATAATCTTCATATTTATTTCTTTAATTTACTTTCTGAATTATAAATATCAACATGAAACTACTAAAATTAAAATTACTACCCACTTTATTACTGGCCATACTGTCAGGCTTTACATCAGTTTTTGCTCAACAAGCTCCAACGCCAGTTGTCACTAATCTGCCTGTCTCCAAGTATGATTACCATGATACATTCAGCCCCGTGTTTTATACCAAAAACGGTAATGAATATCGCTCTGCAGGTGGACAACCAGGTATAAAATACTGGCAGAACAGAGCTGATTATCAATTATCGGCTAAATTGAATGATCAAATGAATGAAATTACAGGAACTGAAATACTGACCTACACCAATAACAGTCCGGATAAGATGTCGTTTATCTGGATGCAACTAGATCAAAATTTATTTAAAGAAGATTCCAGAGGAACTGCTATTATTCCTACTACAGGAAGCAGAAACGGTGGTCGGGGACAGAGATTTGATGCTGGTTATAAAATTAAGTCTATAAAAGTTTTATCTAATATCAAAGGGAAAATTACCGAGAAGAATGTAGAATACAATATAGATGATACCCGAATGCAAGTTTTTCTTCCAGAGATGGTTAATTCGCAAGGCGGACAATTAAAACTTAAAGTAGAATATTCGTTCATTTCTCCAACTTATGGTTCAGACCGTATGGGAATTGTAGATACTAAAAATGGGAAGATATTTTGTGTAGCTCAATGGTATCCACGTATGTGTGTTTATGATGATGTATCTGGCTGGAATGCCCTTCCTTATACCGGGCCAAGTGAATTTTATTTAGATTATGGAGATTTTGATATTAATATAACGCTACCAGCTAATCATATTGTAGTTAGTTCGGGAGAATTAGTGAATCCACAGGAAGTGTATACCGCAGAACAGCAAACACGTTGGAAACTCGCAGCACAAAGTGATAAAACGGTCATTATTCGTTCGGCAGAAGAGGTGATGGATCCTAAATCAAGACCCGCAGGAAAGCAGGAACTTACCTGGCACTTTAGATTGAAAAATGCCCGCGATGCTTCATGGGCATCATCTGCTTCGTTTATTGTTGACGCTGCAAAAATGAATTTGGCCAGTGGAAAAAAGTCTATAGCTATTTCGGCTTACCCAATGGAAAGTAATGGAGCTGATGCCTGGAGTCGCTCCACAGAATATGCTAAAGCATCTATTGAGTATAACTCTAAAAAATGGTTTGAATATCCATATCCTGCTGCTACCAATGTGGCTTCAAATGTAGGTGGGATGGAATATCCCGGTATTGTTTTTTGTGGATATAAAGATAAGAAGGATAATTTATGGGGAGTTACAGATCATGAATTTGGCCATACCTGGTTTCCTATGATTGTTGGATCTAATGAGCGTTTATATGCCTGGATGGATGAAGGATTTAATACATTCATAAATACCTTAACTACGGATGATTTTAATAAAGGGGAATATCGTGAGAAAAAAAGAGATACGCATTTAATGGGCAAGGCGGTTACCAACCCTAATTTAGAACCTATCATGAGTAGTCCAGATAATATGAGGGAATTTAATATTGGATTTCTAGCTTATTATAAACCCGGCATGGGATTAACTTTATTACGTGAGCAGATATTAGGCCCTGAAAAATTCGACAGAGCTTTTAAAACCTATATTGATCGTTGGGCATATAAACATCCTACACCAGATGATTTCTTCCGCACCATTGAAAATGTATCAGGCGAAAATTTAAGTTGGTTTTGGAGAGAATGGTTTTTTAATAACTGGAAATTGGATCAGGCTGTGAATAATGTAAAATATGTGAAAGATGATCCTACAAAAGGAGCGCTTATCACTATTGATAATCTCGAAAAAATGGCCATGCCTGTTATCTTAGAAATAAAGACCAAAAGTGGAAAAACTAGTCGTATAAAATTACCTGTTGAAATATGGGTACGAAACACCAGTTGGACTTTCCTATATCCATCCACAGAAGAAATTGAATCTGTAACATCAGACCCGGATAAAGTTTTACCGGATTATAATTCTGATAATGATGTTTGGAAGGCTCCTGCTGCTCCAGCACCATCAAAATAGAAAGGTAGATAAATCAAAAGCCGGCCTTAGAAGCCGGCTTTTTTGTTTTTATTTTATTACTTCCAAACCTATTACCTATTTCTAATAGGAGGAGCTCGTTGTTTGAGAATAATCAGTTATCCACACAGTTCACAAAAAGACATTATCAGAAGGCTAACTTGCATCAAGAGATTACAGAAAGAAGTTTAGAAACAAAACAGAAAGCTGAGGATGGTTACGAGCTGGCAGAAAGGCAGCGGGGCTACAGGACTATACATTCGTTTTCCAGGTTATAAAACTGTAATTAAACTTTAGGTAAATTGCTTGCTGTAATTAGTTTTTCCTTTCGGAAAAAATTTCTATATTTGCACCTCATTTAAAATAAACAAAATAACTAATAATGTACGCAATAGTAAATATAGCCGGACAGCAATTTAAAGTTGCTAAAGACCAGCATCTTTTTGTACACCGTTTACAGGGAGATGAAGGCGCTAGTATTGAATTTGACAAGGTATTATTGGCAGAAGATGGTGGTAAGTTCAAAGTGGGTTCAGATGCTTTGAAAGGTGCTAAAGTTTCAGCTAAGATCGTGTCTCATTTAAAAGGTGACAAAGTGATCGTTTTCAAAAAGAAACGTCGTAAAGGTTACAAAAAGAAAAATGGTCACCGCCAGCAATTCACCAAAATCCAGATCACTGGTATCACCTTATAATTAAAGATTTTAACATCTGAATTGAGTTTCAATTCATAAACAAAATATAACATGGCACATAAAAAAGGAGCCGGTAGTTCCAGAAACGGTCGCGAATCGCATAGCAAGCGTTTGGGTATTAAAATTTTCGGTGGTCAGGCTGCATTAGCAGGTAATATCATCGTTCGTCAACGTGGTACAAAACACCACCCGGATAAAAATGTAGGAATTGGAAGAGATCATACTCTGTTTGCTTTGGTAGATGGTAATGTGGTTTTCAAGAAAAAACGTGATGATAAATCATACGTTTCTATTATTCCGATTGAGGATCAGATCATTATTATGCCTGTAGCAGAGAAAAAAGCTGCTGCTTCAAAAGCAAAAACTGAACCTGTAGCCAAAAAAGTTGCTGCTGTAAAAAAGGAGGTGGTTAAAGCTGAAAAAACTCCTGCTAAAAAACCAGCAGTAAAGAAAGCGGCTCCTGCTAAACCAGCAAAAGAAGCTCCGGCATCTTCGGAAGAAGCATAGATTTAAAAGAGTTTTTAAAGCCTTGTTGATTTTTCAGCAAGGCTTTTTTAATGCAAAAGATTTTGGTTGCTGAGGACGCCAACCAAGGTAAAGAAATTTGTGTATGGTGTGAGGAATCAATCCCGGTAAAGAAATTCCTGTGCAGTGCCCCACCGCACAGCATTTAGCTTTCTCTAACCAGCAATTGTTTTGCAAAACTTTGCAGGCTTTCTTTTTTGGATGTTTCTACAGATACCTGGTCTAAAGCATGAAGTGCTTTTTTAGCAAAGCCAGTCATCTCTAATTCGGCAAGTTTACGGACTTCTAAACTATCGTAAATTGCAGTTACGGCATCTATTTTTTCGATGGAATGTTGATCATGGTTACTAATCCAAGCATTCAGGCTGGAAGCCATCGCATCTTTCGCCAATTCCTGGGCTTTAATGAGCATGAAGGTTTTTTTGTTGGATAGAATATCTCCTCCAACTTGCTTTCCAAATTTTTTTGGATCACCATATATGTCTAAAATGTCATCCTTAAGCTGGAAGGCAATACCTAAATTTACTCCGAATTCATGCAATAGATCCCCATCAGCTTCATTACTTCCACCTATTAAAGCGCCAATTTCTAATGCTCCACCCAATAATACAGCAGTTTTAAGGCGTATCATATTAATATATTCGGATATCTCTACATGGTTGATATTTTCAAAGTTCATATCAATTTGCTGGCCTTCGCAAACGCCTATTGCTGTTTTGTTAAAAATGTTGAGTACTTGTTTTAGTATTTCAGGCTCAACCTGCATGATCAGTTTATATGCTTCAACAAGCATGGCATCACCCGAAAGTATTCCTGCATTTCTATTCCATTTTTCATGAACCGTAGGTTTATTCCTGCGCAGTGGTGCATTATCCATAATGTCATCATGCATCAATGTGAAATTGTGAAAAACTTCAATAGCCAGAGCGGGATTAATCGCTTTGCGTATATCATCACTGAAAATATTACAAGCCATGAGGAGGAGTACAGGTCGTATACGTTTTCCTCCAAGGCCCATCAGGTAATTTATGGGTTCATAAAGTTCTTTTGGATGACCAGTATATTGCTTTTCGACAATTGTTTGACGAATAATTTGTTGAAGTTCAGTAAGGGAACGCATACTATTCATGTAATGCAAAGGTATAACTTATAGGGATGGAGGTAAATTATTGTACTAACGAGAAATCTATCTGGCGTTTATTTAAATCTACTTTTTTTACCAGTATTTTAACTTCATCGCCTAATTGGTATTTCTTTTTCTTACGCTGCCCAATGATGCAGTAATTTTTTTCATCCAGCACGTAAAAATCATCGTTTATGTCACGTAAGCGAACCATGCCTTCACATTTATTCTCAATAATCTCCACATACATTCCCCATTCGGTGAGGCCTGAAATGAGGCCGGTGTATTGTTCTCCAACATTATCTTCCAGGTATTCTGCCTGTTTATACTTTATAGAAGCACGTTCTGCATCAGCAGCTTTTTTCTCCATTTGGGATGAATGAAGACACATTTTTTCATAGGTTTCTTCATCTACAGATTTCCCGCCTTCCTGGTAATATTCCAGTAAACGGTGAGCCATTACATCCGGATAACGGCGAATAGGAGAGGTAAAATGAGTATAAAAATCAAAAGCTAAACCGTAATGGCTATGTTTTTTGGTGGTGTAAATGGCTTTAGCCATAGAACGAATAGCAAGCTGAGTTAACACGTTCTGCTCTTTTTTGCCTTCCACATCAAACATTAAATCATTTAGGGAGCGAGCGGTTTCTCTCCCCGAACTAGTATCAATTTTATATCCGAATTTTAATGCAAACTGGGCAAAGTTTAAAATAGCATCTTCTTTTGGCAAATCATGAGAACGGTAAACAAAGGTGAATTTTTGTTTGCCTTTTCCTTTTTTAGCAATGAATTCGGCCACTTTTTTATTTGCCAAAAGCATATAATCTTCAATTAGCTTATGGGCGTCTTTACGTTCTTTTATATAAACTCCTAAAGGTTTTCCATTTTCATCCAGCTTAAACTTAACTTCCGTGCTTTCAAAGCTTATGGCTCCATGTTTAAACTTGCGTTCTCTAAGAATATAAGCCAGCTCATTTAATTTTAGAAGCTCTTCACTGTATCCCCCTGTTTTATTTTCCAGAATTGTTTGCGCATCTTCATAGCTAAACCGTTTATCTGAATGGATAATTGTTTTACCAAACCATTGAGTAATTACGTTGGCTTCTTTGTCTAATTCAAAAACTGCTGCAAAGCATAATTTATCTTCATGTGGGCGCAAAGAGCACACCCCATTTGACAATCTTTCAGGTAGCATAGGAATCACGCGGTCAACCAAATAAACGGATGTGCCGCGTTCAAATGCTTCTTTATCTAAAGCGGAATTAGGTTTTACATAGTGAGATACATCTGCAATATGAACTCCAACTTCCACATTTCCATTTTCTAGTTTCTTAAATGAAATGGCGTCATCAAAATCCTTCGCATCAGCAGGATCAATAGTGAAAGTGAGTACGTTTCTAAAATCACGGCGTTTAGCAATTTCTTCGGCAGAAATTATATCAGAAATGGCATTTGCTTCTTTTTCAACTTGATCAGGGAAAGCTAATGGAAAGCCATAATCTGCAAGTATGGCATTCATCTCGGCGTTGTTATCTCCTTGTTTACCTAATACTTGCTTTATTTTACCAATGGGGTTTTTTGCCTCTTCCGGCCAGTCTACAATTTGGGCAATTGCTTTTTCCTCGTTTTTAGCTCCGTTTATATCAGCAAGCGGAATGAAAATATCATGCAGCATTTTGCGATCATCGGGTACAAAAAAGGCAAATTTTTCAGAGAATTTTACAATCCCGGTAAACTCCATTTTTGCACGTTTTATGATCTCTACAACTTCACCATCTTTCTTTCGGCCTTTGCTTTTGGCGTATACGTAAGCTTTAACTATATCTCCATGTAAGGCGTTCCGTAATTTTTTCGGAGCGATAAAAATATCTTCTTCAAACTCATCTTCGCTAACAATAAAAGCCGAACCATCGGCAGTCATATCTACCTTACCTGTTACATAGGTTTTAAGCTGTTTTAATATAAATTTTCCTTTTTCAGGCTCTTGTAATACTCCTTTTCTGGTTTCTTCCTTTAATACCAGAAGAATCAATTCACGGGTTTCGTAATCCTGGATATTTAACTCGGCGGCTACTTGTTTATAATTGAGAGATTTATTCCCTGCCTTTTCAAAAACATCTGAAATGAGTTTTGTAAGAACAAGATCAAAATTATTAGAATTCTTTTTTGACATGCAATAACTGTTTTTTTCTAAGATAGGATATTCATAATTAATGCGTCAGGTTTTATAAAGAATTAATGCTATGATAACAATATTGCTCCTTTTGGGATTGCATTTATTAATTTTTGAGTATACTCCTGTTTCGGATTATTATAGATATCTTCAGAATCACCTACTTCTATTATTTTCCCTTTATTCATAACGATTATGCGATCTGAAATATGTTTTATTACGGCTAAGTCGTGCGAAATAAAGATATAGGTTAAACCTAATTCCTGCTGAAGTTCTCTTAATAAATTTAATATCTGAGCTTGTACAGAAACATCTAAAGCAGATACCGATTCATCACAAATAATAAATTCGGGTTGTAATGCTAAAGCCCTGGCAATAGAAACGCGTTGTTTTTGACCGCCGGAAAATTCATGTGGATAGCGGTTAAAATGTTCTGGTTTTAAGTTAACGCGTTCCAGTAAAGATATTACACGCTCTTTACATTGTTTATAAGTAGCGTAAATGCCATGAACCAGCATCGGCTCAATGATCGATTGTCCAACTGTTAAGCGAGGGTTTAGCGATGAAGAAGGATCCTGAAATATAATTTGAATATTCTTGCGATATATTCTCATTTCATTTTCGGAAAATTTTGTAATATCAGTTCCTTTAAATATTATCTTTCCGGCAGTAAGTTCCACTAATTTTAAAATACTTCTCCCTAAAGTAGTTTTTCCACAACCCGATTCTCCGACTAAACCCAATGTTTCACCCGGAAATACCTCAAAACTAACATCATTTACAGCTTTAACAAATTTAGTAGCTGCACTAAACAATCCTGTTTTAATGGGATGCCAGGTTTTTAAATTCTTAACCTTAAGAATGGGCTTCTGCGAATATATTTTTTCTTTACGATCAGCCAATTCATTGTAATTGAATTTTAAGCTGTTTATTAAATGAGATATCGTTTCATTGGTGCTTTCAATTTTGCCATGCATATTGACCTTTAAAAAATCAGCAATAACAGGCAATTTTTTAAGTTTTCTTTCTGGAGATGGGCGGCAAGCTAATAATCCTTTTGTATAAGGATGTTGCGGATTAGAAAATAGTTCAGCTACAGATGCTTTTTCAACTATTTTGCCCTTGTACATTACAGCTACCTGATCTGCAATTTCACCAATAACTCCAAGATCATGAGATATGAATATTATACTCATATTTCGCTTATTTCTTAGATTCAGTAATACTTGTAAAATTGTTTTTTGTACAGTTACGTCAAGTGCAGTAGTTGGTTCGTCAGCAATTAAAACCTCAGGATCACATGATAAGGCCATAGCAATCATTACACGTTGCTTTTGCCCCCCAGATAATTGATGAGGGTAACAATCGTAAACATTTTTAGGCCGTATTAATTGTACTTCTTTAAAAAGTTCTATAACCTTTTGTTTAGCTGCTGTTTTACCAATACGAAAATGTTGTCGCATGGCTTCAGTAACCTGGTCACCGCAGGTTAATACGGGATTAAGTGATGTCATCGGTTCCTGGAATACCATAGACATCATATTTCCACGATATGCTCGCATTTGCTTCTCCGCCAGGCTTAAAAGGTCAGTGCCTCTAAAATTAATTGAACCACTAATTTTTGCTGCCCGGGTATCCAGTAATCGCATAATAGTCAATGCTGTTACAGATTTTCCTGAACCAGATTCACCAACTATACCCAAGATTTCACCTCTGGCTAAATTAAAGGAAACATCTTTAACAGCTTCAATCCATTTGTTTTCAGTACGAAAACTTACATGTAAATCGTTAATACTAATCATTAGCTTAGTTTACTAAAAAAATAAAGTCGTCAGCAATTAAAGGCTGGCATTTAAAACGCAATAATAATTGCGCTGTGGTAATTACGTCTTTTTGACAATATATTTTAATTCTTTCCAAATCTTGTTCCTGCCAATATACACGATGAACATCACTCCCGCTAATATCATCTTTAGGAGTTGGAATATTGAAAACTGCTGCCAATAAGTTTAAAGAAGTATAATTTTTATAATCGCCAAATTTCCAAAGATCCAATGTGTCTAAATGATTTATTTCCCAGGGTTTTTTGCCTGTTATTTGAAGTTGTTTTGGTATTTCAAGACAATTAATAAGCATTCTCCGACATAAATAAGGGAAGTCAAATTCTTTGCCATTATGAGCACATAAAATTAAAGTATCAGGCTGCTTTTTAAGCATGGCAATAAAATCTTGTAATAAAGTTGTCTCATCATCACCATAAAAAGATTTTATACGCAAACCTGCTTGATCTTGTTGCTGATTAAACATGCCTATAGAAATGCATATTATTTTTCCAAATTCTGCCCATATTCCAGCACGCGAATAATACTCTTCAGCACTTTCGCCATCACGACGTTGATATTGTGTTTTCTGCTCCCATAATGCGCTAAAGTGTTCTGGAACCTGATCAAAGGAAGGATATTGCGGAACTGTTTCAATATCAAGTACTAAGATCTGTTGCAGATTGATATTTTCTATCATAAGGTAAATTTAATAAAAGAGTTTCTTATTTTTAAAAAGGTAAAATTCGTGCTTTTAAGGGTTTTTCTTTTCTTTATCCAATACTTCAAATTCTTGAACTAACCTGTTACCTTTTTCATCTACCAAAGTAATAGAGTGTTTGCCGGCTGGTGGACTTAGGGCTAATTGATGAAACTCTGTAGTAGTACCGATGAACTCATTATCTAAATGCCAAAAAATCTTAGTTTTAGGATCACGATGAGCTGCATTAAAAATAGCCTTGCCTCGTTTACCATCAATCTCAACTGGAATATAAACTTTAGCATTATTTTTAGGATATATAAGCTCCATAGGCCTGTATAGATCTTGCTCGGCTACACAATTAGGGCTATAAGGAGGAAGCACTTTATATTCACGATGACGCATTTTATAATAATATTCCATAGATGGCGGTAAGATAAACCATGATTTATGGATCATATTTTCAGGTGATTCACATTGTGAGGTAACCCGGTAAGTTTGCGTAGCATCTAAATGAATTAATTGATGATACGGGCACACAGCTGATTTTAATCCTGGTATCGGGATGAGTACGGTGTCTTTTTCGGGGCAATTATTCCCTGCTTTAAAACCACTTTGATGACAAACAACGGTAGTAGTCAGTTTATTGAATGGGATATCAAACCATTTACCCCGAGGTAGCAAATCAAAAATATCAAAAAGGATGGGTGCTGCAGTTTCTATACCGGTCAAGCCTGGTCGGCCTTCTCCATCAGCATTGCCTACCCAAACACAAACTACATACTGTGGTGTTAATCCAATTGCCCATCCATCACGAAAGCCAAAGCTAGTACCTGTTTTCCAGGCTATTTTTTGTGAAGATGAAAACTGTTCCCATAATATTTCTTCTCCCGGACGCATAACTTCCTTCATAGCCTGAAAAGTATAATAATAGGCTCCGATCAAATCTCCTGATGGAGAAACACTGGAGGAACTTAAAGATTCTTTTTTTATGAGAGGATTTAAGCTGGTCTTTATATAGTTGGGTGAGTGATAATCATCAGCATTGTTCTTTCCATTTTTATTATAATGATTAAGGGTTCTGGCTATACTGGCATAAATGCCGCTAAGTTCCCACATAGAAGTCTCGCAACCTCCTAAAATTAGGGATAGACCATAAAAATCTGCAGGTTTGGTTAACGTAGTCATCCCCAGCTTTTTTAACTGCTGATGAAAGCGTTCATACTTATACTGTTGCAGCATTTTTACAGCCGGAATATTTAAAGAGCGACTCAATGCTTTGGATGCCGGAATTGCACCATCATAACCTAAATCAAAATTTTGTGGTGTATAACCACCAATCTGAGTAGGAATGTCAGGAACCAGGCTATTAGGTAACAGCTGTCCGTCTGCCATCATACTTGCATAAAGCAAAGGCTTCAGTGTACTACCCGGACTACGAACCGCCGGAATCATATCAACCTGACTTTCCATATCCGGGTGATTAGGCTCATTTATATTTCCAACGTACGCAATTGCATTTCCTGTTTCTACCTCTAAAACGAGAGCCGCTGCATTGTTAATGCCATTAGATTTAAACTGTTGATGATATCGCTGCAGCATGGAAGTAATGTTCTTTTGCAAATCAGATTTTATAGTAGTTTCTATACGTGTACTAAGTACGTTAAGTTTCTTATAATCGGATTTAAAACGGTCTAATAAATGTGGAGCATTTCTGGGTAAAGGTAGTGGATTATCTGGTATAGGTTCCAGTTTGGCTAATTTGGCTGTATTTTTATCAATTATTTTTTCAGCAACGAGTTTATCAAGCAGATCATTCCGTTTTTTAATTAGTTTTTCTCTATTCCTTCCGGGATGAACAAGCGATGGAGAATTAGGCAGAACAGCAAGAGTGGCCATTTCTCCCCAGGAGAGTTGCTGTGGACTACGACCATAATATCGCCAGGCTGCTGCATTCAATCCAACTACATTAGTGCCGAAAGGTGCATTGCTTGCATAAAAAGCTAAAATTTCATTTTTAGAATAGGTAAGCTCTAATCGCACAGATAATATAATCTCAATTAATTTTTGCCAAAGCGATCTGGCTTTTTTTCTGCTTAAGCGAATAACCTGCATAGTTAGCGTACTGCCCCCACTCACAATTTTTTTATGTAAGAAGTTCTGTCTGATGGCTCGTGCCAATGCTATAGGATCAAATCCGGGATGATAATAAAAATGCTTATCCTCAAAAGCAATAATACATTTAGCAAATTTCTCAGGAACGGTATCATTTCCCGGGAAACGCCATTGCCCGTCTTTTGCGATAGCAGCACTTAATAATTCTCCTTTTTCATCCTCAATAACAAAGGAAGTGGGAGTGTTAAACAGAGGTTTAGGAAGGGAAAACCAAAACCAGCAAAATAGGATTAATAATAATCCTATAAAAGCTGATTGTGGTTTTTTGAATTTATTAATCAAGTTAAATCGTCCCAGGTTCATCTGGTTATTTCCCTTGCTCTACTACTTCAACCCATTTGCCTCCAAGCAAGGCAGAAATTGAATTATCATACATGGCTTCATTACTTGTTGCCGGTAAATAATACCTGCCCAAATAGGAAGCATTTAATAATACCTGATAAGTAAGGGTTTCCCTTTCGCGAATATTATAATACGTAAGTACACGATCATCGCGAATATTCCGGTAAGTATATGGCGAAGAAACTATTGCTCCATCATTATCATTAAGGCGGGTATTTATAATCTCCCATCCGGACGGAAATATTTGAGTTAAGGCCATTTGTTCGTAATAGCCACGGTTGCCGGGATTTCTTATCGTTACCTCGGCAATAAAATCTGTTCCTTGAGCTAAGTGTACAGGATTAAGAACTTTTCCTCCTAACGTGAGATAGGAGATACTCATATCCAATATATGCGGATCATTCTTTATGGGTGGATTTTGGCCTATAGGAGCCTGTCCTTGTTTAATTACACGAACATACAATTGGTTACCTCCCTGATTTATTATTGAAAATGAGCTGTTAGGCAATTTAAAGTTTAATGGAATCCGAGTAAGAACAGAGGATGAATTTCCAGCACTCTTTATACCATTAAGTGTATAACTAAAATTCATTTTTACGCCCGATTTATTTTGGCCGTTATATTTGGCTATAGCAATAAGTGCATAAGCAGTGGTTTGTGTACTATACCATTCCTCTTGAGATAGCTTAGAAGTAACAGATAATAACAATTTAGAAGCCTCTGCTCTGCGGCCTAACTCTGTTAAGCTTTCTAATACCATAGCCTGGTCACGAAGATCTGAACCAAAAGTGCCACCTAATTGCCTGTAAGGCTTCATATTATAACTTAAACCCTTAATCAGGTTATTTGCAATTTCAGTTTGTCCAATCATTTTATAGGCGGCTGCCAATCGCCATTTAGCTTCTGCTGATAAATATTGAAATTCTTTAAGGCGATTCATCGCACCTATTTCTGGTACTTTGGCTACAGCCAGCAAATACAGTCGGTAAGATTGTAACAGATCGCCACCATAAAAATTAGTGCTGTTAACCGTCCAGGAAACTGATCTGTTTCGCTGGTAACGTTTCCACTGATCAAGAAACCCAATTGGTAAACTGTAACCTCTTGCCTGAGCTTCTAACATAAAATGCCCCGCATAATTTGTTCCCCAGTCATCCGCCTCACGATCTCCAGGCCAGTAACTTAATCCTCCATTAGGCGTTTGAAAGGTTTTAAGGCGATTAATAGCAGCTTTTATATTCCGTTCTACAGCAGTTTTTTGCTGTTCTGTGAGATCAGTTAATTGGTTTAGAACTAGTTGAGGAAACACAGATGAAGTGATCTGTTCTACACAACCATGAGGATATTCAATAAGATAATTTAATCGTTTAGTTAAATTCATTGGTGGAATGGACGATATTTCAATCATACCCGAATTTGAACCACTTGTTCCAATTGGCATGATAGTGCTTGTCCAGCTTTTCCCTGATAAAATTTCTGCACCGGATACAGAGGTGATATAAGGGTTTGGATTACGGATATCCAATTCCACATCATACTCGGCTTTTTCATTTCCGCTTCTAGCGATGATCTTCACTTTGGCTATTCCGATAGCATCTTTTACTTTAATGTCTACATAGATCATTTTTTCCCCTGTTTGAGCAAAACTAATGGATTGGTTGCCTCCCGAAGAACTCAGTAAACTATTGGTTTGTACCTCTATGCTTACCTTTTTAATATTGTTTTCCATTGCAAACACCGTGATAGGCAGCTTGAATGTTTCTCCCGGGCCTGCAACTCTGGGCAGAGTGGCCAAGATCATCAGTGGTTTTTTTACTTCTGCTGCTTTTTCAGCAAAACCATAAGCACCGTTATCTCCGGCAATAACCATGGTGCGGATAGACCCGATATATTGCGGTAATTTAAAAGAATGTGTTTTCTTTTCACCTTTTCCAAGATAAAACGGTCCCAAAAATTTCACAACAGGTTTAAATCTATTTGCTTTAGCCGGATTAACATTTCGGTTAATACTGGCATCACCGCCAATACTTAAGATACGTTCCAGATCGCCGCCCCAGGCGCCTATCACATAATCAAACAAATCCCATGTTTTTACGCCCAATGCTTCTCTTGCATAAAAACTACTATGCGGATCTGGAGTTTTAAAACGAGTGATATCTAACAATCCTTCATCTACAATAGCAATAGTATAAGTCATTGCTTTACCAGAACTTTCGCTAACCGTAATGGAGGAGTTTGTTTCCGGCCTTAAGACATTTGGCATGGAGATAACTGGTTTCAAAACAGTTTGTGGATCTTCTACCAAAATAGGAAGTACACCATACATGCGAATAGGCAGATCATTAATGGTTTGTGCATGAGGCTGTAATAAAGTAACATTCACATACACATTGGGCGCCATTTCTTTTTCTACTTTAAAGCTGAATTTGGTTTGACCTTTTTGAGTTTCTACCCAATATGTTTTGAGAACTTTAGTGCCACTTTCAATACTAACCAAACCGCGTCCGCCTTTGCTACTTGGTATAGTTAAGGTTACATCTTCGCCTACTTTATATTTTTCTTTATTGGATGTAAAAGAAAGCATAGAAGCCTCTGTGGGGCTATTTTTTTGCTCTCTTTGTGCCCATCCCGGCCAATCTACATAGATGGTTTGCCCGGTTGTATGTCCGCTTTGAAGATCTTTAACCCGAATAAGGTAACGTCCCCAATCTGGTTGGTTAATGCGCAGATTCCACTTGCCGGTACCATTATTTAACGTAATAATTTCTTTTTTTAGAAGTTGATTATATCGGTTTTGGGTGAAATTGCTGAGATTTTCTTCGCCTTGATCCCACCACCAACGCCATTGGATCTTATAAAATTCAACCTGTACTTTGCGTTGGCCGGGCAATAAATCGCCATTAGTATTTACGTTGGCGATGTTAATAATATGATCCCGATCTGTAAGAAGCATGCCCGATAATTTATCGCCGGCAGGCAAACGAACTCCTACATAAGCATCATACACATGATAAGGCATCGAAAAATTATCAATACTGAAATTGCCGCCGGGTTCAAATACTTTAGTGAAGAAATTGGCTTGCAACATACCCGGTGCATTGACTGATGAACCTATATTCGCATCAATTAAAGCAAGTCCATTTCCATTTAGTTTACCTTCAAAAATCGTTTTATTTTCAGTTTCAAAAGTGCTGGTAGGATCATCAAAAGTATAATCGGGGAATTTTTTAAATACGGTTTGACTGGGTGTTAGTGTAGCATCAATTTTTGCGGTTAAATTTTGAGCTGTGGCACCAAAAAGCCATTTTGCAGACAAAGTTCCACTTGCTGCAGAACCTTTTACCAATTCTTTTTTGCCTCCAAAATCAAGATTTATCTTTAGTCTGTTAGGCATAATCGTTTCTACCTTGAGGGATTTTTCGAATAAGGCACCGCCTACTTTTACTTTTGCCTGCCAATTTCCTGTTGGTGCACCGGTTTCTGTGGCTATGCGAAAAGTATAGAATCCGTTAAGGGCCTTAGTTTGAATAATACGTTTGTTTAATTGCCCTTGCGGATTGTATAGTTCAAAGGTTACAGGATCTGATGCCGGGAGTTTTTTGTCTTTGTCCTCTAATATAAATCCTACAAAAATAGAATCCCCAGGACGCCATACGCCACGTTCTCCGTAAATAAATCCTTTAATTCCTTTTTGAATTATATTACCATTAACATTAAATCGGCTAAGTGGGAGAGAGCTGCCATCATCTAATTTTAAATAACCTCGCTGATCTCCTTTTTTAGCAATAAGCAAAGCTGGCTTTCGCTTCATTTCTATGGAAGCGAGGCCATCATTATCTGTAGTAATGGTTTGTAAAACTTGTTGTTGATAGTCTAATAATTGTAGTTCAACACCGCTCATAGGTTCTGTGCTAAGAATATCCGTTGCTGCTATAAGCATTGAATTATCATTTCCGCGTTTAGCAATCAAGCCTATATTTGAAGCAATTACATTTCGGGTTGCCCATTTTTCATTGGTATAATATGAGTCGTCGCAGGGGTCATCTTTTTTATTCCAATCATAATCATATGAGTAGTAATTATTATATAAGCTCCAAAACTCATCATCTTCATCTATTTTATTCCCATCATATTCCCTTTCCTCTGTTTCATAATTTTTTGTAGTAGTTTCTGCATCACATTTAAAAAGAGAGTAACTTTTTCTAAAACCGATAGTAATGCGATAAATAGCTCCGGGCTCTGTACGTAAAAGCTTGTCTATATCTAATGAAAACCTGTTTTTCCGCTTCAGATTAAGCGTTTTATCAATATCCAAACGGATGGTTTTTTTAACTACTGGTTTGGCAACGCGGCGTAGTTCTTCACCGCCATTCATATTATTTAATTGGAAGTATTGTGGGATGTTATTTGCATAGATCTTAATAATGGTTACATCTACTGCTGTTAAATTGATAGCCTCAAAAGGAAAGGTGAGTTTCCCTGAACTTGGCAGGATGATGCCTTTGCCCGGAATAGTTACTGATGGCAGTTGATTTTCAAAACTGATATTGGCAGACATTGCTTTTATTATCTTTTTTGAAACAATATTTTCAATGCCTTCATTCACTATTACGGAGTAATTTCCATCCAATCTATCCGGAGCGTAAACTTTCACTTCACTGCCATCAATAGTATAATGCAAATTATCTACATTACTTATACCAATTAATCCGTTCAGATCCTGTGATATGGATATAGGAGTGGAAAATTGCACCAAAACATACTGTTCGGGCTCTTGTATAGCTTTAATATCTAAAATTTTAAAGTCTCCGAGAGTGGGAACCTTCAATGTTTTATTGCCTTTAATATCCGAATTGATAGCATCGCCATCCCAACTCAATTTTAAATTTTGCTCCTGCTTGCCTTGTACGATACTATCAATAGTAAAACGTGAACTATGTTCTTCCAGATTATGTGACCATTTTATTCCTATCTTTTTGCCTTCATATTCTGCTGTTAGCATTTTTTCAACTTTTGTAGGATCTTCGGCATCGGCTAATAAAATATTTCCAGTCAGTTTCATTCGGTCTATTGATGAACTGTTAAATGATTTTAAACCATCTTGTTCAAGTTTGAAAGATGGTTTGATAACCTGAAACTGAAATTCGAACTCTTCCAGATCAGAAGGAACCTCGGTAAGTTTACCTAAATTAAAATTGCCAGTATATAATTTACCCGGATCTAAATTTTCATCAGGCCGGAATTCCAGCGTTCTGGCATCTATCCAAAACGTTTTTCCTTTTATGGCAGGGCTGAATTTGAATAATTCCTTTTCTTCAATCTCATTGTTGGTGTGCAATGTACTTACATCACTTGCCAGTTGGATACGTATAATTCCCTGTTTAGAGATGACTCCGGATGTGTATCCATCTATATATTTACTGAAAGCCGGATTAACATCTTTAATCTTTTTAGGAACTATTAACCAATAACTCAAAACAGCAATAGAAAGAACGGCAGTCACTGAAATAGCTATCAATGCTGATCTATTTAAAGAAAAATTTTTCATTATGGAAAGGATTTAGATTGCTGTCTAAGATAGCAACAATTTAGGAATCTGAAGATAAGCTGAAGGTTTGGCTATGAACTTGTTACAAGTTTTGATTTATAAGTCAGGCTTATCCGATCATTACTCCGGGTTTATTTAAAATCGGGACACGAATAAGATTTGATTCGACAATACTTTCTGGCAGGAAAATAAATTTTTTATCATAAATCTGATCGTTAATATAATAGCTGAGCAGGTATTCATTTGTTAATCCAAAAACCCGCTCATCAATTAATTCGATCAAGGCATAATCATGAGCCGCTATATCGCCAATAGAATGACGCAGGATAGATGTTTTAACATCTCCGCCATCTTTTTGTCCATATCCCTTAGAGCTAATTAATACGGTTTTGATAGGCTCGTTTTTTAAGTTGATTAGGTAGACATTCCAGAGTTTTGATTCTGGTGTTGCATTTTCTAATACTACGGCAATAGAAATATCTTCAACTATATTTTCAGGGAGGTCTTTTTTCATGGTTAACCAGATCGCTTGGCGCAAAGTGCCTAACGATATTTTCTTGTTTATACTATTCTCTCTTTTTAAGAGATATTTTGATTATTTCTTCTTTGCAAACTTACGGCCTCCGGCTTTTTTAGGCTCTTTTTCTGCAATTTTTGCCAGGGCAAGAACTTCTTCGTATGTAATTGTTTCCGGTTCTTTATCTTTTGGGATTTTAATATTCAATTTTCCAAACTTAATATATGGCCCCCAACGGCCATTTTCTACACGGGCATCCGGATTTTCATCAAATGATTTAATAAGCTTTTCAATATCTTTTTTACGCTTTTCTTCAATAATGGTAATTGCCTGTTCTTCTGTTACAGCATGTGGATCAATTTCTTTTGGCAAAGAGTAAAAGGATGCATTATGACGTATGTAAGGGCCAAATTTCCCAATGGCTACCGTCATATCCAGATCTTCAAAAACACCCACTTTTTTAGGAAGTTTGAATAGTTCGAGCGCCTCTTCTAATGAAATAGTTTCTATCATTTGGCCCGAACGAAGACTTGCATAACGTGGTTTTTCATCACCTTCGTTTTCTACTGCATCTCCAATTTGTACAAATGGTCCAAAACGTCCAATCCGGACAGATATTTTTTTGCCTGTGGCAGGGTCAGTACCTAATTCGCGTTCTCCACTTGCTCTGTTAGCATTTAATAACGTAGTTTCTACTTCAGCATGAAAGGGACTGTAAAATGTTTTAAGCATTTCTGTCCAGTTTTTCAGTCCGTGAGCAATCTCATCAAATTCCTTTTCTACAGTCGCAGTAAAGTTAAAGTCTACAATTCCTTTAAAATGCTCCACTAAAAAATCATTTACTACCGCACCAATATCAGTCGGGAATAATTTATTTTTTTCTGCACCTGTGTTTTCAGTTTTTGTAAGCGTAGTTATTTCGCCATCTTTAAGTGTAAGTAATTGGAAATTTCGTGGCTTTCCTTCGCGTTCTTCTTTAACTACATAACCTCTGTTTTGAATGGTTGATATGGTAGGAGCATAAGTAGAAGGACGGCCAATTCCTAATTCCTCCAGCTTTTTTACCAAACTTGCTTCGGTATAACGTGCAGGCGGACGAGTATAGCGTTCTGTCGCATTCATCTCACGTAAATTCAATGTTTGCCCTTTACTTAAAGGAGGTAAAATTGAATTATCTGCATCTTCATCTAGATTTACATCTTGCTCTTCTTCATCAGTAGATTCCATGTAAACCTTTAAAAAGCCATCAAATTTCATAACTTCTCCATTAGCTACAAATTCTTCCGGCCTGCTGGAAACCGTAATTCGTGCAGTAGTTTTTTCAAACTGTGCTTCGCTCATTTGAGATGCAATGGCTCTTTTCCAGATCAGCTCATATAAGCGTTGTTCTGAAGCATCGCCATCGGTAGTGTGTTGATCGAAATAAGTTGGACGAATAGCTTCATGTGCTTCCTGTGCTCCGGCTGATTTGGTTTTATATTTTCTTAATTGATGATATTTCTCTCCATATGCTGATTTTATTTCAGTTGCAGCTGCGTTTAATGCGGTGTCTGATAAGTTAACCGAATCAGTACGCATATAGGTGATCTTACCATATTCGTAAAGTTTTTGGGCTACAGACATGGTTCTGGCAACAGAAAATCCTAGCTTTCTGCTTGCTTCCTGTTGTAAAGTAGAAGTGGTAAACGGTGCAGCCGGATTACGTTTTGTAGGGCGTGTATCCAGGCTTTTTATGGTGAAAGCCGCATGGATACAATCTTTTAAAAATTGTTCAGCTTCGGCTGATTTTTCAAAACGTTCCGGTAATTCGGCTCTAAAAAGCTCTTTTTGTTTATCTGTAGAAAAAATAGCAACAACACGAAATGCTGCTGTAGGAATGAATTTATTTACTTCGCGTTCACGATCTACAATTAAACGAACGGCGACAGATTGTACCCGGCCAGCAGAAAGTGATGGTTTAACCTTTTTCCATAAAACTGGTGAAAGTTCGAAACCGACTAAACGATCTAAAACCCGACGAGCCTGTTGTGCATAAACTAAATTATAATCAATTTTTCTGGGTGAATCTATCGCTTTTAAAATGGCGGGCTTAGTGATCTCATGAAAAACAATACGTTTTGTTTTTTCATCTTTAAGACCTAAAGTTTCAAATAAGTGCCATGAAATTGCTTCTCCTTCCCGGTCCTCATCCGAAGCCAGCCAAACCATTTCTGCTTCTTTAGCCAGTTTTTTAAGTTCACTAACAATGGCTTTTTTGTCGGCGGGCACTTCATATTTTTGAGTGAAGTTATTGTTGGTATCTATCGCATCATCCGTTTTAATTAAATCACGGATATGCCCGTAGCTGGACTTAACAAGAAAGTCTTTCCCAAGATAACCTTCAATAGTTTTGGCCTTAGCCGGAGATTCAACAATTAATAAATTTTTGGCCATTAGATGTTTTGCTTTCTGCAAATAAAGTAATTATAAAAGGGAAAGCCAAATTAGCGATTGCTAAACATCTTGATTTTTAACTTAATTAAGCGGATTCTATTGAAATTTATAGCTTTTTATTTGCATGTAATAAATGAGCCCTTTCAATGTATCACCTCTGGCAATTCCCTTTTGGGGATCATCTGTAAGGGCTTTGTTAAGGTCTTTTAATTCCATTTTTACTAAACCCACATGATTGGCATAAACTTTTGATACATAGTCTTCCTGAATTAAATTAAACTCATCTATTTCTTTAATGGTAGCAGTTGAGTCAAAGGGAATGGAATTAATTGTTTGGGATATATTAGCATCTGTAAAAATATATTCTTGGTTACCAACAAGGTAGGTATAAGCATTGGCAATATTGTTATACGTATTTCCATTCCATTTTTTATCCTTTTCGGGAGGAAAAATAAATCGGACAAAGCGTTGGTTATCTACAAATTCTTCGCCCCGTAAACCGGCTAGAGTATGCGTAAATACCTTTTGGAAAACCCAATCTACATTGTTTATGCTTTTGTATCGTTCAAACACAAAAGTTTTCCTGCCTGCAGTTTCCGGAATTTCTGAAACAGCGCTATCTTTTAATTGAAAAACATATTTTGTTTTATGCTTAGGATCGGATGGCGTATAAAAATCGTCATAAGCAATTGAATCAACATCGTAAATAACTACACTATTCAATTTTAAGGGAAAATAATCTTTTTTAAGATCAATTGGCTTTAGCGTTTCATTTTTGCATTGGCTGAGTATAAACAAGCATAAACCCAACAAAAGCCATGCAGGAATATTTTTAAATATGGAAATTCTCTGTTGTGATTTCATGGGAAAACTCATAACGAAGATAAGTAAATTAAGAACAGAATTAGATTAGAAATCCGCCACCTAACAAATCATTACCTTCATAAAAAACAGCTGACTGCCCTGGAGCAATACCAGAAACAGAATGATTAAATTCTACATTCATGTTATCACCGTCTTGCACAATCATACTCATGGCACCGGGATCTTTATAGCGAATTTTGGTAATCGCTTCCAAGGGCTCAAGAATGGTTTCGTATTTTACCAGGTTGATATTTCGTACCACTGCAGACGATTTTTCGAGCTCATCTATTGTACCTAACATTACTGTATTGCTTTTGGGTAATATGCGGGTTACAAACATCGGATGGCCAAAAGCAATGCCTAATCCTTTACGCTGGCCAATAGTATAGAAAGGATATCCCTGGTGTTTTCCAACAATAGTTCCATTATTTAGTATGAAATTGCCAGGCCCTACACGTTCATCCAGATCTTCTACTTTATGGCGTAAAAAAGAACGGTAATCATTATCGGGTACAAAACAAATTTCATAACTTTCAGATTTATTGGCCAATTCCAGCTGGCCCATATCTTTGGCCATCTGGCGTATTTCTGCTTTAGCAAAACTGCCTAAAGGAAATTGAGTGCGTGCCAAATTTTGTTGCGAGACTCCCCAAAGCACATAAGATTGGTCTTTGTTTTCGTCTTTGCCTTGAGAAATTACATAGCGTCCGTTGTCTTGTAGACGAATATTTGCATAATGTCCGGTTGCTATAAACTCGCAATCCAGCTTATCAGCACGTTTTAATAATGCTTCCCATTTTATATGTGTATTGCATAATACGCAAGGATTTGGTGTTCTTCCTGCTAAATACTCATCCACAAAATTGTCTATCACAAAATCCCCGAATTCATCCCTAATATCCAGAATGTAATGAGGGAAACCATACCCAACAGCTAATGCCCGGGCATCATTGATGCTATCCAAACTACAACAACCCGTTTCTTTAGAGGAACCACCCGAAGATGCATAATCCCAGGTTTTCATGGTTAAGCCAATTACTTCATAGCCCTGTTCATGCAGCATAACTGCTGCTACTGAACTGTCTACCCCGCCACTCATGGCTACCAAAATTCTACCTTTTTTGCTCATCGCTTTAAAAACAAACCTTACAAGTTTGATTGTGTAGGTTTATAAAGCAAAGATAGAGCTTTATGTAATTATTTAATATTTCATCAGTCAGTTGACAGTAATTATTGACGCAAATAATCTTAGAGCCGCATTTATTTAATTATATACTTTTAAGTAGATAATGTGTATTTATCTACTATTTAATCTATAATTGATGATTATCCATTAAATAGTAGATAATTTTGAATATCTATTAAATAGTTGATAAATTAGCCTATTCAAAAATATGAAAGGATACATAGTAATAACAGGGGATGTAATTGGTTTTACAAGCATTACTGTCAGTAAGCGAAAAAAATTGATGCTTGATACAAATGAGCTTATGGCTTCATGGGTGCAAAAGCCAGGTTATGCAAGGGTATTTCGTGGAGATAGTTTTCAAATGCTGTTTGAAAATACGGAAGAAGCATTAAAGAGAAGTATCCAATTACGTTGCTGGTTCAAAAAAAACTCTTCAGGTTTAAAAGATATGCTTGATGTTAAAATGGCAATCGGGATAGGCAACATATCATACCATGGAAAAACAGTGCTTGATTCGGATGGCGAAGCATTTCATTTATCAGGCCGCACATTTGATGTGATGGAAGAAGATGAGAATTTAAGTATTGTAACAAGTGATAAATTGAAAAATGAGCAATTAAAAATCATTTTAAATCTGGCAGATATTATTATTAGCAGTTGGACCATCAATCAGGCAACAGTGATATATTTATTACTGGAAGGCAAAACACAGCAGCAAATGGCAGATGAACTTAAAATTTCTCAATCTGCAGTAAACAATAGAATTAAACTTTCCAGATGGAAAAAAATTGAAAAAGCGATTCGATATATTGCAACTTTAATTGACCAACAATAACCATGTTCGAAGAAATAAGCATTTTAATCAGATTAATTATAGCACATCTTCTGACAGACTTTGTACTGCAACCCTCTTCTTGGGTGCAAGATAGACAGCAAAAAAAACATAGATCTTCGAAATTATATCTTCATGCATTTATAACGGCAGTAGTTGCTTATTTATTAACCGGCTTGTGGACTATATGGTGGCTTCCTCTAGCCATATTTATATCTCATTTAGGCATAGATATGTGGAAATCTTATCAGCCCTCAAAACTCAAGTATTTTTTAATAGATCAACTATTACATCTGTTAGTTATAGCGTTATTATGGATTATATTGTTTGATAAATGGCATTATACAAGCATCCTGTTAGGGGAAGTGTATACTAATAACAAATATTTAACAGTTTTTGCAATTTACCTCATCGTGGCTTGGCCCTTAGGGATTTTAATCGGCATTGCTACAGAAAAATGGAGAAATGAATCAGGAGTAAATACAGATGGTTTGGCTAAAGCTGGAATGTGGATTGGACTTTTAGAACGTTTTTTAATTTTAACATTCATACTTATAAACCAATATACAGCTATTGGCTTTTTAATTGCGGCTAAATCCATTTTACGATTTAGTGATAAGGAAATCAGTACCCAGAAAAAAACAGAATATGTTTTAATGGGTACTTTGATGAGTTTTTCTGCTACTCTGTTACTAGGTTTAATAATGAATACTTTGCTCCGAATTATTTGATATAGCTGCTTTAATATTCTTTTAATAAAACTCTTTAAACCCCCTTTAAGTTTTTAAATTACAACAAATAGTCTGCTATGCCCAATAAACTCATTCACGAAACTTCACCCTATCTGTTGCAACATGCTCAAAACCCGGTTGAATGGTATCCATGGGGAAAGGAGGCTTTGTCAAAAGCTCAATCAGAGAATAAAGTAATTCTGGTAAGTATAGGTTATTCTGCCTGCCACTGGTGCCATGTAATGGAACATGAAAGCTTTGAAGACGATCAAGTTGCTGAGATTATGAACAGGCATTTTGTCTGCATTAAAATTGACCGGGAAGAGCGCCCGGATATTGATCAGATATATATGAACGCCGTACAGTTAATGACCGGTAGTGGTGGATGGCCTTTAAATTGTTTTTGTTTGCCTGACCAGCGGCCAATTTACGGGGGTACTTATTTTCAAAAAAATGATTGGATGAATCTGTTATTGAATTTAGCGGATTTTTGGAATAAAAAGCCAAAAGAGGCCCAGGAATATGCGGTAAAACTAACCGAAGGAATCCGTCAAAGCGAACAATTCAATTTAATAACTGATCAGACAGAATATAGTAAAAAAGACTTGCTGGATATTTTCGAGCCTTGGAAACGATTATTTGATATGCTTGAAGGAGGATATAACCGGGCTCCAAAGTTCCCATTACCTAATAACTGGCAATTTATGTTACGGTATGCGCATTTAATGAAAAATGATGCGGCTCATGTTAGTGCCAGATTAACTCTGCAAAAGATGGCTTTTGGAGGGATTTACGATCATATTGGTGGTGGTTTTGCACGATATTCTGTGGATGGGCAATGGCATGTGCCGCATTTTGAAAAAATGCTATACGATAATGCCCAACTAGTTTCTCTTTATGCAGAAGCATATCAATATACTCCTGATGAAATCTATAAAGAGGTTGTTTATGAAACCTTGGATTTTATAAAACGTGAAATGACATCCCAAGAAAGTGGTTTTTATTCTGCTTTGGATGCTGATAGCGAGGGTATAGAAGGCAAATTTTATACTTTTACAAAAGATGAACTTCGTACTATTTTAGGGGAAGATGAAGCTCTGTTCAGTATTTATTATAACGTTACAGAAGGAGGAAATTGGGAAGAGGAACACACCAATATATTCTTCAGAGCTCAGGAGGATACAGAACTGGCTTTAAAGCTGGGTTTGTCTATAACTGAACTAAAGAAGAAAATTGCTATTGCCAAACAGAAAGTACTTGATTATCGTGCAAAACGTATCAGGCCAGGTTTAGATGATAAAATTTTAGCTTCCTGGAATGGAATGATGCTAAAAGCCTATACAGATGCTTATCGTGTTTTTGCCGAAAAGCAATTTTTAGATATTGCAATAACCAACGCCAATTTCATTTTAACTAATCTATCGCAAAATAGTAAACTCACCAGAGTTTATAAAACTTCATCTTCGCAGCAAGATGGCTCTGGGGAGGCAGCATTTTTGGACGATTATGCTTTTGTTATTGATGGATTAATAGGTTTATATGAGGCTACTTTTAATGAAAAATGGCTGCAGCATGCCAAACGATTTACAGATTATGCCATTGCTAATTTTTATGATGAAGAAAGCAGATTGTTTTTTTACACTTCTAAAATTGGTGAACAATTAATAGCCAAAAAGCAGGAAATTATGGATAATGTAATTCCTTCATCAAACTCTGTTATGGCTCATAATCTTTTTAAACTGGGTCATTTATTTGATAATATACAGTATATCAATATATCCGCTCAACAATTACGAAATGTTCAGCCACATATTAAAAGTTATGGTTCGGGGTATTCAAACTGGTCTTCTCTATTATTAAACGCAATATTTGGGATGTTCGAGATAGCGATAACAGGACCGGAAACCGAAATAAAACGCACGCAATTAGAAAAAAATTACATTCCTAATAAAATTCTTTTGGGTGGAGCGGCCGGAACTTTACCTTTGCTTCAAGATAAGATGAACAATGGAACTAAAATCTTTGTTTGCCAAAACAGGACTTGTTCCTTGCCTGTTACCGAAGTAGGAGATGCAATTAAACAAATCATTAACCTGAGTACAGTGTACAAAAACCTGAAATAATTAACTGGGTTTCTGGCTTGTACTTTATTTTAATTCAAAATGAATATTCAATTAAACAGCGTTGTGGCGCTAACGTACGATTTGTACACAAAAGAAAATGGAGAAGAAGTATTTGTAGAACAAGCAAATGAAGAAAATCCGCTTGTTTTTTTATACGGCATTGGAATGATGCTTCCAAAATTTGAAGAAAACTTGGAGGGTTTAGTAGCTGGAGATACCTATGACTTTCATTTGGTAGCCATTGATGCTTATGGCCATAAGGATGAAAATGCAGTAACTGAATTGCCTCTAGATATGTTTGGGGAAATGGAAAAACCAGCAGTTGATACTATTTTGCCTTTACAGGATAATAATGGGAACCAATTTAAAGCACGCGTTACAGCTATTTCAGAGACTGGAATAACAGTAGATTTAAACCATCCGATGGCAGGGCAAGATTTGCATTTTAAAGGGAAAATCATAGGAGTACGTGAAGCAACTAAAGATGAACTAGCTCACGGACATGTACATGGTATTGATGGTCATGCAGGGCATTAATTTAATTTATCTTTACAAAAGAAAGGCCACTTTTTCATAGGAAGTGGCCTTTTTGCATTAGAAGACTTAAACCATCTTATTTAAACATTCTTTTCTAAAAAGTAATTCTATCAAAAATATTACACAAATAATTAAATTTTAAGGTATAAATATTCTAAATTACAGGTAAAAATAGCTCGTTTATTAAAAATATTAGACACTCACGATGCTCTTATAACGTTATAAACAACTAATTTAATAATTAGTTACAAATGCTATATTTATACAGATTTATTAATTAAATCAGAATTATCTTATGAAACGCGTATTAATAAGTATTTTCTCTATTGGGTTTCTAATATCCTTGCTAATATTATTATCTTCTAATAAAGAAGTGAAACCCTCCCATCCCGCTAACGTGCTTACAAACCCTATTATGTTTGTTACTCTAATGCCGGGAAGAGCTTTTGAGTATCAATTACAAACTTTTTCTAATCATTTGGCCGCTTTTACATCTGCTCCCCGCGGATCCAATTTAAATATTATGTACCCTGATGGAGTGATCAGAAATCTAACTGCTGATGCTCACCTCGGAGTGGATCCTTCCCAGGTTCAGGGAGACGGAGCCATTGGTGTGAGGCAGCCTTGCATACACTGGTCTGGTAAAAAGGCTTTAGTTTCAATCATAGTAGGTGGCCCTACAAAGCAGTATGATTATAATTATTTAAATAACAAATGGCAAATATATGAAGTAACAGGTTTTGGTGAAGGCGAAACAGTAAGCTTCAGAAAAATTGCAAACCAACCAGATTATAATAATATATCACCTGCTTATGCAGCAGACGGGCAAATATTTTTCATTTCTGATGCTCCCATTTTTATGAAAACACAACTTTATCCTCAACGGGATGAATATGAAACTGCATCTAGTGTAACCGGTATTTTTAAACTGGATGAAGTAACGGGTAAAACCGTACAGATAGAACATGCGCCCAGCGGAGTATTTGATTTAACTGTTTCTGTTCACCCGAGTGACGGACGCGTTTTCTTTACCAAATGGGATCATCTTAAAAGAGACCAGGAAGCGGACCATGATCGATATGATGGTGCTACTTTTGGGTCTGTAGACATGACTGATGAAAGTGCTACAGCTACTATAAAAATTTATCCTCAAATGGTAAATAACAAACTTATTGCAGATAATAGAGGTGTACGTTACGATCTGATGCCCGAAGCACTTAATCCGAAAGATCCTACAAAAGACCCTAATGAAGCAGTATCCGATTTCAATCATTTTATGTTTTGGGAGATAAATGCAGATGGAAGTGGTGAAGAAGTAGTAAATCATGCCGGGAGACATGAATTTGGTGGAACTTTTACATATGGCTCTAAACTAAATGATCCTAATCTTACTTATCTGTTAACTGCAGATTCAAAAAATGCATTAAGAGGCACTTTTGGATCTGATGCCGGCTTGTTCCAGGTGAAAGAAGATCCCAATAAACCCGGTACATTTTATGGTACGTATGCTCATGAATTTTCAAGGTGCGCTTCGGGAAGAATTATTGAATTTTCCCTCCCTATTGGTGCTAATCCGGAGGATATGAATGTTATTGACTGGACTAACCCTCATTTAGATGACGATCCTTACGGAGATAACCCTGCAACGCAAGAGATGACCGGGCATTACAGAAATCCAATCATGTTAACCAATGGAACGATGCTTGTTTCTCATACCCCAGAATACATCAGGCAAGACATTCCGAAAAATATCATATATAATTTTCGTATTAAACCTTTGGTGTTGCGGTATCCTAATAATCCTGCAAGCACCGAGCATATAGCAGGCACTCCATTAACCGGTATCAATCCAATTATACAAACCATAAAATATTGGGATGAGAACTATCCAACAGCTCAGGTATATACCGGGCCTATGAATGAAGTTGATGTGGTAGAAGTAGTGGCCAGGCCTGCCCCAACAGAAAGAAAAAGCTCTGTTGATCCCATTGAAAAAGGGGTATTTGCAGAAGAATCGGTTGATATAAATCAGTTTCAAAAATGGCTTTCTGATAATAATCTTGCTTTAATTGTATCGAGGAATGTGACTAAAAGGGATAGGGCCGATGTGCAGCAACCTTTTAACCTTAAAGTACCTGGAGGAGTTTCAACTATGTCTAGTAAAGGTGGCATACAGTATGATATTTCTCATCTCCAAATTTTTCAGGCTGATATGACTCGTGCTTATAAATTCCCCAATAGCCCCGGTCTTCATCCGGGAAGGAGAACATTTGCTACACCCTTACATAATAGTGTAGAACATCCCAATGTGGCCGATGTAAATGTTCCAAACCCATCTGGCCCTGTGGGAAGCGTGAAAATAGGCTTAGATGGTTCTGTAGCTGCGCTGGTTCCTGCTGGCAGGGCACTTACCTGGCAAACGACTGATGCTACAGGAAAAGGCGTAGTGCGGGAGCGTAACTGGTTAAGCTTTGCAAAAGGAGAGATACGAACTTGTGCAAGTTGCCATGCAGTTAATAAAAAAGCTCAGGATGGAACCGACAGCCCTGTAAATAAGCCTCAGGCACTAAGAGATTTATTAACACTTTGGAAAAAGAACATACAAAGTGGTTTACCCCCAGTTATACCGCCGGTTACAGGTGGAGTGCCGCCAGTTATTTCTAATCCTACTGATGTAACCCAACTTACTCTTTTTCAAAATTATCCGAACCCTTTTGACCAATCCACATTGATAAGTTATTACCTGCCAAAAAATACTTCGGTAATAATAAAAATATATAATTCCTCGGGTTCTGAAATTAGAACTTTAGTAAATGAGAATGAGTCCTTAGGATCACATGAAATATCGTGGGATGGAAAAAGTAATACCGGTCAAAAAGTTAAGAGTGGAATATATGTTTATGGTTTGCAAACGGGGGATAGATATATTACTAAAAAAATGTCATTCTATGGATCTTTATGAAGATATATAGCATTAAGCATTTGGAACTTATTTAGAGCCCCTTTCCAGAGTAGATGAGAATACTCCTTCATCTTATCCTCTAATTTTTTTGTTATGATATGTTACCTGAATGCCAAGAGATCTAATTCATAACTCTTCAAAGCGCCTTCTAGTTAAAGAATAATTCTATATTTATTGGATAATCATTTTTACTGTCCTAAAAGTGGTTATTGAAGATATAGCCACAACATATGCTCCTTTCTGTAAGCCTGTCCAATCGTATGCTTCTTTATATAAAGTGCCTTTACTATCAATATTTAAACTAATTACCTTTTTCCCGGTTATATCAAAAACTTCTACTAACAGCTTTTCTTTAGGAGGATTTAATAAATTCAGAGTTATTAAGCCAGTACTTGGATTGGGATAAACATCAACCTCGTAAGTACTTTTAGTTTTATCTGTAATAGGTGGTACAACTGGTGGTATGACTGGCGGAATAATTACAGTTCCATTTCCCATCTGAAAATTAAGTACACCGGAAGGTGAGGCTGTTAAATTACCGGATGCAGATTGTGTTACCGTTACAGTTGATGAGTTATAATCAACTTGATAAACTTTGTTTGGGCCTAATCCGCATAATGAATGTTGTGTATTGACCGGACCATTGAAAGAATAGGAAGCCATAGTAATGGGTGGCGGATATTTAGCTGTGCTATTATTGAATAATACTACTTCAGTATTTCCATTAACCTGCACGATAGACCCTTCCATATTATTTTCGTTAGTAGTTATTGCAGTAGTTACCATTTCTGTAGAAGCTAACCCTCCGGGCTGCATAACCGTCAAAATATCTTGCTTAATCGGATTCCCGTAAACACTGACTTCTGCCCGCCAGGTATAAGTTTTGGTTACTAGAGGATCCAGATCAATATGTTCGTTTACTTTTGCAATAGTTACAGCAGCAGGAAGAACAGTATGTACATATAATTTAGAATTATCCATAGTAGCAGTAATATTATTGCCACTTACAATGGGGCTTTCCATAAAATGCCAACGTAGATGCTTTGGATACTGGTTTGATGGATTGTTCTTCGCAAGGAATTTATCGTATACTACAAATATGTTAGAATTTCTAAGGTATAAAAATGAGCGGTAATAATATCTTAATGTTCGTTGGGAGGTGTCTGGGTTAGAATAACTTACAAAATATGCACTGGTTAGATCTGTACGGAAATAAGAAAAAATATCATTTTGTTCTTCATGCGTAGGCTCATCATAACCATAAGCAGTTTGCCCACCTCTCATGCCAGCATGGGTAGCATTGTCAGAATGCAAAGGGTTATCATAGTCATTGCCATCATCAATAAATAAGGTATTGCTATAGCTATTCGCATAAGTATATGTTGTCCCTCCACTTATACCATTTTGGCCGAAACCAGTTCCCTGCCCAACTTCATTGGCACCTACTAATAAATGGTCGTCTCCGTCATGAGCATCCCCTCTAATTATTTTAAAATGTCCGGCATTATTATGATTATGCTGATCATAAACACCAGCACCTAAGTCCATAGTGCACCAGGTTGCCGTATCACTCCAGTTGGTACGCATATAAAATTTATGCAGGCCTGAATTAATAGGAACAGCAGAAAATAAATTTTGTGAAGGAATAGGATAATAGGGCGGATAATTAAAAAGAGCTGATGGGCGTGTTGTGTTTTTATATAATAATTTTTCCCAGTTTAATTCAAAATAACCAAGGCTAGAGCCTGCCAAGTTTACCGGTTTAATCCAATTGGTATAAAATTCCTGAATTTTAGGGCCTGCCGGGTGCCCTTCTGAAATAGCTGCTAAGCGAAGAGGTAAAGCATAAGCTGCCACACAGCCTAAGAATGAGCCGTTATCATTACTGTTATCATATTGAAATCTATTTGGAGTGTAAGCGTGTACTAGTGCTTCTGATGATTTATCAAAATAAGATCTTAAACTATCAGCAATAACTTCAGTAGTTGAACTTTTCACCAAAAAGCAGTAATCTATCAAAAAATTGTTTGATTCTCCGCCATAGCTCCAACCTTGTACAGGAATTCCATCTTTTTGAGGTGCAGCTAAATAAGTATGGGGACCAAGGTATGATTGGGGGGCGGACGCAGCGGACGGAAGGCCTCCCGTAAAAGATTGCTTAAAATAATTAAATGGCAAATCGCTAGGGGATAATGAACCACTTTGTGTTCCCAAAACTCTTGCCCTGGCAAAATCTATCATTTGTTGAGAGTAAGTACTGCCATTTTTTGAATGGCTATCACCCGCTATCGCATAGCCCATATAAGCTGCACATACTAAATGTCCTATATAATAATTTCCAGTTGTCCCATATTGAATTTGATTCACTCCATGATTAGGGTCTCGCATATAATCAAACCAATCTTCCATTACATGAATTAAGGCAGCTTTGCGGGTAGGGCCTAGTTCGTCATAACACCAATCATAGATAATACCAATGGCTTTTCCAACATGTCGTGTAGCATAAGCACTATTAAATTGGAATATGTTAGCACCATTATTATTTGCCTTAGGTGGATAGGCGGCATAAGCTGCAATAATGACATCTGCAAATTGCATTAATTTATCAGAATAAGCAGTTTTATTAATGCCAGGATTATTTGTTTTGGTCAATTGGTGGGCCATTCCAAGCGCCATGGCTGCGGCTTCCCATTCACTTCCGCAATATGAATAGAAAATAGAGGAAGTACCATAATAGGCATTAGATGAGGCGCTATTCACATCCCATGGTATAACTGTACCTGTTGTATACTTATCTGCTTCTGCTTTTAAAGCTATCCAATCTGGATCATTAATACTCTTCTTTGTTAGTAATGACGCTTTGGTAGTAGCATCTAAAAAAATGCGTGGATGAGCAGAAGTAACTGGTTTTTGAGCAAATGATGGGGAGCTATATAGAATAATAAAGGGAAAAAAGCAAGAAAAGCAGTAAAATAATATATTTTTTTTCATGATTGAATTATTATTTCAATCAAAAATAAAAAAAAATAATTAAGTTATAGTAAATTTATTGCTTTTATAACTTAATTATTATACAACATATTGTCAAACTTTAAAAAAATATTGGGCTTTAAAAATATAGAAAGTCTCTAAATATCATTATTTAGAGACTTTTGAATCCAGATAAACTGAAGGTTGTCGCCCTGCCTGTACAAATTTCGAATCTATTTCTAGCAGATTTGAAGCTACTAGTGAAATTGATTGCTTAAAAAATTTTAGCCGAAATAAGAACTAATGAATAGTCAACGAAAAGTGATTTTATCTGCCTACAATAATTTATAGTTAAAGATGTAATGTTATTTTCTTTTTTACACGGTAATCGCATTATGTTCCTCCAGTTTGCCAAAAAGATAACCTGTATCGTGAAGCCATGCAGCAGCAGATAATATAAAAAGTTCTTCCTCATCTAAGTTCTAATTAGCAGGTATTTCGCCAGTTCTTGTACTACACTTTGCGTATGAATAAGATTGTGGTATTGTAATTCAGGAGTTTCAAGTTCATTATATAATTGAGTAACGTATTCACTTACTGCTTGTGATAAAACAAGATTAGACATAGCTTGATAAATGGTCAGCATACCTTACGTTTGAGCTTTTATCACATCTTTTTTGGTTATCGAGAGATAAATTACTGTTATTAAAATTGCAGTAAGAAAAATAATACTTGTTATTACTGTTCCGAGACCTAACCCACCATCAGCATGTGCCTGTGAAAGATAATCACCTATTGAAGCACCAAGAGGACGGGTTAAGATATACGCTAACCAAAATGCCAGGATGGTATTTAATTTAAAAATTTTATATGATAAATAGATTATTGCAATTGCCCCTGCAAAAATGAGTGCTGAAAGTAAATATCCTAGTTTTAGACTCTCAGCTAATAAATCTCCTGCTGCTGTACCCAATGCAAATGTGAAAAGTATCGCCAGCCAATAAAACATCTCTCTTCGTGAATTATTTATCTTATGAACTGATAATGTTTTCTCATAAAAATACCAAACTGATAAGGTGATAATTAAAGCAAGCGCAAAAATAATCGTAGTTGTTACCAGTGATACTCCAAAATTATCTGTTAGATTATCTGTAATTAAAGTACCAACTATACTTATTAAAACAACTGCAAGCCAGTAAATACTGGGCACATACTTATTTACTTTAAATTGAAAATAAAGTACAATAATTAGAATGAATGCCATTATTGCTGAAGTGCCTGTTAATCCCAGACCTAAATTTTCATTTAAAAAATCTGCAGCAGTTTCACCAACAGTAGTACATAAAACTTTGATGACCCAAAAATAAAACGTGATCTGAGGAACTTTATTTAAAGTTTCTCTAACCACTAATTTAAGCGGAGTGTTAGGTTGTAGATCATTTTTATTCATAATTAGATTTTTACAAATCAGTAATTACATTTATCAGCAGGGCTTAAATTTTCTATATCTCTTTTCAATACTGCTATTCCTTTTTCAAATGTTATAATAAGAATTGAATCATAATCATTATCAGCCCATTGAATATTCTCTTTAATGCCTAACTCCTTAAGTATTTTTGAAATGTGCTTATGTTCCCATACCAACAGAACCGTGCCATTTAAGTATTTGATTGCGTTTGCAATGGTTTTACTTTCGGATTCATCATATTTGGTATTAATGTCCATATAATGCTGTATAGCATAGGGCGAAATAGTTTGGAACATTCTAGAATGATTAGTAGAGTTTCCATTTTTTAATGCAGGAACCAATATGTGATCAATTACACCAAACTTTTTATTCAGAACTTCTGGAAGCTGTAAGGACCTGTTTAAACCTTTGCAGGACAGGTTATCTCCGTGTTCAGGTTTTTCGCCATGCCTGATAAATATAATTTTCTTAGCTGTTACACTTGAAGTAGATTGACTAAAACAACTGCTGGAATAAACAATTGCTATAGAAAATACTATCATTTTTAATTTCCAGTTCACTTTCTATAAATTTTAAATACTACAAATTATTAACCATTGAAGTAATACCGGTGAAAATATATTTAATCTTTTTTTATATACTTACCATTAAAATCAAAGATTAAATCTTTCCCTTTTATTTCAACCTCATAAGTTTGCGCACCTGCAGCATCTGTAACTTTTCCTACCTCTTTTATCTTTGCTCCTTTATAATTTTTAGCTATGTATGGCGCAATAGACTTTGGCAATGAACTAACAGGAATTGCTTCTACCATTTCAATGAAAGTACCTGAAGGGGTAAACATAACAGAATGATCTTCATTCGACTTGCCACCCCAATTGGCTTCATAATTTCCCTTTTCTTTTTCCCACGTAACTTTTTTTGCATCAGGATATTTTTTTGCAAGTGCTGTTTTAACAGCTGCTGGTACATCAATTTTTTCTGAACCTTTTTCTTCCTTCTGAGCGAAAGAAGCGGTATTTAAAGCAATGAGAATTGCTAATACTGAAAATAATCTTTTCAAAACTTTTATTTTAAATGAATAAAGAACAAATCTAAAAATACATTCTGGTAAAAATTTGAAGATTGAATCCGCCAACCAAAACTAAAAGTTAATTGTTGTTGCATGGATGGAATCAGCATAAGAGTATTTAATATCAAAATTATATCTATCGCAAATCTTTTTTACTATGGATAATCCCAAACCTAATGAATCGGAAGTGACTTTATCTTTTTTAAACCTTTCAAATAATGCTGAGGGGTTGCTGATTAAAGGTATACCAGTATTAAAGATATTTAAAGATTGCGTTGTTAATGTAATTTGAATACAGCCATCATCATAATTGTGTTTAATTGCATTCGTTATAAGATTTACAATTAATATTTGGGCAAGGTCTTCGTTGATAATTAGCTTTACATCTGCTTTAATATCTTTTGAAAGGTTTATTTGTTTTGCTGTGATAAGTTCTTCAAAATTATTAAGATGTTTGCTAGTAATATCGCTAATATCAACTTCATCATTTTCAGTAAACTGCCTATTCTCAATCTTTGTTAATAGTATAAGTGATTGATTCAATTTCGAGAGCCTGTTGGTAGTTTCATATATTGATTGTATTGTATCCATTTGTTCTTCTTTCAAATTTTCTGACTGACTTAGTAATTCGAGTTTTGATTTAATGATAGCTAATGGTGTTTGTATCTCATGTGATGCATTTTCTGTAAAATTTTTTATTTCTTCATAATCCTGACTTACTTGATTAGTCATTATGTTTACAGCGTCATTTAGCTCTTTAAATTCATTAATATCGCTGTCTTCAAGATCAATTTTTTCTTTACCAGATAGATTGAATTTTTTAATTTGATGAAGGGTAGAATTAAATGGCTTCCATAGTTTACTTAATAAAAATCTATTAATTAAAAAGAGTGATACAAGCAATATTAAAGCAATTGCAAGGGAGATAGTTAGTATTAACTGTATAAGGTCTTCTGTTTCCTCAAGAGATCTTCTTATTACAATTTTGTATTTTTTATTCCCCGCATTTACACCAAATTGCAGCTGCCGGTATGAAACATTTTCGTCTTGCTGTTTATTAAAAATGTTGATAGTGCTAAATGTGCGTAAAGTTTTTGCATCAGTAGCGGGCAAAAATTCCTCCTGTTCATCTTTGTAATTTGTAGGCTCAGGCAATTGGTTATTTTCTTTAGCATAGTTTGTAATTTCCCGCTCTTCAACCTTCACGTTTTTATCCAACTGGTGTACTAATACAGCTCTTATAAAAAAATAATAGCAGATAGCACTTAGCAACAAAACAATTACTGTGGCGATTGCATTAGCCCTGTTATATTTGACAATTAGTTTCATATGTCAGAAAATTTATACCCCATCCCGTATATGGATTTTATATAATCAATCTGACCTGCATCAAATAATTTTTTGCGAAGGTTTTTGATATGCGTATAAATAAAATCGTTGTTGCCTTCCATACCATCCCCCCAAAGATGTTCTGCTATTGCATTTTTAGAAATTACCTTTTTTTTATTGCTCACAAAGTATAAAAGGAGCTCATATTCTTTTTTAGTAAGCTCCAGGTGTTTATTGTAAATAGTAACAATTTTTGCTTGTGTATCAATGCTTATGCAATTAAATTTTACTAAATGGTTACCATCAAATTTTTTACGCCTTATAATGGCAGCAATTCTTGCACTTAATTCTGAAAGATGAAAGGGCTTTGGCAAATAATCATCTGCGCCCAACGTAAGCCCTTTTACTTTGTCATCTAAAGAATTTTTTGCAGAAATAATAAGCACGCCATCCATTTTTTTATTCGCTTTTAATTCCTTTAAAATTTCAAGACCACTCCCACCCGGTAAAGTAATGTCTAATAAAATACAGTCATAATCATATTGTTCAGTTTTTGCTAATGCACTATGAAATGTGTTGGCAACTTCACATAAATAATCCTCACTTTTTAAGTAAGTAGCAATGCTCTTACTCAATTCTTTTTCATCTTCTATAATAAGGATTTTCATTATTATTGTTGTAAATTATGGAATGAGGTTGAAGAAAACTGAAGTATAAAGGTAGTTCTTCAATTTTTCTACAGAATTGTACCTAATTTTTGTCTTATGAAATATGCCCATAAAAAGTTATTTTTGATACCTTTTTTTCTGATCTTGTTTTCTCCGTTTTTGGCTTTCTCACAAAAAGATACGTTAATAAATAAATTAGACAGCCTAAGTAAAAAAACTGATAGTTTGGGAGGGCAACTTAATAATATAAATCCAAAAGCTTACAATAAAAAAACTGCACTTTCGGTAAATACATATTTTACATTATTAGGCAGTGATCTTAAGCAGGCATTTACCAAACCTTTTCATATGAAAAGAAAAGATTGGTTGAGATTTGGAAAGTTTGCGATTTTTACTGGCGCTATGATGTTTGCAGATAAGCCTATTCAAAAATTTACTGTAGAACATATTAGTAATAACACGGCAATAAGGAATATAAGTAAAAACATTACTACCTTTGGAGGAGTAGGTGAAATAGCAACTCTGACTGCCTTTGGAGCTTATGGAGTTATTTTTAAAAAGTCTAAGATGGTTACAACGACGCTATTAGCAACACAGTCTTATATTACAGCAGCGGCAGTAGAAAATGTTCTTAAATTTTTATCAGGAAGAACAAGACCTTCAGTTTATTATAATGGAGAAGAACCAAAGCCAAGATTTTTAGGACCTTTTTCAAAAACTGGAACAGATGCTAATGGAAAAAAATTGTACAGTTCTTTTCCTTCCGGACATACGACGGTTGTTTTTGCAGCAGCTACTGTTTTTGCCAAAGAGTATAGTGATAAACCCTTAGTACCGATACTCGCATATAGTGTAGCTACCCTTGTTGGTATAAGCAGAATTATTGAGAATGCTCATTGGACTACAGATGTTATTGCAGGAGCAGCATTAGGATATTTAAGTGGACGGCTGGTTGTAAATAATTATCACAGGTATGCAAAAATTAAAGCCCCTAATCAAAATAAAGGAACAATTTCATTTAATTTAAATTATATGCAGGGGTCAATTATGCCAGGCTTTATTTATAAATTTAAGTGACATAACGAGTGCTACATTATGAATTTCTGCTCCAAATTTTCTCCAGAATCATAAGTAATATTTGCAAAAATATTTTGATGATGTTCAAAAGAAAATTGCTTTTATTAATTAATCTCACTCTGTGTTCAATATCTGTTTTAGCTCAATTGAAAGGTTCAGAGATTTCCGGTACTGTTACTGATGGAAATTCAAAAGCCCCTATTGAATTTGCTAACGTGCAATTATTAAAATCTATTGATAGTAGTATAGTAAAAGCTACAGCCACAGATAAAAAAGGGAGATTTACTATTAAGAACGTGGCTATAGGTAACTATATTTTGCTTTGTACTTTTATCAGTTATGAAAAAGTAAAACTGCCAATATCAATAAGTGCAGGGCAGCAAAAATATAATACTGGTATCATTAAAATCTCTTCCCTTTCACAAACAATGGATGCTGTTCTGGTTACCACAAAAAAATCTATGCTCAATACTTCTATTGACCGAAAAATATATAATGTTGGTCAGGATATCATGGCGCAAAGCGGTTCTGCTTCAGATATTTTAAAGAATGTTCCTTCAGTAGAAGTTGATATTGATGGTGGCGTAAGTCTTAGAGGTTCTGCGGAAGTTATGATACTTATTGATGGGAAACCTTCTCCATTAATGGGTAAAACAAGAGCGGAAGTGCTTCAACAATTACCTGCTAATTCCATTGAAAGAATTGAAGTTATTACAAATCCATCAGCAAGATTTAAACCCGATGGAACTGCCGGCATAATTAATATTGTAATGAAAAAAAATATAAAGAGCGGTTGGAATGGAACGGCTACAGGGAATATTGGAACTAATAACCGTTACAATGGAAGTCTTAATCTAAATTATAAAACAAATAATTTAAATGTTTTTGGGAGTTATGGTATAAGGCAGGATAGCAGAAGAAGGATAAACATAATTGATCGCCAGGAAATTGACTCTTCGGGACATACTTCGTTATTCTATAATGAACAAAACGTTTCCCCTGCACGACCACTTTCTCATTTATTTTCAGGAGGTGCAGAATATAAATTAGATGATCATAACAGTATTGGTATTTCAGGCAATCACTCTAATCGTTATCTTACTAAGAATGACATTGCAAACAAATATTATTATTCCCCTTCACACGTCCTTACCCAGCAATATGACCGTTTGCGTTATGATCCTGAATATGAGATAGAGAGTGATGCCACTGCTTTTTGGCAACATGATTTTAAAAAAGAAGATCATAACATACGTTTTGAATATAATAAATCATGGCAAAATGAACAGGAAGATAATCACTTCACCAATAAATATAATTTTCCTATAGCAGCTACTACCTATGATAATACTTTAATAAAACAAACGAGCAAAGAAAATCACATCACTGCTGATTATTCAAACCCAATATCAGAGAATGCAAAGTTGGAATTAGGTTATGATGGTTCCTTTAATGTTTATGACCCCATTTTTTACGGTGAGTATTTTGATGCCTATCAGCAAAAGTTTATTATGGATGTTACTAAATCAAATAAATTTATTTATGATCAAAAGCTCAATGCTATTTATGCAACATATCAACGGAGCTATGGTGCATTTGGTTACTCTGCAGGGTTGCGAGGAGAGCAAACCAATATTAAAGCAAACCTGGTTTCAATAGATTCTGTTTTGAACAACAGCTATTTTAAGCTTTATCCTACCATACATTTTGATTACAAAGTTAAAAATGGAGATTTGCAATTGAATTACAGCAGAAGGGTTCGTCGCCCTGAAGCAGATGACCTAAACCCTTTTCCAGAATATGCTGATCCAAGAAATTTACGTGCAGGTAATCCCAAATTATTGCCTGAAATTATTAATTCTATTGAGTTTGGATATAAATGGCAAAATGATAAATATTCATTTGTACCCAGCCTTTATTACCGCTACAAACAAAACGGGTTTACACAGGTTATCTCAAAATTTAATGATTCAACTTTTCTGACAACTCAACAAAATTTATCAAATGATCAGTCCGCAGGTTTAGAATTAATTGTTTCTGCAAAGCCAGCTAAATTTGTACAAACAAACCTTATTTCTAATATTTTTTATGATATGATTGATGCATCAAACCTTGGATTTACCGCAAAAAAATCTGTTATTTCCATGAGCGCAAACTTCAACAGTACTTTTATTGTTACTAAAAATACCATGCTGCAAATCAGCAGTAATTATCGTTCTGCAAGATTAACTCCACAAGGAAAATCTTATGGCACATTTGTTTTTAATGCCGGTGTTAGACAGGATCTTTTTAAAAAGAAATTATCTTTAACGCTAACAGGTTTTGATCTTTTTAAAACGTTACAGGAAAAAAGGGAATTAAATACTCCTTTTTTGAAACAGCTCAATATTGGAAGGCGTGATGCACAAATATTCTATTTTGGTGCTGCATATCACTTTGGTAAAACGATAAAAAAATCAAGCGAAGAGAAATTGCAATTTGATAGTGGGCTATAAAAAAGTATTTTACTTATTGACTCTTTAAAAAATTTATATGTGGTGGATTTATGCTTTATTAGCTGCTTTTTTTGCAGCGCTTACAGCAATATTTGCAAAAGTTGGTATAAAAGGAGTTGATACTGATTTAGCTACTGCAATAAGAACGGTTGTAATCTTAATAATTGCATGGGGCATTGCAATTTTCCGGGGCGGGGTTTTTACAATAACAACATTATCAAAACAAAATATTTTGTTCCTATGCTTTTCGGGTATTGCAACAGGGCTTTCTTGGATATTTTATTTTAAAGCCTTGCAAATTGGTAAGGTTTCTCAAGTGGCACCCGTAGATAAATTGAGTGTGGCAATTGCTATTATTTTATCAGTTGTTTTTTTAGGGGAAACTTTATCACTAAAAATTGCAGCTGGTGCATTACTAATAATAGCAGGTACAATTATTTTGATTTTATAAGATTTAAACATTATGAAAAGTACATTAAATAAGGTTGCAAAAATTACTGTTTTCTTTTGGATAATGAAAGTGATTGCTACAACGCTTGGAGAAATGCTTGGTGATTTCTTTTCAATGACTTTAAATTTGGGTTATATAGTTAGCCTTGGTATTACTGTTGGTTTATTTTTAATTGTATTGATAATGCAGTTACGGGCAAATAAATACCATCCTGCACTTTATTGGTTAGTTATTGTAGGTACAACAACTGTTGGTACTGAAATATCTGACCTTATGGACAGAACATTGGGGCTTGGGTATGCACTCGGTTCGCTTATACTCTTTTTGTGTTTATTACTCACTTTATTTTTATGGCATAAAAACCAAAAAGAAATAAAAGTTTATCCTATAACCGAAGTAAGAGTAGAAATGTTTTATTGGATAGCTATATTGTTCTCAAATAGCTTAGGTACTGCCTTCGGTGATTATCTTACAGACAATATGAGATTGAGTTATTTAGAAGGTGCTGGTATAACAGCAGCAATAATAATTATTGTTGTTCTTGTACATTATTTTACTAAAATCAATGAGATATTGCTTTTTTGGATAGCTTTTATTTTTACACGTCCTTTTGGAGCAACTTTTGGAGACTTACTTACAAAATCTTTGGCAAAAGGAGGTTTAAATTTTGGAAGAGGTACTGCCACCTTAATTGCCGCTGCAATGTTGGCTATAATAATTTATTTTTCTGATAGGAACGAGAAGGCTGGGGAATTAGAAACTAAGAGATCCCAGTTTTAATGCGTGTAATCATAATATTTAAAGCCCTGAATTTCAGGGCTTTAAATTAGTGTCGCCCTGCCTGTACAAATTTCGAACCTATTTTTAGCAGATTTAAAGCTATTAGTAAAATTGATTGCTTAAAAAATCTTAGTCGCAATAAAACTAAAATTGAAGATTTTAAGGGTTAGATATTACAATTAAAGTGTTTCAATATTAGTTACACTATATTTCGTAGCTGTAATTACCAATATTGTTGCACCTATTATAATTAGATTCACCTTAAGTAGAATCATTATTTACCTCAAGTAAGTAGCGACAAGTATAGGCTGTATAGGAAGGATATATATGCTCAAAGTACATTTTACTGAAAATTCCAACATTTAGATACATTATTTTTTTAGTGGCTTCATCAGTAATTTTAATACCGCGATTTTTATAAATAAATAAGCCACTGTTTTTTTGATTATCTACAATTTTCATAGTTTCCTTTCGTGAAAGCCATTCCGCTTTTAATCCATAATTAGAAAACAACATTAAATATTGGTCTATATTTAGCATGAAAAATAACTTTGTTCTTCCGAATAAGATGTCAAATAAAAAATCTTTTGAAAATGGTAAAAACAATAGTGGTTTATTTAATGACCTAATTACATGTAAGAAATCCATTATAATAAAGTTATTACCTGAATGCTGACCTATAGAATCTAGAATTGAAGGACCAATAAATTTTAATGGGCCTTTGTATAAGGCAATGTGCAAGCAATCTTCAATTACATCATAAGCCCATAAATTTCTCGCTTCTAATTGCTTTTGGAGCTTACGCAGCTTATCATCAAATTTAGGAGTGTCTTCTCTAGGAGTTATAATCTTAACCGATTTACCTGATTTATCTACTCCTTTATCATTATTTAAAATGTTGGTAAGATTTATCATCTCCCTTAATTGTTTAAGATTCCGATCTAACTGTTTAATTGACTTTCCATCCAATTTTAAATTATCTATTATTTTTTCTAAAGGTTCATCCGAATTTATTATATCCTCAAGGATTTTAAAAATCTCCTGATTCTTTACTCCTTCTTTAACTTCAACGAATTCGAGTGATTTATTCTCTTTCATTATCATTATATCTCCTGATTGGATATAGGCGGACAGGTCAGTAATCAGTGCGAAATCAAGATCATTTTTATTTATTTCATCAGCAGCCCTGATAACAGAGGCTATATTTGATTTTAAAAGTCTTTTTTCTCCTTTAACATCCTGATACAGTCGTCTTGCTATATACAGTTGTCCTTTTATCATCTGCCATGCTATAGTATCAATTAAGTGTCTTAATATATGTTCCTTACTTTCAATACCTATAACAGAAGCATTTAGTTCTAAAACCTGAGACTTATTTTTTTCATTATCTAAACTTTTTAGAACCAGTTTCAATTTATATTTTTCAACTTCAAAAGCTAACATTAATGCTAATATTTTTTGTTGCGCTTTTTTAAATCCTTCATGGCAATTTTTTATAAAGGCTTCCCTGTTTTGTTCAATGAAGTTTTTAAAATCTGAGGGGTTAAATTTTTTATCTTTAACAGTCTTATCAAAGCCATAGTGACAAATAAGATCAGCAATCTCTATAACTTGATCTTCAAATTTATTTAACTCATCTTTTTTTTTGAGTTGTAAGGGTCTTTGATTATCCAGTTTAGCAATGGCTTCTTCTAATGATTGTGTTTGTGTATATTCAAGAATATTCTTTTCATATTCGTCACTCAAAGGCGTAACTATCCCATTACTTTTGGCATTTAATAGGTATCGAATGCCATCCATTTGTTTATCTCCAGCATCATTAAGTATAGATTTAATTGCGAGATCAGCAAGTATGTTAGGTGAATTAACACCAAGATTAGATGCAATAGATGTATAAATAACTTTGTTAATCCCTTCAAAATTTTCTAAGGTTCTAACTTGCACACTATCCTTCCCGGGATTGGCCTTCTTTTTATACTTCTTATTTGTATCAGCTTCTCTTATTTCCCTCCGCCAAAGCATATTTTCAGCTTCTTCTATAGAAATGCTTTTATCTAAGACCAGAATTACTCCATTTACCTGTGCCCCTTCATTTTCTATGGGAATAAGCGTAGGAGCATAATCTCTTGATTTACTCATCCTGGCATATTCAACATTGAAAGGAGTAACGCAGGAAATCCGTTCAATAATTAATGGGGCAATTTCACTACCTGGTTCATTAATTAATGACCCGTAAGCTAAGATTCCTATAGTCGTTTCCATATCACTATTGCTTTACTAAAGTATAATTATATCGTTGCCGAACTTAGATTTCAAATCAATGTCGCTATAAGTATCAGGAATGCCTAAACACAATAGTTTTCGAGGTCTTGAAATACCAACGTAAATTAATCGTTGCTTTTCTGTTGGCATATCAACAGGCTCAATAAAATGATCTAATGAAATGTTTTGGGCAGTATTATTTTCACTTAAAATTAGCAGTACAGAATCAAACGTCATTCCTTTTACTTGATGAATGGTTGTTATGGGTAAATTGCTTTCAGTAGTTGCTTTCTTAAAATATTGATTAATCGGGCTTTCGAGAGTTTTTACATCAAATTTATTGGAAGACCTTTTTCTGATGCCAAAATCAAGATTGGCTGATAACACTAGAGTTTCCTTAAGATACTTTTCCGTATCCATTGTCCATTGCTTTATAGATAGATCAAAAGCGGGCATAGCACGAATTAAGTTAAAAACCTGTGCATGTAATTCATGGTTAGATTGGTTTTCATCTTCCTTTTCTCTTAAATCTTTAAAACCCAAACCAGGGTTCAATAAAGCAATAAATAATCTTTTAACTTTACGAACGGCTTCCTTTATTTCGTTTGATTCCAAATGAATTTTAGCTTCAATTAGCTTGTAAGGCAAATCATTACTCCAAGGTTCAAATGAGGCATGCCTTCCTAATAGGGAATTTCGTAAAGTATTACCTCTTACTAAAATTCGATTATTATCAAAGGATTTATCTAAACATAGCTTTTCATAAATTGGAATTATAAATGCTGGCGAACCAACTGGATATTTTAAAATATGTGGATATAAATCATCTTCAGTATTATTGCAAGAACTAATTGGTGCCTCTCCCTTTCTTCTCAAAGGGCTGAATATATTTACTATTCTTTGAGTAGACCTTCTGTTTTCCGAAAGACAAAGTCTCCTCCAGTTATTTTTATCATCAAACTTCTGTAAGAATAATTCGGGGCTTGCATTTCTCCATTGATATAAACATTGATAAGGGTCGCCCACTAAATCTAAATGCTCTAGCCCACCTTTTGTTAACTCATCAAGAATAGTATGTTGAATTTCAGATGTGTCGTCTTGCGCCTCATCTATTATCAAATAAGGAAATCTTGAAGCTAGATATTTTGATACTCGTGGAAATTGCTGCAATATCTTCAGGGCAAACAATGCAGAATCGGATATTTTTAATAATAGTGCTTTATATTGAGCTTCCTTTATTGCATTTCCGTACTTCACAAAATCCGTATCATCACTTTTATCATGCCCATCCCAAATAATGTTACCATCAAAATCAATTTTACTTGGCGCAAAACGATATATAAAGTTCTTGTATGTCTTTATAAACTGCCAGTTATTTTGAAATAATCGATCTATATAACTAATGTCATCAACTATTCTGAACCGTTTATTATTATCCATTAACTTATGGATAAATGGAAGGGCAATGTTCATATTAACAAAGCTATCTATAGTTGAGATGGTATGCGGATAACTCAAAGGAAACCCACTTGCTTCCCTGAACTTTTCCGCAATTTCATTTTTAGCTACATTTGTAAAAGATAAGCAAGCAATGCCGCCTGAACTTCCATAGGAAAAGTCCCAATCGCTAACTAATTTTATTAGCTTATGAGCAATGGTCGAAGTCTTTCCGCTACCTGGGCAGGCATTTAGCACTACTTTTCCTAATGCCTCAATATATGTTTGTTGTTCGGCAGTAGAGATAAAACTCATTTAGTTATTTGTTTTATTAAATGAGGAACTGCATTATTAATATATTCAGGAACTACAAAATATTCTTTGGCATGTTGTATATTATCAATTAAAAAAATTGAAAAATCTTGTGCAAATTCTGCTTTTGAAGGCAGCATTTTCCATATTAGTAACCATAAGGTATATTGCTGCTCATCTGATAATTCATCTCCTGCTACTCCGTCCAAATAATTATTAATTTTATTTATCTTCTTCTTCAAACCTGGATGCGCCGACACATATTTCAAGAGTAAATTATCAGCATTTGCTTTCTTTGATTTACCTAAATTTTCTTTTATTAATGCAAATTCAAATGTCTTAAATCCCGATTGTAGCATAACTCCATCGGTAACATCTTTAATTAGTTTGCTAATGTTATTTATTCTGGTTGCAGGTATCGCTTCTTCAATCTTTTCTCTCAATTCTTTAACTGTGGCAGATTCTACAATTAATTTCTTGAATGAATATTTCGAGTCCTTTGATTCAGGAAACCTGTCATCATCTGTTATTATCGATAATGGTAGAGAAAGTGTTTTGTGGGGTTCAGTTGAATTGAATAAATAAATGAAAGGATAAAATGATATACCGTCTGCATTCACCAGTTCAATCTTATAATCTTCTAATTTATAGTTGAGTATTCTTGCAAAAACTGGAATTAATAGTTCTTCGGAAATTCCTTCCACAAAAAGCGCTCCTTTAGAAAAGAATAATTGTGATTTTGTAACATCAATATATCTTTCCAATTGCTTCTTCCTTACAATTGGATCATCCTGAAAAGCGTCTTCATCATCTTCTATTATTTCATTAGGCTCTCTGCCTTCAAAGCAATCAGAAATATTTATAGTTTTGTTATTCTTATTTAGCAATATGAGATTATCAATAGGAACTTTTGACGTAAGCGTTGGAGAGTGACTTGTTATGAATAATTGTGAATTTTCTTTACCGTTTGTTTCCTTTAAAAACTCAAATAAACTAAGTTGTAATTGAGGATGCAAATGGGCTTCTGGCTCCTCAATCAATAAAGCAAAATGAGAAATGGTGTCATCTTCCAATTGATGATTAATATCCCCTAAAATCGTTGCTATATATATGAGATTATTAAAACCGAGGCTATTTTGCTTTAAATTAAACCCTTCTCCCTCAAGTGTCTTTTTATCATGAGGTAAAAATGGCTTAATGATGTTTACAATATATTCCGCCTTTGATTCCTCAATTCTTAGCCCTATTTGATTCTCTATTGACTGCTTATAAATTCCTGTCAGATTAGAGTTAATTGACTGTTTTGAGTCAATTACTTCTTTCAATTTCAACAATTCATCATTGGCATTTTTCATAAGAGTTTCATAGGACAACTGGCTTTTATTTTTTTCGACCTGCCTACTTATTAGACTTCCTAAAGTATTTCCTCTGTTTGTGAGCAAATCTCTTGTACTATCTCTTAATGCGCCTAAGTAGTAGTGTAAGAAAAGCTGGAATGTTTCGCTATCAGCCCTTTGTCCTTCAATTTCTCCAGTATAATAACTAAAAAGTACTTTTTGATTATCTTTCTTATATATCAAAGTCACTTTAGCAAAATCATTTTCCTCTTTATCAGCAAGCACTAAATATTCATAAAAAGCTCCTTTCTGTTTGGAACTTAATCCTTTGAAATCATAGCTAATTTTTATTACATCGGAAACTAAATAAAAGTCATCTGTTGTAACATATAAATCTCTCTGCTGTTTCCCCAGGTTATATAGCATACGTATAGCATCTATCAAAGCCGTTTTATGACTTCCATTTTCACCAATAATTACGTTTATGTCTTTTTGGAATCCAACTGTTAGGCTTTTGATTCCTTTGTAGTTTTCAATGAAAATTGATGCTAAATACATGGTTCTTATCTTATGAATGCTATTATATAAGCTGCTTAAATTTTACTAGGGTTCAACCATTTCAATTTCACCATTTGTCGCCAAGTAAATTATTGCTATTTCCGCAACAACACCGACAAATAACTTAGCGTATTTACTCTCTAATCCTTTAAAATCAGCATCCTTACCATGACCTGAACCATAAGCATTTCTCAATTCTGTTACACCTTGTGCAATTGTTGCAATACCTCCTAAAACCTGTTTTATAGAACGTTCAGCAGCTTCTGGATCATCTGCACCTTTTGGTTTAAAATCAACTGAGTTAGTTGTATGTTTAACTAATTGCTGTAATGTCCAGTTTTTATCAATAACGATCCCTTTAGGTTTAAGTATAGATTTACAAATAGTCTCCAAAAATTCTTTCCCTGTTCCAATTGCAATATCTGTATCAGAAATAATTGCTTTATTCATTTGTTCAATCTTCCTATTTACATAGTCAGTATTCAAGTGTTTTCTAATGCTAACCGCCTTTTCTGCTAATTGCGCCTGCCCTGTATTTTCTCTTGTCCATTTAAATATGGGCCTACCCGATATTTCATCTGCATGATAAAATTTAAATCCCTCTGGCTGTAGATACTTGTTATAATATCAACTAATTTATCAGCAGCATCATTGTCAGATCTTATATGTGGGCCTAACGTTTCATTCAAAAATCTTAAGTATACATCATCATCACCATGCATTAAGTTTAATCTTACATCAGTAAATACCCAGCCGGGTGGCCAATCTCCCATATTCATATCCGCATGTTGATGAATATCTTTATATGCATTATTATATTCTGGTCTATAATCTGTGGAAGGCATAGATGATAAATCATATAGGCGGTTTAAAAAATCAGCTTCTTTCAGTCTTCCATGATACCATAATCTTTCTTCTGTTAATGAATCTGCAATATTTCTTCTTGTAACGGCCGTTATTTTATTTTTACTCATTTATCTGCAATTTATCTTTCAAATAATCTGAGGTATTCTTCAAATACAAATATTCTATTTCGCTTATACCCGGTTTGCTCCTTAAGTATACCAAGATTGTGGAAATCTTTAATTAGAGCATTTGCTGTCTGTTTGGTTACATTAAGGTTTGTCATTACATCGGAAACCGTTACGACTGGTTTGCTGTACAAATAGGTAAGTAATGATTTAGCATTAGGTAGCCTTTTCCCTAACGATATAATGGTATTTTTTTCAAGTTTGTCTCTTAAGGCAATAATTTTGGTAAACGTATCTATAGCACTTTTTGCAGTCTCAATTATACCCACCAAAAAAAACTTAAGCCATTGTTCCATCTTACTATTAAGAGAAACAGCCATTAGGTTATTATAATAGTGTTGTCTGTTTTTTTCAATAAAATCAGATAGATATAACGTTGGTTTAGTAAGTACTTTTTGAGTTATAAGATATAGTGTGATCAATAATCTCCCAATCCTGCCATTGCCATCAAGAAAAGGGTGAATGGCTTCAAATTGGTAATGTGCAATTCCAATTCTGATTAGATGCGGTACTTGTATTTCTTCATTGTTTAGAAACTTTTCCAAGTCGCTGATGCAATCAGGTACAAGTGTATGGTGCGGTGGCACAAAAACAGCATCATTGATTGTAGCTCCGCCTATCCAGTTTTGGCTTGTGCGAAATTCTCCAGGCAATTTATTCTTACCTCTCACACCTTTTAATAAGATTTTATGTGCTTCTTTTATTAGGCGAGAAGACAAGGGCAATTTCTCTAAATTCTTAATGGAATGGTTCATTGCCTCAATATAGTTTTGCACCTCCTGCCAATCGTCCTTTAATTCAGGGCTGATGTCTTTTGCCTCTAATACAACCTCGTCCATCCGTGTACGTGTTCCTTCAATACGACTAGATTGCGTTGCTTCTTTTACTATGTGCATCCTGATAAAAACATCCACATCTGGTACAAAAGTCGAGAATGCGTTAAGCTCTCCCAGCTTTAAATTAGCTTCTTCTAAAAGCGTATTAATTTCAGGGTTATTTATACTCCATTCCTTATTGATTGGATTAGGACTAAAACTTCTGTAACCATACTCTTTGGTAAAGCCACCTGATTTGTATTCTTTGATATTCATACGCTTGACAAACTTACTAAAAAAACACATAGTCAACGAAAATTGATTTGCCCTGACTATAATAATTTATAGTCAAAGATGTAAATTTGTTTAGTCTTCTATGATGATTGGCACCTAGTTTGTGAAATTTTTCTTAAACATACCTAGTGAAAAAGCATCCAGACTTTTGTTGCAAACAATTGTCCATAAAAATTAAAATAATAATATATGAAACAGCTATTTAAATTGCTTAGCATTATTTTTTTAATCTCTACCGCATCTTGTCATGCGCAGAAAATGATGCAAACATTAAGTGATGCTAAGAAATTGGAAATTAATAAAGATAAATTTATTGGCAAACCCCTAAAAGTACTTTTAGATCAAATTGGCCCTAAAATAAAGAGTGCTATTGGAGACCCAGATGATAATAGTAAGACCCAAACTAAAATTATCAGCTTTTATTTTGTTGATAAAAAGGAGTTTTTTAGTCGTGATCGAAAAGGAGAAAAACCCACAAGTATAAGTGTTATTTTAGAACCCGCTAAAGAAAAAAAACTTCCTTTATCAGGTGAAAAACCATGGACAGAAGAACAGGTAAAGGAGTATGGAAATATGATTATTATTAGACTTTCGGTAAGGGGTGAAAATTAGTGTAACTATAGTGTGGGAAAGCCTTTTTAGGTATCCCATTAGCTAAACAATATGAACAGCTATTAAAACTTTTTAGCATTAATTTTTTATTATCTGCCATATCTTACCATGCACAACAATTGATGAAGACAGTTAATAGTGCTTAAAAAATAAAGCTAATGGGCAATCGTGTAATCGCCAAAACTTAATCTGACAGAGTAGGTTTTTTTAAGACTTCTTCACAATTAAATGCCTTAAGCTTGGATCACTTAGTACTCGCTCTATTTCTGACTGAATAATGTCCTGCACATCCTGTTTAATTTGCAAATAATTCCGCTGAACCATAACATTATCCAATTTGCGAATGACAGGAATTTCCTTATAACTTTCTTGTTCCTGATTCAAAACTTTATGATCATTTAGTATCTCACAATGAAAGGCTTTAAGCTCAATTTTACAGTCAGGATCATCCGCTACCATACCAACGAATTCACCAGAAGAAAGAGCCGAAATTTTTGATGGCGGTATAGCTACCTCTAACTGTTTGGAACGACTAATGGAGATGTCTGTCCTATTAATGGATAGACTTTCTCTGTCTTGCATAATCTTTCCAAAACGCTCCGAAAGTTGCTTAGCTGTATCACCTGTAACCTGACCACTAACAATATTCCCAATAATGTTCATAATTACATCTGCCTGCTCTTTGCCATAATCCTTTCGAAGCTGACTAAAATCCTGTATTCCCAAGCAAGTGGCTACCCTATTGCCACGAGCAGTAGCAATCAAGCTATCCATATTATTAAGGTAAATAGTAGGAAACTCGTCAAAAATTAAGCTACTTATTTGCTTTCCTTTTTTGTTTACCAGTTTAAGTAAGCGGGTTACATAAAGGGATAAAACTGCACCATAAATTTGGATTTTCTGGGGATTATTACCCATACAAACAATCTTTGGCTGGTCAGGATTGTTGATATCAAGTTTAAAGTCGTTGCCAGAAAGTACATAATATAATTGTGGAGAGGAAAGCCTTGCCATAGCTATTTTAGCGGCAGCTATTTGTCCTTCTAATTGTTCCATTACATCGTTCAGGTAGGCATTTACAAAAGGATTGATTAATACTTCAATTTCCTTTTCTGTTCGTAAAACTGTAAAGAGATTATCATAATCTACTTGCATTAATTCTATGACGTGTGGGAGGGTACAAAATTCACCATCTTTATACTTTCGTAAATACCAAATAATAGCTGTAAGAAAATTAATAGGTGATTCAACAAAAAAATCACCTTGCCGTTTAATCCATTCCCTGTTTAAGCCCATCAGAATAGTACGTGCGGATTCTGCTGCATCAGTTATATCAGTCATGTTTTCATGGTCAAGTGGATTACATCGGTGACTGCGGGTTAGGTCATCAAAATTAATAACATAGAACATGGGTTCTATGGGGTATCTCGTTTTGTATTTCAGCCAAGTATTATATGCTATTTTGGATAAGTCATCAAACTTAAAGTCGTATACAAACATTGTAAAACCCTTCTTAATGTGCTGTGTGATTACATGGCGAATAACAAAGTAAGATTTACCTGCTCCAGGTGAGCCAAGTACCATTAAAGCCCTGAAGGGATTGATGATGTTTATCCAGCTTTTTCGTGTCTTTCCTTTCAGCTTATATTGTGCAGGCAAGTTAATGGAATATTTATTTTCCAATAGTCTTTCTTCCTGCGGAAAGGTTTCATTTTCCTTGTTGAAAATATCCTTCCCATTTAGCTTTTGCTGTATAACACAGGACAGTAAAGTACCACCTGAGAGCACCAGCATAAACCCTATAGATGTAATTCCTATATAGAGCACAGCAGCGGTTGTAAGAGCAATTTTAGGAACAAAAAAAGAAAGATAACTTAGAAAGTAAATTGATAAGCCTGTAAGGATATAAGCAAAGGCAGTTTTGTAGCTTAATTTTTCATCTTTCCTTCCTCTTGTGCCCATCAGAGAAATGGATAAAAATCCTAATGCGAACAACTTTGATGTATGAAAACTATTAAATAAACCTGTATTATGGATGTTATCCATTAATCGGTCAGTTAGGGTAACTGTCAAGTCCCAATACTTAAAAGCAGTATAGCAATAATAATAAAAGTGCAATACTAAAATTGCTAGGCTGATAAACCTAGTCATATCCAGAATTTTACTGAGTGCTTGTTCGTTTTCTCCTGTTTGCATAGTTTTTACTTTCTAGAATTAAAGACGTTTAGAAACACGTTTTTTTCTTTTCTTTTTTCCTTTTTTCATTAGCTGATTAGGTACATAATTGGATGCATGTTCCGCATGTAGCAATGTTTCAAGCAAGTCATTCCCATCTTTCTTTTGTAAGGGTTGTGATACTGGCATGTGTCCTTCCGTTGGAAAGGTTTTGGATGTGGATTGTTTAACGAAGTCCTGTTGTTGTGAGGGCGTTTCTCTTACTTCACTACATCTTTCCAGTATGCCTTTCGCACTATACTGTTTCCCCAACATGCTGCCATTAAAAATACATTTTGTGCGATGATCTATATAGGTAAGTCCGAAGATGATTCCATTGTCATTTTGCCTTAAAACTGTGGCTATGCCTTCTTTTTCAAGTATCTTTATAAGATTTTGTAATTTTTGTTCAGGCTGCTTTAAGAAGGCAAAATCAATCACATTTTTTACCCTTGCTTTATGTATCTGCCGAGCAACCTCATTGGCTACAAATTTTTCTTCCAGATAGCTAAGTGTTGGCTTGCTATAAAAGTCACTGGCCTTTATTGGAACACCAATTTTATTTCCTTGCTCATCTAATATGCGATAAACTAATCCACGCTTTTGAAATACTCTTGAATTTTCACTACCCCGATCAGCCATGATATTGTATTGTTTTAGGACAGCATTTAACTCTGGCAGGCTGGCATATTTATATTCTTTTAGTATGGCATCCAAAACATTGGTAATCGCTCTTTTGGTATCTGAGCGGCCATACTGTACCTTCTGTGCATTAACAGGCTTCAACCTGTATAATTCCTGCCGAAGGATACTATCTTCTGCTCTCTTTAATCCAAAGGATTGATCGATTTCCTTCCGAGCTTTTTCAGATTGATTTCGTCCGATATTTTGAGTATCTATCCGGCTTCCATCAGCCCTTACTTTTACTGATACAATATGAATATGCGGGTGGCCTGCATCAAAATGCTGATAGACCAAATAAGGCTGATTACCGAATCCAATTTTCTGCATATAGGTATTGGCAATCTCCTGTAAGCGGTCATTTGAAATCTTTTCAGATGGGTCAAAATTTAGTGAAATATGTACGCTATTCCTGCTTACATTTTCATTTAAAGAGGCCTGTTTAAGTAGCCTGTTTAATTTATTATTGAAGGACAATTGTTCAACATCCATAGGATAGTTAGCGGCTAAAAAACATTCTGCCAAGCCTTCTTTCACTTTGTTTTCATTGTAGTTTACAATGCGCTGAATGGAGTGTCCCGTTTTAATTACTGCAACCATTTTTCACCAATTTTTTGGATGTGATTTTTGACTTCATCCACCTTATTCAAAAGAGTTTTTTTCTCTAGTTCATAAGTGATAATCCAATCCCTTAACTCTGAGATTTGACTAAGCGTATGAAGCTTTTTTACTGCCTGGTTGAAGTTATTACCAATGCCATTTAAGTCATTTCTTAACTTAATAGCTTCTGTCATAAATTCATCCAAAGACTGGTTACGATATGTAGCAACAATGGGCTTTCCAAAGATTATCCGGCGTATGTAATCGCTTAACTTTCGACAAGTACTTGCTTTCCATTTCTTCTCTACCTGCTCATATTCTTTAGGAGTAAGCCTTAGCCCGATAATGCGGGTCCTGTTTGAATTTTCCTTTTTCATCACTTATCATTTTCACGTTTTCAAACTTTTTTAGTTTTAAGTTTCTCCGCCCACGACTTCGGAGTAAGGGCGGCCAGATACGGCTGTTTAACAACCGGACATCTGGCCGATTGCTGAAAAGAGGCAATATCACCGCCTTCCATAAGTCCTGAAAGATTATAGTACTTATAATTGGCATTTTGAATATCCGCAAAAGCATAAAATCATTATTATAATAACTTACAAAAAGCTAATCCCATTTACAGCCTTTGTTTTAACTGTCTTTTTTGCTGCATCCCTGAATTAACTAACCATTCGTTCAAATCTTTATAATTGTTATATAAACTGCTTTCATCTTTATATTTTTTGCTTAAAGAAAGAGCGTATTGCCTGTACTTTTGTCCGGTAGTATCCCTATCTAAATAAAGCTTTACAGTTTCATGTTGCTCCATAAAAGGACGTGCTTTTTCAAAGAAGGAAATAGAATTCAAAATGAGAAAATTGGTATTAATTTTCGGTTTGCTTGGATGAATTGCAATGAAAGAAAGGAAATCAAAAAAGCCTTCAAAAATTAGAACTTCTTTAGAGTCGTTGTTAAATGTAGTTACATCTTTAGGCGAGCTGCTTGCCTTGAAATAAGGATTTCGGATTTCATACCCTCCAGAATCATTTTTAAACCCAATACCGTAATATGTTTTGCCATTAAGATCATATTGAACTTCACGGCAATATTTCGCCGCAATATCTATAGGAATTCTTCTTTGTTCAAGATATTTGAGTAAGGCAACCGAGCTAATAAAAAAATCCTGAATGATAGTGATTTTATGCTCCGGATCACCTTGCGCTTGCTGATGAATGACAGGCTGGTGAAAGAAAAAATCATTATTAATTTTCTGAAGAAAATCACTCACTGAGCAGTGATGGTAGAGGATACCAAAATCTATTAAATTGCCTCCTTCTCCAAGCCCATGGTCATACCATTTATTCAATTTCTTGTTTACTTTAAAAGAAGATGTTTTTTCATCCCTCAATGGAGATAGATACCAATAGTCGGCACTTCTTACTTTTACAGGCTTATATCCCAATTTTGATAGGTAATCTACCATATCCATTTCTTTTATCTCCTCAATTGAATATCCTTTTTTACTGAAATTCATAATTGCACATTTTCAAATTCACTATTAAGTAAGTTGGCAGATACGAAGTTAAACAAGCGGTATGAGTTCAACCTATCCTCACCATATTATGATGAGGATGTTTTACACTCTTTAAAATAAATTTGTGCTATTAAGTTGATAATTAAAATGTGGAGTTATGCTAAATACAAATGATATAGCCAAAGTATATGATACTATAATGAGTATCCCTGGCATGAATGAAAAGGTAAAGATTGATATGAAAATCTCACGTAAAAATGTACTATTATTAAATAGTGTTATCAAACGAGGTTTGGATTCAAAAGATAGCGATAAGTCTTCCAACCTTCTAGGCAACATACCCGAAGAAACTTTGAAGGAACTTAGTGCTTTTGCTGATGAATGCCTAACAAAGGCGGGACTGACAGAACTTAGTGAAAAGCTCAATTCTTTAAATACCAGCAAATAGCTAAAAATAAAACTTAGGCATTAGTAACCCAGCCGTTTTCATTACGAATATCTGTTATCTTATTATCTAACAGCCATTGTCGAAATGAATTTTCATCCAATGGAGTATAGTGAATGATTCCTCCATCTTTTAGCATGATGGTGAAGAAATTTGAAACCGCCAAAAATTTGGAAAGTTCACTGGCTTTATAATCGAAACCTGGATAGCTGGTTCTGGTCATAACATTTACTTTTTAGTATTTTGTTTAGACTGCCTGCTATTGTAAAAAATAAGCGCAGGCAACAACTTACCGCACTGAGGTCTTAGGAAACCCGGTAACAATAAGTGCGCCCACGCCGTAGCATGAGCGTTCTTCACTTAATGTCCCATTACCTTTGAAAGTTCCTAAGTTTCAGTGCAGGACTTAAAGCAAAAACGCTTCAAGAATATTTGTCTCAAAGATACAATTTTGGTTAAATATGGTATTAAAAAAGAGTATTTAGTAAATTATCAATAGTTCGTTATGGTTAACATTTAGCAATCAGCTAAAGTATATTACATTAAGTTTTACAGATAGTGAATTGCGCTTCCAAAATATTTTACTATTTTTGCGCCTAATGAAATTTATCACTTTTCTGATGAGCTTTTACATGTTGGCACTCTCCTGTGTGCCTTGTAACGATGCGAAGGATAGTAATGTTAAAGCAGAGCAAAAGATTTCATGTGCAGCTGCCAATCAAACCCCTCATGAAACTGATATTTGCACACCATTTTGCACCTGTTCACATTGCCCTTCGTCTGCTTTTTGTCAGGAAATTCCTATATCATCTCTTATAACAATTCCTTTTCACGAACTCAAAAAAGGACTGTACAATAATGTTTTCATTTCTTGCACTCTACAGTCTATTTGGCAGCCTCCAAAAGTAGCCTAATACTTTCCCTTTCCTTTTAATGCAATCTATAGTGCTTATAGCTCATGGAATTCCTGCATTTATTCATTTTAATATTAACCAAATGGCTACAAATTCATGCTTAACAAAATCATTCATTTCAGTATAAAAAACAAACTCATTATCGCGGTAATGACCTTGGCTCTCATTATTTGGGGTTTGTGGAGTGCTTCTAAGTTGCCTGTTGATGCCTTACCCGACGTTACCAATAATCAGGTGCAGGTAATAACTCGGGCTCCCACATTGGCAGCGCAGGAAGTAGAACAGTTTATCACATTTCCGGTTGAACGGGCTTTATCAAATATCCAGGGAATTGACGAGATGCGTTCCTTCTCCCGTTTTGGATTAAGTGTAATAACTATCGTTTTTAAAGAAGATATAGATATATATTTTGCCCGGCAACTTATTGCAGAAAAATTAAAAACTGCAGAACAGCAAATTCCTAAGGGCATGGGTACTCCTGAAATGGGCCCCGTTACTACGGGGCTAGGTGAAATCTATCAGTATGTTATTCATCCCAAGAAAGGAAGTAAACAAAAATATTCTGCAATGGATTTACGTACCATGCAGGATTGGATTGTAGGCCGTCAATTAACTGGTATCCCTGGTGTGGCAGAGGTAACGGGTTTTGGTGGCATAAGTAAGCAGTACGAAGTGGCGGTGAATCCGGAAAGGTTAAAGGCTATGAATGTAACCATACCTGAAATTTTTACAGCCCTTGAAAAAAATAATGAAAATACCGGGGGTGCATACATTGACCGAAAGCCGAATGCCTATTTCATTCGTGGTGTGGGACTGGTAAAATCCTTTGCCGATATTGAACAGATTGTTATTAAACAACAAAGTGGTATCCCTGTATTGATAAGGGATGTAGCTACTGTACAATATGGTTCGCCGCCACGCTATGGTGCTATGACCTATAATGGCAAAAAAGAAGTGGTAGGTGGTATTGTACTGATGATGAAAGGTGCTAATAGTGCATCTGTTGTAGAGTTGGTAAAAGAAAGAATGATAACGGTTCAAAAATCATTGCCGGAAGATGTAGAAATAGAAGCATTTTTAGACCGAACTAATCTAATTGACCGGGCTATCAATACAGTAAAAACAAACCTTGTGGAAGGTGCATTAATTGTAATATTAGTATTGGTCTTATTCTTGGGAAATTTTCGTGCAGGATTAATAGTAGCATCTGCCATTCCTTTGTCTTTATTGTTTGCACTTGCCTTAATGAATTTATTTGGTGTGAGTGCTAACCTAATGAGTTTAGGAGCAATTGATTTTGGTTTGATTGTGGATGGTGCTGTAATTATTGTAGAAGCAACCCTGCATTTTTTAGGAACAAAAAAATTGACAGATAAGCTTACGCAACTGCAAATGGATGAAGCGGTAGAAGGAAGTGCGGGGAAAATGATGAGCTCAGCAGCCTTTGGGCAAATTATTATCCTTATTGTATATCTACCCATTCTTTCTCTGCAAGGTGTTGAAGGGAAAATGTTTCGTCCCATGGCAGAAACAGTAGCTTTTGCTATTTTAGGCGCATTGATTTTGTCACTCACTTATATTCCCATGATGAGTGCTTTGTTTCTTTCCAAAAATATCAACCAAAAAAGGAATTTTTCAGACAGGATAATGGACTTTTTTCAACGTGGATATTCACCGCTTTTAAAAGGAGCTATCAAAATAAAATATGCAGTAGTAGGTATTGCTGTGGGTTTACTAATAATCTCCCTCATCATTTTTAAAAATATGGGGGGAGAGTTTATACCTACATTAGAAGAAGGCGATTATGCTGTTGAATTTGTATTGCCCCAAGGGTCATCCTTGTCACAAACCACAGAAACAGTAATGATGGCAGAACGGATGCTATTGAAATTCCCGGAAGTAAAAATGGTAGTGGGTAAAACAGGAGCTGCGGATATTGCTACAGATCCTATGCCGCCCGAAGCTTCAGATTTAATAGTAATACTAAAACCGAAAAAAGAATGGACTACCAATAAAGATTTTTATGCGTTGTCTGATATAATAAGGGATAAACTCTCCACTATTCCAGGAGTAATAGCTGAGCCAAGCCAGCCCATACAGATGCATTTTAATGAATTGATGACAGGTATACGGCAGGATGTGGCCATTAAAATATTTGGCGAAAATCTAGATTCACTTATTGCTTATGCTGATAAAGTGGCCAAAATAATCAGACCTATTGAAGGTATTACTCAACCGCAGGTAGAAAGAGTAGATGGCCTTCCGCAGATTACCATCGAATACGACAGGGCAAAAATAGCTGGCTACGGGTTGAATATTGAAGATATAAACCATATCATCAGTACTGCATTTGCAGGAGAGGAAGCTGGTGTCGTTTTTGAAAACGAAAGAAAATTCGATTTAATAGTTCGTCTGGACAGTGCACACCGTACAACTTTAAATGATGTAAGAGATCTTTATATACCACTCAGTAACGGCACCCAAATTCCTTTATCACAGGTTGCTAATGTGTCGTTTAAAACGGGTCCGGCACAAATAAGCCGGGAGTCAGGTAAGCGCAGGATTTATGTAAGTTTTAATGTAACCGGCCGTGATGTGGCAAATGTGGTAAAAGAAGCTCAGCAAAAATTGAATGAAAAGATAAAACTGCCTACTGGTTATTACTATACATACGGCGGCACTTTTGAAAATTTACAAAAAGCATCTGCCAGGTTGATGATTGTTGTGCCTCTAGCATTGTTGCTCATCTTTTTCATGTTGTATATTACTTTTAGTTCTATTAAAAAAGCCGCATTAATTTTTACCGCCATACCAATGAGTGCTATTGGCGGCGTGTTTGCTTTATTGATAAGAGGTATGCCATTTAGTATATCAGCTGGGGTTGGTTTTATTGCTTTATTTGGAGTAGCAGTACTAAATGGTATTGTATTAATAAGCACATTCAATCAATTAGAAAAAGATGGTATGAATAACATTGTGCAACGGGTACTGGAAGGAACAAAAATCCGATTACGACCTGTGCTGATGACTGCTGCTGTTGCTTCATTTGGATTTTTACCAATGGCGTTTTCCACTGGTTCAGGTGCTGAAGTACAAAAGCCTTTAGCAACTGTTGTAATTGGAGGATTGATAACGGCAACTTTTTTAACATTGGTTGTGCTTCCATTGCTCTACATTATTTTTTCATCAAAAAGAAAAAAGAAAATGAAACCTCTTGCAGCTATTGTATCAATTTCTGTTTTGCTATTATTCTCCGATGTTGTGAATGCACAGCAGACCCCTGTAAAAAGAATAAGTATCAACGAAGCAATTGCATTAACAAGAAGTAACCTGCAATACGATATAAATAACCAGCAGATAAATAAAGGCAAGGCTCAGATAAAAACGGCAACAGCATTGCCTAAAACGGGTGTATTTGCAGAGAATGAAGATTTAAGACCAAGTGATAACAAAGGTCTTTTAAAGATTGGTGTATCGCAAAGTATTGCATGGCCGGGTTTATACAAATCTCAAAAGAATTTGTACAACGAACAGTTGAAATATTACCAGGTTAATGCGGCGGCCATTGATATGAATATTAAAAAAGATGTCCGTACAGTTTATTACCAGCTTTGGTATCTGCAGGATAAACAGCAATTATTCCATCGCTTAGATAGTATTTATAAATCGCTTAATAATGCAACAAAGTTAAAAGTAAAGACAGGTGATAGTCCAGGATTAGACAGCATTGCTGCTAATGTACGGATGAGTGAACTACAGGCATTACTGCAACAAATTGATAAACAGATTCAGATAGAACAGCAATCATTAATGCAATTACTCAATACAACAGAATTAATGTTGCCTGTATTGCTGCCGCTTGAAAAAATGCCTATGCCAGTGGCTGCCAGTGACAGTACACATCCCTTATTGGCTTTACAATCGCAAAACATAAATATTGCCAATGCTGGTATTTCAGTAATTAAAAATGAAAATAAGCCCGAGTTCTCAGGCCGCTTCTTCACTCAGCGATTATATGGTGTAAAAGACCCTTTCACTGGTTTTTCAGTATCGGCAGTTTTTTCGCTTTTTGGTGCCAATGCTTACTCAAATAAAGTAAAAGTAGCACAGGCAGAAATGGCAGTTCAGCAAAAGCAATATGAATATGATAAACAGGTATTCACTACCCGGCGAATACAATTACAGCAGGAAGTGGAGAAAAACAATAGTCTTTTAGCTTTTTACGAAACAGCAGGATTGAAGCAGGCTGAAGAAATTATAAAAGCAGCTTCACTTGCATATCGTGCAGGTGAAATAAGCTTTGCTGAGCTTTCTCAGTTTTTAACCCAAGCTATAGAAATTCAAAAGAATTATTTAGAAAACATGAATGGGTATAATCAATCAGTCATTCAATATTATTATTACATTAATAAATAAAAACAAATGAAGCAATTATTAATAATAGCAATTATTTTCGCCAGCCTATTTTCTTTTGTTTCCTGTGGGAACAATGGCAATGCAGAATCTGCTAAAACCGAAGCCATTAAACCAGATGAAAAAAGTGAAAATGAAAACCCGAATTTAGCTACACTTACAGATGATCAGGTAAAAAGTATAGGTATTGAATTAGATCTCCTTGAAGAAAAACAATTAACAACATCACTCAAAACAAATGGTGTGCTGAAAGTGCCTAATCAAAACAAAGCCAGTGTAAACTCTATCTATAATGGTATTGTAAAGTCCCTGCTAGTGCAACCCGGTAATACTGTAAGGAGAGGGCAAACGATTGCCACGATTGCCAATCCTGAATTTATACAGGCACAAAGTCAGTATCTCAGTATAAGTGCAAAAATTAGTCTTGCAGAGCTGGAAGTGAAAAGGCAAAAGGAATTAAATGCAGGTAATGCTGGGGCATTAAAAAATTTACAGTCTGCCGAAACTGAATTAAGAACATTGCGTACAGCAAAATCTACATTGCAGCAGCAGATACAGTTGATGGGCATCAATCCATCTATGCTCTCAAATGGTAAATTAGTTTCTGTATTATCTGTTGCAAGCCCCATCAGCGGTGTGGTTAGTAATGTAATGGTAAAAATGGGTAGTTATGTAGATGTAACCACTGCAATTGCAGAAATAGTTGACAACAGCCAGTTGCACCTTGATTTGTTTGTGTATGAAAAAGATTTACCCAAGCTAAAGAATAATCAAACCATTCATTTTACAGTTACCAATAATCCTGGTAAGGAATATGATGCACAGATTTATTCTTTGGGTTCATCTTTTGAAGGCGAGAGCAAGGCTATTACTGTACATGCAATGGTGAAGGGAGATAAAAAAGACTTGATTGACGGCATGAATGTAACTGCTGCTATCAGCTTAAATGAGGCAACGGCACCTGCTGTACCTAACGATGCTATTGTAACAGTAGCCGGAAAGGATTACATTTTTGTTTTGTTAGATGCTGAGACCAACCATCCAGATAACAAAGACAGTGTAAAGCATAAGACTAATGATAAACAAACGACTGATGAAAAGGAAATGACATTTGAACGGATTGCAGTAGCAAAAGGAACTAGTGATGTAGGCTTTACAGAAATTACCTTGCTTAAAGAAATTCCTAAGGGGGCAAAGATTGTTACTAAAGGTGCATTCTTTGTTTCAGCTAAGATGACGAATATTGAAGAAGAATAATTATAAAGAAGACGTTATCATTCTTATCCCAAAAATTGTTTTATTCTCTTTAATGCTAGTATATAAATGTTTATAGAGAGTTCAGATCGGCTTTCGTTATGAATGGTAGTTTAAAAAGCACGTATAAAATGAAAGGTTTAGTAAATGTATATATTGGCATATGCATGTTGGCTTTAGCTTTAAAGTACATTATCAAGTTTGTACAAACTTTAGTGAACAAAAAAGCTACAGAACACAATCATAAACACGAACATGATATTGCACATGCTATAAAATTTATCATTCTAATCATCATAGCTTTATTAATCATATTCGGCGCAAATAATAACAATTAATTTTCCAATAGAGATAGTATGAGTCAAATATTAATAGGTAGTATTTTATTGAGCTTACTTCATGCAGTGATACCAAGTCACTGGTTACCTATTATTTCTATTGGCAAAAAAGATAATTGGACGATACAGGAAGTTACACAAGTAACATTCTTATCAGGTTTGGCACATGCCTTAAGTACAATAATCATAGGAGTTATTTTAGGTTTATTGGGCTTGCAGTTGTCACAAAAAATTCAATACTTTACCCATTTTATTGCTCCCACTACACTTATTGTATTGGGCATGTTTTTTATTTATCAACACCACAGACATAAACATTTCCATTTGCACCAAACATCCAAGCCATCATTATCAAAACCAAAACTCATAATGGCTTTAGTTGTAGCAATGTTTCTTTCCCCCTGTCTTGAAATTGAAGCCTACTTTTTAATGGCAGGTACAAAAGGCTGGTGGGCAGTAGCAATTATTGCAAGCTTGTATCTTTTTATATCAGTTACAGGCATGGTAGTATGGGTAAGGCTTGCTTACAAAGGAATATTAAAACTTAACTGGCATTCATTAGAGCATAAGGCAGGCATCATTACAGGGTGGACATTAATTATAACAGGTATCATTTCATTTTTTATTTCATAAGACAAACATGAGTAATTTACAAAAAAATAAACACAGAGATTGTTGTAGTACAGATGATAAAAAGCCATTACTACAACATGAAACGCATACGGATAATAACGACCATGAGCATAGCGATGATGATGGGCATGATCATGGCAGCGGAGAAGAAGCTGGCTGGAAAAGCCATTGGCCTTTATTACTATCGCTTGTAATATTGACGGTAATGCTAACGCTGGAATTTGGATTTAAATACAAACCACATTTTCTTATTGATTTAATCATTTTTATTGGTGCTTATTTGTTGGCAGGGTATAATGTATTGAAGCTTGCTTTCCGAAAAGCCATACGATTTGATTTTTTCAATGAGTTCTTTTTAATGAGTGTAGCAACAATTGGTGCCTTTGCAATTGGTTCCTATAGTGAGGGGGTAGCAGTAATGGTTTTCTATTCTATTGGCGAATGGTTTCAGGATTCGGCAGTAAGTAAAGCAAAAAGGAGTATTAAAGCACTACTTGATATTAGGCCTGATGCAGTAACTGTATTAAGAAATGGTGCAGCCACAGTAATTCACCCAAATGAAATTCAAATTGATGAAATAATACAAGTGAAGCCAGGTGAAAAAGTTGCATTGGATGGAAAACTAAATTCTGATGCAGCCACCTTCAACACGGCAGCACTAACAGGCGAGAGTAAACCCGATACAAAAAGAAAAGGCGAAGCGGTTTTTGCAGGTATGATTAACCTTGATAAAGTTTCAGAAGTAAAAGTAACATCCTTATTCAAGGATAGTAAATTGAGCAAGATATTAGAAATGGTGCAGGATGCTACTGCACGTAAATCTCAAACGCAGTTATTCATTAGCAAATTTGCAAAAATTTATACCCCAATAGTTTTTGTGCTGGCTTTGACAGTTTGTTTAGTTCCGTATTTTTTTGTTGATAATTATACTTTTAGTACATGGTTTTACAGGGCATTAGTTTTCTTAGTCATTAGCTGCCCTTGTGCATTGGTAGTATCTATCCCATTAGGATATTTTGGCGGCATTGGTTTAGCATCAAAAAATGGAATATTATTTAAGGGTTCTAACTTTTTAGATGTAGTTACAAAAGTGAACACTATCATAATGGATAAAACAGGAACACTTACAAAAGGAGTTTTTAAAGTGCAGGAAATAGTAGCAAAAGATATTGACGAAAAAGAGTTGGTTAAATTAACCGCAGCTATTGAAAGTCAATCAACTCACCCAATAGCAAAGGCAGTAACTGAATATGCAGGAGATATTATTAAGGGTGTGAAGATTGAAAATGTAGAAGAAGTTTCAGGACACGGTTTAAAAGGAACGGTAGAGGGAAAGACCCTGATAGTAGGTAATATAAAATTGATGAAGAAATTCAATATTAACTTTCCATTAGAAATAGAAAACATTGTAGATACAATAGTGGTCGTGGCAGTAAATGATAAATATGCAGGCTACATAACCATTGCAGATGAAATTAAGGAAGATTCAAAGCAGGCAATTAAAGAAATGCACAAGCTCAATATCCAAATGGTTATGTTGTCTGGAGATAAACAAGCTGTAGTTGATAAAGTAGCAAAACAATTAGGTATTGATAATGCCTACGGCGATTTATTACCTGAAGGCAAGGTAGAAAAAGTGAAGGCTTTAAAAAACCAAGGAAGGTCAATTGCTTTCGTAGGCGATGGCGTAAATGATGCTCCAGTAGTAGCTTTGGCAGATGCAGGTATTGCGATGGGTGGTTTAGGTAGTGATGCGACAATTGAAACAGCCGATATCGTAATACAAAATGATCAGCCTTCAAAAATTGTTGCTGCCATTAAGATTGGGAAAATAACAAAAAACATTGTTTGGCAAAATATTATCATGGCGATGATTATAAAAGCAATTGTATTAATACTTGGAGCAGGTGGTATAGCTACCTTATGGGAGGCTGTGATTGCTGATGTGGGGGTTGCTCTGTTGGCAATTTTGAATGCGGTTAGAATTCAAAAAATAAAAATATAGCGCAAGAGATCCTTTTATAACTTCCCACTTGATTAACATCCTAGTCAGCTTTTGTTAGAGCATGGATACATAATATTTTAAATAATTGTAGTTAAATACTTACAAATATTAATCCGAATGAAATTTTACATAAAAAACATGGTTTGCAGCCGTTGCAAAATGGTGGTAAAAGCAGTCCTTGAAAATCAAAAGCTGCTACCCTTATCAATAGAGTTGGGTGAAGTTGAGGTTGAAGGCAGCTTATCAAAAGAACAATTACTGCAATTAGACAATTCATTAAAAGCATTAGGCTTCGAACTGATAGACAACAAAAAAAGCCAAACTATTGAAAAAATAAAAAATGCTATTGTAACATTGGTGCATCATTCCGACTATGAAATAAAAACCAGTCTTTCCGCATTTATCACTTCACAACTACACCAGGATTATAATTATTTAAGTAACCTTTTTTCAGAAGTGGAAGGCACAACAATTGAAAAATATTTTATTGCACACAAAATTGAAAAAGTAAAAGAGTTGCTAGTGTACAATGAATTGACATTATCAGAAATTGCCAATCAATTAGGGTACAGTAGTGTAGCCTACCTCTCCAATCAGTTTAAGAAAATAACCGGACTTACACCATCCCATTTTAAGTCGCTGAGAGAACACAAACGTAAGAACATAGAAGAACTGTAAATCTTACAAATGATATCTAAAATTCTATAACAAGTAGGGGTGGCACCCAAACTATCTTTGTGTCAAAGAAAATACAATGACACATACATATAAAGTTACCGGAATGACTTGTGGCGGTTGTGAAGCAAAAGTAAAAAGCAGTTTGCTTATGCTACCAAATGTTACTAACGTAGAAGTTTCCAAAGATAGCAACACAGCCACTATTACTATGGATAAGCATATTCCCCTTTCTACCTTTCAAAATGCGTTAGATAAAAAATATTTAATTATTGCAGAAGAACATAACGAAACAGCAGAGCAGGCAAAAAGTTGGTTAGGTACATACAAACCCATTCTATTGATTTTTGGCTACGTCACGACCATTGCCATTATTGCGGCTACAAGGCATAGTACTGTTGATTGGATGCACGGAATGAATGTTTTTATGGCAGGCTTCTTTCTCACTTTTTCATTCTTTAAAATGCTTGACTTAAAAGGCTTTGCTGATAGTTATGCTATGTATGATATTGTGGCAAAAAAAGTAAAGGCATGGGGTTATATTTATGCCCTTATAGAGTTGGCTTTAGGAATAGCCTATGCAACTGGCTTTCAGCCCTTGCTTACTAATATGGTAACATTTATAGTAATGACCATCAGCATTACAGGTGTATTGCAAAGTGTATTTAACAAGCGTAAAATACAGTGTGCTTGTTTAGGAGCAGTTTTCAACTTGCCTATGAGTACTGTTACCATTATAGAAGATGCACTAATGATAACAATGAGTGCAGGTATGATATTTGCCATAACTTAAGCATGTAGTTCTAGTATTTTTTAATAATTGTATATTTACAACACCATAAATGAGTAAAGCAATTTCCATACAACTAAAAGCAGCCTCTCTGCTCATCATATTCAGTCTGAATATGTTTATCGGTTTTGCATGTATTTTAGGTGTGGATATGGGCTTTAACACACAGCAGCATCACGAAGAAGAAGCAACAGAAATGCATGTTCATGCCAATGGCAAAAAGCACCATCACAAAAAAGCAGAACACAAGCATCCGGATGAGGATAAGAAAGGCGATTGTTGCAATGATAAAGTGATAAAAATTTCACAAGCCGATAAAGCCATTCCACAGATAACCAAACGCATAATTCCCATTTTTTTTACCGCATTTGTTGCAACATACTATAACATCAATATTTTTTGTCCTTCACAGGCAAGTACTTCAAATAAATACTTTGTCCGTGGACATCATCCACCCATTCCCGACATCCGCATAGCTATCCAGAGTTTTCAGATATGATTTGATTTTATGTTTTCAGCGTGAAGGGTATTACTATGCCCATAACTATTGTATTCAACATAAAAATTAAATAAGATGAAAAAAATATTTTTAATGCTTGCGTTATTCGCAACAGCATTCGTTCAAAACAGCTTTGCACAGGATAGTACAAAAACGCAACCTGCACAATTACTCAACACTTACTATAAACTCAAAGATGCTTTAGTAAGCAGCAACGCAATATCGGCTGCAGTCCATGCAGAAGAATTAGTAAAAATCATTAACGGCACAGATAAAGAAACCATAAATGATGACGCTAAGGCAAACTTGATAAAAGATGCAGGTGCTATTTGCCAATCAAAAGACATTAAACTTCAAAGGGAAAAGTTTGCAACCTTATCAAACAATATGTTTGAATTGGCTAAAACCATAAAGCTCTCTGCCAACCCCATTTACCAGCAATATTGTCCCATGAAAAAAGCATCATGGTTAAGCAATGATAAGGCAATCAAAAATCCGTATTACGGAAGTATGATGCTTACTTGTGGTAGTGTAAAAACAACTTTATAATTTATTCACTTGCTTACAGCCCTTTTATTTTATGAAGGGCTAATGGCATTATTTTAAACAAACTGAAAATGAAAAATATAATCGTTGGCTTTGCAATAGCAGCCACAACTTTAGCAGCCTGCAATAGCAGCAATAACAAAACCATAGATGCAAAACAAAGTGATGTTACTCATGATACATCAATGGCAACAAATAATACAGTTGGTACACAAGCTACAGCAGCAGCAACTAGTACTGCATTTCCTGCCAAAGAAATAATTGCGGGATACCTTCAATTAAAAAATTCTTTGGCAAAAGACAATGGCAAAGATGCAGCCACCGCAGGTAATACGATAGTAGCAATTTTAGAGAAAGTAAATAAAGCATCTCTGTCTGCCAACCAAATGAAAACCTATGCAGATTTGCAAGATGACATAAAAGAACATGCAGAACACATAGGGGCAAATGCAGATAAGATAGAACACCAGCGGGAACATTTTGAAATGCTAAGCAAAGACATGGCAGACCTTATAAAAACCTTTGGTAATGGCGGGCAAACTTTGTACAAAGATTTTTGCCCAATGGTAGGTGATGGCAAAGGTGCAATATGGATCAGCGAAGTAAAGGAAATTAAAAATCCTTATTTGGGTAGCAAAATGCCTGATTGCGGTACTGTAAAAGAAACAATGAAATAGGCATGAACCGGACTAAGAAAATATTATTGGTTTTGCTGTTTGTTTTCATTGCAATTCAATTTATACAACCTGCTCACAATAAAAGTGGGCAGCTGTTACCAACAGAATTTGCAAAGGTTTATTCAGTGCCAAATAATGTACTATCCATTTTACAAAGCGCATGTTATGATTGCCATAGCAATAATACAAGATACCCGTGGTATTCAAATATTCAACCAATGGCATGGATGATGGCAAGGCATATAAAGAACGGTAAAGACAAATTGAATTTTAGTGAGTTTGGCAGTTATTCAGTGCGTAGGCAAATGAGCAAGTTGAAGGGTATTGCAAATCAAATTAAAGATGACGAAATGCCTTTATCTTCTTACAAAATAATGCACAAAAATGCAAGGCTATCGAAGACTGATAAACTTTTAATAATAGATTGGATGCAAAAAACAGCAGATGGGCTTGCATCAGGAAATTAAAAATCAATGCGTAAAATAAAACAAATATTACAAAGCATTTTTAAAGCAATCTTTATTCGCAAAAAGGATTGTTGCAAATAAAATTATTTATATGGAACATCAACATACAGTAAATAAAGAAAACCATGCAGCACATGATATGAGCAATATGCAGCATGGGACAAACCCTTCAATGGGTATGGCAGGGCATAATCATCATGCCATGATGATTGCCGATTTTAAAAAGCGGTTTTATGTAGTGCTTATGCTTACCATTCCAATTATGTTGCTATCTACCATGATACAACATTTCATGAAAGTTAATTGGCAATTTGCAAGTTCGCAATACATCCTATTTGCACTGTCAACCGTTGTATTTTTTTATGGCGGATGGCCATTTTTGAAGGGGTTGGTAGATGAAGTAAAAGCAAAGAACCCCGGGATGATGTTTTTGATTGGCTTTGCCATAACCGTTGCATACATCTATAGTGTGGCAATAGTTTTTGGTTTGCAGGGTATGGATTTCTTTTGGGAACTGACCACCCTTATTCTCATCATGCTTTTGGGGCATTGGATAGAAATGAAATCTGTTGCCGGGGCATCAAAAGAATTGGAATTGCTAGTGCAGTTAATGCCAGCCGATGCACACATGGTAATGCCAAACATGGTACATGATGTAAAAACCGATACCCTAAAAGAAAATGATATTATCCTTGTAAAGCCAGGCGAAAAAGTGGCGGCAGACGGTATAATACTAGAAGGCGAAAGCTACCTCAATGAAAGTATGCTTACAGGCGAATCAAAGCCAGTACAAAAATTAAAAGGCGATAAAGTAATTGCAGGTGCAATCAACGGTAATGGTTCTATAAAAGTTACCGTTTCCCATGCTGCAAAAGATTCTTATTTATCACAGGTCATAAAGTTGGTAGATGATGCACAGAAATCAAAATCCAAAACACAGTTGTTAGCAGATAAAGCAGCAAGATGGCTAACCATTATTGCACTGGTTTCAGGCATAGCTACATTTCTATATTGGTATCTCACAGGGCAATCATTAGCCTTTGCAATGGAAAGAATGGTAACCGTAATTGTTATTTGTTGCCCTCACGCTTTGGGTTTAGCAGTTCCTTTGGTAGTTGCAAAATCAACAGCCATATCAGCTAAAAATGGTTTGCTAATTAAGAACCGGACAGCATTTGAAAATGCAAGAAAAATAACAACCATTGTTTTTGATAAAACAGGAACATTGACCGTAGGGAAGTTTGAAGTATCAAAAATTGTATCACTGCAAAAAGAGTTAAATGAAAATGAAATTATTCGCCTTGCATCAGCACTAGAACAAAAATCAGAACATCCAATTGCAACAGGCATTCTGCAAAAAGTGAAAGACTTAGTTATCACTATTCCGGCAACAGAAAATTTTAATGCTATCACAGGCAAAGGTGTTGAAGCCACAGTAGAAGGCAAAAAAGTATTGGTGGTTAGTCCGGGATATTTAAAAGAAAATAATTTAGCTATTCCCGAAGGCTTTACCGCCAATGATACAGAGACAGTCGTATTTGTAATTATCAATAATCAATTAGCAGGATACATTGCTTTGTCGGATGAAATAAGACCTGAATCAGCAGAAGCAATCAAGACCTTAAAAGAAAACAATATCAAATCCATATTGCTTACAGGCGATAATAGCAAAGTAGCAAAAAGCGTAAGTGAAACATTGGGGATGGATAGTTTTATTGCCGAAGTATTACCACATCAAAAATTAGAAAAAATAAAAGAATTGCAAAGCAAAGGAGAGTTTGTAGCCATGACAGGAGACGGTGTAAATGATGCACCAGCTTTGGCAATAGCAGATGTTGGTATTGCTGTTGGTAGTGGTAGTAATATTGCTGCAGAAACAGCCGGGATTGTTTTAGTAAACAGCAATCCAAAAGATATTGTAAGTCTCATTTTATTTGGCAAAGCCACTTACCGTAAAATGATACAGAATTTAGTTTGGGCAACAGGTTATAATGTAATTGCCTTGCCATTAGCCGCAGGTATTTTGTACAAGCAGGGTATTTTATTAAGCCCAGCAGCAGGTGCAGTCTTAATGACGGTAAGCACAATTGTTGTTGCTATCAATGCAAGTTTTTTAAAAGTAAAAAAATAAAAGTAAATCGGGCAACAGCGAAACTGAAGAACCGGTCAACAGCGGTACTGAAGAGCCGGGCAACAGCGGTACTGAAGAAATAGAATATAATTATTATGAAAGTTCAAAAATTGTTTTTAGCAGAAATAGCTTCTTTCTTAGTCTTATTTTTAATGGTCATTTCGTTTAACGTCAATGCACAAACCCACAAGCATTCATCTAAAATGAAACATTCTACAATGATGAAAGATTGTTGTATGATGAAAGATGGCAAAATGATGATGATGAAAGACGGCAAAACGATGCCCATGGAAAAAGACATGGTTATGAAAAATGGCACTACATGCATGACCAATGGTGAATGCAAAATGAAAGATGGTAAAAAAATGATGATGAAAGACGGGGATTGTATGGACATGAGCGGAAAAATGTGTACCGACAAAATGAAAAACATGTCGGCAACTATGTATAGTTGTCCCATGCATCCGGAAGTTACAAGTGCTAAGCCAGGCAAATGCTCGAAATGTAGTATGGCAATGGTAAAAAAATCATGAGGATAAAATCATGAACAAAAAATTAATCATTGTTTTTACTATTAAAGATTGGTTTTTCAAAGGAATTATCATCAATTTATTTTTATTGGTGGTAATTTCTTTTTTCAAAAAATAAGAAAAAATACATTCTGATTCTATGAATTTAGAATAGAAGTTACAAATATTCAAAAATGAAAAAAATAACATTAATACTATTCATCCTTACCATCTATTCCTTTGCACAAGCACAGAACATGAAAGGTATGGATATGGATAAAAAAGAAATAAAGCAACAGCAGGTAACTTACACTTGTCTAATGCACCCAGAAATACATGCCACCAAACCAGGTAACTGCCCAAAATGTGGTATGAAGCTTATAAAAGAGAAGCCTAAAGCGGTGCCAAAATCTACAGCTAAAAAGCCAGCTAAAGTCCAGATATCTAAAGATACTTCAAAACCAAAATTGATGGATATAGGCAAAAAAGACACTTTGGAAATGGGCAATATGGAAATGATCCCAAATAACAGTCAATCGGAACCTGCAACTTATACCTGTGTCATGCATCCTGAAATTCATTCTATCAAGCCAGGGAACTGTCCAAAGTGCGGCATGAAACTGATAAAGGAAATACCAAAGCAAGTAAAGCAAGAACCTATGCAAAAGCATGATGAAATGTCCAAAGCAAACTTAGGAACTATAAAAACCATTGTAAACAACACCCCGCCAAGAACTGTTCGTTACGACTTATATATAGCTGATACAACAGTAACTTTCGGTAAAAAATCAAAAAAAGCCATTGCAGTAAACGGTCAAATACCAATGCCCACACTCACCTTTACCGAAGGCGATACTGCAGAGATCTATGTACACAATAATTTGAATGAAGAAACCTCACTGCACTGGCACGGTTTATTTTTACCAAATAGTATGGACGGAGTGCCATTCCTTACACAGATGCCAATAAAACCACATACTACTTACTTATATAAATTCCCTATTATACAGCAGGGCACGCATTGGTACCATAGCCATACCGAATTACAAGAACAAATAGGCATGTATGGTGTTATGGTTTTAAATAAGAGAAGAGAGTTAGCCATACCAACCATACCTATTGTATTAAGTGAGTGGATTGATATGAAACCTGAAGAAGTACACCGTAACTTGCACAATGCGACAGATTGGTTTGCCATAAAAAAAGGCACAACACAAAGTTATTCTGAAGCCATTAAAAGCGGTAACCTTAAAACCAAACTTAGCAACGAATGGAAGCGGATGAATGCAATGGATGTAAGTGATGTAGCTTATGATAAGTTTTTAATTAATGGTAAAAATGTAACTCAGCTATCTCAATATAAAGCTGGTAATAAAGTTAGGTTACGCATAGCTAATGGAGGAGCCTCCTCTTACTTTTGGCTTACCTATTCTGGTGGAAAAATTACAGTAGTAGCTAATGATGGCAATGATGTAGAACCCGTGGAAGTGGACAGATTAATTATTGCTGTATCCGAAACGTATGATGTTATTATAACTATCCCCAATAATAAGCAATACGAATTTTTAGTTACACCGGAAGATCGCACCAAATCGGCTTCTTTATGGTTGGGTAGTGGAGAGAAAGTAGCAGCAAAACAATTACCTAAACTAAAATATTTTGCAGGAATGCAAATGATGAATAAAATGATGGCAATGGATGGAAATTTGAAACCGATGGAAGGTATGGAAATGAGCAACCAAATTATGGATATGAACACTGTCATGTATCCGGAAATTACAGGCGAAGAAAAACCTAAAAAAGCCATGACAAAAGAGGACGTGCAGGAGCATTCAACCCATAATATGCAAATGCCAAATAATAATAGCATGCAGGGCATGAACATGGAAAGCAACTCCTCCGATATTGTTACGTTGAATTACACCATGTTGCGTGCCACTGAAAAAACCACTTTGCCAGAAGCTCCCATAAAAGAGTTGCACTTTGAATTAACAGGCAACATGAACCGCTATGTATGGAGCCTGGATAATAAAGTAGTTTCAGAAGCAGATAAAATTTTAATAAAAAAGGGTGAAAATGTAAGGATTGTTTTGTACAACAATTCAATGATGCGTCACCCTATGCACTTGCATGGACATGATTTCAGGGTAATCAACGGTCAAGGGGATTATGCCCCTTTAAAAAATGTGTTAGATATTATGCCAATGGAAAGGGATACCATAGAATTTGCTGCTACAGAAAGTGGTGACTGGTTTTTTCATTGCCACATTTTATATCATATGATGAGTGGAATGGGTAGGGTATTTAGTTATGAAAACTCACCAGCTAATCCTGAAATACCAAATCCCATATTGGCACAGCGCAAATTATTTGCTGATGACAGGATGCCACATTTTATGGCAAAAATTGGCTTAGAAAGCAATGGTAGTGATGGTGAAGCCATGTTTTCAAATACTCGTTGGAAAGCAAGCACTTTATGGCATTTGGGCTACCACGATATGCATGGCTACGAAAGTGAAACGGTGATTGGAAGATACTTGGACAAAATGCAATGGTTGTATCCTTATGTAGGGTTCGATTATCATTACAAAGTAGAAGGCGGACCCAAAAACGTATTTGGGAATGAAGAAAAAAATTGGTTTGGACAAATAAGTAACAAAAATAATCGCCATACTGTAGTAGCAGGTATTGCATACACTTTACCAACTTTAACAATTGCCGATTTAAGAATTGATGGCAATGGAAAACTTCGTTTCCAATTATCAAGAGAGGATATATCCATTACCCCACGCCTTCGTTTTGCTTGGATGATAAATACTGATAAAGAATACATGGCAGGGTTCAGATACATTGCTACAAAATATCTTTCTTTATCAACGCATTATGATAGTGACATGGGGTTGGGAGCAGGAATTACTATCACTTATTAATTTAATTATTTCAATGGTATAGTAAAACCATATTAATAATGGTTATAAGATATTGTATTGACTTTGCTGCTAGGGATTATTACTTTATGAAAAACTGTAATTGTGAATATGTGGCATGGAATTTTAATTATCAATTATAACTAATTAATTAACTCATGAAAAATGCCGAGTATAACGACAAAAGCTTAATAGTAAATATACTTACTAAATCATTTGACACTAACCAAAGCGTTAATTACATAGTAAAGCAAGATCAAAAAAGAGAAGAGCGTATCAGAGCGCTTATTGATTATTCCTTTGAAATTTGTCATTTATTCGGAAATGTATTTTTATCTAATGATAAAGAAGCATGTGCATTAGTATTATATCCTGATAAAAAGAAAACAACGTTCAAATCAATATTATTGGATGTAAAATTGATTCTTAATTGTGTCGGCTTAAAAAATATTAAAAAAGTTCTTGCCAGAGAATCTGCAATAAAAAAGTTGCAACCAAAGGAATTAATGTCTTACTTATGGTTTATAGGTGTTAATCCAGAATCTCAAAATACTGGACTCGGAAGCATATTTATTAATGAAATTATTAAAGATAGTGACCTGAAAAAGAGGCCTATTTATTTGGAAACATCAACACTGAAAAATCTACCATGGTACAAGAAATTTGGATTTCAGATATACAATGAACTTGATTTAAATTATAAATTATTTTTTCTAAAGAGGGAACTCAATAAACAATAATGCAATGTTGGTATTTGGAACACAAATGCACATCGTTACATTTATTTTTGTTAGCATAGAAATAGTTATATTTTTCTATCTCATTATTTATCGCTTAGCCAGACCTGATGATAAAATTGCATCATTAAACATAATTCTCATCTTTTTATTACTCATTTATAATGTGGCTGGCGGTTTGTTACCTGATCCGAAAATGCCGGGTTCCTTTTTTACTCAAGAGGCTATAGCATATGCTATGGGATTTATTACTCCATGCTATTTTCCATATTACGTCTATAAAGCTTTTGGATTAGAGAAGATGAAATTCCATGCTTATAAAGGAGTTTACTTTTTCTTAATTATACCTTATTTTCTTTTTGTAATTGTATTTGCAATATCTGATAATTTAAAGACTGCCCAAAATTTACTAATCCTTCCAGTAATATATGCTGTATGGGTTATATTTTCCTTGTTTAAGGCTGTTCAATTTAAATATCAAAAAGATTTTAAAAGCAAAGAATCAATGGAAGAAATAGCTGTACTCTTTTTAAGTATAACTCCTTGGATTGGTTTACCTTTTATTTCTTACTTCAACTTAGAACAAGCAACTGAAGCTACAGTTACTAATTTAGGCTTTTTGCTTTTATTTGGATTGCAGGTAAACAGACATATAAAACAAACAAGAATAGAACATCAAAAACTTATGAATTCGGAACAGCGTCTTTTGAACTGGAATACAAATTTGCAGCAGGAGGTAGATAAGCGAACGAAAGAATTGAAAAGAATGAATGATCAAAAGACCAATAATTTTATTAATCTGGTACATGAAACAAAAACACCTCTTACACTGATAAAAAATTACCTTGAAGAATACATCAATAAATATGGGTCAGCAGAAGAGTTGGATATAATAAAAGGTGGCGTGGATAAGCTTACATCTGATGTAATTAATTTATTTGATATAGAGAGATTTACTAAGGGAATTGATGTTTATCGTCATAATCAAATATCAGACTTCACGAGGATATTAAAGAATAGTTTATCACTATTTGAATACTATTGTCAGAAACAGACTATTGTCTTTAATAATTCAATAGAGAACAATGTTTTTATTAAAGCAGATCCCAATTCCATGAGTCGGATAGTGAATAACATTATAGAAAATGCGATAAAGTTTTCTGATACCGGCGGGAATATAGAAATTTCATTAAAAACAATTGATGTCAAAATTATTTTTTCCGTAACTGATACAGGTACCGGAATAGCACCACAACACCAAGAGAAAGTATTTGAACCATACTATCAGATAAGCCATAAAACAACAAGTCTTCAAGGTATGGGCCTCGGATTACCTATAGTAAAAAAAGTGATAGATGGTTTAGGAGGAGAAATCCATATTGAAAGTGATCCGGCCAAAACGCTAGGAACAAAAGTGATTGTTATACTTAATAAACACATTTTACAAAATGGCGATAATCCAACTCAGAATTCAATTGAATCTAACCCCTCTATTTACAATTTTATAAATTACGAAGTCCCTGATAGCCGATTTTTACCAGAAAGACAATCTATATTACTTATTGAGGATAACAAGATTATGATCAATTTTCTTTTCAATAAGCTGGATATTAAATTCAATGTGTTTTGCGCCTTGAATGGGGTGGAAGCGTTAAAGGCACTACATAACTTGCCAGTTATACCTGATCTTATTCTTTCAGATATTATGATGGATAAAATGGATGGCTTTGCTTTTGCAAAAGTTATTTCAGAGCAAAATAAATACAACCATATCCCTATAATATTTTTAACAGCCAAATCAACCCCAACGGACAGGCTAAAGGGTTTAAGATTAGGTGCCATTGATTTTATATCAAAACCATTCTCATTTGAGGAACTAAGCCAGAAAATTGAAACCGTGCTCGAAAATATTCTTAAGCAACAAAAAGCCATTTTAAACTCGTCTATTTTAAATCTTAAAACTTTAACAAAGACCCAAATCGAACCTATAGCTGTTGATTTTTTATCAAAATTTACAGAAAAGTGTAACCTGTTTAACCTTACCAACCGGGAGATTGAAATTGTTAAACTTATTATTAAAGGCGTTAAATATAAAATGATAGCCCAAACTCTATTTATTTCTGAAAGAACGGTTAATACACATATACAGAATATTTTTGAAAAAGCAGAGGTCTCTAATAAAGTTGAATTAATTAACAAGCTTACTCAATAAAATACTCATTTCTTTAAGTATAACCATTAATATAATGGTAATTGCATAGGAAATTGGTAGAAATTACGTATTCTTTTTTAGAAGTTTAAGGCTGAAATTTGTATGTGGAAGTTGTTTGCCATATTCAATCGAAGAGTTATGTGTGGAGGATATACTTTGGAGTGGTTGGATTTTTTAATTACTGTTTCACTTAATCCAGCGAATAGTAAAATTGATGCAATTCTGCCAGAGCATTTAATAAAACTGAAACAACAAATTATAGAAGAAAAAATTAAGGTTGAAAACTTCCTAAGAAATAAAGTTTTTAGTTTGTTGGATGAAAAGAAAATTCAATTGCTAATCACCCAATATCATTCGGGCTTAATAATCTTACTTGATCAAGCTCTTGAAAATCATATAAAATGTCCTGCTAAAAATACAAATCTTAAACAGCTTACTAATGAGATAATTACCTGTCTCGATCAATTGCTTTCTTATATAGAACTGCGTTTTTCAAAATACTTAAGCTTGAATGAACGTGTACCATCAACTTATCTTACTGTTACAAAGAAAGAATTAAAGCAAAAACTTGACAAGCTAAAAACTGGTTTATTGCGTCAAATCCAAGATTCTACTGTTGGAGATATTGTTTTGCATGTCCTTTATACTTTCATTAGTCCCACAAAAGATGAGCATTCCTTTGTTTTTCAAGAAATATTCTATGTAAAAGAGCTATGCATACAACTTGAGCAGTTAGAGGATACTATAAATATAGGAGGCTCTTATTCATCTTTAGATCAATTGTTGATTTATATGAATTTCAACAGCAAGCGTTATATGGACAATTTTACCCAAAGACTCGCTGAAAAAATAAATACATGTGAAAATATTTCAGACAAAATGGAAAAGCTATTGTTCTACTTTAAAGAATTCAAACAAGTACAACGTAAACCCGGCGCTATGTTCGATCCTAAATATAGAGATCTGCATATAGAAATAGGCAATTGGTTTACACAAGAAATATTTTATCTGGAGAAAAAATTGCATTATGAAATTGTACCAATACAAGGAATTTCTGAAAAGAAAGCTACAAAAGATCAGGGGGAACAAAAAGTATTATGTATCCTATCAGTAGATCAAATGGCACTTCTTTTACGTTCCGTAGATGATCTTAAAATTGTAATGGCTCGCTCATTGAATGCAGTATTTAAAAGTATAGTCCCTTTTTTATCTACCCCTTATCAGGAAAATATCTCTTACGATAGTATGCGGAGTAAATCTTATTCTGCTGAAACAAGGGATAAAGAAATTGTAATTCAGACACTGGAAAAAATGATAAAAAAAATCAAAGAATATTAATACTATTTTGCAAATACTGTCTTTTAGATATGATATAATTAATGTGATATTAAAACTCAAATATTATGAAAAGGAAATCAGTGATTTTATTGGCAACAGGCATTATAATAGCATGTTCCGGCTGTGGTTCTAAAGAATTAGACAAACAAACTGCTTTCAAAGTCATCAAAAACGAACTGGCTTATCCAAGGGTTTTAGATTATGACGTTTATTGCAGTGATCCTGCCTATATCCGCAAAATTATAAATGCGGGTTTAGAAAAAGAAAATCTAGTTGTTATACAACATACTCAAAAACTAACGGATATCGGTAAGCCCTTAATTCAATTTACTGATAAGGCTAAGCCATATCTATTACCTACGCTGGAAAAAGATAAAACACTTAATGTGCAAAAAGTAAAATTGGCAAATGAAGATTTAACCGCAATAACTGATATTAAAAACAGTAAAAATGGAGAGATTGCAACTATTGAATATGTTACTGCTTATAAAGATATTACACCATTTTCAGTATTACTTATGCCGGAGTTTAAGGAGCAAAAAAAACATAAAACTATCTTTTCATTACAGGATGATGGTTGGCACATAGAAAAAAAATCAGCTACTGAACTTATGAAATTGGATAATAAAGGTTTTTACTAGTGTCTTATACAAAAGCGTCCGGTCGAATTGATGAATGGCATGAAAGTATGGAATGACATGAAGAAATGAGACGGGACGCAAGCATTAGCAGCATACCGGCTGCAAGCCTTTTAAAGCTTTAGAATAATGGTATTGCAGGGGGTATGCTGAGGCTGTAAAACATTCCATTATCTGCACATCATTTTTTCTCTCAATATTGCAATCATTCTTTCCCTATCAATATCTATAGTAAGGATAACAATACGTAATCTGCAAGGGAATACGAGCAAGGACTTGAAGTAAGTAGCCCGCCTTGAAAATATACCTCCAACTACTATTTACTCTAATATTTTTACAGCCTCACTTTGGAATTTTTTTTTAAATTTTTTAGTTTTTTTCTTCCTGATTATCAATAGGGTACAATGGGTACAGATAAGGGTACACCAAAAGTTGGACTTGATAAGGGGTATTAAACAAGCGTTTCTTTGTGTAGAAATTATAAACAACCCGGTTATCATATTAAACGAACAATGATTGGATTGATTAGTGAAAACGAAAAAAACGAAACTATATGTTTACAAATATCTCCTGGGCAACCTACATGGGTTTTGTAGTAATCCTTTTAATTACTTGGTATCTCATCGTTGGCTTGAGATTTTATTTTAAAGATCTGCAAATGCTTCTTTCTAGTGAAAGAAAAATTATTTTTCGTAAGGCAGGTAATGAAACGGAATTTATGCAACAGGATGAAACCGAAGTCTCAGGATTAAAAACAGAACAAACTGAAGCCCCCGGCATGCTCAATAAAGAAGAAATTGATAACCTTTTATATGAAGTCGAGGCATTAACTGTAAAAATAAAAAATGCCGTTTCAGATGCCGCTGCTAAAAATTATAATAAAGAGGAATTTTCTTTTTTGCTTCAATTAACGCTAAAAGAATATCCCTCATTGAAAGGTACTCTTTTTCAACTTCCTATAAATAACCTCATTGTTTCCGAATGCGAGAAACAAGGCTTCATCCGCCTCAGTGCTGTAGAGTTGGAGATGTTGTGGGTAGAGGTCAAGCGATGAAGCCGCTTTCCTTACTCTCCGCCATGAGGCGGAGAGTTTTAGGGAAGTAAAGCAGTAAAAAAATATTCAACTTTTAAATAATGTAGTATGAAAATGTGTAAGTGGAAATTTAAAAGCCGTTCCTTCAAATTAGGATTAACAATTGTGGCCATGCTTATGCTTGCCGCTGTTCATATTGCTGCATTCGCACAGGATGGGAATGCAGGTATCAATGAAGCCAACACAAAAGTGCGCAGTTATTTTAATTCAGGTACTAACCTGATGTATGCAGTAGGTGCTTTACTTGGGTTAATCGGAGCGGTGAAGGTTTACCAGAAATGGAATGCAGGTGATCCTGATACAGGGAAAGTGGCAGCCGCTTGGTTTGGCAGTTGTGTTTTTCTTGTTATCGTAGCGACTGTGATCAAATCTTTCTTTGGCGTATAACACTAGTAATAAAAGAACATCATGCAAAGCAATAGGCATACGAACAATTAAGACTTTAAATGGAAGTATTATGGGCAACAGTGTTTATCTGGTTAATAAAGGCATCAATAAAAGTATTGAGTTCAAAGGATTGAAAGCACAGTATATCTGGTATTTCGGAGGTGGTATTACTGTACTGTTGATTGTATTTGCCATCATGTATATTATCGGCATCAATTCTTTGATCTGTATTGCTATCATACTAATAGCAGGAACCATATTAGTAATCAAGCTCTATGCACTGAGCAATACTTATGGTGAATATGGAATGATGAAAAAGCTAGCCAGACGTAGTGTACCTAAAGTCATTAAATCAAAAAGTAGGTCTGCATTTTTTACAAAAATAAAGATGTAGATAAAATATCTATAACAAGGTAAATAAAGTGAAAATGGAAAAGCAGTTGGAAGATATTTTACCACTCTTAGGTGTAGAACATGATTGTATTCTCTCCAAACAGGGAGATATAACACTTGTTTTCAAGACAGAGCTTCCTGAAATATTTACACTATCTGATCAGGAATACGAAGCCTTTCACCAAGCATGGATAAAAGCCATCAAAGTATTACCTAAATTATCTGTCTTTCATAAACAAGACTGGTTTATAGATAGCAGGTATAAGCCTGAATTTACAAATGATGATAACAGTTTTCTTTCCCTTAGCAGCGAACGTTTTTTTAATGAACGTCCTTTCTTAGATCATAGCTGTTATATACTACTTACTAAAAAGCCAACTGGAAGAAAACCTGCAACTTCCTTATTTTCCAACCTGCTGCGCAGCTCTATTGCACCTGAACAAACTTTAAAACCCCAATTGTTACAGGACTTTCTTGATAGTGCCGGGCAGTTCAAAAGAATATTGGAAGATAGTGGCTTTGTACAGCTTACCCGATTGAAAAATGAGGAATTACAAAGCCATGGTCGTAAAATGGGTTTAATAGAACGCTATTGCTTTTTATCAGGAAAAGAAGATGAATTATTTATAAAAGATATCACCTTGCAGGAAAACTTGCAGATAGGTGATCAATTCTGCCAGCTATATACTTTAGGGGATGCAGCAGATCTTCCCACTTTCTGCGGTTCAAGAATTAATTATGATAGGTATTCCACCGATAAAACAAAATTTAGTATTGGCTTTGCCTCTACACTCGGACAGCTTTTACCTTGCAATCATATATACAATCAATATATTTTTATTGAGGATGCTCAAAAAACCCTTCAAAAATTAGAGCGTAAGCGTTTAAGGCTGCAATCTCTATCAGCTTATTCCCGTGAAAATACTATAGCAAGGGATGCCACCAATGATTTTTTGAATGAAGCGATCAGTCAGCAACGGCTTCCAGTAAAAGCTCATTTCAATTTACAAGTTTGGACAACAAATAAGGAAGAGCTGAAGGATCTCAAAAACCTTGTTACTTCTGCAATTGCACAAATGGATGCAGTGGCCAAGCAGGAAACGGTAGGCGCTCCTCAAATATTTTGGGCAGGTATTCCAGGTAATGAGGCAGATTTCCCAATGAATGACACTTTCGACGCATTCGCAGAACAGGCAGTCTGCTTCCTTAATCTTGAAACTAATTACCGTTCTTCTTTAAGTCCTGTAGGTTTAAGGCTTGGCGACAGGCTTACGGGGAAACCTGTACATGTAGATATATCAGATGAGCCCATCAAAAAGGGAATATGCACAAACCGCAATAAGTTTATTTTAGGTCCAAGCGGCAGCGGAAAATCCTTTTTTACGAACCACATGGTTAGGAGTTATTATGAGCAGGGAACTCATATTGTACTGGTAGATGTGGGACATAGTTACAAGGGATTATGCGATATGCTGAAAGGATACTATTTCACCTATGATGAAAAAAATCCTATCCGTTTTAACCCATTCTATATTAGTGAAGGTGATAGTCTCGATACGGAGAAAAAAGAGAGCCTTAAAACCCTGCTATTAGCACTTTGGAAAAAAGACAATGAAACCTTTAACCGCTCAGAATATGTAGCATTGTCTAATGCCCTACAGCTCTACTATGAAAAACTTGACAAGGATGCTCATTTAATACCTTGTTTCAATACCTTCTATGATTTCTTGCGGGATGAGTTCGTCAAAGTACTGGCTAATGACAAGGTTAAAGAGAAAGACTTTGATGTAAGCAATTTCCTATATGTACTGCGTCCTTATTATAAGGATGGCGAATTTGATTACCTGCTGAATGCAACAGAAAATTTGGAGTTGCTTACAGAACGCTTTATTGTTTTTGAATTAGACAATATTAAAGACCATCCCATTCTATTTCCTGTTGTTACCATCATTATTATGGAGGTATTTATCTCCAAAATGCGGAAGCTGAAAGGTGTAAGAAAAATGATTCTTATTGAAGAAGCTTGGAAAGCTATTGCCAAAGAAGGTATGGCTGAATACATTAAATATTTGTTCAAAACTGTACGTAAATTTTTCGGTGAAGCGATTGTAGTAACTCAGGAGGTAGAGGATATTATAAGCTCGCCAGTGGTAAAACAAGCCATTATCAATAATAGTGATTGCAAAATACTTTTAGACCAATCAAAGTACCAAAACAAATTTGAGCAGATACAAGATCTTTTGGGATTAACAGAAAAGGAAAAAGCTTTAATACTATCTGTAAATAAAGCGAACGATCCTATAAGAAAATATAAAGAAGTCTTTATATCACTTGGTGGGATGCTTTCCAAAGTATACCGGACAGAGGTATCACCAGAGGAATATTTTGCTTATACCACAGAGGAAACCGAGAAGGTAAAAGTACATCAGTATACCCGTAAATATGGCGATGTAAAGAAAGGTATTGCTGCACTTGTGATGGACATGAGGATGGCAAATGCCGGTAATTTATAAATATAATGATCATGAAGAAGCTATTAATCATACTGTTATTTTTAGTAATGGGGAATATTTCCCCATTGGGGAAAGCACAGGCTCAAATACCCGCTGTGGGCATTATTAAAGGTGCTATTAAGAAAGCCATTAAAGCAATTGACTTACAGATTCAACGTCAGCAAAATAAAGTTATATGGCTACAGAATGCCCAAAAGACACTGGAGAACGCCATGTCAAAAACAAAGCTTAGTGATATCGCCGGCTGGGTGGATAAACAAAAAAAACTTTATCAAAATTATTATGACGAGTTGAAGCAAGTAAAAGCGATCATTTCCTATTACAGGCGTATTAAAGAAATAACTGAAAAGCAGGTACACCTAGTTGACGAATACAAACGAGCACGGGGACTTTTTAAACAGGATAAGCATTTCACTGCTGATGAAATCTCATACATGGATAAGGTGTATTCAGGCATAATTGCTGAAAGTGTAAAAAACATCGACCAGATATTCTTAGTGATTAATTCCTTTCAAACACAAATGAGCGATGCTAAGAGGCTTGACATTATCAATGCGGTTGCTAACCGGATGGATGAGAATTACAATAACCTTAAAGAATTTAACCAGCAAGGCATAATGCTTAGCCTTCAAAGAGCTAAAGCGCAAAATGATGTAGATGTCGTGAGAAAACTATATGGTCTTCAATAACATAAATAATAAAGTAAAAGTTATGAAAAAGTTGTTCACTATCCTACTTCTGGCCTTAATATCAACAGGCATAAAAGCACAAACGTTTGGCGAATGGTTTCACCAAAAATCAAAACAAAAAAAATATCTTTTGCAACAGATAGCGGCTTTACAGGCATATACCGGTTATGTTCATAAAGGATATTCTATTGCAAAAAACGGTCTAAATACCATCAGCAACATTAAGCATGGGGAGTTTAATCTGCATACAGATTACTTTAATTCATTAAAAACTGTCAACCCAAAAATTAAGAACTATGCAAAAGTTGCAGAAATTATTGCCTTACAAGTACGGATAATAAAAGTATATAAGAATACAGCTAGTCAAATCAGGAAAAGCAGTGCATTCAATAATAATGAAGTCCACTATCTGGATGGAGTTTTTCAGAGACTGTTGGATGACTGCACAAAAACGATAGATGAACTGATAGCGGTTATAACTTCAGGACAACTGGATATGCAGGATGATGAGCGCATGAAACGTATTGACAATCTTTATAGTGATATGCAAGACAAATACACTTTCGTTCAAGCATTTTCGGGTGAAGCTAGATCACTTGCAGCTGCACGCATAAAAGATCAAACTGATATTAAAATCAAGCGTGCTATTAATGGTATTAAAAAATAATAGTTATGAAAAAGATAATCATTCTCCTCTTAGTACTTAGTACTACCACTACTAATAAAGTAGCTGCTCAGAGACAAGAAACAGAGCAATTAACACTTAATATAGAAAAGCTAGCCCAATTCAAACAGATACTCAGGGATATGAAAAAAGGCTATCACATTGTCAGTAAAGGTTATTCAACTATTAAGGATTTATCACAGGGTAATTTCAATCTTCATAAAACTTTTCTTGATGGCCTAATGGTCGTTAGTCCAACAGTTAAGAAATACAAGAAGGTTGCCGATATTATCAATAGTCAAATCATGTTGGTTAAAGAATATAAGGTAGCCTTCAAACGCTATAGGCGGGATGGGAATTTTAACACTGGTGAAATCGACTATCTCAGCAAAGTGTATAACAACCTTTTCAATAAGAGCTTAAATGACCTTGACGAACTGACTATGATAATGACAGACAGTAAACTTAGAATGTCAGATGATGAACGGCTAGAAGCTGTAGACCGCATTTATAATAATATGCAGGATAAGCTTCTTTTTCTACGGCACTTTAATAATAACACAACGGTACTGGCTGTACAAAGAGCTAAAGAAAGAAATGATGTAATAACGCTTAGAAAAGTATACGGTATAATAAATTAAATATATTAAAATGGCAAAGTGGGAAAGAGTTGCTTTTATAGCAATAGTGATAATGAGTTTGCCGCAGTTTTCGCAGGCACAAGGTCTAGCCAATGAAATGAATAGTCTTCATGGCGTATTGGATAAGCTATATGATGAGATGATACCATTGTGTAGCAAGTTGATTGGTGTAGGCCAAGGTATAGCAGGATTTGCTGCCACGTGGTACATAGCAAGCCGGGTATGGCGGCATATTGCCAATGCAGAACCAATTGACTTCTATCCTTTGTTCCGTCCATTCGTGATAGGTTTTGCAGTCATGATCTTTCCCTCTGTTTTAGCTATAATCAATGGCGTAATGGAGCCCACAGTAACAGCTACAGCCGAATTAGTAAAAGATTCAGACAAAGCAATTTCAGAATTACTTAAACAAAAAGAAGAAGCCATAAAGAAAACAGAAGCATGGCAGATGTATGTAGGCGAATCAGGTAGTGGCGACAGAGACAAATGGTATAAATATACACATCCTGATGATCCTAAAGGAAATGATGAAGGCATGTTTGAAAGTGTTGGCAATGATATCAAGTTTGCTATGTCTAAAGCATCTTACAATTTTCGTAACTCCATAAAGGAATGGATGAGCGAAGTATTGAGAGTGTTGTATGAAGCGGCAGCACTTTGCATCAACACACTAAGGACATTCAATTTAGTAGTGCTTGCAATATTAGGACCTTTTGTATTTGGAATAGCTGTCTTTGACGGTTTTCAACATACGCTTACTATATGGATAGCTCGCTACATTAATATTTTCCTATGGCTGCCTATTGCTAATATATTCGGTTCTATCATTGGGAAGATACAGGAAAAAATGCTTCAACTAGACATTAACCAAGTGCAGGCTTCGGGTGACTCTTTTTTCAGTTCAACTGATGCAGCCTACCTCATTTTTATGATTATTGGCATTGTAGGATACTTTACCGTTCCTTCTGTAGCTAATTATATCGTTAATGCAGGCAGTGGTGGTGCAATGGTGCAAAAAGTCACTAGTCTGTTTAACTCTTCCTCTCGGGCTACAGTAAATACTATGTACGGAGGTGCTGGTATGGCTGCGGATGTGATGGGTAATGCGGCAGGAAGAATGAGTGGCAGCATGGATAACTCTGGTACTAATTCGAAGTATTTTAATGAAGCAAACTCGGGATATAAGCAGGATAAAATCTCCGGCAAATCTTAATCCTTTAGTCTACTCAAGATTAATTTAAAATAACACTATTAATTATGTTTAAGAAAATGCAAAATATAGATACTGCTTTTCGGCATATCCGCATATTTACCTTTGTAGTTGTCATATGCTGTACGGTCATATGTTGTTTTGCCCTTTATAAGAGTTTCAGGCTAGTATATGAGATGCAGAGCAAAGTGTATGTACTTGCCAACGGTAAAGCATTAGAAGCTTATGCTTCTGATCATAAGGATAACATACCTGTAGAAGCAAGGGATCATGTCAAAAATTTTCACCAGTTTTTTTTCACCCTCGACCCGGATGATAAAGTTATTCAGGCAAATATTACCAAAGCACTATACCTCGCAGATGCATCTGCAATGAGGGAATATGACAATCTAAAAGAGAATGGTTATTACTCTAATATCATAGCTGGTAATATCAGCCAAAAAATTAAAGTAGACAGTGTATTTGTAAACATTCATACATATCCTTATTATTTTCTTTGCTACGCCACCCAAAACATCATTCGTACTACCAGTACTGTTTCCAGAAGCCTCATAACAGAAGGATATTTACGTAATGTAAGCCGCTCAGATAATAATCCGCATGGGTTTCTGATTGAACACTGGACAACTATTGAGAATAAGGATTTGAAAATTGAAAATCGTTGAGTTATGTTATCTCTATTCGAAAATAAGAAACAAAGGCCTGTACAAAAAAATTCCCGTGAGGACAGAATTGCTAGTAACATCTTTACAAGATGTATCCGGCTACAACAAAATTGGGCAGCATTTATGCAAAGGAAAACGGAACGGCTTTCCGAGAATGGTAAACTCATTGTATTCTTATTGTTCTGCTTTTCCGCAAGCTGCCTCAACATTTACCTCATTGCCAGTAAACTGATAGGCGACCCATCTGTATCAATTTCAATATCACGAATTAAAACTCCTTCATATAGCATGAAGACAGGGGATGAAAATACTCAATCTGCGGCTACGATTACAAAACAGGAATATCAACGAATAGAATATTTCAGACATTGTATGGATAGCCTTGCTAGAAGCCCTTCTGGAAAAGCTATATACGACAGTATTTTAAACCAACATGCTGGTATAATGGATAGTGTCGCCTTTCTTGAAAAAATTTATCAATCACAAACTAAATAATATAATTATGGAACAGAAAGCAAATTCTCAGAAATTTTTGCGGCAGCGTAAATTCTTTACAGTTTTGCCGCTATTGGTATTGCCCTTTATGACTCTTTTATTTTGGTCATTGGGTGGCGGAAGTGTAGATCAAACAAATGCACAAAATGCAAAAAAAGGTTTAAATGTACAATTGCCTGGCGCTAACTTAAAAGATGACAAGTCGCTCGATAAGCTGAGTTATTATGAAAAAGCAGCATCGGATTCTCTTAAGCTGCAAGATCTGATCAAAAATGATCCCTATTACAAAATTCATAAAGAAACTGATACAGCTGCCAGTGAATTTGCAGATACTTCTGTTTCCAGTACTAACTATAGTGGTGCAGGATTTAGCAGTACGAGAAAGAAGATTAATGTAAATGCAACAGGTTATAGTGATCCTAATGAAGCAAAAGTTTATAACAAGTTGGCACAACTTAATGATGCCATGAACAGATCAACTGTTCCACAAACAAACTCAGAAGACCAAAAAGGAACATATAACCGAACACCTAATTCGTCTGTGAGTAGTAGCGATGTAGACAGGTTAGAACAAATGATGAATACTATGAATCAGAAAGATGGGTCTGATCCAGAAATGCAACAGTTAAACGGTATGCTTGAAAAAATACTTGATATCCAGCATCCGGATAGGGTACAAGAACGTATCCGGCAAAATTCTGAATTAAAAAAAGGTCAGGTTTTTCCTGTTGCTATAAACCATCAGGACAATCTTATTTCCTTGTTAGATAATCGTGCTGGGGCTATTCAACAATTCTCTGATACTGGAGCATTTCCAGGCATCAATCAAAACGGTTTTTATTCACTAGATGACGTAACAGATTTAAGCAATGAAAACGCTATAGAAGCAGTCATTCATGAAACACAAACTTTAGTGAATGGCTCAACTGTAAAATTGAGGCTGGTTACTGATGTTTACATTAATGGCATACTGATTCCTAAAAATAATTTCATATATGGAACAGCACAGCTTAATGGAGAAAGATTAAGTATTAAGATCAATAGTGTACGTTACCGAAATTCACTTTTCCCTGTAGAACTATCAGTATATGATATGGATGGAATGGATGGTATTTACATTCCTGGAGCGATTACCCGTGACGTAGCTAAAGAGTCGGCAAATCGTTCGTTACAGGAAATTGAACTTTCTAATACTGATCCTTCTATAGGCGCTCAAGCTGCCAGCGCAGGGATTGAAGCTATTAAAGCTCTCCTCAGTAAAAAAGTAAAACTCGTTAAGGTAACTGTGAAAGCAGGGTATCAGGTATTGCTACGTGATGAAAAACAGCGACAGAATAATTGATTTTTTCAAAACCAATCTTCTTATAATAATTAATCATTTCATTTAAAATTTCTAAAACTATGAAAAAGATACATGCAGTAATAATAACAGGGATTGTTGTTGTTCTGATGAACATGCAGGCATTCGCACAAATGGCAATGCATATAGGTAAAGATTCAGTAATTGAGCCTTATCATATATCAATCACTTACAACAAGACCACTAACTTGGTCTTCCCTTATGCAATTAAAAGTGTGGATAGAGGAAGTAAAGATATTCTTGCCCAAAAAGTAAAGGGTATTGAAAATATTCTTCAGGTAAAAGCAAGTAAAAGGGGTTTTGATGAAACTAATCTTACCGTCATCACTGCTAACGGTAAACTCTATTCCTATATTCTGAACTATGTTGATATTCCATCTGCCTTGAATATAAGTTTCACTAATAAACCACAATGGAACACTGAAGCCTTCTTTTCTATACCCGGAATTAATGAGGCCCAAGTTCAGGCTGATGCAATAAAACTTGCTACAGCCGATAGAACAATACGCGGTATAAAAGATAAGTCATATGGCATCAAATTACAGTTGGATGGAATTTACATAAACGAGGAGGTGATGTACTTCCGCATTAGAGTGAATAATGAATCCAATATTAACTATGACATTAATCAGCTTCGTTTTTTTATAAGGGATCAAAAGAAATCCACACGTACCGCGACACAAGAATTAGAGATATACCCATTGCATATATACAATAACACTTTGGTTGTAGCAGGGCAATCAGAACAGGTATTTGTTTTTGCTGTGCCTAAATTTACTATACCTGATAAAAAATATCTGGCGATACAGCTCATGGAAAAGGGAGGAGGAAGAAATCTAGAACTATCAGTAAATAACAAAACGATAGTAAAAGCAAGGCCGGTAAGCAACTAACAGGAAGTACCTTTTTATAATATTTTTAAATATTAAGTTATGAATCATAATAATTTTGAATACCTGAGAACTCAGGTAAAGTTCACCGGTTTCGGAGAGGGGCTGGAGAATGAAATGAAGGAGAAAATGCAAAAGCAGACGCCTGATTTTTATATCGCACATAAAACCAAGTTGGGGAATGATGTTGTTTCATCAATTCTTTATTTTAAAAAATCAGCCCAGACAGATATGTATTTTTTCAATCACTATGAAATTTCATTAAAGCCAGAGCAGTCAAAAGATGAAATAGTGCAGGCATTCTATATTAATAAGGGGAATAATATTACCCTCAAAGAGGCTTATAATTTGATGAACGGGCGGGCAGTAAATAAGAATCTGCTCAACAAGGAAGATCAGGTATATAATGCTTGGATGCAACTGGACTTTAAACAAACCGATGCACATGGTAATTACAAAATGAAACAATTCCATGAGAAATATGGATATGATCTCAATACTGCACTGGAAAAATATCCCATTAAAGAATTGGCCAATGAGCAGGATAAATCGAGGTTATTTGAATCCCTGCAAAAGGGAAATCGTCAGTCCGTAACATTCTTGCAAAACTGTAGTGAACAAAAGCATTTTATTGAAGCTAACCCACAATTTAAAACCATCAACATTTATGACAGCCATATCCAGCGGCTTAACAATAAAAAAAGCCAGTATGAGAGGCAGGAGCAAAGTGAATCACAGACAACAAAAAAAAATGCTAAGAATGTAAGACAACAGCAAGGTAATGCAGATGATAGTTTTGAAGTGCTTAAGGCATCGAATAAAAAAAAGAAGAAGCAAAGCAATTCTTCCAGTTAAGGAGAGGTAACGCTAGGATATGCCATAATTCTGTATAACATTTTATAAGCAGTTAAAAATGAATCAGCTAAATCATTTGTCAGACTTTTTTATAGCTATTGATAAAGATCCCCGTATCAGTATTACGCATATTGGTATTTACGCAGCTTTATTGCAATACTGGAGTGCACATCATTTCGAAAACCCCATTTGTGTTTTTAGTTATGAGATAATGAAAATAGCTAAAATTTCGGCAAGCGCAACATATCATAAAAGCATCCGGGATCTGAGTAGTTATGGCTATATAAGGTATGAACCTTCTTATAAACGAAACAGAGGAAGTAAAGTATATTTTAATAATAGAATAAATGGTATTAATGAAATTTGAAACATAGCATAAAGCCCTAAAAGGGCTTTTGCTGTATATAAAAGGAGGTGCGTAATGGAAACAAGTGAAAATGATAAAATCACTCCTGAAGAAGCAGTCGAAATACTTAAAAAAAGAGGATTGGAAGTAACAATTGAACAAGCTAAACTAATACTTGACTTTTTATGCAAATTAGCTGATATTACTATAGCTCAATATATAGTTAAGCCACCTTAGTTTCATAAATTTGTTATATTAAAGAAGAAGTAATTTTTGTGTTTAACAACTAACCAGAAGGGTATGAAAGTAGCTGATTTATATATACGGGTAAGTACAGACGAACAGGCCGATAAAGGATATTCCCAGCGCAGTCAGGAAGAACTATTACGTAAATATTGCGATATCAATAAAATTTCCATAAGAAAAGTAATGTTTGAAGATCATTCAGCTAAAACCTTTTTGCGTCCTGAATGGAAAGAATATTTGTTAGGGCTCAGAAAGAATAAAGGTAAAAGTGATCTGGTCTTATTTTTAAAATGGGATCGTTTTAGCCGTAATGCGGGGGATGCTTACCAGATGATAAATACCTTACGTAAGTTAGGTGTAGAGCCTCAAGCCATAGAACAGCCGTTGGATTTATCTATCCCAGAGAATAAAATGATGCTGGCCTTTTATTTAGCAGCTCCGGAAGTAGAAAATGACAGACGTGCTTTGAATGTTATTCATGGTATGCGTAGGGCAAGGAAAGAAGGTCGTTACATGGGTTTGGCCCCTATCGGTTATATAAATAAAATAGATGAAGCTGGGAGAAAATACATTGGTATCCAAGAACCACAGGCTGGTATATTAAGTTGGGCGTTTGAGGAAATTTCAAATGGAATCTATAATACCGAGCAGATTTATCATATGGCAAAAGAAAAAGGATTTAAGGGTGCTAAAAGCCTTTTCTGGTTTGCTATTCGTAATCCTGTTTATTGTGGGAAAATATTTATACCAAAATACAAAGAAGATGAAAGCCGTTTCGTAAAAGGCTCACATGAACCCTTGATATCTGAAGATTTATATTATCAAGTACAGGATGTATTAGACGGAAGAAAAAGACATTATCGTCTTAAAATTGCATCTAATGCTACCTTGCCATTAAGAGGCTTCCTCCTCTGCCCTAAATGCGGAAAAATACTAACAGGCAGTGTATCCAAAGGACGCAATAAACATTATTCTTATTATCACTGCTTCTCTGGTTGTAATTTTCGACATAGAGCCGATGACCTTAACCAACAATTTACTCATGAATTGAAAAGATATTTGCCTCGGCCTGAAATGGCGGAGCTGTATAAAATAGTATTGCAGAAAGCTTGGCATAGTCAAACTTCTCATTTGCAGGATGATCGTAAACAACTGTTAAAGCAAATTAAGGAGCTGGAAGATAAATTAGCCTATATAAGAGACCTTCTTTCCTCAAAACAAATTGAACCGGAAGATTTCCGGGAAATGAAGTCTGTTTATAGTCTCAGAGTTGAAAAGTTGGAAGCAAAACTAAGCACTAATAATGATGATAATATAAATATCAAAAGCCTTTTAGATAAAGGGATAGACACTCTTTTAAAGTTGGCATATATTTATGAAAATGCAGATATAGATAAGAAACGGGAAGTTATTGGTTCGATGTTCCCTGAAAAATTGCATTTTATAAATAGTTCACTTCGAACCGGCAGGGTAAATGAAGCTGTAAAGTATATTTACATGTTAGACAGTACATTAGGCGGAAATAAAAAAGGACAAAATGGATCTGATTCCATTTTGTCCTCTGAAGTCGGGGTGGCAGGATTCGAACCTACGACCTCCTGGTCCCAAACCAGGCGCGATACCGGGCTACGCTACACCCCGAACTTTAATAAACTGAAGGTGCCGCAGCACCCTAGCCTTATCGGACTGCAAAGATAGAATTTTTGCAGTAACCGACAACTATTTTTAAAAATAGTTATATTTAATTTATGGCGGAGAGAGAGGGATTCGAACCCTCGGTACCGTTGCCAGTACGACAGTTTAGCAAACTGTTCCTTTCGGCCACTCAGGCATCTCTCCTTAACTAAATAATTTCTCGTTAAGGTTTGCAAATATAGTAATTCGAGGATGCCTTCAAAAAATAATTTCACTTATGTAAATTGTATTCTATACGAACATGATAAATGCCCATTAGCATAGTTTTAAAGATCAATTTTATGGTTTCAATATCTTTTAAGGTAATGTTACTGTCGGTTAACTGATTCTGATCTAATTTGTAGTTAATTATCCGATCTACTAGATCGCTAATATTTTGTACATCCGGCTCTTTTAAACTTCTGGATGCAGCTTCAACAGAATCAGCAAGCATCAAAACAGCTGTTTCTTTGGAAAAAGGAATAGGGCCGGGATAACGGAAAATATTTTCATCCACAAACTTTTCTGGAAAATTTTTTAAAAATGACTGATAAAAATAATCTACTCGGGTATTGCCATGATGTGTTCGTATAAAATCAATTAATATTTCAGGTATTTGATAGCGGCGTGCCATTTCAACTCCTTTATTTACGTGTTGAATAATTATTTGTGCACTTTGTTCATAGGATAAAGTATCATGAGGATTGGTGCCTTTATTTTGATTTTCTATAAAATATTGAGGATTATCCATCTTGCCAATATCATGGTATAAAGCGCCTGCTCTTATTAGTAATGAATTACCACCTATTTTAAAAATAGCTGCTTCGGCCAGATTAGCAACCTGAAGAGAGTGTTGAAACGTTCCAGGAGCTTTAAATGCAAGATCTCTAAGTAGTTTAGTATTGGTATTACTGAGCTCCATCAGGGTTACTTCGGATGTAATCCCAAATAATCTTTCAAACAAATAAATTAAAGGGTATGCCAGTAGAGAAAGTAACACGCTAAATATAAAAGGGACAAAATTTAACCAATCAATATCATTTATTGAACCATTTCGGATAAGTGAAATACCCAGAAAAGCTACCAGGTAATTGCCCAAAATAAGCAATGCTGAAATAAGAAACTGTTCTCGCTTTACCAGATTTTTAATGCTATAAATGGCAACCATACCTGCTGTTACCTGCAAAAAAGCGAATTCGAAACTATTGGGGATAAAGAAACCTGCAATTAAAACTACCAGTAAATGAATATTGAGTGCTAAACGAGTATCAAATAATATTCTGATAATAATTGGAACAATACAATAGGGGATGTAATAGAGACTGGGAATTTTTACTTTTATAGCCCATGAAAGGCCTACCAGCATCCCTGTAATTATTAAAAGAATAAGAGATAATTGTCTGTTGTCATAATAAATATCTTTACGGAAAAGATATAAGAAAACAATAAGCAAAGAAATTACTAATCCTACCAATAAAAATTGGCCAAAAAGTACCAGATTACTATTGCCAACCACACGGGCATCTTCTTCATAAGCAGAGCGTAGCGATTCTAATTTCTGATAAATTTCTTCGCTGACATTTGTTCCCCTGGCTACAATAAGTTCTCCCTTTTGCACCATTCCCTGAGTTGTGGAAATGCTGTTTAAAGCATCATTTTCTAATTTAGTGGTGAGGCGTTCATCATACACATAATTAGGCTGTAAATGATCATTACTGAGTTTTAGCAGCCAATTCTTATTTTTAATATCGGGAATTAAACTTATTTGATTCTCTGCATATTTTAAAGCATTTTCTAATGTGAATACATCTGCTGTATTTAATTGCCTTGCAATATTATTTGTAATAAGACTGAAATTATAATTTGAATTAGCATGCTCATATTTTTTGATTGGTGTAATTATCCCTCGTTCATAAATTTCTTTTAGAATACGATCACCAAGCAATGAATACTTTTTTTTCAAGCCATCTTTTATCTCTGAGTTCTTCCACCTGGTATCAAAATCCTGATTAAAGGATTCTAAAGATTTTTGAACAGTCTCTTCATTATTTTGATAAATGGGCAATACGGATTTTAATATCTCTTGCTTATCCTTTTCTATTTCCTGATTTGTTTTTTTAATTGCAAAGCTGTAAGGGGATACCAAATCTTTTTGCATCCAAATTTTGCCTTTTTCATATTCAAATCTAAATCGTACTTGTTTGGGTAATACTAATGTGATTATTGCTACACATAAACCCATCATCACAAACTTTAGATTTTTGGCATATTTACGATAAATAATAAGGTGGGAGTTTCTTTTGAGTCTGGCCAAAATGCGATTTGTTTAATTCAAATTTAGTAAACATATTGCATTATTGAATCTGGCTTTGATATCTTTCATCTATATAAATTCTCTTTATTAATGCTAGCATATATAACTTTTGCTGAATCTAGGTGAGCTTTTAAAAGAGATAGTTTTTTTGATGCAAATTTATTAACATCAGGATCACGATTGCGGCTTGCTCGTTTAAAGGCTTCAATATCTTGCTGATGCATTTCTACCATCACTTTTATATAATAATGATCAAACTCTGCCCCGCTTAATTTTTTCATTTCCCCTACATACTGCTCATTATGATTTATTGCAGGTGGCCGGGGCATAGTAAAAAGTAGAATTTTTTTTTGAGAAGCTAGTTTTTTGAGTTCATTATTAATTTGGGTATGATCTGTAACCATCATCTTACTAAAAGCTTTAATCTTATCATTTTGTGTTTGTTGCTGTGCCAGTTTCCCCAACTCTACTTCTGTAATTCCATTCCTTGCGGCATTTTTTATAAAAAATGAACCATCATCATCTACATCTGTCTCCTTGTTAAGTACATCAGAATTATTAAGTTCTGTGTTGGTTTTATTTTTTTCATTATTGCATGAACAATATGCAATTGTCATCAATAGAATTATTAAATATATAACTGTGCTCTTCATAATCTTAGGAGATATTATAAACAAAACGCAGTATTCTAATTAGAGTTTTAACGGAGAATAAAGAATTATTTAGAAGCGTTGAAATTTAGGTATTAAGATACCTTAATACTTTTTTTATATCATCAGGTGTATCAACTGCCTGACTTTCTTTATCAGTTATAGCTACCTGGATTTCAAATCCATTTTCAATCCAACGCAATTGTTCCAGCGCTTCTGCTTTTTCGAGACTGGAGACCGGGAGTTGAGTAATCGCAGTTAGTGTTTCTGATCGATATCCATAAATACCAATATGTTTATAATATTGATGCCCATTAACCCAGTTGTTATTTTTACTTTCTCTTAAATAGGGGATAGGAGTTCGACTAAAATAGATAGCCTGATCATTTTTATTCAGAATAACTTTAGGAGTATTGGAATTATTTAATTCATCTTCTGTATCGATCTTTTTAACTAATGTGGCTATTTGCACATCCGGTTTACCAAAACAATTACATAACAGATCGATTTGCTGGGGATCAATAAGAGGTTCATCTCCCTGGATATTTATTAAAATATCAAACTCCGGATATTTTTTTGCTACTTCTTCACAACGATCTGTACCGCTTTGATGCTGGTTGGAGGTTATCATCGCATTGCCACCAAAATTTAGAACGTGATCAAGTATTCGCTGATCATCAGTGGCAACAATTACTTTATTAAGACTTTCGGCCTTACCAGCTTGTTCATATACACGTTGGATCATACTCTTACCTGAAATATCTACCAAGGGCTTACCAGGAAAACGGGTAGATGCAAAACGTGCCGGAATGATGCCTAAAATCTTCATTACAACATAAATATGCTATAAAATAGTAATGCAGTAAATATAAGTATAGCCACCCAGCATATCGGATTGGCAAAGTTTAAAGTCCTGCCTAAACTTTCTATTTTTTTAGGTACGATCAATCGATGATCATTACGATTAAAATAAAAAACGCCGTATTTCCAGTTTTCAAAGTTGTCTTTATTGAAGTCTTGTTCCATAAGAGTATAATATAGCTTGGAGTATTGTGTTAAAACAGTCCGTGTATTTCACGTTCAATGCTTTGAATCACAAAACCCAGGTCTTCGGGCTTATTGGCAAAGTCGAGGTTATCTTTATCTAAAACCAGCAATTTACCTTGGGTGTAATTATCTATCCAATTTTTGTACTTGTCATTTAATTTTGATAAATAATCCAGCCGGATACCAGCTTCATATTCTCTTCCTCTGCGCTGAATATTGTTTACTAAAGTTGGAACGGAAGCTCTTAGATAGACTAACAAATCTGGAGGCTTAATGAAAGAAGTAATATTATCAAAAATTGAACGATAATTTTCATAATCTCGGGAGGTCATGAGCCCCATATCATGCAGATTTTCTGCAAAAATGTAAGCATCTTCATAAATAGTACGATCCTGGATAATATTTTTGTTATTTACCTGGATCTCCATAATTTGTTGGAAACGACTATTTAAAAAATAAATCTGCAGATTAAAGCTCCAGCGCTTCATATCGCTGTAAAAATCTTCCAGATATGGATTGTGATCCACTGCCTCAAACTGCGGATCATAGCCCAAGTGTTTAGCCAATAATTCTGTTAGCGTCGTTTTTCCGGCGCCGATGTTTCCAACGATAGCAATATGCATGTTATTTGATTAAGCTCACCAGCGCAAGGCGCATAGCGTGTTTGAAAATACGAATTGTTTTTTGATTACAAGTTAAAAACGTTTTAAACCCTAAACTCTTTTGCAATACCACATATTAAAAACTCCTGAAACCTATAATTTCCCGAATTTCTTTCATTGTTTTAGCTGCACTTTCGTGGGCTTTCAGAGCGCCATAATGGGCAATTTTACGTAGATAAGGCTCATTATTTGATATTTCATTAATCTTTTCACGCATGGGGGCAGTTGCGATGATCATATCTTCTCCTAGTTGTTTTTTAAAATCACCATAACGGATCTGACATTTGCTATAAAGATCTTCAAAATGCTCGTACGTATCTGCTGAAGAAACTACTTTCATTAAATCAAAAAGATTTTGAATAGCATCTGGTTTGGGTTGGTTTTCTTCTGTTGGACCGCTATCTGTTACTGCCCGCATTACTTTTTTGCGAATTACCTCGGGTTCGTCAGAAAGGTATACTGCATTTGCTTCACCTTCAGATTTTCCCATTTTCCCTTTCCCATCTAAACCCGGGATTTTTACCAGTTTCTTCGTAAAATTAAAGGCATAAGGTTCGGGGAAATAAGCAGTTTTATATAGGGTGTTAAAACGGTTTCCAAATGTTCTGGCCATTTCCAGGTGCTGTTCCTGATCTTTACCGACTGGCACTTTGGTAGCTTTATGAATTAATATGTCTGCAGCCATTAAAACCGGATAAGTGAGTAAGCCCGCATTCACATTATCCGGATGCGCCCGAACCTTATCTTTAAAAGATGTACTACGTTGTAGTTCGCCCATATAGGCATTCATGTTTAAATACAAGTATAATTCTGAAATTTCAGGAACGTCCGATTGCACATAAATAGTTGATTTTTCGGGATCAATTCCGGCGGCCAAATATTCTACTAATACTTGTTTTACATTTCCATGCAGATCTTGCGGAGTAGGATGGGTGGTTAAAGAATGGTAATCAGCGATAAAGAAAAAACATTTATAATCATGCTGCATCTGCACAAAATTCTTAACCGCACCATAATAATTGCCTAAATGTAATTTCCCGGTACTCCTTATACCACTAACAACAGTTTCCATAAGCAGCGAAAGTAAGTAATTTTTCTATTTTTGACAGATGAAAAGACTTTTGAAAAGCATTCACCGATATTATTACCTTGGTTGTTTGGGGTTTTTCTTTGTCTTATACTATCCCTTTTTGCATTTCTATTCACGTAAGCCTGTTAAATTTAATGGGATGAACCGTATCCGGTGGTATGTGTCTTTGTTTAGTTCATCTTTTGCAGGTATTTTTCACCGATTTGATTTTGAGGAACGGATAGACTGGAGCAGGCCCTATATTATTTGCCCAAATCATACATCAAATTTAGATATAACAACAATTATACTTCTTGCTAAGCGCAATTTGGTTTTTTTAGGTAAGGATGAACTTCTTGAAAATTTTATAACAAAAATCTTTTTTGAAACTATAGATATCCCATTAAATCGTGATAGCAAGATGTCTGCATTCCGTGCTTTTAAAAAAGTAGAAGAATCCTTACAAAAGGGTATCAGTGTAGTTATTTTCCCGGAAGGATTAATTGCAGGTGATTATCCTCCTGTTTTGTATCCCTTTAAAAACGGCCCTTTCCGGCTGGCTATTGAGCAAAAAATACCAATCATACCTATTACTATTTGCAATAACTGGAAAATAATGTGGGATGATGGAAAAAAATATGGAAGCAGGCCAGGAATTTGCGATATTCGTGTACATAAACCCATTGAAACTCATCATTTGGACGTAGAAGATGAGGATAGTTTAAAAGAAGAGGTATATAATACCATTCATCAGGAACTAAAAAAGTATGAAAGTAGACCTTAATACCATAGATAAAATTGCACATTTGGCAAGGCTTGAAATTACAGAGGCGGATAAGAAAGTACTTGTGGACGATATGAACAAGATTTTAAGTTTTATGAATAAGCTGAATGAAATAAATACAGATGGTGTTGAACCACTCATTTACATGACAGATGAAGTCAACGTTTTAAGGAATGATGAAATAAAGCGTGATCTAACCACTCAACAAGCATTACAAAATGCGCCTAAACAAGATGGGAAATATTTTAGAGTGGCGAAAGTGATTAAATAACATGAAGATTAAAGTAATCCTGTAACAAAGCGGGTATTTATATGGTCTAAAAACAAAAATAAAAGATGACGCAACAGCCTCTTATTACCCTAAATGACATCGGCAGAAAGTACGTAATTGGTGCCGAAACCATTCACGCGTTAAAATCTGTTACTCTTGCCATTAATAAAGGCGAATTTGTAGCTCTTATGGGCCCTTCAGGATCCGGTAAATCAACATTAATGAATATTTTAGGTTGTTTAGATACGCCAACAAAAGGTGATTATATTCTAAACGGCATCCATGTAAGTAAAATGACGGATAGTGAATTAGCCGAAGTGCGTAATAAAGAAATTGGTTTTGTGTTTCAAACATTCAATCTGTTACCCCGTTCTTCCTCTTTAGATAATGTGGCTTTGCCTTTAGTTTATGCAGGAATAAGCCGTTCAGAACGGGAAGAACGTGCTACAAAAACCCTGGAAAGTGTAGGGTTAGGTAATCGGGTAGATCATAAGCCAAATGAACTATCCGGTGGTCAGCGGCAGCGTGTGGCGGTTGCAAGAGCTTTAATTAATAATCCATCTATTATATTAGCCGATGAGCCAACAGGTAATCTGGATACCAAAACCTCTGTAGAAATTATGGGTTTGCTCGAAGAAATTCACTCTAAAGGAAACACTATTATTTTAGTTACCCATGAAGAAGATATTGCCATGCACGCACACCGTATTGTACGAATGCGTGATGGGTTAATAGAAAACGATTATCAAAATGAGAATATAAAAACAGTATCTCCCCGTTTAGCAGAAATGAAGCAAAAAGGCGTTGATTTTGAGCAAATTCAATAAATTGAGAATTTGTCCTTAGACTCTGCTCAGGATGACAAATTTAATTTGAGAATTTTAAATGCGTTAATTTAAAAATGAATATAGAATTTCCTCTCTCTTGGAGAGGGTTAGGCTAAACAAATCCATGAAAATTTATACCAAAACAGGCGATAAGGGTTTAACTTCTCTAATTGGTGGCACACGCGTACCAAAGCATCATTTACGTATTGAAAGTTATGGTACGGTAGATGAACTGAATTCCTATATCGGTATGATCCGCGATCAGGATATAAGTGAGGATCAAAAAAATATTCTCAAGGAAATCCAAGACCGTTTATTTACTATTGGCTCAGCTCTGGCTTCAGATCCTGAAAAATCTAAAATGAAAATTCCTGATCTCCATCTTCAGGATATCGAATTGCTGGAACAGAAGATGGATGAAATGAATGAAAAGCTACCGGAACTGAAACATTTTATTTTACCGGGCGGTAATACCGTAGTTTCTTTTTGTCATATAGCTCGCTGTATTTGCCGGAGAGCGGAGCGTATTACCGTTCATTTAGCAGAAGAAAGTTTTGTGGATGAGAAAGTAATTATTTATTTAAATCGCCTTAGCGACTATCTGTTTGTATTGGCAAGACAGTTGTGTTTAGATAATGGATGTACTGAAAATGAATGGTTTCCACGGATTTAATGCATTTATTAAAAAATAGTTATAATCTTATTTAATTTATTATATTTTTGCCGAAAATTAAAATTAAATTCTAAGAATATGTATTGGACATTAGAATTGGCATCACACTTGGAAGATGCACCATGGCCCGCTACCAAAGACGAACTAATTGATTATGCTATTCGTTCCGGAGCGCCGGTTGAAGTAATTGAAAATCTCCAGGCATTAGAAGATGATGGAGAGCCTTATGAAAATATTGAAGAAATTTGGCCGGATTACCCCACAAAAGATGACTTCTTCTTTAATGAAGATGAATATTAAAAAAAGCCCTGAAAGTCAGGGCTTTTTTTAATGCATTTATACTTTTCTGAAAAGTCAAGTTTATTGCCCCTTTAATAATTTTTACATTTTTCAAACAAATGGTATGGTTTTGGTATTTATCTTTTAAATTATATTTCATTTAACTTAAAAATAAAATTATGGGCAATTTACTTTATGTGATCGCAGTTATTTTGATAATTGTTTGGATCTTTGGCGCATTTGTTTCTCCGTTTGGAGGTAACCTTATTCACACATTGCTTGTGATTGCAATCATTGCTATATTGCTGCGAGTTATTCGTGGAGGTTCAGTATAATTAAAAAGAATTTGTCCGTATTGATTTTTGAATAAATTAATACGGATTTTTTTTGTGCAATGTCGATTGATAGAATTCGGCCAATACTAAATCTTCCGAATAGGTAATTTTAATATTTTTAGGATCTCCAGCAATAAGTTCTATTGAAGTTCCATTTTTTTCTGCCACAGATGCATCATCTGTAAATTCTATTCGGTAAGGCTGCTCGTATGCTTTTTTGATCACATCACTTTTAAAGGTTTGCGGTGTTTGAACCAGGTATATTTCATCCCGGTTTAAAGCAACAGAGGCTTTACCATTTAGCTTTCTTATAGAATCTGTAGCCTTTATTGCAGAAATAGCATTCCCATACAATTCTGCATGGTTAAAAGATGTTGTGATTAACTTATTGCTTATTAGTGGACGGACTCCATCGTGGATAGCTACAACAGCAGTTCCTTTTATTATTCTTAATCCGTTTTTTACTGAATAAAATCGCTGGTTTCCTCCCTTTACCAAAGTATAAGGAATATTGAAATTATGGTCTATACATAATTGCTCCCAGGAAGAATAATAATCTATATTTAATACAAGTATAAGTTCAGGCTTTAGATCAGAATGATAGAAAGCTTCAAGGGTATGCATGATAACCGGTTTCCCGTTAAGCAATAAAAACTGCTTTGGAGTATCACATTTCATCCGGCTGCCAGAACCACCACCAATAATAATAGCATAATATTTCATAATGAGATATGCATAATGAGTATTGCGATGCGAATTTAGAAATTTTAATTTAGCTGAGTTATTAATCTAAATAAGCATATCTCTCTCTAACTTGAAATGGCAGATTGAATACTAATTTTTATGCAAAATGCATACTTCATAAATAAGTATACATTTATAATTATTAGGGTGCCTGCCAAAATGAATTTGAATTGTTTGTTTTGTAAAAAACAAATGTTGTTTTATTTTCTTTCTCTGTCAGCTCTGCTTTGTCGGGCTTTTGCTTAAAATAATTTAATGGTAAAAGTTGAGCATAAGCTATTTGTTTTCCATTTTTTCTTGTTTCAGTATCATATTCACTACTTAAAGGGCATTCAAAGCGATATAAATTTTTAGCCATATATGTATAAAGGTAATTCGCTTTCTCTGTCGATGATTTATGATTCCAATTGGCATCAGGATTTAGTATTAAAGGTTTATTATTAATTAAACGTTCTCTCACTTCTTCAATACTCAATAATTCTCCTTTTTCATTCATCACATAAGCATCATGTGTTGGGTCTATCCACAACCACTTTTTTAAGTCATTTGAATAAACCATATTTATAACATGACATTCTGTATCAGTAGAATCTTTGGGTAAGCAAGTGATAAACCTTGACTTTATACCCAAAGACAAATAACACTCATTTAAAGCCGTTGATAAACCCCTACAATTCAAGCCGCGATTATCTTTTTTACAAACAGAAACCATACTCATCGCATTTCTTATTTCTGGATTCTCGTGTTGTCCATCATGAGGAATAAGGTTATGTATCCAATGTAAAAGATTAAGAATTTTTGAAATTTCGTTTCCTGTTCCTGCAATTGAGTCTAAATTAAATCCCTTTCTTAGAGACACTAAATGCAGATTATCTTGTTGCTGGTATGTGAATTTAGGAATTTCTCTTTTGTCTAAAAGGTTGAATTTATTAGCACTTTTTAGTGTTTCCAAAAAACTTGGAACATACTTAATTTGCGTTAAAGCTTTTGTTGAATCATTTAGTAAAATGATAAAATTAAATTTTGTGGTTTGTGTTATTTTTATCGAAATAAAATCTTTATCGGTATAAAAAGTAATTTTTTTACCTTTTGAAGATGTTGTATATACATCTGGTTTCAATTCGGGCGAAATTATCCAACTCCCTTTGTAAAAATTTACGCCATCACGAATATCTACTGTTTTTGAAGTAGCTTTTATTGTGGGCATTTTTTCTTGTGCAAATAATAATTGACTAAAAAGGATAGATGCAATTATAAAACTTGATTTCTTTGTCATAATTTTATTTTTAATAAGCGTTTGAATTTTAATAAAGACGCTTAACTTATGACAAAGGTTGCACATGGCAAAGAAGTTTGCATAGGATGATGCATTTCTTAATACTATTGCTGTCTCAATATGCAATACACATATCTCAATACTATATAATCAGCATGGCATCACCATAACTGTAGAAATGATATTTCTCTTTTATAGCAACTTCATAGGCATGCATTACATTCTCATAACCACCAAAAGCAGCAACCATCATTAATAAAGTAGATTCTGGAGTATGAAAATTAGTAATCATAGAATTTGCAATGCTAAATTCATACGGTGGAAAAATGAATTTGCTTGTCCAGTCGTTAGCCGCTTTTAATTCTCTACCTGCAGAGACGGCGGATTCAATAGCACGCATTGAAGTTGTTCCAACTGCACAAATTCTTCGTTTTTCTTCAAGTGCCTTATTTACACGATCAACAGCTTTTTGTTCAATAATGAATTGCTCCGAATCCATTTTATGTTTGGTTAGATCCTCAACTTCTACAGACCTGAAAGTGCCTAAACCTACATGGAGCGTTACTTCTGCAAAGTCTACGCCCTTTAATTCCAGCCGTTTCATTAATTCGCGACTAAAATGTAAACCAGCAGTTGGAGCTGCTACAGCACCTTCTTTTGTGGCAAATATAGTTTGATAACGATCTTTATCTTCTGCGGTTGCTTTACGCTTGATATATTTTGGGAGTGGTGTTTCACCTAAAATTTCAATATTACGACGAAATTCTTCATTTGTGCCATCAAATAAGAAACGGATAGTACGGCCCCGAGATGTTGTATTATCAACTACTTCTGCAACTAACAGGTCGTTCTCCCCAAAATACAATTTATTTCCAACACGTATTTTACGAGCCGGATCAACTAAAACATCCCAAAGACGGAGCTCTTTATTCAATTCACGTAGTAAAAAAACTTCGATGGTAGCACCTGTTTTTTCTTTATTGCCATATAAACGAGCCGGGAAGACCTTTGTATTATTTAAAATCATCACATCTTTCTCTTCAAAATATCCTAAAACATCCTTAAAGATTTTATGCTCAATCGCCCCTGTCTTTTTGTCTAAAACCATTAGACGTGCTTCATCTCGGTTTGGTGAAGGGTTATGAGCTATTAAAGATTCGGGTAAATTAAACTTGAATTGAGATAATTTCATAATTGAATTAATGTGGATTTAAGGGCGCAAATTTAGATAAATATTTCATAATTATATTGAATTCGTATAGATAATATAATTACATGAAAGCATTATATAGCTGTAACGTTTTTAATTACATTTGGTCTAAGCATTAATATGATATTTTTCAAACTATTAAAAGAAAGCTTCAATTTTGCTTTTGAAGCACTTCGGCAAAATAAATTGCGCACCACCTTGTCATTGTTAGGTATCACTATTGGTATTATGACGATTATTGGAGTTTTTTCTGCGGTGGATACCTTAAGAAATAATCTACAGAGTAGTGTTGATAAATTAGGAAGCAATACCATCTATATTCAAAAATGGCCCTGGGTTGGTGGACCGGATTTTCCATGGTGGAAATATATGAACAGGCCAAATCCCACTATAAAGGATTATGAGAAATTGACTGATCGTTTGGGGAGTGCCGAAGGAATTTCTTATGAGATAGGAATGGGAAATCGTACTATTAAATATAAAAATAATAGCATAGAGGGTGTTCAAATGGCCGCAGCATCTCATGATTATTATAAAGTTTGGAAGTTTGATTTTGAAGCAGGACGATATTTTACAGAATCTGAATCTAAGGGCGGAAGTCCGATTACTATATTGGGATATACCGTTGCCCAAGGACTATTTCCTAATGAAGATCCGATAGGGAAGGTAATTAGTGTTTTAGGACGGAAAGTAACTATTATAGGTGTTTTTAAAGAAGAAGGTGAGGATATGCTGGGTATATCAGCAGATAAAACGGTGTTATTACCTCTTAATTTTGCAAGAGGAGTTATTGATGTACAAGATGACCGGTATGGACCACAGATTACAATAAAAGGTAAGGAAAATGTATCTGTTGCTGAATTGGAAAGCGAACTTAAGGGAACAATGAGATCAATTCATAGGCTTAGTCCTCAGGAGGATGATGATTTCTCATTAAATAAAACAACCATTCTTACTGCCCAGCTCGATCAATTATTTGGTATTGTAAACTTTGCAGGTGCATTTATAGGTGGCTTTTCAATTCTTGTAGGTGGTTTTGGGATAGCAAATATTATGTTTGTATCGGTAAAAGAACGTACTAATATTATAGGTATCCAAAAATCATTGGGGGCTAAGAATTATTTTATCCTACTTCAATTTTTAATTGAATCGGTTTTGTTATGCCTAATGGGTGGAATTGTAGGCCTTGCTATCGTTTATTTACTCGCTTATGTATCAAAAGCAGCATTTGATTTAAAGATTGTAGTAGATTTAGGAAAAGTAATTTTAACAGTAATTCTTTCTACAGCTATTGGTTTAATATCTGGTTTTATACCTGCATTTATGGCATCACGATTAGATCCGGTGGAGGCGATAAGGAGTAAGTAGCTATAAATTTTTTATACGTACAATGAGAATTAGAAAGACCTAACTGCACGTCCAGCAAATAAATTAGCATAAGCAGTGCTAAAGCTGTTACCACTAATAAAAGTTATAGCATTTGCTTCAGTTCCATTATTATCAGTACCCCAATAAGATGTATTGGAATCAAAGCCACCAATAGCAACACGATTTGTGTATAAATAATTAAGTTCAACTGGATTTGGTAAACGCCAATCAGCATAAACAACTCCATTCACTATGATTGAATAATTATCACATTTATCATCAGCTATATACCATGTCGTACTTGTACTTTGATCTTGTGCTGCAGCTATAAGACCGTGTTTTCCTGTACCATCAATATAAGCTATTTTGCCTCCCTGGTAGTCTTGGCCTATGACAAGGGGAGTAACCGTTGTAAATTGAACTTCATTGCCATAAGCAGTACCGCCACTATTAATAGCATACGCTCTTGCATAATAAGTTGTAGAAGCTATTAAATTTGCAAGATTTACAGTAAAAGTACCTGTTCCTGAAGCATTGCTTGGTACTTTAATATCTTTTGTACTCGGATTGACATTGATACTATAGCAAATACCTCTTTCTGTTACAGCAGAGCCACCGTCATTGGTAATTTCACCACCACCTATAGCTGTCGTAGCCTCAATAGAGGAAACAGCTGTAGTACTTAGAGTTGATAAGGAGGGTAAGTTTGGTGTTATTTTCTTGTCTTTAGTACAAGCTAAAAATAATGTGGCTCCCAAGCCTAATAAAATTAATTTTTTTATGGTTTCTAAATTTTTAGAATTTTAATTATTTATTATTTAATTATTTAAAAACTTTCAAATGTCATGCCATTTGTATATTAATTTATTTATATATTAATTTTTACTAAATTTATATATAAATAAGCACTTTTATTCACGAAAAATAAAAGAGGTCGTTATATAAAAGAAATGTATATAGTCTAGTTTTAGGACAGGTTAATAAGAAATAAATAGAAAACTAATTAGTTTTTAGTACAGATGAAAGTTTAAAGAGGTTTTCCTGTAATTGTGCTTTATTAATGGCTACAACACCCACATATTCACACACTAATCCCCCAGCTAAATTAGCAATGGTTGCAGTTTGTTGTGCATTTAATCCTGCTGCCAGACATAAAGCTGCAGTTGCAATAACGGTATCGCCCGCACCGGAAACATCTGCAATAATACGAACATGAGCAGGAATAAGCATTTTATCTTTTTTAGAATTGATATAAACACCTTTTTCTGATAATGTGATCATTACCTGTCCAATATTTAGCTGCTTTTGTAAAACAGCTACAGCTTTTTCAAGCTGATCTTGATCATTAGGGTCAATATCTATTTTTAAACCTTCTCTAAGTTCTTTCAGATTGGGTTTAAATAGACTTACATTTTTATAAAAAAGAAAATTTCTTTTTTTAGGATCAACAACAGTAATGATCTGCTTTGCATTAGCTAAAAGAACAACTTCTTCTATTAATTCTTTTGTGATTAGGCCTTTATCATAATCTTCAAAGATTATAGCATGTATGGTTTTTGCTGCAATAATCTTGTTTATTTTATGGAGAAGTAGTTTTGTAGTTTCTGATGATATGTTTTCATCCATTTCTTCATCAACACGGACTATTTGTTGTGAATGAGCTATAATACGGGTTTTAACCGTTGTAGGACGGGTTTTAATACGTAAAATTCCCTCATCAGAAAGCCGCTGTTTTTTAAGAAGACTTAAAAATTCATTGCCTTCTATATCTTCACCAATAACAGAACAAATGATTGGTTTTGCTCCTAATGATTGAATATTTAATGCAACGTTTGCAGCTCCACCGAGCCGATTTTCTTTTTTTGTGACAGATACAATCGGAACGGGCGCTTCTGGTGAAATGCGATCCACATTACCCCATAAATAGGTATCAATCATTACATCACCAACAATAAGAATATTAAAGGAATTAAACTTTTCGAATAGTTCTTTCATTTTAATTAAGTTGCGATAATGCTGTTTTAATACGTTTCATTGCTTCTGTTAACCTTTCTTCAGAAGCAGCGTAAGAAATTCGGATACAGTTGGGATCTCCAAAAGCTTCACCTGTTACTATGGCTACATGTGCTCTATTTAAAAGATAAGTACACAGATCAGAAGCATTTTTTATTACTTCGTCATTATCTGATTTACCGAAATACGAGCTTGCATCTGGAAAAAAATAAAAAGCACCGTGTGGTAAATTAGTTCTTAATCCAGGAATCCCCTTCATTAATTCATAGACCAAATTGCGACGGTTCAGGAAAGCTTTCTTCATTTCTAAAACACTTTCTAATCCGCCTTCATAAGCTGCTAAACCGGCACGTTGAGTTATAGAACAGGTTGCTGAGGTAATTTGCCCCTGCATTTTATCACAGGCTACTGCAATTTCTTTACTGGCGGCCAAATAACCAATTCGCCAGCCGGTCATCGCATAAGCTTTAGAAAACCCGTTAATAACTACCACACGTTCTTTTATGCTTTCAAACTGTGCAATAGATTCATGTTGATCTACAAAATTAATATGTTCGTAAATTTCATCAGAAATAATATATAAATGAGGGTATTTTTCAAAAATTTTTGCTAAGCCTGCTAATTCTTCTTTACTATAAACACTGCCTGTAGGATTACATGGAGAAGAAAATATAAAGAGTTTTGTTTTAGGTGTAATTGCAGCTTCTAATTGTTCAGGAGTTATTTTAAAATCCTGTTCAAAAGTGCCCTTAACAAAAACAGACTTTCCTTCTGCAAGTTTGATCAGTTCCGAATATGAAACCCAATAAGGCGTGGGTATAATCACTTCATCATCCGGATTAACTAAGCACATTACTGCATTTGCAATAGCTTGTTTAGCGCCTGTACCTACTACAATCTGATCAAAATCATAATCCAGATTATTTTCACGTTTAAGCTTTCCTGCAATTGCTTTACGTAATTCTGGATAACCTGGTACAGGAGTGTAATAAGTAAAATTTTCATCCAGAGCTTGCTTTGCAGCCTCTTTTATATAAGAAGGTGTATGAAAATCTGGTTCCCCAAAACTAAGGTTAATTACATCTACCCCCTTTGCTGCTAATTCTCTTCCCATTTTAGCCATTCTAATGGTTTGAGATTCTTTAAGCTTGTTTATTCTATCAGATAATATGTTCATAGTAATTGTTAAAGAGCAAAGATATAAACCTGATGCTAAAGGTTAGAGATAATTTAGAGTAAATGCTTTCAAAACTTAAATGTTTTTAAAATACTCGGGTATTGTATAAATTTGCGCTCTTATCATATTACGTGCAGCCTCAAAAAAAATTAATTCTGCTATCCCTTGGCATTGGCATTTTACTTATGCTGGCAAAGTTTGCAGCCTATTTTGTAACCTCATCAAATGCTATTTTAACAGATGCTGCAGAAAGTATTGTAAACGTTTTAGCCAGTTCGTTTGCATTTTACAGTATTTACTTGGCTGCACAGCCGCGAGATTTAAACCATCCTTACGGGCATGGGAAGGTTGAATTTTTCTCTGTATTTGTTGAAGGTTGCTTGATTTTACTTTCAGGTATTTTAATTGGTTTCAAATCAGCTTATAATCTTTTTTATCCCCATGAAATTAGATTCTTACTTAATGGTGCATTAGTTATTGGTATTACCGGTATCATTAACTTTATAATGGGGCAGTACTTGATACGAGAGAGTAAAAAGCTGAATTCTCTTACTTTATTTGCCGATGGAAAGCATTTGCAAACCGACGCATATACAAGTGTCGGCCTGGTTGCAGGATTACTTTTAATTTACTATACAAAACTGATTTATATGGATAGTATTTTATCCATTGTAATTGGTTTTTACATCATTTACAATGGATATAAATTGGTACGAAAGTCAGTTTCTGGTTTGATGGATGAATCTGATTTTGAAATTATAGAGGAAGTGATTTCCAATTTAAATAATAGCAGAAAAGAATCATGGATTGATGTTCATAACTTGCGGGCACAGCGTTATGGAACCGAACTTCATATTGATTGCCATTTAACTTTGCCTTATTATTTCGATTTAAATCAGGTTCATGAAGAAGTTTCATCAGTAGATAAATTGGTTAATCATAAAGCACAGGTTCGCACAGAGTTTTTTATTCATGCCGATCCATGTTTGCCAGAATGCTGTCATTACTGCCGAATGCCTAATTGTCCCGTAAGAAGTGAGCCTAAAAGGGTAGATATAGCCTGGACAACGGACAATGTAACCCGTAACCAAAAACATTTTCTATAATGTATCCTTTTAATGTTCGTGTTTATGGGCTTCTAATTAATGATTTGCAACAAATATTATTAAGTGATGAAGAAGAATATGGTTTTAGGTTTAGTAAATTTCCTGGCGGAGGATTAGAATATGGCGAAGGATTGATTGATGGTTTAAAGCGGGAGTTTTTAGAAGAATGCAATGCTGATATTGAGGTTTTAGAGCATTTTTACACCACAGATTTTTTTATAAAATCAGCTTTTAATGATAGCCAGATCATTAGTGCATATTACATGGTGAAACCAACAGAAGAACTTCAGTTAAATTTTAAGAATTCTGTGTTTGATTTTGATGAAGAAGGAGATATACGCCAGGCTTTCAGATGGAGGAATATGGCTGAATTAAATATGGATGATGTCACATTTCCCACAGATAAAAAAGTAATTGAATTATTGAAAGCTAAAAAAGCATAATCTCATTGAAAATTTATAAATAGTTGTCCTTGTGTTTTAGGGATGTTTTTATACTTTTGTGCTTTAATGCACCCATAGCTCAGCTGGATAGAGCAACGGTTTTCTAAACCGTAGGTCATAGGTTCGAATCCTATTGGGTGTACATATTAGTCGTTAACTTTTCTTAGTTAACGACTTTTTTACGTTTATACCTTGTGATTTTATTCTAGTGATATTTTTTTATTTTAACAATTAGTATATGCGGAATGGATTTTGTTATTAGATTTAACAGTAATATTAAATTTTTTATAATACTTGAATCACAAATAATTAAACTTAAAACATGAAAAAGAAAATTTACTTTTTAGCTACAGCAATTATGTTGATGTTAGCTACTTCTTCAGTTATGGCAAAAGATGCAAAATCTTCAGCTAGAACTGAAATGACGGATCAGCAAAAGACTCGCATCGAGCAGATCACTCGCAGGGTGGAAGAGATAAAAAGCATGGATAAATCTACGCTTAGCCGTCAAGAACGCAAAGATCTTCGTCAGGAATTATCATCCATGAAAAAAGAGGCTAAAGCTATGGGTGGAGGTGTTTACCTTTCAACCGCTGCAATTATCATCATTATCCTAATATTGATATTGATTTTATAAGAGGCTGTTATATAAAAATCAAATTTTTTTGGCCGGCTTAATTAGCCGGCCTTTTTTATTTATAATTTGCTTGTATTTGGCATTCAATAAATAATAATATCCTAATAATAATACAATCATTTCATAGCATTCACTTTTTAACTTTATTTACAAAAAGTAGATGTAGTTTTGGCTCTAATATTGCCTAAGCTTCCATTTTATAAGAAACTCTAATGAAGATACTTTATGCTATTCAAGGAACGGGTAATGGTCATTTAAGTCGTGCTATGGATGTAATTCCATGTTTAAAATTGCATGGAGATGTAGATATTTTAATCAGCGGTACTCAGGCTGATCTTATTTTGCCTTTTCCGGTAAAGTATAAAATGCGGGGTTTGAGTTTTATTTTTGGCAAATCAGGAGGTGTTAATCTCTGGAAAACGTTTGTTAAATCTAATATTCGCAAACTGTCAAAAGAAATAAATGCTTTACCGGTAGAAAAATATGATCTGGTCATCAATGATTTTGAACCCGTTTCTGCCTGGTCCTGTTATTTTAAAGATATTCCATGTATTGGTCTGAGCCATCAAGCCGCTGTAATGGCAGAAAAATCACCAAAAACAGAGAACGTAGATATGATGGGCAAACTGATACTTAAAAATTACGCACCCAATACTTCACAATATGGTTTTCACTTCGAACCTTATGATAAAAATATCTATACTCCCGTTATTCGTAATCAGGTACGTGATCAAGAAGTAGAAAATGGGGATCATTACACTGTTTATTTACCTTCATATGATGATAAACGACTAATTTCGAAGTTAAGCCAATTTAAAGATATAAAATGGGATGTGTTTTCCAAGCACAATAAAAAGATTTTTCGCACTAAAAATATAACCATACAACCCATAAATAATGAACGTTTTGTAAAGAGTATGGCTCAATCTGCCGGAGTATTATGCGGTGCCGGCTTTGAAACTCCTGCAGAAGCTTTGTATATGAAAAAGAAGCTTCTGGTCATTCCGATGAGAAATCAATATGAACAGCATTTAAATGCGGCTGCATTAAAATTGATGGGTGTACAGGTTATCAAAAATTTAAAACCAAAAAACGATATGATTATTCGTAATTGGCTTGAGAATGGGAAAATAGTAGAAGTAAATTATCCGAATAATACCCAACACATCATTGATCAGCTAATTGAAACATATATTAGTAAAAATTACCTTTTATCATTACCCGGATAACTTTATCTTCAGTGATCTTTTTATTTGATACTTTGAATTAATTTAATATGAACCATTGGCTAGTAAAATCAGAACCACATAAATATAGTTGGGATAAATTTAATCAGGATAAGCGTACTTTTTGGGATGGTGTGCGTAATTACCAGGCACGCAATAATTTAAAGGATATGAGAGAAGGTGATCTGGTTTTATTTTATCATAGCAATGAAGGTAAAGAAGTTGTAGGAATTGCCAAAGTTGTAAAAGAAGCTTATCAGGATCCCACAACGGAAGATAAAAACTGGGTAGTAGTTGATCTTGTTCCGATTGAATCCTTAAAGCATCCGGTAACCTTAGAACAGATAAAAGCAGATGAACGTTTAATAGATATAGGCTTGGTTAAACAGGGAAGGTTATCTGTAATGCCCTTAAAAACAGAAGAGTTTGACCGTATTATTGAATTAGGATCAAATTAGTCAGATTCCTTAAAAAATAACGCCTTCAATTCTGTTGCATCATCAGGTTGCATTTTCCCACTCAATATAAGGCGTAATTGGCGGCGACGTAAAGCTCCATCAAATAGCTTTTGTTCATCTTCCGTTTCTGGTTTTAACTCGGGTACAGGAATTGTTTTTCCATTTTGATCAAGCGCTACAAAGGTGTAATAAGCTTCATTAGATTTTAAACGTGAACCGGAGGGTATATTTTCTGCCCAAACATCCAGCCGTACTTCTACCGAAGTTTTAAAAGCCCGGCTTACTTTTGCTTCAATAGTTACCACATCACCTAATTTAATGGCAGATTTAAAAGAAACATTATCAACTGAAGCCGTTACTACAATACGATTACAGTGTTTTTGAGCTGAAATAGCTGCTGCAATATCCATCCAATGTAATAAACGTCCACCCATTAAATTATTTAAGGTATTGGTATCATTTGGAAGGACTAATTCATTCATTATGGTAAATGAATCTTTAGGCTTTTTGGAGATTAAAGTCATATTCTTCCAAAGATAGTGGATTATTTCAATTCAGGGATTCCATTTTTCCATTCATTCCAGTTGTTAATAATATAATGAGTTACAGTACTTCCAACTCGGTAAGCATTTTCAATTGATAATGAAAATCCAGAATTATTTTGATGAATTGATTGTTGTGCAGACTGGTTTACACTTTGCTGGTCAAAATCACTAGCGGTACGTAACACCATAATTCGATCAAAAGAAATACGGTCACAGTCAGATAAGCGTTTGAGAGCTGTCAAAGTACCACTATCTTCCATGTTAGTCATGTAATATGTGCCTGCATTATTAGTCCATTGTTTAACCCACCAGCTTGCCCATTCACTAGCTAACTTTCCCTGCCAATATGTACTGCCTGATATGTCATCACCTTTTGTAACAAAAGGTACTTGTCGGGCTGGTAAATTTTTCGGAAACGTGTTTCTAAATTCTTGTGCTTCTTTACTATCAAAAAGCTTTACATTTTTTGACAATTTATATGACCATTCGGTTAGAATAGAATTAAGATGAAAAACTTCAGTTCCAATTTTAAAGCCCTTACACCAGGGCTCGTTGCATCCCAGATGAAAGCGAGAGAAATTCCAATTAGATGAAATTTCACGCCCATCAATTTCATGACATAGATCTCCATCTACAACCCATTCTGCCCATGCAGCAGAACCAATAGTGCACACATTGGGAGATGTTCCTGCAATACCGGCAATAATAAAATAGGTATGATGTAAATTTATATTAGGATTAAGGCCAATTGCCATAAGTGATGCTGCAGCATTAGAAACTCCTACACCTGTTACAATTAAACCTTCTCCTTTGTCATTATAATAAAGGGGAGAATAAGCACCCGGTATATTCATTGTATGGATCATGTTTTCCCTTTCAACCCAAAGTTGTGCTTCTCCGGCTTTATCACCCTTAATTTCACCTATTTCATACATAGCTATGGTGAGTGTTTTAAGAGGAAAGGGGTGTATTTTAGAATTTATAGATGGTTTAAATACACAAGAAGATAGTAATAGGGCTATTGAAACATAAAGTAAAACTATCTTTCGTTATTTAAGAAGTAAAATATACATTGTAAGTCATTTATTAGATAGACTTATATTACAATAATCTATCTATAATGTTTGTTACACATTACAATTGTAGGGTAATTCATGGATTACTTCTATGGTTATTTCTTTAACGAATTAATCTGCGTAAAACCAACTAACTCATCCCAACGAGAGCCTGGCCTATGGTAATAAAACAAAATTTGATAGTTATTTTCTGTTTCGAAATGTGAACCGTCAAAAACTGTATCATCAATAGATTTATCCTTATCAACCCAGACGTAATGATAATCATAGAGGCCCTGTTTTATAAAAATAGAACCATCAAAACGGTTTCGGTGACTATCATACGTTAATTTATAGTCATTGCTTAGGCGATAATCATTAAACTGCCCTACTAAATAAGCATCACCTGAGCTAGAAGGCTGCATGGCTGCCAGCGAAAAATAAACAGATGCATAATCTGCCTCTATACGGTTATCGCTACCATCCGTATTTCGGACAAAAAAGGCTCCATCCTCATCGTAATTAAATGTATAGCTTGATTGGTCTTCCAATGGATCAGTTAATAAAACAACGGTATTAATGCTGTCTTTATAAATTTTTGAAATCCGTTCTGAATTAAAGCGTAGACTGCGCAGATCAAAACGGCGAAATTCATTTCCTCCCCAAAAATCAAAGTCTCTTAAATCTGTATATTCTAATTGGTTGGGACGGATAAAAGTTGGTTTTGTGGTTGTTTGTGCATTATCATAACGCCCGTTTTGTAAAACTATCGCCTTAATGTCTACATACGGATTGCTTATATCAAGCTGGGGATGATTAACTATAAAATTTATCTTCTGCTTTTTATCACGTTGTGAAATATCATTTGAGCGGGTTATTTCTGCACCAATAGTCACCAAAGGATTTAATACATAAAACCGCCTGGTGATGAGTAATTTTTGAGGATCATTATCTTCATAAACCTTTAGTAAATAATTGCCTGATATTTTTGGCCTGATGGTTAGATTAGGAAAAATAAGCTCGTAATGCGTATATTTTTGAAGCGTGTTAAATGAATTTCTATAATCAGTAATGCGGTCTTCAGTAAAACTTTCCAGGTAATCAATAGGAGAGAGGTGACTGCTATTCCATTCCGCATCGCAATGCTCTATGGTATATGTAATATTGCGACTTCCTGTACGCAGGTCATCAAACCCTAAGAGAAGGTCTTCATTACTTCCCAAGGTATAAACCGGAATAGATTGTTCTTTTGTACGGTTATAAAATTCTACGGTTTTTATCTCCGGGCTATAAATACAATTTTCATAACGCAGCGGTATAATGGTATCGCCTTTAATTACCGAATTTTCCTTCCTTTTAGCTACGCAGGAAAGTGTAAAAAAACATATAATCAGGAAAAGGTATTTTTTGAGTATAAACCGGAAGGGTTCTGTTATCATAATAAAAATAAATATATAACGGATTAAAGCCTATTTACGTTTAGAAGGAATGAGTTTTAATGATTTACCATCCCAGTTGTAATATTTGTATGAGGGTGTTTCCTTTATTTTATTGTGTTTATCAAAATCTGAAGTAATTGTATGTAAAATAATCTTACCGGGTTTCCCTTTAATATCTTTTGGAAAAATATAAGTTTGATTTACTCCTATTACTCCTTCGTCAACAACGTCAGATGAAGAGACTAATCCTGGTAAGGAGTAAAGTGAATTACCATCCCAAAGAGAATAAAAATTATAGGTTGGAATAGCGCATGCCTCACCGGAAAAAGTACATAAAAAGATATATTTTACATTTTTTAAACCCCGATTATCTTGGATAGTGGCAGAGGGATAGTTAACTGATTCAAAATTCTTTACTGTATATTCAGCTTTACTTTTAATTATCCCATTTTCAATCACCTTTACAATTACCTTAATTTGATCATGAACATCTGGTGTTAAAATTGCTTTTTCAATGCCATATGCAAATTTGGTATCTCCTCGTCTATGCGGGGAGAAAGAAAGCAATCCGCCCCAAATAAAACCTTCCTTTTCCTCTCCGCTTTTTACATAAGAAATTTTATACCATTGAGACTTTATGCCGGATAATGTAGTATAAACACCCGAAGTATCTGTAATTCTAATTTCATCTCCTGCTTTTAAAATATCTTTAATTTCGCCTATTAATCCTAGTTTTAACCCCACTTTTGCTGTATCTGCAAATACATAAGTACTAAGCCCTTTTTCAAATTTAAAAGGCTGCGTAAGTACATACTCATCCTGAGCATATAGTTTAAGCGATATAAAGCTTATTAAAAATAAGACACAAGACAGCGTGATTTTCATTTTTTGAATATTAAAAACATCAAATGGTAGAGGGCTTCATTAAGAATAAAAAACAGGATACTATTGTTTTTATTTTCATCAGAATAAATTGTTTTTTAATGGTGATGAAGCTTGCATGAGCTTATTCATGTTGGTTTTTGAGTGGTAGCTTATGCAGGTTTCTAAGTTTTAACTTAACTCTAATTGCATGATTTCTTCAGCAAGCTTTTCCCATTCGGCTTGTGCTTTTAATAGTCTGGGACTTAGTTGCTGATATTTACGATTCGCTTCAGCTAACGCATCCAAATTACTATACACTTCTTCTTTGGCTAATTCTGCTTCGGCATCTTTTACCTGTTTTTCAAGTTCGGCGATATCTGTTTCTAAGTTTTGTAAGGTTTGATTCAGCTTTTTTAACTCCTTACTTTTGTCTTCAGTCTCAACCTTGGGTTTAGCTTCTTCTTTCTTTTCTTCTTTTTTAAGAGCGGTTACTATAACTTTTGGAACATACACACGTTTAGAATTCCATTCTTCATATTCGGCATATGTACCCGGATATTCTTTAATTTCCTGATCCTCAATAAACCAAATTTTATTAGCCACATTATCCAGCATATACCTATCATGCGAAACAATGATGCAGGTACCTTCATATTGTTGTAAGGATTGGATCAATATATTTACCGATGCAATATCCAGGTGATTGGTAGGCTCATCAAGCACTAAAAAGTTGGCGTCAGATGTTAATGCTTTAGCCAGTGCCACCCTTGATTTTTCTCCTCCGGATAATACTTTGATCTTTTTAAATACATCATCACCAGTAAATAAAAAGCATCCTAAAATAGAACGCAATTCGGTTTCAGTATGCTTGGGAGCAAAGGCCTGCATTTCACGAATGATCTCATTATCTAAATGAAGAGCTTCCAGTTGATGTTGTGCAAAAAACGTTTGAGTTACATTATGCCCGGTTTCGCACATGCCTTCAAAGTTTTTATCTGCACCTGCAATAATTCGTAACAGAGTAGACTTACCCCGACCATTTGCCCCAATTAAGGCAATCTTATCACCTTTCTCAATAGTTGCAGTAGCATTTTTAAGAATAGGAACTCCAGGATAAGCTTTGGTTATATCTTCTATACGAATAACATGCCTGCCGGATTGCTTACTGAATTTAAAGCTAAAGTTTACCGATGGATTATCATCATCCACGGCATCTACACGCTCCAATTTATCTAATGCCTTAATACGAGATTGAGCCATTTTTGCTTTGCTTGCTTTGGCACGAAAACGCTCAATCAGCTTTTCTTCCTGCTTTATTTTGGCCTGCTGATTTTTATATTGCCCGCTTTGTATTTCTTCACGTAAACCTTTTTCTTCTGTATAAAAAGTGTAATTACCAGAATAAGGAATTAATTTTCCTTTGCGGGATTCTACAATCTTTTTAACCACACGATCCAGGAAATACCTATCGTGAGAAACGATAATAATGGCACCTTCAAAAGCCTGCAAATACGTTTCCAACCATTTAATAGAAGGTAAATCCAGGTGATTGGTAGGCTCATCCAGTAATAGAATATCCGGACTTTGAAGTAAAATACGTGCCAGCATAACCCGCATGCGCCATCCTCCTGAAAATTCAGATAAGGTACGATGAGTATCTGCTTCGCTGAAACCCAAACCCGCCATAATTTCATGGGCACGGTATTCAATACTGTAACCATCTAATGCTTCAAACTCATGTTGCTTATCGCTCAATTTATTAATCAGGTCATCACTATATTCCGTTTCCAGTTTCTTTAAAATAGTTTCTATTTCAGTATGCAATTGGTTCTGGCGCTCGAAAGCTTCCATTGCCACATGCAAAATGCTTTTATCAGACTGGTAAGAAAGAAGATCCTGGTTCAGGTAACCCATTTTCAGGTCCTTAGCCATAGAAATACTTCCGCTGGTAGGAGCGTAGTCTCCAACAATAATTTTTAAAAGAGTTGTTTTTCCGGTTCCGTTAGCACCAATTAAGCCAATTTTTTCTCCGGGTTTTATATGCCAGTTCGCTTCGTCGTATAATGCCCTTGCACCGATCTCGAACGTGAGGTTGTTTATCGCAATCATTTGGGCGCAAAAGTACGGTTTTTATGGATTGCTTTCATACAGAACACAATTTTGCTATATGAAGTATTCAGACTTCGTACACAGGATGTTCATCATTTCAAAATGACGAATAACATACTATTTTATACATCCATACTTACTCTCCTTTATGCATTACTACTATAATGGTTTTTAAACTAGATAAACAGTAACAGGGGAACCATAAAGTATATTTGCATAACTATTTTCCTGGTCGTAGAAACGATTTTGCTTATTTACATAATCTCTATGTATATTAACAAAACGGCTAAATATGTTTATGAAGCCTCTATGTATATTAGCAAAGGTTCTATGTATATTAACAAAATGTCTAAACATATTTACAAAGCCTCTATGCATATTAGCAAAGCCTTTATGTATATTAACAAAACGTCTAAACATGTTTACAAAGCCTCTATGTATATTAGCAAAAGGGCTAACTATATTTACTTCACCTCTAACCTGATATAGAAAATAGTTCATAAAACTATATAAACAGGTTTCTTTTTATAAAAAGCTTCTTCCCTTAATATTTAATTTCTTTCTGTTTTTAAGATACTTTTCATAATAAAATACGTGGATAAAAAATATTTTATTACTATTATGAAATAAATAAAATCAATGTATTATATTTATTACAAATAAAAATAAATTTATTTACCTAAATCTTTCCTAACATGTCCTTATTAATTATGTCTTTTAAAAGGCATTCTGATCAATTGATTTTGGTAGAAGCCGGGCAAATTAAATTTAGCATGACTAACAATGCTAATTTTCCTGCACCAGCACCTACATTAACTGAACTACAAGATGATATGGATGCATTTAGTGCCGCCCTGGATAATATGGGAAACGGAATTAATGCCACTCTTGTAAAAAATGAAAAACGAAAAAAATTGGAAACCAGTTTAAAATTTTTGGGACTTTATGCAGAAATTATCGCCAAAAGCAATGAAATTATAGCCGAAAGTTCGGGGTTTAAATTAAGGTCTAAACCAAGCCCTGTGGGTATATTGCCTAAGCCATCTAACTTTAAAGTAATTCCTGCCGCTGCAAAAGGCAGTGTTAAATTAAGCATTGATAAAATTCATGGTGCAAAAACATACCTGTTTGAATATAAATTGAGTACAGATGCCACCAATAACAACTGGGCAGTTGCATCAGATCCGCAATCTTCACTAATCGTAAGTAATCTATTAAGCGGACAAGAATATAATTTTAGAGTAGTAGGTATTGGTTCTAATCCTACCCGGGTGTATTCGGATGAAGTAAGCAGTTTTGTTTTATAATACTATCCTTACTTTTAAAACCCTTGCTTGTGCGAGCTATTGTTTTAAAAAAATCGAATTAGTATAATTATATTCTTCATACTATACCTACATTAGTGGCAATATAATTAACAAAAATGATTTATATTTTTCTTAGTATTTGCTGTAGTGTATTTGTTTCCGTATTACTTAAATTAGCTAAACGCTATGAAATTGATACCACACAGGCTATCACTTGGAATTATTCCATTGCAGCGTTACTTACCTGGATATGTTTCCGGCCTGAAATCCCTCCAATAAACGCCATGCCATTGCAAACATACCTGGCATTAGGGATACTACTCCCTTCTTTGTTTGTGATATTAGCTTTATCCGTTAGATATACAGGCATTGTCAGGACGGATATAGCCCAGCGTTTATCTTTATTTATTCCGGTATTGGCTGCTTTCTTTATTTTTAAAGAAACTGGTTCTGCTTTAAAAACCATTGCAATAAGTATAGGATTTGTAGCAATTGTTTGTTCCATCCCATGGCAAAAGCAGGATAATAATAAATCTTCTTCATCCGCATGGATCTATCCTTTAATCGTTTTTATTGGGATGGGGGTTATTGATGTATTATTTAAACAAATAGCTAAACTAAGTATTATCCCATTTACTACCTCTTTATTCGTAGTTTTTGTACTAGCTTTCGCATTATCTATCAGCGTTTTATTGTATTTATTTATATTCAAAAAAAGCCGCTTTGCTTTTGTTAATTTATTTTGTGGCTGGTTTTTGGGTATTTATAATTTTGGAAATATCTTTTTTTATTTGAAAGCACATCAGACTTTATCACAACAGCCTTCTTTGGTTTTTTCAACCATGAATATCGGCGTGATTATCTTAGGCTCTTTAGTTGGATTACTTATTTTTAAGGAGAGATTGAGCCGTTTAAACTACATCGGAATTGTTTTAGCTCTAATATCTATTTCTGTATTCTCCTTGGCTAAATAAGCTTTATTAAATATCAGTATGCTATTTAATGATACTTATAAAACTATAGATAAACCATCCGAAGGTATATTCCGTGACCGGGGAAGTAAATTTATGGGATATGTATTTCCTGTAAAGACAGAAGACGAGATAAAGGAATTACTCGGCAAAATAAAAACAGAACATCCTAAAGCAAGACATTTTTGCTGGGCCTTACGTTTAAGTCCTGATCGGTCTGTATTTCGTTTAAATGATGATGGAGAACCATCTGGCACTGCAGGAAGGCCAATATTGAATACTCTTTTATCTTTTGATGTTACGGATGTTTTTGTAGTGGTAGTCCGATATTTTGGTGGCACCTTATTAGGTGTCCCCGGATTAATTAACGCCTATAAAACAGCTACAGTAGATGCTTTAAATAATGCAGAAATTATAGAAAGAGCATTAAATGATTTTTACCTGATCGAATTTAATTATTTACAAATGAATGAGGTGATGCGAGTAATTAAGGATGAAAATCTTAATTTCAACAATCAATTATTTGATAATAGCTGCTCCTTAGAAATTGAAATACGCAAAACAACTATAAACCAGGTGATAGGTAAATTAGAAAAGATTGAAAACATATCTTTAACCTATTTAAGAACCTGCTAACAAATTAAAATTATGAAACCAATCTCAGAAACAGACCTTATTATTAATCCCGATGGAAGTGTTTATCATTTAAACTTATTGCCGGAAGATGTGGCAGATACCATTATTACAGTTGGTGATCCGGATCGGGTTTCTGAGGTGAGCAAATATTTTGATCGTATCGAATTACGCAAAGGGAAACGGGAGATTATTACTCATACTGGGTACATCGGGCAAAAACGAGTTACTGTTCTCTCTACCGGCATGGGAACGGATAATATTGATATTGTTTTTAATGAATTAGATGCCTTGGTGAATGTTGATTTTAAAACACGCCTGGTTAAAAATCAACTGAAAAGCTTAGAAATTGTTCGCATTGGAACTTCGGGTGCATTACAAACAGATATTCCAATTGATTCTATTTTAGTTTCAGAGTTTGCCTTAGGATTAGATGCTTTAATGCATTATTATGTACATGATGTTTCTGGTGATGAACGTGTGATTTTAGATGAGATAAACTCTCATTTGCATCATATAAAAGGTATTGCACCTTATGTTACATCTGCCGATAAGGGATTATTAGAACGCGTTGGTAAAGATATGTTGCGTGGTATTACAACTACTGCCCCTGGTTTTTATGCACCTCAGGGGCGTGAAGTACGGGCGAAGAATGCCTTTCCCAAATTGATTGATATACTGCAATCTTTTAAAGTCAATAACCGCCGTATCACTAACCTTGAAATGGAAACTGCAGGAATTTATGCCCTGGCTAAAGTATTAGGTCATAAAGCATTATCTGTCAATGCTATCTTAGCCAACAGAGTAAAATTTGAATTTAGTAAAAATCCTCAAAAAGTAGTAGAACAAGCTGTAAAATTAGTTTTGGAAAGATTGTAATGCCACTTTTTATAATTCTTTTAGCAGTTCTAAAAATATCGTTAGTGCCTGGTGTTTTTTAGCGTCAAAATCATAATCGATGCGATGCATTAAGTAATCATCCAAATCGAAACCATTTATTAAAGGTAATTTAGCAATTACTTCTTTCCTGTGATCCAAGCCATATTTTAAAGCAGTATTAAATTCAATAACAAAGTCTTTAGATATGGGTTTATTAGATGCCCAAACAGCAAATACAAAAGGTAATCCTGTAAAGTTTTGCCATATTTCTGCTAAATCATAAACATATAAGTGATGATCCTTTTTACCAAAAGTCCGGTCTCCTATCTGAATAAATCCATCTGCACCCTCTTCGTCCACAAATTGTGGATCTAACTTCCAATGATGTTTAAATAATACTTTAGCCAGGTCATTAGAGGTTCTGGATTGCCCATCTAATTGAAGTGTTTTAACTTCTTCTATGGGCTTATTGCTGAAAATAAATACAGAGTTTACTGCACCCACAGCACCGATGCAATAATTAGATATAATTTGATAATTAGGAATTCGTAATAAAGCAGCAACAGGAACTAAACCTATATCGGCCTGACCATTAATAATTTTATCAGCGCAGGCTGAAGGAATCTCTAGAGTCAGATCAATTTTATCTATAAAATCAGAATGCATTAATGCGTAAACGAAAGGCTTGGTATTAGTATAGGAGACGGCAGAGATTTTGATTTTATTCACTGTCATTAGCAAGAAGATATTTTAAATGATCTGTATTATTAAAGTCTATAATTTTAAATTCACGCCCATCATATTCCACCTTGTATAAAGAAGTATTAAAATGTGGAAAATGATCCATTTCAGATATTGGTCTGTTAGTTAAAAGGCAAAGGAATAAACGTAAAGCTCTACCATGCATGCAAATTAATATATTCTGGTCATTATTATCTTCAATTAAATTCTCCAGCACTACTAATTGCCGTTCTTTAACTTCAAGCGGACTTTCTCCATTCTCAAATTTATAATGTAGCTCTCCGCTAGTCCAATTTCGCATCATGGTTCCAAATGCTAATTTAGTTTCATCAGTACTCTCCTGTCCTTCATAAATTCCCCAGGCTAACTCATCCAAACCAGGATATTGAACCCATGGAATACCTGATTCTATAAATTTATGAACAGTTTGATGAGTTCTTTTAAGAGTAGATGTATACACTTTATCAAATGGGACATGTTTATATGCCTGATAAAAAGCCTCAGCCTGGAGTATCCCGTAAGCATTTAAATCAGTATCCATTCCACGTCCCTGAACAATTCCCTGCTTATTTAAATCTGTTTGTCCATGACGGATAATATATACTGTTTTAGATCGTGAGAGATTTTGATCAGCAAAAACTTTTTCTTTCAAAATAATTTTTCTAATAGTTATTTGGTATCCATCATCACACGGGCAAGAGGAATAAAAGTTCCTTTAATACTTTCGATTATTGGCTTTTCTTCAACCGGGAATTCAAAGTTTTGATAATCAGTAACTACATTGTAAAGGGTATCACGCTCTATCGGATGACGGCCTACTTGTTTAATTAGTTCTACCAGTTCTTTCGTGCTCATGCCTGGATGTTGTTCTTCAGCTCCTGCCATGGAATAAATTTTAGTGGTATCATCTAAGGTTCCGTCAATATCATCTACACCAAAATTTAAAGATAATTGAGCTGTACTTCTGCTTATCATAGCCCAATATGCTTTAATATGATCGAAATTATCTAAATAAATCCTGGCGATGGCATAATTTCGTAAGTCTTCAATAACTGAAACTTCGGGTACGTTAGACATTTGATTATCTTGATTTCTGAATTTTAAAGGTATAAAAGTTTGAAACCCACCAGTCTTATCTTGTAATTGACGAAGTCGATCCATGTGATCAACCCGATGTTTATATTCTTCAATATGGCCGTAAAGCATAGTTGCGTTAGAGCGCATCCCAAGTTTATGCCATTCTTCATGTATTTGTAACCATTGATCTCCTGTACATTTATCTTTCGCAATCTTTTCCCGTATTTCCGGATGGAAAATTTCTGCACCACCACCGGGTATAGAATCTAAACCGGCTTCTTTCATTAATTTCATGCCGGTGGCATAATCTATCTTAGCTTTTTTGAAGATATAATGATATTCAACAGGAGTTAAAGCTTTTACATGCAATTCGGGACGATGTTTATGAATAGCAGTGAACAATTCTGAATAGAATTTAACATCGTATTGTGGCAAAACTCCGCCAACAATATGAACTTCTGTAACAGGCTGTCCATCATATTTTTTTACGATGTCCAGCATTTCATCCATTGTATATTCCCAACCTTCGGAACGTTCTTTAATTAAACGGGAATAAGAGCAAAATTTACAATCATATACACATAAATTAGTAGGCTCTATATGGAAATTGCGGTTAAAATAGGTTTTATCTCCATGCCGCTTTTTACGGATATAATTAGCAAGGACCCCTAAAAACCCAAGTTCGGCAGTTTCATAAAGCAAAACTCCTTCATCAAATGAAATACGTTGATCAGACTGTACTTTTTTTACAATAGATTTAAGAGAAGCGGGTAGATTTGGATCTTGTAGCAGTACCTCTAAATTATGTTCTGTGTTCATAAAAAAAATTTAAGTAAAAATACGGATTGAGTAAAGAATAATTTCTATTATCCTTTAATTAACATTATTCAAATGGTTAAGTTTACGTTTTGATGTTAAATTAGTATCCGTAAGCAAATGAAGATTGAAACCATTGCCATACATGCGGGTAACCGTATTGATGCTGTTACAAAGGCCGTAATAGAACCTATTACCTTATCTACCACATTTGAACGGAGTGAAGATGGAAATTATCCGGCAGGATATATTTATTCCAGATCCGATAACCCGAACAGAAATTCATTAGAAAATGTATTAGCACAATTAGAAGGCGGTGAAGATGCCTGTGCTTTTGCTTCCGGAAATTCGGCGGGATGTGCTATTTTTCAGGCATTAGAACCTGGTTCTCATATGATTGCACCAGATGATATGTATCATGGACTTCGCAATCAATTAAAACAAGTATTTAAAGGTATTATTGAAGTCGATTTTGTGGATCTTATCAATTTAAAAGCTGTAGAAGCAGCTATCAGACCGACGACTGCTTTATTATGGATAGAAACTCCATCTAATCCGCTGTTAAAAATTAGTGATATTCAGGAATTATCCAAATTAGCTAAAGCTCATCATATCATTGTAGTTTGTGATAATACGTTTGCCACTCCTGTTTTTCAAAATCCTTTAGCCTTAGGTTGCGATCTGGTGATGCATTCTACCACGAAGTATTTAGGTGGCCATAGCGATGTGTTAGGAGGAGCATTGATTACTAAAACGAAGAATGCTTTTTGGGATAAAATAAAAAATGTTCAAAATTTAGCGGGTGCGGTACCTGCACCTTTTGATTGCTATATGACCGTTAGAGGTATAAAAACATTGCCTTATCGTATGCGTGGCCATGCAGAGAATGCCTTTGCTATTGCCCGCTTCTTAGAAGATCATCCAAATATAGAGCGTGTTTATTATCCAGGATTAGAAAGTCATCCACAACATGCTATTGCTAAAAAACAAATGAAATCTTTTGGTGGTGTGATTTCTTTTTTAGTAAAAGGTGGAGCTGAAGAAGCTCGTAAAGTAGTGAATACCGTTAAAATATTTACACAAGCTACCAGTTTAGGCGGAGTAGAAAGTTTAATTGAACATCGGGCATCTGTTGAAGGGCCGGATACGAAAACACCACAAAACTTAATTCGTGCTTCTGTAGGATTAGAAAATGTGGAGGATCTGATTGAAGATTTAAAGCAGGCGTTGAAATAATATGTTGTGCCTCATTTATACAAAAAAGGTCCACCCGATATCGGGTGGACCTTTTTTGTATAATGTATATTCTTATAAACTATTGTGCTGGTGAAGCTAATTCATATTGAATTGCATTTACCGGTATCTTTATCTCGTTGTAAATTTGAACCTGCATTTTTTTCAAGCGGTCGTTATGGTCATCTAATCTGTCATTTATGTCCATATATCTGATTAAATCACCAGTTCTGGTATCACTAAATTTGTAACGTGTAAAATGTTGCTTTTCCATAGATCAAAAGTACATTAAATAATGGAGATTAGGGGTATAATTGAGTATAATCTTATTTGCTAACTCACTTAATTGTAATAATCTATATGATTCTTTTCTATTATTACTTGCTAATTTTTAATCTATTGCATATATCTTTCAAAATATGGCCAAATTCAAATACATCCATAAAGGTATTGTAAAACGGAACCGGACTAATTCGGATCACATCAGGTTCCCGCCAATCACCAATGACATGTTGTTTTACCAGTTCATCAAAAATGATTTTGCCATGCTTTTTCGCGATAATGGAAAGCTGGCATCCTCTTTCTTTGGCTGATTTCGGAGTGATGATATGAAACTGTTTATAGCCGATGTGTTTATTGATGTCATTAATGATAAATTCCAAAAAATCAGTTAGTTGTATACTTTTTTTATTTAAAATATCCATACCTCCGGCTTCTTTAAATAATACTAATGAAGCCTTATGTGCCGCCATCATTAAAACCGGACTGCAACTTAATTGCCAACCTTCTGCACCACGTTCGGGAACAAAACCTTTTGTCATTTTAAACCGGTTAGTGGCTTCATATCCCCACCATCCGGCAAAACGGTTTAGTTCTTTATTGTTAAAATGCTTTTCATGAATATACACTCCGCTAATTCCACCCGGACTACTATTCATATATTTATAAGTACACCAGCAGGCGAAATCAACATTCCAGTCATGAAGTTTAAGAGGAACATTTCCGGCAGCATGGGCCAGATCAAAGCCTACATAGGCACCGGCTTCGTGTCCTGCTTTAGTGATAGCCTCTAAATCGAAATATTGTCCGGTATAATAATTTATGCCTCCAAACAGGACTAAAGCCAATTCATCGGCATGTTCATTGATCTTTGATAGAATATCTTCCGTGCGTAAAGTCTCTTCTCCTTTTCGGGGATGAATTTCAATAATGGCATCTTGTGGATCATAACCATGAAAGCGAATCTGGCTTTCTACCGCGTATTGATCGGATGGAAAAGCGCCACCTTCCATTAATATTTTATAGCGTTTATCTTTGGGGCGGTAAAAACTAACCATCATTAAATGAAGGTTTACCGTTAAATTATTCATCGGAATTACCTCTTCTGCTTTTGCTCCAACAATGGGAGCCATTAACTTTTGTAATTCTTTATGATAAAACATCCAGGGTGTTTCGCCTTCAAACCAACCTTCAACACCTAAGTTTTCCCAATTATCTAATTGTTCCTGAATATATGTTTTAGTAGATTTTGGCTGAAGCCCTAATGAATTACCGCATAAATAGATGATTTGCTTGCCGTTTTGCTTCGGTATCAAAAATTCATCTCTAAATGAATGTAATGGGTCTGCCTGATCTTGCAGAAGGGCATATTCGCGGGTGTTTTGAAATGACATCTTCAATAATACAAAAAAAATACATATCAAATGAGCGTCGCTTATGCTGAGATAAATGATTGATACAGATAGAGGAAACCGATAAGCCATGTGGTGAAATGATTTTTCTTGTCATTTCCAACATTTTCTTTGTCATTTCAAACATTATCCTTGTCGTTTCCAATGTTTTCCTTATCGTTTCCAACGTTTTCCTTGTCGTTTTAATCATTTTCATTGTCGTTTCAGAGACTTTCCTTGTCGTTTCAGAAACTTTCTTTGTCGTTTCAAACGTTTTCCTTGTCGTTTCAGAGACTTTCCTTGTCGTTTCCAATGTTTTCCTTGTCGTTTCAATCATTTTCCTTGTCGTGGAAATGATTTTGCTAATTTACATAGAGGCTATGTAAATTAGCAAAACGTACAAACAGGTATAGAAAAGAGCTTATAAGACTATAATTAAGTTCGCGGCTAATTAATCTTTAATACAGCGTATGGAACAGCCTTGCATGTGCACGCGTGCCATGTGTGTTTCTATTAATGATTATAATTAAAGCCTTATTTCTCCATGTTCACCTTCATCATACTTTTCTCCGGTAACTACCGCTTTGATGATATTGAAAAAAGTGACCATTTTATTGCTATCCCAGTATTCTGCTTTTTCTGGCTTTACCTTCAATAATGTTAATTTTGGATCGTCTAAACCTTTGGGAAACCACGCTTTGATGACCGGACTATATAATTCCTGCATTTTAACCGGATCATGTACCAACTCCGCAGAACCTCTTACACTTAAATACGTATTTTTTGAAGGATCAGAATAGCATAAACATACTTTTGGATTATCTTTTATCTGATTTGATTTTTCTGAAAACTCATCCGTAAAAAACCAAATATTTCCCTCGTCATCCATTTGAGAAGTTGCCATTGGCCTGCTATGTATATGATCTTGATGGTAAGTACATAACATTGCTATGTTCACCTCCTCTACTAGTTCTTTAAGTTTATGAAGTCCTTCTTGATTATCCTTTTCCATGTTATTTAAGATCATTTTTAAAATAACACAAAAAAAATACTTAGGTTTTAATTATATATGCGGGCGGCTTACATATTGATTCCCTTTGATATAAAAGCGCCAGGGTATAGTTTTATATGGGCCATCAAAATTCATCCCCACTCTTGCTGAAGCAATTACTTCATCATGATTAATTTCTAATGGATGATCTTCAATCCAGATCTTATCTTCATTTAAATCAATACCATTATGGGATTTATTTAAACCTAAAGCTTGAGCTAAAGCACCCGGACCTTTACAAAGCCGTTTATCTTCTTTGTAAATATTTCTTCTATCCCTCATGATATCTATACCCACTGTTGGCTCTATGGCACGAATTAATACCGCATGAGACATACTTTCTGAACCTGTAACAATATTTAGCATATCATGAATACCGTAACAGATATACATGTAAATAATGCCGCCAGCATTATACATCATTTCGTTCCTGGGTGTTCGCCGATGATTAAAAGCATGAGAACCTCTATCTTCCGGACCTTTATAGGCTTCTGTTTCAACAATAATACCTCCGGTTAATTCGCCATTGATATTTGTAAATAAATGCTTGCCTAAAAGCTCACGTGCAATTAAAACCACATCATCACGCTGATAAAAAGATAAAGGAAGTTTAGACATCGAGCTTAGAAATGAAGAAGGTCTATTATTTCCTGAAGATATTGTGCATCTATTTCATCAAATTGATTTAACTCACTACTATCCACATCCAAAACAGCTGTTACTTCTCCATTTTGAATAATAGGCAATACGATTTCAGATTTTGATAAAGAACTACAGGCAATATGCCCGGGAAAAGCATCCACATCAGGAACGATAAGTGTTTTTTCCTGTTCCCAAGATGCACCGCATACTCCACGTCCTTTTGCAATACGCGTACAGGCTACAGGTCCCTGGAAAGGACCTAAAACAAGTTCATTCTGTTTTACCAGGTAAAACCCAACCCAAAAGAAATTAAACTGCTCTTTTAATGCGGCACAAATATTAGCCATATTAGCAATCAAATCCGTTTCTCCTTGTAGTAAAGCTATAATTTGAGGTAAAATAGATTGGTATTGTTCTTTTTTCCCTGCTTGGATAATTTTTAAATCTTCGGCCATAGAGCAAAAATAAGAATGCCATGAGAATTACAAACAGCAATCTGTAATAATAATAAAATAAATGAAATCATAGCTGAAGAATAGATTTTGTTCAGGTATTTTTGAAATCTGTAACAGAAATCGTTAAAGATTTTATGATCGTTTCAATTACCATAGTTCGTTATCGCCATTTGTTCATTCCATTTGCTTTTTTTGCGATGGCTTTACATCGTTTGCCTTTAGCATTAAACCAGAAATGCTCTTTTTGGAAATTATTAGGGTGTGGTAAAAATGGCACGTTTGATTTAAACCCGGATTGGCAGCAATGGGGTTTATTAGCTGTTTGGGATACAAAAGAAGATTTTGATCAATTTTATATTCATTCTTTTATCGCCTGGTGGTGGAAAATATTTACACAAGAACAATGGACTATTTTATGTGAACCTTTAGCAAGCCATGGAAAATGGAATGGGAAACAACCCTTTGACAAATCCGAGGCAAATAAAAATTATACTGGTACTATTGCAGTATTAACGCGTGCAACTATTCGGATTAATAAGTTAAAGCAATTTTGGTCTAACGTTCCTTCTGTTGCCCATATTATGGCTAAAGCACCTGGATATATCACTTCGGTTGGTATTGGTGAAGCTCCTTTTTTCTTACAGTCTACATTTTCTGTTTGGAAAGATGCCGATAGCGTAAAGGCTTTTGCATATGAATCTGCGGAGCATAAAGAAGTTATCCGTAAAACAAGAGAAGGCAATTGGTACAGTGAAGAACTCTTTGCACGCTTTAAGCCTGTTGCAAGTATGGGAGCTTTACTTGGGAAAGATCCTCTGGAAGGGATCTTATAATTAAAAAATTATTTTTATTATCAAATTAATTAGACATGAGAGTAGTAGCCGAATTACCACATCCGGATTGTAAGATCACCCTGTTTTTAATGAACCAGAAATACATTATTAAGTTAGAAAAAGGATCATTTGAACAAAGTTATAAGGTGTCTGAATTGGATATAGCGGAAGGAGCGGAGGGGGTATTTAAAATATTAGATGAGGTATTTATAAGTACGGCGGTAGAACGTTTTAATCAAATGCGTCAAGATTTTAATGCTGCATATAATCGGTACGAAGCACCATAGATGCATCAATTATTATCTGTAAGTTGTTGATAGATAATGTCTAAAGTAATCAAACAAAATTTAATTTTGATTTTTAGCTATATAAGCACATTAATTAAGGGTCTTTACTAACAAAATACTTTACTATAATTAATATAAAGTATTCATATACAAATGATTATTAAAAATAAAAAATTATATTCGGTTTATAAAGTATGCCAAATAAGTGCACTGTTTGCCAATTTTATTTGATTTATCATTTTTAAGTTCAATTTGACAATGCATGAAAAAAATTCTTATTTTTGATCCATGACAAAACAATTAATCTCCCCTCGGTTTATCGTATTAACCTTAATTGTAATTGCTGCTGCATTGACCAGAGCTTTACCTTTATTGATCCCTCATATTTGGAATTTTACAGCAGTTGGAGCTTTGGCCATATTCTCGGGAGCTCAATTTAATAATAGAGGATTAGCTTTTGCAATGCCCTTAGCAGCAATGGCTTTATCTGATCTTTTTATTGGAAATGGATTTAGCCTTATAGTTTATAGTGGCTTTATTGCTATGGTTGCCTGCGGATTCCTAATCAGAAATAAAAAATCTGTTACTAATATTGTTTTGGGATCTATATCAGGTGCACTTGTTTTTTACCTGATTACCAATTTTTCATTCTTCTATTCTGTATCCTTATATCCACGTAATTTAACTGGTATCATCACATCTTATACCATGGCCTTGCCTTTTCTAAATAATATGGTGGTTGGTAACCTGGTTTATGGAACTGTTTTATTTGGTTCTTTTTATGTATTGCAAAAGCGTTATCCGGCATTAGCGGTTTAGAAACAAACTGCTTATAAAAAAAGCTAAATGCATCATGCATTTAGCTTTTTTTGTTTGAGGGTTTTATTAAAAGACTTATCAGTTATTTTATATGATATCAATATACCAGAAACCTGTTTGTTTTTCTTGTTCTTTTGTTTTTATCGCTAAGGGAGAAAACCGCCTTTCACCTAAATGGCAAGTTATTGGACTTTTAAATATAGGTCCGGCGAAGCAGAATGTATGAAACTCTCCATTCTCACCACAGGCATCAACATGTAAAGGTAAATCTTGTATAAATTGAGTATTTATTTCTTTTCCTAGCCAATTTTCATCCAGGCAGGTAGTACTAATGCAGCAGGTAACTGTTTTAAATCCTAAATGAATAAATTCCTTAATCAAACTACCTGTTGACTTTTGCCATAACGGAAAATAGCCATTTAAGCCTGCTTCTTTCAATATCTGTTCACGATATGCTCTCAAATCTTCCAAGAAGATATCTCCAAAAATAACAGTGTCTATCCCGTCTCTTTTTAGCTGCTGATAAACTTCTCTCAAAACCCCTTCATAGGAAGCATTCGTTGGCTCATTTGGAACCCACATTTTTATTAAGGGAATTCCAATTTCGGCTACTTGTATATCCAGAATTTCCTCTCGTATGCCATGCATAGAAATGCGACAATACTCTTTATTGAGTGTACATATTAACGCCTTTATTTCAATCTCAGGATCTTGCTGTGCTCTATACAAAGCCAATGCAGAATCTTTACCACCACTCCAAAATATAACTGATTGCTTCATTTAAACAAAAATAGCGATGCACATTTAAGTTCATCGCTGTTTTAAATATTTAGTATTTTGATCTTATTTATTTATAAACACAACGTTGTTTGGATTTATACCTGTTGCAATAGAATATTTTTTATGCCCATCCTTATCGAAACAAAATACTTCACCATTGCTTATATAATTCTTTGCATCTGTAATAAATACTTCACCGGTTAAATTATCTACAGCAACCCCGTAAGGAGAAGTAATCGTTGTTCCATCTGTTATAAAATCTTCTTTTTCTATAGTTTCTGTTTTTACGTTATATACTTTAACGTGGTCATAAGTTGATATGTATGCGAAATCATCTTTAATGATCATAGAGCCTCCATCAAAATCATTTTGTTTTTTAACCAGATCTGTTTTGCTGTCAATAATTGCCATACTTGCATTTATATCAGTATAATTACCTGAAGATAGAACATACACATCACCATATTGATCTGCTGCAACTCCACGAGGATTTACAACCACAGTAATTTTTTTTATTTCCGTTAAGGTATTCAAGTCAATCACAGATACTGTTTTATCAGGGTTATTAAAATCAAGTCCGCCGGAATTGGCTACATATAATTTACCGTTTGCAATAGCCATTTGTTCGGGGTTACGGCCAACTGTAATGTATTTTTCAATAGTTAAAGATGTGGTATCCATAACAGCAACGGTACCGTCATAAGAAGAGATAAATGCTTTATTTTTGTTGAATACAATATATCGGGGCTGGCGGTCTTTTCCTGCATCATCCATTTTAATGTTTTTAATAGATGCAGCCGTTTTAGCATTTACTACTTCAATCGTACTCGAAACGTTGACGATAATGTACATTTTAGAACCATACACTTTTATATCATTTCCAGTATCGCCAAGTCCACGGTTATTTACTTTAGCAAATTGATCTTGGGTTAATATTTTACTATCATAATCATAATAGGTTAAACTAGAATTGTTGCCATTAAAGCTGCCTTCACATAATACAAAAAGTCCCTTTCTTTCGGCTGTTAGTTGGGGGGAGGAAATTGGATCTTGTTTATCTTTTCGGCAGGATGCAAACAACGTTACAAAAGTGAATGCTAAGAATAGGTAGTTAATTTTAAATTGTTTCATATTTTATTTATTTAAATGGTTATTTGAAAAGTGAATCTTACAGAACGTCCGGGCATCGGGAAACTCCGAATAATGGCATACGATTTATTAAATAGGTTATTAACCTCGGCTGAAGCCGTAGCCAGGAATTTATTTAAAGAGAATTTATAGGTTAATGAGGCATCACTAATTGAAAATCCGGGAACAAAATATTCTGGCAGATTTTGGCTTGTATAATAACGGGATGAGCAATAAATTTGATTGTAATATAAACTTACACGTTCATCATTGATACCAGCATTAATTGCCAGAGTATGCTTTGGAGTATAAGGGATTTGATTTAAATAAACTGATGATTTAGAATCAGTGACATCTAATGCTTCCTGGTAAGTATAGTTTCCGGATAATATTACTTTCCAGTTCTCTCCAAGTGGTGTCTGCGTTTTAAGACTTAAATCTAGTCCACGTATATCTACTTTTCCCAAATTAAACATACTCCATGTATTAATGTCTTTACTGGGAATAGCTATAATTTTGTCTTTTACATTATTATAATAGATGTCAGTTGTTATAGTCGCATAATCTAGGATTTGGGTAAATGCTTTACTGAATGTAAATCCGATATTATATTGTTCAGCAAATTCAGGCTTTAGTGTACGTATGCCAACATTGGTATAATACAAATCATTAAATGTAGGAATGCGATAAATATCCTTATAAAAAGCTCTTAATTGAAAATCAGGATTAGTAAAAGGTTCTATGGTCAGCATGAAGGTTGGAGAATAAATAGATTTTGAAGGGGCTGCCTTTCCCTTTTTTACCCATTCATTTATTCGGGTATTTAAAATATTCCCTTGTACATTAAGTCTGCCTAATTTTAATGCACCTGCAAAAACATTCAACCAAGTAAACCTAATGGGGTAAGCATAATTGCTTTGATTTGTACTTAAATCATTCAAGGAAATATCAGAAGCATATGAAAGTTCCAGGTTGGGATATACTTTATAAGATAAAGCTGCCGATTGATAATATTCATGCTGTGTATAACGCTGATCTAATTCACCTTGCTGATTTAAAAAATCAGGATCCAGGTAACGGATATAATTTTGAGAAACTTTCGTATTTAATAAAAGATGAAGCCCATTTACCCATTTCTTATCATAACCGGTTTGTAAAAACACATCTTTATTCCACAAACGCTGATTGGAGGAAGAACTGTAAAAGATAATTGCACCCGGCAAGCCTTGTTCAGAATTATAGTAGTTAATTCTAAAGCTTAGCTTGTTACTGTCATCTTTAGCCCAAAATAAGGATGCATCTGTTCCAAAAGAAGTGATATCACCGTTCTTACGTATAGTCAACGTATCCGAACCATCTCCATCTACTTTATATTTATACTTGCCAGTTGCATTTTGCCAGTTACCATTCACAACCATTGACCAACTTTCGGCAAGCTTCTGTTGCCATTGTAAGGAAGGATTAATTAAACCAAAAGATCCCCCCTTAATAGTAGCTTTTATTTGATAGGGCTTATTGGAATTTAGCTGTGGATGAATAGTTTTAATAGCCAATACACTAGCAAATGCATAGGTTCTTGCAGGCTGACATATTTCTGCAGGCTGACCATTATATAAAATGATTTCCTGCACATCATCTAAACTTAATTTTCCAAGATCAATCTGGCCATTCTGTGCATCATTTATTTGAACGCCATCATATAAAACACCTGTATGATTCTCTCCCAAACTGCGTACAGATACTGTCTTTAATCCACCTATACCACCATAATCTTTAATATTTACGCCAGAAAAGTTGTGAATAGCATCTGCTACTGAATTAGCATTGTACCGCTTAAAATCACTTGCTGAAACTTGTTGCGTTGGGATTAGCGTTTTTACTTTTGGGATAGGAGTAGAGAATACCTTTACTTCTCTGAGTTGGGTAGTATCTGTTTGAGCCAAAAGTTTTCCTGAAAACAAAAAAATAATCAACCCTACGATTAAGAATCGATGGCGATAGAATAAGCTATAAGAGTTAAATAGTAATATAAATAGCATCCATTGTGAATCTTTTCACAGCAAACAGATTATGAAGAATACTATAAATGGCCCGGATAAAAAATGCGGATCACTCAAGCTTCAATCCCCGAAAGCTATGAATTATGTAATGCTCTGGCAGGTCTTCTGACTTACTCCCCTTGAATCCTGTCTTCCCGCCTTTTTTAATTGACAGTGACTAAAGAATGGACCTCGGTTAAGGAGCTTACAGCTGCGGGACAGTTACGGATTTACACCATATTCCCTTTTAATCCTGATAATGATATCAGGAACCTAAAGCAATGCAAAGGTAATAGAAGATTAATTAATTGCAAGCAATTTTAAAATGCACCGTAGACTTTACTATAATTAGGAATCGGCTATACTCTTATAATCTAAATTTACTATTTATACAAAAAGTAAAGCCTTTTGAACTAATTAAAAAGGCTTCTACTACTATTCAGATAGAAATAGGGTCTTAATACTTATTGTAATAATGCTTAAACCCCTGAAATTGTTTTTTAATTAAATAAAATTTACCAATCATGAAGAATTTTTTAATGAAATAGAATAATAAATAAAAATCAATAATAAATAAAAATAAAGTATTATTGCTGACATATTTATCATTGTTTTGTATCCGCCCCAAAAGGATATATTTCAAAGACAAATGAAGGTCGAATATTTATATTCGACCTTGTTTTTATAAGAGTATAAAGGGCAGATGAATAGATTAAGGGGTTATGCTAATTGATACCAATTATGAAATCAACCTCAAAAACATGTCCATGTTCTAATTTATGAATTGCTTCTTTTTCTTTAAAGTCTATAATCTTACCTGCTGTATCGGCGCAACCTAACCAGGGTTCAATACAAATAAAGCCAGAGTCTGGTTTCGCCCAGATCCCTAAATAGTTAAAGTGAGGGTAGCTTAAAAAAATGAAGTGAAGATTTTTTCTATTTTTTAGATATATTTTTTGAGATTCAAGATTCTTAAAAACTAAGGCATCTTTTGCAAATAAATCTTTTGTAAGAAATAATTTGGCTCTTTTTGTTGCAACTAATTCAGTGTCTCCATTAAAATATCCAGCAGCGGAAAGAAGATGTTTTACTAATGTTTCTTCCTGCTCAAATTCTATATAATAATCCTCAATTTGCTCATTTTTTAAAAAAGGGATATTAAAAGCCGGATGAGCACCAACTGAAAACCAAATAGTCTTATCATCTTGGTTTATCACCTTATAACTAACTCTTAGTTCAGAATCAAACAGATCATACAATACTTGAAATGTAAATTTAAAAGGGTAAACAGCCATAGTTTGATTATTATAGCTTAATGAGAACTTGGCATGAATATCTGTTGCTTCTATTAAATTAAATTCTGAATGCCGGGCAAACCCGTGTCGTTCCATGGGATATTTTTCCCCGTCGAGATGTATTTCATTGCCTAAACATCCGCCAACTACCGGGAAAAGATTAGGAGCATGCCATGCCCAAACTTTAGGATCTGCCTGCCAGAGATGCTCTATTCCATTTAATTTATTATAAATGGAGGTCATTTCTGCCCCTTTTGATTGAACAGATACTTTCAGAAAATCATTTTCGAGAGTTACCATAATACAGGAAATATGTTCTGATAAAAATAAAATTTAATACTAATTGTTTTAACCATTGTTATACCTGAATATGACACATTCAAAATATCCATTTACTAATTTAGCTAAAAATAGTCAGTATGAATTTTCACACACGCAAATGGATAAAACCGGAAGATTTAAATCCTAATGGAACATTGTTTGGCGGCAGCCTGCTTCGATGGATAGATGAAGAAGCCGTTATCTATGCCATTGTACAATTAAATAATCCCAGAGTGGTTACAAAATTAATGTCCGAAATTAATTTCGTCAGTTCTGCCCGCCAGGGTGATATTATTGAACTGGGTATTACCGCAACGCATTTTGGTCGCACATCCATTACGTTAACCTGCGAGGTACGTAATAAAATTACACGAAAAAGCATCTTAACAATAGATAAACTGGTATTTGTGAATGTGGATGACGATGGGAATCCTCTTCCACATGGAAAAACACAAATTGCCTATATTAAAGATCAGTTTAAAGCAATAGAATAGCTTGCCTTTCAACTTTATGCTTTCTTTTTCACCCAAGGCTTTTTATGCTTAAAATTACTAGCTCTTTTTATACCTGGCTGATAAATTGGCCCATCTCCCAATTCTGCCGGCAAAGGAATCCTTGGTATTTCTTTACCGATCAGGTTTTCAATAAATGAAAATTTACGCTGATCTTTTTCATTCACAAAAGTAATAGCTGTTCCGGTGGTTTCTGCACGTGCAGTACGACCAATACGGTGTATATAATCTTCCGGATCAGGCGGAACATCAAAATTAATAACCAGACTAATCCCTTCTACATCAATGCCCCGGCTTAGCACGTCGGTTCCAATAATTACAGGTAGTTGCCTGCTTTTAAATGCTCTTAATATAGTTTCTCGTTGTTCTTGTTCTAAATCTGAATGGAATGCCTCTGCTTTGATTCCTTCACGCTTTAATGTTTTATTAAGCTCTTTGACAGTTTCTTTACGGGATGCAAAAATTAATACGCTTTTATAATCACCTGCTTTTAGCAAACTGCTGATGAGCTTAACCTTTTGATTGTCAAATGTCATATAAACCTGTTGAGATATTCCTGCTGCAGGTTGTGATAATGCAATATTTACTTGTTGTGGGTCTTTTAAGATCGTGTTTGCCAGTGTTCTTATTTTAGGAGGCATGGTTGCCGAGAAAAGCAAGGTTTGGCGTTTTTCCGGGATGTAACTTATAATCCGTAAAATATCTTCATAAAAACCCATATCTAACATCCGGTCAGCTTCATCTAAAACAAGATATTCTAAATGATTCAGTTTTATAACTCCCGAAGAAAGCTGTGCAATTAACCTCCCGGGTGTTGCAATAATGATATCAACACCGTCAATCATTGCTCTGCGTTGTTGTTCATATATTATTCCGTCGCCACCGCCATAAACAGCAATGGAACTAATCCCAACAAAATAAGCAAGTCCTTCCACCTGTTGGTCAATTTGTTGAGCCAGCTCTCTGGTTGGAGCTAAAATTAGTGCTTTAGTATATTTTTTATCTGTAACACTAATATGTTGCAGTATGGGCAATAAGTAGGAAGCTGTTTTACCTGTACCAGTTTGGGCACAGGCTATCAAATCTTTATGATTGAGAATTAATGGTATTGTTTGTTCCTGAATGGGTGTGGGTTTTGTATAACCCATGCTCTGCAGACTTTCAAATAGTTGAGGATCAAAGTTAAAATCGCTAAATGTCAAATGTGATATATTAATATGGTAATAATCTATAAAAGTAGTAAAAATGAATGGAATGGTAAGATTGCTATCTATATTGATGCTGGGAGATATTAATAAGATGCAAAAGTAGATTTAACATCTCCAACTACATCACTTCGACAAAGGAGAGTTTTTGAAGTAAATGACCAAAGTTAAACAAAGAGCAATTCTAATACGTAATATGTAATTCCAGTTAAGGTTTAATAAAAACAAAATTGCAATTGCAAAATTGAACTCGCATTTATATACAATTAACAAGTAGAACTGCATATAACGCACTAGTTTTAAATGTTAAATTTGAACTTTATTGATAGTAATAATTTGAAAAAGGTATTAATTATAGATGATGAAGAAAAACTGAGAACCTTACTAACAAGAATTATTAGTCTGGAAGGTTTTGAAGTAATTGAGGCAGGCGATTGTAAAATGGCCATTAAGAAGCTGGAGCAAGCAGATATTGATGTAGTATTATGTGATGTAAAACTTCCTGATGGCAGCGGGGTTGAACTTGCTAAAAAAATAAAGGATAAATATCCACTTATTGAAATCATTCTGCTAACAGCCTATGGCAATATTCCGGATGGTGTGCAAGCCATTAAAAACGGTGCGTTTGACTATATTACCAAAGGCGACGATAATAATAAAATTATTCCGCTATTATATCGTGCTGTTGAAAAGGTTGAATTAGCAAAACGGATTCAACAATTGGAAAAACAGTTAGGCGAAAAATATTCATTTGACAATATTATAGCTAAATCAAAGGCTATACAACAAGCCATTGATCTGGCCAAAAAAGTTGCTGAAACAGAAACCACCGTTTTACTGACAGGTGAAACAGGAACAGGCAAAGAAGTATTTGCACAATCTATTCACCAGGCAAGTAATCGCAATAATAAAAACTTTGTTGCCATCAACTGTTCGGCTTTTAGTAAAGATCTTTTAGAAAGCGAAATGTTCGGGCATAAAGCAGGAGCATTTACAGGTGCTATAAAAGATCAAAAAGGGCTTTTTGAAGAAGCGAACAAGGGAACCATTTTTTTGGATGAGATTGGCGATATGGCTTTGGGCTTACAAGCTAAACTGCTCAGGGTTATTGAAACAGGGGAGTTCTTAAAGGTTGGTGAAAGTAAACCAACTAAGGTAAATGTTCGTATCATAGCAGCTACTAACAGAGATTTACAAAAAGAAATTGAAATGGGGAATTTTAGAGAAGATCTATTTTATCGCATTTCTGTTTTTCAAATCAAACTTCCTGCTTTGCGAGAACGAGTAATGGATATTGAACCATTGGCAAAATATTTTGCAACTGTTTTTTCAGCAAAAACAAATAAAAAAGTCAAAGGTATTTCAGCAGACTGTATCGAAATACTCAAACAACATTCCTGGAACGGTAATATTCGTGAACTAAAAAATGTGATTGAACGGAGTGTCATTTTAACTAACGGAGAAGAAATTACAATGGAGTCTTTGCCTTTAGACTTACAACATGTCACTATTCAAGACAGTAAAGGCAAACAACTTTCTGCCTTTGATCTGGCAAGCTCCGAGAAGCTTCAGATCCAAAAAGTAATAAACTACACGAATGGCAACAAAACAGAAGCTGCCCGTTTGTTAAATATTGCTTTAACTACACTTTATAGAAAACTGGCAGAATATAATATTAGTTAGATATACCAAACTCTTTCAAAACACTATGATAGACCCTTTCATTTTGAAAGGGTTTTTTATTGCTCAAAATTTATTGAATGTTCTAAACTCTTCCTGGATAAGCACTTAGATCAACAAAATTTAAAGTGGAATATTAGTTGAAATGTAGCTGACAACAATCTTTAAAATGTAAAATATATGCTAACCCTCATTCTCATTATAACCGGGCTATTGTGCTATAGTCTTTTTTATAAATCTATTAATTGGTTTGAAAAAATCTAACACTATGACCGCATTATTCATTATCGCAATTGCAGTTTTCGGCTATATGTGCTATGTACTGCTTAAACCAGAAAAATTTTAATCCTTATGAATACAGAAATCCTTGGAATCATCTTCATGTATGGGCTGGTAGTTTTATTAGCTATACTGCTGGGAAGATACATCGGCAAAGTTTTCAATTACGAAAACACCTGGTTTGATAAGCTTTTCAATCCTTTAGATAAACTTTTTTTCAAGCTTAGCGGCATTGATCCTAAAAAGGAGATGAACTGGAAACAACATTTGGTGGCATTGCTCTCCATTAATGTGGTGTGGTTTCTCATTTCTATGTTCGTGCTTACCAACATGAGTTGGTTGCCCTTAAACCCTGATGGCAATCCAGCTATAGGTGCTGAGTTGGCTTTTAATACTTCGGTAAGTTTTGTTACCAATACCAACTTACAACACTATTCAGGCGAAACCGGGCTTTCTTATTTAGGGCAGCTCATATTAATGCTTTGGCAGTTTATTAGTGCCGGAACCGGGATAGCCATTTGTGCCGTAGTATTTATAGCCATGAAAGAAAGAACTGCGGAAACATTGGGAAATTTCTATAGCTTTTTTGTTCGTACTTGTACACGGATCTTGTTGCCACTTGCTTTTGTAGTAGCCATTATTCTTGTTTTTAATGGTACACCAATGACTTTTGAAGGCAAACACAGCATGATTACTTTACAAGGTGATACAGTTCAAGTAAGCCGTGGGCCTGTAGCTGCATTTGTTGCCATTAAACAATTAGGAACAAATGGAGGAGGGTTTTTTGCAGCAAACTCGGCACATCCGCTTGAAAATCCGAACTACTTTACCAATATCATTGAAACGATTTCCATCATCTTAATTCCTATTGCAATGGTTTTTGCTATGGGTTATGTATTGAAAAGGAAAAAATTAGCATGGACAATTTTTGGAGTAATGACCTTGGGATTTTTACTATTACTTGTTCCTTCGGTTATGAATGAAATGAATGGTAATCCTGCCATTGCAAAGATGGGAATAGCCCAATCAATGGGAAGCATGGAAGGAAAAGAAGTTCGCTTTGGATCTGCTGCTTCTGCTTATTGGGCAATTAACACTACCTGTACCAGCAATGGTTCTGTAAATGCAATGCATGATAGCATGACACCTTTAACAGGAATGTTCACTTTATTGGGAATGATGGTGAACTGCTTTTATGGTGGAGTAGGTGTTGGCTTTTTGAACTTTTACATCTTCATCATTTTAGCTGTTTTCATTAGTGGTTTAATGGTAGGACGAACACCTGAGTTTTTGGGCAAAAAGATTGAGGCTAAGGAAATGAAAATTGCCATGGTTATTGCTTTGCTTCATCCCTTCTTAATTTTAGCAGGAACTGCTGTTGCAAGCTATTTGTTTGCTAACAATCCAACTGAATATGCAGCATGGTTAAATAATCCGGGTTATCATGGATTTAGTGAAATATTATATGAGTTTACCTCTTCCAGCGCCAATAACGGAAGTGGCTTTGAAGGACTTGGCGACAATACATCATTCTGGAATATTGCTACAGGTATAGTGATGTTAATGGGTCGTTACCTGCCTATCATTGGACCTGTAGCAATAGCAGGAATATTGGCAGGCAAAAAATACATTCCCGAAAGTGCCGGAACACTTAAAACGGATACGTCAACTTTTGGTTTAATGGTATTTGCCGTTATCGCAATCCTGGCTGCACTGGCATTCTTCCCGACATTGACTTTAGGTCCGATTGCTGAATATTTTTCAGTTCATTAATTTAAAAAAAAGAATAAAATGGAATCTAAAAATACATCCTTGTTTCAAAAAGAGTTAGTGCAGGAAGCATTTAAACACTCTTTTGAGAAACTTAATCCCAAAAACATGATCCATAACCCGGTTATGTTTACCGTTGAAATTGGAACTGCTGTCATGCTTTTTGTTTGCGTTTGGATATTAACAGGCCAAACATCACAGGGAAGCCTGGCTTATAACTTTATCATATTTTTGGTGTTATTGCTCACCTTATTATTTGCCAATTTTGCCGAAGCCATAGCCGAAGCAAGGGGCAAAGCACAAGCCGATAGTCTGCGAAGAACAAGAGAAGAAACACCTGCTAAACTTGTAAACGGGCAAATTGTTTCCTCATCCCAATTAAAAAAAGGTGATATTTTCATGTGTGAAGCAGGAGATATAATTCCTACTGATGGAGAAATTATTGAAGGTTTGGCAACCATTGATGAAAGTGCTATTACAGGCGAAAGTGCACCTGTTATTCGTGAATTTGGCGGAGATAAAAGTTCTGTAACCGGCGGAACAAAGGTTTTATCCGATAAAATTAAAGTGGCGGTTAACACCGAACCTGGTGAGAGTTTTCTGGATAAAATGATTGCTTTGGTAGAAGGTGCCCGCAGACAAAAAACACCTAATGAAATTGCATTAACTATTCTTTTAGCAGGATTTACTTTAGTATTCATTATTGTTTGTACTACCCTAAAGCCTTTTGCTGATTATGCCCACACCCCCATAACTATTGCAGCATTCATTTCGCTTTTCGTTTGCTTAATTCCAACAACTATTGGTGGATTGCTTTCTGCCATTGGTATTGCCGGGATGGATCGGGCATTGAGAGCAAATGTGATCACTAAAAGTGGAAAAGCAGTAGAAACTGCAGGTGATATTGATGTTTTACTATTGGATAAGACAGGAACTATTACGATAGGCAATAGAAAGGCTACTAACTTTTATCCTGCTAAAGGAGTGGATGAAAAAGCTTTTACAAAATGTGTAGTGCTAGGCTCCATGTCTGATGAAACACCTGAAGGAAAATCTATTATTGAATTGGCAGGAATCAATCCATTGAGTTATAAAATGGAAAATCCACGCTTTATAAAGTTTACAGCCGAAACAAGAAGTTCAGGGATTGACTTTGAAAATACACGCATCAGAAAAGGAGCTTCGGATGCGATCAAAAACCTTTGTGAGAAAGCCGGAAATGGATTCCCTAAAGAAATTGAAGAAAGAGTAACAGCTATTGCAAGCAATGGAGGAACTCCTTTGGTAGTTTCTGAAAATGAAAAAATAATGGGTGTTATAGAACTGCAGGATATTATTAAGCCTGGCATTCAAGAGCGTTTTGAAAGGCTTCGTAAAATGGGGATTAAAACTGTCATGGTAACCGGCGATAATCCATTAACTGCGAAATACATTGCCGAAAAAGCAGGAGTGGATGATTTTATTGCTGAAGCTAAGCCTGAAGATAAAATGAATTATATCCGTAAAGAACAATCGGAAGGAAGGCTGGTAGCCATGATGGGGGATGGAACCAATGATGCTCCTGCATTAGCCCAGGCAGATGTTGGAGTAGCTATGAATAGTGGAACACAAGCTGCCAAGGAAGCCGGTAATATGGTGGACTTAGATAATGATCCTACCAAACTGATTGAAATCGTTGAAATTGGTAAACAATTGCTCATGACAAGAGGAACGCTTACTACCTTTTCCATTGCAAATGATGTGGCTAAATACTTTGCCATTATTCCTGCATTGTTCATTGTTGCTATTCCTTCTTTACAGGGATTAAACATCATGCAACTCCATAGTCCTGAAAGTGCTATTCTTTCGGCAGTCATTTTCAATGCGATCATTATTCCATTGCTTATTCCATTGGCATTAAAAGGTGTGGCATATAAACCCATTGGAGCAAGCGCATTACTTCGCAGAAATCTCTTGATCTATGGATTGGGAGGTGTTATCGTTCCATTTATCGGAATAAAACTTATTGACCTTTTAGTTTCAGTGTTCATTTAAAAAACAATTAAGATGAAATCAAATATTATTCCTGCAATAAAACTGACATTGGTTTGCCTGGTATTATTTAGCGGTATTTACACCATGTCTATTTGGTTGGTAGCACAGATAGCACCTAACCATGGCAAAGGTGAAATAATCGCACAAAACGGGAAAACCTATTATACTAATGTTGGGCAATCCTTTACGGATGATAACTATTTTTATTCCAGGCCTTCGGCAGTAAAATATAATGCAGCAGGTTCGGGTGGCAGTAACAAAGGAGCAAATAATCCCGATTATTTAGCAGAAGTTCAGGCAAGGATCGATACGTTCCTGGTTCACAATCCGGGGATTGATAAATCAGAGATCCCATCTGATCTGGTTACTGCAAGTGGCAGTGGATTAGATCCAAATATATCTGTTCAGGCAGCAAAAGTACAGGTAAAGCGCATTGCTAACATTCGTAAACTTCACGAAACAGCTTTATCAGAACTTATCACACAACAAACAGAAAAACCCTTGCTAGGATTATTCGGCACAGAAAAAATAAATGTACTAAAACTCAATCTTGCGTTGGATAAACTTAAATAGACAATGAAAACGATAATTTTTATGGTATTGGCTGGAATTTCATTAACTGCTCATGCTCAAACAGACAGCATAAAATCCGCTTTGAAATTTAGCGGATATTTAGAAACCTATTATTGCTATGATTTTGGGAATCCGGAAAACCATACAAGGCCCGACTTTGCATATTCCTTTACAGGGCATAATGAAGTAAGTTTAAATTTAGGGATGTTAAAAGCAGCTTACGAAAAAAATAATGTGAGGGCAAATCTGGCATTAATGACAGGTAGTTATGCCAATGCAAACCTTACAGCAGAGCCGGGAGTTTTAAAAAACATTTTTGAAGCCAATGCAGGTGTAAAAATTTCAAAAACGAAAAATCTTTGGATTGATGCAGGAATATTTACTTCTCATATCGGTTTTGAAAGTGCCATAGGAAAAGATAGCTGGAATTTAACCAGAAGCATTTTAGCCGACAATTCACCCTATTATGAAAGCGGAGTAAAGATTTCCTACACATCTGATGATGAAAAATGGTTTCTGAGTGGATTATTTTTAAATGGGTGGCAAAGGATTCAAAGAGTAGACGGAAACAATACTCCTTCATTTGGTCATCAATTGACTTTTAAGCCGAATAATAAGGTTACCTTAAACAGTAGTTCTTTTATAGGAAGTGATACACCTGATAAGGTTAGACTTATGCGATATTTCCATAATTTTTACGGACAATTTCAGCTATACAAAGAATTCGCATTAACTGTTGGTTTTGATATCGGAGCGCAGCAAAAAACAAAAGGCAGCAGTGATTATAATATTTGGTATTCACCTGTTTTAATTACGAGATATTCCCCAACTGAAAAAATTAGTATTGCTGCAAGAGGAGAATATTACTCAGATCCCAATCAGGTAATTATTGCTACCGGAACGAACAATGGTTTTAAAACCTTCGGCTATTCTTTAAACCTGGATTATAACATTAGTGATAATGTGATATGGCGAATGGAAGGCAGAGGATTTAGCAGCCAGGACAACATATTTACGTTAAATAATAAACCAAGCAATCAAAATCAGTTTGTAATAACATCATTAGCCATTTCATTTTAATGACTGAAAAAGAACAAACCGTCCAGCATTTTCTTGACTTAATAAAAAAATCAAGAAGAGGTAAGTTTAAAATCTACATTGGTATGAGTGCCGGTGTAGGTAAAACTTATCGTATGTTGCAAGAGGCGCACTCTTTATTACGAAATGGAATAGACGTAAAAATTGGCTTTATTGAAACTCATAACCGCAAAGAAACGCATGATTTATTAGATGGATTGCCTGTAATACCAAGAAGGAAACTATTTTACAAAGGCAAAGAATTGGAAGAAATGGATGTGCAAGCCATTATAAACCTTCGTCCGGAAGTGGTTATAGTGGATGAATTGGCACATACTAATATTGAAGGCAGTAAAAATGAAAAACGCTGGCAGGATGTATTCGATATTCTCGAAGCTGGTATCAATGTTATTTCGGCTGTAAATATTCAGCATCTGGAAAGTTTGAATGACGAAGTAAGACAAATAGCAGGAATTGAAGTCAAAGAACGTATTCCGGATAGTGTTTTGATACAGGCCGATGAAGTGGTAAATATTGATCTTACAGCCGATGAGTTAATTACACGATTAAAAGAAGGCAAAATTTATCAGGCAGAAAAAATAGAAACTGCGCTTAAGAACTTCTTTAAAAGCGAATATATTTTACAGTTAAGGGAATTGGCCTTAAAAGAAGTTGCTTCGCAGGTTGAACGAAAGGTTGAGACTGAAGTAAGCAAAATAAATGCTCTTAAACACGAACGTTTTTTAGCTTGTATTAGCAGTAATGAAAAAACGGCTAAGAATGTAATTAGAAAAACTTCCCGCTTAGCTAATTATTATAATAGCAAATGGTATGTTTTGTATGTTCAAACACCTGCTGAAAGCGCCGACAAAATTGCATTGGATAAGCAACGTCATTTGATCAATAATTTCAAATTAGCTACTGAATTAGGTGCTGAAATCATTAAGGTTGAAAGCTCTGCCGTAGCAAAAGCAATCATTCAGCAAGCTGATGAACGGAATGTTACCACCATTTGCATCGGCAAACCACATTTCAATTTATTGAAAATTATTTTGGCCACAAATGTATTTAATGAGCTTTTAAAAAAACTATTTTCAAATGATATTGATCTGGTTATACTTTCATAAAGGATTAATTTATCATCATTTTTAAATATTTACAGATGAAAATAAAAACAAAACTCACCTTAGGAGTAGGTTTATTATTTCTACTTATCATTTTACTTGGAGTGGTAGGCGCAAAATATATTAATGCTTTAAAATCTGATACCGAAAATATTCTGGTGGCTAATTATAAGACTCTGGAATATACACGAAATATGCTTTCGGCATTGGAAGAAACAAGTCCTAATGTCATTGATAAGTTTGAAGTAAACCTGCAAAAACAGGAAAAAAATGTGACTGAAATAGGAGAGAAAGAAACAACACAAGAGCTAAGGACTTATTTTAATCAATATAAAACGAATAAATATACTAGTTCAGTTCTACCATTTATTAGAAAAGATATTTTCAAAATTATGGAAATGAACATGCAGGCAATCCAAAGAAAAGTTGGTTTAGCCAAAGAAACAGCTAACACTGCTACTTATTGGATTGCCATTACCGCAACACTTTGTTTTTTAATTGCATTTACCTTGTTAATTAATCTTCCTTCAAATATTGCTGATCCAATTAAAGAGCTAACCGAAAGTATAAAGCAGATTGCAGATAAAAAGTATTCCAAAAGAGTACATTTTGAAAGTCATAATGAGTTTGGTGATTTAGCAAAATCATTCAATACGATGGCTCAAAAGTTGGAAGAATACAATAACAGTAATCTGGCCAAAATTACCATGGAGAAAAAGCGTATTGAAACGCTTATTAATAATATGCATGACCCTGTAATAGGTTTAGATGAGAACTTAAAAGTGATTTTTGTCAATGATGAAGCCATAAAAGTTACCGGATTGAAACAACAGGAGTTTATGGGTCATTCTGCTCAGGAACTTGCAGTTAGAAACGATTTAGTCCGTTTGCTTATTCAGGATTTGATGATTGCTGAAAGCTCAGGTGGAAAAGAAAAAACAAAGCCTCTAAAAATTTATGCTGATGGGAAAGAAAGTTATTTTGAAAAAGAAACCTTACATATTTCGATAGTTCCTACAGGTGAGAAAAGTAAAATCTTAATAGGGCATGTTATTATTTTAAGAAATGTAACCGAATATAAAGAATTAGATTTTGCCAAAACAAATTTCATTGCAACCGTTTCACACGAGTTTAAAACGCCTATTTCATCCATTAAAATGAGTTTACAATTATTAGATAATGGACAAATTGGCAAACTGAATGAAGAACAGAAAAATCTCGTAGAAAGTATTAAGGATGATGCCAATCGTTTATTAAAAATTACAGGAGAATTGCTGAATATGACGCAGGTTGAAAGTGGCAATATTCAACTTTCTATTATTCCTGTAGATCCAAAGGAAATTATACTTTATGCTATCAGTGCAATAAAAACACAAGCTGAGCAAAAGCAAATAAAATTTGAAATCAATTATCCCGACGATTTACCCAAAGTGCAAGCCGATAGCGAAAAAACAACCTGGGTATTAACTAACCTTATTTCCAATGCTATTCGTTATTCTTACGAGAATTCCATCATATTTATAAGCATCTCCACAGAAAATAAAGAAGTGAAATTTTCAGTAAAAGATACCGGACAGGGTATTTCTCCGCAATACAAGGACAAAATCTTTGACCGCTATTTTCGTGTGCCTGGAACCAAAAAAGAAGGTACTGGCCTTGGTCTTTCAATCAGTAAAGAATTTATTGAAGCTCAAGGCGGACACATTCATATTGACAGTGAATTTGGCGCAGGAAGTACATTTACAGTCATGTTAAATAGTGTGACGTAGCTTTATCACAGTCTAATTAATATACTTAACTAAAGAGGAAACTATATATTTGAATTGTTATAAATCTATTTAACTATACAATCAAATTCTATCGGCCCTTATATGACAATAGCATTCATACTTCTAAAAATATCTTTCTTATTCAGTTATAATCAAATAATAAGCCCTTCAATTACTTCTTCTGTTAGTATTATAGCCAAGGCAGATACGGCCTTACAAACAAACAAGTTAATAATTCCGAAGGGCCTTTTCCTTGACAGTATAAAAACCATTGATAGTTCAAAAGCCCTAACAGTTGGAATTGTTCTTCCTAAGTCAGGCAATAAGCAGTTTCTTTTGGCAGATAAACTTCTTCAAAGTATCATCAATAAAAAGAAAAACAGTTTTATTAATAGTGTGGATAAAATGCTGAAGGAGGATAAGAACTTATTACAATCTGCAACTGGCAGTATGTTTCGGGTTTGGCCAAAGGTATTATACAAAGACAAAAACATGATTAGCTACCTGTTAATCATAGATATGTATCATGCTGGTGATGCTCATTCAAAATCAGACTATTATACATTTAACTATGATCTAAACAAACAAAAACAAATTAGATTTTCAGATTATTTTTCAATAAAATCAAAAGCAGATAGCAAGTTTCTAATGGGTAAAATCAATTCAGTAATCGGAGGCAATAAACTTGACAAAATGTATGATCTTGATTTTAATATTAACACTAAAACTATATTCTTCAATTTTGATGATTATGAAATAGCAGGTTATGCCGAAGGAATGATTCGGGTACCAATAACCAAAAAAGAATTACTTTACTACATTAAGCCAGAATATAGATAGTAAACTTTAAATGACTCAATACTACGATATAAAATGGTTGAAAAGTAAATTTGAAAGGGGCGATGCTTTGAAGTTTATTTACTTCTGGGGACACACCAACAAGTACAAGGAAGAAATTGGAAAGTTTTGCTTTAGTCAATGGTTTGAAAGCCCGTTTACGGTTGAAAATACAACTTATAAAACATGTGAGCATTGGATGATGGCTCAAAAAGCATTGCTTTTTAATGATGAGGTAACTTTTAATAAAATAATCAATTCAGTAAAGCCTGGTGAAGCAAAGGATTTGGGCAGACAAGTAATGGGCTTTGACGAACAAATTTGGAACAATAAACGCTTTGATATTGTAAAAAGCGGAAATATTCATAAATTCAATCAATATCCTGCACTTACCGATTATTTACTTAAAACAGAAAGTAGAATTCTAGTTGAAGCAAGTCCTATTGATACCATTTGGGGAATTGGGCTTTCGCCAGATGATGAACAAATTAATAATATATATGCCTGGCCTGGCCTTAATTTACTTGGATTTGCATTAATGGAAGTAAGAGATTTTTTAAAAGAGTTTGGACATTTTAAATCTTCTGAAAACTCATTATAAAAAGTGTAAGCGAAAATCTCTAATAAACTTTAGCAATACTAAATACGTACATATTAAGTATTTTATTAGATTTGATAAAGCTTTTGCATGAAAAGAATATTACCTTATCTGTTTTCATTACTTTTGATATCAGCATTTGCTAAAGATGTTCCTCAAGCAGGCAAGGGCAAAGTATTTAAACTTCCTGTTGGCGTTAGCAGTAAAGATTATCTGCCAAACACACTAATCGTTAAATTTAAAGGAAGTGCATCCGGAATAAACCAATTATTCAGCAGTTCAGATGGAATTCAAACATTAAATATAAAGTCAGCCTCTATTATAAACATTCATCAGGTATTTAGAAATACATCTTCTAAAGAACAGACTAATTCGGTTTCAGCACAAAAAACACAAAGCATTGGATTAAACCGTATTTATCAACTTAAGTTTTCCGGGAAAGCAGGCATTGAAAAGGTTATTAATGAAATCCTGCAAAATAAAAATATAGAATATGCTGAGCCTAGTTATGTTTATCACAATCATTACATTCCCAATGATGCTTCTTTTAACTCTAGTCAAGGCTATTTAAACCAGGTAAAAGCCACTCAGGCATGGGATATTATTAAAAACTCATCGAATGTAATTATTGGTATAGTTGATTCCGGTTCAGATTTAGATCATGAGGATTTATCAGCCAATATTTATCTAAATACAGCAGATCCTATAAATGGAGTAGATGATGATGGTGACGGATATATTGATAATTATAAAGGCTGGGATTTTGTTGGGAACAGCATTACTAATAGTGTAGAAGATAATAATCCGGATATATCAGGCACTGTTAATTTCCACGGAATTCATGTAAGTGGTATTGCATCTGCCGTATCAGATAATAATAAAGGTGTAGCCAGCATCGCATTTAATGCTAAATTATTAATTGTAAAATGCGGAGCCGATGATGATGGTGAATCTATATACAGTGGCTATGAAGGCATTAAATATGCAGTGGATCATGGCGCAAACGTAATAAACTGTTCATGGGGTGGCCCTGGGGGCGGAGCTTTTGGTCAGGATATTATAGATTATGCCTTATCTAAAAACTGCCTGATTATTTCCGCTGCCGGTAATGATAATACGATTGTACCGGATTACCCTTCAGCTTACAAGGGAGTAATGGCAGTAGGCAGTGTGGGTAGTGGCGATGTTAAAAGTAGTTTTTCGAACTATGGAGAACAGGTTGATATTTCAGCACCAGGCGAATTTATTTACAATACGTTAAATGGAAGTACTTATGGTGCAATCTCCGGTACTTCTATGGCATCACCTATGGTTGCCAGTGCTGCCGCATTGGTAAAAGCTAAATTCCCGGCCTTTACCATGTTACAGGTTGGAGAACAATTAAGGGTTACGGCCGATGATATTTACAGTACAAACCAAGCAAAATATGCAGGAATGCTGGGCAAGGGAAGATTAAATGTTTTACGGGCAATAACAGAAGTATCACCATCTGTACGAAATCAAAAATTGACCATTATTGATAAAGGTAATGGCTCTATTCCTGCCGGGGATACGGTAAAATTATTTTTTGATGTAGAGAATTTTTTGTCGCCTGCTAATGGATTAATAGTAAACGTATCAACTACTAATGTTCATGCACAATTATTGGATAACCAGGTTAGCATTGGCGTATTGGGCACGCTGGAAACTAAAACATTAATTGGCCCATTCAGGGTTTACATTAAACCCGGTACTCCTGATAATGAAGTAATAGACTTTAGAATTGATTATACAGCTAACGGAAATGCTTATACAGACTTTGAACAGTTTCATATTACCGCTTCTTTAGATTACCAAAATATTGAGGTTAACCAGGTATCAAGTACCATGACCAGTAATGGGCGGGTAGGCTTTAGTTTAGCAGGTGCAACTAATGGAATTGGATTTATATATAAAGATCAGTCTCTTTTGTATGAGGCATCCTTAATGATAGGAAATTCATCTGCTAAGGTTTCTGACAATGCCCGCACCAGTTCTGGTACTAATGATGAGCATTTTATAAAGCAGGTGCGCCTGTCGGTAGTAAATAATACGGATGCTGCTTTTGAAGGACTTTCTGACTTTAATGACTCTGGGAATCCTAGTCCATTAAATATATATGTTAGACACAGGCAATTGGCCTATGCTACAGCTCCCGATGATAAATATACGATAGCCGAATACTATGTTCAAAATAAGAATAATGTAGATTTAACAGGCGTTTATATAGGTTTATTTACAGATTGGGATATAGAGAACAGTGCCCATAATGTGACTAAATACGATGCAGCAAACCGGATGGGTTATGCTTTTTCTAAATCTGGCACTGGTTCTTATGCAGGCGTTAAGTTATTAAGTACTGCGGCACAGCCGACTTATTATCCCATGTCTTACCAGGTAGTTGGAGATCCCTTGGCAGATGATAATTTTACGACATCAGAAAAGTATGAAACCTTATCCAGCGGTATAGAGGCAACAAGTTTGGGAGAAAGTTCAAGTACCCCAAATGGAGTGGATGTGATGTTTACTTTAGGAGTGGGACCTTATACCATTCCGGCTAATAGTTCTGTTAAAGCTGCTTTTGCTTTTATTGCTGGTGATGATTTTAATGATCTGCAAACCAGTGCGACAGCTGCCCAAAATAAGTATAGTACGTTAATAGATTTAGAACCTGTAAGCTTACCGGCAGCAGGGTTTGATTTGAAGCAAAATTATCCTAATCCTGCTAAAGAAAACACGAGTATAGAATTTAGTATACCCACAAAAGCTCCAACTTCATTAATTATTTATAATATGTTGGGCCAGCCGGTTAAGCAATTGATCAATGAAAACCTGAGTGCAGGAACTTACCAATTAAACGTAAATGTAAGTGAATTGAAAAGTGGAATATATTTTTATAAACTGAAATACGGAAGCATGGAGCATACGCTGAAACTTCAAATTGTTAGATAATTGGAGATGGAAAAGACCGAAAGTTGAAAAACTAGAAATTAAATATAATACTTCTTTTTTCTCTTATTCTTTCCTGTCATCTCGAATCTGCAAGGTGAGAGAACTTATGTTGTATCATTATGGTAATTTGGTTTAAGTACAAAATAAGTTTCCTCTTCGTTATCACTCATTCGGAAGGACATGGTTTTTGAGGGCATTAATTTGAAAATCTAAATCTTCTCATTCATTCCTTTTACTCTTCTCTCATTTCTTATAGGTGACATCATTGAATTTTATGGAGTGCTTCCTCACCTGAGAAATGGCATCATCAAATTTTATGGAGTGCTTCCCCAACTGGGAAATGGCATCATCAAATTTTATGGAGTGCCTCCTCAACTGAGAAATGGCATCATCAAATTCTACGGAGTACTTCCTCAACTAAGAAATGGCATCATCGAATTTTACGGAGTACTTCCTCAACTAAGAAATGGCATCATCAAATTTTATGGAGTACTTTCTCAGGTAAGAAATGTCATCATTAAATTTTATGGAGTACTTCCTCAACTGAGAAATAGCAAACTAAAATACAGGCCTCTGTAATTAGAAGTTTGTATTATAGCAGAGACGGCAACGCGGTTCGTAGCTTTCTTTTTCGCCCAGTAATATTTTTGATTCACTGGCTACTGTACGGTAAGAATATGTAGCCGGACCGCCGCATTTCATACAAACCGCATGGACTTTAGTAACCAGTTCTGCAATACCCATCAATGCCGGCATAGGCCCGAATGGTTTGCCTTGAAAATCCATATCTAAGCCTGCAATAACCACACGGATGCCTTTATTTGCCAAAACATTACATACATCTGGAAGTTCTTCGTCAAAAAATTGGGCTTCATCAATACCTACTACTTCTGTATTTGCGCCAAGTAATAGGATGGAGGCTGCATTTTCTACTGGCGTAGACTGAATAGAATTCAAATCATGCGAAACCACAGCGGTTTCATCATAACGGGTGTCTATTTTAGGTTTAAAGATCTCTACATTTAACTTTGCGATTTGAGCCCGGCGCAGACGCCTGATGAGTTCTTCTGTTTTACCAGAAAACATAGATCCACAAATAACTTCAATGCTTCCACCAAGTTCTCTTCTGCGCTTAAAATTATGTTCGCTAAACAACATTTGTAATTCTTTCCCCGTTTTACTGCGAGCTAATATCCGAAAATTCTGGCGGAATTAACCAGTCATTTCTTTCGTTATTTGTAAATCACCATAATAAATAATTGTATTTATCTTTGAGCCGAAACAAAACAGGCTTGGAAAATATTTAAGCATATATTAACGGTGTTTTGTATTCCATTTTTAGTATTTAATCTATGAATAAAAAAGAAATATTCCGTAAGATTGGAGGAATCATTACTGATTTAAATGAACAATATCAATACTTATCTCAAAATCCGGAAAGTTTGAATGAACCTGAATTGGAATTATTTACAGCCAATGCTCATTTTTTATCAGATCATATTGCAATTCTAAAAAAGTTGAATGATCATGCCAGCAAAGTTGCTCCTCTATTACCAGTAAAAGCCATAGATGTGGAACAAGAGCCTGAGGAATTAGAAAGGATAACTGAACATAAAGGAGAAGCAGTAGAAAAAATTCAGGAACCGGAATGGAAATTTGAGATAGAAAAAGAGCCAGAGATTAAGTTTGAGCTTGAGCAGGAAGACAACCAACCTGATGATCAAAATGTAATCATTAAAGAAGCAGATTCCTTAGACAATACAGTTCAGCATGAAGCACAAAAAATGTCAAATGATATATCTTCCGAAGTGCAAAAATCTGAAGCTATCCTAGAAGCTGAACCATTTATAAAAGAAGTTGTTTTATCAGAAAAGACAATAGTTATTCCTGTAGAGAAACCAACAAATGCAGTTAATTCTGAGATTCCCACGCAAACAATTAATGATCTGCTAAAAACATCCCAAACTACAATTGCTGGTAACTATAGTCAACAGCCTATAAAGGATTTAAAGAGTGTAATTAATTTAAATGATAAATTATTATTTGTAAAAGACCTGTTTAATGGATATAGTCTGGCTTACAGCGAGGCCATAGAGTTATTAAACCGTTGTAATAGTATGGAAGCTGCGGATAATTTATTGAAGCTTAATTATGCTGCAAAAAATAGATGGTCAGATAAACAGGCAACGGTAGACCAATTTTATGAAATATTAAACAGGCGCTTTTCTAAATAATTCCCATCCGGTTAGAATCCAGTTTTAGGAGTATAAACAGCAATATCGTAAAACTCCACAAGGATGAACCTCCATAACTTATAAAAGGTAAGGGAATACCTATAACCGGAATTAATCCTATAGTCATCCCGATGTTTATAAAGAAGTGGAAAAAAATAATAGAAGCTACACCATAGCCATAAATACGGGTAAATGATGAACGTTGCCTTTCGGCGATAATAATTATCCGGATCAATAGAAACACATACAGTCCAATCACTACAAAACATCCGGCGAAGCCCCATTCTTCACCAATCGTACAAAATATAAAATCAGTACTTTGTTCGGGTACAAAATCATATTTGGTTTGCGTGCCTTTTAAATATCCTTTGCCCCATAATCCGCCAGAGCCAATGGCAATTTTAGATTGATTAAGGTTGTATCCTAATCCTTTAGGATCATTTATTTTTCCAAGAATAACATCAATACGATCTTTTTGATGTGCTTTAAGAACGTGGTTATATGCAAAATCGACAGAAAAGGTAAAACATATTGAAAATAAAAGAAGTAATCCAATTTTAATTACAGATTGCCTGTTTTTGCGAAATAAATAGATTAGTAATATAGCAAGGGATATTACACCTGCCAATACATAGAATTTACTATATAGTACAGTTAATACAAATAATAAGATAGACAGGCCCTCTATAATTAAGAAATACCCTGATAGGCCTTCACGGTACAATACGAATATAAGTGAAGTAAAAGTTAAGGCAGATCCTGCATCAGGCTGAAGCATAATTAAGCCCATGGGGATAAGTAAAATAATTCCTGAAACAATTTTGGTTTGTGTATCCTGAATTTTAATATTATTTGAGCTCAAGTAACGTGCAAGCAGTAAACAGGTAGCAAACTTTGCAAATTCAGAAGGTTGTAATCTAAAACTTCCTATCGGAATCCAAGCTTGATTACCACCTACATTACGGCCAATAATAAGTACTAGAACAAGAAGTAATGCTGTTATTCCGTATAAAATAGGTGATATGGCATTAAAGAACTTGCTATCTAATAATAATATAATAAATCCTAATACTAAGGCAGATACAATAAAAAGTAATTGTTTTCCATAATTGGTATCTAAATTAAAAATACTAGGTTTCTCGGCATTATATACAGCAGCGTGAATGTTAAACCAACCAATAATACATAAAGCAAGGAATGTTACTACAATCATCCAGTCTACATTGAAGAAAAGGCTGCGCTGGTTATTCATCTGCTGTATTGATTTTTGTTTTGGTCTTGTTTCCTATTATATTTTTGGTACTGTCTAATTTAGGATTAATAAAAGGGTTTACTTTAGTAGGAACAATAGGTAATAAATTTGCGTTAATTAACCTGTCTACATAATATTTAGGCCTTGATATGGTGTTTGTTAGATACTTCTCTACTAAAAGACTGGCAATAGGGGCAGACCAAGTAGCACCAAAGCCGGCATTTTCTACTACTACAGCTATCGCAATTTTAGGATTTATTCGGGGGGCAAATGCTACAAACACAGAATGATTTTTACCATGTGGATTTTGAACAGTTCCTGTTTTACCACACATCTCAATGCCATTAATTCTAGAGAAAATAGCTGTACCATTCGGCTTATTTACAACTCCACTCATTCCTTCAATAACAGCATTAAAATATTGAGCATCTATTCCTGCAAAGTTTCTTTTAGTATATTCTTCTTTAACTATCTTTTTTTCTCCAATAGCTTTAATTAAATGTGGTTTGTAAAAAAAACCTCTGTTAGCTACAATAGCCATTACATTCGCCATTTGCAAAGGAGTAATTCCCAGCTCGCCCTGACCGATAGATAAGGAAATATTAAAGCCAGATCCCCATGTATCATTACCCCAACGTTTGGTATATAATTGATCTGTAGGCAATAAACCCTTACGTTCACCCGGCAAATCAATATTTAGTTTACTTCCAATACCAAAATTAGCTACTGCTTGTCGCCATCTTTTATAAGCTTCAACAGGGCGCATACCGGCATGGTCAATCATACGGTTATAAGTATATCCGTAATACGTATTGCAAGATCTTTCAATAGATTGAGCCAAGTTTAAGGTGCCATGAACATGCGTACAGGCCATAAACCCCCTTCCTCCATAATGATATCCTCCTGTGCAATTATATGTAGTACTCGAATCAGCCAAGCCAAACTGCTGGGCAACCAAGGCATTGATAATTTTAAAGATAGAACCGGGCGGATATTCTGCTTGTATAGGCCTAATGAACATTGGTTTATTGGGATCATTTTGAAATTGCATATAATTATTACCCCGCTGTCTTCCCACCATTAAATTGGGGTCATAACCCGGACTGCTTACAAAGGCAAGAATTTCTCCGGTAGAAGGTTCAATGGCTACAATACTCCCAACTTTATTTTGCATGAGTTGTTCGCCCAGTTTTTGCAGATCTTTATCCAAAGATGAAATAAGTCGTTCGCCGGATACTGCTAATGTATCATATTTGCCATCTGCATAATGCCCTTTTGGCCTTTGAAATGCATCAACCATTACATTTTGAACTCCTCTTTGACCACGTAATAACTCTTCATAAGAGCTTTCTACACCACTTATGCCAATATAATCGCCTTGATGATAAAATCCATTAGATTTCTCAATAGCTCTGTCATTCACTTCGCCGATATAACCTAAAAATTGAGCAGCGGTACTATCGGGATATCTTCTTACTGTACGGTTTAGAATAAAAAAACCTGGAAATTGAAACAGCCTTTCCTGAAATCGAGCATACGTTTGTGTTGATAATTGTTTTTCAAAAATGGAAGACTTGAAAGGAGAATAAACTACTGCTTTTTTTAAACGGATATCAACTCCTTTTTTATCCAGACCTAGCAATTTGCAGAATTCTAAGGTATCAAATTGTTTAACCTCATGCGGGATTACCATTAAATCATAAACAGGCTCATTCTGTACCAGTATTTTTTCTTTACGATCTAAAATAACACCACGGGCAGGATAGATAATAACTTTGCGAAGTACATTATTATTTGCAGATAAAATATATTTATCACTAACTAGTTGGATATAAAAAAGACGAATAAGCAATATTAGTGCAATGGCAATAAATACCGCCTGAACAACAAATTTTCTGGCAAAAAAACTATTCATTATCGTATTTTCTTACGGAAAAACACAAACTCAGCTAAAAGAATTAAAAATACGGTAAATATCGAACTGGAAATAACACGCATGAATGTATAATTAAACTCAGAAAGTCGGAAAGTTTCAAAAGTAAATAATACTAGATGGTGAAAGAAAGTAAGTATAGTGGCATAAAATATAAACCATCTAAAACCCATTATTCCTAAGCTTGGTACCGGTTCATTATCAAATCCATCCCGCTGAACGGTAACACTGATATATATAATTCTTACAAATGCAAGTACTGTACAAGCTGCGGCATGAAGTCCTAAAGTATCATAAAAAACATCAACCGTAAGGCCGGTAAAAAATGCAAAGAAAAAAAGAAGCCAGTTTGGTATCCCAAAGGGTAACAATAAAATAAAAAGGATATATAAATAGGGAATTGTCAGATTATAATACCCGATATTTTTAAGAAGAAATACCTGGAGACAAATCAGTATGATAAAACGGATGCAATTTTTTAGAAATATACCTCCCATTTTTATTCTATTTTATTTTGTGCCTCTAATAGCTGTTGCTCATTAGATAACAGATTATTTACAACATAAACATATTGAAGTGTAGCAAAATTAGTAGCTAAACTCACTTGAATGTTTAAAAAGCTATCTCCGCTTATAATATCTGTATGAGTAACTTTACCAATTTCAAGACCTGATGGAAATAATGAAAATCCTGAAGTAACTACACGTTCGCCTTTTTTAAGTATTACATGATTCGGAATATCTTTTAATATAGCTAACTGTGGATTGTAATTGCCCTCTCCCCAAACTAATGAGCCAATATTACCATTAACACTTGCGCTGATCCTGGTATCGCTATGCAACAGAGATTGTATAGTAGAATAATTTTCGGAAACGTTTAAAATAATTCCCACAATACCTGATGAACAAATAACGCCCATTCCTTTTTGAATACCCTGTTTTTTACCTCTGTTAATAGTAATATAATTATTTTTTTGATGAATGGAATTGTTTACAACACGAGCTTCAATATAGGTGTATTGTTGTTGTGTAACAGTATCAATTACTGATTTTTGTTTTATTTTATTGTCAAAAAAAGATGACTTCAACTGATTTCTTAATCTTGCGTTTTCTGCTGCAAGACTATCATTGGCTCTGCCCAAAACTAAATAGCTGGTAAACTGATTTACGCGTTCATAGGCTAAGCCAATTACTTGGTTGGATGAATTCCATACGCTAGCCCGTTGGTATGAATTGTTTTTTACCAATAAAACATATGACAGTGTTAAAAAAATGATGAATAGAAAAAATGCGTTGTACTTACTGATGAATATCCAGAGGTTACGCATGGTTTTTAAGGTTTTAGAGAAGGATTGAATGAGAGAAGGAATGAATGAAAGAATGGCTCTGAATTCAATCCTTCAATCATTTTCTCATTCATTCATTTTCCTATTGCATTAAGAATTTGAAATTACCTATATTTTTTAAAGCTATACCAGTACCGCGAACTACTGCACGAAGTGGATCTTCGGCAATGTGGACAGGCAATTTGGTTTTTGCTGCTATACGTTTATCTAAACCACGTAATAATGCACCACCACCAGTTAAATAAATTCCGGTTTGATAAATATCTGCAGAAAGTTCGGGAGGAGTGATCTCTAATGCTTTTAATATTGCTTCTTCAATTTTTGATATTGATTTATCAAGACAATGAGCGATTTCGGTATATGAAACGGTAATCTGCTTTGGCACACCCGTCATTAAATCACGGCCTTGTACAGCATAATCTGCAGGCGGGTCAGCCAGCTCTGGTAAAGCAGCCCCTACTTCAATTTTTATTTTTTCGGCAGTACGCTCACCAATCATAATATTATGCTGGCGACGAATATATTGGACGATATCACTGTCAAAATTATCACCTGCAACACGTATGGACTGATCACATACAATGCCGGATAGTGCAATTACTGCAATTTCTGTAGTACCACCACCAATATCAATGATCATATTGCCCATCGGCTCTTCTACATCAATACCAATACCTACCGCAGCGGCCATTGGTTCATGTATCAGGTAAACTTCTTTAGCTCCGGCAATTTCTGCCGAATCGCGTACTGCACGTTTTTCAACTTCGGTAATGCCGGATGGAATACAGATTACCATACGTAAGGATGGGAAAAACCAGCCTTTACCATTATTGATCATCTTGATCATTCCACGGATCATGTATTCTGCAGCATTAAAATCTGCAATTACACCATCTTTTAAGGGTCTTACTGTACGGATATTATCATGGGTTTTTCCTTCCATTTGCATGGCCTGGCGTCCTATGGCAATAACCTTATTTGTAGAGCGGTCAAAAGCTACAATAGAGGGCTCATCAACCACTACTTTATCATTATGTATGATTAAGGTATTTGCAGTTCCTAAATCAATTGCAATTTCTTGTGTAAACCAATTAAATAAACCCATTTGGTATCTGTTATATTGTTAAAAAAGTATGCAAAGTTAAACTCTTTTTGCTAATGTTATTAAATAAAATTAGTTGTGTTTTAAAAATATAAATATGCCTTAGCTTTCAATAAGTTTAATGCTTAAAATGACGTATTCCTGTGGTTACCATACCCACTCCTTTGCTATTTGCCATATCTATAGATTCCTGATCTTTAATAGATCCTCCCGGTTGTAAAACCATGGTAATTCCTGCATCAGCAGCTATTTCTACACAATCCGGGAAAGGGAAAAATGCATCAGATGCCATTACACATCCCGAAAGCTCAAAACCAAAGGCTCTAGCTTTATGAATAGCTTGTTGTAAGGCATCCACTCGGGATGTCTGCCCAACTCCGCTGGCTATTAACTGGCTGTTTTTGGCAAGCACAATGGTATTTGATTTGGTGTGCTTTACTATTTTATTGGCAAAAATGAGATCTTCTATTTCTTGCTCGGTAGGTGTACGATCCGTAACAGACTTCATATCAGTAGCCGTTTCGGTCACTAAATCTTTGTCTTGTTCTATTACTCCATTGAGCAATGTTTTAAATTGTTTTTTGGGAAGTTGTACTGCTTTTCTTTTTAATAGTATACGATTCTTTTTACCTGATAAAATTTGCTGTGCTGCTTTGGAAAATGATGGCGCAATAAGCACTTCAAAAAATAAATTACTAATATCATTCGCTGTTAACTCATCAATCTCCTGATTACAAATTAATACTCCGCCAAAAGCCGAAACCGGATCACAGGCCAAGGCATCTTTCCATGCATTTTGTATATTGGATCTTGAAGCAACGCCGCAAGCATTAGTATGTTTTAAAATAGCAAAAGTTGGTTCCTGAAATTCATCTATTAAGGCAACTGCTGCATCAATATCTACCAAATTATTATAAGAAAGTTCTTTGCCGTTCAACTTTTCAAACATGGCATCTAAATCTCCATAAAAAAATCCTTGTTGATGCGGGTTTTCTCCATAGCGGAGTGCAGTTACTTTTTGCTCGCTATATTTAAATACAGGAAGTGAATTTTCCTGATTAAAATAATTAAAGATGGCAGTATCATAATGAGATGACATATTAAATGCCTTATGTGCAAAATCTTTACGATGTTTTAAAGTTGTATAACCCACATTTTCTGTAAGAATATTGGCAAGTGTGGAATAATCATTTTTGGATGCAATAACAACCACATCGGTATAATTTTTTGCAGCAGCACGTATTAATGATATTCCGCCAATATCAATTTTCTCAATAATATCAGCCTCCGTAACACCAGATTTTACCGTTTCTTCAAATGGATAGAGATCAACAATAACCAAATCTATTTCTGGTATTTCGTATTGTTCAATCTGTACTTTATCTTCTGTATGATTCCGACGATTAAGTATTCCGCCAAATACTTTTGGATGTAATGTTTTTACCCTTCCGCCCAGGAGGGAAGGATAACCAGTAAGGTCTTCAATTGCAATAACATCAATGCCTAAATCACAAATAAATTTTTCTGTTCCGCCTGTAGAATAAAAAGTAATATTTAATTTATCTAACTGGCGAATAAGGGGTTCTAAATTATCTTTAGAGTAAACGGAAATGAGGGCATTTTTGATTTTAACAGGAAGAGGCATGTAAAGTGTATGTTTTGCAAATATAGAGTTTAGTATCAGCTGTTAAGATAATTTTGAAAAATAAAAATCACTCTTTTTTCTTAGTCATCCTTCATTTTCTTTAGTAATTGTTCTATAACCTTTGGATAATGCAAATGTTCTAACTGTTGGCCTTTAAACTTAATCATTTCGAGATCATCATCTTTTTCAATGCGAAAACGAGACTGATATATAACTTCTCCCTCATCAAACTGGTCATTTACAAAATGTATAGTAATGCCTGATTCTTCTTCGCCCGTATCTAATACAGATTGATGAATCCGATCCCCATACATACCTTTACCGCCAAATTTAGGAAGCAGGGCTGGATGAATATTTATAATTTTGTTAGGGAAGGCCTTTAACAGATTTTGAGGGATTAGCCATAAGAAACCTGCTAAAATAATAATATTAACTTGTAGATTTTTAAGTAGGTTAACTATATTATCTGTTTCATAAAATTCGTGTTTATCAAAAATATGGGACGGAATTTCAAAATTATCTGCACGTTGCAATACATAAGCTTCGGGATTATTAGTTAATAGAATAGCTACCTCTGCATCATTGTGTTTTTTAAAGTACTCCATGATCTTTTGGGCATTGGAGCCTGAACCTGATGCAAAAATAGCTATACGTTTTTTCAAAATATTATGGTATTTGTTAAAAATAGTATATTAAATAGTACTTTATCATCTCTAAAATTACTTAATGCATCTAAAATTATAAAAATTTAAGTGAGATATGTACTAAGCTGTATATTTATATGCTTGTTTAATCTTTTTAATCATAATACTTCTTAACTTAACTGTTGATTTTTTAAATTAAATATGGAACAAAAACAATATCCCTTTTATCTTAAAAGTACCGTTATCCTTTTTGGAATTATATTATGTATCTATTCTCTATTGAATTTGAGAGATATTTTAGTACCAATTGCATTTGCAATAATTATAGCTATACTACTTAATCCCTTGTTTAATAAACTTGTAAGTTTTAAAATACCACGGGTGATAGCAATTTTTCTTTCTCTTCTAATGGCTATTTTAGTTTTTGGTGGAATTTTATATTTCCTTTCTTCACAAATAGCTAATTTTAGTGATACGCTGCCAACCTTAAACGAAAAATTTAAACAGGTGCTTAAAGAATTACAAAATTGGCTACAAAGTAATTTTGGTTTAACTATAGAAAAGCAAATTCAATTAATAAAGGAGGCTATAAATAACAGCAAATCTCTGATAGGTAGTACACTGAATACCGCTTTAGGAACTTTAGGTATTTTGTTTCTTCTGCCAGTCTATATTTTTATGTTTTTATTTTATAAACCTTTAATAGTTAATTTTTTATATGAGGTTTTTGCCGAAGAAAACTCTAAACGTGTAGGTCAGATACTTACACAAACAAAATCTGCCATACAGAGTTATATGATTGGTTTATTAATAGAAGCCTTTGTGGTGGCCGCTTTAAATTCTACAGCATTACTAATATTAGGAGTTAAATATGCTATTTTACTGGGAGTTATTGGTGCCATTTTGAATATGTTGCCTTACATTGGAGGTATTATTGCCATCGCCCTGCCTATTTTAATGGCTACTGTAACTAAAGATGGTTACTCCACTCAGATCGGTATTGTAATAGCTTATGTTGTTATTCAATTTATTGATAATAATATTTTAGTGCCGCGTATTGTATCATCTAAAGTACAAATCAATGCACTAGTTTCTATTTTGGTTGTGTTGCTGGGAGGAGCGCTTTGGGGAGTTCCGGGAATGTTTCTTTCCATACCTACTGTGGCTGTTTTAAAAATCATTTTTGACAGGGTAGATGGGCTTAAACCTTGGGGCAAATTACTTGGAGATGAAGTGCCAACAAAACATATGGGGCAGGTCTGGGGGCTAAGAAGACGTAAATCATCCGGCTTTGGGAAGGTAGTTGAGAAAGTGGTAGAAAACAAATAATTTTTAATATTGGTTTATATAACTTGCCAATAAACAATTCTAAAGTCTAAAACATGTTAGTTAGAACACTTATTCCAGTATATTTAATAATAGTTTTATATTCTACAAACTGTTTATCCCAGCCTAAAAAAAATATGACGAATGGAGCTTCTTCACCTATAGAGCTTATAAATAGCTCAATTACTGCTACAGAAAAAAATAACTTCGCAGCCTTCCAACAATTTTATTACATAAAATCTGATAAGGACAAGAAAGAAGTTGAAGCCCTGATTGGCTTAATGAAACTGGAACCACGGATAAAAGAATTTAAAGATGCGGGGTATAAAAAATTTGGTGATAGTTTTTATGAGGTATTAGACAAAGTTCATTACGAATTAAATTTGGGCTTGGAATGTATGCCCGATTTTAAGAGCGTAAATACAAAAGAAATTAAAATACAAGCTATGCTGGAAGATACTATTGCCAGCACAACAATAAATCAAAAAGATATACTGGGAGATTCTCAAAGAACTGGATTTATAATGATAGAAGAAGCCGGAAGATGGTATTATTCTATAGCAAATGGAAGGGAAGTATTGTACATAGCCATGAATCAGCTAATTTCTGAAGCAGAGCCCATGCTGGCAGAGGCAAAAACAGTTGAAGGACTTAAAGAAAAAATAAATCCGCTACGCAATTTGTTTAATGATTATTATGATTTGTAATATAATTGGAACTAAACACTTGAATTAACCTACAAATATAATCTCCCTATAATCCTGTATTTGCTCTGAATAATTTAATAGCGATAGCAAGTAAAATAATTCCAAAAGCTTTGCGGAGTATATTTAACCCAGCTTTACCAAATAATTTTTCTAAACGTGCTGTATTTTTAAGTACGATGTAAACGAAGATCATATTTAAAATAATACCAGCGATAATATCCTGCGTAGCATACTGAGATTTTAAGGATAATAATGTAGTTAATGTGCCAGAACCTGCAATAAGTGGAAAAGCTAATGGTACAACAGAAACACTTTCGGGCATTTCTTCTTTAAAAAAGTTTACACCTAAAATCATCTCCATAGCTAAAAAGAAAATTACAAATGAGCCTGCAATGGCAAAAGATGAAATATCAAGTCCAATAATCTTTAAAAGTTGTTCGCCTATAAACAGAAAAAGTATCATTAATACCAAGGCAACCAATGATGCTTTTCCTGATTGAATATGCCCGGCTTTTTGCCGAAGTTGAATAACAATAGGTATAGATCCCAAAATATCTATGATCGCAAAAAGGATCATGGTTACTGAAAAAACTTCGTTTTATTAAACTGGAGATACTGATTCATCGTTTTCAATTAAAGGCAGTGAAGTGGTAACATGTTTATTTTTCAGTTGTATAGCAAAAAATAAGGCTATAAAAATGAAAGTAGCTGAAGCCATGAATATATAGTTGATAGAATAGAATGAAATAAAGCCTGCAATTAAAGGCCCTAATATCTGCCCAATAGATAAGTAAGATTGGTTTACTCCGAGTACATGTCCCTGTTCATCTGCTGCCGTATTCTCACTAATTATAGAATTAAGCATAGGATCGCGAAGCGCATTGAATAATCCATACACAAGCAGGCAGCATACAAAAGGAAATAATGTATCTGCAAAACCAGAGAAAAATAATGAAGTGCCTGCTACAGCCAATGAAATAATAAGAATGATCGATTTTGTTTTTATAATTTTCAAAAAAAAGGGTAATCCTACCAATTGAGTAAATATACCGACCACTCCAAACCCTCCAAAAAATAAACCAATGGCGAAAGGCGATAGTTTAAGTACATCTACATTGAATGTTTGAAAACCAATGATCATGCTAAATTGTGCAATAGCCATTAAAAAACCTATTAAAATAGCTATGCCAATTATGGGTTTTCGAAGGGTTTTAAATGGATTAGAAAAATCAAATAACTTTCTTTTTTCTACAGAAGGTTTGCCTTTTTGTGTGTTTGTTTCTTTTAAATAAAAATAAGTGAGTATAACACCGATAAAGGACAAGGCTGCAGAAAAGAAGAAAGGAGTTGATAGACTAATTTCACTTAGAACACCGCCCAGTAATGGCCCTAAAATAAAACCTACTCCAAATGATGCACCTAAATAACCAAAAGCTTTGGTACGTTCTTTAGGAGTTGTTGAATCTGAAATTACAGCTTGTGCTACAGAGATATTTCCTCCGGTTAATCCATCTAATATCCGTGCTGCAAATAACATCATTGCTGATCTTGCTTCTGCAAATAAAACAAATGAAATAGTAGTTCCTATTAAACAAATAATAAGAATGGGTTTACGCCCATATTTGTCAGACAGGGATCCTAAGATTGGAGTAGCAACAAATTGTGCAATAGAAAATGATGCAGTAAGCAATCCGATAGTATGTTCATTAATTCCGAATTGTTTGGTAAAAGGATAAATAAGCGGAACAATAATGCCAAATCCGAGCGCATTAATAATCATGATTAGTACCAAGACCCACAAATTTTTGTTGTTACGCATATTTTATAAAGTTAATAGAAAACAGAGTGCTAATAAAAAAGGTTTCGAAAACGAATTCCGAAACCTTTATCAATGAGTGCATTTTGATTTTACTCAACAATAGTTGGAGCTGGCGGATCTTTTGGAAATACCGTTTTCCCAGAATTACGTATTACTGAATGTTTAATGCTGTATGTAAAATAAATTACAAAGCCTATCATCATCCAGATAATAAGACGTTCCCAGTTATGTCTTCCTAAACCATACATCATAGCACCACATACAATAATACCAAGAATAGGTACAAGTGGCATTAATGGGGTTTTAAATGGACGATGACGATCAGGATCGGTTTTACGTAAAATGAGTACTCCTAAACATACCAGTGAGAAAGCGAATAAAGTACCAATACTCGTCATATCGCCAACAATATCACCCGGAATGAATGCAGCAAATAAGCCTACAACAACAAGGAAAATTAAATTTGACTTGTAAGGTGTTTTGAATTTGGGATGAACAGCAGAAAATATTTTAGGAACCAAACCATCTTTAGACATCGAATAAAATACCCTCGATTGGCCCAATAGCATCACTAATATAACAGATGAAAAACCTGCAAGAATTGCAACAGTAACCAATACCGATAACCAATGATAGTTATGCATATATGTTTCAATGGCATAAGCTACAGAAGCCTCTTTACCTGCTCCGGCTGCTCCAAATTCTTTATAGTTAGCAACACCGGTTAATACATGTCCAAAAAGAACATATAATACGGTACATATTGCTAAAGAAACTAAAATTCCTATAGGCATATCCTTGGCAGGATTCTTTGCTTCCTGTGCAGCAGTAGAAACCGCATCAAAACCAATAAAGGCAAAGAAAACAACACCAGCGGCACTAATTATACCAGACCAGCCATAATCTCCAAATTTACCTGTTACGTTTTCAGGAATGTAAGGTGTATGATTCACCGGATTCATATATCCCCATCCAATAGCAATGAAAAGCACTACGATAGCTACTTTCAAAATAACGATCATGTTATTTATCGTAGCAGATTCTTTGGTTCCACGAATAAGAACCAGAGATAAAATAACGATAATAAATAATGCCGGAAGGTTAACAATACCCTGAACTCCATCTGCAGAATGCTGAAAAGGGGAGTGGCAATATTGGTAAGAAATATTCATACCAAACGTTTCCAAAAGTTTATTGAGATATTCTGACCATGCAATTGCTACAGTAGCAGCACCAACAGCATATTCCAAAACCAAATCCCATCCAATTACCCAGGCAACAACTTCTCCCATAGTAGCATAAGAATAAGTATATGCACTACCTGCAATCGGAATCATAGAAGCAAACTCTGCATAACATAAACCTGCAAGTGCACATCCGATAGCCGCCAATATGAAGGCTAAGGTTACTGATGGACCGGCATGATCAGCAGCAGCAGCAGCAGTTCTTACAAAAAGACCTGCACCAATGATTGCACCAATTCCAAGAGCTATTAAATTTCCTGCACCAAGAGTTCGTTTCAGTGTTCCTTCACCGGTTTCGGCTGCTTCTTTCAATAGGAGATCAAGAGACTTTTTATATTTCATAATTGGGATTAAGTTAAAGTACTTTCTATATGTATAAATAAATTTAGTGTGATACCAAACGTAAATAAATTAATTCAAAAAATGAAGAAGGGATTTCAAAAATGAAATCCCTTAAGAATAATAACCTCTATACGACTAAATTATCGTGAAAGTGTATCTGTAGTATTTAAAACTGTATCTGTAACAGTGTTACCCAAAGAATCTGTTTTGGCTACAACTCTAATTTCCTTTTTAATATCCATTTTATTAGGGCTATGATTCACACCAACTGCAATATAAGGTGCAATTACCAAGGAAACAATAGACATTAATTTGATCAGGATATTCATAGATGGGCCGGAAGTATCTTTAAACGGATCCCCAACGGTATCACCGGTTACAGATGCTTTATGGGGTTCCGATTTTTTGTAAAACATTTCTCCATTAATCTTAACACCTTTTTCGAAAGATTTTTTGGCATTATCCCAGGCGCCACCGGCATTTGACTGGAAAATTCCCATTAAAACTCCCGATACAGTAACACCGGCTAATAAACCACCCAGTATTTCTGCTGAACTTACAGTAGGAAAAACATTTTTAAATCCGAAACCAACAATAATAGGAACTAAAAGTGCAATAGCACCCGGTAACATCATTTCACGGATAGAGGCTTTGGTAGAAATAGCCACACACTTTTCGTATTCCGGTTTTGCTTTGTATTCCATAATCCCCGGAATTTCACGAAACTGGCGACGAACTTCCTGCACCATATCCATTGCTGCTTTACCAACTGCGGCAATACATAAGGCAGAAAAAATGAATGGTATCATAGCCCCAACAAATAATCCGGCTAAAACCGGTGCTTTGTAAATATCAATAGCGCTAATACCTGCAACACCCACAAAAGCTGCAAATAAAGCCAGTGAAGTTAATGCTGCAGAAGCGATTGCAAATCCTTTACCTGTAGCGGCAGTCGTGTTTCCAACTGCATCTAAATTATCTGTACGTTCGCGAACTTCCGGAGGTAACTGACTCATTTCTGCAATTCCGCCTGCATTATCGGCAATGGGACCGAAAGCATCTATTGCTAATTGCATAGCGGTTGTAGCCATCATACCTGCTGCCGCAATGGCAACACCATATAATCCTGCGAAAGAATAAGAAAAAATAATACCGGCAGCCAATACCAGGATAGGAGCAACGGTAGATTTCATTCCAACAGATAAGCCACCAATAATATTAGTTGCATGTCCGGTACCAGATTGCTGTATGATTGAATTAACCGGGCCTTTACCCATTGCTGTATAGTATTCTGTAATCACACTCATCAACGTACCTACTATTAAACCTACTATAATAGAGTAAAATACATCAAGACTAGAAAAGTCAACACCACGTAAATGCAAGTGTGAAGGCAGCATAAACATCACAATAAAGTAAGATGCTACTGCTGTTATTACAATTGAACTCCAGTTACCTAAGTTTAATGCCGTTTGAACATTTGAATCTTCGCTCTTAATACGTACAAACCAGGTTCCTACAATAGAGAAAAGAATACCTAAACCACAAATTACCATCGGTAACAATACCGGAGAAAATCCATTTAAGTGATCTGTATAAATTCCGTTTAGTTTTTCAACAACAATTTCTTGTCCCAATACCATGGTTGCTAAAATGGTTGCTACATAAGATCCGAATAAATCGGCGCCCATACCTGCCACATCACCCACATTATCACCCACGTTATCGGCAATTGTTGCCGGATTACGTACATCATCTTCAGGAATACCTGCTTCAACTTTACCAACCAGATCGGCACCCACATCAGCCGCTTTTGTATAAATACCACCACCTACACGGGCAAATAAAGCAATAGACTCGGCTCCTAAAGAGAAACCTGTTAATACTTCAATAGCGGTTCTCATTTGCTCGCTGTTAGGTTCCATAACGTGGAATACCCTTAAGAAAACAATAAATAATCCACCTAAACCCAATATGGCTAAACCTGCAACACCTAAACCCATAACGGTACCACCTGTAAAAGATACTCTCAAAGCTTGTTTTAAGCTTGTTCTTGCAGCTTGCGTAGTACGTACATTTGCTTTTGTGGCAGCTTTCATACCAATGTATCCCGCAGTTGCAGAAAATACAGCACCAATAATAAATGCTACCGCAATGATCCAACTGGAATGCATAACTACTCCGTTTACTTCATGAATAGTTCCTGAATAAGCTAATAAAGCGGCAGTAAATACTACGAAAATACTAAGTACTCTCCATTCGGCTTTCAAAAAAGCCATGGCTCCATCGGCAATATAACCTGCAAGAGTTTGCATATTTTCATCGCCTGCATCCTGTTTATTCACCCAGGCGCTTTTTACAGCCATCACCAGGATCCCAATTAAGCCCAATACAGGAATGAAATAAATTAAATTGTTTTGTAAAAAATTCATAAGCACTATTCGTTTTTAATTAAAGATTATTCGTTTTTGTGTAATCGGCAAAAATAACAGCCTTAATCTATTATTCAAATTTATTTGTTGTGTTTTAGTGCTTTTTAATTCAGTATTTATATATAGATGCCCAAAAGCAGGTTTATTGATCTATAGATAATTCTTTAATGTGAGTTTTTTGGATAAATTCGTACAAAATAAATCACACTTAAATGAAAGAAGCTTTACCACCAGCCGAAATGAAGCGAGAACTAGGACTATTAGATGCTACTTTATTAGTAGCTGGTAGTATGATCGGTTCGGGTATTTTTATTGTTGCTGCAGATATAACCCGTAATGTGGGTTCTGTGGGATGGCTCATTGCAGTTTGGCTTATTACAGGCCTTATGACTTTAATTGCCGCTGTAAGTTATGGCGAACTAAGTGCTATGTTCCCTAAAGCGGGTGGACAGTACGTTTATTTAAAAGAAGCATATAATCCTTTTGTAGGTTTCCTTTACGGATGGAGTTTTTTTGCCGTGATACAAACTGGTACCATAGCGGCTGTTGGAGTGGCATTTTCAAAATTTACAGCTTATTTAATTCCGCAGGTAAGCGAAGACATTGTTTTGTTTAGCGTGGGCACATTAAAAATATCTCCCGCCCAAATCCTTTCCATTGTTATTGTTATTCTGCTCACCTATATCAATACCAAGGGTGTAAAAGGTGGAAAGCTCATACAAACCTCCTTTACCTTAACTAAACTGCTTAGTCTGTTCGGACTGATCATTTTTGGTTTTATAGCCATGAAACCTGAAATATGGACAGCCAATTGGACCAATGCCTGGAGTTTACAGCATTTAAGTAAAGATGGTTCCATACAATCTTATACTACGGTTGCAGCCTTAGGTGCAATTGCCGCAGCGATGGTTGGTTCTATTTTTAGCAGTGATGCCTGGAATAATGTGACTTTTATTGCCGGAGAAATTAAAAACCCTAAACGAAACATTGGACTCAGCTTATTTTTAGGAACCTTAACGGTTACGGTGATCTATGTGCTGGCTAATGTGGTTTATACCGGCGTACTTTCTTTACATGATATTGCATCAGCCGATAAGGATAGGGTTGCTGTAGCGGCTTCAAGTGTGATTTTCGGGAATTTAGGAACTATATTAATTGCCTTACTAATCATGGTTTCTACTTTTGGATGCAATAACGGCTTAATTCTGGCTGGTGCCCGGGTTTATTATACCATGGCACAGGATGGTTTATTCTTTAAGAAAACAGCCAGCTTAAATAAACATGCCGTACCTGAATTTGGTTTATGGATACAATGCTTAGTAGCTGCTATCCTCTGCCTCAGCGGAAAATACGGCGATTTGTTAGATATGATCTCTTTTGTCGTGGTACTTTTCTATGTATTAACCATTGTAGGAATATTTATTTTAAGAGCTAAGCAGCCTAACGCCGAAAGACCTTATAAAGCATTTGGTTATCCTTTTTTACCTGCCGTTTATATATTGATGGGATTATCCTTTTGCACCTTATTAATCATTTATAAACCGGAATATACCTGGCCGGGATTAATCATTGTGTTAACTGGCGTGCCTGTTTATTTTATGTGGAGGAAGTTTGGGAATAATAATCAAGTATCAGGTATCAAGTAGCAGGTATCGAGACTTTTCTTTTTATTAGCTGTGCAGGATGGTACTTCCAAAGTTGGAACATAGGCAACGCAGTGTGCAGGATGGTACTTCCAAAGTTGGAACATAGGCAATGCAGTATGCAGGATGGTACTTCCAAAGTTGGAACATAGGCAATGCAGTGTGCAGGATGGTACTTCCAAAGTTGGAACATAGGCAATGCAGTGTGCAGGATGATACTTCCAAAGTTGGAACATAGGCAATGCAGTGTGCGGGATGGTACTTCCAACTTTTGCATATAGGCACTGGAGTGTGCAGAATAGTACTTCCACTTTTGCATAATCAATACACACTAATAATGCATATTAAACCAAACTTAATCTAATAAATAGGTTTTCCCTTTTTCCGCCACAGTCGCTTCATACTTCTCTTCCTGCAAAGCCTGTTGCAAATTCTGCATAGATGAAACCTCGCCATGTACCAGAAAAACCTGTTTTAGTTTGTCGGGGTCTTGTTGTTTCACAAAATTAACCAGCTCTTGATGATCGCCATGTCCGCTAAATAAATCTGTTTGTTTGATGGTGGCATAAACAGGTAATTCACGATGACGGATATTTACAATAGGATCGCCTCTTAATAAACGGTTTCCTAATGTTCCTTTAGCGCAATAACCGATGAAAAGGATAGTACAATAGTAATTTTGAATATTATTATATAAATGATCCTGTATTCTTCCGCCTTCTAACATCCCGGCCGAAGAGATGATGATGCAGGGCTCAAAATAATTGGAGATTGCTTTACTGGCATTCATATCCTTCACATAATCCAGGTTCTCAAAATCAAATTCATCACCTTCTTGTCGATAAAACTCCTGGGCCTCCTCGTTCAACAAAGCATGATGTTTTCTAAATATGTCTGTGGCATATCCCGCCATCGGACTATCTACAAATACTTTAACTCGAGGTAACAAACCTTTGCTGAAAATCCTGTTAAGGGAATAAACCAATGCCTGTGTCCGCCCAACACTAAAAGCAGGAATAATTAACCGTCCCGCTGATTTTACACAGGCTTCATTTACCGTTTCAGTTAGAACTTCTTCAATAGTTCTGGTGTTATTGTGTAATCTTCCGCCGTAAGTAGATTCACAAACTAAATAATCTACAGCAGGAAGGGTTTGAGGATCATTTAAAACCGGGTAGTTTTTCCGGCCAATATCTCCGCTAAAAGCGATGCTTTTTTCGATGCCATGCTCGGTAACCGTTAATACAGCGGCTGCGGCACCCAGTAAATGCCCAACCGGAATGAAAGTTAAGATAGCCTCTCCACTTAGTCGGAATTGTTTATTAAAACCGATGGTTACAAACCTGTCAACCGTTTCCATCACGTGTTTTTGGAGGTAAAGAGGCCTTGGCCCGGATGAAGGTCCTCGCTTACCCCGGCGGGATTTACGCTGTTTACTTAGAAAAATATTGACAGAATCAAGGAGAAGTAATTCTGTGAGATCAGCAGTGGGAGGGGTGCATAAAATCTGTCCCTCAAAACCCATGCGTACTAATGTGGGCAAATTACCCGAATGGTCAATATGGGCATGCGTTAAAATGACGACATCTATATCCGAAGGTGAAAATGGAAATTGTTCGTTTTCTTCTATCCAGGTATCCCGTTCATAATCTAAACCGCAATCTATAAGAATTTTATAATTGTCTAATTCTAACAAATGCATGCTGCCCGTAACTTGCTGAGCAGCTCCCCAAATGGTTAATTTCATCTTTTTGAAATGAATGAATGATTGATGGATTGAAGGATAGAATGATTGATTAAATGGAGTAGGATAAGTTTTTGATTAAATAATCGCATTCAATCCTTCCGTCATTCTGTCATTCAATCCATACCTTTAAACTTCAAACTGTAATTGGCTAAGATAACGGTACAGGCCTTCATCGTTTTGCATTAATTGCTGATGTGTACCATTTTCAATCACTTTTCCTTTCTCTAATACGATGATCTTATCAGCTTCGCGGATGGTTGATAAACGATGAGCGATGATGATGGAAGTTCTGTTTTTCATCAATTCTTCCAAGGCTTCCTGTACCAAACGTTCAGATTCTGAATCTAAAGAAGAGGTGGCTTCATCCAGAATCAATATAGCCGGATCTTTTAATAATGCACGTGCAATTGCAATACGTTGCCGCTGTCCGCCAGATAATTTTACACCACGCTCACCAACTAAGGTATCGTATCCCTCCGGAAAACCGCTGACAAACTCATGCGCATTAGCACGTTTAGCAGCAGCTATAACTTCCTCATCAGATGAACTTAATTTTCCGTAAGCAATATTTTCCCGAATAGTTCCGCCAAACAACAGCACATCCTGCGGAACAATGGCTACCTGATTGCGAATATCTGTTAAAGAGTACTCTGTAGATGGCTTTCCATCAAATAATAATTCACCGCCCTGTGTTTCATAAAAGCGGAGTATTAATCCTGCAATGGTTGATTTTCCGGCACCACTTGGACCAACAATAGCCACTTTTTCACCGGCAAGGGCTTCAAATGATACTCCTTTTAAAACAGTTATTTCCTTACGGGATGGATAAGCAAATACCACATTATTAAATTCTAAATTTCCTTTAATGTGCTGCTTAACTTCATTGTCTTTTTCATTTATGGAGATGGGTTCATTTACTTCTGCAAGAATTTCTAATACACGTTCACTGGCGCCAAACGCTTTTTGCATAGTGGCATACAGTTCGGGGAAACTTCCCATAGCTGCACCTACAAAAGTGGAAAGTAAAATAAAGGTGAACATACTTGCCAAACTAATTTCACCTGCTTGTACTAAATGCGAACCGTACCAAACCACAGAAACAATGGTTCCGAATAGGCAAAAAACAATAAATGAGGCGAAAACTCCTCTGAATTTAGCTCCTCTCATGGCAAGTTTTACTACATCACGAATGCTTTTATTATATCTCCCAACTTCAAAAGCTTCGTTAACAAACGCTTTAACGTTAGAAATTCCCTGTAAAGTTTCTTCAACTATGGTATTTGATTCGGCCAGTTTATCTTGTGCCTGGCGTGATAATTTTCTGATAAACCGCCCGAAAAAAACAGCAATAACTACCAAAACAGGTAATACGGCTAAAAGCATCAGGGTTAATTTGCCCGATACCAGTACCAGAAAGATAATACCGCCTGTAAATACAATCACCTGCCTGATCATTTCGGCAAGTGTAGTGGTTATCGCATCCTGAATTTGGGAAAGATCAGCTGAAAGCCGGCTGTTTAGTTCTCCGACCCGGCGTTGGGAAAAGAAATTCATGGGCAGAGTGACTAACTTGAAATACGTATCGCGACGAATATCTGCTAATCCTTTTTCTGCAACTTCTACAAACCAATTGATCCTGAAAAAGGAAAAAATGGACTGGACAAATAAAACAGCCAATAATGTTAGTGCAACCGTATTAATATCACTTGGAAAAAAGTCAAGTATTTCTTTAGACATCATGCTGCCTGGTTGTTTCGGGGTATTTCCCGTGCCAATTAAACGGCCCATTAACAAAGGAAAAAGAAAAGAACTGGAACTAGATAAAATTAGAAATAATAGTCCCAGAAAGAATTTTGTACGGTAAGGTTTGAGATATTTTAATAATCTCATTACCTGCTGTATGCTTTGTTTATTGATTTTTGCTTTGGGAAGTTCTTCTGCCTGAGCGTTTCCGCTGTTTAATCGTTGACGTGCCATGTAAGTTTAGAAATGTATCATAATATGCTATGATTGTGTGCAAAAATAGTTTTTATTTAAATAGTGGATGTGGTGTTTAAATCAGCATAAAGTCAATTTAAATGAGAGAATGAGTATGAAGAGATTTCTTCAATTTATAATGAATTCTTTTCTAAACTCCACGCTTCTGCCTTTTGAGAGAATAAAGGTTTAACCTTTGTCCAGGTTTCTTTAAAAAATTGGGAATTTCGGTAACTATTTAAATCGGCTTCTGTAACCCAATGACTTATTGTAAAACAGATGTTTGTATTTTGAACATCCTGCATTAAGTCTACTTTCATGCAACCATTAAAGTTCTGGATAACAGGCTGTGTTAGATAAAATATATCAACAAATTGGTCTTTGGTTTCTTCACTTAAAGATAGTTTTACTATTCGTGTGATCATGGATGAAATTCAATTCTAACGATATCTCCCAAATGAAGTCCGAGTAATCCGCTTGCATTACCTTTATTGATAGCTATTTCCAAATGATTACTTATCCCGAAAAGGCATAATTTTTCACCTTCCGGAACCTCGTTATAATGCCAGCTTAATTGAGAAAGAGTTTCATTTCTTCTGAAATACAAGGTAAAATCACGATTTCGCTGTACCGTGGTAAATATTTCTTTTGTAATATTAGTGATCACATTTTGGAATGAATCTATATAGATCACGCTTCCGCGGATGATATCGCGTTCAATAACAGGTTGTAAAGTCATCTTCTCTTCAATAGTATTAACAGGAAGGCCAATATCTTTTAATTTCCCACCTTTTGCGAGATGACTTGCTGCTTTGGGAAATATGTCTGAAAGAGGAAAATGAAGGAATTTTAGATCCTGAATAATATTTAATTCAACTATTTCTGAAGGCTCTTCATCAAACAAAAGCGAAAAAATACCGTTATCAGAACCAATAAAAAAGTGTTCTTTATATTTTAAGGCCAGATAACGTGTGTTTTCATTAAAAACAGAATCGATACCAATAAGATGTACTGTTCCTTTTGGAAAATAATGAAAAGCATTTTTCAGAACAAAGGCAGCCTGTGGGATATTAAAGGCAGAAATGTGATGGGTTATATCAACAATATTGACATTTGGTAATTGGCTCAGGATGCTTCCTTTGAGAGCAGCCTGATAAAAATCTTTATACCCTAAATCGGTTGTTAAAGTAATTATTGCCATTAAAATGCAAATATTTATTATTATTCTTGTGATAGATATTGCCGTTACAAATATTGAATTTTAATCTCATATAAAATACCTGTGAACTAAAAATAACCGTAACTTGAACGAACTTAAATTAACCTTAGAAAACGTAAACCCTATTGTAATGTGGGGCTCTAACAATGAATATTTTGAAATAATTAAAAAACATTTTCCTAAAATAAAGATTGTAGCTCGTGGCAACGAGGTAAAAGTGCTTGGAGATGAAGCCGAACTGCAACTTTTTAATGTCAAATTTCAGGATATTATTAATCATGTAGATAAATTTCAGAGTCTTAATAATAATGATCTGGAACATATCTTAGGAGCACAGTTAACGCCCCTCAATGGTGAAGCAATTCAATCAAGGAACGGAGGCGGCACCGAGCCAATTGTATTCGGCCCTAATGGTATTGTTGTAAAAGCACGTACGGCAAATCAACGTAAAATGGTGGATAGTATAAATAATAATGATATTATTTTTGCTATTGGACCGGCTGGTACGGGTAAAACATATACAGCTGTTGCATTAGCTGTTAGAGCATTGAAAAACAAGGAGATAAAGCGTATTATATTAACGAGGCCTGCAGTTGAAGCAGGTGAAAATCTTGGGTTTTTGCCTGGTGACCTGAAAGAGAAAATAGATCCATATTTAAGGCCGCTCTATGATGCATTAGATGATATGATCCCGGCAGAAAAGTTGAAAGTTTTTTTAGAAAACAGAACTATAGAAATTGCTCCGCTTGCTTTTATGCGGGGTCGTACACTTGATAATTGCTTTGTAATTTTAGATGAAGCACAAAATGCGACTGATCTACAGTTAAAAATGTTTTTGACCAGAATGGGCCCAACTGCAAAATTTATTGTAACAGGTGATGTAACTCAAATCGACTTACCCAGAAAACAGCAATCTGGGTTAAATACAGCTTTAAGAATACTTACGGATATAAAAGGGATTGACATTATTTATCTAAGTGGAGAAGACGTAGTAAGGCATCAACTTGTTAAAAACATTTTAAGAGCTTATGGAGATATACAATAAGTAATGTTATACTCGTGATTTAACTCATTAAAAATTCAAACTTTGAACGCCTTGAAAGATACCTATTTCGATTTGCCTGGACAAACCCATTTTTATAAAGGTAAAGTAAGAGATGTTTATACTATTGATAATAAATTCCTAGTAATGGTTGTTACAGACCGGATTTCGGCATTTGATGTTGTTTTGCCTGAGCCTATACCTTATAAAGGCCAAGTTTTGAATCAAATAGCAGCTAAATTTTTATTAGCTACACAGGATATTGTGCCTAATTGGGTGCTTGACGTGCCTGATCCAAATGTAACGATTGGTAAAATTTGTGAGCCATTTAAAATAGAAATGGTTATCCGTGGTTATTTAGCCGGACATGCATGGCGTGAGTATGAGTCCGGTAGAAGAACAATTTGCGGTGTTGAATTACCCAATGGCCTTAAAGAAAATGATAAGTTGCCCCATCCCATAATTACTCCAACCACCAAAGCTGCTATTGGGCACGATGAAGATATATCGCGGGAGGAAATTATTAGCAGAAATATAGTGACTGAAAATGAATATATTGAACTCGAAAAATATACCTATGCTTTATATCAGCGAGGTACAGAAATATCGGCAGAACGAGGGCTTATACTAGTTGATACGAAGTATGAATTTGGAAAAGCAGATGGTCGGGTACATTTAATTGATGAGATTCATACTCCTGATTCCTCACGTTACTTTTATAAGGATGGTTACCAAGATCGGCAGAATATCAATGAACCGCAACGTCAACTATCAAAAGAATTTGTTCGTAAATGGCTCATTGATGAAGGTTTTCAAGGAAAAGAAGATCAGCTCCTACCAGAAATGGCGAAGGATTTAATTAATTCTATATCAAATAGATATATAGAGCTATATGAACATATAACGGGAGATGAATTCATTAAAAATAATGATACTAATATATTAGATAGAGTTGAACGCAATATATGTGAAGCTCTTAAATATTTAAATTAATTTTTATTGCAATTAGAATTATCTTTTAATTACCTTTAGCTAACAAGAATTACTTTTATCCAATATGAAATTTACAGTTGATAAGCACGAAAAATATGTATTGATTAAGCTTAATGAAACTAAGCTTAACAGTTTGATTTCTCCACAATTGAAATCAGAATTGATTCTTACAAATACTGAAGGTCAGCGTAATATTATATTAGACCTATCTACGGTTAAGTATTCAGATTCATCTGGATTAAGCAGTTTATTGGTTGGCCATCGTCTCTGTAAAAATGCTGAAGGCTCTTTTATCCTTACAGGTATAAATGATAATGTCTCCAGGCTTATAGCTATCTCTCAACTGGAAACTGTTTTAACCATTGTTACCACTGTTAGTGAGGCTATAGATCTTATCTTTATGGAAGAAATTGAAAAGGAATTAAAAAAAGAAGCCAGATAAGCATTGTTCTGGTTATAATTGCCTATGAAATTTGATGTCACAATTTTAGGCAGTAGTTCTGCAACTCCAATTTTTAATAGAAATCCAACATCACAGCTTCTCAATGTTAATGAAAAATATTTCCTGATTGATTGTGGAGAGGGAACGCAGAATCAATTATTACGTTTTGGTATAAAAGCACCAAGAATAGATCATATTTTTATTAGTCATCTTCATGGTGATCATTATTTAGGTTTAGTAGGATTGTTATCCTCTTTACATCTTAATGGGCGTATAAAACCTTTGTATCTATATGGCCCGCCGCAATTACAGGAAATAATAGATATTCAATTTAAATATTCTCAAACCCAACTAAGATATTCGCTAATATTTAGCGCAATACGTTCGGATATTAGTACAAAAATATACGAGAATTATGATGTAATTGTTGAAACTATACCTTTAGATCATCGGATTGAATGTACAGGATTTAAATTTAGTGAGAAGAAACGTCTCCCCAAAATTATAAAAGAGAAGGTGCAGAAATTAGAAATCCCGGTTGATCAAATTCCACTAATTAAAAAAGGAGCTCCTTTTATAGATAAAAAAGGTGTAGTATATCTATCTAAAGACTTAACAACCGAAGCAGATCACCCCAAAGTTTATGCTTACTGTTCAGATACAATATGTAGCTGGAATTATTTATCTGCCATACAAAATGTAGATTTATTGTATCATGAAGCTACATTCATGAATGATATGTTGGATAGAGCCGCAGAAACATTTCATACCACTTCTTTACAAGCTGGAGAAATAGCTTTAAAAGCGAATGTAAGAAAACTAATAATTGGACATTTTTCCGCTCGTTACCGGGAACTTGAGCCTTTATTGGAAGAGTGTAAGACGATGTTTCCTAACAGCTTCCTAGCCACAGAGGGGCAGAAATTTGAGGTTTAGCTCAATTTTTGGTTAAACCAGGCAGATTAGTTAGTCTTTTTTACCGCCAAAAACTGAAAAACTTACATATCGTTTTGGATTTGCCTTTAGATCAATCATTAGTTTATCCAAGTTTCCAGCCGCATTATTCAGATTTTTATATAGGCCCTCATCATTAACTAGCTGCCCTAAACTACCCTGACCAGAGTTGATTTTATTAACAATAGTCTGCAAATCTGTAACTGCTTTATTAGCCTGAGCCATAGTTTGTGAAAACTTAGCTTTAGCAACGTCATCTGTAACCTTATCAAGATTATTCATAATAGACGTTATTTTTTCATTGTTATTTTTAAAATTGGCTGAAATAGATTCTAGATTCCCTAAAATACCTGCTATTTTATCGCTTTGTGTTCCAACTAAACCATCTACCTTTTTTGTAGTTCCTTCCAGTGTTTCCAGTGTTCTGGCTATACTAGCAAAACTACGTTCAAAATTATGTTGAAATTCAGGGCTAAGTGTACTATTAACAGCAGAAAGAACAGAATCTAAGCGTCCAATAATTTGTTCAGCTTTTTTCTGGATAGGTTCTACCTGTTCAAGTAGATTTTTTTGGGTGTTTGCATTTAGTGTATCTCCATCTACAGCAAATTCATTGCTTCCACCTAAATCAAAAATTATAGCTTTCCCTCCCAAAAGATCAGTACTTTCCAGTCTTGCAATGGTATTCTTAGGAATTGCGTATTGAGGATTAATTTTAAATTGAGCAAGGATTTTTCCGCTAGGCAATAAAACCAATTTAGATACTCGCCCAATTTGGTAACCATTAACTAAAACCGGTTTAGATACGGCAAGGCCATCTACACGATCATATTGGGCATAAAATTCATTTTCGCTCGAAAAAACATCATTCCCCTTCAAAAAACTGTATCCAATAATTAATATTGCAATAGCTACGGCAGCCAATACACCTACTTTAGTTTCGTTTGTGATTTTTTTCAAAATGTTTTTTTTATATATATTAAGATAAACAATTTCTATTCCAGCTCTACACTCTTTTTATAAGTTTGAATTGCTTTTAAAATACAATTCACAATTTCATCTTGGCCAGCTTCTGAATTCATATAATCTTCCTCTGTTGAATTGGAAACAAAACCAACTTCTGTTAATATAGCAGGCATTCCGGCTTTAGCTAACACGGCCAGACTCTGTTCTTTCACCCCTCTGTCAACCCGGCCTGCGCTAATATATTCATCCTGTATAAATGTTGCAAGCTTTATACTTTGCTCTCTAAACGCATTTTTCATCAAAGATAGCATTATTATACTTTCCGGATCTTTAGGGTCATAACCTTCATAATTCTCTTTATAATTTTTTTCTAAAAGGATAGAGGAATTCTCACGCATAACTACATCTTGTTCATCCAAACGCCCAAAACCAGATACAAATGTTTCTGTGCCACGTGTTGACGTACTTTGAATAGATTTATATATTGGAATCTTACGACCCTTTTTACCTTTAGTATAACCTATCACAACCCTTTTAAAAGGCATAGAATTACAATGTATTGATATAAAAATATCTGCTTTTATACGATTTGCTAAGCCAATACGCTCATAAAGGTTCACAAAATCATCAGTTGAACGTGTATATACAACTTTTACATCCTTTAATTTTTCTTCAATTGCTTTTCCAAGCCTTAGAGCCACTTTTAACGTAATGTCTTTTTCTTTGGAATATATTCCTCTGGTTGCTCCGTCATGCCCCCCATGTCCAGCATCAATAACAATTGTTCGTATACGATAAGGTGCAGTTTTAGAGTTATTGGTAAAGGATGTTAGCGGAACAAATAAAAGTGCAGCCACTAATGCGTAAATGTATCTTCTCAATGGTATATTTTTCATTAATTTTGAACGTGTTTAAAGTCTGTCATTGCAAAAATAATATTCATTAGCTAATTTGGAATTTCTTATCTCTTTTTTGAAATATAATTTCTTGGCGGCAGTTATATCGCTAATAACTTTAACTGTATTTGCGCAACAGCCTTTATTAAAACCTGCTGTAGTAAAGCGTGATACAATACTGCCTTTATCAACTACCAAAACGGATACCTTAATAAAAAAGTCTAAATCTTCTTCTGGATTAACAGCAAAAGTAACATATAATGCAGAAGATTCAATAAGATATAGCAGAGATGGCAGTATTGTTTATTTATATGGTAAAAGTCGTATTATTTATGAAGATTTTCAATTGGATGCCGATTATATTCGCTTAGATCAAAAAAACAATACTGTATTTGCCAGTGGTTATCAAGACGTAAAAAATAATCGTTATCGAGGAAAACCAATTTTAAAACAGGGCTCTGAACCGCCTCTTACCACGGATTCTTTACTTTTTAATTATAAAACAAAAAAAGGCAAGTCATACGGAATTTTTACAAGCCTTGATGAAGGTTATCTTCATGCAGGGCAGTTTAAAAAAAATGAATATAATGAGGGTTTTTTTAAGAATGGTATCTATACTACTTGTAATTTAGCACATCCTCATTTTGGAATTCATATAACTCGTGGTATTGTTACTGAAAAGCAAATTATAACTGGACCTGCATATTTAGTAATAGAAGATGTGCCACTTCCTATAGGGATACCTTTTGGTTTTTTCCCAAAAACAAACAAACGATCCTCTGGAATTTTATTTCCAACTTTTGGTGAAGATGCTGTACGAGGATTTTTCATGCGTGATTTAGGATATTATATAGGATTAAGTGACTATTGGGATCTCGCTTTACGGGGAACTATTTATTCTAAAGGTTCCTATTTGGGAAGTGCAGATGCCAGGTATAGGAAAAATTATAAATATGATGGGAATATAGATTTAAGTTACTCCTCTACACGTAATGGGATTGAAGGTACGCCGGAATACAAGCCATCTACAGATTTTTACATTCGATGGTCACACTCTCAACGACCGGAGGCAAATCCCGGAACTACATTCAGTGCTTCAGTTAATGCCGGTACATCACAATTTAATAGAAATACTGCGGCCGGAGGCTCATATAATATTACAGAATTAACAAGAAATACCGTTTCTTCAAGCATAAGTTATGGTAAAGTTTTGGCAGATGGCTTATTCAATTTTACATCAAGTTTAAGTCACGACCAGAATTTTGCAGATTCAACAATCAATCTTAGTCTGCCTGTAGTCAATTTTCACATGAACAGTATTAGCCCTTTTGATAGAAAGGATAGAGTTGGAGATCAAAAATGGTATCAAAAATTAACGGTAAGCTATAATTTGGACGGAAAAAATTCTATTGCTACAAAGGATTATTTATTGTTCAAAAAGGAGAGTCTACAAAAATTCAGCAATGGAATTCAACATAATATTCCAGTAGGCTTATCTTTAAATGCCTTCAAATTTTTCCAGTTTACATCGGGTTTGCAGTATAATGAAAGGTGGTATCTGCAAACTATTCGTAAAAGATTATCTACAACAACAAATGAACTAGTTAAAGATACAATCCAAGGTTTTAGCAGGGCTTATGAATATAGTTTAAATACTGGTTTATCTACAAAATTTTATGGACAGGTTAACTTTAAAAAAGGAAAATTAATTGCTTTGCGTCATGTAATAAGTCCCTCAATAAGTTTTAATTATAGGCCAGATTTTGGCGCTGACAGTTATGGATATTTCAGAAAAGTTGCAGATGCTAATGGGAGTATTCAAAAATACTCTATATATGAAAATGGTATTTATGGTTCACCTTCAGCAGGGCGTGTAGCCAGCATTGGTTTTAATTTAGATAATAATATAGAGGCAAAGGTGAGGTCTACTAAAGACTCGGTTAATAATTTCGTGAAAATCCCAATTCTGCAAAGTTTAAATTTTTCTGGGGGCTATAATTTTGCTGCTGATTCATTTAAGTTATCTACTATCAATTTTTCCGGCCGTACCGCACTTTTTAAAGAAAAATTAGGCGTTAACTTCAATGGAACATTCGACCCTTACCAAATTAATCAGTTGGGAAACCGTATTAATCAATACGCTATAAATAATGGCAAAATAGCACGTTTAACCAATTTTGGATTATCTTTTGATTTCAATTTCAATTCTGCTACATCCAAAAAACGGAATGACAATTTAAATAAAGATGATCCCAGCAAACAAAACATAAATCAGCAGCAAAAAGATGAGCTTGATTTAATTAATCGTGATCCAAATGCTTTTGTTGATTTTACTATTCCATGGAATATTAATGCGTCTTATAGTTTTAGTTACTCAAAATATAGTCTTAAATCTCAAATCTCAAATACTATTAATTTTTCAGGAGACCTGAATGTAACCCCTAAATGGAAAGTAGGATATAGGTCTGGTTATGATTTTGTTGCTAAAAAAATATCTATAACAGATTTTTCAATCTATCGTGATCTTCATTGTTGGGATATGGCATTTACATGGATTCCTTTTGGACAATACAAGTTTTATAGCGTTGATTTAAAAGTAAAGGCATCAATACTTCAAGACCTTAAATTAAGCAAAAGACGCGATTATTATAATAATTACTAATACATGCTAGCCGAAATAATAACCATTGGCGATGAAATTCTCATAGGTCAAATTGTAGATACCAACTCCGCCTGGATGGCACAAAAATTGAATGATGTAGGTATCCAAATAAAACAAATAACTTCTGTTTCTGATGATCAAAAGCACATTCTGAATTCTTTAAAACTAGCTGCATCACATGCAGATATTATTCTAATAACAGGAGGTTTAGGCCCTACGAAAGATGATATTACTAAAAAAACTCTTACAGAATACTTTAATGTAGGAATGCATGAAGATGAAATAGCATTGGAAAATGTAAAACGCATTTTTGCACGATTCAATTCCCCTTTACTGGATGTAAATATCCGCCAGGCAGAAGTGCTTGAAAATTGCATCACCTTACAAAATAAAAATGGCACAGCACCCGGTATGTGGATTGAACATGAAGGGAAGATTTATATTTCCATGCCGGGAGTTCCATTTGAAATGATGTATTTAATGGAAGAAGAGGTAATTCCAAGAATTATATCTTCCTATAAATTACCATCGATCGTGCATCATACCATTTTAACAGCTGGTCTTGGAGAATCATTTTTAGCCAACAAAATTGAAGACATAGAAAACCTCCTACCATCTCATATAAAATTAGCTTACTTACCTAAGCTGGGCATGGTACGTTTAAGACTTAGTGCATATGGGTCTGATAAAACAGTATTAGAGAAAGAAATATCACTATATGCCAGCCAAATTGTAAATAGGGTTGGAGAGTATGTCATCTCAGAAGTTGATATTCCGCTGGAAAAAGTAATACTTGATTTTATGGAAGCCAGAGGACTTACTTTAGCAACAGCAGAAAGTTGTACAGGCGGTTATATTTCCCATTTAATAACTCAACATCCAGGTTGCAGCCGTGTTTTTTTAGGTGGCGCAGTTTCATATTCCTATGAGTTAAAGCAAATTATGCTGGGTGTTACACCGAAAACACTTGCAAAGTATGGCGCTGTTAGCGAAGAAACAGTAAAAGAAATGGCTTTGGGTGCTGTTAAAACTTATAAATGTGATTATTCAATTGCTGTAAGCGGTATTGCAGGGCCAGATGGTGGCATGCCTGATAAACCTGTTGGCACAGTATGGATTGCTGTAGCAAATAAAACTAAAACCATTACCCAAAAATATCAGTTTGGTAATAGAAGGGCACAAAATATTGAGCGTTCTGCAATAAATGCGTTAGTCCTTCTTTTTAAATTGCTGAAAGAAGATTACAGATAAACTAAAAAGTCTATTTTTGCAAATCAATAAATTGTAATTTTTTTGTTTATATGGCTCAATACGAATTAGTACTTCCTAAAATGGGTGAAAGTGTTGCCGAGGCTACCATTATTAAATGGGTAAAAAAACCAGGTGAGATTATTCAAATTGATGAATCGGTATTAGAAATTGCTACAGATAAGGTTGATTCTGAAGTTCCTTCGCCCGTTGCCGGGAAACTTATAAAAACTCTTTTTAATGAAGACGATGTAGTACAAGTTGGGAGTGTTATTGCCATCATTGAAACAGATGTGAATGCATCTATTGAAGAACCTAAAACTAATTTTCCAACTTCAGAAATAAACATTCAGCAATCAGAATCTGAGAAAGAAGAAGAGCCTGTTATGCCGGAAATCCAGGAAGTAAATCAAACTGAGCAAACTGCACAAAAATTAACTCCAACAAATTATAGTAATTCTCAACGGTTTTATTCTCCTTTAGTAAAAAGTATTGCAGCCGAAGAAGGTATCAGTTTACAAGAACTAGACAATATAAAAGGTACAGGTGCAGAAGGCAGAGTGACTAAACAAGATATTCTTAACTTTATCAATGGTCAGCCATTATCGTCTAAAATAAATGCGGATATTAAACCACAACCTGTTCTGCAAACTCCTACAAAAGACCAAATTAAAACTAATGCAGCCCCTGCAATATCTGTTTCTGGTGGAGATGAGATCATTGAAATGGATAGAATGCGCAAACTGATTGCCGATCACATGGTGATGAGTAAACATACCTCACCTCACGTAACTTCTTTCGTTGAAGCTGATGTAACTAATATTGTAAAATGGCGTGAGCGTGTAAAAAATTCATTCGAAAAACGCGAAGGAGAAAAAATAACGTTTACTCCTATATTTATTGAGGCTATAGCAAAAGCTATTAAAGATTTACCGATGATAAATGTATCGGTGAACGGAACACAAATAATAAAAAAACGGGACATTAATATTGGGATGGCTGCTGCTTTACCTTCCGGGAATCTAATTGTTCCGGTTATAAAAAATGCAGATCAGTTAAATCTTTTCGGACTTACGAAATCTGTAAATGATTTAGCCAATCGTGCCCGCCAGTCTAAATTAAAGCCAGATGAAACACAGGGTGGAACTTTCACGATGACTAATGTAGGTTCTTTTGGGAACGTAATGGGAACCCCTATCATTAATCAACCTCAGGCAGCTATTTTAGCTGTAGGGGCTATTAAGAAGAAGCCTGCGGTTATAGAAACCGAATATGGAGATGTTATCGCCATCAGGCACATGATGTTTCTGTCTTTATCCTACGATCATCGGGTAGTTGATGGCTCTTTAGGCGGATCATTCGTTAGAAAAGTAGCAGATTATTTAGAAGCTTGGGATATTAACAGAGAAATTTAATCTTAGCCTTCTCTAATATTTGTTTAATTTGATCGATGAAAAGTTAAACAATTATTGCAAAGCATATTTGTATATTCTAATTAGAAAAGCTAACTTTGCCCGGCAAGTAATAAACCTCAATTATTTGCCATGCAACTCGATCCCAAAAAATTCGTCTCAGAAGGCCTTACTTATGACGATGTACTTTTAATCCCCGCTTATTCTGAAGTTTTGCCCCGGGATGTAGATACCAGTTCGTATTTCACAAAAAAAATTCGTTTAAATGTTCCTATCGTATCCGCTGCTATGGATACCGTTACAGAGGCTAGTTTGGCTATTGCGATTGCTCAGGCCGGTGGTATTGGCATGCTTCATAAAAACATGAGTATTGCCAAACAGGCAGATGAAGTACGTAAAGTAAAACGGTCAGAAAGTGGCATGATACAAGATCCGGTAACGTTACATGAAAATGCATTAGTATCTGATGCATTTTTAATCATGAAAGATTTTAAAATTGGAGGTATACCCGTAATTGATAACGAAAGAAAATTAGTAGGCATTATTACTAATCGTGATTTACGCTTTCAAAAAGACATGAAACGCCCTGTGCGGGATGTAATGACTAAAGAAAATTTAATTACTGCTCCCGAAGGAACTACTTTAATGCAAGCAGAAGAGATATTGCAGGATTATAAAATAGAAAAGCTTCCCGTTGTCGATAAAAGTGGTCGCTTAAGCGGATTGATTACGTTTAAAGATATCCAAAAATTTAAAAATTATCCTAAAGCCTGTAAAGATGAGCGAGGCCGTTTAAGAGTAGGAGCGGCTGTGGGAGTTACTACCGATACCTTAGAACGTGTGGATGCATTGGTTAAAGCAGGTGTGGATGTAATTACAATAGATACGGCTCACGGCCATTCTAAAGGTGTAATTGATAAACTAAAAGAAGTAAAATCTCATTATCCTGATCTGCAGGTAATAGTAGGTAATATTGCAACTGCCGAAGCGGCTAAAGCTTTGGCAGATGCAGGTGCAGATGCAGTTAAAGTAGGTATCGGTCCAGGTTCCATTTGTACTACACGCATTATCGCTGGAGTTGGCGTACCGCAATTATATGCTGTTTATGAATGTGCACAAGCTTTGCAAGGAAGTGGAATTCCTGTTATTGCCGACGGAGGAATTAAACAAACAGGAGATATAGCAAAAGCAATTGCAGCAGGCGCCAGTTCGATTATGGCCGGATCTCTATTTGCCGGTGTAGAAGAATCACCGGGCGAAACAATAATTTATGAAGGTCGTAAGTTTAAATCTTATCGCGGTATGGGTTCTATCGAAGCAATGGAACAAGGTTCAAAAGATCGTTATTTCCAGGATGTGGAAGATGACATTAAAAAACTGGTTCCGGAAGGTATAGTTGGCCGCGTACCATTTAAAGGTTCATTAGCTGAAGTAATGTACCAATTGATAGGTGGTTTAAAAGCAAGTATGGGATATTGTGGTGCTGCAACCATTGAAGCTCTGCAAAATGCACGATTTGTGAAAATTACTGCTGCCGGAATGCGTGAAAGTCATCCACATGATATTACGATTACTAAAGAGGCGCCTAATTATAGCAGGTAGGTGTGTATATAGTATCAAGTCAATTTTATTAATATAAAAATCATTCCCTCATTCAATCATTTATATATAATCTATGAAAACTATCTGTGTGTTTTGTGGTGCTAATTTCAATGGCGACCCCGTTTTATTAAAAGCTATTCATAACCTGGCTGATGTGTTTGTTGAAAAAGATATTACACTCATTTTTGGTGGTGGAAGAGTAGGAGTTATGGGTTTAATTGCTGATGCTGTTTTAGAACGAGGTGGCAAAGCTATTGGTGTAATACCGCAGTTTTTAATGGATAAAGAAGTTGGCCACACAGGTTTAACAGAATTGATTATTACAGAAACGATGCATCAGCGTAAGCAAAAAATGGCAGATCTTTCTGATGGAGTAATTACTATGCCCGGTGGTTTTGGTACACTGGAGGAATTTTTTGAGGTCCTAACCTGGTTGCAGCTCGGTTTACATCAAAGCCCGATTGGTTTGCTAAATATAGCTGGTTTTTATAATCCATTACTGCAACAAATGGATATAATGGTAGAACAGAAATTTTTAAAGCCTTTGAACCGAGCCCTAGTATTATCAAATTCTGAACCCAGGCCATTAGTTACACTTATGGAAAACTTTAAAGCAATACCAGATGAAGTTTGGTTTAAGGATAGAAATTTGACTTAATAGGTGTTTAATATAAAATGCCATACTTCTTCACAAATATCATTTGGAATGATTTTTGTTATAGGTTAAATCAGCTAATTTCATAGCTAAATCATTAAAAATCAGCAATTTTTTCTTAAAAAATATCGTTTACTATATAGATATTTTTAACTTTGCAGACTTTTAGAAAGGGATTCAATTCATAAATGAGACAACTCAAAATAACACAATCCATTACCAATCGTGAATCACAGTCGCTAGACAAGTATTTACATGAGATCGGTAAAGTAGACTTAATTACAGCAGAAGAAGAAGTAATTCTTGCTCAAAAAATCCGTGAAGGTGATCAGGCCGCTTTAGAAAGACTAACAAAAACCAATTTACGTTTTGTAGTTTCGGTTGCAAAACAATATCAAAACCAGGGTTTAACATTAGGTGATTTGATTAATGAAGGAAATCTGGGATTAATTAAAGCCGCAAAACGGTTTGATGAAACCAAAGGATTTAAATTCATTTCTTATGCCGTTTGGTGGATTCGTCAGTCAATTTTACAAGCCATCGCCGAGCAATCACGTATTGTACGTTTACCTTTAAACCAGGTAGGATCATTAAGTAAGATAAGTAAAGCCTTCTCCAGATTAGAGCAAGAATTTGAACGTGAGCCTTCTCCTGAAGAATTGGCAGATACTTTAGAAACTACAGTTGAAAAAATATCTGACACATTGAGCAATTCCGGTCGCCATGTTTCTATGGATGCGCCTTTTGTGCAAGGTGAAGAAAACACTTTACTTGATGTTTTAGAAAATGATGATCCAAACACAGATAGTAATTTAATTAATGAGTCTTTGTCTGAAGAAATCAGACGTTCATTAGCTACTCTTACTGAACGCGAACGTGAAATCATCGTTTTGTTTTTTGGCTTAAGCACCAATCATCCGCTTTCATTAGAAGAAATAGGCGAGAAGTTTAACTTAACACGCGAACGTGTAAGACAAATTAAAGATAAAGCTTTACAACGCCTTCGTCATACATCCAGAAGCAAAATATTAAAATCATATTTGGGGTAGTAATCTCAAAACAAAACAGTAAAAAGATTGGGTCAACGCCCGATCTTTTTTATTTTAGCCTACGATTATAATAGCATGTTAAATAAATACGAAAGCGAGTTTAGCAACTGGATTGAAAAAGAGAAAAAAGCCATTGAATTAATCAATGTAGTTGGAAAACTTTGGTTCGACCGTTCTATAGAACTTGTACTGTTTCGCAAACCTTTATTTGATATAGGAAGCAGCGAAATTTTAGCACATCACCAATATGCTAAGCAGATTATTAATAAAAATATATCTATTTATGAAACGCTTGCATTAGCCCAGGCAATCGCTAAATCTAATCTGGCCCCATCACGGATAGATATTGGACGATTGGCTTCGGAATGGCTGGATGTGGATGTCAATTTCTCTTCTATGGAAGACTTTGTGATTAAAAAACTAGGTCATCATATTGGGAAAGATAAAATGATCATGCAACCTAAAGATGTTGTGTTATATGGTTTTGGACGAATTGGCCGTATCGCCGCAAAGGAACTAATCACACAGGCAGGAAAAGGTGAACAATTGCGTTTACGTGCTATCGTAACCCGCAGTTATAGTGATGAGGATTTGATTAAGCGTGCAGATTTATTAAGAAATGACTCTGTTCATAGTGCTTTTTCCGGAACTATTGTGGAGGACTTTGAGCATAAAGCATTAATTATAAATGGCCAGGTTATTTATATGATTGATGCTAAAAATCCTGATGAAGTAGATTATACCAAATATGGCATTCATGATGCATTGATAATTGACAATACGGGCGTTGTACGTGATCGTGAAGGTTTAAGTAAACATTTAATATCAAAAGGGATTAGTAAAGTGTTGCTAACCGCTCCTGGAAAAGGGGATGTGCCGAATATTGTTTTTGGTATTAATCATTCTGAATTTGATTCTTCCGAAACCGTGTTTTCTGCTGCTTCATGTACTACAAATGCAATTGTCCCGGTTTTAAAAGTAGTTCAGGATGTTTTTGGCATTGAAAAAGGACATATTGAAACTATTCATAGTTATACAAATGATCAAAATTTGCTTGATAATTACCATAAAAAATATCGTCGTGGGCGTTCTGCAGCACTAAATATGGTAATTACAGAAACAGGTGCAGACAAAGCTGTTGCAAAAGTGCTTCCTGCTTTGGAGGGAAAATTAACCGGAAATGCTGTTAGAGTTCCTACGCCAAACGTCTCTTTAGCAATCTTAAATCTCACATTAAATAAAAAAACGACAAAAGAGGAAATTGAGAAAACATTGAAAAACTCATCGCTTTTGGGTGAATTTGTAGAACAGATTGAATATTCCATTTCAAATGAATTGGTATCCACTGATGTAATCGGAAATAGTCATACTTGTGTTATTGACGGTCCGGCAACTATTCTTTCTAAAGACGGGAAATCAGCTGTGTTATATGTATGGTACGATAATGAATATGGCTATACCCGTCAGGTTATTAGATTAGCAAAATCTTTAGCTGGTGTTATCAGGCTTACATACTATTAAAATCTATTAAAACGTTTTGTCATTTTAAACATGATAAAATACCTTATGCATCCATCCCAATATGAAAAGTTAAGCATAAATGAAGCTATTGCATACCAAAATAAGTTAAGAGAACGATTACAGATTGTTCCACTGAAAAAGCCAATAAAAACGATAGGTGGCGCTGATATCTCATTTAACAAATATTCGGAGATTGTTTATGCAGGAATAGTTGTGCTAAGTTATCCTGAATTGAAAGAAATAGAACGTGTAACCGTAATCTCGAAAACGTCTTTTCCTTATGTATCCGGCCTGCTTGCTTTTCGTGAAGTTCCGGCATTATTGGAGGTTTGGGAAAAGATCCAACTGAAACCTGATTTATTAGTTTTAGACGGACAGGGAATAGCACATCGCCGGAGAATGGGAATTGCAACTCATTTTGGGTTAATTGCAGATATACCAACCATCGGCTGTGCCAAAAGTAAATTATACGGACAGGTAATAGAGCCATTAAATATTCCTTTAGCTCAGACTGAAATGTTTGATAAAAATGAGGTTATTGGAATAGCTTTACGAACTAAGAAAAATTGTAAACCTATTTTAATTTCGCCAGGAAATCGAATAAACATAGAGCAAAGTGTAGAAATTATTAAGCAATGCATTGGAAAATATCGAATCCCGGAACCAACACGACGTGCACATATATTAGTAAATGAAGCACGTATTAAAGATAGCCAGCCAGCCGCCAATTCACAGACAAATTTATTTGATTGAAATAATTTTCTACTTTTTAATGTGCAGACAATTATAATATCTTTATACAATTCAGATTTATTTAGATGAAAAAAATAATTTACACCACATTAGTGCTTGTTTGTAGCACAATAAGTTTAAGGGCTCAAACTCCTGCTTTTGTTTCTGATAGTTTAGAAAGATACATTCAGCAGGGAATTAAGGATTGGGATATACCCGGATTGGCAATATCTATTGTAAAAGATGGTAAGGTTGTAGTGATGAAGGGATTTGGTGTAAGAGATATTAAAACACAAGCTCCTGTGGATGAGAATACGCTGTTTATGATTGCTAGTAATAGTAAACTTTTTACCGGCTCTGCCCTTGCTCAATTAGAATATAATAAAAAGTTATCTCTGGATGATAAGGTGAGTAAATACCTGCCGGGATATCAGTTATATGATAAAAATTCAACTGATCTGGTTACTATAAAAGATGTTTTGAGTCATCGCATTGGGACAAAAACCTTCCAGGGAGATTTTACATTCTGGAACGGTACCTTAACCCGTAAGCAGATCATTGGGAAAATGAGGCTTTTGAAACCTTCTGGTCAATTCAGACAAGATTTTGGGTATTGTAATAGTTGCTATTTAACAGCAGGTGAAATTATTCCTGTTATAACAGGCAAGCCATGGGAAGTTTATGTACAGGATAGTATTTTAAAACCGCTAGGCATGACAAATACTTATACACTTACCGCAGGAATTGCTCAACGTTCAAATGTTTCTAAACCATATACAAATCAATTTACAGGGCAAATAACTGAGCTTCCTTATGATCAGGTTGATAATTTAGGACCCGCTGGGAGTATAGTAAGCAATGTGAAAGATGTTTCCAAATGGTTGATGATGCAGTTAGATAGTGGAAAATTTGAAGGTAAAAGAATTCTTCCATGGCAGGTTGTCCGCAAAACAAGGGATATTAATTTGGCTATGTCAAGTAGGAAAAGTGCTGTTAATCCCACACACTTTACAGGATATGGTTTGGGTGTTTTTATGACAGACTTTGCAGGAAAACAAGTTTTTTGGCATACGGGTGGTGCTTTTGGCTTTGTAACTAATACTTGTTTCGTTCCAGAATTAAATTTGGGCATAACCATTCTAACCAATAATGATAATCAGAATTTCTTTGAGCTCTTGCGTTATCAAATATTAGATGCGTATTTAAATCAACCTTATGTAAACAGAAGTAAGAGAGCATTACCTGCTCAATTAAAGCAGATTTCAGATGCTAAAAAAGAAGTTTCTGATTTAGAAAAACGGGTTTTAAATAAAAAACCAACTATAGCTGTAAATTTATTTGAAGGCGCATATAACAATGAAGTATATGGTGGTATCAGCCTCAAAAAGTTAAATGATAATAAACTCGAAATTACATTTAATGGTCATAAAAATCTTAAGGCAACTCTTGACTATATGGATAATGATGAGTGGTTATTACGTTATAACAATGTTGCTTATGGTATTTTTCCTGCAAAATTTGAAATAAAAAACGGCAAAGTATCTTCTGTAAAAATTAAAGCAAATGATTTCGTTGAGTATGATCCTTATGTATTTGTGAAGGAATAGAAATAAAAAGAGAGGCAGTTATATGCTGCTTTTCTTTTTTATCATACATAGTTTATACAAGAATTAATACATCATAAATTTCTTACTGATATTTTCAGCATCAGTAGTTAATGTAGCGATGAGGATACCTGTTTGCTTTAAAGGAATACTCAATGTATTATAACCTTTAATAAGATTAAACGTTTGTTTTACAAGCCTTCGACCACTAACATCAGTAATACAAATAATTCCGGAAGTTGTTTTAGGAGAATAATAACTAATTTCTATAGCCTGTTTATCTGTGATTTCCGAAATTTTCATTTCAGTTTGTTTCAAGTCCGTAAAAATAAAATGATAAACAGAATAAGATGGTATTTGATATGTTAAAACATTATTATTTATTGCACTTAAAGGTAGAGTAACATATTTAATTGAATTACTTGTTTGATCAAAATAATAAGCTTCTACATGATCATAAGTTATTTTTCCTTGAATGCTTATAGTAGCATTAATTGCCGTAGTTCCATTTTTATTATTAACTATACTATGTAAAACAGTACCTGAAACATTGTTTATTGATGCATAAATGGTTGAATTTGTTACATTATTGCTTATTGCCTGTACTTTAATTGAACCATATTTTGATTGATTTCCGTCATAGTTTAGATACAGATCAAATGCGGTTTTTACATAGCCATCAACAGGTCCAAATATAGTGGCGTAATCCACTTCGTTTCTACTAAATATACCCAGAGCATCTGCTTCGGCTATTCCACCGGAAATATCAGCATGAGCACCAAAATCATATTCTGTTATACCGAGCATAGTTCCAGGATAATAGGTATTAATTGAATTCTTGATATGTGGAATAAGAGGAAATTCTGAACCAAAACCGAGTTGTGTTATCCAGCTATTTTCAGTGTAGGTAGGATCCCAAAGCGTTCGGGTACATTGCATGCGATCATCCCTCGAAGCAAAAGTTTGTGGGGCATTGGAATTGATGTTATTTACTTGGGAGTAATAATGAAGAGTAAAAACATCAAGTAATCTTTTCTGAGCTGCAATTCCTGCAAGTTGCATCTGTTTTAAATATGTATCAATAAACCAGTGATCACCAGAATAATTGCCTGCATCAGCAGCATTTTGTAAATTCCACCATTCATTAAAACCATAGCTTTCTGAGCCAAATACTAATGCACTTGGGTCCATTAATTTAATGGTCTTAGCAAGATTAATAGATTTTGTTAATAATTCATTATAAGTAACCGGGTTAGTCCGCATAGTGGCAAACTGAGTAACCCATGCTCCAGGCTCATTATCCATGATATATCCCTTTACTCCAGTTGGAGTTGATGCAAGACCATAGGTGGTTGTTAAAAAATTTATTTCTTCATCAGTATAAATAACATTATCGGTTGTATTTGGTGTAAGCGTAAAGGCAGAACCTTTTGTATTAATAACTGTTGCCCAACGTGAAGAAGGAGCCACTTGTGCACTTGTTACAGGGGTAACATTCCCATCATTTGCAACAGAGCCTATCATAGGAAGGGTGATTAAGGATATCGCACCTTGTGCTAATGAAGCATCATGAAATGTTTTTAAACAACTGCCAGCCTTGGTATAATCTGAGACTGGAAGAACATTTAGTGCTAATGGTGATGGGAGATAGGAGTCATTTTGATAAAAATAATCCGCTCCTGCATTTGAATAATTAGTTTCCCAGTTATAGGTAGAGAGTCTGTTGCCTCCTAACCTTCTTACTGTCGCTAGAGGATAACTAGTTTCCATATTCATCCCATAAATATATTTGCTAATAGGGTTTCTTTCCTGGGAAGTATTAATAGTATAATTAACAGGCATTTGTGCCCTGACGGAGCCGACACTAGTTAAGCACATGAGTGCATATAGAATGTGTTTTTTCATTGTTTTCCCTAGGTTATGTTTGTATTTGATACTCTGGTTGATTTACTCAAGTAAAAGAGATTTTCTAATGATATTTACGATCCTGATTTAAAGGCGAATTATAATCTTTTGCGTCTTCTTTTATTAACTTTAAATCTCCTGTCTTTTTATTGTTAACTCTACGAATTTATTGTCAGAAAAAAATAAGAAGAGAGGCAGCATATAGCTGTCTCTCTTTTTTAATAATCAGTTTATATAAGAACTAATACATTATGAATTTTTTGCTGATATTGTCAGAATCAGTAGTTAATGTAGCGATGAGGATACCTGTCTGTTTTAAAGGGATATTCAATGTGTTATAACCTTTAATAAGATTGAACGTTTGTTTTACAAGCCTTCGGCCACTAACATCATTAATACAAACAGTTCCGGAAGTTATTTTAGGAGAATAGTAACTAATTTCTATAGCCTGTTTATCTGCTAATTCCGAAATTTTCATTTCAGTTTGTTTAAAATCCATATTAACTGGAATAATTTCAGATTCTGAAGAATTTCCATTTAGATCTACTTGCTGTAACTGGTAATAATTAGTGCCAAAATCAGGATTTGCATCAGTATAGCTATAACTGGTCATAACATTCGAATTATTATGCCCCAGAACAGATCCGATTACATTAAATGTATTGCCATCTGTTGAACGTAGGATTTCAAAATAAGCATTATTTTTTTCAGAAGCGGTAGTCCAGTTTAATTGAACACCTTCATTTTGCTTTTTACCTGTAAAAGAAGTAAGGCTTACCGGAAGGGGTGCATTTTTTGTGAAAATGAAATGATAAACGGAGTAAGGAGGTATGTTGTATTTTAAAATATTGTTATTTATTGCATTTGCAGGAAGTGTAACATGATTAATTACAGTATTGGCTTGGTTAAAATAATATGCCTCTACATGATCATAATTTATAGAGCTCTGTATTTGTATAGTTGCTGCAATTGTAGTAGTCTCATTTTTATTATTCACTATACTATGTAAAACCGTATTTGTATTATCATTTGCAGACGCATAAATGGTTGAATTTGGTACATCACCACTTATTGCCTGTACTTTAATTGAGCCATATTTAGATTGATTACCATCATAGTTTAAATAAAGATCAAATGCTGTTTTTACATATCCATTAACAGTTCCCCATATAGTCGCATAATCGACCTCATTCCTGCCAAATATACCCAACGCATCTGCCTGTGCTATCCCTCCTGAAATATCAGTATGTGCACCAAAATCATATTCGGTTATTCCAAACTTAGTTCCAGGATAATAGGTATTAATGGAATTCTTGATATGTGGAATAAGAGGAAATTCTCCAGCAAACCCCCAGGCTATTATTTGACTGTTTTCCTGATAATTAGGTTCCCAAAGTGACCGGGTACAGTCCATGCGGTTAAATCTTCCAGTAGAAGAGATATCATCCGGATTGCCATTTACACCAGGTACCGCCGAATAATAATGAATAGTGAAAACATCCAGTAATCTTTTCTGAGCTGCAGCTTCTGCCAGCTTCATCTGTTTTAAGTAAGTATCAATAAACCAATGATCACCAGAATAATTCCCTGCATCAGAAGCATTTTGTAAGTTCCACCATTCATTGAAGCCCCAAGCTTCCGAACCGAATACTAATGCACCCGGATCCATTTGTTTAATGGTAGAGGCCAGATTAATAGATTTTGTTAGTAATTCATTATAAGTGACTGAATTAGTCCTCATGGTGGAAAATTGGGTAGACCATAATCCAGGTTCATTATCCATAATATACCCCTTTACACCTGTTGCAGTTGTTGAATTACCATAAGAATTCAATAAAAAGTTTAATTCTTCATTCACATAAACAACACCGTCATTCGTATTGGGTGTAAGTGTGAATGCAGATGGCTTTTTATTCACTACCGTTGCCCAACGTGAAGAAGGAGCAACCTCTGCACCTGTTACAGGCCCACTAGCATCATTTGCAACATATCCTGCCATAGGAAGTGTTATTAGGGACATTGCACCTTGTGCTAATGAAGCATTATGGAATGTTTTTAAACAGCTACCAGCCTTAGTATAATCTGAAACTGGCAGAACATTTAGCCCTAATGACGAGGGAAGCCAAGAGTCATTTTGATAAAAATAATCAAATCCAGCATTTGAAAAATTAGTTTCCCAGTTAAAAGAAGAAAGCCTGTTTCCTCCTAATCTTCGAATACTTGCAAGAGGGTAAATAACAGAATTCATATTCTCCCCATAAATATATTTGCTAATAGGGTTTCTTTCCAGAGAGGTATTAATGGTATAGGTAACTGGTATTTGAGCCTTGACGGAATTCAGACCGACTAAGCACAGGAGTGCACATAAAATATTTTTTTTCATAGGTTTTCTTTTTAAAGTAAATGATCTAAAATTTATAACTCATTTATCTAATAAATATTAAATTATTATATAATGATTCCAAATACAGAATTATTTGTTAAAAATATTATATTATTTTTCTAAAAAAGAAAATAATAGAATATTTCGATGTAACAAAATTGTTGTAATTTAAATTAAGACAAATAAGGTTTTGATTGCCAATCAATTACATGTTTCTAGATTTATTTCCGCGGGGAAGTATAGGCTCAAAAGAGGCAATAATGCTTTTTAGGTAAAGCGGCAACTTATTTGAGAAAAAATATTTTTTATATTAAAAGAATAAAAGAATAATAAAAACAAGGTTCTCTTTACTCTTTTATCTTTTTTAACCTTATTCAATTTAAAAATTTGGCTTCAATACATATTTATCATAGAATCTAAAAATATGTTCTGCGGCTTCTTCTGCTGTATCAACCAAACGATATAAATTTAAATCTTCTTCACTGATGTTTTTTTCTGATTTAAGCATGGTGTTTTTTACCCACTCCATTAATCCTCCCCAATAATCGGTTCCTACTAAAACAATAGGAAAACGGGCAACTTTGCCGGTTTGGATAAGTGTTAAAGCTTCAAACATTTCATCCATGGTTCCAAATCCGCCGGGAAGAACAATAAATCCTTGGGAATATTTCATAAACATGACCTTACGGATAAAGAAATAATCAAATTCCAGAATCTTATCACGATCGATATATTTATTATGAAATTGTTCAAAAGGAAGATCTATATTTAAACCTACTGATTTACCGCCAGCCTCATAAGCACCTTTATTTGCTGCTTCCATAATACCAGGTCCACCGCCGGAGATTACGCCATAACCACGTTTCGTTAATAAGCGGGCACAATCTTCTGCCAGTTTATAATATCTGTTTTCGTTATGAGTACGAGCTGATCCAAAAATGGATACACAGGGGCCGATACGTGCCAGTTTTTCAAATCCATCAACAAATTCGGCCATTATTTTAAATATCTGCCAGGAGTCGGTAACTTTTATTTCCTGCCAGTTTTTGTTTTCAAATGCATTCCTTATTTTTTCATCACTTGTCATAATATATAAATTAATTTAAAAGATTAAAATTGTGTTTGAGAGGTACTTGGCTTACTTATTAGTATCAGCCCAATAAAGGTTATTAGGCCATTAACTACAATAAGCTCATTATCAAAAATATAGCCTCCCATTAAAATTGTTGAGTTATCATTTAAAACATAGCAAATGGCCGGAGACATAAGACAGATAAAGGGAACTAATTTATCTCTTATACCCCTGTTTTTCATAAATAGTCCAAATCCGTAAAGGCCCAATAATGGCCCGTAAGTATATGATGCTACTTTGAATATGGCATTAACTACTGTCGTATTATTGGCAATATTAAATAAAAAAATTGCAACAAACATTAAAATGGAAAAAGCAATATGTACCAAATGCCTTGTTCTTATAACAGATACTGCATTTGGATTTACCTTTTTATCGAATCCTAAAAAATCTACGCAAAAAGAAGTAGTTAATGCTGTAAGTGCTGAGTCAGTGGTAGCAAATGTTGCAGCAGTCAATCCTAGCATAAAAACAATGGCGGGTACAACAGATAAATGATTTAAAGCAATTTCTGGAAATAGAAAATCTGTTCTTGGTTTCCCAGTAATGGAATCTAAGGGAATTGCAATTCCATTTTTACTTGCATAAACATACAATAAAGCTCCTACGCTTAAAAAGAATATATTTATAAGCACAAATATGCCAGTAAATGTGAACATATTTTTTTGTGCTTCGCCGATGTTTTTGCAGCTTAAGTTTTTCTGCATCAAATCCTGGTCAAGGCCAACCATGGCGATAGTAACAAAAATCCCGCCTAACAGCTGTTTACTAAAATGGAATTTGCTAGTCACAAAATTCTCAAAAAAGAATATTTTAGAGTAACCGCTTTCTTTAATAGTTTCAAACGCCTGCGGAATATTAAGGCCTAAGCCGGAGCAGATAAAATAGATAGTAAGAAATACGGAAGAAACCAAGAAAACAGTTTGAAGGGTATCTGTTATAATAATGGTTTTTAAACCTCCTTTAAATGTATATGACCAGATTAATGCCAGAGAAATAAGCACAGTCATCCAGAAAGGAATCCCATAGGAATCAAATATGAAACGTTGGAGCACAATTACTACTAGGTATAAGCGGAACGAAGAGCCAATAGTACGACTTATCAGGAAAATACTTGCAGCTGTTTTATAACTATATATTCCTAAACGCTGTTCAATATAGGTATATATAGAGGTTAATCGCATCCGGTAATATAATGGAAGCAAAATAGTAGCTATGAATATGAAGCCAATAGCGTTTCCTAAAACAAATTGAAAATACTTAAATTCATTTCCGGCCGGTGCACCAACTTCACCTGGAACAGAAATGAAAGTAACTCCTGATAGGGCAGTCCCTATCATCCCAAAAGCTACCAGATACCATTTGGAATTACGGTTAGCTATAAAAAAATTAGAATTATCGGATGAATTTTTTGATGTTAAATAAGAAATACCAATTAGCAATATAAAGTATCCAATAAGAAAAGAAAGCAGTACAATGGGAGCCATATTGGTTAAGGTTTAGCCGCTAAATGTAATAATTTAAGTTTTTAATAAAAAACGAGTTTGTAGTATACTAAGAAAGATTAAGTTTAAACTATAAATTTGTAGTATGAATTTTTCTTCAAAACTGCTGGAAAATGCAGTAAATGAATTTTCAACGTTACCCGGAGTTGGTCAAAAAACAGCATTGAGATTGGTTTTGCATTTATTAAATCAGCCAGAGGCTGATGTGGAAAAATTTAGCCAGGCTATACTTCAACTTAAAAAAGAAATCCGCTTTTGCCAGATCTGCCGAAATATCTCTGATAATCAAATTTGTGAGATTTGTTCAGGATTAAAACGTGATAAATCATTGGTATGTGTTGTTGAAGATACACGTGACGTGATGGCTATTGAAAACACAAATCAATATAATGGCGTATATCATGTATTAGGCGGATTAATTTCGCCCATGGATGGTATTGGACCTTCAGATCTTAATATAGAAAGTTTAATAGAACGAGTTAAAGCAAGTGAAATAGTAGAAGTTATTTTGGCATTAAGTGCAACGATGGAAGGTGATACCACTATATTTTATTTGTACAAAAAATTAAAAGATTCTGACATTCAGATAAGTACTATTGCCAGAGGAATAGCGTTTGGTGGTGAACTAGAATATGCAGACGAGATCACTTTGGGACGTTCTATAACTACCCGTATTCCTTATGAAAACTCTTTAATTAAATAGTCTATCATATATGTCGATTAGAAAAATATTTTTACCTCTATAAAAATCTGCTTATTATACTAATGGATCTAAAAAACAAAACAGTTATTATTACAGGTGCATCATCCGGAATAGGAAAATCATGTGCCGAAGAGTTTGCAAAACGAGGTGCAAATCTGGTTTTAGGTGCAAGGCAATTTGTAACACTATGTGAAATAACCCGCGATCTGGAAAAATGCTATCAAATTACAGCTGTAGCCGTACAATGTGATGTATCTAAAGAAAGTGATTGTGAACATTTGATTAACCAAGCTTTTTTAACGTTTAACCGGATTGATATCTTAATTAACAATGCCGGGATTTCCATGCGTGCTTTATTTAAAGATCTGGATCTGTTAGTAATACGCAATTTAATGGACGTAAACTTTTGGGGCGCTGTTTATTGTACCAAATATGCATTGCCGCATTTGCTTAAAAATAAAGGCTCGGTAGTGGGAGTGTCCTCCATAGCAGGCTATCGTGGTTTACCCGGCAGAACAGGGTATTCAGCTTCTAAATTTGCGTTAAATGGTTTTATGGAATCTTTACGTGTCGAAAATCTGAAAACCGGCTTACATGTAATGGTTGCAGCACCGGGTTTTACAGCATCCAATATTAGACAGGTGGCTTTAGCTAAGGATGGTTCCTCTCAAGGTGAAAGTAGCATGGATGAAGGCAAAATGATGAGTTCAGAAAAAGTCGCAGAGATAATTGTGAATGGAGTAATTAAACGTAAGCGTACACTAATTATGACTAGACAGGGAAAGCTAACTGTGTTTTTAAATAAATTTTTCCCTTCTTTTTTGGATGGCTTGGTTTATAATCATTTTACCAAAGAAAAAGATCCTCTAATTAAATAAACTTAAAAGAGCATCTCTATTTTATAATGGAAAACGATTAGAGTGATTGAAAAAGCATCCCAATAAGAACATGATACAACTACCACCAACTGTAGCCACGCAATAAAGGATTTTTGAATATAACTCACTATTAAGAGTTTCTCGAAAATGAGGATCAAAATGACTAAGAATAAGCCAGTATATAAAACCGAGAGCTAAGCCTGTAATTCCTGCAAGACTGTAATGATCAAAAATATAAATTTCTTTACGTAGAACCCATAAAGGAACCCACGTTACCAAAAAAAGCGGAAGGCTGTATAATAATATGCTTATCAAGCCTATAAGAAATGCGAAAATAAAAATGACAATAAAAGCTCCTATGGCTTTATCAGAAGTTTTTTCTTCATGCATAGCTCTTATAGCTAAAAATAAAGCCATTAGTAACGTTACTAAAAATGAAGTACCTGCCCACACAACAGCAAATTTGGTTAGAGCATTAGTCATGATTATTAATTTTTATAAGATTTATAAATAGCACCTTAAATAAGATGATTGCTTTTACAAAGCTATTGTTTCGCTTAAATTCTTCTCAATTAAGGCATTCTTAAAACGAAAGTAGAATTTATTTTATTCATATGTCCATTATTAATTCGATATTTTAGTCCGCTGAAATTAGAAAAATAGCTGTAAATAGAGGAACATAATTTTTTATGTAAGGCTTAAAAATCGATAATTTAATAAAATATGTGCCATTTTATTTCGGGAGTTATTACTCAACAAACCAACATTGACGACATAAATAAAGTAGGGCAGAGATACTCCATTACATTTGAAAAGTGCGACAATAATTTTGTTATAAGCCAATTAAAAGAATCAGAAGTTTATATTAAGAAAAATTCAAAGATATGTGACTGCGGTACAGAGTTAGGCATGTTGAAAAGAATGAATTTGCCCGAGACATTTAGGATTGAGAAAAGTGAAATAGAAAAATTAAATAAAAAGGGCTGGAGTGAAAGCAAAATAAACCGATGGACAGAGGATAGAAAAAAAGATGTGGAAAAGAAGAGAAAACAATATAATAGTCGGGCTAATGAATTGCATACAGATATTGAAAACTGGCTAACTTATTTAAGAAACCTATTTGAGCAAACATCCGTAAGTCATTTTGGACTTTTATTACACTGGTATAAAGGTGGTTTAGAAAACGAAAAAATTAAATTAAATGAAAGAAGAAAAGTAAGAATTAGTGAGGTAACTGAAGATATCTTATTAAATATAGACGAAGACATTCTTTACGACATTGTGAGATAAATTATAATTAAATGAATTTGAGACCTTTGTTATTTGTTATCTGTTTTATAACAGGTGTTTCCAATTGTTTTCCGTTTGCTATTAAAATTAAACGAGACATAGCTTACACCAATCATGCAAACGAGACCGGGACACGTCATTTTTTAGATGTTTATTATCCTAAGAATTTAGAAAAATCTAAAGATGTATTGGTGTTTATTCATGGTGGTTCATGGGATAGTGGTAAAAAAGAAACTTATTGGTGGTTAGGAAGAAATTTTGCACATAAAAATGTAGTAACTGTTATTGTTAATTATAGTTTATCGCCTCAATATCAATATAAACAAATGGCAACAGATTGTTCTGCCGCACTAAAATGGGTGAAAAATAACAGTGCTCAATATGGCGGCAATCCCGATCGCATTTTTGTAATGGGACATTCGGCAGGTGGACATTTAGCTGCTTTAATTAATTCAGATCCACATTTTTTTAAAGAACAGGGAATAGAGAATCCAATTAAAGGGCTTATTTTAAATGATGGTTTCGGACTGGATATGTTTGAATATCTTATGGAAGCAGTTCCAAGTGATCAAAAAAATAGCTTTCTCACTACATTTTCTAATAGTAAGGAAATCTGGAAAGTTGGGTCACCGCTTACTTATTCGAGTAATATTAGTAACCCATATTTAATTTTTACAGGCGAAAAAACCTATCCGGCTATTCAAATGCAATCAAAACGACTTTTTGATGAGCTTTCTTTAGCCAAAAAGCAGGTGGGATATGAGGTAGTAAAGCGAAAAAAGCATATAGGTATGATCACTCAAATGATTTTTGGATGCAACCAAATGTATGTTGCAATTTTAGGTTTTATGAGAAGGATAGAATAAAGAGATTGAATGAGAGAGGGATAGAAGGATATAATTATTCTTAAATCAGGCTCTATAAAATTTAACTGTCATATCAGCACCTATCTTTATAAACGCTAAGAGGAGTTTTGCCTCCGCCATCGATAGCTTTCCCTGTGCCAGAAAAAATTGTCTTAGCGCCATCGGTACTTTTCCCTTCGCCAAAGGGAATTATCTCAGAGTCAACGGGGATTTTACCTCCGCCAGCACTAGTTTTACCCATTAATAATCTCGCCACCATTTACATGTATTACCTGTCCACTAATGTAAGAAGAATCTTCACTGGCAAGAAACACATAGGCGGGAGCTACTTCAGACGGCTGGCCTGCACGGCCTATAGGTGTATCTTTACCAAATTCTTTAATATGTTCTTCATCAAAGCTGGATACAATTAAAGGCGTCCAGATGGGGCCGGGAGCAACTGCATTTACACGAATATTCTTAGAGATTAAGTTTTTACTTAGCGATCGAGTAAATGTTACAATAGCGCCCTTGGTGGATGAATAATCGATTAAATGCTCACTTCCGCGATAAGCGGTTACCGATGTGGTATTAATAATGGTATCGCCTTCTTTTAAATGATTTAAAGCTTCTTGTGATAAATAAAAGTAGGAGAAAAGATTAACTCGAAATGTTTTTTCCAGCTGCTGCTGATCAATTTGCTGTAATTCTTCCTCAGGATATTGCTGGGCAGCATTATTCACCAGGATATTTAATCTGCCAAATTCAGAAATAGTTTTGCTGATTGCTTCTTTACAGAATTGTTGTTCACTTACATCACCCCGAATTAAAAGGCATTTTTTCCCTTCTCTTTCAACGAGCTGACGGGTTTCTTCAGCATCCTGATTCTCTTCTAAATAAACAATGGCTACATCTGCACCTTCTCTTGCAAAATGTATGGTTATAGCACGTCCAATTCCGCTATCACCACCAGTGATCAATGCTATCTTTCCCTCTAGTTTACCAGCTGCTTTATAATTCGGATTGATATATTGGGGTCTGGGAGACATTTCCTGTTCAACTCCCGGCTGATGTTCTTGCTCTTGTCCTGTTGAATGATCTGTTTGATTTTCCATAGTAGTAGAATATCATTATATCATTCAAAAACAGATGCTTTTTAAAAAAGTTTGGCGAATATGTAATGAAAGAATGATTGAATGAAAGAAGGTAGATTTTAAATCAGTTCCAAAAGTAATTCAATATTCAGAATTTAATATATTCAAAATTCAACCATTAACAGTCAACAATCAGCCAATGCAACCATTTACCAATTAACCATCTATAAATGTATCACTTCGCCATAAGCATCAGCAGCAGCTTCCATAATAGCCTCACTCATGGTTGGATGTGGATGTACTGTTTTAACAATATCCATTCCTGTAGATTCCAGCTTACGGGCCACTACAATTTCAGCGATCATTTCAGTAACGTTTGATCCAATCATATGTGCACCTAAAATTTCGCCGTATTTAGCATCGAAGATCATTTTTACAAAACCATCTTTTGCTCCGGCTGCACTTGCTTTTCCAGATGCCGAAAAGGGAAATTTTCCAATTTTAATCTCATAACCCGCTTCTTTCGCGGCTTTTTCTGTATAACCTACAGATGCAATTTCGGGTGAACAATAAGTACATCCGGGTATATTATTATAATTTAAGGGTTCAGGATGGTGACCTGCAATTTTTTCTACACAGATAATACCTTCCGCAGAAGCTACATGAGCTAAAGCCTGGCCTTTTACAATGTCGCCGATGGCATAAACGCCTTCTACATTAGTTTTATAAAAATCATCTACTATCACATGACCCTTTTCAACTTTAACACCCACTTCTTCCAAGCCAATATTTTCAACGTTAGTACTTACCCCAACTGCAGAAAGTACAATATCGCATTCTAAAATTTCGGCTCCCACGGCTGTTTTAACCTGAACTTTACAACCACTTCCGGATGTATCAACCGATTCTACATTAGCACCCGTCATGATGGTGATTCCCATTTTCTTAAAGCTGCGTAATAATTGTTTTGATATTTCTTCATCTTCAACCGGAACAATATTGTCCAGATATTCTACGATAGTTACCTTGGTTCCAATAGAATTATAGAAATAAGCAAACTCAACGCCAATAGCTCCGGAGCCAACTACAACCAATGATTTTGGTTGTTCTGGTAAAACCATTGCTTGGCGATAACCAATTACTTTTTTGCCATCTTGCTTTAAATTTGGCAATTCACGAGAGCGGCCACCTGTAGCCAAAATAGTATGTGTGGCAGTATATTCTTTAAGAGATCCATCAGCACTTTTTACTTCCACTATTCCGCCTTTTTTAATCTTAGCGGCTCCCATGATTACATCGATTTTATTTTTCTTCATCAGAAACTGAATCCCCTTACTCATCCCATCTGCTACATCACGACTGCGTTTAATAACAGAACCAAAATCAACTTCAGCACCTTGTATTGTAATACCATAGTTGGCAGCATGATTCATATATTCAAATACATTTGCGCTTTTCAATAATGCTTTAGTAGGAATACATCCCCAGTTTAAACAAATTCCGCCTAATGATTCACGTTCTACAATAGCCACTTTTTGGCCTAATTGTGCAGCACGTATAGCAGCAACATATCCACCTGGTCCGCTTCCGATAATAATAATGTCGTAGTTCATATATTTTGAGTGCAAAAAAGAAAATTATAGGGCCAAATCTAATAAATACTACTGCACTTAGAAAATGTAAAATTTAATGGCTTTGATAAAATGTTTAGAAGCTTGAAAATGTAGATAACTATTTACTTTGTTAACATTATCTTAATATGCAAAGCCATTTAAATCCAAAAAAGCTCTATACCTTAGCGCCAAAATTAAAACAAACCAGCAGACTAATTTAAACTCAAACAAAGAAATTTTATGAAGAAGTTTTTACTCTCTACACTTGTTTTGTTATTCACAGCATTAAGTATTTATGCCCAGATAACAACAAGTAGTTTAACGGGAACCATTAAAGATGCGAAAGAACCTTTAATAGGGGCTACTATTAAAGCAACTCACGTACCCAGCGGTACGGTGTATGCTTCATCTACCCGTGTTGATGGAAGATTTAGTATTCAGAATATGCGTGCAGGTGGACCATATTTGATTGAAGTTACTTATGTAGGCTACGCACCACAAAAACGGGATAACATCATGTTGACACTGGGTGAGCCTTATGTTTTAAATGTTATTTTAAAAGAATCTGGTGCGGTATTAACCGAAGTTGTGGTTACAGCAAATGATCCACGCTCGGTATTAAATTCCGACAGATCTGGTTCGGTTACTAATATTGGTACTCGTCAAATTACTACGTTGCCAACAATTAATCATAATATAAATGATTTAACAAGATTAACACCACAGGCTAATGCTAATGGTAGTCCAAATTCGGTAGGAGCAGTTGGAGGTGGTAATTATCGCCAGAATAATATTACTGTAGATGGTTCCAGTTTCAATAATAGTTTTGGTATTGGTACTAATTTACCAGGTAATGGAACACCTATTCCATTGGATGCTTTGGAAGAGATTTCAGTGAATATAACTCCTATTGACGTTAGACAATCTGGTTTTATTGGAAGTTCTTTAAACGCGACTACCCGTTCTGGTACAAATGAATTTTCTGGTTCTGGTTATACTTATTTTAGAAATCAAAATAACTTAGGAACGCGTGTAAAATCTTTTGACGAATTAATTCCTGCAAATTCGGATGTTAAAACTTATGGAGCACGTTTAGGTGGCCCAATTATTAAAGATAAATTGTTCTTTTTTGTCAGTGTAGAATCTGATAAACAAACCCGGGTAGGGCAAACAAAATTTGCCTCTACACCCGAAGCACCATTTCCTGCTTCACCCATTGCAAACAGGCCAACCAGAACAGAATTAGATGAAATTAGCAAGTATTTAAAAGATACGTATAACTATGAAACAGGGGCTTACGATGACTATGGTTTTGCAAGTGAGCGTTTAAATATCGTAGCACGTTTAGATTGGAACATAAATAAGGATCATAGGTTTAACGTTCGTTATAGCCAACTGGAAAGTAAAAACCCATCTTTAATAAGTAATTCTACAAATCCTTTAAGTACTCCGGCAGGATATTCAAACGCTTATCCACAGGGAGGTACAAGAACAGATAATAATGCTCTTCATTTCCAAAATTCAAATTATTTTCAGGAATCTAATTTTTACTCATTGGCTGCTGAATTAAACTCCACATTTGGACTGTTTTCAAATACGTTTAGAGGTACTTATACTAATCAAAATGATCCAAGAAGTTCTGAAAGTTCTCTTTTTCCTTTAGTTGATATTTTGAAAGATGGTCGCCCGTTCACCTCATTTGGTTATGAGCCTTTCACATATGGAAATTTAAGAGATGTACAGGTTTATTCGTTTGTTGATTATCTACAATACACTTTGGGTAAACATAATTTACTAGCAGGTGTGCAGGCAGATTTTAGTACCACTAAAAATGGTTTTCAACGTTTTGGAACAGGTTATTACATGTTTAATTCATTTGATGATTTTAAATCTAATGCACAACCATTGGCTTATGCAAGAACATTCTCTTTAACTCCAGGATATGCGCAAGCTTTCCCAACATTTAAATTTTCTCAATACGCAGCTTATGCACAGGATGATTTTAGTGTAAATGATAAATTGCGCCTGTCTTTTGGATTAAGAGGTGATTTTTACTATTATCCAACTGCTATTGCAACACATCCATTAATTGCTGCATTAACTTTTGCAAATGGCGAAAAATTAGATACTGGTAACTTACCCGACTATAGTGCATTATTTTCTCCAAGGTTTGGATTTAATTATGATGTAAATGGAGACCGCACCTTTCAATTAAGAGGAAGTGCTGGCTTATTTTCCGGTGGTATTCCATATGTATGGATTGTAAGCCAGGCGGGAGATTCCGGAATGTTACAGTTTTCTCAAATTATCCAGGATCCTACAGCCACTCCAAAATTTAGTCCTGATATTAATGCTAATTTACCTGCAGTACAACCCATACCCGGAAGTTCAATTCCAAATTCAGTCTCTTTGCTTTCACCTAACATAAAAGCACCTCAAACTTTTAAAGCCAGTATGGCCTTAGATAAAAAATTACCATTTGGTATAACGGGTACATTAGAGGGTATTTATAACAGAGATATTAATACTGTGACATTTAGAAATGCCAATTTAGTTGCTCCACAAAATTTAAATGTAACGGGATATGCTGATAATAGATTAATTTATCCCAATGCAGCAGGTGAAAAATTTATTAATGTAATTAATTCGGCAGGACAGGTTGTACCAAACAATGCAGTTGGTGCGGCGGCTTTAAATACCTACGTTTTAGATAATGCCAGTAAAGGTTATTACTATTCTATAACAGCTAAACTAGAAAAACAATTTAACCGTGGTTTTTCTGCTTCATTAGCTTATATTAAAAGTAGTGCAAAAAGTTTATTTGATGGAGGAGGTGATCAACCTTCGGGAGCATGGTTAGGAAACCCAACAGTTAACGGTTCAAATAATGCCGAAATGGGTTATGCAGGTTTTGTGGTTCCAGACCGTGTAATTGCCAACCTTTCCTATAAAAGAGAATATCTTAAAAACTTAGGTACAACTGTTTCTTTAATTCTTGATGGTTCAAGTCAGGGTAGAATATCTTACATATATGGTGGAGATTTAAATAGAGATGGAGCTAATGCAGATTTAATTTACGTTCCAAAAGACCCATCAGAAATTACCTTTACACCTTTTACTGCCGGAACAGCACCTAACCAGGTAACCTATACTGCAAAACAACAAAGTGATATTTTCTTCCGTGTAATTGAGCAGGATAAATATTTAACCTCCAGACATGGTAAATATGCAGAACGTAACGGTGGTTTATTGCCTTGGTTTACTGAAGCTGATATTAACATTTTGCAAGATCTATTTGTAAATGTTGGGAAAAAGCGCAACACCTTACAGTTTAACTTAACTATTGAAAATTTAGGCAACTTCATTAATAGAAATTGGGGAGTGCATAATCAGGTAGTAAACTCCAGCATTTTAGTGCCAACAAACCAGGCTGCACTTACACCAGGTGGTGCTACCAGACCAACTTTCAGATTACAATTTGAAGATACTAATCCCGTTGCTACTGTGTTACGGGACAATGTAGGTTTCGCTTCAACATACAGAATGCAATTCGGTTTAAGATACATTTTCAATTAAAATAAAAAAATAAATCGCTTCATTGAGCGGATTAAAAACAACTAGAATTAATTATAATTAATTAAATATTTTATGATAACAAAACAAATCACAACAAAGATTCTGGGAATGGGACTTTTGTTAACTCTATTAGCATTCTTTAATGGATGTAAGGAGGATAAATTATCTTTAAATACACCAATTGTAAGGCCTAGCGTAAATTTTATTGGTCTAACAAATTTTACATCAACAGTTCCAAGTCAGTTAATCAGGTACAATTCAAGCAATGCTAATTTGTTAGTTGGTTCGGCATTGGCTATTACTGGCTTACAGAGTGGTGAAAGTATTGTTGCTATTGATTATCGTCCAGCAACCGGTCAATTATATGGTTTGGGAAGTACCTATCGCTTATATATAATTCCTGTACCGGCCAGTATTACAGCCAGTAGTGTAAAAGCCATAGCAGTTAAGTCTACACCTTTTATTGCACCACCTGCTGGAGCAACAGCAGCAGGTTTTGATTTTAACCCAGTAACAGATCGTATTCGTATCGTTACATCTAATGGTAAAAATTATGATGTAAATCCTGAAACTGGAGATCTTGGTAATGCTAGTGCCGATATTAATGGTATAACAGGTGCTCTTTTAACCGGATCTGCTTATACAAACAACGTATTAGGTGCAACATCAACTTTGCTGTATGGTTTAGATGTAGCTAATAAAAAACTATATAAACAAGATGAGATCTTAGGTACGATAACAGAAGTTGGTTCCTTAGGATTATCATCTCAATTAGATATTGGCAATCCTAGTTTTTCTGCAGCTTATAATACAAATATAACCAATGCAAGACTTAATGCAGGTGGCGGATTAGACATTTCACCTAGTGGTGTAGCCTTGGCTGTTTTAATGAATAACTCAGCTCCGGCAATTCCTATAGATGGAATAGCTGTTGGAAATCCCAAAAGCAGCGCTAGCGCAGTTACAGGTACTCCAACACTTTATCAAATTAATTTAGAAACTGGTAAAGCAATTGATTTAGGCGTTCTCCCAATACCGGCAGCATCTGGTGTTTTAGGTGGAACAGCTATTATTGGTATTGCTATTCCTACCAGTCCTATAGCTTATGCGGTTGATGAAACTAATGAATTATTAGCTTTTAATCCTAATAAGCCAGCTACTATAGTAACAAAACCTGTAACAGGGTTAGGAGCAGGAGAAAATCTTTTAGCTATTGATTTCCGTCAGACAACCGGACAATTATATGGTTTAGGAAGTTCAAGTAGATTATATACCATAAATACGATAACAGGCGTAGCAACACAAGTAAATACACTCCCTTTCACAACTCTACTCTCAGGTATTTATTTCGGTTTTGCTTTTAACCCTACTACAGACTTAGTCAGAATAGTTGGTAATACAGATCAGCCTAATAATGTAGGGCAGGATATAATAGTAAAACCAGCACTAGTGGCTACAACTACCGTTGCCCCAGAAATAGTTGATGTTACTGGAATTGCTCATGGTAATGCAGTCGTTCCTCCTGCAGTGGCTTCTACTCTTAATTTATACGGCGTAAACTTTAAAACCGATAAACTGGTTAGAATGGATCTAGCTGCTCCTGCTTTAACTGCTACCGTTGTTGGTTCTTTAGGAATTGATGTTGAAGCTCAAATGGGTTTTGATATTGGCACTACTTCTAATACAGCTTACGGAATTTTTAAGGTGGGTACAGGTTATAAAATTTATACAATCAATTTACTGTCTGGTACAGCTACTGCTGTTGCTGACTTTCCTACCCCAATACATAGTATGACCCTTGGTTTAGGTTTTTAAAAATTATATAACAATAATGCTAAATCCGTTCTGCCAAAAGCAGAGCGGATTTTTTTATTTGGGGTAAGAGGCCATGCTGAATACAATGAGGCATCTCTAACTTAGAACTATGACTCTTTGTTTAACTTATATTCATTTACAGTTTAATACTGTAAACCAGTTTTTATACCCTTATTAACGGTTTTGTTAATATACATAGAGGCGATGTAAGCATATTTAAACGTTTTGCTAATATACATAGAGGCTTTGTAAGCATATTTAGTCGTTTTGTTAATATATATAGATGCTTTGTAAGCATATTTAGTCGTTTTGTCAATATACATAGAGGCTTTGTAAATAAGCAAAATCATTTCCCTAACACATAAAATCATTTTCAAGACAAAGAGAAAGACTAACTAAATAAGATTTACCATTCCCTTGACAAGGAAAATTGTTTTCTCAACAAGGAAAGAGCTGAGATGATAGAGACAAACATCTTCTATACGAATAAGTATAGGAGTAATATTTTAATACCTAAACTATCCAATTATTAAATTCATCGCTATATTAGCAGCCTAAATTCAAACCAAATAATTTGTAATATGAAAAAGAATAGATTGGTAGCTGTTTGGCTACTTGCTCTTATTTTATTTGTTGGCAGCATTGCTAAAGCAGATGAAGGGATGTGGCTTCCAATGCTTATCGGAAAGAACTACGAACAAATGAAAAAGCAGGGTTTTAAATTAACCCCCGAAGATTTGTACAGTGTGAATAAAGCCAGTATTAAAGATGCTATCGTTTCTTTTGGCGGTTTTTGTACCGGCGAAATTGTATCTAAAAACGGTTTAATCTTTACCAATCACCATTGTGGATATGATGCAGCAGCTTCAAACTCCACACCAGAAAACAATATTCTGGATAATGGTTTTTATGCAAAGTCTTATGCTGAAGAAAAACCTATTCCAGGTTTATTTGTGCGTTTTTTAGTACGTATGCAAGATGTTACTCCGCAGGTAATGGCTGGATTAAATGGAGTAGCTGATAAAGATAAAGCGGCAAAGGTTGCAGAGATCAGCAAGCAGATCAGTGCAGATATAACCAAAGGCACTACACAAGAAGCAGAAGTAAAAGATATTTATAAAGCCAATCAATACCTTCTTTTTATTTATGAGCGCTTTACAGATATTCGTTTAGTAGGTATTCCGCCGCAATCTATTGGTAAATTTGGCGGTGATACAGATAATTGGGAATGGCCTCGTCATACCGGTGATTTTTCAATCTTTCGCGTTTACGCTGGTGCGGATAATAAAGCAGCAACTTATGCAGCTACCAATAAGCCTTATACTCCTAAAAAATTCCTTCCGGTTTCTATAAAAAGTATAAAGAATGGTGATTTCTCTATGGTTTATGGTTTCCCGGGCCGTACAGATCGTTTTTTAACTTCTTACGGTGTACAATTAGCTACTGAAAAAACAAATCCTACTATTGTTAAACTGCGGGATATTCGTTTAAAAGCATGGAAAGAAGAAATGAATAAAAGTGTGAGTACACGTTTAAAACTGTCTTCTCAATATGCTAATATTGCTAATTACTGGAAATATTATATCGGCCAAACTGAACAATTAAAAAGATTGAAAATATACGATGAAAAGCAACAGCAAGAGTCTGCTTTTACAGCTTGGGCGGCTTCTAATCCGGTAAATGCAGGTTTAATGCAAGAATATAAAAAAGCCTATGCTGTTTATGAACCTTATGCCGTTCATGTAACTTATATTAATGAAGGTCTTTTAGCTTCGGCATGGATTAGAAATGCTTTTCAATTGGGCAGTACACTAAAAATGATGCAGGATAAGAAAGATGATGTTGCTTATTTAAAGCAAACAAATCAGAACCTGAATAATATGGTGACTAAATACAAGGATACTTATAATGAACTAGCAGATAAGAAGATCTTCGCAAAGATTTTAACTTCTTTTTATGCGGATGTTCCTAAATCACAGCATCCTAAGTTTATCACTTCAATTATTACCGATCATTGGAAAGGCTCCCCTGAAGCTACTTTCCAGAATTATGCGGATTCGTTATGGTCTAACAGTGTATTGATTAATCCGGATAAGCTTAGTAAATTTTTAAGTAATCCAAGTCAGGAAGCTTTAGAGAATGATCCTGGTTATAAATATGCTGCTAATTTGAATCCTCCAGAATATGTGAAAGCTAATTTTGGAACTACTATTTCAGATTTTCAGGCTGCAAAAGCCCGTTTAGATAATTTATATCTTAAAGCTTTGCTTGAAAAAAACAAGGGAATGATCATGTATCCTGATGCAAATTCTACGATGCGTATCAGTTATGGTCAAATTCAGAATTATAGTCCTAAAGATGGGATAACTTATAATATTCAAACCACTATTGATGGCATGGTTTCTAAATATCAGCCGGGAGATGGCGAATTTGATTTACCAAAATCGTTATTAACTGCGTATGCCAAACGTGATTTTAGAGAGTATGGTGAAAACGGAACTTTGCCTGTAGGATTTATATCTAGTAATGACATCACAGGTGGTAATTCTGGTTCTCCGGTTATAAATGCCAATGGAGAATTAATAGGTTTGGCATTTGACGGAAATTGGGAAGCCATGAGTGGTGATATTGCTTTTGATAAAAAGTATAAACGAACCATTTCTGTTGATGCACGCTTTGTTTTATGGTGCATTGATGTTTTAGGTGGTGCTCATAATATCATTAATGAGTTAGATATTCGCAGAGATGCTCCAATGGTTAAGAAGCCTGTTAGGGCAGCATCTAAAATGAAGTAGCAAATAGATCTTATTACAACATTAGAAATATAAAAAGAAAGGCTCCTTATTGGAAGCCTTTCTTTTTAATGGTAAATAAACTCACCAAATTCTGATCGGATGGTAACCTTTTTCTTATCCAATTTCTCTACTCTGCCAACTATTTGTGCATCTACATGAAACCCTTTCGAAATACTGATTATTTCTTCTGCAATATCCTGCGAAACATAAAATTCCATGCGGTGCCCCATATTAAACACTTTATACATTTCCTCCCAAGTGGTGGTGGATTCTTCTTGTACCAGTTTGAATAAAGGAGGAACAGGTAATAAATTGTCTTTTATAATATGAAGACCATCAATAAAATGTAATACTTTCGTTTGTGCGCCACCGCTACAATGCACCATCCCATGAATTTGAGAGCGAAACTTATTGAGAACCTGTTTCACAATAGGAGCATAAGTCCGGGTAGGAGAGAGTACTAACTTTCCAACGGTCATACTAAGAAGAGTCGAAGCCTGAAGTAAATCCGAAGCATCATCCGTTAATTTTTTACTTCCTGCAAAAACTAATTCATAAGGTACAGCCGGATCATAACTTTCCGGATATTTTTCTGCTACATATTTGTGAAAAACATCATGTCGTGCAGAAGTCAAGCCGTTTGAACCCATGCCTCCATTATATTCTTTTTCGTAAGATGCCTGGCCATAAGAGGCTAATCCCACAATAACATCACCTGCCTGTATATTTTCATTTGATATGACATCCTCTCGTTTCATTCGGCAGGTAACTGTAGAATCAACAATAATAGTACGCACCAAATCCCCCACATCTGCAGTTTCACCTCCGGTAGAGTAAATGCCTATTCCTAATGCTCTAAGCTCGGCCAAAATATCTTCTGTACCATTTATTATTTCTGCAATAACTTCGCCCGGGATGAGATTTTTATTCCGTCCTATGGTTGATGATAGCAAAATATGATCTGTAGCCCCCACACATAATAAATCATCTAAATTCATGATAATAGCATCCTGTGCTATTCCTCTCCATACTGATAGATCACCTGTTTCTTTCCAATATACATAAGCCAGGGCAGATTTAGTTCCTGCACCATCAGCATGCATAATATTGCACCAGGAATTATCTCCACCTAAAATATCAGGAATTACTTTACAGAATGCTTTTGGGAAAATACCTTTATCAATATTCTTAATGGCATGATGAACATCTTCTTTATTGGCAGAAACACCGCGTTGATTGTATTTAAGATCGGACATGGGTGTAAATTTAGGTGTTAGTATTTAGAAGCGAACCATCTTCTCTTACAAAAAACTATATATTTGTTCTAAAATATATGTTTCATACAAAATAAAATCATGAATTTTAAAGGAATAGTACTCTTTTTATTAGTTGGCACTTTAATAACTGCCGGCTGTAAAAAATCTAGTTTAAAACTAGATTCTCGTGCAAGCATTATTGCACAAGAATCCAAAATGACTACAGCCACCATACCTACATTTAAAATAGGTGGGGCTTTATTAAAGGCTGGAGCTATAATTCTATATAAAACAAATTTAGGAAATTATGGGAAGCTAAAATTTGTCAAGATAGAATCTGCCGGAGGTAATGGCTTACTAACTATAGATATTCTAACTTATAAAACTAATGGATCTATTTTAATAGATAAAAAAGGGTTTACTGTTGTAGGAAATTATTATTGTGATCTTGATAAGGGTACTACAATGATGACAAATAATGCTGGAGCAGATTTTAATTGGAGTACTACTAGTGGAATGAGTAGCCTTCTGGATGCATCTATCATTTCTATTAATACTGCAAAGTTTTTTTTGTATTCTAATTGATTTCAATCGAGTTGGTCTTTTATTTTTAAACAAGAAATGCTGTTTTATAACAGCATTTCTTGTTTAAAGCCGTTCCTTCTGTGGCGTGTTGGAGTTTTATTTAATAAACAACAATTCCCTAAACTTAGGCAGAAACACCGCGTTGATTGTATTTATTTGACATCAACTGTAAAGGTAATAAACAGGGTGATTTAGGCTATAAATAGAATAAAATGTTATCAAATTAAATAAAAAATACCAATAGTATAATTATGGCTTGACATTTGTCGTTATAAAATATTATTTAACTTAAAAAAAATATCATGAACCTTAAAAAAACAGTACTCGTATTATTAATTGGCAGCTTAACAATTGGAGCTTGCAAAAAATCAACACCTGTCGTAAAACCAGTAGATCCCGCTAATATTGCTGCTCGTGCAACTATTGCTGCACAGTTAGCTAAAATGACTAATGCAGATATAGTTGTAACAGAAGCAGGCGTTAATAAATTAAAACTTGGTGCGGTAGTATATTACAAAACAAACTTAGGCAATTATGGTAAGTTTACACTGGTAAGCGCTGGAGATGTTTCCACTACTTATTTACTTACCATAGATGTGATAACCTATAAAATTGACGGATCTATTTTGGTAAATAAAAAAGGAGTTACCGTTCAGGCATCCTATTATTGTGATCTTGATACGGGTACCCAAACTACACAAGCTACAAAAGAGGCAGGAGATTTATGGTGGGATTTGAATAATACTCAACAGGTTTTTGCTCCCTTGGATACTACAGTTTTTTATGTGTATTCTAATTAATGGGAATTATACTTGAATAGTAGAATATTTGAAATTAAAATGGATGCTAAAGATTAAAAGAATAAAGTCCGGGCTTTCTCCTAGACTTTATTCTTTTAACTCTATTATATACAACTATTTAATAAACAACAACTCCCTAAACTTAGGCAAAGGCCATTGAACATCATCAACCAGTTGTTCTAATTTGTCTACATGATATCGGATGGGTTCAAAAAAGGTTTTAACCTTTTCATCATATGCTATCGATTTTTCGCGTACATCTTCAATATGATTAGCTTTTTTACGTTCTTCAATCATGTCTTCCACATTACTTTTAATAAAATTAATATGTTCTGATAGTTTAGTGATAATATCCAATTGCGCTTTGTAAGAGCTTTTATCCATGCCAATGTCTTTCAATCCTTTTACGTTCTCCACCAGTTTGCTTTGGTAAGTAATAGCTGCCGGAATGATCACATTATTTACTAATTCCCCCATTACACGGGCTTCAATCTGCAGTTTTTTATAAAAGCTTTCTAACCGTATTTCATGGCGTGCATGTGCTTCACGTGGACTAAATACCTTTGTTTTAGTAAAAAGTTCCATGCTTTTTTCACTTACATCAGCATCTAATGCTTTTGGTGTTGTTTTAATATTAGATAAACCACGTAAGTAAGCTTCCTTTTCCCACTCATCACTATATCCATTTCCTTCAAAACGAATGCTCCTTGATTCTTTAATATATCTCTTCAGGATGGTTAAAATAGCAATATCTTTCTTTTCACCTTTTTTAATTTGCTTATCAACTTCTATTTTAAATTTGGTTAGCTGATCGGCAACGATGGTATTTAAGATAGTCATTGGGGCAGATGAATTAGCAGAAGAGCCAACCGCACGGAATTCAAATTTATTTCCGGTAAATGCAAATGGTGATGTACGGTTACGGTCGGTATTATCTAGCAATATTTGTGGGATTTTAGGAATTCCTAACCAAAGTCCATTATCTTCTTTAATTTTTTTGCTGATTCGTGATGTTTCTATTTCGTCTAAAACTTCACTTAACTGGCTTCCCAGAAATATGGAAATAATGGCCGGCGGAGCTTCATTAGCACCTAAACGATGATCATTACTTACCGAAGAAATAGATGAACGTAACAGATCTGCATATTCATAAACCGCCCTTACTGTGTTCACAAAAAAGGTTAAGAACATCAAATTATTTTTAGGCGTTTTACCCGGCGACAATAAATTTTTACCTGTATTGGTAATCATGCTCCAGTTATTATGCTTCCCTGAGCCATTGATGCCTGCATAAGGTTTTTCATGTAATAATACTTTGAAATTATGGCGTCTGGCCACTTTCTCCATGATATCCATTAACAATTGATTATGATCAATAGCCAGATTTATTTCTTCATAAATTGGAGCACATTCAAATTGAGATGGCGCAACTTCATTATGGCGTGTTTTTACAGGAATCCCCAATTTTAAAGCTTCTGTTTCAAAATCAACCATATAAGCGTAAACCCGCTCTGGGATAGTCCCAAAATAATGATCTTCTAATTGCTGTCCTTTGGCAGACATGTGGCCAAAAAGAGTTCTTCCGGTTAAATGCAGGTCCGGACGAGCATTAAACAAAGCCAGATCTACTAAAAAATATTCCTGCTCAATACCTAAGGAAGCATTTACTTTTTCAATGGATTTATCAAAGTAATGGCAAACCTGTACAGAAGCTTTATCCAGAGCCGATAAGGCTTTTAATAAAGGAGCTTTATAGTCCAATGCTTCACCGGTATAAGAAACAAATACGGTTGGAATACAAAGCGTTTTGCCCGCCTTGCTTTCCATAATGAAAGCAGGTGATGAAGGATCCCAGGCAGTATAACCACGTGCTTCAAACGTATTTCTTATTCCTCCGCTTGGAAAACTTGAAGCATCTGGTTCCTGCTGAACTAAAGCATCACCGGAAAAACGTTCAATGGCAGAACCATCTGAAGTGGGCTCAAAAAATGAATCATGCTTCTCTGCTGTAGTTCCTGTTAAAGGTTGGAACCAATGCGTATAATGGGTTGCACCTTTATTCATAGCCCAGGCTTTCATGGCTGATGCCACCTGTTCTGAAATTTCGCGATTAAGTGGTTCACCTAAATCAATGGAATTATTGATACTTTGGTAAGCTTCTTGTGATAAAAAGTCTTTCATTTTCTTTTTATCAAATACATTTACTCCAAAAAAGTCAGAAATTTTACCAGAAGGTGCTTTTACATTAGGAATTGACCTAGAAAGTACAGCATTTAAAGCCTGAAATCTTAAACTTGACATATTTTAATTCTATTTTATGATAATTATGATCAAAAATAACATTCAATTATTAAATTAAAGCATAAATAATATTTTTTTATTAAAATTTTAAGCATTTTTTAGTTTTTATATCGAAAATTATATTTGTATTTATATTTTTCATGATTTATATAATATTTTAATATTTATTGAGATTTTAAGTACTAAATCATGTAAATTAATTTAAAAATATCAACTATTTAATAAAATAGACTTGGAGTTATTTATTAAATTTAGATTTCTGCACTTAATTAGATAAAAGATGATAAACTAACACCTCTAATTCAAAACGTGTAACTTTGAGATATGTACCAGCTGGTAAAATCTATTTTCTTTCGATATGATCCGGAGGATATCCATCACTTTGTTACTAGAGGCCTGCGGATTGCCAATCGAATTTGGGGAGTAAAAGCTTTGCTTAAGAAATCTTTCCAACTGGAAGATATCCGGTTAGAGAGAGAGGTTTTTGGATTAAAATTTAAAAACCCAGTGGGTTTAGCTGCGGGGTTTGATAAAAATGGAGATCTGATAGAAGAACTTGTCCAATTTGGATTTGGTTTTATTGAGATAGGAACAGTTACGCCTTTACCACAGTCCGGAAATGAAAAGCCGCGTATGTTTCGTCTTCCGGCGGATGAAGCACTGATTAATCGAATGGGATTTAATAACCAGGGGGTAGATGTAATTGCAGATCGTTTGAGTCGTGTGAAACGGAATGGGTTGATTATCGGTGGAAACATCGGTAAAAACAAGATTACTTCTAATGAAGATGCCGTAAGTGATTACGTTAAATGCTTTGATCGTTTATTTGATGTAGTAGATTATTTTGTGGTGAATGTAAGTTCTCCTAATACGCCAGGATTACGGGAGCTACAGGAAAAAGAACCCTTAAAATACATTCTTAACACTTTGCAGGAACGCAATATCAAAAACAATATTTCACGTCCTATCTTATTAAAAATAGCTCCTGATCTTACTGAGACACAATTAGATGATATTATTGAAATTGTTAAGGAAACTAGAATTGCAGGGGTAATTGCTACCAACACAACCATTTTACGGGAAGGATTAAAATCTTCATCATCTCTATATTCTGAACTTGGAGGCCTCAGTGGGAAACCTTTATCAAATCGTTCAACTGAAGTAATTAGATACCTTTCCAAAAACTCGAATAGAGCATTTGTAATTATAGGAGTAGGGGGAATTCATTCTGCGGAAGATGCTTTAGAAAAACTGAATGCCGGTGCATCTTTAATACAATTTTATACCGGTTTCATTTATGAAGGTCCGGGTTTAGTGAAACAAATTTTAAAGAAATTATTGTAAAAGCCTAGTTAGAAGATAATGATCGGGGGTGAGGCAAAAAAAAATCCTGATCAGGATATGATCAGGATTTTATACTTTAAGCAAAAACCAATTACTTTTTAGCTGCTGCTTCAATTTTGGCTAAAACAGCATTATTAATGCTTACCTGGCTTTTTGCAGATTGTAATGAACGGCTTCCAGTTTCTAGATTACGACCCAATTTTAAAAATTGAACTTCTAAACGTGAAACTGTTTTATTTTTTCTGTCTTTTCTTTTTAAACGTGTAACACCCATGATTTTAATTTTAATTTTTCTATTGAGGTCAGGAGCGGATTCGAACCGCTGTAAAAGGTTTTGCAGACCTCTGCCTAGCCACTCGGCCACCCGACCTTATTTTAACGATTGCAAAAATAGCAATTAATAATTGTTACCCAATTAATTTAAGATATTTCTTTTTATTTCTGAGCAAAATATGGCTGCAGAAATGGCCACATTTAAAGACTCCGCAGCACCAAAACGCGGGATAGTGATTGGCTGTTTTATATATTTTAATACGGCTTCACTAATTCCATTGCCTTCATTTCCTAAGACTATAAGTCCTTCATTTTTAAAATCTGTATTATAAATGGATTGCCCACTTAACAATGCGCCATAAACGGGTATCTTAACATACTCTAAAAAAGCTGAAAGATTTGTATAGCTGACCTTTATCCGCGAAAGCGAACCCATTGTGGCCTGAACCGTTTTTGGATTATATGCTTCAACAGTATCCTCCGAACAAATGATCTGCTTAAAGCCAAACCAATCTGCAGTGCGTATTATGGTTCCTAAATTTCCCGGATCTTGAATGCCGTCTAATACAATGGTGAAGGTATTATTTAATATCTCGCTATTAATGGAAGTTTCTACAGGAAATTTAATAATAGCTAATATTTGTTGAGGTGTGGATAATGTGCTGATTTTTTTTAGTTCAGCATCAGTTATTTCATTTAGCTTTACTTTTTGCGATAAATTAACCAATTTTGGAATTAGATTTGCAGTACAGAAAATCGCATCTATAGTATAATCCGAATGAATAAAATCAGTTACAGATTTAATGCCTTCTACAATAAAAAGACCATACTCTTTTCTGATTTTTTTTTGATGTAACGATTTAACAAAACTTATCTGAGACTTTGAAATCATATTTTATTGCCCGAAATCTTTTGCTTACAAGTATACTGCTTTTGATTATTATTTTTAGCAGTTGCAGAACTCCTCGTTATTTACCAGACGCTCAGGCTTTGGTAACCCGGGTGAATTTGAAAGGTATAGACAAGCGATTTTCTGAGCAGGCCTTGTTATATGTACAAAAAGATGTCAGGCCAAATTCAAGATTAAATTTGTTATTATATAACACCTTTAATACTAAAGGTGGCCGTTATAGAACAGATCGTATTAAAGATATTGGGGAAGCTCCGCATATACTTGACAGTTCATTAGTAGAAATATCGCGTATACAGATTGAAAAATTTTTTAAAAATAAAGGGTATTTCAGAGCTCATGTAAAAAGTGATATCCTAATTAAAAACAAAAAAGCTAAAATTACCTTTACGGCCGATCAGGGACCTGAATTCAAGATCAGAAATATTCAATATATCATTCCTGATTCTGTAGTATCAAAATTATATTCCGCTAAGCATAATTTTTTTACCCATCTACATTCCGGCAGTCGATATGATGCAGATTCATTAAACTATGAACGCGAACAGATATTCCAGATGATGAAAGAAAATGGATATTATGATTATGTAAGACAATTTGTGCGGTTTGAAGTAGATAGTACACTTTATAATAATGAGGCAGATCTGAAAATGTCTTTGTCTAATCCTAAAGGTGGTAAAGTTCATCAGATTTATACAATTGATAACAGTATATTCACTATAAAAAACAGTGATGGCTTAATGGAAGGCTTAAAAAAAGATACCGTATTGCTTGATACACAATATCATATAATAGACTATTCGCTTAAATTTAAGCCAAAGATTTTTAGAAAGTATTCTTTCATAAAAAAGGGTGAATTATACAATTTAAGTAAAGAAAATTTAACCTATGATCGTTTATATGATTTAAATGTTTTTAAAAATGTTAAAATAGAGTATGTTAAATCTGCGGATAGTACATTTAAACTTAGTCCCAGGTATGATATTATTCCGCTAAAAAAGATGAGTAACCGGATTGAAGGAGAATTCACTTTTAATTCCGGCCGTAATGGTTTTAATTTTGGAGATACCTATTCTAACAGGAATTTATTTGGCGGAGCTGAATTATTAGAGATAAAAGCTAAATATGGAATTCAGTTTGATGCTACAGCAAGCGGGAACATTTTTAACCGGATTTTTAGTCGCGATTTTCAATTAGGAGCTAATATTATTGTTCCTAAATTACTTGTACCCTTTAAAATTCCTCAGTTAGGAAAAAATGGAATCCCACATACTACTATTTCAAGCAGCATTCAATTGTTTGACCAGGTAAATGCCTTTTCCAGCCGTATTGTGATCAACTCAATTACCTATGATTGGGTAGAGACCAAAGCAAAGCTACATTCTTTAACTCCACTAAATATTGAATATAGAAAAGGTGTTTTAGATCCTGCATTTAAAAGCACACTTCAAACGCAAGGATATGAATTATATATAAGGACGAATGACAGGGAATTTTTTAATCTGGGTAGTTTATATTCATACACTGTTAATACCATCAAATTAAATACGTATGATAATTTTTTATACTTTAGAGGAAGCATAGATGCGGCAGGAAATTCACTGGGTCTTTTTAATACCATTTTTAAATTTAAAACAAATGATGATGGCTTTAAAACTATTTTTGGGTTGCCATATCAACAATATGTAAAAACTGAAATCGATCTTCGCCTGTATCGCCATTTAGGTGGAGAAAGCCAGTTTGTTGCACGTTTAAATCCAGGTATTGGAATTCCTTATGGAAATAGTTCTACTCTAACTTTTGAAAAAAACTTTTTTGCAGGCGGATCAAGCGGAGTACGAGCCTGGCAGGCTCGTACATTGGGTCCCGGAAATTATAATAGAGCTGTGCTTGCAAATGATGCTTTACGTACAAATTTACGCAACCTGGATCAACTTGGTGAAATCAAACTGGAAGGTAATTTAGAGTATCGTTTTAAAGTGTTAGATAATCTGTTTGGTGCAAAAATTAAAGGGGCAACCTTTACCGATTTTGGGAATGTGTGGCGTTTGCATGAAAGTGTAGAAAATCCGGGGGGCGAATTTAAATTTAATAAATTCTTGGGACAATTGGCTGTAGGTGCGGGTGCAGGTTTACGTATAGATTTAAACTACTTTGTTTTCCGGTTAGATGCTGGTATAAAAGTTAAAGATCCTCAATTTAGCGGTTCAGATCAATGGGTAATAAAGCATCTGTTTAATTATAGCGATTTTAAATCTAAATACGCTGCCTCTAATAAACCAGATGTCTATCGATTTGTTCAGTATAATTTTGGTATTGGAATGCCTTTTTAAGATTTCCATATTAAAATACTGACTTCAAACCATCAAATACTGTTTCGAAAAAAGTAGGAAGGTTTAATCCATTGCTGGAATTGAAAAAATATAGAGCAATTAGTAATATACCTGCGATGATGATAAATTTTCGAAACATCGTTGCTAATACTATTATTCCCAATGGGATAAGTACCAACAGTAACCAGTTAATTTTTATCAGTTTTAAATTATCATCCTTTTTTATTGCATAGTACAACTTACCATGAGTGCCACTTTCATTCTCATGACGAAGGTATATAAATGTTGATTTATCAATTTGTTGTGGTGCAATAGCTACTCCATCATTAAATTTTAGGGCTTGTTTAAATCCATTGATACTGAATTGAAACGTCCCATTAACGTTCTCCAAGGGTTTTTCTACTTCATTACAGGCAATAATAGCAATCTTGTCATTTTTAAGCAGGTTTTCTTTCACAATAAAATTACTGATAGCTATTTGCTGATTTCTAATAGTATCTGCTTGAGCATGCAATTTATTTCCTGTGAAAAACATGAGGCATAGCACTAAAAAAGGCTGTATTATTTTCATCTGTATAAATTGTTTTTAAATGGAAATTTTAAAGTTAATGAAACTTCTTGAGTTACATTAACTTCTATTTTTAATTGGTAAAACTCTCGGGTATTTATTCGAATGCTCGTTTATTATATATTAAAAAACCGATGTGAAACATCACACCGAAGCGATTTTGAGCATCATCATACTGATTAAAACTCAAACTAACAGGACCTGCCATGGTATTGTATACTAACCCCGCTGTAGCTGCATAATGCCTGTTCTCAAATAGTTTATTATAAGCAAGAGATTGGGCATCTTTGAGTCTAAATTCTTCTAAAGGCTGAAAAATGAACGCTTCTAATCTAAGATCAAGGTTTTTATATAGGTTAAAAACATTTTTCAACCCAAAAGCACCATAAGTATTAGCTCTAAATTTCTCCAGGTAAATAGATTTTGAATCTTGTAAAGGATAAAATGCAGGAGCACTAAGTAGGGTAGATTTAAATGAATTAAAAGCCGGCTTATTACTTACTACACCTTCCAGCAAATAACCTAAGGAATAGAACTTGTTGCTTAATATATAATGTTCATTACTCAGTTTTATGCGGAACCAATTTCGAAAATTTTCTGTTGCATGTATTTGATTGTAAAATGGTTCGTTTCTAAATATATTGCCAGGAGTATAGTCTTCTACTCCATGATAAAAACTAAGTCCCAGTTGAAATGAAAGCCCGTGATTTGCATACTGACGTTTATTAAGGGTATTTTTTTCAATATTTAAAGCGGTTACAAAACCATTGAAACGACTATTATCCAATATATCACTAAATTGATAAGCATTGTTAGGGCTATAGTCGTCATCAAAAACAATGTATCCTGCTTGTGCTTCAATCTTCCCATTCCTATCTACCGGGATGCCAGCTTTCAATAAAAAACGATGATCTGTTTGTTCAATATAAGTAGGTTTAATTTTCTCTACAAATATCTGACTGTCATTAAAATAATTCCAGTGATTATAGGTAAATTCAGTTTCCAGATAAAAGGGTAATCTGGTAGGTACATCCATCCGGATAGTAGCCTGTGCAGATTCATAGAATCTGCCGGAGTAGAAATTAGTCGAAAATGTATATGATTTTGTTCGTAAATAATTATACTGGAGACCCAGATATACATTACTAATGGGCCTGGAAGCTATAACTCCTCCAAAATCTATTTTAAAATTCTTTTGCGGTTGTACTTGTAATTCAAAATCATACGTGTCTTTTTTAGGTTCATAACTTATTCTAGGGTACACCGTTTCAAAATTATCATCAGCTACTAATTTATAATATCCTTTTTTTACATCCTCCAAACTAATTTCTTTTTCATCATGCTTAAAAACCCGTTCAACGTATTTTTTTTGTTTAGAATTTATACCCGTTGCATTAATGCTACTAAAAGTAAGGTCGGGATTGCTGTGTTTAAAAGCTAAGCGTTTTTTTCTAATTTCATCTGCACTAACACGCCTACTAACTGCTTTTATAATATGAGGCATATTGGCCATGGTTGCATCATAACCACTTTTAATTATTTCTTCTACAGGTGTAAAATTAATCGAACTGAAATTAGTCATATCCGGCTGAATATAAACTCCATTTTTCCCGATGGATGTTGAATCACTTTTTGATAAGAACAGGTATATCAAAAAGCGGTTCATTAATTTTTCATCGCCCTTTTTAGGATACTCATTAAAAGTTTTAGAGGAAACATTTGCACCTATAATATAGTCGGGAGTAAATTCATCTTTCATTACATCTACCGGGAAATTATCATATAATCCACCATCAAATACATATTGCCCATCAACTTTAATTGGCCGATAAATAAAAGGAACTGTAAAAGTGCCTCTTATGGCTTCTACTAAACTACCATGGTTTACAGGAATCATTTTTTGTGAGAAAACATCAGCTACAATACATCTAAAGGGGATAAACAGTTTGTCAAAATCATCGTGGGCATTGGCTGATGATTGCGCAAGCAATTCCAGCAATGCAAAATTAAGCGGAATGTCATTAATCAGGTTAGAGCGTAGATTTGTATGAAAACCAGTATCAATCTGGAGTTTCGCAGTAAAAATAGAGGGGTTATCAGGCTTCTTACGAAAAAAATAGCGATAATCACTTTGAAAGCGCCCGCTAACCCAATCTTGAAAATCTTTACTTAATGCAACATATTCAATTTCTGAGGGAGAATATCCGGCAGCATACATACCCCCAACAATTCCTCCCATAGATGTTCCTACAATATAATCAATAGGTATATGATTTTCTTCTAGCGCTTTTAAAACACCAATATGAGCCAAACCCTTTGCTCCACCACCGCTAAATACAAGACCCACTTTTTGCGCCTGTACATTATTTGTAAAAATTAAAACAAAACAAAAAAGTATTATTTTTTTCATCAAAATATAGCATTAAAATACTTGTTTTATTTGGAGTATTATATTCTGTTTTAAAAAGCTATTTTTTTGTAATTCTTATTAAGAATATACTTTAAAACTGAATTTGCTTAAATTAACGTAAAACAGTTAAATAAAATATGAGCATTTTAAAATGGAGTTAGTGTTTGCTTTTGAGTAAATAAAATATTATCTGTCAAATCTATTTTTTGTCTAAAAATTGGTATTAACATTCTATATTTATTTAGGTTTAAATATAAAACTTTGCTGATATAAATTACAGATGACACCTCATAAAAAACGAATAATGCTTTATGTATTAGGCATTATAATATTAGGATTTATTCTGTTAACTATTTTAGTTTCTTTTTTTCCTCACTCATTGATAGACAGAGAATTTTCTGAAGAAGTGCAAGAGCATCAAAATCCGTTTCTCGACTCTGCTATGAAAGGGATTAGTTGGTTTGGCTATGTACCCATTTCAGTAGTTATGGTTATTGTTGTATCACTTATCTTTTTTTTATTAAAATATACAAGAGAAGCGATCTATATCTTATTGACATTAATATCGGGCTTGATTAGTTGGATATTAAAAATACTGGTAAACCGTCCTAGGCCTACAGAAGATCTTGTTCGTATCGTAGAAAAAGCAAATCATCAAAGTTTTCCCAGTGGGCATACTCTCTTTTATACTATTTTTTTTGGATTTATGGTTCTTCTGATGTACCGATTAGAGGAATGGCCAAAATGGGTAAGAATTACTATTGGGGCATTTTGCTTGCTGCTTATTTTCTTAATTCCTTTTTCAAGAATTTATCTGGGTGCTCATTGGTTTACAGATGTATTAGGCGGTTTTTTGCTGGGTATATTGTATTTATTTATACTCAGTTATTATTATTTGGAGAAAAGTAGATTTGTTAAATAAAAAACTTAACAAAATAAAAAAAGTTGCTCTTATTGATGAACAACCTGATATGATTTAAATTGTTATTAATGTGTGTACCCAGAGGGATTCGAACCCACATCAGCAGAACCGGAATCTGCAATTCTATCCATTGAACTATGGGTACAATACTGCAAAAATAGAAAAACTATTCAGCAATGTTTAATAGGTTAAACATTAAACCGAAAATGCATGATATCGCCATCTTCCACAATATATGTTTTTCCTTCCACGCTTAATTTCCCAAATTCTTTACAGGCAGCTTCAGACCCTAAGCTTACAAAATCCTGATACTTAATTACTTCGGCACGTATAAATCCTTTTTCAAAATCTGTATGAATTACACCTGCTGCCTGTGGGGCTGTAAATCCTTGTGTAATTGTCCATGCTCTAACTTCCTGCACTCCGGCAGTGAAATAAGTAGCGAGGTTAAGTAATTTATATGCAGCCTGTATTAATTTAGCAACTCCTGACTCTGTTAGCCCAAGATCCTCCAAAAACATCTGGCGTTCTTCGAAACTCTCCAGAGAGGCAATTTCAGCTTCAATTTGTGCAGAAATAACTAATACTTCTGCATTCTCATCTTTAATAGCTTCTTTCACCCGATTTACATAATCATTGCCCGCACTTACCGACTTCTCGTCCACATTACACACATACATTACCGGTTTCTCTGTCAATAAAAAGAGATCAGCAATAAATTCTTTGTCTTCTAAAGTGATGGGAGCAGTGCGAACAGGTTTTCCTGATTCTAAATGAGTTTTTACAATATTACATACTTCATATGTTTTTTTTGCATCTTTATCACCACCTGTTTTGGCCATTTTTTCAACCTTCTGGATTTTTTTGCTAACAGTTTCCAGATCCTTCAATTGAAGTTCAGTATCAATAATTTCTTTATCTCTAATCGGATCAACTGAACCATCTACATGAATTACATTATCATCATCAAAGCAACGTAAAACATGTATAATGGCACTTGTGGCCCTTATATTTCCTAAAAATTGATTCCCTAAACCTTCACCCTTACTGGCTCCTTTTACCAAACCCGCAATATCTACAATTTCTATTGTGTTTGGCTGAACTTTGTTTGGTTTAACTAATTCTGCAAGCTTAGTTAAACGGATATCAGGCACAGTAATCACACCAATGTTGGGTTCTATGGTACAAAAGGGGAAATTTGCTGCCTGTGCTTTTGCGTTTGATAAACAATTAAAAAGTGTTGATTTTCCTACGTTGGGTAACCCAACTATTCCACACTGTAATGCCATATTTATAATTTATTAGCATAGGAGCAAAGCGAATATCGCAAGGCTAACTATGAATTGTTGGTTTTGCCGCAAAGATAGAAATTCTGTTGTGAGTTTTATTTTAAGAATCTATTTATTAAAATTTGATTCAAATAGAAGAAAAAAAAAGTATATGAATATATTTTACCAAACGAGGTAGGTAAATAATGTACTGAACTATTATAATCTTAATTGGCTTTCATTATTTTTTTAGTTTCCATGCGACCTTTATATTGCAGGGAGCAGAAATAAAGCCCTGCTCCCTGTTCATTTCCGGAAGAATCGTTTCCATCCCAAACCATTTCCTGATACCCTTTGTTTTTGTTTTCTGACCAATTTTTAAGCACTCTGCCATTTATATCGGAGATTTGGATGGTTACCCGTCCATCCTGGGGGATATGATATCCGATAGTTACTTCTTTGGTAAAAGGATTGGGAGAAGCGGAGTCAACTGCAAAACCTTGGGCAAGCCCTTCCAAACCTGGTGGGTTTTCTTCTCCAACGGTGATCCTGCCGATAGGCAAGGATTGGCCGGAGAGACTTAACGTGCTGCTCTGTCTGGAAGCCCTTTCGAGTTTAAAGCAGATCGCAAATAGAATGCTTCCATCGGGCAGGGCCTGTACTTGCCCGGAGGGATCTTTCCAGGAAAAACGAAGTATGCCGGCCTTGGCCTGGCTAATGTCAAAGGCAACTTGCTCTAATAACCCAAAGCGTTCCACGTTCATGAAAGTAACTATGTTGGGGTCCCAAAAAATAGAAAACTCACTACTACTACTCTCAAAATGATTTACTTTAATAGCCAGGCTCACTTCTGTATTTCTTGGTGCTATAATTTCTGTAGCATATATATATACTTGTTTTTTTAATACTGGAATTGATACACCTATTTGATTTATTGCAACAGGCGCCAGGCTCTCCTGCGCTTGCATTTTGGGCTGTTGTGCGTGGGCCTGCTTAAAGAAGATGACAGCCATTACTCCTCCTATTAAAGTGGCCGATAAAATTTTTAGGTGGTATACCATTAGTATATTGTATTAAGTGTTGTATTCATTTTAATTCATCACGCTTTTATCCCTACTTTTGATCTTATTTTATAGTAAGCATAAAAAACCAAATCCTGTCCTTATGATAATCTGTAGGATAGATATGCCCTATAAAATTCTGACCATTGGCACCTACAGTAAAGGAGCCACAATCGTTATAAGTACAATTAGGTGAACTTCCTGGATCTCTAAAAACTTGTACCTGAATTTGATAGTTTCCTGGTTTTACTTTTCCCGTAATACCACAATTGCCTCCCCATGGACCCATATCAAATGTCTGGTTATTCCATACAGCATTTTGTACGGCATCTTTAAAATCAAATACTTTTCCATCCGGATTTTTAATCAAAATATTTAAAGGTAATCCACCGGCATTATCAAAATTGAATGCTAAACCTAGATCTGCGCAATTGGGGCTAACCGGATCTTTAGGAGTTCTAAATCGTCGTACTTGTCCTTTGGTTTTTAGTTCACTTGTTGACCCACTTAAAGGATTAAATTGAGCAAAATACTCTGTATTCCACTTTAGTGGAGCAATATTAGTATTTTCATATAGATTTAGTGAATTTGCAATTAGACCTTTACCTGGCGGAAATATCAAAGGAACTCCGGCCTGCGTAACCAAATCTAATACATCTCCGTTAGCTTCTGCAAGCCCCAGTTTAAACTCAAAGCCATTCGGAGCAAAATCACAATACCACATGTAATGTATTTCTGAATTTTGTACAGATGTAACAGGTAAAACATCATTATCTCCTGGAGACAAGATTATAGATTCACCTCGCATAATCTCATAACTGGATTTTGCTATTTCTCCAGGCAAATCTTTAGAACCTGATGTTTTAAAAGCCTGCACCTGCCATTCATACCCATTAGCAAATAAGGCCAGATCTAAAGGATAAAGTTTGTCCCCATCAAATATCTTTTCGTATTCGCTACTGCCATTATCTATAACATCTATATTAATTATATTGGCAAGTCCAAGAAGTCCTTTTTCTGCAATTGATAGTTTATAATAATTCGCTCCTTGTACCTTCTTCCATTTAAAAGAAATTTTAGGTTGTAAAAAGGTAACAGATGGGGATGTTATTAACTTAGGTTTTGTAATTGCATAATTATAAGTAAAAGCTAAAGGCTCAGATATTTCACCAAGCTCTGGGGTTTCCGGATTATCTGCTGATTGATTAGTTAATGCAGATGGCAAAGGAGTAATTTGGCAATAATATTTATTATTGCCATCTGTTGCTGGGCCGGGATTAAAGGACTTAATCGTATTATATTCCCCTATATTATCTTCCACATCTACAATAGGATTTGTCATATTTTTATTCTTGGATATTTGTACCCGATATTTACCTGCATTTAAAGTACGTTTCCATACCAAATCAAATAATGGAAATGGTGCTTGTGGCGTATTGTCAAAAGGATTAATAAGGGCATTATCTGCGGGAAAAGTCAAACTGGTGAACGGCACCATAGTCTTAAACTCATCATGTGTATTTGGAGATCCATATGAATTTTTACCAAACACATCATCATGCCCCTGCGCATATACCGTCCACCCATAATTTGCACCAGCTTGAAGAACAACATAATCGGGTTTATCAGTTGGTATAGATTGTGTAGGGTTTGCAGATGCAGTATAAAAATTTTCAATAAATGGATTTGATTCATTTTGACGAAAAACATTCACAATATACCTTTGGATTTCAGAGCCCGGAACACTCGGAAGCGTATTCCACGTAAATGGAACTCCCCAAGGATAGGGATTGTCGAGATGCTTAACCGTGACTAGCCGCTCATCTGTAGTAAAGATTCTTATATCCTGCTCTGCATTCATAGATTGAATATTTGCATCTATGGTTGGACCGGGAGAATTATTTCCAGATTCTATTGGCCTTACCCTCCAACGATAAGTAGTTTTAGGTTTAAGATTAGCACTCGTTACAATGCTAAGTTTTCCATTAACTATTTTAGTATCAGCCCCTTTCATTAGTATTTTAGTATACGTTTTTGAAGGATCGTTTGGAAAAGTTTTATCCTCAGAAATATCAATAGCCCATTTATTTTCAGCATTATCTACTATTTTTTCAAATGCAGTAGGCCATGGGTTAATATTTTGGGCACCTTCTTCAGGAATGGAAGGAAGACGTATGTTAACAGCAAAAAATGCAGCTCTTACTGCATATAATTCCTGAGAGTTAGCACCATATTCAGCTATTGTGGCCTGTTCTACAGCTTCCCGAAAATCTAATAAGATCATGGAATTAGTATTATATGCCGGTAAAAATTTGGTAATTGTTCGCCATAAAATTTTTTCTGCACGATATACACCTATACCGGTTACGGTGAATGAGGGCTTTTCAGGATTTTCGTCAATATGTCCTGAGCCTCCCATTGATAAAAGATAAAACCAATAAGGAAGAAGAGTACGGTTTAAGTGTGGATCAACACAATATTGATCATAATTTACTCCTTTGTAAGCAGTAGGAAACCCGGCAGATTTTATTGTCAGAGTATTACTTGCATCATAGAGAGGATTATTAAATTTCATTCTATGTGTCCAGTCATAGATAGCATTCGCATTCTTCTGTTTCAGGTAATAGTTCTTAGCTAAAATTCCGAATACATCCGCAATTGATTCATCTATATAGCCAAAATCACAATTTGCAGCTGGAGAATTAATGCCATGGTAACGTAGTATTCCATGTGCAATTTCATGGCCGACAACATCTAAAGTATACGGTTTAGAACCTTGATCAAAATTTAATTTATTTAATCCAAGAGTCTTATCAAGAATTTCGAATGATCCTATTGACTTGTAATATTTTTCTCCTATCCGCAAAGTATTTACTTCAGTTGGCTTATTACTAATTCCAATATTACCCCACGTATTATAATATTCCATTACTTTACCTGCCACCCAATAGAGGGTAATGGCTTCTTTTTCATCAATGGTATGATTCGCATTAATATATGGGCCATAACCGCCCCCAGTATTATCCACAAATTCATCATCGCTACTCATATCATTAGCCACATCCGTATTCCAATGAATTACTATTTTGGGCAGTACTGAATTTTGAGCATCTGGAATATTTTTAAGGGAATATTTGTCAGCACCCAAAAGGCTACTTTCATGGCATACCTGTATATCCTGATTACCATAATACAGGGTGGGTAAATTTTTCCGGGTAACCATTTGTTGGCCTTTAACCAAGGAAACACCGCTCATAATGATAAAAAAAAGAAAGAAACTTGGAATTTTGAGGCGAGAATATTTAGAATAAATCAATGCTTTAAATTTTAATATGAATAGTTTTCCATCCATAACAATTTATTATAGCTATTGTTTCAATTATTATATTTTTTTTAACTAAAAACTATAATCTGATATTTCGCGGGATTTATACAACTTTATTGGGAGAATTGGTGCCGGATTTGGCTGCTGAAAAAGCAAATGTTTAAGTAATAAAATATCCTCAACACTCAAATAGGTTTAAACAAGCTGAAATAATATTATTTCAGCTTGTTTGGATATTAATTCTATATATCAAATGAAAAATCATCATCTGTTTTTGTAGTATCTATATGATTCTCATTGTATTCATATCTTTTTTCAACTACTTCTTGGTGTGTTTTAATATAGTCTATGGTTTCTTTTAAGCCCTCTGCAAATTTTTCGAAATCTTCTTTATATAAGAAAATTTTATGCTTGATAAAAACACCATCCTCTAAACGCTTTTTACTTTCTGTAACGGTTACATAATAATCATTTGACCGTGTAGCTTTAACATCGAAAAAATAGGTGCGTTTTCCTGCTCTTACTTTTTTTGAAAAAACCTCTTCTCTCTCTTTGTTATCAAAATCTCCCATTGACTTTATAGTTTTTATGGCGGTAAATATAATAGATATATCTAAAGTTACAAATTGAAAATTAACAAAGTATACATGTTTTTAAATACAAATCCCATATACTGAAATTAATTATGGAATTGTGTGATGCTTGACATCTTAGTATTAACCAAATTAAATTCTAAGCAGATGTTAAACTCAAAATCAGATTTATACAGGAACGAGTGGCTCGAACTTGTATTTGCCAATCGTAATAAAACTTACGGAGCCTATGAATTAAGGCGTCATAATATTCAAACGACTTTAAAAGCTTTAGTTATGGCTTGTACTTTAATGATAAGTGCTGTAACAGCACCTGATGTATAATAAACTATTTAAGAAAACTGATATTGAAAAACCGGAGATAGCTAAGGAAACTATTGTTCAACTTTCTAATATCACCCTTAAATTAAATAAGGTAAAACCAAGTACATCTAAAACCATAAAGGCAGAATCGGTAAAAATAAAAACCTTGAAATTTGTGCCTATGAGAGTAGTAGATGCTGTAAAGGTTAAAACAGATGTCCCCACTGTAGCAGCTCTACAAACTGCTGTGATTGGTCAAACTACGCAAACAGGCGTATCGGTATCATCTAATACCAATGTGAGTGAGTTGCCAAGTAATGGCACTCAAGCTCATGTTTCTAATGGGGACGAAATTACTACTATAGACTTTTTAGAATCATACCCTGAATTCCCCGGAGGAAAAGATGCATTTGCAAAATACCTGAGTAAAAGTTTAAAGTATCCATCTTTAGCTTTTGAAAATGGAATTAGTGGACGTGTAATTGTGAGTTTTGTAATTGAAAAAAACGGCGATCTTTCAAATATAAAAGTGCTAAAGGGAATTGGTGGAGGATGTGATGAAGAGGCTATCAGAGTTCTGAAAAATTCACCTGCATGGAAAGCCGGGAGGCAAAATGGGCGGAATGTACGTGTAGCTTATACTGTGCCCATTGTGTTTCAGTTGGGGGAATAAGTTGTATGCTGGCACCCATAATTAAAATTAAAATATAGATTTACGACTTAGAATTGCTTTATATTTAAAGCTTTCTTATGCGAAGTATTTTTTAATAGAAAGTGGCTGATTAGATAGGGGGTTATACCTCTATAAATTCTTCTACTTTAATAAAAGGTACTTAATAGGTAAGCTTTACTCTAATGAAAAGAATTCTTTCTACTTTTCTGGCCAACGTGTTTTCTGTAGTCATAAGTTTTTTGTTGCTCATTATAACGGCTAAACATTTAGGCGCTGTTGGGAGAGGAGTAATTAGCCTTGTTGCAGTACAATCAACAATTCTTCAAGTTTTTTGTGGAGTAATAGGAGCAGGAATAATTTATCTTTTATCTGCCAAATATCGTTATGGAAATATTATTTTATTATCTTATTGTTGGAGTTTTATAATTAATATTATTTATGTAATTGTTATTTATTTTTTAAAAGGAAGCCTAGATAGAACGACTTTTTATATTGCTTTTATCAGCTTTTTAGCTTCCGGTTATACTGTAAATTCTTTGTTGTTGATTAATGTCAGCAAAATTTTGGCGTATAATATAATTAAATTGGTTCAACCTTTACTTATCCTGGGTATTTTATTGTTAATTGGAATAAGCAAATTTCATGTTAATGATTACTTTAATTCACTAATAGCTTCTTACATTATTTCGATTGGTATTTCTTTTGTTTTTCTAAAAAATGTAATGGGTAAAATTGAATTGCATGTATTGCCGGATATTTTTAAGTTTTCTATGAAATATGGAGGATTAAATCAGCTCTCTAATACTATACAAGCGGTTAATTACCGGTTCTCTTTTTTTATATTAAATAAAAATTTTAGCCTTTCAGTTCTAGGCGTTTTTGGACTATTGATAACATTAATTGACACTATATGGCTATTTTGTGCCACCGTATCTATGTTATTATATAGTGATGTTTCTAAGGAAGAGAACCCGGCAAAAAACTTTATACTTACTGAAAAAACAGCTATAATTTCGGCTATTGGAACATGTTTATTTATTGCTTTTGGCCTGCTTTTACCCAATAGCGTATATGTGTATGTGTTAAGTAAAGATTTCATTGAAATAAAAAGCTTGCTTTTGCTTTTTGCACCTGCTACAATTATATTTTCTGTAGGAAAAGTTATTGCCCATTATTTTTCAGGAAGAGGATTAGTAAAATGGAATGTATTTTCTTCCTTAGGAGGAGCTATCTTTGCTATAAGTATTGGAATTATTATTATTCCGTATTGGGGTTTAAAAGGCGCTGTTTTAACCAACTCGTTTGCTTATATTATTAGCAGTATAATTTTATTCTATTATTATCGAAGTGAAAAGAAAAATGCAGTATTAAAATAACATTGTATTACACATATTCTGCTAAATATCTTTGAAAACAGCAATCATGATTTGCTATAATTTACACTAAATGATTTTAGAAATTGATTCAACAAGATGGCGAAATGTACTTCCATTAAATAATTTATCGCTTTTTTTTAATCCGGATTATTTAGAGGCTGTTGGATATGCATTTAATGTGAAGGTGACATATTTCATTTTTTTTGAAAAAGAAACACCCCTTTTTGCTTCCGCAGTTTTTGAGAAGAATAAGAATATCGTTTTGCCAGAACAGTTTACTTATTCTCCCCTTTGGATGTGTGAGACTTTAAGTGATTATAAAAAAGTAGAAATGCAAAAATTATTCATTCAAAGTTTAAAAAAGAGATATAGAAAAATCACATTCAAATTTAATATTGATATTATAGATATAAGACCTTTTAAATGGCAAAAATTTCAGGAAGAAATTAAGTATACTTATATAAAAAATACATCTAGACCTCCACATAAAAAGATAACACGCGACTTAAAAAGCATAGATCATAATATATTCAAATCTGAAATAAAAATTACACAAATTTCTTGCTTAAATATTTTTAGTCCATTCTTTAAAGAGCTTGGATATTCCAAAAATAAATGGCATTGTTTTAAAAAGATGTTTATCAAATGGTCTGAATTGGGCTATTTACAAACATTTAATATATTAAAAGATGATCAGGTTACTGCCTCTTTTTTAGTTCTGTTAGATAACAATATGCAAAAAGCATATACTATAGTATTAAATCCTACAAATAGTGAGGATAAACATACCCATACTTATTTGTATCAATACATCATTGATTGGCTTCATGTAAATGGATATACAGAAGTAGACTTTTGCGGTGCTAATATGGAAGGGGTAGCAAGCTTCAAATCATTTTTTCTGCCTGTATTAAAATCGTATTATTATATTTCATATACACCATTTAACCATTTGTTAAGGATTGCAGGAAATATAGTGAAACGATTATAACTATCTCATTAAATAAATCTTTCCGAAGTTTTTCTTGAACATTTTATCTGTTGAATTAGAACGATGTTTTATATCGGATTTATCATTGTTTTCTACAAGTACTTGATAAAAATAAACACCATTAGCCAACCGATCACCAAACTGATCGGTTCCATCCCAAGTGAAATCAGATATATTATTTCCAATGTTTAAATTACCCAGTTCTCCTTTTAAAACTTCTCTCACTATTTTACCAGTGGCTGTCATAATCTGAATTTTAATTTTATCCGGTATATTTTGCCCTGTAATCTGAAACACAAATTTCATAGCAGTTGTAAAGGGATTAGGATAGGGCAGAAAGTTGGTAACAGATGCTTCATTTATTACTTCAAAGCCTATTTCATAATCATTTTGGATAACGTAATTGCCAGATTTATCTTTACTTCTCACTTTAAGAGTATAATTCCCGTCAGCCAAAAGATCCGGACTAAAAATATAAGAAGCTCTATTTTTCTCTGATGTGCCCCCTGACTGTAACGTAATCTTATTAGAACTGAAAGAAATTCTTTTAAAATCCGCATCTGTTTCTTTTTTCAAATAAACCTCCACACTTGTGGTATCATTTAACAATAAAAATTTGTTGTCATCTGTCACTGAAATTAGAATTTCTGGCTTAGGTGAGATAATTTCTCCGTTAATAATACGGCGTCCGTCAAAAAATACATCAACCAAGGGATCTTTTTTGTCTGTTAAAACAACAAATGGAAAACTAATTTGATTATTAAAGGCTAGTTTATCTTTATTATTGGGGAACTCAAGACTAACTTGTAATATATTGGAACCCGCTAATCCTACGGTAGGATATTTAAAATCTGCAGAAGTATTTTGATTAGCATCAAGAGAAGCAATATTTTTTATCAATCCGGTAATTTGAGTGTTATCGCTTTTTGTGATCTTATAATTTATATTAAAAGGGCCGCTAATTATCTGCGAGAGATTAGTAAATCCTAAGCTCAACCTAACTGAATCTCCTTCCTGTAGTTGATCTGCATGGAAAGAATTTTTAAAAGCAGGATTGATAGACACTTCGGGATAAGTATCATAAAGTACTTTCCAGGACAGTAATTGAGCTACAGTTCGATTGGTATGATCTGTTGACTGTACTTTTATCCTTATCCAAGGATAGCTATTAACGGAGATGGAAGATAAGTCAACACTAGGATCTGTTAGATTACTATATAATGGGGATTCAGAACCATCATTTTTAACACCAATTATACTGTAATTTAGTTGATCACTGTTCTCTATAGCATTAAAATTAAAAGTTGCGGTTTTCCAGTTTAATGATGGGCCTATTTTCTCTGATAAATAAGATCCATCATCCCATGGATATAATAAATCGTTACTCTGTTTAAATGACTGAGACCGGGCAGAAATACCTGATGAATAATCTGCTGTTCTTTCGATAGCAGTTCCAGGGTTTGTTCCTTTCTTCCCCCAAAAAGCATAAGGCTCTCCTAATGCTACTGTTTCAAAAATAGATAATCCTACCGTTTTTAAAGCATCCTTAGCAGTTGAAGGCAAATTTTGCAAAGAAAGATTTCTGCCATTATAACCTACTACATAATATCCGGGAGGTATATTATTGATATAGTCAACCATGGCATCCAGTTCAGCAGGAGTATTGGTATCAAAGAAAAATTGGCCTGAGTTAGTATTATTGTAAGGACTGGGATAATTGAAAGCTTGTTGCGGTTGAATAGGATCAAAAGCGATGATGCATATTCCTGAAAACTCCTGATCATGTTCAGAAATTTTATTGCCATTATAATTTCTGAATATCCGTTCATCTACAGGTGGAACATCATCTCCACGAGTGTTTATATAAGCCGAATAAGCGGTATTGATATAGGTAAATTTTTTAGTATTAGCATCAAGCTGGATATTGTTCAATGTGATTTTATCAAATTGTTGATAATGTGCCTGATTCCAGCCATCAGGACTTAGATTAATATAAGTAAAGGATGATGTTTGCCACTGACTTATTGCATTATCTGTACTATTAATATGTGCTCTCCAGTAATAAACCTTATTATTATCTAAGTTCACAGAGGGGTGCCAGGACGAAAATAATCCCCCGGAAATAATGCCTGAGTTTTTTTTCCAGGAGCTGTCAAAGGTTTTTATAGTATCAATTTCAAATTCGTAATTAGCATTTTGGGTAAATAGATTGTTAGCTTGTATCTGTAATATTGGATCTTGAGTATTTACTATTGCATATTCATCTGGAGCGAGTAAAGTAACTCCATTTGCCGGAATAAAATAATTTAATTCTGCAGTATTATTTGATTCATCAAACTCATCAATAGAATTTTGCGGATCTATTGTTACTGTAAATTTATTATTTCCGGCTGAGTTTGGGATTTCATTATTAACATCGAAATATAGGGTATCCGTATTAAAAACCGGATTATATGTTTGAAGCGGATAAGTAATTACAGAATTATCTGCCAAGGTTCTTTTTATAGAAACAGGTAAATTCTGATTTGGAGCCTTGCCATTATTTCTAATAACTATTCTTAGTTGAAAGTTTTGAGTACTGGCTGTAATATTTGGTGTTTGAAAAGAAACATCCTGTGTTCTAATTTCATAATCTGGTTTTTGCGGAGAGTAAAAAGCGATAGACGGATCTCCTAAAAATATATACTGCCTGCAATGGGCTCTGTTATAATTATCTGCAGGTTGTTGGTAAGTTCGTATAGTTTCTTTTAAATTTTCAGCCACCGATTTTCCAAAGTTGCTATGAAAGGATTTATCATAAAAAATGTTTGTAAAACTTGTAAGATAAGATACTATACCTTCGCTACTGGTTCCAATCCAACCTATAGCCGCTTTATCTTTTTGTAAAATAAATTGCTCTCCCATAGAGTAAGTAGTAAATGCATTACCCACAATACAGCCATCTATTAAATAAAAAAGAGGTTTTGCTTTGTTATTTAGATCAGTCGAATTACCAAAATTTACTTCTGTAGAAAGTGCACTGCCATGACCAAAAAATGTTAATAGTCCAACACCTTTATTAATTTCATTTATAATTTTATCAGTTAAATTGTTTGTTTCGGGGTCAGTAACTTTTTTGTAAAAATTTATAATCTTAGCTCCAAACAGATCTTTTTTTGCAATTGGAGCAAAACTATTTACAGAGCTTATCAATAGATTATTTTCTCCGGCATTCTTTCCGCCATTAATATGAATAATATTTTTTCTCCAAATGGCATCAGGTAATTGATCATATATTTTTAATTTTTCTAAATAATCTCTTACTTCCTGGCTAGTTTTTGCCGGAATTCTCCCCGTTGCTAAAGCAGGGGCTAAATTATTATCAATTATTTGAGATGTTAAAGCAACATCCGATGCAGGATTCCCCATAGTTGGAACCAGATCTTCAGCTAATGAAAAACGTGGCTCTTCCCTTCCTTTCCCTATTAACAAAAGATATTTTGGTTTTATTGGAGCTGTGTTCAATAAATATCTGGCAAAATTCCGAATAGCCTGTGAATGGTGAACACCATAATAAAATTGATTATATAATTCGTCTACATTTATAACCAGGCTTGTAATACCTTTAGATGCTTTATAGGCACTAAATTCAGCAGAGGCATTTGCTAAAGAAGAATGTGTAATAATGAGCATATCAGCATTGAATGTAGCTGCATCTATTAAATTAAATGTTACATTTTCTAAAATTGGAGTCTTTATAGCAGCATCTCCATAAACGAAAAGTCCAGTGTTTGAAGGGTTGTTTATAGTAAAATCTACCGAGCTTCCTGCAATAATACCGGGATAACGAAAAGCATTCGTTGTATCAATGAGTATTGGATTTTGCCAGGAGCTATTTGTAAATCTTAGCAAAGATGTTGGACTTACACCGTTTAACTTGAAAGGTAATTCCTGCAATCCGCTTGCGTCAAATGATCTCGGATACGTTATTCGGGCATAAGCTGGCGCCTGAAAATCTGTTAAGGATCCGATATCATCTACAGTACTGAAAGTAACAGTTGTAGTATTCCCGATAAAATTCGGATCAATATTTACATGAGATCTACTGGTTTCATATCCTTTATATAAGCTCTCTTTTAAAATACTTTTTGGGTTATTAAACCCAGCTTCAACCTTTAAATGATGATTATATCCAAAGTTATTTGTAGAAGCCGCGTTTGACCTTCCTGCAACATAAAAATCCACATAAGGTGTAAAATTAACTGTGTTTAATAGATTTGGAGTATTTAAGATGTGGCTTTTTGAGCTGACTAAACTAATTGTATCTCCCAAATATCCTTCCCCTTCAATATACTCTGATAAACTTAGGGCATCTAATATATATGCTCCCGGATAATATTTATCTACATAATTCCCCGATGCAGTATAAATCATATAAGGCTCGGGCAAAAGTGCATTCCCATTTAAATTAAGAGTCTGATATCTTTTACCAGGCTGGGTTGCAATTGTCAAAAAATAGCTAGCTTCATCCGTGAATAAACTTACTTCGGGATTAGGCAAATCATCTGGATTAGTGTACAGAATATTATCTAAACTACCATCGTTCATCTTACCATAAAATTGTATAAAATCAGCCGGATCAAAAGCATGATCAGTTTCTCCATTAATGTATATTGGAATTTCTTTTCCCTGGAATAACAATTGGAAATTAATAGGATCCGGATTGTTACTCAAAAACCCCAATGATTGTAGTTGGCTATAGTTTATTTGATAAACACCGTTTTGTGAAACCTTTACCTTGAGATATACCTGATCTTTTTTAATCCATTCGTTGCCATAAGGTTGAGCCATGACACTTCTAATTAAAAAACAGAAAATGATGATAAACCTATATTTCATACCTTTACAAAGTTAGTATTTCTATCCTTTTAGCTTTAAAATATCCAATGACTAAAATAAATTATGTATTAGTTTTGCCAAGTTGGTATCCAAGCAGGGTAGACCATTTCAATGGAGATTTTAACCAACGATTGGTAAAAGCACTTTCTAAAGATATAAAACAAGTGGTATTATATGTAGTTAAAGATGCGACTATCAAAAAAAGCCAAACAGAAATTCTTATAGAAGAAAATACAGTAACTCATTTTGTATATTATCCTGCCTGCAAAATCCCATTAATAGGTAGAATACATTCTCTATACAACTATTATTATCTCAATAAAAAGCATTCCCTTCGCATTATTTTAGAACATGGCATTCCATCATTAATTCATTGTTATGTTTTTTTTAAAGCAGTATGGATAGCCAGATGGTTGAAAAGAACGTATCATATTCCAATAATTCTAACCGAAAACTGGACTGCCTTTTATGATTATTCTAAATATGGTTTGCATACCTACTCTTTATCTATAAGGCTTTTTATGATAAAGTTAATAAGATCTATTGATCATATAATTCCAGTTTCTGAAAGTTTGGGAATGCAAATAAAAAAATGGGGCGCTGCCGAAACTCCTCAAACAGTAATCCCTAATGTAGTTGATGTAACGTTATTTAATGATGAATACATACAAGCGCCTGTAATTGATAAAATTAAGTTCATTCATATTTCTACTATGAACTTTCAAAAAAATGTGGAAGGTCTACTTCGGGTTTTTGAAACTATTTTAAAAGAGTATGATACCGAATTGTGGCTTTTAGGTTCATTTCCAGAGCATATTGAAAGGATGATTAATGCTTCACCAATATTAAAGGCAGGAGTTATACACAAAGGAGAACTGCCCTACGCAGAAGCTGCGAAAACTATTCAACAATGTAACTGTCTGGTTATGTTTAGTCGTTGCGAAACTTTTTCATGCGTTATAGCAGAAGCTTTATGTTGTGGAGTGCCTGTCATTGCTACTGACGTTGTAGGTATTGCTGATTATATAAATTCATCAAATGGGATCTTAGTGCCATCAGAAAACGAAGGAGAACTTAAAAAAGCTATTATTCACATACTAAACAACACAGAAGGGTATGAAAAGGAAAAAATTTCTAAAGCAGCAATAAAAGTATTTAACTATGAAACGGTTAGTGCACAAGTGTTGGAGGTTTATAAAACAGTTTTAAATAAAAAATGATACAACTTAATATTATCCTTTAAATAATGAATACCTCAAAAAATAATCTATTTCTTATTAAAGTACGAAAGGAATGGCCTGCCCTATATTGGTTTTCTCTAGTTTATATTTTAGGTGTTTTGATTTGTGCATTTATTATAAAAAGTACAGTTACGCCTTTTTTTGTTTTCCCGATGTATTCATTTGTTGAAAAGCCCACTCCGATTTATGAAAGTGGTATTATTGAGATTAATGGCTATCCTTTAGCTAAATATAATTTCCCAAAAGAAAAGGAAGATATTATTGTAGTAAATTATCTAAGATATATTCACTTGAAACATAAACCATATAATGATATGAAAAGTATGTATTTAAATAAACTGGCAAAACTCATAGGTCAAAAAAAAGCAACTGATCTATACGAAAAGCTCTTCACTTATCCTGATTTAAATGATATCAATTTTGGTGCTTGGCTTAAACGTTATTTAGAAAAAAACAATTCCATGAACATATTTTCCATTAAAATATATAGAACTACACTTGAGTATACAAAAAATGGTGAAGTTAAAGTTTTAAATAAAGTTCAGGAATTAAGTTACCAGGTAAATGTTAAATAGGAAGTTATTAACGCAGTTTACCTTTGCAGGATATTTTATCCTCCTTTTATGGAAAACTTATAATGCAGCCCTAATTAGTCAGGCATTTAACCCTGTTCTTACTTATCCGGGACTAAATATAACTTATTGGATACCCTTATTTTTTAATTTCCATAAACTTTTTTTTGAATCTTATTGGTTATCAATTGCATTAGATATCACTCTTTTTGTATCATGTTTATGTTGTATTATATTTCCTAAAAAAGTTATTTATCCAAGAATATTTGTCATTCTTATATATCTATATCATTTTTTATATACGCAATTTTTAGCTTATCAGCCTTATGCTATTGGATTGCTCATTCCGTGTATACCCTTTATATTTGAGAAAGATTATAAATTTAAACTGGCTTTTGAATTTGGACGCTATGTTTTTTGTGGATTATATTTTTTAAGTGGGATTTTAAAACTCTATAACGGAGCTTTTTTCCATGCTAATAATATGAGTGCCAGTTTAAAGGCAACATTAACGGAGTTTTTGCAATATAATTCATCATCTTCAGGATTTCGAGTTGAAGGAATGGAATATCTTATTTCCCATTCAGAGCTTGCACAGCTCCTTTTTTGCTGTGCTACCTTACTCGAATTATCTTTTCTGGTTGGATTTATAACCAAAAAATTTGACTGGCTTTTAGCTGTTCTTTTTCTATTTTTTCATTTTTCAAATAGCTATTTACTAGACATTCCTTTTGCTAACCATGCGATAATTTTAGTGCTATTAATTAAGCCAAAGTTTGAAGAAGAATAATCAAATAAAGCTAAGATTAATACCCCTTTTCCCTACTTTTGCCCAACTCCCATTCAATAAAACCCAAACATTGGAAAATACCCAAATATCCACACTCGAAACCGCTAAAGAATTAGGTTTGCTACCCCAAGAATACGACCGGATTAAAGAAATTTTAGGCCGCATTCCAAATTTTACGGAGCTTTCTATTTTCTCCGTGATGTGGAGTGAGCATTGCTCCTATAAAAATTCAATAACCTGGCTTAAAACCTTACCCAAAGAAGGCCCGCGGATGTTGGCCAAAGCCGGAGAAGAGAATGCCGGAATGGTAGATTTAGGTGATGGAATTGCTTGTGTTTTTAAAATAGAATCACATAATCATCCATCAGCTTTAGAACCTTATCAGGGAGCTGCAACAGGAGTAGGAGGGATCAATCGCGATATTTTTACCATGGGAGCCCGTCCCATTGCCCAGCTTAATTCTCTGCGTTTTGGCGATTTAAGTTTAGATCGTACGAAATGGCTCATAAAAGGAGTAGTGAAAGGTATTGGGGATTATGGCAACGCGTTTGGTATTGCCACAGTTGGGGGTGAATTATTCTTCGACGAATGCTATAATATTAATCCACTGGTCAATGCTATGTCAGCCGGAATTGTAAAGGTGGGAGAAACCGTTTCTGCCACCTCTTACGGTGTAGGAAACCCAGTTTATATTGTAGGCTCAGCAACCGGTAAAGATGGGATTCACGGAGCCGCCTTCGCATCTAAAAACATTACAGAAGATTCTATAAATGATCTTCCTGCAGTTCAGGTTGGTGATCCTTTCCAGGAGAAATTACTGCTTGAAGCCACACTGGAAGTCATCAAAACCGGCGCTGTTGTGGGAATGCAAGATATGGGAGCAGCAGGAATCATCTGTTCCAATTCAGAAATGTCTGCCAAAGGTGAACATGGAATGCGCATTGATCTGGATAAAGTCCCTATGCGACAGGAAAACATGAAGCCTTTCGAGATCTTATTATCAGAATCTCAAGAACGCATGTTGATTATAGTTGAAAAAGGTCGTGAGAAAGAAGTAGAAGCAGTTTTTGATAAATGGGATTTAAATTGTGTCATTATCGGCGAAGTAACAGATACTAAACGTCTCCAATACTTTATGAACGGAGAATTGGTAGCCGATGTTCCGGCAGATGACCTGGTTTTAGGTGGCGGAGCTCCTGTTTACGAACGTGAATACCGTGAACCTGCTTACTACAAGCAAAACCTGAAGTTTAAACTCGAAAATATTCAAGAACCTTCAGATTTTAAAGCCGTCGCAGATCATTTAATCTCTCATCCAAATATAGCCTCAAAGCGTTGGGTTACGGATCAATATGATTCTATGGTTGGAACTGCGACCATCACAACCAACAGGCCTAGCGATGCAGCCATAGTAAATATTAAAGGAACTCATAAGGCGATTGCATTAACAGTAGATTGTAATTCACGTTACGTATATGCTGATCCGGAAAAAGGTTGTGCCATTGCGGTAGCCGAAGCTGCACGAAATATTACTTGTGCCGGAGGCGAACCTGTAGCCATCACCAATTGTCTTAACTTTGGAAATCCATACGTGCCCGAAGTGTACTGGCAGTTTGTTGGAGCTATTAAGGGAATGAGTGCAGCCTGTACTAAATTCGAAACTCCAGTAACGGGCGGTAATGTGAGTTTTTATAATCAATCATCAGATGAAGGACCAGTATTTCCAACGCCAACTATCGGGATGTTGGGAATTCTGGATGATATTTCCAACTTCATGACTTCTGACTTTAAGAATGAAGGCGATTTAATCTACCTTATCGGTAAAAGCGTAAACGATATCGCATCCTCACAATATTTAGCCTCTTTTCATGAAATAACTTCTTGTCCGGCTCCTTATTTTAATCTGGATGAGGAATATGCCATGCATCAGGTGATTAAGCAATTAATAAAACAGGGTTTAATTGAATCTGCACATGATGTTTCTGATGGCGGATTGTATATTACCCTGTTAGAATCGGCTATGCCCAATGATTTAGGCTTTGAAATTGAAACAGATGCTGAGATTCGTAAAGATGCTTTCCTTTTCGGCGAAGCCCAGGGCAGGATAGTGGTTTCGGTTAAACCGAATACACAGGAAGCTTTTATTGAATTAATGGCTACGTCCGAAGTAGACTTTAGTTTACTTGGAATAGTTAATAATGGTGAGTTGAAAGTCGACGATCAGTCATTTGGATCTGTGAATGAAGTGAAAAACAGCTATGATCATGTTTTGCACCATATTTTGGGAGAATAGAAGTTGGCATAACCTTTATACATGTCAAAACGAGCATCCATCTATGGCAACAGATAATATTTTCCACTTTAAACAGTTTTCAGTCGATCAATCCGGCTGTGCCATGAAAGTAAACACCGATGGCGTTTTACTGGCAGCACTGGTAGAAGCTGAAAATCTAAAGCAAATTTTAGATGTTGGAACCGGAACAGGTATTATCGCTTTAATGCTTGCTCAACGCTACCCCAAAGTTCGTATTGATGCCATAGAAATAGATGGAAAAGCTGCTCAAACCGCTCAGGAAAATTTCAATAATTCTCCTTTTGTAGACCGCGTTACTCTTTATTCTCAATCATTTGAAGAATATTTCGATCAGTATCCGCAAACTAAATTTGACCTGATTATATCTAATCCTCCTTTTTTCATAAATTCTTTTAAATCTAATACTGCTACAAAAGGGCTGGCAAGACATACCGATAAGCAATTCTTCCACCGATTAGTTTCACAGTCGGCAACATATTTAAACGAAAGCGGTTTATTAACTTTAATATTACCTATTGATACAGCGGAATTGGTTTGTAAAATTGCTTATGAACATCACTTACATCTTCAAAACGAGGTTATAATTTCCTCCTTTTCAAATTCAACTCCACATCGTACCATCATTTCATTTGGATTGCATCCTCAAACAAAAACTATAAAACCGTTTGTTATTTATGATGAGCCAAAGGTTTATTCTAAAGAGTATAGTACCTTGCTGAAAGATTTTTTGACCATCTTTTAATTTTTAATTCCTGCCAATATGAAAACAATAGGCTTACTTTCAGATACTCACGGTTACTTGGATGATGCTGTTTTCAAACATTTTGATAAATGTGATGAAATATGGCATGCAGGCGATTTTGGAAACATTGAACTGGCAGATCAATTAGCTGCCTTTAAGCCCTTGCGTGGAGTGTATGGAAATATTGATGCTCAGGATATTCGTCTCGTTTATCCCGAACATCTAAAATTTTCCTATGAAGATGTAAATGTTTGGATGACACATATTGGAGGTTATCCCGGAAGATACAACCCTGCAATAAAGGAAGAACTAAACAAAAAACCACCAGATCTGTTTATATCGGGGCATTCCCATATATTAAAAGTAATGTATGATAAAAAGATAGCTTGTTTACACTTAAACCCGGGAGCAGCCGGAAAGCATGGCTGGCATAAAGTGCGCACATTACTTCGTTTTTGCATTTCGGAGAAAAAAATTCATACCTTAGAAGCCATAGAACTAGGAATTAGATAGCGTAAAAAATACACTAAGTATATGCAGGTAGTCATAACATTGGGTCAGTTTATTATAGAAAAGCAAAATGATTTTCCCTATGCAAAAGGGGAGTTATCACGGCTTTTGCGGGATATTGGAATTGCAGCCAAAATTGTAAATCGCGAAGTAAACAAAGCCGGACTCATGGATATTTTGGGTGACGCAGGAACGATGAATATTCAGGGTGAATCCCAAAAAAAATTAGATGTATATGCCAACGATCAATTCATATCTGCTTTAAAAAGTGGTGGCGAATGTTGTATTGTCGCTTCAGAAGAGAATGATGAGTTTGTTTATATTGATGGCGAAGTATCTAAAAATGCCAAATATATTGTAGCAATTGATCCTTTGGACGGTTCTTCAAACATCGATGTAAATGTAGCAGTTGGTACCATATTTTCTATTTATCGCCGTAAAACAACAGATGGTAAAGCTACTTTAGAAGATGTTCTGCAAAATGGAACTAAACAGGTTGCCGCCGGATATGTTATTTATGGTTCCTCTACCATGATGGTTTATACTACCGGTAAAGGTGTAAACGGTTTTACGCTCGATCCTTCTATTGGCGAATTTTGCCTTTCACATCCCGCAATGAAAATCCCGAAAGATGGAACGATCTATTCTATTAACGAAGGTAATTATGTTCATTTCCCGGATGGTGTAAAGAAATATCTCAAATATTGCCAGGTAGAAGATTTAGAGAGTAAACGTCCCTATACATCACGTTATATTGGTTCTATGGTTGCAGATATTCATCGTAATTTGATAAAAGGAGGAATATTTATTTACCCTAAAACGGCCAGTGCGCCACAGGGTAAACTTCGTTTAGTTTATGAATGTAATCCGATGGCTTTTTTAATTGAACAGGCTGGTGGTCGTGCTACTGATGGTTATGAGCGTATCCTGGAAAAAGAAGTAGTCTCTTTACATCAGCGTTCCGCTATTTTTATCGGATCTGAAAATATGGTTTATAAAGCTGAAAGCCTAATGCATCAGTTTTCGCCACAAGTTGAGGATGATGTAGCAGAAACAAAACTTGCAAAGCTGGGTGTTATTGGCGGGATAGACTAAAAAAGATCAGGTTTATTATTTTCAGTTTCAAAAACAGTATCAATTAAAAGGCTTTTTTGTTGGGATGCTTTTACAGCAAGTTCATCACATCTTTCGTTTTCCAGATGTCCGTTATGGCCTTTTACCCAGGTAAATCTAACTTTATGTAAATTGTAAACAGATAAAAAGCGTAACCACAAGTCTTTATTCTTTTTACCTTTAAAACCAGTTTTAATCCATCCAAAAACCCATTTTTTTTCTACAGCATCAATAATATACTTAGAATCAGAAAAAATCATAACCTCTTCTCCAGAATTTTTAATCGCTTCTAATCCTACAATGACAGCAAGCAATTCCATGCGGTTATTGGTCGTTTTTCGGTATCCTTCAGATAGTTCTTTATAATGTTTACCCGAACGAAGGATAGTTCCATATCCACCCGGACCGGGATTACCACTTGATGCACCATCCGTATAAATTTCGATCATTAACTTATGCTGTAAAGCGCAATTATAAGGATTTTGTTTTTAAGCGTATAGAATTTCCAATCACAATTACATCAGAAAATGCCATAGTTAATGCACCAACCATCGGATTTAAAAAACCTAAAGCAGCTACAGGAATTGCAACCACATTATAGAAAAATGCCCAGAATAGGTTTTGTTTAATGGTTAATAGTGTGTGTCTGCCAATACGAAGCATAAAATCAATAGCTTTTAAATCACTTTTTAATAGCACCACTTCGGCAGATTGAATAGCAATCTGACTGGCATTACTCATAGAAATTCCAACATCAGATAAGGTAAGTGCCGGAGCATCATTTATTCCATCGCCAACCATGGCTGTTTTACCTTTATGCTTGAACTGTTCAATAATTGCTAATTTTTGATCTGGCAATTTTTCAGCATATACTTCTGTAATTCCTAAAGTTGAAGCTAATTCATCACATTTTTTTTGCTGATCGCCGCTTAACAATACAGGCACAATGTTTAATTGTTTCAATGTATTGATGAGTGTGGCAGCTTCCGGTTTTATTTCATCTTCAATAGCAATCCGGGCAATTAAATGGTTATTCTTTTTGAGAAATAAACTGTAATCGCCTGCTTCTTCATTAGCATTAAGAATGTGTTTAGATCCAAACTTATAGGCATTCCCATCTGCATCTGTAGCAGACATGCCTACACCTTTTTCTTCCAAGACTTTTGTAAATATGATTTTTGTTTTGTCCTGTTTAGACAATTCGTTTACTAAGGATTTTGCAATAGGATGATTGGAATAACTTTCTATCCCCCAAATAATAGAACGAACTTCCTGATCTGTTAAATCCAGAACGTCTAATTTCTTTATTTTAAAATTTCCTGATGTTAATGTGCCGGTTTTATCAAAAACCATATACTTTAATTTAGCCAATTCTTCCAACGTATTACCACCTTTGATAAGAATCCCGTTTTTGGCGGCTCGTCCTAAACCAACCATTACAGCAGTAGGAGTTGCCAGTCCCATAGCACAAGGACAAGAAATCACTAAAACTGCAATCGCATTCAATAATGCTTTTTGAAAAGCCAGGTCAAACACCAAGTAGGCTAATCCAAAAGTGAGTAAAGAGATGCTAATAACAACAGGAACAAATATGGCTGCAACTTTATCCCCAAGTTTTTGGATAGTAGGTTTGGAAGCCTGGGCACGTTTCATCAGCTCTATAATTTGTGAAAGAACGGTTTGCTTTCCAACTTTAGTTGCCAGCATGTGAATATTTCCTTTCTCAATAATAGTCCCTCCAATAACCTGATCGTATTTATTTTTTTCTACAGGGATGCTTTCGCCTGTTATCATAGCTTCATTAACAGAAGCCTCTCCCCAAATTACTTCACCATCGGCTGGGATTTTTTCGCCTGTATTTACAACAAGTGTATCTCCGACTTGTATTTCATTAGAAGGTATAATTACGGCATTTCCGTCAACCATTTTTGTTGCTTTTACTTCCTGAAATTTCACCAAATCTCGTACAGCTGAGGTTGTTTGACTAACAGAACGTTTTTCTAAAACATTGCCTAATAAAACCAATGTAATAATGGTAGCAGATGTTTCATAAAATAAGTATTCTGAACCCAAATGCTGAAATGTTCCTACGAGACTGTAAATAAAAGCAGCGCTTGAACCAATGAATATCAACACATCCATATTGGGAATGCCGTTTTTTAAAGAATTAAATGCGCTTTTACCAAAATGAAAGCATCCTAATATAAATACCGGAAGACAAAGAGCCAGTTGAACGTAGGGATTATGCAACCAATGAAATGGAAGCAACATATGTAAAAATAAAGGAACAGTAAAGATGAGGCTGAATAAAAACTTGTTCTCTATTTTTTCATAAAATTTATCCCGGTAAGGTATATCTGCTTCTCTGACTTTATAGCCAAGCCCTTCAATATCTTTTACTATTTGTGGTATAGCGGCTGCATCATGTGTTCTGAATTTTACTTCTTCATTAGCAAAATCTACATAAACATCCTCCAATCCTTTCTTTTCAAGTATTTTATGGACAGAAAGTGCACAATTATTACAATGCATTCCAGTTACTTGTAGTTCTACTAGTTCATCTGTATGAGACATCATTACTCGGTTTATACTGAAATATTACTGTACAAAAATACCCTTATTTAAAGTTCTTTTTGGAATGAATTTTATTATGTAGTTCTTATGACTTTATAATCATTTGATGGGAGAGCGATCAATTGATGACTATAATTATTAATTGATTAAGGAAAAGATTTGCAGAATGTGCTGAAATAGTTACTTTTGCAAACACAATAAATGGTGGTTGTAGCTCAGTCGGTTAGAGCATCGGTTTGTGGTACCGAGGGTCGTGGGTTCGAGCCCCATCATCCACCCTTTTCCCTCTTTACACATACGTAAAGAGGGATTTTTGTTTTTATCGTCACTTGTCGTCATATCAAGATATAGCAGTCTATAAAAAAAAGCATAATGCCTGCGAGATGAAACACATTATTAAAAAGCAGTCTTGACGGTAAGAATAAAATTATAAGGTTATTAAGTAGGAAATAAATTAGATATGAATAAAGCTATTATTAGAGACGTATTACCATCAAGAAAGGATATAGTAAAAGCAATAATACTATTTTTTTTCGCCATTGTTTTTAAATGGATTTGGAATTATGGATTTGAAACGCTTTTAGAAGTAAATACTAAATTTTCAAATTTCTATTATACAGAAGTAGCCAAGAATGTATCTTATGATTGGCTTATTAAATATATTATTCTGCTTTTTTTTATAATAGCGATGTCAATATTACATTTACTAGCATTAAACAATTTAAATAGATTTAAAAAAACATTAGATAAAGAATTTAAGAAGGCTGAAATTTCAAATGAAACTTTTTTAGTCAAGTTGAAACGGATGGCAAATCTTACCTTGGGGATGCTTATCTTATTACCGTTTATATGCTATTCAATTTATTGTACAGGCATATTAATTGAAAAAAAGAATGAGTCTTTTATATGGAAATTAAATGTAATCTCACCATATATTAATGAAAATCAAGTTCTAAAACTTAAATCTGACTGGGCCCTTATGAAAAATAGCCATGATTACGAAAAAATTAATAATCAACTTGACTCTACTATGAAGATTAAGAAATTATACCGTCAATAATTTGCTATCAATGGGAAATGTGATCGTCACCAACTTTATACAATTGATAATGAGGGCACTAAATGGAATTATTTTAAGTATTTCAGCAAACCCCATCATCCACCCTTTTATGGGATAAGTCGATTTCTTCGATTTATCCCATTTTTGTTTAATGCTATTTGTCTTTATTTCTTAAACAATCCCTAGTACTCATCTGTTATTTAAATATTGCCAGATGGGGTTTAAATGCCTTTAAATTACTCATTCTTGATCGTATTTCCCGGGTTTTGACTTTCATCGTTCGTTGCAAGTTTTTTATATCTTAATTTATAAAGACCATGGAAATCAAAGCGGCTGTACTTAAGGAACCCAAATCAAAATTTGAAATTGAAAATGTTGAATTAGATCAACCCAGGGCCAATGAAGTGTTGGTTAAGATTGTGGCCACGGGTTTGTGTCATACCGATCTTGCTGTAAGAGATCAGGATATACATGCTTTTGGATTTCCTGCTATTTTGGGTCATGAAGGTGCGGGTATTGTGGAAAGTGTAGGGAGTGAAGTTGCCAAGGTTAAGCCGGGCGATCATGTGATTTTGGCGCCTGCATCCTGCGGTATCTGTGAATTTTGCCAGTCGGGGCACCCTTCATATTGCCTGGAGTTCTTCCAGCTCAATATATCGGGAAGGCGTTTAGATGGTTCTGACCCTTATCATCAAAATGGACATCCCATTAACGGGCTGTTCTTTTACCAGTCATCTTTTGCAACCTATGCATTAGCATCAGAGCGTAATGTGGTAAAAGTATCTAAGGATGTTCCTTTGGAAATGCTTGGCCCTTTGGGTTGTGGCCTGCAAACAGGAGCGGGGAGTGTATTGAATGTATTAAAACCCAATGCCGGTGAAAGCATTGCGGTATATGGGGTTGGGCCGGTGGGTTTAGCTGGCATTATGGCTGCAAAAGCAGTGGGTTGTACTACGATCATAGCCGTTGATATTAATGATGAGCGATTGGAGCGGGCAAAAGAATTAGGCGCTACGCATGCTGTAAATAGCAGAGGGGTAAATTCTGCCGAAATCATTAAAAAACAAATAGCACCCGATGGCATACATTATGCGTTTGACACTACCGGGCGAAACGATGTCATCAATCAAGCAATCATCGCTTTAAAAAACTTAGGGAAATGTGCACTCGTAGGCGTATCTGCTGCTCCTAAACTGGAAATAGATAATGCTGTTTTTACGATGGGGAAATCCATCCGGTTTGTAATTGAAGGTGATAGCGTTCCTGATATATTTATTCCACGTTTAATTGAACTGTATCAAAAAGGATTGTTTCCTTTTGATAAATTAATTAAATTCTATGATATGGATGAAATCAACCAGGCTGTGGAAGATTCGGAGAAGGGAAGTACATTAAAGGCGGTTATACGGTTTGCATAAAGATTTTTAAGATATTTTAAAATAACCCCAAATCTGTCAAGTTTTTTAGGAAAGAGTCAGACTTTACAGAGAAACCAGCTGACTTTGCATGGAAATCGATAAGCTTCGTGCGGAAATAGAGAAGCTTTGCATGGAAATCGACAAGCTTCGTGCGGAAATAGGGAAGCTTTGCATGGAAATCGACAAGCTTCGTGCGGAAATAGGGAAGCTTTGCATGAGAATCGACAAGCTTCATACGGAAATAGGGAAGCTTTGCACGGAAATCGATAGGCTTCGTACGGAAATAGGAAAGCTTTGCATGGAAATTGATAAGCTTCATGGGGAAATAGAGAAGCTTTGAATGGAAATCATAAGCTTTGCTGAGAAGAAATCAATTACAATTTTTTAAATCTTTATTAGCAGTGCTTGCATCATAAAAACCCTGTTTATTACCAAATGAATTGGTTATGTATACCATTAGCTGGGCCACATCAATATCTGATAATTCATTATGAGCTGGCATTTGTCCTTCAAATTCTTTTGCGGTCAGCTTAATTTTACCGGTTAAACCGTATTTGATGATGCAGGATAATTGAGTTTTATTTTGCTTGAGATAAAGGGTATCTGTAAGTGGCGGATATAAATTACTTAAGCCTGTTCCATCTGCATTATGACAATTCTGGCAATATTGCTCATACAGGCCTTTTCCATTTACATAATAGCGTTTATAGGTTAATTGCTGTTCGTTTTCACATGATTGTAGCAATGAGCAGCAAATACAAATGGAGAAGAAAAAGCAGAATACTTTATTTCTCATCTTCATTTAGCAAGGTTTGCATATCCACCATCATTTGTTGTACCTGGTCTTCTTTTGTGCCGTCGTAAGCTCCGCGAAGGCGCTTTTGTTTATCCACTAATACAAACCACCCTTGATGAACCAAGCCCTGAGGATCTTTTACATCCTCATAGGCAGCTACCAGGTAGCTTTTGGCAGCAACATCAAAAATAGCATCATGCGAGCCATGAACAAATTCCCATTGATTGCCCTGAACGCCAAGTTTATTGGCATATTTTTTTAATCGGGATGGGAGATCATACTTTACATCAATGGAATGGGATAGGATCTTAACTTGCGGATTGTTTTTAAATTTCTCATATACCTTTAACATATTGCGATGCATAATAGGGCAAATGGTATTGCAGGATGTAAAAAAGAAATCAGCCACATATATTTTGTTGTTGAAATCTTTATTGGTCACCTGTACGCTATCCTGGTTTAGAAAACTAAAAGCCGGAACGGTTTGATAAACAGTATCAACAACCGTTTTACCGTTAACCTGATGTTCTATAGCTTCGCGATTCCCGAGTATTGGAAGTTTATGATCCTGTTTACTGGTGCAGGATTGCAATAGTGTTGTAATTATTAAAATAAGGGATACGGTTTTCATTGAGAATTTATTTTTTAAGTGGTAATAAAGCTTGCATGAGCTTTATTCATTTTAATTTGTGAACGGAAGCTCATGCAGGTCTCATTTGGCTAATTTATTAAATAATACAATTGATTAAAATTATAGGTTACACCTAATACCACACGGCCGGCAGGTTGTGGATGATCATCTTTTGCAGACCAGGCTTTAGTTTGAACGGCCATATTCAGGGTTATATTTTTAATGAACAGATCCAGTCCAACTCCAGACATTAAATTATTCATGACATGTTCTCCGGTTTTAACTCCTTTATATTTTTCACCTCCCGAATACTCATAAGCCAGTTGAACAGATGGAACAAGCTTAATCATTTTGTTTAATCCCACATTATAAAACACATTCATAAAGCTAGTTGTACTGTTAGCAATACTTTCCTCTTCTTTATTTTGTCCATTTACTTTGTAAGTTGTACTCAGGCTTAATCCTGCCTTTTTATATCCCAAAAGGTAATTAAAGTAAACAAAACCATCGGTACTGCCTGTTCCAGCTTGTGAAAGAGTATTGTATCTATCGCCTTCGAAGTTCTTCGCATCGCTTTTTCCGGTAGGAAGTTTAATACCTGCACCCACAATTAAACGCTGATTAAACTTTTTCTGATCCAATTTTCTTAACAGATGATAACCTGCATACACATTTATATCGCCTAAACCGGCAACTGTACTTAAATTACCATTAACCTGTTCTGAATTAGAATTATAGGGAATAATTGCATTTAACTCTATTTTTTTACTTAGAAAATATCTTCCACGTATTTCAGTAGCACGATAAACTTCATAATCAGAAGGGTCGCCATTATGCTCTGTAATTGGTGCATTATGTTGATTCCCTGTTGGGAAGAAGTGAGAACCTGACGGGAAGAAATGCTGGTTTTGTCCTACATATCCGCTGAATGATCTGTAACGGTGTAAGAAGCTAAAACTGCTTTGGTTATCATAAGGAGTTATACCCATAAAACAGCCGCAAATATCACAGGCAAATAGGTTACTTGCACTTAGAATGATAAGAACAGTTAAAAAAATGGAAAAAGTATAATTAGATTTCATGTTATTTTTTAGAATACATATCATTCAGAAAGAATACAAACATCCTTTCTGAATGGATTTACGGTAAACAAAATAGATTAATTAACAGCATGCTTTTATAAAGCTTGCTGCGGGTTATTAAGGTTTAAGAAAAGATTAAATCAGAGTGAGAGAATTGTGGCGGATGAAATATGCCATACATTTTCAGAGACGAATAAGGTAATGGGGTTGGAGGGAGAAATTCATCTGTTTGCCGGGTAAAAAATTTAAACCCTTGTGTAGTTGGTAAAAATACCTCCACAGAAAAGCGTTTTGAGGATGATTTTTCCTGCTTTTGTTCTTCTTGTTCTGCCTGTTTTAATTTTTTTGTCAGGTAGCATTTTCCATTACAATGCAGCATGGGTTTAGCTTTATTTATGCAAAGCGTTTTGGCGATATAATCTTTGTTTAATTCATAGTTGGCATATATAAATAACTTGGTAAACCCCGTAGATAGAGTCACAAAAATTAATAGCATGCTGAGGAACTTGTGGATCATTTGATTTCTGCAAACGTAGGGATAATTGATGAATTATCCCTACAAATCACACAGCCAGGTCATTCATAATAGAAGTAATTTTTTCCTCTAATTGCTTTTCAGCCTCTTTAAATGCTCTTTTGTCGGGGAGATCGGTTTTTACGCTACAATAAAACTTAATTTTGGGTTCGGTGCCAGATGGACGTGCAGATATCACACTACCATCTTCTGTAATAAATTGTAAAACGTTAGATTTTGGCAAGTCTATCCCTTTTGTTTTTGCGGATAGGAGATCAGTTTCTGTACCCAATTCATAATCTTTTAAGGTAACTACTTTAGCTCCATCAAGAGTTGTGGGGGGTGTAATTCTAAACTTTTGCATCATGGCTTTTATTTCTTCGGCGCCACTTTTTCCTTTTTTGGTAATTGAAACCAGTTTTTCTTTGTAAAAGCCATATTGCTGATACATATCTAACATGGCATCAAATAAACTACTTCCCTGATCTTTATAAAAAGCGGTCATTTCTGCAATAAATGCACAGGAAATTATGGCATCTTTATCTCTTACTAAGTCGCCAATAAGATATCCGTAACTTTCTTCACCGCCGGCAATAAACGTTTTTTTTCCTTCCAATGCAGTCATCACAGCACCAATCCATTTAAAACCGGTAAGCGTATTATAACAAGCTACATTTTTAGATTTAGCTATTTCATCAATTAGATTAGTGCTAACAATGGTTGATATAATATACTCATTTCCAGTAATTTTTTCTTTTTCTTGCCATGCATTAAGTATGTAATTAATTAGCAAACTCAAGGTTTGATTTCCATTTAGAAGGATAAATTCGCCTTCATGATTTTTAACAGCAACACCCACACGGTCGGCATCGGGGTCTGTTGCCAAAACAAGGTCGGCATCAATTTCTTTTGCTTTAGCTAAGGCTAGTGTTAAGGCTTCTTTTTCTTCGGGGTTAGGATAAATAACGGTTGGGAAATTGCCATCCGGAGTAATTTGTTCTTTTACCAGATTCACATTGGTAAACCCAAACTTAGCCAATGCCTTAGGAACCATCGTAATCCCGGTTCCGTGAATAGGAGAGTACACTATTTTTAAATCGTGTTGACGTTTAATCGCATCCTGTGAGACAGAAAGTTTAATAATCTCGTCCAAGTATAACTGATCCATCTCTTCGCCAATGAGTTCTATGTTTCCAGTTACCCTATCAAATTTGATTTTACCTATCCTTGTTATTTTAGAAACTTCATCCATCACCACTTCATCGTCCGGTGATATAAATTGGCCACCATCTGCTCCATAAGCTTTATAACCGTTGTATTCCTTCGGATTATGAGATGCGGTGATCATTACTCCACCACGGCAACCCAGACGACGTATGGCAAAAGAGAGCTCGGGAGTAGGTCTTAATTCTTTGAAAAAATAAATATGGATGCCATTGGCAGAAAATACATCTGCAGTAATTCGGGCGAAATAATCAGAGTTATTGCGGCTATCATGAGCAATAGCTACTTTAATTTTTTCGCCGGGATATTTATTGATCAGGAAATTGCTTAATCCCTGTGTTGCTGCACCTATGGTATATTTATTGATCCTGTTTAAACCGGGTCCCATAATACCTCTAAGTCCACCCGTACCAAACTCAAGGTCTTTATAAAAAGAGTCAGTTAATTCTATATATGCTTTTTCATCCCATAGCTTTTGGATTTGATTGCGAGTATCGATATCATAATCCGGCTGAAGCCATTGATTGATTTTTTGTAAAATGGATGGTTCTAATTCCTGCATAATTTTATGTCTAGATGTATAAGCTTTTGCATTTACGCAAGTATAAAAATCATTTGTGGCAATTTAAAATCAATACTTAAAATTCAGTCTATAGGCCTCTTTTATACCTTTTAAAACGCATTCGCTTTTTATACTCATTTATTAAAATAAGTTCTTTGCTATCTAACTTTTCTATTTTATAAATTTCTTCCTTCCTTTCTATATAATTAGCCAATTGGGGTTTAAGAAAAGCTGTTATTACTACAGATTTACCTTTAAATTGAGATGTAGGAATATGGATCCGATCGTATCCTAAAAGATCAATGGATATTATTTTTATTATATCAAAATTATAGAGGGTGATATTAGCCTTCCCTAAAGTATCTGTTAGTATCACAGAGATGAGTTTCTCTTTATTATTTCTTAACCCACAAGAAGCAAATGGAAATACTTTGCCACTTGAAGCATCCACTACTTTTATAGACAAAACTCCCATATCTGATGGCTTAATATTTTTTGTTTCTATCTTAACTATAGAAGTGTCTGGATTTTTAACATTTTGGTACTTTAGCAAAAGTTTATTGCTTTTTATCTGATAAATGCCTTTCCCTATTATAGGAGTAAGATGCCCCTGTATATTTTTATTAAAAGTTTTCTCTGAAAATTCCAATACAATTCCTCCTTCGCCAGGAAAAGGATAAAAATATTTGCCAGATAAACTATGACTCTGTCCGTGTAGAAATAGGGGAGATAAAATTAAAAGAAAATATAAAAAAATGTATTTTATCAATGCAGTTAGTCATTTTTTAGGATTGCTTTGCTAAGTTCTGCTTTTTGATTGATAGTTTAAAGCTTAATATTGACAAGCACTCATTCTGCCCCGTTGATTTTGTGGATTCCCTTCACTATCTATTCCTGTTTGTTCAATAATTATAACATTTTGTATGCGTTCTCTATCCTTATAAGAAGGAATTATGTTTTTAAATATTTGAGTAGGATATCCATATTCATCTGTTGTTAAACCACCCCAAGCTAGATCACTATAAAACCGAGAGCCTAAATTATACCCTTTTAATTGACCGTATTCCTCTAAAGATAAGGCTATATCTTTCATAAATGTCCTTATCATTTCATGATGATGGATATCATTAAAATCAGGATTTTCGACTTTTTCCCATTCTGAAACCATATCTCCATATGTTTTAGGAGCATTAATGCGGTCAGTATAAAAATAGGCAATTAGATAAGCATGCACAGACTCATGCAATATGGCTGTTACTAAAGCTAAGTCAGAAGCATTAGTAAATTTTTGGCTATCAAACGTGGTGGTTATCGTACCCGTTACCGAATTATACACAGGATTTGTTTTGCCATTATAGTTTACATCTAAATGCCCTTCTCTTACTGTCCAGTTATAACCGGGCATTTCTGCTGAAAACTCTCGAATAATACCAGCCACAGAACCATTGGATAGATTCTGGATATCTCTCAATATAGGTTTCATACAGGGGTTTAGCTGTGTATCATCAATTTTTGAGAGAAACAATTGATTAGGGATGAGATTGTTTGTATTTAAAACTAATTGGCTATTAGATGCGCTTTTAACCCCGTATAAAAAGTAGGAGTTCAAAGACAAATCATTTATTTTAATAGGTGGAGTTTCTGCAGAAGTTCCGATAACTGCTGCTAAAAAAAAGCAATAAATTTTCATCTAAATAGTAGGTAAACATTAAGTTGTAATTCTTTAAGTAAACCTATTTTTAAATTAAAATGTTTTTGAGTTTAATATTTATTTTAAATTAAGAGAGAGCATTTTGTACAAATTAGAAAGAGTTAAATTTAGATCAGTATTAAAAATACAATGCTTTTATCTAATTTTAGTGCCTCTGTGCACAAGTATCAAACCAGTTGTGGCAAATTAAAATCAATACGTTAAAATGAAAGTATTAAAGTTCGGTGGAACATCGGTTGGCAGCCCCGAAAGAATTAAAAGTTTACTCCATATTATTCACCCGGAAGAACGACAGATTGTGGTACTTTCCGCCGTATCTGGCACTACAAACAGTCTACTAGAAGTTTCTCAGGCCCACCTTAACGGAGATAGAAAAAAGGCACATGATTTAACTAGCATTTTGCAAGAAAAATACAATTCTTTTATTCGTAAATTATTTTCAACAGACGAGGGTTATTCGAATGCAAAAGAACTTATTGAATATCATTTTAACCTGATTTCATCTCTCGCAAATGAGAAATTTACGGCCATCGAAGAAAAGATTATCCTGGCACAGGGCGAATTAATTTCTACTACATTATATCATATTTATCTCACAGAAATTGGTGTAAGTTCTACTTTGTTGCCGGCATTAGATTTTATGAAGATTGATGAAGATAGCGAACCGGACATGGATTATCTCAGTAAACATCTTCGACCATTATTGGATAAAAATTCCGATCAAACCTTATTTATTACACAGGGATACATTTGTCGCAACCCTTTTGGTGAGATTGATAATTTACGTCGTGGCGGAAGCGATTATACTGCTTCCCTAATTGGAGCGGCCATACAAGCAGAAGAAGTCCAAATCTGGACTGATATTGATGGTATGCACAATAACGATCCTCGTATTGTAAATGGTACTAAGCCTGTTGCGGTATTATCATTTGATGAAGCCGCAGAATTAGCCTATTTCGGCGCTAAAATTTTACATCCTCAAAGTGTTTTTCCTGCCCAAAAATATAAGATCCCTGTTAGGTTGCTTAATACCATGGAGCCATCTGCAGCCGGAACCTTAATTACCCATGATAGTGAGCGTGGCAAGATTAAATCTATTGCCGCAAAAGATGGAATTACTGCTATCAAGATCCAATCCAGCAGAATGTTATTAGCTTATGGTTTTCTGCGTCGTGTGTTTGAAGTTTTTGAACGGTATAAAACTCCTATTGATATGATTACTACATCAGAGGTTGCCGTTTCTGTTACTATTGATGAAACACGCAATTTGAATGATATCATCAAAGAATTAAACCGTTTTGGGACCGTTGAAATTGATTCAGACCAAACCATCATTTGTGTGGTGGGTGATTTTGGCGCTGATAAACATGGCTATGCTTCACGGATTTTTGAAGCATTGAAACATATTCCCATTCGTATGATTTCTTATGGTGGGAGCAGTTATAATATTTCTTTGCTTGTAAATACATCTGATAAAATAGAAGCCCTAAGATCATTACACAATCGTTTATTTGAATAATCGCCTCATTCTAAATCGCCAATAAAGGAGAAGAAGGAATTTTATACCATTATGTTCAACAAAAATACGCTCAAACGCTTTCAATCACTGGAAACACCTTTTTATTATTATGACCTGGCTTTGCTGGATCATACCTTAAAAGCATGTAAGGCAGCAGCAGATAAATATAATTTTCATGTGCATTATGCCTTAAAAGCTAACTTTAATGAAAAGATTTTATTAGCCATTGAAGAAGTTGACTTTGGTGCAGATTGTGTAAGCGGTAATGAAGTTAAGAAGGCCATTGAAATAGGCTTTAAACCTGAAAAAGTGGTATTTGCGGGAGTGGGTAAATCTGACAAAGAGATAAGGGATGCCTTGGATAGAAAGATTTTTTGTTTCAATGTAGAATCTATTCAAGAGCTGGAAATTATAAATCAACTGGCTAAACAAAAGAATAAGATTGCCAAAGTTGCTTTACGCATTAATCCAAATGTGGATGCACATACTCATGAGTATATAACTACGGGATTAGAAGAAAATAAATTTGGTATAAATCAATGGGAATTAATAACTTGTATAGAAGTACTTAAACAATCTAATTATTTAAATTTTATTGGAATTCATTTTCACATTGGTTCACAAATAACAGATCTGGATGTATTTAAGAGTCTCTGTATTAAAGTAAATGAAATTCATAACTGGTTTGAAGAGCGTGGTCTCTCTTTGAAAATATTAAATGTAGGTGGTGGCTTAGGAGTAGACTATCATCATCCCGATGAGCATGCTATACCCGATTTTGAAAATTACTTTAAAATATTTGATCAATTTTTGGAACGCAGGCTCGGACAAGAAGTTCATTTTGAATTAGGAAGAGCTTTAGTAGCACAATGCGGTAATTTAATCAGCCGCATATTATATGTAAAGAATGGCTTAAAGAAAAACTTCCTCATTCTGGATGCAGGAATGACTGAATTAATGCGCCCGGCTTTGTATCAGGCTTATCATAGGATTGAAAATATCTCTTTCAAGTATCAAGAATTAGGAAAAGGAGTTGAAAGTTCAAAGTTGAAAGTTCAAAGTAAAGACCTGCAACCTGCAATTCACAACTTGCAACTTACCACTAAATACGATGTTGTTGGCCCCATTTGCGAAAGCACGGATTGTTTTGACAAAGAGGTAGAAATGCCACAATCATTTCGTGGTGATCTTATCGCTATCCGAACAGCGGGAGCTTATGGTGAGGTAATGGCTTCGGGGTATAATTTGCGTGAGAGGGTGAAATCTGTATATGCCCGAGTAAAGAATCAGGAATAAAGGCATAAGCGTGTATGATAATGTAGTAGAAAAACCTAAAGTCCAAAACTTACAACCTCCAACCCACAACTTCAACTTATTTTTAGTACAGCAATAAACTTTTTTCCATAAGCATAGTTGTAGATAATAAATAGCAATCATTATTTATTCAAAATTTACAGTATGGAAACTAAGTTTAATCCTAATGATGAGCGGCTGGAAGCCGGCTCAGGTACATGGCCGGAAGACAATCGCAGGTTTGACTGGCATCAACGAATTAGCTGGGGGGCAGTTATAGCAGGAACTATTATTGCCATATTTATTCACTTAACATTAAGCTTACTTGGCGTTGGTATTGGCGCCAGTACTGCAAGTGGAGGTAATGGTGTTGATGGCGGGAATCTGGCTTTGGGATCTGCAATCTGGTATATTGTAAGTATGCTCCTCTCACTTTTTGCCGGTGGCTGGGTTGCAGGCAGACTTGCCAAAGACAAACACACTTCAGAAAGTGTTATTCACGGACTATTGGTTACCGGATTAATGATTATCCTCACTTTTTATTTGTTATCAAATGCGGTGGGTAATATTTTAGGCGGAGTTACGTCCATGGTGGGTAACAATATTTCTTCAATTCAGGACAGGTATCAATCTTCTACTAATCAATCTGATATTGATACTACTCAGGTTCGGCAGGATAGGGCCACTCTAGAAAGAAAGGCAGAAAGAATTGCCGGCCAGGCAGCAGAAGGAGCTGCAAAAGGTGCTTTATATGGTTTTGCCGCACTATTACTTAGCGGAGTAACAGGAGCTTTGGGGGCAAAAATGGGAAGAGATTCGAAGGAACCAGATATTGATCATAAAAAAAGGCAGCATCAATCAAGATTATAACTTATTAGAATTTCTATTGCTCAACTTTAAAAATGTAATAGAACGTATTTTATTAAATGCGTTCTATTTTTATTTAAACGCATTTAATCCTGTAACATCCATTCCAGTAATCAGTAAATGGATATCATGAGTTCCTTCATATGTAACGACAGATTCTAAATTCATCATATGGCGCATAATCGGAAATTCGCCTGTTATACCCATACCGCCTAACATTTGGCGAGCTTCACGAGATACATTTAAAGCTGTTTCCACGCTATTACGCTTAGCCATTGATATTTGAGCAGGAGTGGCCCTGTTCTCATTTCTTAATACGCCTAAACGCCAAACCAAAAGTTGACCTTTAGTTATCTCGGTAATCATTTCGGCTAATTTCTTTTGCTGTAATTGAAATCCGCCGATAGGACGATCAAACTGCATCCGTTCCTTAGAATAGCGTAAAGCCGTATCATAACAATCCATTGCTGCACCTAAAGCGCCCCAGGCAATACCATAACGAGCCTGGTTAAGACATCCTAAAGGACCTTTCAATCCCTTTACATTGGGTAATAGATTTTCTTTCGGAACTTTTACATTATCAAAAACTAATTCGCCGGTTGATGAAGCCCGCAAACTCCATTTATTATGCGTTTCGGGAGTGGTAAAACCTGCCATTCCACGTTCTATAATAATGCCACGGATGTCACCTTGTTCATCTTTAGCCCAAACAACTGCAATATCTGCAAAAGGGGAGTTGGAGATCCACATTTTTGCCCCATTTAACAGGTAATAGTCGCCTTTATCTTTAATATTAGTTTCCATGCTGGACGGATCTGAACCATGGTTAGGCTCGGTCAAACCGAAACAACCCATAAATTCACCAGAAGCAAGTTTAGGTAGATACTTTTTCTTTTGTTCTTCCGATCCATACGCATAAATAGGATACATTACCAATGAACCTTGAACAGATGCGGTTGAACGTATTCCGGAATCACCCCGCTCAATTTCCTGCATGATAAGGCCGTAAGAAATATAATCCAACCCTGCCCCGCCATATTCTGTAGGTATAGTTGGCCCGAAAGCACCGATATCTGCAAGGCCTTTAATCAGGTGTTTTGGAAATTCTGCACGTTGAGCATAATCTTCAATAATTGGACTTACTTCTTTTTTAACCCAATCACGAACGCTATCACGTACCAGACGATGTTCTTCAGTCAGTAATTCATCTATCTGATAATAATCAGGAGCTTCATACAAGTCTTTTTTAGCTGATCTGTGGATCTCTTTTTCGGGTGTTAACGTTGGCATAGAAAAATATTTTTTCAAAATTAATAAAATAGGCTCAATAATGCCTGATAATTTTGCGTGCTATTATTATCCACAATTTCCATGTCTATAAATTTTCGATATTTTAAGATTGTTATCAAAAATATCTTTATTTCTGCTATTATTGTTTACCTAAACAGAAAAACATTGGCACTATTACATCAAATTGCTTTAACCTGCATTCCAGGAGTGGGGCATATAACAGCTCGTAATTTATTAAGCAACTGTGGGGGTGCCGAAGAGGTATTTGATACAAATAGTAAACAACTAAAATCCATCCCGGGTATTGGGCCTAAAACGATTGAAAATATATTAAATCATTCTGCTTTTAAACGAGCTGAACAGGAACTCCAGTTTATAGAGAAATATAAAATAAAACCCCTGTTCTTTACGGATGCTAATTATCCTAAACGGCTTAGAAATTGCTTTGATGCACCGGTTATGCTTTATTTTAAAGGTGATACAGAGCTTAATTCAGATAAGGTGATTAGTATAGTTGGAACCCGTAATGCAACCGAGTATGGCAAAGAAATTTGCAAACAATTAATTGCTGATCTGCGTGTTCATAATCCTTTAATTATTAGTGGCCTGGCTTATGGAATTGATAGCATAGCACATAAAGAATGTGTTAAAAATAATATTCCTACTGTTGGCATATTAGCTCATGGGCTAGATCGTATTTATCCGGCTCAACATAGAAACCTGGCAGAAAAGATGTTAGATTCCGGGGGCTTATTGACCGAATTCCTTTCAGAAACAAACCCCGATCGGGAGAATTTTCCTAAACGTAATCGCATTATTGCCGGCATGGCCGATGTAACTATTGTGGTGGAAGCAAGCATTAAAGGCGGTGCGTTAATTACTGCCGAAATTGCTAATTCGTATAACCGAGATGTATTTGCTTATCCTGGAAAGATAAATGATGAATTTAGCTCTGGATGTAATTTTTTGATTAAAACAAACCGGGCTAATTTAATTTCTAAAGTGGCCGATCTGGAGTATATTTTAGGCTGGACCGACTTGCAGAGGCAAAAAACTAAGCCTCAATTAAGTTTAATGTTAAATCTTTCTGCCGATGAGCAGATAATTGCTGATGTATTATTAAAGGAAGAAGTAGTTGGTGTAGATCAATTAGCTATTCTTACTAAATTTCAGCAAAGTAAACTGGCCGTTACCATTTTAAGTATGGAAATGCAGGGAATAGTCATTTCATTGCCTGGTAAAATGTATAAACTGGCTTAGTTAACACATTGAAATATGTATAACTATAAACAAAAATCCCGGCTGCCTGCGCAACCGGGATCGTAAATCCGTTAACCTGTTTCAGGTCGATTTAAAACAATGATTTTTTAAAACATAAAACCTACCGAAAATGAGATGACACTATTTGTTTGCTTATTTTTTGGATTATTGTCTGGCTCTAAATTAACCAGGCCTAAACCATAATTAGCACCTATATTAAGTCCGTTTTTTAATTGGTAACCACCTAAAAAATTGAAACCAAAATCAGTCGATTTATAATTGTCTTTAGCCGCATCTGAACCAAAATGAAGATCACCAGTATCTTTTGTAGTTGAGCTTTGGCTACCCGAAGTGGTTACGGTCTCCTCTTTATATTTTCCTGCTAAGGCAAAAGCAGCATAAGGCCCCATACCAAAATACACTCCTTTAGTTTTAAAAACTAAATTGACAGGAACCTCCAAATACATGATGGTATTACTCTCTGTTATTTTAGTTTGTGTCATTGTATTTGCATCAGTTACTAATACCCTTGCTTCTGCCCCTTTATTGGTCAGGCTCAAACCTGGTTGAAGCCAAAGAGAATTAGATATAGGTAAATCAACTAAGCCAGATACATGAAATGATGTGGTGTATTTAACCTCATCTTTGTTTTCCTGAGTATAATCACTTCCTGATAATACGAACTTTGACAAATTAACCCCGGCTTTTACTCCAAATTTAATGTCAGATTTTTGAGCGAATGCTCCAATTGTAAGAATGCAACTTATTGTTAAAACTAAAAAAAATTTCATTTTCTATATTTTTTATATGTGGCTGCAAAGATATATTTAATAATTAATTCAAAGGAAGAGCTTGAATTTTATTTCAAAAACTCATTTTTAGGATAATCAAAGAAAATTAATTCTCCTGTTTTGGCACTAATCATAGCCCAGTCATCAAATGGAAATTGAATCATCACCATACCGCAAGTGGGTAAATTAGATAAATATATGTCGCATAAAGCATCAGCAAGATTAGCCAAACCTGGATTATGGCCAATAAAAGCAATAAAATCTAAATGATTGTCAAGATTATTTATAACGCCAAATAAAGTTTGAACCGTAGCCTCATAAATAGCTTTATTTTTAATGATATCTGATTCTTTAATTTCAAAAGCATCTGCAAAATAGCTGGCGGTGGTGTACGCACGTAATGCCGGACTACTAATTAGTTGCTGAGGAATTAGTTTTTCTGAACTAATCTACGAGCCATTTCAGGAGCATTTTTTTTACCTCGTTTGTTTAAAGGGCGATCAAAGTCATTGAGGCGAATCATCCCAGTCTGATTTAGCATGACGAATAAGAAGTAATTTCTTCATCGGTTTTAAATTTAAAAAGATCTTCCATCAAGAAAACCTTTTTAAATAATTAGAGCGTTATTGTCATTTATTTCAATTCAAAAATATCAACTGTAGCACTTTTTGCATTATTCCCATTTTTACCTCCTGCAAAAAGTAATTTATTACCAGTTGCTGTGGCTGCAAGACGAGATCTGGCTTCACTAAGCTCACTTGTACTCCATAATCCTGTTTGTGTATCGTAAATATCAACCACTTTAGAAGGAGTATCATCAGCTTTTAATCCGCCACCAAACACTACTTTATTTCCTATAGCAGCACTTGCTAAGTCAGATCTGGATGCACTAAGGTAATCTCCATGTGTCCATTCTTTTGTATCTACATTATATATATCAACCCTGGAAGAGGTAGCGTTATTACCTTTATAACCCCCTGCAAAAAATAATTTATTGCCTAAAGCTACTGCTGTTAAATCTGCTCTTGCTTCACTCAGTAAATCTCCAGATGTTAATATGCCAGTTTGTACATCATATATATCAACTCTTTTAGAGACATTTCCGTTATTATCATATCCCCCGGCAAATACAATCACATTTCCTACAGCAGCAGCACTTAAATAAGCTCGAGGTAAACTAAGTGTGGGACGTGATGAAACAGGTAAAAAAAGAAGGAATTTTTTATTTGTTATATCGTAAACATCCATAACAGCAGAATAACCGGTAGCATCAACAGCACCGCCTGCAAAAACAACTTTATTCCCTGTAGTTGCACTTGCTAAGCCATATCTTGCCTCATATAACTGGGGTATAGAACTAGTCCACCCGTTAGTTTGAGTATCGTAAATATTTACAGTATTTTTCTCACTGGTAGCATCATTACCTCCTGCAAAAAAAACCTGTGTAGTCGTTGCAACAGCAGTTAAATATCCTCTTGGACGCTTAATTGGTTTGAACTCCATTGATTGGTAGAAGCATTATATATATCTACTACTCCGGAATAGTTATTACCATAACCTCCTGCAAAAAATAACTTACCACCCGCACTCGCAGCTACTAAATGATCTCTTGCTTCGCTCAGGTTAGCTGTTCCTGTAAATTTTAAAGTTAGGGGAACGTCAACACTTTTATTTTTTTTACATGCAATAAATAAAGATGTGACTATAAACATGGCAATAATGTTACTAGCAACTTTTTTTGTTAATGTTTTCATGATTAATTTTAAGTTTTATTATTTGTTTAAAAAAAAAGAAATTTATTGTAATACTTTTAAATTAAATATTTAGCAATTATTCTGTAGTTTACAATTAACATGCCATTACAGGATAGCTGTATGAATGTAACATAAGAGTTACCTTTATTTATGAGTAAGTGTATTAGAAAATATAGATGAGTAGGGAAAGTAGTTTTTTGAAATTTATGCTAATATTTTATTTCTCATTAAGGATAGAAACAGATATTTAGGCATTTATAAAATTTGCAATTTTGGATTCATCTATATCTTTCATGCATTTAAAATGGCCTTTTGGGCATTTTTCTAATCCGAATTTAGAACAGGGCCTGCAAGAAATATCAACTCCTGCTTCGTAATAATTGCTCACATGATAAGGCTGTACACCCAATAATTCAGGAATGGTACTTCCCCAAATAGACACAATTTCTTTATCAAATGCTTCGGCAATATGGGTAAGTCCGGTATCAAACCCAATAACTTTAGCGCTGGTTTTAACCAAAAAAACAGATTCATTGAGGCTTAATTTACCACAGGCATTATAAACGTTATCTCCAACAGCCTCTTTTATAAATACTCCGTTTGCTTCCACATCTGGGCCTCCAAGCAATACAATAGGCAAATTAATCTGCTTGCAAATGCTAATTACTTTTTCGTTTGGTAAACGCTTGGTAAAATGCGCTGCCCCTATAATGAAAACGACATATTCCTTTTGATGGCTTATTGGTAATAAAGTCTCTTTAGTATAGGCTCCGGTAAGAAAGTAATCTATGGGTTTTTGATCATTTTTTACCCCTAAGAACTGCACAGTTTTTAAATACCGGTCTACCAAATGTATAGGCTTAACCATATTGATTTTAAGGTTTATAGCCATCCATTTCTTTATTCTTTCCTTTTTAAAAGTAGATGATTGGACACCCAAGCGAGCCTTCACTATGGTTGATCTTAAACTATTATGAAGATCAATTATATAATCAAAATGTTCGCTTTTTAGATCGGAAATTGTTTCTGATAGGTTTTCTTTTAATAAATGTAGTTTATCTATATGAGGATTAACATCTACCAAAAATTTAAAATTTGGCTTGGTTAAATAATGTACCTCTACATTTTTTAACTGCTCTTTTATACAACGTACAACAGGAGTGGTATAAATAATATCTCCCATAGAACTAAAGCGGATGATTAATATTCTGAGGTTTCTTGTTTTCAAGGAGATGCTAATTTTGATGTAAAAGTAGCATATTACTAAGAGAAAGCCTAAATCTTATCTATTACGGACAATAAACTTAAAATCTGAATAGCAAAAAAATCCGAAGTCTCCGACTTCGGATAATTAACTTATAGCTTAAGAATTGAAATACTGCTTTTTATAGCACTGGTATCATAAATCCCGACAAGCTGAATTTATAATACCAAATTTTAATTATTATTAAAAACTTCTTATTGCACGAACATATTCATAATACTCAGTCTTATTTTTTCCATGACCACCATCATTATCATGGAAGGATTTTCCATTATTACTACCAATATTAGTAAAGAGTGTATACCATGCATAGTTGACATCATATTGTGTAGAAGACCAATAGGTACCACTAGTAAAACCACCAACTTCAGTTTTTTTGCCATTTAATGTTTCTAATTGGCTTTTTGCAGGCAAATACCAACCAGTACCTAAATTTTTGCACATTAAAGCAGCATAAGTTAGGTAAGCGCTATTATTTGCAGTTTGAGCTTGAATAATATTCTGGGTGTTTGTATATCCATCCGTATTGTTTGTATTAGGTACATTAAAAGCAGCAGATGACCAGTAAATAAAATTGCCGGTACCACTTTGAGTAATATTTGTTTTTGCTGCTATTAAACCATGTACTCCTGTAGCATCCACATCAAATATTTTACCACCACCATACAGTATAGGATTTAATACACCTGCAGTCCCTGCACTTGCTGTAGGCACTGTTAATGTAATTGTTTTAAATGTTGCATCAAAACCATTCGCAGCAGCTTGGCTAACTGTTATTTTTGTTGTGCCGGCTTTTAACATAGTTACAGTACCAGCAACAATTGTAGCAACAGTTTTATCACTACTATCGTAGGTAAAAGTCCCTGTGGTATTTTTACTACTAACAGTTAATTTAAATGTTAGAGTAGATGGAAATGTTGAGAAACCTGCTGTATTGGGAGGGTCTTTAAACTCATATTTAGGTACCGTAAAACTAAGATAACTTACGGAGCTTGCTTTTGATGCTGTAGTTGATTTTTTACAGGCAGATGCAATCAATAGTACAGATAGCATGGTTAAGGTTAATTTTTTCATAGTTTTTAATTTTTTATAAAGTAATTATATAAGAAGTTTTATGCGTTATTTACTTATAGCAGACTAAAAAATTAGTATTAAAAACTTCTTATAGCACGAACATAATAACCTGTAGTTTTATTAGTTTGAGTATTACTCTGAAAATCAGTAATACCACTCTTAAAGTTTGTGTTCCATGCATGGTTAGCATCCTGTTCTGTAGAAGACCAATAGGCAGTAGTGGAAACAAATCCTCCGATTTGGGTTCTTAAAGTATATAATGTTGCTAATTGATCTTTTGCTGGTAAATACCAATCAGAGTAAATAAAACCATTAACTGTAACTGAATAATTTACGGAAATTTTAGCAGCATAATCGCCACTGCCAAAATTTTTTTCAATAGCAATAATGTTTTTTGGATTTTGCGATCCATCCAAATAATTAGCATTAGCAATTAAAACAGTATTTAGAGCCCAAGGATAGGTGCCTTGGTCTGCTGTTGCAGCTATTAAGCCATGTATCCCATTAGCTGGGTCTACATAAAATATTTTACCACCACCATATTTTATTGGATTTAGAACCCCTGCAGTTCCAGTACTTGCTGTAGGGATTTTTAAAGCAATAGTTTTAGAAGCTGCATTAAAACCATCCGCAGCATCCTGGCTTACGGTGATGTTTATTGTCTTACCTCCTTGTAGCATAGTTACAGTACCATCAGATGCAACTTTTGCAACAGTTGGATCACTACTTTGGTAGGTAAAAGGAGCTGTTTTATTTTTACTGCTTACAGCCAGCTTAAACGCTGGAGAAAATGTAACAGCTGGTGCGGTTGGTATATCATTAAACTCAAAGGTTGGAACTGTAAAAGTAAGATAACTCGTTGAGGCTATTTTTGATGCCGTACTTGTTTCTTTTTTACAGGCAGATACTATAAATAGTATAGATAAAATAATTAGGCTTAGTTTTTTCATAATCTTAATCGTTCATAGGATTTAGGTAAAGTGCAAATATAATAAATAATGCATTCTATAAATTATAATGCATATTCTTGTTACTTAAAACTCAATTTTTTGTTAGTGAATAATTTTTCTATTTCTCCTATACTCATCGCATTCAGACAATTCTGTACCGAAACTCCGCCTTTACGGGCAATTAATGTGCCATAATGCATGTCATAAAATCCATCTTTTCGGTGTGCATCCGGGTTTATGGATAATAAAACTCCTTTTTCAATAGCATATTGGTGCCAACGCCAGTCGAGATCTAAGCGTAATGGGTTTGCATTAATTTCTATTACCACGTTATTGGCCGCACAGGCATCAATTATTTTCTGATGATCTATCGGATAACCACTTCGGGTTAACAGCAATCTGCCTGTTGGATGTCCCAAAATGGTGGTGTAGGGATTTTCGATGGCTTTAATTAAACGTTCGGTAGCTTTCTTTTCATTCATTTTTAAGGTAGAATGAACAGAGGCCACTATAAAATCGAATGTGGCCAATACTTCATCAGCATAATCTAAAGAGCCATCGTATAAAATGTCAGATTCTATTCCTTTAAAAATATGAAATGGAGCTAGCTTAGTATTCAATTCATCAATTTCTCGCTGTTGTGCGGCTACACGCATCTCATCTAATCCTTTGGCATAAAAAGCCGATTTAGAATGGTCGCAGATCCCTAAATACTCTAGTTTTAATTCATCGCGACAGAAAACAGCCATTTCTTCAAGTGTATGAACACCATCACTCCAGGTACTGTGATTATGTAAACTTCCTTTTAAATCGGGATAAGTAATTAAAGTGGGTAATTTATTGTTTTTGGCGAGTTCAATTTCATTGCCGCCTTCTCTTAGTTCGGGTTCTATGAAAGCAATGCCGGCAATAGTGTATATCTCTTTTTCAGTTTTATGGGTGACTGGCTTATTAGCAATTAGCTTCTCTAATTCATTTACATGCAATTCGTTACCTGTTTGTTTAATAAGCTCCCAGCCAAAATTTAGTTCATTGCAAAAAATGATATTAATTTTCAGAAGTTGTTCAGTTTCACATTCTAACTGATGTTTATCTCGACCTATAATTTTCAAGCCTTCTTTTTCGAGATCAGAAATCACTTCGTCTGTTAAGGGAACGGCAACAAGCAAATCTAAACTATCAATTATTTCACATCTTCTGCGATAAGGGCCAGTGTATGATAAAAGTCCTGTTCCCCATTTTTGATGAAGTTTTTGAATTAAATTTTCTACAAACGGCTCAATCTTGGCATATAAAAAACGGCCACTGCTGGCCATTTTAAATTCAATTACCTGTTTAATCTCTTCCTGTGTTTTTAAGCCAAAGCCTTTCGCCTCAATCAGCCGGTTTTCATTACAGGCATAATACAGTTCTCCTATATTTTCAATACCCATATCTTTCCAGATCACATTGATCTTTTTGGGCCCAATACCTTTAATTTCCAGCATTTCTACAATTCCTGCAGGAGTTTGTTCCAATAGATCATCCAGATCCTGAATGGAACTATGATGGATTAATCCCCAAATTTTAGCGGCTGTACTTTTACCTAATCCATCAATCTGTTCCATTTCTTCCAGACTTTTATCAGCAATAGCGTACGGAAGTTTATCAACCTTAAAGGCCGCATTTGCAATGGTTCGTATTTTAAATGGATTTTCATCGTGTAGTTCCATAAGTTGACCCAAAAGACGTAAAGTTTTCGCGATGATTTTATTTTCCATTATTTAAAATTTGGTCAAAAATATAAAACCCTTCCCTGAAAAAGGAAGGGTTTTGACAATAAATTAAATGAATATGGTTTTATCTTGAAAAGGAGTGAGGTTTTATTTTATAGTAATGGTATAAGGTAATCTGGCTTGTATCCCTGTAAAGCTTAAAGCAGATTTCATATCCTGATAATAGGTATAATTTTCACCCAGTTCCTGCTTAGCGAAATATGTACGCACTTTATCCGAAGAATGGTCAAATAATGATTGCAAAGGATCTATTTGTGCGGGATAACTAACCAGTTTATAATCTTTTAAATTTGCTTTTTTAGCGGCAGAACTGATAGCATCATTAATATTTCCAAGACGATCAACTAAACCATTACCTAAAGCTTCTTTTCCGCTCCAAACCCGTCCTTGTCCAATGCTATCAATATATACCTGTGTTTTTTTGCGTCCGTTGGCTACTTTTGTAGTAAAATTTTTATAGATTTTGTTCACCTCATTTTGGATGATCATTTTCTCTACATCTGTAAGCGGACGACTTACGTTACCCAGATCAGCGAATTTGCCAGTTTTAACACCATCAAAAGTAATTCCGAGTTTATTATTAAAGAAATTTTTCATATTGGGTATGATCCCGAATACACCAATTGAACCGGTTATGGTATTGGGTTGAGCAAAAATAGAATCTGCAGCACAGGCAATATAGTATCCGCCGGAAGCGGCAACATCACCCATAGAAACAATAACAGGCTTTACTTTTTTGGTTAATAGCACTTCACGCCAAATTACATCAGAAGCCAATGCACTGCCACCAGGAGAGTTGATACGTAAAACAACGGCTTTTACTTTATCATCAGTACGGGCTTTACGTATGGCTCTTGAAATACGTTCGGAACCCATTGTTTTATCGTCACCTTCCCCACTAACAATTTCACCGGATGCATAAACAATGGCAATGCGATTATCTGAGGAAGGACTATCTTCTTCAGATGAAGATGCATAATCTTCGATATTTACCGATTTTAAATCTTTCTTTTGATCTATACCGGTAAGAGATTTTAACTCCTGCAATACTTCATCTTTATAACGTAAGCCATCTACCATTTTATAGTTTAAAGCATCTTGTGCATTTCTTATTTTGGCATTATCTGCGATGGAGAAGAGGGAATCTTTGGATATTTTTCTGCTTTCGGCTATTCTATCTAAAAAATGATCGTACAGAGATCCTAAAAACGAAGTAACCTGTTTGCGATTCGGTTCACTCATTTTATCAAGAATGAACGGTTCTACTGCACTCTTATACGTTCCAACTTTTATAACCTGTGCCTCAATATCCAGCTTATCTAAAGCACCTTTATAAAACATGATCTCTGAGCTCAATCCTCTAAAATCAATTAATCCTTCGGGATTTAAATAAATTTTATTGGCCACAGAGGCCAAGTAATATGCTCCCTTTGTATATACTTCGCTGTAGGCGATGATAAATTTTCCGCTTTTTTTGAAATCAATTAATGCATTTCTTATTTCTTCTGTAGTTGCAAAACCTGTGGCTATAGATGAAGCATCTAAATAAATACCTTTAATATTTTCATCCGTTTTGGCATTTTTTATGCTGGCTAGAATATCATTAAGCCCCAATGATTTATCACCTCCAAAACCCATAAAATTAAAATTCTCCAGCGGATTTTTAGCTGAACGCTCTATAATTGGATAATTCAGGCTAATATGCATGATAGTATTGGATGTTACCTTAGCTTTATTTTCTTTTCCTACGGATGAAATTACAGCTGTTACTATTATGACCAGGAAAAGGAACATAACAAATATGGACAGGATAAAACCTATCATAGAGGCAAAAACGAATTTGAAGAATTGTTTCATTTTAAAAGGTAAACATTTTATTTATGTAAGTTTACAAATATACAGACGTATTAATTTGATTTTTGTTACAGACTACTTTTAAAACTGAATGAAAATCATTATAATCGATTGCAAATTGAACTAAATTCGCGTATGCTATTAGCTTCATTATCCCTTCAAAACAATGTACTCTGATGAAAAATATATACTTATTACTTGGAGGTAATATAGGAGATAGTAAGCAATATATTGGGGATGCTAAAAAAATGATAGAAACTACCATTGGGGCAATTAAAGAAGAATCATCCTTATATCAAACTTCTTCATGGGGAAAAACTAATCAACCAGACTTTATAAACCAAGTAATTCATATTGAAACTGAGTATAATCCACAACAGCTTTTAAGCCGAACAATTGCCATAGAAAATGCATTAGGCCGGCAGCGGGCAGAGAAGTGGGGCTCGCGTACCATAGATATTGATATTCTGTTTTATGATAACAAAATTATAAACGAAAAGGAATTAATTATTCCACATCCGCATCTGCATGAGCGTCGTTTTACATTAATACCCTTATTAGAAATTGCTCCAGAATTTCATCATCCCGTGTTAAATCAAACAATTATAAATTTATGTAACAATTTAGACGATAAACTTCGCATAAAAAAGATATCTTAGATATACATTTTAAAGAAATGGTAAAAAAAAATAAAAAAGATTTATCAGAAGTGAATATTGATTTGTCATATCTGCAGGATATTTCGAATGGCAGCAATAAGTTCATGATTGAGATGATTGATATCTTTCTTAAACATACACCCGGTTATTTTGAGGAGATACGATTAGCCATACAGGAAAAAGACTGGGCTACCGTAGCAAATGTTGCTCATAAGATTGGGCCAAGCATATCATTTATGGGCATTGATGCAGCAAAAGATAATATAATAGAGATTGAGCGTAAAGCAATAACATTAGAAAGACTGGAAGAGATCGAAGTTGATTTTAACTATTTACAAAATTTAAGTATTCAATTTTTTGCTAAATTAGAAACTATCAAAAGAACACTTCAAGATAAAGCTTAAATGGTTTTCAGTTCAAAATTATAGCTTTCCATAATTAAATTTGCCAGTAATTGTTTGCAAGCTTGATTAACTTTCTCTTTAGCAATTATCTCATTTTGCGCTTCAACTTCTAAGGATATATGTTTTCCTATTCGTACATTTTGAATTTCACTAAGTCCTAAATTTTTCATACTGCCTGTAATAGCTTTACCTTGAGGGTCGAGTATTTCTTTAAGTGGCATTACGTTTATCTCTGCAAGGAATTTCATTTGCTTAATTTAGATTGTAATAACGATAGTAAAAAATATATGAATATAATAATAGGAACTGCGGCAAATTTAAGCAATACGAGTAAAATTAATCCCGAAAAAAGCAGAATATAACGGAACAAATTATCAGAAAGTTTTAGTGTTTTAAATTTTAATGAGAATAAAGGCACTTCTGCTATTAATAACACACTCATTCCCAAACTAAAAGTAAATAAGGAAAACGAATTAAGTATATAAGATGATAGAAATATATTCCTTTCTAATATTATAGGTAAGGAAGCAATTAACATGGCATTAGCTGGTGTTGGCAAACCAATAAAATTTTCTGTCTGCCGTTCATCTATGTTAAATTTAGCTAATCTTAATGCAGAGAAAACTGCGATTAAAAAAGCTGAGAAATTGAGGTAAGGACTTACAGAGCTAATTTGCGGAGAGAGCAAAAACAATTGGTATACTATAACAGCTGGAAGAACCCCGAAACTTACCATATCTGCCAATGAATCTAATTCTTTTCCAATATCAGAGTATGCTTTGAGCAGACGAGCTGTCATCCCATCAAAAAAATCAAATATGGCAGCAATAATAATAGCATAACCGGCATAAATGAGGTTGCCCTGAAAAGCATAAACAATCCCAATACAACCACTAAATAGATTTAAACAGGTTATTGCATTAGGTATGTGCTTTTTCATAAAGAATTAAACGAAAGCTGGATAGTAAGAACGAAAAACTACCAACTGTAAACTGCTAGCCATCTTGTTCAAACCTAACTGTTCATTGAAATTAAAAATTCTTCGTTTGTTTTTGTACCCCGCATTTGAGATTGCAAAAATTCCATTGATTCTTGGGAATTCATATCAGCCAGGTGATTGCGCAATATCCAGATGCGCTGTAAGGTATCTTTATCCAATAAAAGATCATCACGACGAGTACTAGAAGCGGTAAGATCAATAGCAGGGAAAATACGTTTATTCGATAATTTACGATCCAATTGCAATTCCATATTACCGGTACCTTTAAATTCTTCAAAAATTACTTCATCCATTTTTGAGCCTGTTTCTGTTAAAGCGGTAGCTAGAATAGTTAATGAACCACCATCTTCAATATTACGGGCTGCACCAAAAAAGCGCTTGGGTTTATGTAAGGCATTGGCATCTACACCACCAGAAAGTATTTTCCCCGATGTGGGTGCAACTGTATTGTATGCACGAGCCAAACGTGTGATAGAGTCTAAGAGAATAACTACATCATGACCACATTCTACCATGCGCTTTGCTTTTTCTAAAACGATGTTGGCAATTTTAACATGACGTTCGGCAGGTTCATCAAAAGTGGATGATACAACTTCTGCACGCACACTGCGGGCCATGTCAGTTACTTCTTCAGGCCGCTCATCTATCAATAATATAATCAGATATACTTCAGGATGGTTTTTTGCTATCGCATTAGCAACATCTTTAAGCAACATGGTTTTACCCGTTTTTGGCTGAGCTACAATTAAACCACGCTGACCTTTACCTATGGGTGTAAATAGATCAATAATTCGCGTGGAATGGTTAGCAGTATCAACAAAAAGGTTTAATTTTTCTGTTGGAAAAAGTGGCGTTAAATAATCAAACGGAACACGGTCACGAACATCAGCAGGTGTACGGTTATTGATCGCTTCAACACGTACTAATGGAAAATATTTTTCACCTTCTTTTGGAGGCCGTATGCTTCCGCGTACAGTATCGCCTGTTTTTAATCCAAATAATTTTATTTGTGATTGAGATACATAAATATCATCCGGCGATGATAGATAATTATAATCTGAAGATCTTAAAAAACCATAACCATCGGGCATGATTTCTAAAATACCTTCGTTAATTATCACATTATCAAAATCCATATTAGTAGCAGCTTCCTGATTTCTGTTTTGATTAGGATTTGGCCTGCGTTCAAACTTACGTGGGTCAGCAGGTTGGCTTACCTCTTTGGGAGGAGCTTGTACAGTTTCTACTTGAGTAGGCGCATTGGGAGAATCAGCCGAAATAACTGGTTCTCTATTCTCTGAATTCAATTCGAAATTTTCCTCTATTGAATCTTCATCATTAGAACTATCATACAAACGTGTATCATCTAAAGGAATTTCTTCATGCTTTTTAGTTTCTGATTTTCCTTTTAGTGTTCTCAGACGCTTACGGGGCTTATCATCATTAGCCGCTTCCCCATTCTCTAAAATAGCAGGTTCTTCCGTATTTGGAGTACTCCTTTTTTCTATTATTTGACTAATTAGGTCTTGTTTACGTAAAGTATCGCTATCCGCGATGCCATAGGTTTGAGCAATTTCACGTAACTCAGATACGAGCTTATCGTTCAAATTATTAATATCCGGCATTAAATATGGTTTATGTTTTAGGATTTTTTAGTTCAAAAAGAATTTATCATGCAGAGCAGAAAACAGCTAAATTTCAGAAAATTACACTAATAAAGAAATTCTAACTGGTTCTGTATTTCAGAGATAAACGAGATAACGACACAATTCTATACAATAAAATGAAATAATCAAAATTTTTAATTCTTTTTTTTACAGTCGACCCTCTTCTTTAATTAATTTCGCATACTATATAGACGAATGAACAGGCAACAACTCACTGAACAGATTAACAGAAAAAAGTCTTTTTTATGCATTGGCTTAGATACAGATATAACGCTAATTCCAAAATTTTTATTGGATCATGAGGACCCTGTTTTAGAATTTAATAAGCGAATTATTGGAGCAACTCACGATTTATGTGTAGCCTATAAGCCAAATAGTGCCTTTTATGAAAGCAGAGGGTTGGCCGGATGGCAAAGTTTGATAAATACTTGGAAACATATTCCTAAAGATTGCCTGAGTATTATTGATGCGAAACGCGGAGACATTGGTAATACTTCTACTATGTATGCTAAAGCTTTTTTTGATAAAACAGCATCAGGTATGAGCTTTGATGCCATAACCGTTGCACCTTATATGGGTATCGACTCCATACAGCCTTTTTTAGATTTTGAAAATAAATGGGTGATTTTACTGGTTTTAACTTCTAATAATAGCAGCAAAGACTTTCAACTTACAGAGAATACGGATGGTCATCTTTTTGAAACAGTTATTAAAAAAGCCAATACCTGGGCCGATGATGATAAACTGATGTATGTTGTTGGAGCAACACGAACGGAAGAATTTAAGATCATTCGCAAACATGCCCCGAATCATTTCCTTCTAGTACCTGGTTTGGGTGCACAAGGAGGAAGTTTACGGGAAGTCTGCAAATATGGTTTAACTAAAGATTGCGGTTTGCTGGTAAATGCCTCCCGTTCAATTATATATGCTTCTAATGGTGAGAATTTTGCCCAGGAGGCGAGAAAAGAAGTTTTAAAAATTCAAAAAGAAATGGCCATTGAATTGAATAGAATTTTTAGTTGATGAATATGTCCTTATCCAATTATAAATTAATTTTAGCTCTTTTTTGTATCGCATTATTTTGGGGCACTACGTTTTTGGCCATTCGGATAGGGGTGGAGACTATTCCGCCTTTATTAGTTACGGGCTTTCGTAATATGCTGGCCGGTTCCGTATTATTATGCTATTTAGCACTGAATAAGAAGCTTGAGAAAATGGATTGGCCTCGGATTAAACGCAACATGATCATAGCATCTATGATGATTGTTTTAGCAAATGGCTTAACTACTTTTTCAGAAAAGTACATCTCCAGTGGCTTGGCAGCTTTAATTTCTACCCTATCGCCATTAAGTGTATTGTCATTAAATCTTGTTTTGAAAAATGAAAAACCTTCATTAAGGATAGGAACCGGATTCTTGTTGGCAATGATTGGGATGTATCTTATATACCAGAATAATTTAACAGATCTCTTTAATCCTGAATATCGCTTAGGAATTACAGCTATATTATTTGCCGTATCAATGTGGGCTACAGGCACTATTTATTCAAAAAGAAGTTCAGTTCATCCGGGTAACATATTTATAAATCTTTGTTTTCAAATGCTGTTTGCAGGATTTGTTCTGCTTATTACACAATTAATTATCCAGCCTAATCTACATTTCTCTGCCTGGAGTACACGTAGCATGAGTGCCGTAGTCTACTTAGCTTTATTTGGATCTGTGGCGGGTTATGTATCTTATATGTATGCTTTATCTAAACTTCCGTCTACTAAAGTTTCTATAGTTACGTACATCAATGTGGTAGTTGCTTTAACTTTGGGATGGCTTATTCTGGATGAAAAAATAACCATTAAAATTATACTGGCAGCTACATTAATTATTACTGGCGTTATTATAGCGAGTTATCGTCAGACCTCTGCTGCTTCTATACAAAAAAATCCTGTACCAGATGTGTAATTGATTAAGATCTCATGATTTATGTAAATAGACTTTAATAATGCAAAAATCATCATTAAATGTTAATACTTATATATTATTATTTCATCATTTTTAAATAATTTACATATTTTAAAATTTTTTGGTAAATTTAGTTATGTCATTTACCGAAGATATTTTGCATTATTTATGGAAATTCCGCCTCTTTAATCAGTACGGTCTTAAAACAGCAGCCAACGAATCCCTCGAAATTATATCAACAGGAATTCATAATAAACATGCAGGTCCTGATTTTGAAAATGCAAAAATCCGTATTGGTCAAACTATATGGGCTGGAACTATAGAAATCCATTTGCGTTCTTCAGATTGGTTTAAGCATACTCATCAGCATGATGAGGCTTATAATAATGTAATTCTTCATGTGGTATACCAGCATGATAAATCCACTTTTCGTGCTGATGGTACTGAGATTCCTGTTTTGGTATTAGAAAATTTAATACCTCCCAATATCATCCATAATTATAGTCAACTGATGCAGGGCCTAAATTGGATTCCATGTGAGAAACTGATATCAAATATAGATTCTTTCCATATAAAAAACTGGCTTTCGAGAGTATTGATCGAACGTTTAGAAGAAAAATCAGCCATTGTAAACACTACACTTCTGGAATATAAAGGAAGCTGGGATGATGCATTTTATGTTATTTTGGCTCGAAATTTTGGATTTAAAGTGAATGCAATTCCTTTCGAGCTTTTAGCACGTGCATTACCTCAACAGATCCTCGCAAAACACAAAAATAATTCCTTACAAATTGAAGCATTAATTTTTGGTCAGGCCGGATTTTTAAATGAAAGTATGAAGAATGAGTATGCTGAAAAATTAAAACAAGAATATCAGTTTCTGCAAAAAAAGTATTCGCTTGTACCTGTAGACAAATACATTTGGAAATACATGAGATTAAGGCCACAAAATTTTCCAACTATTCGCTTAGCCCAGTTTGCGGCTTTAGTTGTTAAATCAAATCATCTGTTTTCAAAAATCTTGGAAATTAAGGATGTAAAATCAATCAATCAACTATTTTGTGATTTGCCCGTAAATGGCTATTGGCAAACTCATTATAGATTTGATACAGAAGCTTCAGCTTCTTCGACAACTTTAGGAGAACAATCCATTAATAATATTTTGATTAATACCGTTGCTGTATTTCTGTTTGCTTATGGTAAGAATACAGACAATGAAAACTATATTAACAGAGCAATATCATTACTCGAAAATGTATCAGCAGAAACAAATCAGGTAATCAATCATTTTAAACAAATTGGAATTAAAGCAGATAAAGCCTTTACATCACAAGCACTTCTACAATTAAAAAGTTCTTATTGCGACGCGAAAAAATGCGTACATTGTGGCATTGGGATGAAACTGATAAACCAGATATAACATGTTGCAACGTTTTTTTACTTTTTTTGAGAAACGATCTTTCGGTGTTTGTGCCTATCTGGGCGAACGTTTTAATATTTCCATTTCAAAAATCAGGTTATTCTTTATCTATTCTTCCTTTCTTGCTGTAGGTTTTCCGGTAATAGTTTATGTGATGGCTGCCTTTGTTTTAGATATACGCAATTATGTAAAGCGCATCAGAACAAGAGTGGAAGATTTTTGAACTATATCAAAATCTTCGCAATATGAGGATGCCCTTTTTCTAAAGCCATATCAGAGGCAGTCTTTCCACTTTCTGTTTTTGCATGTACATTTGCGCCAGCTTCTAATAAAAGTATTAGAAGTTCAATATTGCCGTTTTGAGCGGCAGAATGTAAAGGAGTAAGACCAGACATCTGCGTCACATTTACATCAGCGCCAGCTTCTAAAAGCATTTTAGCAATCATATTATAATTCGATGCCACAGCAGAATGGATGGGGTAAACAGTATAACCGTTTTGGGAAGAAATGTTAGGGTCTGCACCTTTAAGTAAAAGATACCGGGTTATATCTTCATTTCCGAAATAAGATGAAAGGCCGAGTGCCGTAAAACCATCTTCTGAAAATATGGCAACCGAGTCTGGCTTTAAATAGACTAAATGTGCAACCACATCAAACTTACCTACAGCAGCAGCTTCAAAAATAGTAATATCGTTTACGTAATTTAAGATAATAGTAGAAATTGAGGGCTTTCTATAATAACATGAAAGCATTAATGGAGATACCTGATAACTTGTTTGTTGTTTGGCAAGTTCCGGATTTGTCACCAGCAGAGCAGATAAAGCATCAGCATTGCCAGATTGTATATATTCTTCAAGTAAAGCTATGCTCATTGTATTTACCGTTTAAGGTGGCTGTGTAAATCAATACTAAAAATAACACATTTCAAATAAAAACATGTAAGCTCAAGATATTTTAAGATAGCATTAATTTAAAATATTTCATATTCAAACCCAATTATGTTAATTTTTTACTGAAATAGTAAAACCTTATGAAGAGTAAACCGGCAGAAACCAGTAATCCAAGGGTTAGTCCATACCAAATACCACTAGCACCCAGTTTAAGAACTATGCCTAAATAATATCCTATAGGTAATCCTACTATCCAATAAGCCAAAAACGTAATAATGGTAGGAATATTAACATCACCCATACCTCTTAAAACTCCCAAGCCAACAACCTGAGCTCCATCAAATAATTGAAATAATCCGGCGATGATAAGTAATTGAGCTGCAATAATTATAACAGCATGATCTGAAGTATAAATATATGGAAGATATTGATTAAATATCATAAAAACTAGAGCAGTAATAGACATAAAAGCAAGCACTATATGGTAACTTGATATAGCCGATAAACGTAATTGAAGAAAATCTTTGCGGCCAAAACTGTTTCCTGCTTTTATGGTGGCCGCAGCCGAAATTCCACTAGCCATCATGTAAGTCATGGAGGCAAGATTTATAGCCACCTGATGTGCAGCTTGTTCAACAGCACCAATGGTTCCTATTAAAATAGCCGCAGCACTAAATGCACTTACCTCGAATGCGTATTGCAAAGCTACTGGAGTGCCAATCTTAAGAATACGCATTGAGCGAATCATATCTAGAGATTGTATCGTAAATGATTTGAGGTATAAGCGAAAATACTTCGATCTTAATACATAAATAGCCATTACAACTCCCATTATTGATCTGTCAATTAAGGTACTCCAGCCTACACCTCGTACACCCATAGGCGCTATGCCAAAAAAGCCTTTTACAAATATTATTCCTAAGCAAATATTTAATAAATTTCCCCAGAGGGATATCATCATGGCTTGTTTGGTAAACCCTAAACCTTCTGCAAATTGTTTAAAGGTCATAAATATCAGTAAAGGAATAATTGAAAATCCCAATAAATTGAGATAGGGTTTTGCCTGTTTTATTACTTCAGCAGACTGATTTAAATGATCAATTATGAGCAACGAGCCATAATAAACAGACAGGTAAAGTATGATGCCGGTTATAATATTTATCAAGAGACTATTTGATAACAATTTGCCACATTCGTCATATTGTTTACGGCCATTTTCTTGGGCTATAAGTGGGGTAAGGCCATAAGATATTCCAATACCTATTACAAGTACAACAGTAAAAACACTATTTACTAAAGAAACTGCGGCAAGCGGAATAGTACCTGCAAAATGACCAACTATAACACTATCTGCTGTATGTACAAGCGTATATCCCAGTTGGGAAATCACAACCGGAATAGCAAGTTTTAAATTAGTTTGATAATGCGGTTTGTATTTAAGGTAGAGTTGTTTCATGGAAAATTACACTGGTCGCAAAGGTACAATTGATAGCTTAAACGGAACTAAACTTTTAATAATATCTAATTTTTGTTAAAGATGTTCAATACCTATCTGAAAATAGAGGCAATTTTAAGAAGCAGTATAAAACTCTTCTTTTTCGGTAGTATGTAGTCTTATAATACCGGAGAGAACCAAATTAATAAGAATGCGATGAGTTGTTCGTTGGGATAGTTTAAGCATGTTACCATATTCTTTGGCTGTAATCTGTTCGTGATCATCCAGATATTTTAATAGCGCTTCTTCCTTTGAAGAATATTCTAATAGAACTCCAGTTTTACTATTTTCTCGCTTTAGCACATCAATTACAATTTTACTGGCTAACACACTTTTATCCTTTACCCTAATATAAACCCACCATTTCTTATCATCCCCTAAAGAGTAATGGGGTTTAGTATCACTTTTATCAATTCCTACAACAAGTACTATTTTATTATCTATATAAATTTCTTCGAATTTTGGTTCTAAAGCAGGTTTGCAATAAAAATGAGCAGCTTTAGTAAGCATATATTTTTCTTCATCTTCAGATTTCACACCACTAATAGTCCCATCATCAGAAACTCCCACCAGTAAACGCCCGCCTTTGTTATTTGCAAATGACACCATCGTTTTAGCTATCTTTTCGCAACTGGTAATGGTTTTTTTGAAGTCTAATGTGACACCTTCGCCATCCAATATAAGTTTCCTGATGTTCATGGTAGTGATATGTTAGTAAGCAACAGTGTGGTCTTCGCCTGAATAAAGCTTTCGTATATAAACCTCATTTGAAACGGTAGTACAAAGTTCTCCCTGCAAATTATAAATTTCTAGAGGAAATGCTTTAATAAATTTACCCACAGTACGAAGTGCCTGTTCAGCCTCGTTTATTTCTGTTTCTGATAAATTAATTCTGAAAAAAAGAGTAGTTCTTCCTGGTTTTAAATATTTTATCTCTGCACTTTTAAGCCAAACCCGGGTTTTAAGTCCACGTCTTTGCAGTAGTTGATCAAAAAGCAAGGCGTAAAATGGGTCTGCTGCACTGAATATGGTACCTCCAAATATGGAGTGATTGTAATTAGTATTCAAAAAGCTTTTGAAAATTTTAACATTAACTCCTGTAAAACCTTTTTCAAATTTTTTAACCCAAATCCGTTGAAAAAAAAGTGGTGGATAAAATCGCATTGCCCATTTGAGCGTATTTTCTGATACTACCATTGCTTGCTAAATATCAGAAAAAGGATGAGTTAAAAAAAGGGTTCATGTATTTTTAAAAAATGACCACGATTCTCAAGTCTTTGTTTTTTCAATTTTGTTTGTAGATTAAGCCTTTAATTTAAGTGTATGCCTCAAACAAATACCAATTCTAAAAATATTACGCTTCTTATCATAGTAGCTGCCTTGGGATATTTTGTTGATATCTATGATCTCTTGCTTTTTTTGATCATTAAGAACAGAAGTTTAGAAAGCATAGGTGTTGCACCACAGGATATAACCAATACCGGCTTATTTTTAATGAACTGGCAAATGGCGGGTTTACTTATTGGTGGAATAGTATGGGGCATTTTAGGAGATAAAAAAGGCAGACTTTCTGTTTTATTTGGCTCAATTATTTTGTATTCACTGGCTAATATAGCTAATGGCTTTGTACAGGATATACATGTTTATGCCGCACTGCGTTTTATTGCAGGTGTTGGCTTAGCGGGAGAACTTGGTGCAGGAATTACTCTCATCAGCGAAACTATGAGCAAAGAAAAAAGGGGATACGGTACCATGGTAGTAGCTAGTATTGGCTTAATGGGAGCAGTAGCAGCTTATTTTGTAGGTGCACATTTCGATTGGCGCATAGCCTTTTTTGTAGGTGGTGGTTTAGGAATGCTTTTGTTATTTTTACGTATTGGTGTTTTTGAATCCGGAATGTTTTCCAAAATAAAGAGAGATAATACCCGAAAAGGAAGTTTTATAATGCTTCTTAATAATAAAAAGCGTTTCAAAAAATATCTTTCCAGCATTTTGATTGCTGTACCCGTATGGTTTGTAGTTGGAATATTGGTAGGTGTAGCGCCAGATTTCGGCAAGGCTTTAGGAATGACAGAAACCATTGACACAGGAAGGGGAGTAATGTTTACCTACATAGGCATTTCATTGGGCGATTTTATTACCGGGACTTTAAGTCAGTTGCTTAAAACCCGTAAAAAGATTGTTTTTATTTTTATAACGCTTACATATGCTGGTATTTTATTTTTCCTGCTATCTAGGGGACTTTCCGCAACTGCCTTTTACATATTATGCATTTATTTTGGTATAGCAACAGGATATTGGGTAGTATTTGTAACCATGGCTTCAGAACAATTCGGAACAAATCTGAGATCAACAGTAACTACTACAGCACCAAACTTTGTAAGAGGATCTCTCATATTAGTCACTTTTTTGTTTACCTGGATAAAGCCAGGATTAGGAATTATCAATGCTGGTTTGATTGTAGGTACTTTTACTGTTTTAATAGCTTATGTGGCATTATTTCAGTTAGATGAAACCTTTGGTAAAGATTTAGATTATATAGAACCAGACTGTTAATATAATTTGCTACCAAATCTCATTGAAAAATCTCATTTTTGGGCCATGACTACCAAAGAGCAGATTGCAGAAAGCTATAAGCAAATTCAGGATGAAATATGTCTTGGCTTAGAATTAGCAGATGGCAAAGGTAAATTTATTGAAGAAATCTGGAAAAGAGAAGGTGGAGGCGGAGGCCGTACACGTATTTTTCAAAACGGTTCTGTTATTGAAAAAGGAGGAGTTAATTTCTCAGCCGTATATGGTAAACTTCCCGAAGTTATTAAAAAAGCTTTTGAAGTTGCTGAAGATGATTTTTTTGCTACCGGTGTTTCTATTGTTATTCATCCAAATCATCCCTGGATACCCATTATTCACATGAATATCCGATATTTTGAAGTAAGTGACACTATGCGTTGGTTTGGCGGAGGTATTGATCTCACACCACATTATGTAGTTGATGAAGATGCCCGTTTTTTTCATCAATACTTAAAGAAAGTATGCGATCAGTTTAATTCTGAATTCTATCAAAAATTCAAATCATGGGCAGATGATTATTTTTTCATCAAACATAGAGAAGAAACAAGAGGCGTAGGTGGCATATTTTATGATCGTTTAACTCCTGAGACGGCAAGTATTAGTTGGGAACAGATATTTGAATTTTCAAAAGTTATAGGCCGGGCTTTTGTACCGATATATACCGAATTAATTAATCGTAACAGGTCTAAATCATTTACTGCTGATGAAAAACAATGGCAGTATCAGCGTCGTAGTCGTTATGCCGAATTTAACCTGGTTTACGATGCCGGAACAAAATTCGGATTGGAAACAAACGGACGCATTGAATCCATATTAATGAGTTTGCCTCCGCAAGCCAATTGGATATATGATTTTAAAGCTAAAGCCAATAGCGAAGAAGAAAAAACATTAAGTTTATTAAAAAAAGGAATTGATTGGATATATTAAACTTATGAAAAAACAACATATTACAATTAGCATTTTAGTGATCATAATCCTAATGCAAACAGCATGTTCATCTAATTCTTTTAAAGGGACTTGGCAGTATGATGGAGGAATTTATGACGGTAAGTCACAAGCAGCATCGGCTGATTTTAAAATGCAAAGGACATACACCGAAGATAAATATGAAGCCTTTATGCTTGAAGATTCTAATGGGCCTCAAAAATATGGATCTGGAAGCTATAAAATTAAAGGGGATAGTTTTTTAGTTACCAGCGAATATAGCAGTCAGCCTTCGCAGTTAGTGGGTAAAACCATTGCTTATAAGTTCAAAATAAATAATGATAAACTAACTATTAACGGAACGCTTCCTAACGGAATGAAGGTAGAAGAGTATTGGAAAAAAATTAAATAACATGTTGTAATCAGTTTCTAACTATTAAAACAATCTTACATTTTTAATGTATTCAAATGCTAAAACTTTTCCACAGCAACATCAAAAACTACTTATTTTGTTAACTTCGCATTCGCTTAAAAAGCGATTTTAAATCTTGTTTAGTACATGCAATTGCAAGTACATAAAATAATTAATCAGAACCTAACCAAAATATGGCTGAAGATATAGAGAACGATGGTTTAGTACCCATTAACGATCGAATAATTCCAATCAATATAGAAGAAGAAATGAAAGCCGCTTACATCGATTATTCGATGTCGGTAATTGTTTCTCGTGCTTTACCTGATGTACGTGATGGCTTAAAACCGGTTCACCGCCGTGTATTGTATGGTATGCTTGATCTCGGTGTTACCAGTACCAAAGCTCATAAAAAATCAGCCCGTATTGTGGGTGATGTATTAGGTAAATACCATCCACATGGCGATTCATCTGTTTATTTTGCGATGGTTCGTATGGCTCAACCCTGGAGTTTACGCTATCCTATGGTTGACGGACAAGGAAACTTTGGTTCTGTAGATGGCGATAGTCCGGCAGCAATGCGTTATACAGAAGCACGTTTAAAGAAATTTGCGGAAGAAATGCTTGCCGACATTAACAAAGAAACAGTTGATTTTCAACTCAACTTTGATGATACTCTTCATGAACCAACCGTATTGCCAACACGAATTCCTAACTTATTGGTAAACGGAGCTTCTGGAATTGCAGTAGGTATGGCCACTAATATGCCACCTCATAATCTGACCGAGGTTATTAATGCGACAGTTGCTTATATAGATAATAATGAAATAGACATACCAGGCTTGATGCAGTATGTAAAAGCACCGGATTTTCCTACCGGTGGTATTATTTATGGTTATTCTGGTGTGCAGGAAGCATTTGAAACCGGTCGTGGTCGGATTGTAATGCGTGCCAAAGCAGAGATTGAAACTTATGGACATGATCGTGAACGTATTATTGTAAACGAAATCCCATACCAGGTTAACAAAGCCAATATGATTGAGCAAACTGCCGGTTTGGTTAATGATAAAAAATTGGAAGGAATTTCTGAGATCAGGGATGAATCAGATAGAGACGGAATGCGTATTGTTTACGAAATTAAGCGTGATTCAAATGCATCCATCGTTTTAAACAATCTCTTCAAATATACCGCTCTACAAACATCATTCAGCGTTAATAATATTGCTTTAGTGAATGGTCGCCCTATGATGTTGAATCTGAAAGATTTGATTCGTCATTTTGTGGATCACCGTCATGAGGTCGTTATTCGTCGTACAAAATTTGATCTGGCAGAAGCTGAAAAACGTGCTCATATACTCGAAGGTTTATTGATTGCTCTCGATCATTTAGATGAAGTAATTAAGTTAATTCGTGCTTCAGATACTCCTGAAGATGCCCGCACAGGCTTAATGGAAAGCTTTGGCTTGTCTGATATTCAGGCAAGAGCCATTTTGGATATGACCTTACGTCGTTTAACCGGACTGGAACGTGATAAGATCAAAGAGGAATATGCTGAATTGATGAAAGCCATTGAGTATTTAAAACTTATTCTTTCTGATGAAAGTTTGCGGATGCAGATCATTAAAGATGAATTACTTGAAATCCTTTCCAAGTTTGGTGACGAGCGCAGAACATCCATTACTCATTCTGCAGAAGATATGCGGATGGAAGATTTTATAGTGGATGAAGAAGTTGTAATTACCATTTCTCATGAAGGATATATCAAACGCACACCTTTAACAGAATACCGTAAGCAGGGCCGAGGCGGTAAAGGATCTATGGGTTCGCAATCTCGTGATAAAGATTTCATTGAGCACATGCTCATCGCATCAAACCATAATTACATGCTGTTCTTTACCGAAGCCGGACGTTGTTTTTGGTTGCGTGTATTTGAAATCCCAGAAGGAACAAGAACAAGTAAAGGACGTGCCATACAAAACGTCATAAACATCCCGAAAGAGGAAAACATAAAAGCATATATTAAAGTTGTTAATTTGAAAGACCAGGAATATCTGGAAAACAACTTTATTATTATGTGTACCAAGAAAGGCACCATCAAGAAAACCTCACTTGAGGCTTATTCACGTCCCCGTGCTAATGGAATTAACGCCATTAACATTAACGAAGGAGATCAATTACTTGAAGCTTGCATGACAGACGGTAAGAGTGAAATTGTAATGGCATTACGCTCAGGTCGTGCTATCCGTTTCAACGAATCTAAAGTTCGTCCGATGGGTAGAAATGCAACTGGCGTTCGTGGTGTTACTTTAGCCAGCGAGAAAGATGAAGTGATCGGTATGATCAGTATAAATAATCCTGAAATTACTGTATTGGTAGTTTCAGAAAAAGGTTATGGAAAACGTACTGATATTGATGATTATCGCGTTACTAATCGTGGTGGTAAAGGTGTGAAGACTATTAATGTGACCGAAAAAACAGGAGAATTGGTTGCTATTAAAGATGTTACCGATACCGATGATCTGATGATCATTAACAAATCTGGTATTGTAATTCGTATTGGTGTGGGTGATTTACGTGTAATGGGACGTGCAACACAAGGAGTTCGTTTAATTACTTTTAAAGGAGATGATTCAATCGCTTCAATTGCTAAAGTGGAGCATGAAGATGAGATTGAAGAAGAAGTTGATGGAAATGAAACAGCTGAGGAATATGGGTCAGAAGATTCATCACCAAAAGAAACAACCGATTCCAATGAAAATTCAGAACCTGAGGGTGAATAAACAATAAATAATAATATAGGAAACCAAAATTAAATTTAGAATAACATGAAAATTAAATCTTTCATTTTAGCATTTATCATTACAGCCGGTACATCTGTTGCATTTGCCCAAAAGGGAGAAGTTAGCAGCGCAAAAAGTAATTACGAAAAATTCGTTACACTAAAAGATGCGAATTCTTTTTTACTAGGCATGGTAAGTTTAAACCAGGCAAAAACTTCGATTGATAAAGCTGTGGTAAATGAGAAAACCACAAATGATCCAACAACTTGGACATATAAAGCTTTAATATATTCAGATTTAGCTCTATTAGATACTGTGCCTTCCACTTCAAAGCCGTTATTTAATGAAGCTTTAGCTGCTTCTAAAAAGGCAGAAGAACTAGATAAAGACGGAACTAATAAGCTTAACTTGGATCGTGTAAAGTCTTTAATGGCTCAATACGAATTAAATATGGGTGTTAAAGCATATCAGGCCAGTAAATTTGAAGATGCCTATGCCTCATTTGCTAATTCTTTAAATTACCATCCAGGAGATACAACACTTACTTATTATGCAGGTCTCAGCGCTATTAATGCAAAAAATTATAAAGCTGCTATTCAGCAATATGAGGCTTTAACAAAGACTAATTATTCTGCTAATCCTCAAATTTATTTGGATCTTTCAAAAATTTATGCTATGCAGAAAGATACAACTAAGGCCTTAGCAATAGCTTCGGAAGGGGCTAAAAAATATAATAATTCTCAATTGGCAACTCAAGAAATTGAATTAAGCTTAATGACGGGTAAGCAAAAAGAGGTGATAGAAAAAATCTCAGCACAATTACAAAAAGATCCCACTAATAAACTATATGCTTTCTATCTAGGAATTGCTTATAATTCTTCGGGGGATAATAAAAATGCAGAAGAAGCATATAGAAAAGCTTTGGCGATTGATCCTGATTTTGCAGATGCAAATACTAATATGGGAGGATTATTGTTAAATGCAGGGATTGATTTATATAATACTGCTAATAAATTGCCTCAAAGCAAGCAAAAAGAATACGATGAGATGATGAAAAAGGCTAATGTGCAATTCGACAAATCATTCCCTTATCTTCAAAAAGCAACTGAGTTAAACCCAAAAACAAGATTAGCTTGGGAAAATCTAAAAACATATTATATCATCAAAAAGAATCAGGCAAAGGTGGATGAAATCACCAAAAAGCTAAAAGATTTATAATAAACAATCATTTGAAATAACAAAAAACCTGCTATATGCAGGTTTTTTGTTTTAACGATTTGTAGATTCTTTCAAAATTTTTAAACCCGCTTTTAAATCCGATTTTATATCTCTAATTCCATCCCATAAATCACCTTTATGTTTCAGGCAGTCTTGTGTATTAAAAATGGTATAATTAACAGGATTTAAACTATCGTTAACTTCATCCCAATTTAAAGGAGTTGATACTGTAGCATCAGGTTTAGGCCTTACAGAATAGGGTGCAACAATGGTTTGACCACGCCGATTTTGTAAAAAATCAAGATAAATTAAGTTTTTTCTTTTTGCCGGACTTCTTTCTAAACTAGTAGTATGAGGCAATTCTGTATGTATCAATTTAGCCACATATTCAGCAAACATTTTTACCAGGTCATAATCGTATTTTGCTCCTAAGTGAACAAAAATATGTAAACCTCGGGAGCCCGATGTTTTTATAAATGGCTTTAATTGCATCCGTTCCATTACATCTTTAGTAATTAAAGCGGCCTCAATAACATACTTAAAATCTATATCTTGAGGATCTAGATCTATTACTGCAAAATCTGGATTTTCTGGTTTCTTATATGTACTAAGCCAAGGATTTATCTCTATACAACCTAAATTAACCATATACATTAAAGTAGGTAAATTATTGCATATCAAATAGTCTATATATTTATCATTACTTTCAGAATATAAAGGAATGGTTTTTATCCAAGATGGTATTTGCTCTGTATTCAGATCTTTTTGAAAGAAGCCTGGCTCATCTATCCCATTAGGATATCGATTTAATGACAAAGGCCTGTCCTTTAAATAAGGTAAAATATAGTCGGCAATATTTCGATAATAATTCAATAGATCTCCTTTAGAAATACTTTCTTTTTTCCAGTAAAGCTTGTTCAGATTAGTAAGTTTAACTTTTTTATTGCCAAAATTTTCTACTATTTCATTAGACATATTACTTTTTCCCAATTGTTCATTTGATAAGAGGTCTTTACAATTAGAAAGAAGAAGCTCTTTTTGTATTTCTTCCGGATTTTTATCTAACCGTATTCCTCTAAATACCGGATGCCTCAAATGACCATCCTGTGTCCATTCGCTGTAAGTAACTTCACAAATCAGCTTTGGTTTTATCCAGGTCGCTGTTTTTTCATTTTTTACTTTTTCGGAAACAGGCTTTTGGTCGGTTTTTAAATCTATTAGTTTATCATACAAATCCTTTAAGCTTTTTTCAGTAAAGCCCGAGCCGCAATTCCCGATGTATTTAAGCTTATTAGCATCATCGTAGATCCCCAAAATTAAAGAACCAATATATTTCCTGCTTCCTGCTGGTTTTGTAAAACCACAAATAATAGCTTCCTGACTATTCTGCAATTTGAATTTTTGCCAACTATCAGATCGCTTTCCACTTTCATACGTACTGAACCCATTTTTTGCTATAATACCTTCCCATCCATTTCGCTTAGCCTGGCTAAATAAATCTGTGCCTTTTTCCGCAACGTGATCGTTGTAAACTATAATTGGATTATTTAAATGTTTAATTATAGTTTTTAAAAGCTCTTTACGTTTAATAAGCTCTATTTGCCTGATATCATGTCCATTTAATGCCAATAAATCAAAAACATAATACTTAAGAATTGTCTTTTTGTTATTCGGATCATAATTCTGAATGTCCTGAAAAGAACTCTTGCCTTTAGTATCTTCAATGACTAATTCCCCGTCAATAACAGCATCAGTACCAATCGCTTCTAATGCTTTTTGGATTTCTTTATACTTATCGCTATAATCAATCCCATTACGCGAAATAAGTTTTACATTTTTTCCTGTATAAGCTATTATTCTGTATCCATCCAGCTTTTTTTCATAAATCCAATCCCGATCATCAAAAATATGAACATGTAATTTTGCCAGCATTGGCTTATATGGTATTTCTTCCGTTTTTTTTATGGGAGCTTTTGAAAGGGTAGAGGTGAAGGAAACTTTATTTTTAGGATCTGGCAATTTCTTTTTATACTCAACCCCTTGCTTTTTTACCTGTTCAGGGACTAAGTCTTCGCTGTTAAATTTCCCGTTAACCGCAAACTCATCTTTATGCTTGATAAGCAGCCATGCATTTTGATCAGAATTTTTAATTTTTATTAATGCAAACTCACCTTTAAGAATTTTACCATGAAGTTTAAATTTAAGATTACCGCTATAAAGCTGCTGCTTAAGTTCATTTTCATCATTTTTTCCTTTAATAGGTTCATAAGTTCCTTCGTCAAAAATAGTTACTACACCTGCTCCATAATTTCCTTCCGGGATAATGCCTTCAAAAGTTCGATAGTCATAGGGATGATCTTCAACCATCATAGCCAGTCTTTTATCTTTAGGATTTAAAGAAGGTCCTTTTGGAATAGCCCAGCTTTTTAATACTCCATCCATCTCTAAACGGAAATCATAATGCAGGTGAGATGCATGATGCCGTTGAACTACAAATTTTAATTTTCCACTGTTTTTTTTGCCAGCCTTAGGCTCTGTAGTTTTTGTAAAATCACGCTTTTTAATATATTTTTCTAAGCTCATAATTCTATCTAATTTCCAATCCTGCTAAGATTTAAGAAAACGAGTATGGTTAGGCTTCTTTACGTGTTGCGTTTAAGCTTTGCATTAGTTGTTCGTACAGATCTTCGCTGGGAGCTTTTTGAGGTTTCATTTTTTTAATAACAGGACGTTTACCTTGTGCTTTTGCCTTAATAATCTTCAATAATTCATGGGTATATTCATCTTTAAACTGATCAATTTTAAAAGCAGATGTATATTGCTGAATAAGTGCCAATCCAACATCCAATTCTTTTTTAGTGATGGTTACATCATCTGGTGTAAGTATTTCATTTAAAGGCCTTATTTCTTCAGAAAACCTAATTTTAGTAATAACAATTACACTATTAACCGAATGGATAACGCATAAATTTTCTGTATTGCGTAATACAAAACGGCCAATGCCGGCTTTTTTTGATTTTGCTAAAGCCAGGTGTAATAGGGCATAGGCTTTTCTTCCCTGAAGTTCAGGTTCTGAATAATAGGAAGTTTCATAGTATATTGGATTGATATCTTTCATGTTTACGAAATTTTCAATCTCAATCATCTTTGTTTTCTTTGGACTTGCATCTTCAAAATCCTGATCTTCAAGTATTATGTATTCATCTTTTAAATAATAACCTTTAACTATTTTTTCATAGGGTACTTCTTTATGAGTTTTTTCATTAATCCGTTGAAACTTGATTTTTGAATGATCCCTAGCATCTAGCATATCCAGATCCAGGTGGCTATTTTGTACTGCAGAATATAATTTAACAGGAATATTTACAAGGCCAAAACCGATAGAACCTTTCCATATTGATCTCATGGTAGTATTATAATTTAAAGTTCATTATGAGTAGGTGGAAATAGCTCAAAATTATGATGAGTCTATATTTACAACAAACACTATTATTAATAAACCCTTGCATTTTTAATAGCTCCTTCTAAATCATCTATATTAAAAGGCTTTGACAGATAAGAATCTGCTCCCGCTTTTTGGGCTAAATTTTTAATATTGGTATTTGCTGAAAAATAGACTACAGGGATTTTTTTATAATCAGGATGATTTTTTAGAATTTGTGTAGCTATAATTCCACCTGTATCTGGTATCCAGTTATCCATCAATATTACGTCTGGCATAATATCTCTTACTGTCTCAATAATATTGATACAATTAGTTTTAGTAAATACTTTCATACCAAATTCTTCCAAAATGTATTTACATATTGATAATATATCACTATCATCATCACAGATTAAGATTCGCTTTTGCATTATGTCATTATAAAAACCGTTAGAGTCAAAAGTTAATACAATTTCTGTTCCAACGTAACTCTGAGAGAAGAGGTTTTAATTTATTATTTAACATAATATTAATTATAGGACAAAACTACTATTATGTATCGTTCATTATATTCTCACTATTTTGATAAAACCAAACAGCCTAAAACTTTATATCATAAACTTAAACGGTTACTAAAAAAGACGGGCGCGGCTTTTGAGACTTCTAATAAGAGTGTAATTGCTGTTCGTTCTGGCGTTTTTAAGGGTTTTATTTTTTCTTCTTATAATAGGTATTGTTACATCTATATAGATACTCGTATCGGTTTTAGCTGGTCTTTTTTTGCCAATGGCTCTATTGAGGTTCTTCTTTATAATCTCTATAAGAATCGTCTATTGTCTCTTGCTGATTACTCTGATTTACTTCAATATATGCCGTATGAAAAGAAACGTAATTAATATGGCTTTCAATGCTTTATGCAATCAGCGTCAAAATGGAAATTTTGGTTTTGAGGCTGAGTACTCGCAGTATACCCATATGCAAGCTAACGCTGTTATCGCTATTGAAAAGCATTACAAGCCCCTTGCTGTATTTGAACACCGTTTAAGTGTTCTTGATCTAATATTGATTGTACAGCTTCCAGATAGAGCTTTGTATAAATTTATTATTGCTCAAAATGGTACTTGGACAAAATGGTGCGTAACTCCTGAATTGGTTGTTGTTCCTAAACCTCAAAAAATAACTGTTAAATCAACTCAATTAAATCTTTTTTAATATGTATCGTGTTAGTCCTTACCCTTGTATGTCTTGTGATATTTCGTGTTCTCCTTCTGATTATTGGCCTTTAGTCGGTTGTATTTGTCACGGTCGTAATCAGCCTATTTCTCAGATGTTCGCCAATATCGGTTATGCTATGAATAGCTTCTTTTTTTCTGACAATCCCGTTTTGGTTGATTTAATTATCGATTACGACCTTTCTATTTTAAAATTGAAATGAAAAGACCTATTCTTTATCAGATGTTTTCAGTTCCTGTTCAACATCCATTAACTGGCGGTTATATACCTGTATATCAGAGTATTATACCTGTTCTTAAATGTATTTATGTTCGATTTCCTAATCATAAAACGAATAAGAAATGAAAATGATCTTTTTTTCTCTGTGCCTCTTAGAGGTTTTGTTTTTGTTATTCGCTATTTATTTACTCTTTAAACACTGAGAGCATGAAAAAAACTAAAATTTATGAGGTATATGAGGTTGTTTCTGATTCTCTTGCTCCTCGTTTTTTGCGCTATATGTTTGGCTTTTCTACTAAAGCGGATGCCCTTTTGTTTATTCATTCTCCTGAAAATCTTGACAAAAAATTAACCTATATCAAGGTTTATGAATGATTTTAAGTCTATAAAAGAGGGCGTGAAAACGCCCTTCTTATGGATTTATCTAATGTCTAACAATTCAAACTCTTTAACAAGCCCGCTCCTAAATTCGCTGCATATGCAAGTAAACCAAGTATTTGAGTATAAAAAAACCCGTAACCTTCTCACAAGTTACGGGGTATTGTACTCAATTCGTATCACCCACCGTCAAACAAATGATACTCAAACAAAATTGCTTCGTGATAAGCGAAACGGAGTTACAACATTTAGAAGAAGATACTTACATAAGTCCTGCCAAATCCTTTACCGGTTCGTCTCTATCGCGTAGACAAAATAAAGGTACTGATTTTACTTATAAAGCAAGTAAAGAAAGGGAACAATTTTCAAATTCTTCCAATTTGACGCCATTCTGTCAGCAATGGAAATCAGCGATTGAGCTGAACCGTTTCTTTGACAAAAGGGATAAAAAAGAGAATGTAGATCATTCGTTATCTGCTCATTCAAAAACTAAAATCCGTAATAAGATTATAGCTTGGTCAAATTGTATACCAAAGGGTCAAAAAATCAAGTTTACGTTCACTACGCTGACACTTACCTCGTCTCAAATTGGTACCGATAAGGACTTTACTAAAATGCAAAACACGCTTTTTACCTATCTGCGTAAGTATTATGGTTTTAAGCGGTATATGTATGTTTTGGAAAAACAGGCTAATGGAAATATACATTCCCATATTCTGTCTAGTCAGTTCATGCCTCCTATTATTAATAAAATATGGTGCAAAATATTGTCTGAGAACGGTTATACATTTAATTTCATTGATTGGAAAACTGGAATTTCTGAAATTCTTACTCCGTTGGAGTGTTTGAGTCGTTATGCCTCTTCTGGTAAGTACGATGGCAAATATGGCGCTTATAGTTCAGTTCGTGATAGAAAGGTACATTATCCTAAAAAAAATTGTAATGTCCCCTCCCCTGTTGACTTTTCGGTGGTTCATGATTTAAAATCTGTTTCCAAATATGTAACCAAGTACATCACTAAAAATACTACGGTGATGCAAACGAATATTTGGAATTGTTCTACTTGGGTATCTCGTCTCTGGACAGGTGCAAATATTTGCGCTAAGACGCATTATCTTGCGTTACAACGCTTTACGGTTGGTAAATACGAAAAAATCCTTGACAATGGCTATAAGATGAGTGTATACTTGTTGCGTTATTACACACAATTACAAAAAAGTATCTTCTCACAAATAAATAAATACGAACTCAATGCTACTTAAATCTGGTGTTACTGGTGTAACAAGTTTTTCTGATCTTCAATGCCAAAAGGGAATTTCTAGTTTACTTATTGTCAAGTCTGGCGCTGCTGGTATTGTCAATGAAACTATCAATGTTGCTTTACAGGATGGTTCTGGAAACCAACGCAAAGTTATGACCTTGGTTAAAGTTAGGGATGTTGCCATTTTATCCCAATTTGGAAATGGTTATTTATCACAAACTAATCTGGGTGGTGGTGTTATCAAATGTGCTTACATTGTTGAACTTTCTGAAGGTCTTGCCCTTGACCTTAAAGATGAAACCTATCTTTCTATTGATATGAATGGTTTGGTTTCTGGTTCTACGTATGATATTTACGGTATCGAATTCCCTTTTTCTGCAAAATCTTACTTAGCCTATAATACTACTGTTTTAAGTGGTGGTGAAAGTCAACAAAAACAGTATTCTGTTGCTTCCAATGCTTTCGAGATTGGAATACGCAACAATGATTCTTTGGCTAAGGTTCGTTTCTTTTATGAAAATGGAAGCGAAGTTTCTTATTTACCAGAGGAATTGGCTGCTATTACCCGTGAGCATAATGATATTACACAGGCTGCCGATAATTTAATTGAAGGTGATTCAATCAATCAAGTTATTTTATCTGGTGCTCAAGAGATGTTTTATTGGAAGCTTGACGGTGTTGTTAAGTTTGAAATCACTACCGTTGGCGGTACTGATGTTGTTTTCTTCTTGGTAACTGTAGAGCACTATTGATTAAATCTTCTCACATTCCCCGCCTAAAAACGGGGTTTATTTAAAATACAATGTTTAAAAAACTCTTTGCAAAAAAACCAGGCGGAACCTTCTTCGGAAACTTGTTGCGTGTTGGTGCTCAAAAATTGTCAGGTGGTGTTATGGGTCAAGGTGCGAATATGGTACCTCTTGCTGCTGATGCTCCTGTTGCTCCTCCTACTGTTACGGAAAAAATCATGTCTTCTATGGCCGGTTTGGCTTCTGAAACTCCGCAAGGAAATAGTATTATAAGCTCCGCAATGATGACTAAGATTAAAGCAAATTTTGCTTGGATTGTTCTTGGTTTGGCTGCTGCAGCTTTTGGTATTTACTCTTTGGTAAATAAAAATAAATCTAAAAAATTCACTAAAAAACGTTATTAAACATGGAATTCCTAAAAAAGAATTGGGTATTTATTGCTATAGGTGCGGTATTGCTTCTTACCCCGATCGGTGGTAAATTGTTGGACAAGGTTAAATCTTTATTCTAATGGCTAGACCTAGAAATGGTGGCTCTCAAACTGGATATTCTGCTGACCAGTATGGCCCGCAACAACGAGTTGCTAAGAAACATTCTGGTGCAAAGCATGGAAGTGATAAAAACGGTCAGGTTTATACTTCTGGCTGGAATTATTCAAAGCGGCATGGATTGGTTACATTTTTATGTGTGCCATATAAAAAGTCTAAACGTGTGACTTCTGCACGTGGTATAGAATGGATTAACGTAATGGTTAAGATCAAAAAAACTATGTCTGCTAATCAGATCGTTTCTGGAATGATGGATTTTCATTCTGGCCGTGTAATCATTAAGGATTTGGGCTTGGTTATCAATCCTAAGGCTCCGAACGGTGGTTATTGCGGAACATATAACAAATAAATAGTTGTTTTTTCATGTTAGAAAAGCCACGTAAACCCGTGATATAACCTTTACGGATGTGGCTTTTTTATAAACCTTATTATCATGTTTAAAATATTTAGTAACGTTAAAAGGATAGTTCATGTTACCCAGTATGTTAATTTGATTGCAGATACTATCAAGTGGTTTCACGATACAGGTGTTGAACGTGGTTTGATTGAACCAGATAAACCTAAGTCGTAATTATGATAGATCATTTAAGAACGTTTTTGGTTTCTGTTTTTGCTACTAATGTGGTAATTAGTCAAGTTGCTGCCAGTCCTGTTGTTTCAGATGCTTCGCATATCGGTGTTTCTGTTTCTACGCAAAACCTTTTGATTAGTTCTTTAACTACAATCATTGTTCAGCTTGGTTTAAAATATTTGGATAGTCGTTCTAAAAGAAAAAGATTAAAAAATGGACTTAACGCGTAAAAATTTTATATTGAGTATTGCTGCTGACGCAATCCATGCCTGTTCTGGAACAAATTTGTTTCCTTCTGTACTGATTGCTCAGGCTTGTTTAGAGGGAAACAATGGCGTTTCGGTTTTAGCTAAGGATTATAATAATCATTTTGGCATTAAGGCTTCTGCTGCATGGACTGGTAATACGATCATGATGAAAACTTACGAGTATATCAACGGAATTAAAAAATCCGTTATGGCTCCCTTCCGTGCTTATTCTACTTTGTATGATGGTTTTAAGGATCGATGTCAGTTTTTAATTGAAAATCCCCGTTATTCTGTTGCGGGTGTTTTTGCTGCTTCAACTCCAGAGGCGCAAATAAGGGCAATTAAGAAAAGCGGTTACGCGACTGATCCTAATTATGAGAATTTGCTTCTTGGTATTTTAAAAACATATAATTTAAAACAGTACGACACCCAGGCGGTGTTAGAAAAAAAAAAATAGCGATATTATTATTATTCGCATGTGGTCTTGGTTTTCTGATAAGTATATTCAATAATGGCAACAAATAATAAGTCTTTTAATTTCGAAACTTTCCCTTGGATACCTGTATCCGTTTTTGCGGTTGTTGCACTTATTGTTTTAAAGAGGATACCCGATTTTTTAAGGGGTTCGGATTATCAGGCTCAAATTTCTGATCCTGTAGCGAAGATTTCTGCAAAGTATACTTCTAATAATTCTGTTACTGCTGACGGTCATTTTGTCTCTGGCGCAAAAGTAGTTACAGTCTATACGATCTCACAGGCTCGTTCGGATGCTGAAAGCTTGGCAAGTTTATTAAAAAAGACAAAAGGTGCTGCTACTGGTTGGTTTGATTTTAACTTTTATTTTGCTTTCTCTCCGCTTCCTGCTAATTTAAAAAAGATACTTGACCCGGGTTTTCCTGTTGCCTATCGCCGTTATGTAGTAGAAGTTTACAGAGATGTTTTTACAGATAAAAGGTCTTTATCTAGTGATGTTCGTTCTGCTTTAACTGGCTTTGCCGGTTCTTCTGAATGGGATAATAATTTAACGAAATACTTTATAATTTAATTAATATATTATGGGTCTCATTATTAATGATGGTTTGCTGTCAAATCCAGCTAATGTCTTTCTTACTCCTGTTATCGCTGTCTCGTCGATGGTTTCTATCGGTGATACGTCGATTTCTTTTACTCATAATTTCTGGGGGGATCTCAATACTTCACTTGCCGCTATTAGTCTGCTTTATCGGGATACCGTCACAGGTGATATTTTGGGTTCGTCTCTCGTTTCTCCTTCCTTGTTTAAGGATATTGTTTGTACATCAGCTCCTAATCCTTCTGCTTTGGGCGTTTCTATGAAATATAATTATGATTTGTTGCAATTAAAGGGTTTTGGCGCTAATGGTTATATTGGCGTTGATCCGAGGTTTATTTCGCCATCTAACAACTGTGTTATCCAGGGTCTCCCTGCTTTCTCTCAGGATTATGATGTTCTTGTTCGCTTTCTCTCTGTTGGTAATTATGCTAATCTATTTACTGCTACCCTTGAACAAGATACTGCTTTGTCTGTTGTTTCTGGTGTTTCTGTTCAACCTTTAACTAATTATTATCAAAAATCTTAACTATGGAAGAACAAAAAAGTTATGCAAGGTTAAAGCATTTATATTATGAAATAGATAATACTAGTGTCTCTGATGATTTGCTTATCGATATTCAAAAAGATCATTTGATTGTTGATTTGATTATGCCCGAGATTGCTCAATCTGTTCAGGATACTATTACTGTTTTAAATTTAAAGCCGTATGAACTAGCCGTTAGTAAGTTTACACAGTCTCCTTATTTATTTGATGTCATGCAAATTAATTCACCTGGCAATCGTACGATTAAGGGTATGCAGACTCTTATTTCTAATACGAATAATACAAATGGAAAATGCCCAATTATTATAGTTTATTTAGAATTTCAACAAAGTTAATATGATCGATATAAAAAGAATTTTTGAAGACGGTACAACTGATACCACTACGCATAAAAGTGTAAAAGCTTTCGAGTCCTCTAAGCATGCAAAAGTAGGTGGTTTAAAGGCTTATCAAATAATTGATACCATAACTAAGGCTATTATTTCTATGGTCTTGTTAGTCAAAACCGTAAAAGGTTAGGATTTCGTACTCATTTTTGTTAAGCCACCAACTGCGGAAGTGAATAAGCATGTCAAGGGCGACCCCCTTCGGGTCGTTTATATACCCTTTACGTGCTTATGAGCGTAGCAATCTTCGCTGTTACAAACATGAATACATGCGCTGCGTGCAACTTCTGTCCCCTTTTTTGACCTCTTCTGGCTTTTTTAAAAATATTTGTAACATTTTTGTTGTTATTCGAAATAATGTTTTTATATTTATTTCAATTCTCACAAATTAATTGATTAACACCGTCAAGTATGTCAAAACTAAAAGCTACAACCTTTAACAGGTTGTCTATTCAGGAACAAGCCCGTTTCTGTTTGAAAATCGAAAACTTTACAGCCCTTCCTGATCTCGTCGAAAAGTTGAGCGAGCTAAACCCGATTATCTCGCATGATAAATCCAATCGGTTTACGCTTCACTCCGATCGTGATGTATTTTCAATCGGCAAAATCCGCCGATCTGTCGTTAATTAAAAATTAAATTCACCTTAATTAAAAGGAAAGTGTTGTCACTTTAATAACACATACTATTAATTATAAGACAGTTAGAATATTACATAATTATGCTTAATCATTAGAGAAAGCTAACAAGGATAACTTTAAGTAGCGAAACATACGTCATTAAATAAAAGCGATGCAATATTTTACCATCATTTTTGATGCAACAATATAATTACATTATGTAGCAGCATTTATATAAATTCCGATGTTTCACACTTAATCATTCTAAATGCTGGACATTCTATAAAAAAATCAGTACTTTAATACCAGTACTTTAATATTTACCTACCTTTATTAATTGCATTCTTTCGATTTTTAATCATATTATTTATTGCTGTAGCAGAATCGAGATGGGTTCTTAAAACAGGCAATATTTTAAATGCGAATATACTCACGGTGGTATCTTGCGATTTTGAGGCTTTTTCAAACAGATTAATATCATTTTTATGATCATCAACCATCATATTCATATATTTTTCATCAAAATCTGCTCCTCTAATTTTGCTTAAATCACCTACCTTTTTTTGATCATCTTCACCAAGAGCGGTTGGCAAAGTGATTCCCTTGGATACAGCTAATGTTTTCAAATCCTGATTAATCTTATCATGATCTTTAATCATCATTGTTCCAAAATTTTTAACACGTGAATTTTGAGCGTTCTGTTGATCTATCTGGCCTAGCTTTACCTCTGTCATCCCTCCACTTGCGGCTTTAACCATAAATTCAGAGACTTCTTTATTAATATCTTCCTTCTTTTCATTAACATTTTCGGCATTTTTTACGTTGTCATTTCTTCTGGAATTATTGCAGGCCACATATAAAGAGCTGCCTAACAAGACGGCCATCAGTAACGAATAATTTTTAATTTTTAACTTTTTCATGATATTTAATATTGGTGTTTAAGCAATAAACAAAACCCAGTAAATTAAGTTTTCAATTATTTTAGTGTCAAATTCAGGCTTACCATTACAATTAAAAATATTTTTTTTGTTTTGATGTATTTTATCTACCTTGCACTAATTATTATTAATATCAATACAATGCAAAAAGAAGGTACAGTAAAGTTTTTTAATGAAACTAAAGGATTCGGGTTTATCGTACCCGCAGAATCAGGTGAAGAAGACATCTTTGTTCACTCATCAGGTCTAATTGATCAAGTTCGTGAAAACGACAAAGTTCAGTACGAAGTAGAGCGTGGCAAAAAAGGCCTTAACGCTGTTAATGTGAAAGTTGTTTACTAAATCAACATATATCATTGAACAAAAAAGCATGTCGAGAGATATGCTTTTTTGTTTTATAAGATATTTTAAAATTTAATTATCGGATGTATTCATCTATCCCAGGTTCTCCATTCTTATTTATAAAAAAGCCTCTTTTCCAAATTGCCTTGCCTTCAGTATTAATGTATTCATATATCTGCTCATTAGAAACTTCATAAGAAACAAGAGCAAGTCCATGATAAAATGGTTCTGCAGTACTAAATGACCTGTTAAATTTACTATTTCCTGATTTATCTATAAAACGAAAGGATAAAGAGTTATAATCTGTTTCACTTTTAGGTTCTGTTATTATTGCAAAACCTTCAGAAAAGGAAGAAGCCTTTTGATATTGAGGTTTAATAACCCAATCTCCTTTTTTATCGATATAACCATATAGATTATTACTATCAGCTACACATGCCACTCCATCCGAATAAGGATAAGCCATATTAAATTGATTTGGTATGATCTTAACACCTTCTTTATTTATAAATAGATAATTATACTGTTCATTTCTTACCAAAGCCATTTCCTTGTTAAAATCATAGGCTTCTGTATAAATAAAAGGAATAACAGTATCCCCTTCAATATTAATAAATCCATATTTTACTTTGCCTGATTTATCTATATATCCAACTCTTCCCAATCCTTCTTTAAAATTATTTGTGAAATCATATATAGGTGGTATTTTTAAGTTACCTGAACTATCTACATATCCTTGTTTATATCTTAGAGACTTATTTTTCCCCTTATATTCTTTTAAAAAGACAGCATATCCTTCTGAGAAACTACGTGGTTCTTCTCCTATAATTTCACCTTTGGTATTAATAACGTGTTTTTTTATATGCTCTTGCCAATTTTTTATATCGTTAGAATTAGGAGGACGTAATTGATGAGGATAACCGAAATCAGAAACAAAGGCAAAATCTACAATAGCTGTTCCATTTTTGAAATTACTGGCATAATGAAATTGAGGCTCAATAATCATTTTGCCCTCTTTATTTATATATCCATATTTAAAATTTTGTGCACGCCCTAATTTATATACCAGGCCAGGTACAGGAAAAAGAGTATCCTTTTGCTCATTTATTATTTGAGTATAAGCAAATAAGGGAAAGAATATACATAGTAAAAAATACTTTTTCATTCTACTCTAACAATAAAGCATCGTCCTCATCATCAGTTAAACGTAGTTGTATAGTATCTGCACCAGCAATGCCATCAATTGAACCACGAATATGTGATGCATTTAACAATACTTTGTCTAATTGTTTTTCTCGTGATTTCCACAGTCGTTCCATCGCATCCCGTTCTTTTTGGATAGAGAGTTTCATATTCATATACCCTTCCCTTATAGCCTTCCATTGTTCAGAAAATTCTGTTCCTGTTAAATAATCATAAAGCATATGCATTTTATCTCCTTTGTTTCCCTGGAATTTAGTAGCACTGGAAAGTTTAATAATTCCGTCACGTAATACATAAGCGACCGCTTTAACTTCTTCAAAAGAGCATATCCATACGCCATCTTTTTCGCCGAAGCAATCCATTCCTTTAGGATAGCATTGAGTAACAATTACAGCCACATCAATACCAACACTGCGCATATCTTTCTTTAATTTATCTATCCAATCTGCCGAAAATTCTTTGGTGCGCTTGCTTTCATAAATAATTTTACCACATTCCTGTCCAAAGCTATTTCGTATAATTTGTATACAATCTGCACCTCGCACACCTTTACCAACCTCATCAATAACGTCAAAAGGAAAAGTATTTTTAAGTAATTCTTCCAGAATAAGTTCCTGCACCTCCCCTTGCAGTTGCATCGATCCCTGTTCTGCCTTACGTTTCATTTCTTCGGCCAGCTTACGTTGATCTTCCAGTTGCTTTTCAAGTTCTTTCACACGTAAGTTAAATTCAGTGTCTTTAAGCGCATTTTTTTCTGCTTCATGCTTGCGGATGTTCTCTGTAATACGTGTCCTCTCCTCTTGTATTCTTTTCTGCAAATCTATTTCTAATTCTTCTTCTTTTGTTTTTAATTCCTGTTCTTTCTTTAGAAATTCAAGTTCTTTTTGGCGGGCAAGCTTTAATTTTTCTTCACTTTCTTTATTTGAGCTTTCAAGTATTTGGAGCTTATTTTCAAAGTCTGTAGCAATACTTTTACGCAAACTTTCTTCCATCTGCTTTTGCATCAGGCTCTTCTCCTTAACTAATTGCTCTTCAAATTGTAAAGTTTGTTGCTTTTCTTTATTAATAAATTCCTGCTCTTTTTTTTGAAATTCATCCTCTTTCTTTTTAGTAAAATCTACCATTTGCTTACGCAGGGTGCTCTTATATTCTTCAGCCATCACTTCCTCTATAGGAAATGCATGGCCACAATTAGGGCACTTTACTTCTGTTGACATGGGATATGTTTTTTTATGAATTTAGGATAAATAATTTGATTTTGGCTGCCTAGCTATATTAATATACAAAATCATCGGATAATGGCAATTCACATTTAATCATTCGATCTTTACCCCCTAAATCTTGTCTCAGTTCTATATTTTTAAACTTTTTTTTATCCAAAAGTTCAACAGTTTGCAAACCAAAATTTTCATTAATTTCAAAAAATAATATCCCGGCAGGTTTTAAATGATCCAATGCATAATCGGCAATGGCATTATAAAAAAATAATGGATCATTATTTGAAACAAACAAAGCTGTATGAGGTTCGTATGCTAACACATTTTGATGCATTTGTTCTTTTTCGCTATAGGTTACATAAGGGGGATTGCTGATAATTATGTTAAAGGTTAAAGGTTGAAAGTTGGAAGTTGGATTTAAAATATCATCTTTAACAAAGACAACATCAGTTTGATTGATTAAAGCATTAGTTTTAGCTGTCGCCAAGGCTTCAGTAGAAATATCAATTGCATATACTTCTGCTTTTTGCACATGCTTTTTTAAAGAAACAGAAATACAGCCACTTCCTGTTCCAATATCTAAAATCCGTAAAGACCCCTCTCCCACCTTATTATCCTTAATTTCTTTTAAAACCCAATCTACTAATTCTTCGGTTTCTGGCCTGGGGATAAGTACTGATGGATTAACTTTAAATACTAAGCCATAAAATTCGGTTTCTCCCAAAATATATTGCAAAGGTTTGCCACTTGTCAGTTCTTTAATAATATGTAAAATGGAAGTCTCATTTATTAACGGTAATACTTCATTTTTGGAGTTGAGATATTGTGTTCTGTTAACTTTACAAACATGACTTATTGATAACCAGGCGATGCTTTTTGCCTCATCAAATCCATAAACAGCTACTAATTTTTCAATAATTTCTTTTTCTGCTTCAGCAATTGTCATAAAAGCAAAGTAAAGAAAATGGCTTGAAATATATCGATTAGCTATAAATTATATATCTCACAGTTATAATTGTAATAATCATCCCTATTTTTGCCGGATGCCCTCACATGAATTATATATGCAACGATGCATTGAGTTGGCCCGTTTGGGTGCAGGATTGGTCAGTCCTAATCCCATGGTTGGAGCAGTAATTGTTTGTAATAATCAGATTATTGGAGAAGGTTATCATCAGTTTTATGGCGAGGTACATGCAGAGGTAAATGCGATTAATAAGGTTCTTGAGAATTATGTGAATGCAGAAGAATTGCTAAAAAAATCTACAATATATGTAAACCTGGAACCTTGTGCACATTTTGGTAAAACGCCTCCCTGCTCCGATCTCATCATTCGTTATCATATTCCAAAAGTTGTAGTTGGCTGTAGTGATCCTTTTGAAAAGGTAGATGGCAAAGGAATTGAAAAATTGCGCCACGCAGGTATTGAGGTGATTGAAGATGTTCTTAATGATGAATGTTTAAAGTTTAATAAACGTTTTTTTACATGGGTTCATAAACAGCGTCCGTATATCATATTAAAATGGGCACAAACTACTGATGGATTTTTCTCTACCAATAATGGATCACAACGCTGGATTACTTCAAATGCATCAAAACAATTAGTACATAAATGGCGAAGTGAAGAAGACGCAGTTCTAATAGGTAAAAATACTGCTTTGCATGATAATCCGCAATTAAACGTGCGTGAATGGGAAGGCAGAAATCCGATACGGATCGTAGTGGATAGGAATTTAGCACTTCCTTCCTATTTAAACTTGTTTGACCAAAGTCAGGATACGATTGTTTTCAATTCGATAAAAACGGAGTTAAACGGGAAGATCAAATATCTCGAAGTAGAAGATTTAAACAATTTATTACCACAATTTATTGCCTATCAATTGTATTTAATGGATGTTCAATCACTAATGATCGAAGGCGGAGCGCAAATACTGGATCTTTTCATAAAAGCAGGTTTGTGGGATGAAGCACGAATTTTTACAAGTGCAGAAAGTTGGAATGAAGGAAAACCTTCTCCCAAAATATCTGGTAAACTGGATGAAAAACTAGCTATAGACACTGATACTCTGGAAATTTGGTATAATAGTCAAATTAAAAAATGAAATTATGAAAACCTACCAATCCAGGCTCTTATTAGCTATTATATATTAAATAACTGTAGAAAATAATAAATCAATAATAGTTTATCCGTGTTTGACAAGCATTGGTCATTACAGCAATCAAACCAATCTCTTTATCCACACACCTCTATTTTCTAACAAGTTCCCTTAGTATCAAAAAAAATCTTACTTTTGAATCCCGTACAAAATGATGTTTTTTATGTTTTAAAATGGGTTTTAAAACCATTAAAATCGTAAAAGAATATTAACAAAATCCTTCACATATCATGACCAAATACATCTTTGTTACGGGCGGCGTTACTTCGTCGTTAGGAAAAGGTATTATTTCCGCATCCCTCGCTAAATTGCTTCAATCTCGGGGTTATCGCGTTACCATACAAAAGTTCGATCCGTATATCAATATTGATCCTGGAACGCTAAATCCTTATGAACATGGCGAATGTTATGTAACAGAAGATGGCGCAGAAACAGATCTAGATTTGGGTCATTATGAGCGCTTCCTAAATGTTCCAACATCACAAGCCAATAATATTACTACCGGTCGAATTTATCAAAATGTAATTAATAAAGAACGTGAAGGTGCATATTTGGGTAAAACAGTCCAGGTTGTGCCGCATATTACCGATGAGATAAAGCGTAACATGTGCATTTTGGGCGAAAAGAATGAATTTGATATTGTCATTACCGAATTAGGCGGCACCGTGGGTGATATTGAATCATTACCATTTATTGAAGCAGTACGTCAATTGCGTTGGGAACTTGGTTCTGGCAATACATTGGTAATACATTTAACTCTGGTTCCTTTTTTGGCCGCAGCCGGAGAATTAAAAACCAAACCCACTCAACACTCTGTAAAAATGCTTTTAGAATACGGCATTCAGCCCGATATTCTAGTTTGTCGTACAGAGCATCATATCTCACAAGAAATCCGCAAAAAAATAGCTTTGTTCTGTAATGTAAATATCAATGCTGTGGTGGAATCTATAGATGCTTCTACCATTTATGACGTTCCATTGCTGATGCTAAAAGAACAACTGGATAAAACGGTACTGAGCAAACTAAAGCTTCCGCAAAAAAATGAACCTGATTTGGAAAGCTGGAAAGACTTTCTCGGACGACTTAAAAATCCTACCGCAGAAGTGCAGATTGGCCTTGTTGGTAAATATGTAGAATTACCAGATGCATATAAATCAATTACCGAATCGTTTATTCATGCAGGGGCTAAGAACGAGTGTAAAGTACGTGTAAAATGCATTCATTCTGAAAGTATTACGGCAGAGAATGTAGCTGAAAAATTTAAAGGATTAGATGGTGTACTGGTTGCTCCCGGATTTGGGAGCCGTGGCATTGAAGGAAAAATTGAAGCGATACAATATGTGCGTGAACATGATATTCCATTTTTTGGAATTTGTTTAGGAATGCAATGTGCCGTTGTAGAATTTGGTCGTAATGTGTTGGGACTTAAAGACGCACAAAGTACAGAAATGGATGAAAATGCCAAAAATCCGGTGATCTCCATGATGGAAGAACAGAAAAAAATTAAGAATAAGGGCGGGACAATGCGCTTAGGCGCTTATGCATGTGATTTGAGAAAAGGAAGTAAAGCTGCTGCTATATATGGTAAATCTCATATTACCGAGCGTCATCGCCATCGTTATGAGTTCAATAACAAGTATTTAGAGCAATATGAAAATGCCGGAATGATTGCATCAGGCATTAATCCGGATAACAACCTGGTAGAGATCATTGAACTAAAAAATCACCCGTTTTTTGTAGCCGGACAATTTCATCCGGAATTAAAGTCAACAGTTGATAATCCTCACCCACTTTTTGTTAACTTTGTCGCCGCTTGTTTAAGCCATGCAAAAAGAAAATAGCAGCAACAAGTAACAGAAGATTTAAAACACAATGGATAAAAATACATTTACAGGCCTCTTTTTGATTTTAATCATATTAGTAGGTTCTACTTTCTTAATGAAACCCTCTGAGCAGGAAATAAAAAGAGAAAAACAAGTTCAAGACTCAATTGCCCGGGTTAAAAATCATCAACTAGGAAAATCATTAGCAATTGATACTACTAAAAGTACATCTGCACCAATTGTAGATTCTGCGGTATTAGCCGGGCCTTTCGGCGCAGCACATGCAGGAATAACCGAGCCAATAGTTTTAGAAAATAATCTTTTAAAAGTAAAAATTAGCCCTAAAGGCGGCCGAATAATTTCAGTTGAACTGAAGAACTTTAAAACGTATGATCAAAAACCATTGATCATGTTTGAAGGAGAAGCTAATAAGTTCGGACTGATATTTAAGGTTGATGGTAAAAACATCAATACTAATGATCTCTATTTTACCGGTGATCCGGATATTAAATTATCAGGGTCAGCTCAGGAGATCGCATTAAGGTTAAACTATGATAAAGACCGCTATATTTCTTACTACTATAACTTACCTGAAAACAGCTACAAACTTCATTTTTCCATCGCCACTCATGGTATGAAAGATGTGGTTGATCCTGCCCCGCAAGCTTTGGTTTTAAATTGGGAAACCGTTTTAAAACAAAAAGAGAAGGATATTAAAAGTGAGCAACGTTATTCTACAGCTTATTACAAGCATGCAGATAATGCTGTAGACCATTTAAGTGTAAGTAAAGATGATAAGAAAGAGCTTACTGATGGGAAAATACAATGGTTCTCTTTTAAACAACACTTTTTCTCTAATGTATTAATTGCAGAAAAGGGATTTCAGAAAGGAAATTTAGCCGTAACAACAAGTCTGGATAGTGGTATTGTTAAAGGTTTTGCAGCTAATATGCAGCTACCTTTCGAGAGAGAAGATATGACTGCCTTTCCGATGGAGTTTTACTTCGGTCCAAATAAATTCAGCACATTAAAAGCCCAGGGTTACGATATTGAAAAACAAATAGACCTGGGTTACTGGCCGCTTAAATACATCAATCGTTATGCAGTTATTCCAATTTTCAATTGGTTTTCCACATTTAACTGGAATTATGGTTTAATTATCCTGGCCTTAACTATCCTGTTAAAAGTAGTTTTGTTCCCGCTTACCTATAAATCATACCTTTCAATGGCTAAAATGCGTGTGCTGAAGCCGGAGATGGATGAGATTAAAGGAAAAGTTGGCGATGATAACCCTACCCTTTTGCAACAGGAATATTTAAAACTTTACAAAAAAGCCGGAGTAAATCCATTAGGCGGTTGTTTGCCCATGATCCTGCAATTGCCAATCATCATGGCATTTTTCTTTTTCTTCCCCAATTTATTTGAGTTGCGGCAGCAAAGTTTTCTATGGATGAGTGATCTGTCAACCTATGATGCATTTTTTAAATTTGGATTTGCCTTACCTTTCTTAGGAAACCATATCAGTTTAATGTGTATTCTGATGACTATTTCTACATTGATCTATACTTATTTTAACAACCAGGTTTCCGGGGCAACCGGCCAGATGAAATACATTGGATACATCACTCCTATTATTTTCTTTGGAGTGTTAAACAGTTATCCGGCGGGATTAAACTACTATTATTTCCTTGCTAATATGCTTACTTTCGCACAGCAATATTTGATTCGTCTGTTTGTAAATGATGAAAAAATCCATACAAAAATCCAGGAGAATAAGAAAAAACCGGTAGCTGAAGGCAAGAAGAAATCGGGTTTTCAAAAACGCATGGATGACTATATGAGAAATCAACAAACATCTAAAGCCAAAGAAATAGCTCCTGTTAAACCTCTGGGGAAAAAGAAATAGAAATCTTAATCTGATTTGTTGATAGTATTCTAAAAGGATATCTGAATACATAAAAAATGCAGCTTACCCAACTGGAAATAAAAGGTTTTAAAAGTTTTGGTGATAAGATTACCATTAATTTTAATGAGGGGATAACTGCTATTGTTGGACCTAATGGTTGTGGTAAATCGAATGTAGTTGATGCTATCCGCTGGGTTTTGGGTGAACAAAGCACACGGATGCTCCGGTCGGAGAAAATGGAAAACATCATTTTCAACGGTACCAAAACACGCAAACCTTCTAATTTGGCAGAGGTTTCTCTCACATTCGACAATACAAAAAACATACTTCCTACCGAGTTTTCTCACGTTACGCTTACGCGGAAACTATATCGTAGCGGAGAAAGTGAATATCGATTAAATGATGTTCAATGCCGTTTAAAAGATATTACAGATCTATTTTTAGATACGGGAGTTGGTTCAGACTCCTACTCTATCATCGAACTAAAAATGGTTGATGAAATCATCGCCAATAAAGAAAATTCTCGTAGAGCTTTATTTGAAGAAGCCTCGGGCATATCCAAATATAAGCTTCGCAAAAAACAAACTTTTACTAAACTAAAAGATACCAAAGCGGACTTAAGCCGTGTGGAAGATCTATTGTTTGAGATTGATAAAAATCTGAAGACATTAGAAAATCAGGCAAAAAAAGCAGAACGATACTACCGTCTCAAAGAACAATATAAAACGTTAAGCATTGCGCTGGCATCTTTTCGCATCATAGGTTTTCGTAATTCTTTAAACAAACTGGAAGAACAGGAACAGCAGCAATCTGTAGATAAAACAGGAATAGCCACTCAAATTGATCTGCTTGAAGCTGATCTGCAACAGCAAAAACTTGATAATCTTACTAAGGAAAAAAATCTTTCTGCACAACAAAAAGCGGCAAATGAATTTATAGCAAAAATACGGGCTTATGAAAGCGACAAAAAATTAAAGAATGAACAACTGCGTTTTCAGGAAGATAAAAAGAGCCGCTTAAGCGAAGAATTGGAAAAAGATAAAAACCAGTTAAACCATGTGTTTTATAATCAAAAACGCTTGAATGAAGAGCATTGGGAGGAAAGCAAAACCCTTGAAACTGTAAAATCAGCAGTGGAATTTCAGCAGAAAGAACTGGAAGATCTGCGTATAAAACAACAACATTCAAAAACCGAACTGGATTCTTTTAATCGTGAAACTAACGAATTACAAAACCAGCTTTATAAGCTTGAAAAGGATATTGCCATCCTAAACATTCAGAAAGATGCTCTTTACCAGGAAAGCAATCGTAATGTGGCAGATGCACAATCCAAAGAAACAGAATTAAATGAATTTAATATTGTTATTATAGATCTGCAAAATAGGTTAGAAACAAAACAAAAGGAATTTGATCTTTCTAAAAAATCAGAAGAAGAACTTCAAACCGAAATTATCCGGACAGAGGAATCAATTACTCAACAAAAAGATCAATTTAATGCAGAGAACCGAAAACTGGATTCCAAACAGAATGAATATAACCTAACCAAATCATTGGTTGATAATTTAGAGGGTTTCCCGGAATCTATCCGTTTCTTAAAGAAGAATGCAGGCTGGACAAAGCAGGCTCCCCTATTTTCGGATGTTTTGTTTTGTAAAGAAGATTATCGCATTGCAATAGAAAACTATCTGGAACCTGTTATGAACCATTATGTGGTAGAAACACAGCATGAGGCTATACAGGCAATCCGTTTATTAAGCGATTCATCAAAAGGACGAGCTAATTTCTTTGTATTGGATGCCATAAAGCCTGCTAATTCTTCTAAAGAAGAACCTGTTAAATCTTTTGCATGGATAAGAGCCTTAGATATTATTGATGTAGATGCGAAATATCGTCCGCTTTGCGAATTATTATTGCGCAATGTATATCTGCTCCAATCTGGCGAGGAAGAAGAAATGGAAAAACCTTTGCCTGATGAATCTCTGGTCATATTAAGCCGGACAGGACGATTTTCAAAAAGCAGAACTGGCATGTCTGGCGGATCTGTTGGATTATTTGAAGGAAAACGTATTGGCCGGGCTAAGAATTTGGAAAATCTGGCTAAGGAAATTAAAATCTTAGAAACAAGTATTTCAAAGCTTAAAAACTCTGTTGAGCAGGAAGTCCAGAAGATAACTGCGTTAAAATCATCTTCTAAAAAACAGGATATACAACAGGAACAACAGGATGTAAATCGTTTAAATAATGAGCTAATCTCCGTTAAAACCAAGCAGGAACAATATGTTGCTTTTATTGAGAACAGCCAAAACCGTAAACAGGATATTGAGCAAAAGATTGCAAGCATCAGCAATGAACTATTGCTTGCTGAACCTAAATTGGAGGAATTTAAAACTCAAAAGCAAGTAAAGAGTGAAGAACTTTTAAAGTATCAGCAGAATTATAATGATTTAGCAGATATGGTAAATTCTAAATCTACTATATATAACCAGGAAAATATCCGTTTTCATCAGCAGCAAAATAAACTGGCTGGTATTGAGAAAGATCTGGAATATCGCGAAAGTCAGCAGAAAAATCTGGAGAATAGAATTACAGTTAACACTTCTGAGTTAGAAATTGTTCATTCTGCTGTAAAGGAGACGTTACAACATGCAGATCATTCTGATGAAGAACTGATTAAGATGTATGCTCAAAAAGAGGAGCTCGAAAAAGGTGTCCAGGAAGTGGAGCAGGATTATTATGCTTCCCGCGGATTAATCACTGAAAAAGAAAATAACATCTCCATTTTTCGAAGAAATAAAGAGCAATCTGATTTAATTTCGAATGAACTGAAAGATCAAAAAAATAACCTTAAGTTAGAGCTTAATGCCTTAAAAGAACGACTTTCTGTGGAATTTTCTGTGGATATTACGGATCTGGTGGATGAAGAAAAGACCGTTGGAAATAACTCGGGAACCGAAATTGATCTGCGAGGAAAAGCAGAACGCCTGAAGCAACAGTTGGATGATTTTGGGGCAATTAATCCCATGGCTATGGAAGCTTACCGGGAAATGAACGAGCGGTATTCTTTTATTCAGGCTCAGAAGAAAGATCTGGTAGATGCCAAAGCTTCATTATTGCAAACTATTAAAGAAATTGATGATACTGCCCGTGAAAAATTCCTGGGCGCATTCACCAAAGTTCGGGAGCATTTTATACATGTATTTCGCTCTTTATTTAATGAAGAAGACAGTTGTGATTTAGTATTAACTGATCCAACTCATCCACTAGAGTCTGATATTGAAATTTTAGCTAGGCCAAAAGGTAAGCGTCCTCTTTCTATTAATCAACTATCCGGTGGTGAAAAAACATTGACTGCAACTGCTCTATTATTCTCCCTTTATCTCCTAAAACCTGCTCCATTTTGCATTTTCGATGAAGTTGATGCTCCACTGGATGATACCAATATTGATAAGTTCAATAACATCATTCGTAAGTTTTCAGATAAATCACAGTTCATTGTAGTATCTCACAATAAACGAACTATTGCCAGTACCGATATCATTTATGGTGTAACCATGGCAGAACAGGGAGTTTCAAAGGTTGTAGCTGTTGATCTACGGGAAGTGGCTTAGTTTAGTTCACAAACCAAGTAAAATTCATTAAGTAATTCAACGTAAACCTGAAACAATGAGTGGGTTCTATTCGTTATCTGCGCATAGTTTTCATCTATCGACATTGTTACATAGAATTAACAAAACTGTATTTAATTACGGTTACTTTTGTTAAGTAATGCGATTATTACTTATAGCTGTTTTATATAAACCGCATTTAATAATCCTCACCATCTATGATCTTAGTTATAAAATTATGAAAACTAAATATCTTATATTATCTCTTTTTTTATTACTATTTCTCTACTCCTGTCATAAAAATAAGTCGTTATTAATCCTTCAACAACCAGTAAAGGCTGGAGATTTAACTACTCTAGTATTAAATGAGGCAGATTTTAAAAGCCTTGTACCGCTAGGTAGTCTCAATCCTTCCTCCCATGTTTACCCTACGGATCATATGTACCTTTATCTAACAGATCCTAAAATTGAAGCCCCCCTTTATGCACCCGGCAATCTGACCATCATTAGTTTAGCCCGAAATAAACATGCCATTGGTACACAATTTGAAAATGAGGATTACTCTATAAAGTTGGGGGCTTATGAAAGTTATATAGAATTTGGACATGTATCCCGTTTAACAGATGTTATGTTAGCCGGAGTAGATTTTTCAAAAGGCCAATGCCAGGAATATAGCTTGGGTGGAACAGAAATGGAAGAAAAATGTACCATAGAAACTAATATAAAAGTGAAAGCCGGGGATATTATTGGATATTGTGGCAAAGTATTGGGGCAAAGTGCATTAGATTTTGGTCTGTATATAAATAATAAACCAGTTTGTCCCTTAGATTATTTTAGCGAACCTACAAGAACCGAATTGGTAAATCGCATCAGTAATTATGATGGGACTATAAAACCTACCATTACACCTGTCTGTGGAAGTGCCAATCAGAATTTAGATAATACTGCACAGGGAGTTTGGTTAAGGGTAGATAAACAGGCCTATCCAAATGCAGAACATGCACCAAAATACCCGGAATCTGCGAATATAGCACTTGTGCATGATAATATTGATGGCCGGGCTGTTTTTTCAATCGGTTTAACCGTTCCAGGGGTATCGCCTAATACTTATTATTTTAAGCCCAAAGCCACGGGCCTTCTTAATCGTGATTTTGCGGATGTAAAAGTAGATGGTAATATATATTGTTATGATTACGAGTATAAAAATGGCGGTGGTTTCCCTGTATCCTTTATTCTTCAGTTAATAGATGCTAAAACTCTGAAATTAGAAAATCGAAATTTTACTTCCGCAAATTCACCTATGCCTTATGCATTTACTAATAATGTGATACTATTTAAAAAGGAATAGGTTTTTGATTTAATATTCAATATCAATTAAGCTCTTAAGTGGGATCATAATACCACTTTTTAACTGTAATGAGAGTTCTGTTAAAGCCCATACCGTAGTTTCTACACGTTTGGTGCCTTCTTGTGTTTGAAATATGATATTAACTTTCCCCTTAAACCCGTTTCCCAGGCGCAAAGCATTTTCTAATTTTTTGTACAGTTCAACGGTATGATCTTCCGGAGCTTTAACTATCCTATATTTTAGGATATCTTCCTTTGCAATTTGTTCGCCAAGCATATTTAAAAATGAAATAAGGTTTATAATGACAAATTATACGGTATAAGTTTAATTAAGTTATAGACTATATCCATAAAAAAATAAAGGAAAAAGAACATCATGAAACATTCTATTCCAAATAACAGAACGATTTGTATTTTTGCAGCTTATTAATAAAATATGGCTAAGCGCACACGGATTAAAGATTTATTAAACACAACGGAATATAACAAGCAGGTAACAGTTATGGGATGGGTTAGAACCTTCCGTAATAATCAGTTTATTGCTATAAATGATGGTTCTTCCATAAACAATATACAAGCCGTTGTTGATTTTAATAATACCGATGAAACTTTGCTGAAACGCCTTACAACCGGAGCTTCTGTTGCTGTTACCGGAAATTTAATAGAGTCATTAGGTAAAGGTCAAAAGGTTGAAATTAAAGTAAGCAGTTTAGAGATTATAGGCGATAGCGATGCAGAGAAATTCCCTTTACAACCTAAAAAACACAGCTTAGAATTTTTACGTGAGATAGCTCATTTGCGCTTCCGTACCAATACATTTAATGCCGTTTTTAAGGTTCGGCATGCATTGGCATTTGCGGTTCACCAGTTTTTTAATGATAAAGGATTTGTATATATACACACTCCTATCATTACTGCTTCGGATGCTGAAGGTGCAGGCGAAATGTTCCGTGTTTCTACGTTTGATCCGGATCATGTTCCTCGTAATGAAGATGGAACTGTAAATTATAAAGAAGATTTTTTTGGGAAAGCCACCAATCTAACCGTTTCTGGTCAGTTAGAAGGAGAATTGGCAGCGATGGCTTTTGGAGATGTCTATACTTTTGGCCCCACTTTCCGGGCAGAAAACTCAAATACCACTCGTCATTTAGCAGAGTTTTGGATGATAGAACCGGAAATGGCTTTTTATGAGTTGAATGATAACATGGATCTGGCAGAAGAATTACTGAAATATGTGATCCGCTATGCTTTAGATCATTGTGCTGATGAATTGAATTTCTTAAAAGAACGTTTATTAGAAGAGGAAAAAAATAAACCTCAAACAGAACGCTCTGGATTGGATCTGCTTTCAAAATTAAATTTCTGTTTAGATCATGATTTTGAGCGTCTTACTTATACCGAAGCAATCAGCATTCTGAAGAGTTCTAAACCTAACCAAAAGAAACAATTCAAATATTTAATTGACGAATGGGGAGCTGATCTGCAATCAGAACATGAACGTTATTTAGTTGAAAAGCATTTTAAGAAACCGGTTATTCTAACCAATTATCCTGCGGATATTAAATCCTTCTATATGCGTTCAAATGAATTAGATGAACAAGGCCGGAAAACAGTTCGGGCTATGGATATTTTATTCCCGGGCATTGGCGAAATTGTAGGTGGATCTCAACGGGAAGAACGTTTAGACATATTAGAACAACGCATGGATGAAATGCATATCCCAAAAGAAGAAATGTCATGGTATTTAGATACACGTCGTTTTGGTTCTGCACCTCATGCAGGTTTTGGTTTAGGTTTTGAGCGTTTGGTATTGTTTGTTACCGGGATGACCAATATAAGAGATGTAATTCCTTTCCCCCGAACTCCTAAAAATGCAGAGTTTTAATTCGAACTCTTAAAGGCCTGTTAAAGATGAAAATTTAACGGTAAATAAAGCCTTGTGCGGTGTTCTCACCGCATTTATGCATTCATATTAAAATCTAATACTCAACCATTAGTTTTAATTATATACTTTAAAACATAGTTTCTGTTATCATTGTTATAGTAGCATATCAATTATGCTATGGAAACACAAAATAAAACTGCCGAAATTTTAAATGACCTGATTCAAATAAATAATGATCGAATTGAAGGTTATAATAAGGCTATTAAAGAACTTGAAGATAAAGATGCAGATTTAAAAACTTTGTTTGCAAATATGATTGGCGAAAGCCATCAATATAAATTAGCACTTGCTCAAGAAGTAGAAGTTTTTAAAAAGGATGTGGACACGGATAGTACCACTAATTTGGGGAAAATTTACCGTACCTGGATGGATATAAAAGCTTTATTTACAGGTCATGATCGTAAAACAGTATTGAGTAATTGTGAATTTGGAGAAGATGCTGCTCAAAAGGCATATAAAGAAGCTTTAGAGGAAAAAAACCTTCCAGAATTTATTAAAGAAATAATTCTTAAACAGAAAGATCAGCTTAAGTTGTCCCATAATAAGATTAAGCAACTACGTGACATGCAGAAATAATCTTCGTAAGCCATTTTAAAACAACAACTCCTTGCGTATGATCATACACAAGGAGTTTACTGCCACCACTAAACTAAGTTTAAAATTAGAGTATAACCTTTAATTAATTTTTGGGCTGCACTCTTCCTGTTTTTCTATCATTGGCTCTACCAATAGCATAACCTGCACCTGCACCTGCTACACCACCTATTATTGCGCCTCTTGCATCTTTTTTATCTATTAGAATACCTGCACCTGCACCTACTACTCCACCAATTACGGCACCTTTAGCTGCAGAACTCCATCCCTTCTTTTTTGTTGTTGTATTTACAGAAGCTGAATTTTGCACACTTGTACCAGAGTGATGAACTACCTGAGTTGTATTGGCTGTTACCTTAGCTTCTGCCGCACGTTTATCTATTTCTTTATTTACCGCTTCTGATCTTTTAAAACTATCTAGTCTTAAACTATCTTTATAATTTTTAGAATTTAGAGCTGCCTGTGCATTTGTATTTGCCTTACCGTTGCATGCTGCAATAATTGAAGCAATTGCAATTAATGTTAATAATTTTTTCATTGAGTTAAGTTTAGATATTACCACTAAGAATTAGTGCAACATTATATGCCTTAAAGAAATAATTGTGCCAAGATATTTAATAAACTAAAAAAGTGTGACATACTTTGAATGCAACACGAGGATTTGTAGTATTAAGCTATGTTATAGTGTTTAAATTTATGTTTAGATTTAGTGATTACAGAAGACATAAATCTTATAGTACCAACCTTAATAACATACAATCATTGAGATATTTCATACATATAGCTTATCACGGTGGCCAATACAGGGGCTGGCAAAAACATCCGGATGGTTTAAATGTACAGGAAGTATTAGAAACAGGTATCAGTAAAATACTAAAAATACCAACCATTATTGTAGGATGTGGAAGAACTGATGCACAGGTACATGCAAGTCAGTTCTTTTTTCACATGGATGTAGAAAAGAAATGGGAATTCGATTTATTATTTCGCCTGAACAAAATCCTTCCTCCGGATATTGCCATTTTTGATATTATCCCTATGGAGGGCCTGCCTCATGCCAGGTTTGACGCCATCCAACGTACATATGACTATTTTATTCACACCTATAAAGATCCATTTTTAAACGGATTGAGTTCTTTATACCTGGAAAAAGATCTCAATCTTCTTAAAATGAAAGAAGCCGTTGCCTTGCTTCCTAAGTATAACGACTATAAAGCATTTTGTAAAATGCCCGATAAGTATGAACATACTATCTGCAACGTAACATCTGCTATACTATATGCCAATCAAAAGGATGATAAGCTAAGATTTCAAATATCTTCTAATCGTTTTTTAGGGAATATGATTAGAATAATAGTAGGAAGATTACTTAAAATAGGTACCGGTAAATTAAGCGTTGATGAATTTGAAAATTATCTCGTAACCCAACAAATACCCAAGATCAGTATACCTGCACACCCACAAGGGCTTTATCTATCTAAGGTTACTTATCCTTATTTAGATATTCTGCCCAAAACGGAGTTTTCTACTATTCCTCAAAATGCAGTTAATCATAATTGGCAATTAGTTTAATAGATACTTGAAATGTTTTATTTAGAGATGCTCTTTCCAAATTATTTTTCCATTCTCTCCATTAATAGCAAAAGCAAAGCCGCCTATATTAAAAATAAGTTGATGCAGATAAGCAATTGATACATCTAATGTTGCCTGGTTTTTAAACCAGTAATGCTTTGAATCTAAATCTGTTTGACGAATTTCCCAGACCTTTTTTAAGTCCGTAGACATACATGTTAAAATAAATGTCGTTTTATCAGTATTGGTATAATGTAAAACCACGAAACGATTAAGATCTTTAAATATGTGAAACATCTCCCCTTCCAAAAATTCTAAAGAATCATTTAGCACTTTTCCATTCCTGTCTGCCAAAACAAATATTTTATCTGAGCTTTTTTTGGCTACTAAGCTAATATAAGCAGAGTCTTGGGCTGTATCATATGTTTCCTTATAATCAACAGCAATAGCAGGTAACTGACTCGTAATTTTACCATCATAAGGTGTAATGTAATAGACTTTGCCGTTTTTGGCTGTTATCCGAATATAGCTATCCTTTTGGTCATATTGAAATGCATCAATACCCGACTGAAGCTCTGAATAAAGTATAGGTAGTGTTTTCTTACTGAAATGTTTGATCGTTTCACCATTTTCAATATTTAAAAGGTATGAATTTGAATTACCCCCATAAAACAATAACCCACCTTTTTGTTCAAAATACTCTACCTCTTTGCCAAGTACTTTCTTGTAAATTTTTTCGCCCGTTAATACATTCAACGTATGTAACCGATGATATTCTATTCCAAAATCTCCGTCACCCCCACCGGCCATACGAGAATCTAAAAAACATACATACTTATCATTTGCAAGTATTTTATTAAACCCAGTAGCATAGCCATAGCCAAAATACACTGGATTAATAAACCCTCCAAATAAAAAAGACAGGGCAAACAACGTATACATTAAACCCGAAAAAACAAGATTCAGAAATTTAGTTTTAAAGAATTTCTTTTGCGCCAGGTTTGTAGTTACAATAAGTATAGCAAATAAAGTAATTAAGAGCAGCCATACGGAGGAAAAAAGGAAATCTAAAATAACTTGCATAAATCTATTTTTCAGCAAGTTAAAAAAATAGATCTATCCTCTTATATTATTGTTTATTGCAGTTTACGTATTATTTAGGAAAGCATTTAAAACTAATAACAATAATAAAATGGGATATATTATAATTCACACAAGCATTATTCATAATCACTCCTCTCCGGAAAACCTTCTGGATCTCCCTCTTTTTTCAATTGCTCAAGTGATAGATTGGTAGTACCACTTAGGCATTCTTCGATTTCATCATCATCATTCTGTATGGTTAATGGCTCTTGTGTTTTGGGCTGTAAGTTTTCTGCCTCGTTTTTACTCGTATCACAAATCCAAGTGGTTGATGATTTTTGCGTTTGGTGATAGGAATCTTTTATTTCATCTTTATTTGAATCATCTAAATGTAATTCATACGATGGGCTTGCTGCATTAGAAGCTTCCAGTACACGTTCGATTTCCCATTCATTATCTGATGCTGCATCGCTGATCTTAGCCTTAACCAACTTAATGCACTTCTTTTTATTATCCCCATCTGCTTTTAACTGCTCATTTTTACCGTCAAAAACGTTACTATTTTCTGTTATCATGATCTTAAGTATAGTCTATATAAATAGACCTTTGAAAGCAGCAGATTGTTTTCAGTAAGATTCAGCTTAAAACAAGCAGAAGTTTTTAAAGCAGAAAAAAGTATCTCTGCAAATGTCCCCCTACCTGAGCGGATTTGAAGATTTAAAATCTAAGAAAAGCCAAACAAACAAAATAACAGATAATTAATAAAAATTGTAGACAAAAGTTAGCTTGGAGTACATTATCCCCGACAATCATGGATGAATAGGCAATAATTAAAAAAGAGAACAATACTATTAGAAAATAATTTTGAAATCTATTATATAGGGTATTCTTTTGATTTTGTCTCAAGGAGACTCCGTTGGAATAAGTCTTATGATGCTTAATTGTAAAGTATACTATAATGGTATTTAATGGCATGTAAATATAAATCCTGAGGCATAAAAAACAAACATAAATAATAAAATGAGTGAGGATACAAAGGATCCTGCCTTATTTCTGGCTGTTAAATAACCAAAAGGGCCTGCAAAAGAAATCGCAACTATCTTTATAAAACTTTTCATATATAAAAAATTTATAAAACGTAACCAATAATTGCCCTTCCCTATTTTCCGCTCTGAGATGGATTACCCTTTGCCACATATGAAACACGAACAAGAGCAATTAGTATAGACAGTATAAAGGCATTTATAATAAAACCGATAAGCTTAAAATAGGAATAGTTGAATAAAGCTAAAATATATAAAAAAGGCTTTTCACTCTCATTAGGCAAATTAGCTCTATAAATATTACTTCCTATATCATAGCAATTAGCGATAAGGATGAATAAAAACAAATAGAACAAAAATTTTATCATGACTAGTTTTTATTAGTCATTTAACCAAAAAATGGATGTTTTGTTTGTTGTTCAGATTTAATTTATGGGTATAACTTGTTGATTTGAATATAGAAGTACCTCTTCCTACCAGGGAAAAGATTTTGTTCATGTACATGACCCCTTTATGTATTCATAAAAGGAGTTTATATCTCAATAAAATCAGTTTATATGTTTAGAAAAACAGTTTATATATCTATAAAACTATTTTATGTATTTATAATACCAATTTATAGACCCATAAAATCAGTTTATGTATTTATAAAATCAATTTATATATCCATAAAATCAGTTTGTGTGTTTACAAAAACAGTTTATGTATCTATAAAATGCCTCCATGTATTACGTTAACCTGTAGAAAATACTAAAAAGCACTTTCTCCGTTAATAAAAAATGGGATTAGCGTGCTTAAAAAATTCTAACTTGATATTTCCTCATATTTTAAAATAGCATAATGTAATCTTCCGGGGTAGTTTAGCACCTGATTTCAGAAAGAAATTAAATAAATAATAATTTTTATATGTATATTTTATTCTTATTATGAAATATTTAAAATAAATGTAATATATTTGTTACAAATAAAAATAAATTTATTTTATCAAACCCGTATTAAACATGCCTATAATTATTATCAATTTTCAAAATCATTCCGATCAATCTTTTTTAGTTGAGGCCGGACAAATCAAATTTAGCATGATTAATAATGCTAATTTTCCCAGTCCGGTTCCCACGATGAAGGAAGTACAAGATGACACAGATGAGTTTAGTAATGCCCTGGATAACATGGGAAACGGAGCTAATACGACACTTGTAAAAAATGAAAAGCGTAAAAAACTGGAAAGCACCTTAAAACGCCTGGGACTTTATGTAGAAACTGTTGCCGATGGCAATGAAATTATCGCCGAAAGTTCTGGCTTTAAATTAAGAAACAAACCGAGCCCAGTGGGCATATTACCTAAGCCTGCTAATTTTAAAGTACTGCCTGCTCTTGGTAAAGGAAGTGTTAAATTAAGTATTGATAAAATTTATGGTGCCAAAACATACCAGTTTGAATATAAACCGAGCAGCGATGCCACTAATAATACCTGGGCAATTGCAGCAGATTCGCAATCATCACTTATTCTTAATAATCTCTTAAGTGGACAAGAATATACTTTTAGAGTGGTAGGCGTCGGCTCCAACCCTACCCGAATATATTCGGACGAAGTAAGCAGCTTTATTTTATAAGATTACCTGTTGTTAATTTAAAGCCCCAACTTGTTTTAATAGGTTGGGCTTTTGTATATAAAAAAATTTATAAAAGGGGAAAATATACAAAATAATTTCCTCACCTGACGCAAGTATAATGTTAGTTTAAATGGGTTTTACACTTGTTCCTTTTATCTATCAACCAATTAATTTCTTTCCATCAATTTCCAAACCTCTATTACATCTTCTCCGAATAATTTAGATGGACAGGAAAATGTAAATCTTATTTCATCAAATGTATCATTTAATGCATCCTCTATTGGTTCTATTGTCTGATAAGAAGTTAATATACCTGTTTCTTCTATTATTGCCTGTGTTTTATTTTTAGAGTAATAGCCACCCGAAGATAGAATATATTTTATTTTCGGATTTTCAAATAATTTATGATAAAACAAGTAGTTTTCCTCAGCAGGAGCAGTCATTTCTATTGAAAATAAACTAACTATAGAAGTTAAATTATATTTATTTATAGTGTTATTTATTAGATTTAAATCCTTTCTATAATCACCAACAATATTAGGCGCTGCTGCTGCTAAGTCAATGCCAATATACTGTTTAGGAGAAGTGTATATTAAAAATTCTGTCTGCCTCCCACATCCTAAATCAAGTACATCATCAAATTTAAATTGATGGCAAACCATACCAAAAATACAATCATGCCTTTGTCTGACACCATCTTCTGTTATGTATGCCTTATACTTTTCATAAAATTCATTGTTATATTGATCCATGATTTACTTGATTCTCTTTACCTGACTTTAAATATTAATAACCTTTTACCACATTGCAGGTTTCATTTAATTCTAATCTTTTCCTAACTTTTGTTTTAATTTAGAAAAGACGATTTCTTCTATTTTATACAGAGTGGCTTTATAAATGTTTGCCCATAAACATTAATTTACCAGATATGATTAAGCTAATAAGAACCGATTCAGACAATAAAGATTTTATTGAACTCGTAAAATACCTCGACATTTATTTAGCTGAAAAAGACGGGCCTGAACATGCATTTTATGCCCAATTCAATAAAACGAAGCAGCTTAAACACGTAATTATTGTATATGAAGATGATAAAGCCATCGGTTGTGGTGCAATGAAAGAATTTGCTTTAAACACTATGGAAGTTAAACGAATGTATACATCACCGGAAAGCAGAGGGAAAGGAATTGCTACCAAAATTTTAACTGAATTAGAATTGTGGGCAGTTGAATTATCTTACAAAAAGTTTGTATTAGAAACCGGAAAAAAACAAGCTGAAGCAATAGAGCTTTATAAAAAAAATGGATATAAACGTATTCTAAACTATGGGCAATATCTCGATATTGAAAATAGTGTGTGTTTCGAAAAGGAATTAAAATGATAGCAGAAATCAGTAAAAAACAGGCTATTAAAGAGCTTTCTATTATTCCGGGAGTTGGTAAATCAATTGCTTCCGATCTTTGGAATATTAGCATTAAATCCATCGCTGATTTAAAAGGAAAAGATCCTCAAAACCTTTATGACCTTTCAAACACATTTGCAAAAACAATTCAGGACAGATGCCTTTTATATGTTTTTAAGTGTGCTGTATATTATGTAAACACCCCCAAAGAAGAACATGAAACAGAAAAATTAAAATGGTGGAATTGGAAAGATAAAAAATGAAATGTCATCATGGGTTACGAATATAAAATACTCGCAAAATTTACGGAAAAGCAAGCGAAAGATATTCTTACTCTTTTGGAAAAGAATGATCTTTTCGACAAAAAATACTATTTAAATAATCAAGAATTTAGAGATTTTAGACGCTCTGAAAATAAAGCAGAAATGCCTGATTTATTCCTAATTTTTGAACTGGATGGAATTTACATTTGCCAAAATAGTTCTTCCTATATATGGCAGGGTCTTGAGGGATTGAAAAAATATATAGAAACAGAGAAAATTGATTACGAAATACTTGACCATTCAGAATAAGCAACTCTTGTATTCCAGAAAGAATTCATTTACCTGTTAGCTGCATATAAACTAAAACTACAGCAGCTACAGTCATCAAAATTAATGTAGTAAAGCCGAGAATATTAGAAGTTTTTTCATTTGTATATTCGCCCATTATTTTTTGTTATTGGAGATAGAAGAATGATCCCAATTAAAACTGGTGCGGTAAACCATAAAGAATAGCGGAATAGATTAAGGCTTTAATGGGCGAAATGCCAATATAATTTAATGATAATCCTAAAATGAGTGAAGCGGCTATAACTACATAAAATGCTTTTGCTTCATGAAATTCAAGCCATCCTTCCCAACTAAATGTTAAGAAATTTGCATGCGTGATACACATGCTTAGCGAGTATTTAATTATCTAATTAAGATTAAAAGAAATATATTTGATACAAAATAATTCAAACTAATCTTAATTAAAAACAATTGAATCAGAAAGTATTTGATAGAAAAGCTGCACAACAATTCACTGTGGATAGCAGAAACAACAGTAAGACTGACCAGGAAATTTACAATGAACTTTCCCTGCAATATTCTAATAAAAAGGCAATTGCATTACTCATTACCGGAACAGTTACTCCCGAAAACAAGATTAAATATCAATCATACAATAATATTTTACTAGGCCTTCTAGGAATATCATTTGTGAACAAACTTCTCTATATTTTTATGTATTCCATGCAAACCGGTCAAACTTGGGCGCTATTATTAATTTTTATTTTTCCACTGATAAATATTGCTTTCTTCTTTGGAATTAAAAGGTTTGAACCATCCATGTATAGATCACTTGGCATAATAGCAATTGTAGGTCTTTTAAACTCGTTTAAATCAAGTACAAATATAATTGAAGTTCTAATAAACCTTGCTTTATGTTGCTCAATAGCTGGGCTTGCCTTTTATCTTGACAAGAATATGCTTCCAAATTTTAGCCCCCAAAAGCTAAAGAAAGATATGAATGGAGAATATATACTAGTTTAAATTGACAAATATTAAAAAATAATTATGGCCAATCAATTTCATCCTTGTTTATGGTTTGACGGACAAGCCAAAGCAGCCGCAGACTTCTATTGTTCCATTTTTAAAAATTCAAAAATAACAGCTGACACACCAATGGTTGTCACATTTGAATTAAATGGAAATAAATTTATGGGACTAAATGGAGGTGCGATGTTTAAAATTAATCCATCTATTTCATTGTTTGTAACATGCGAATCCATAAATGCAACAAATGAGTTATGGGAAAAACTAATTGTTGGGGGTAAAGCATTAATGTCAATAGATAAATATCCCTGGAGCGAAAGATATGGCTGGCTTCAAGATCAGTTTGGATTAACCTGGCAAATATCTATTGTAAACAATAAAGAAGACAAACAAAAAATAAAGCCTTCTATGTTGTTTACCAGCAATCATTTTGGTAAAGCGGAAGAAGCTATTCATTTTTACAGTTCTGTTTTCGATAATTCTTCGACAGAAGTGCTGATGCATTATCCAGCAGATGACAATAATGCAGGCAAAGTAATGTATTCGGAATTCAAATTGAATTATCAGGAGGTTATTGCAATGGATGGACCTGGAGTTCATGATTATACATTTAATGAAGCTGTCTCTTTTGTTGTGGATTGCGAAACACAAAAAGAAATTGACTACTACTGGAGCAAGCTAACTGAGGGTGGACAAGAAAGCATGTGTGGATGGCTTAAAGATAAATTTGGTGTTTCCTGGCAAATTGTTCCTAAAATTCTTGGCAAATTAATGACAGATCCGGATAAAGCTCCAAGAGTAATGCAGGCTTTCTTGAAAATGAAAAAATTTGATATTGAAACATTACTTAATGCATTAAGTAAGAAGCATAACTGACATATGCGTTACACAAGCCTAAATAAAATAATTTATATTTATTATTAATTATATTTACAGTAGCGGGAAATATGCTGCTAATTACTCCTCACCAGCTTATAGGTGTCGATATGTTATCATCTTAAAGTAACTCTACTAATGACAAAAACAATTATTTTAACACAGAAAATTAATTTACAAAAAATACTCTCAATTGCCTTGACTTGCTCGCTTGGCTGGGTATTTACTTATTTGGCAACAAATATTTTCAGAGCATATGCTTATGGTTTATTCATATGGCTTCCTTTTGTTTTAGGTGCGATTTCTACCTTAATTTATGCATACAAAAACCCAACAAGTAGAAAAGCACTTCGTAACAATGCCTATTTAACGCTATTAATTTTTTGTATTGGTCTTTTGTTATTTGCCTGGGAAGGGATTATTTGTTTAATAATGGCTGCGCCTATTGGTTTTATATTCACTTATTTAGGCTTTTTAGTTGGATACGGCTTATCTAAAAGCAAGGTTAACTACAGCACACCAACTGCAATAATTTTATTAATGCTTTCTGTTCCTTCGTTAATGTCTTTTGAAGGCAGTATAAATACTAGTGACGATTTACGATCTGTTACAACATCAATAAAAATTAATGCTTCATTAGAAACCGTGTGGGAAAATGTTATTGCATTCCCACAACTTAAAGAACCAACTGAATTTATTTTTAAAACAGGTATTGCTTACCCAATCAATGCAACCATTAGTGGACATGGAGTTGGTGCAGTTAGACATTGCAATTTTTCAACAGGAAGTTTTATAGAACCGATTACCATTTGGGATGAGCCAAAACTTCTGAGGTTTTCAGTAGATGAGCAACCTGAAACAATGAAAGAGCTGAGTTTTTACGATATTCATCCAAACCATCTCCATGGTTATTGGATTTCTAAGCGAGGGCAATTTAAATTAATTGCATTGCCTAACGGGCATACCTTGCTTGAAGGGACAACCTGGTATGTAAATAAAATAAAACCTGATTTTTATTGGACAACCTGGAGTGACTATATTGTTCATGAAATACACAACAGAGTTTTAGAACATATAAAAGAACAGGCAGAACATTGAGAATAAGATAAATACCGATTGCTTTTCAATAAGTGCAAGCTCATATAGGCAAGGGTTTCATATTTCCATAAAGAAGTAACCATGGAAATTTTAGATTAATAAAAGGGTATGATGGAAACAAATAAAATTGATAACGTTGATAGTTATATTGCCCGTTTCTCAAAAGACACTCAGGAAATGTTAGAGCAGCTTCGGTTAACAATCAAAAAAGTTGCACCAGAAGCAGAAGAGGTGATAAGTTACCAAATGCCTGCATTTAAACTCCAGGGAATATTGGTATATTTTGCAGGATACAAAAATCATATTGGGCTTCACCCAAGAGCATCAGGAATTGAAGCATTTAAGAAAGAACTATCTATTTATAAAGGCGCAAAAGGTTCTGTTCAATTCCCACTTAAAAAACCTTTGCCATTAGACCTGATAAGCAGCATTGTGAAGTTCAGGGTAAAAGAAAATTTGGAAAAAGCGAAAGCAAAAAAGTTTAAGAGTTCTATATAAATGCAATAATTAATTTCAATTAACCTTATTCCAAAAAAAAATACATTTTAGCTAATGTGTTATAAGCTATCCTCAAAGAAGGGATCTGTCGCAATATAAATGAGAAATATAATTTTTATATTACTTCTATCAGAAGTATTTTTTTTAGGTTTTAAATATCCTGAAAATAAGTCCGTTTTTAATTTAATATCAAATGATTCTACAGTAGAAAAACTTGCCAATCAGGTAAATAAAGTAAAGAAATTGATCAGTACTAATTCTAAATACAATAAAGAAATTGCTTTTTTTATTGACATGAAAATTCTATCCGGGAAAAACAGATTCTTTATTTATGACTTGAAAAACAATAAAATAGTGGATCAGGGTTTGGTTGCTCATGGTTCAGGTTCAGAAACTGAAATTGAAGGAAAACTGAAATTTAGCAATGTGAATAATTCGCTCTGCACTTCACTAGGAAAATATTATATAGGACATTATTATGAAGGTAGGTTTGGTAAAGCATATAAGTTATATGGGTTAGATAAAACAAATAATAATGCTTTTGACAGGAATCTTGTTCTTCATAAATATTATGCAGTGCCTTATGAAGAACAAGATAAATCCATTTGTAATAGTTTGGGTTGTCCTATGGTGAATGAAAAATATTTTAAAAGAATAGAAGAGACAATTGACTATTCAAAAAGTAACATCATTTTAGATATTTATTATTAAATGCTTATTTTAAAGAGGGTTCTAAATATTCTTTTAAGGCAATATGAATAATATGATTCCAACCTTCTATAAAATTAGTTATTGCAAAATCAGGGTTTTCTTTCGGAAATGTTTCTATTCCTGTATGCGTTAGTTTTAATAATGTTTTATTTCCTTGGTTAAACAGTTCAAATGTTACAAATGAATTGCCTCCATAACCATCATAGCGCCAGCTATAGGTAAGTTTTTTTTCAGGAACTACTTCTGTTATTTCGCATAAATGCAAGAATTGTTTATAAGGTTCTTCTCCTGCAAGAAACTGAAACTTAAAACCTGCTTCTGCTTTAAATTCTGCAAGGTCAAAGTACCATATCTTCATTTCATTTTTGTCGGTAATTGCTTTCCAAGTTTTTGAAATTGGGGCATTAAATAGTTGTTCTACAATAATGGTGTTATTTTCCATTTTCTATTTATTTTTTAAATAACATTTTCTAAAAACCAATATATCAAAAAATTTAGTAACTAATCTAAACAATGGTAAGACAGGGATTAGAATAAAAACCGTACCTTGATAAAACATACAATTACCTATGCCACGTTGGACGAAAATCAGTTTAAAAATTACAGGGATATTACTGGGACTTATTCTTACATTATGGATGGGTGTAGCAGCTTATATTCAGTTTCATAAAAAGGAACTACTGCAATCTATTACCGCCCAGCTTAATGAAAATTTAAATGGTACACTAACCATAAAAAGTATGGAGCCAGCTTTAATACGTGGTTTCCCGGGAATATCTGTATCGCTTAAAGATGTATTGTTACGTGATAGTTTATGGGATAAACACCATCACGATTTATTGCAGGCTAAAGATGTATCTGTAGCAGTAGATGTATTTTCTATTATTACAGGTTCTCCAACAATTAAAAATCTAAGCATAAATGATGGAAAAATCTATCTTTTTACAGATAGTAATGGCTATAGCAATACCAATATTTTTAAGAAGACTGTTTCACAAGGGAAAGAAAGTGGCAGCCGGAAAAAAATCAATCGCATTTACCTAAATAATGTGAGAGTAATCATCGAAAATAAATCGAGGTTTAAATTGTTTGATTTTACCGTTAATCATTTTCTTGGCAAAATCAAGTATAACAGTACAGGCTGGTCGGCCATTGTTAATATTCGTACTTTAGTAAATAGCTTGGCTTTTAATACCCAAAAAGGTAGTTTTTTAAAGAATAAAAATTTCAATACAAGTTTAAAACTGACTTTTGATAATCCAAAAAAATTGCTTAGTGTTCCTTTACAAAATGTTAAAATAGACAATGATAAACTACAATTGGGTGGAAATTTTTCGTTTGCCAAAAACTCATCTGATTTTAATCTGGATGTAAATGTACCCGATATTACGTTAAACAATATATCATCTTTATTACCCCAAAATATAGAATCTATACTTCAAGAATATAAACTAGAAAAATCATTTGCGGCTCAGGCTAATATCAAAGGGCAGTTAAAAGGCAGTGGAGATCCTTTGATAAGAGTATATATGCAAGTAAAAGATAATACTCTAACTGGCAGAGGTGAAACTATTGAAAATTGCTATTTTAATGCCTCTTTTAACAACGAGGTTATGGCAGGACAACCCCGAACAGATCCTAACTCGGCTGTTAGTTTTTATCAAATGAAAGGTACTTGGTATGATATTCCTTTTAAAGCCGATTCAATAAAAATAACAAATCTTCAACTCCCAATTTTAGCAGGTAAGTTTATTGCCGATTTTCCACTTGTTAAACTAAATCCAATTACAGGTAGTGAGACCTTTTTATTTAATACCGGAACAGCACGTTTGAATTTAATTTACCAAGCTCCCTTCAATCCGGAAGATAAAAGCCGACACTTTATTAATGGAACAATCCAAGTAAAAAATGCGGCAGTAACTTACCAACCAAGAAATTTATCTTTTAAAAATGTAAAAGTAAAATTAGATTTTCGAGGACAAGATCTTTTTCTGGAAGATATGCAGGTTCAAAGTGGAAATAGTTTATTGCAAATGGAAGGTTCGTTAAAAAACTTTTCAAATCTGTATTATACTGATCCTCAAAAAATGCTTTTAGACTGGAATATTAAAAGTCATCAATTAAACTTAGGTGAATTTTTATCATTTCTTGGGAAGAGAAAAAGCAGTATAAATACGGCAAGTTCAAGTAAGCAACTAAATAAAACTTCCCGGCAACTAGATCGTATGCTTGATCAGGCTAGTGTACATATTAAATTAAATGTAGATCGTTTGATTTATAGAAGATTTGTAGCCAAAAATGCAATTGCTGATATCGCCTTAAAACAACCCGGGATCAGCATAAATAATGTCAGTTTAAATCATGCGGGTGGAAGCCTGAAATTAAACGGTACTATCGATCAGTCTGGAAGTTTAAATCAGGTTAATGTAAACACTACTATTTCAAATGCTAATATTCAGCAACTATTTTATGCTTTTAATAATTTTGGGCAGAATACCTTAACCTCCCAAAATTTAAGCGGATCTTTTAATGCGGTTACCCATGTTTCCGGAGCAATAACAAAGAATGGAGAGCTTGTTTCAAGATCCCTGCATGGAACAGTAGGTTTTAATTTAAGAGATGGAGCTTTAATAAATTTTGAACCGATGCGCAAAATTGGTGCTTTTGCATTTCCCAATCGTAACTTCTCAAACATTACATTTAAAAATCTGAAGAATACATTGAATATTCAGGGCAATTATATAACTATTCCTACTATGCAAATTGAATCCAGCGTTTTAAATATTTTTCTGGGAGGTGTATATGGATTTTCTTCAGGTACAAACATTGCCATGCAAATTCCATTAAGAAATCCAAAAAATGATGAACCGATTTTGGATAAACAAGAAAAAGAAAAGCGGGCCAAAAAGGGTATTATAATAAATTTACGGGCAGTAGATGATGGTACCGGCAAAGTGAAGTTCAAGCTTGGCAAAGGAAAGCAGAACTAAATATTTCTTTTGACTCATTATTAAAAAGCACTTTCAATATATTTTAACTACTCTTTTTATTAATGAATTTAAATACTTTACAAAAGTATTCCACATTATAGAATTATATAATATCATTTTCTCTTATACATATAGCCTATCAAATTCCTGCATACCCAATATTTAAGGTAACCAATAATTACTTTAACTGGTACTTCTGATTTATTGTTAATAAAAATTTAATGAATAAAATTAATTGTGTAACAATAGTGTTACCAATACACTTATCTTTAATATTTCTAATGTAGAACCAAAAATAAATTTTATTAAAATTGATCAACCTCTTATTTACTAACCATTTAAACCCCCTTTTATGAAAAAACTAATTTACTTTTTAGCCAAAGCATTTTTTTGTTTAATCTTAGTATTCACTTTTTCTCAGTGTAAAAAAGAGAAGGCTAGTACAACAGAAAACCCTTCTGAAATTTCTGCTTATCAAAAAGGTAAGCCCTTTACTACCAGTGCAGCAACCGGAGCTGGCGGTGGAATTTTAATGCAGGCTTTTTATTGGGATGTACCTGCAGGCGGAACTTGGTATAATACAGTAAAAGCAAAAGTACCTGCCTGGAATAGCGTTGGAATTACTGCTATGTGGCTACCCCCTGTAAGTAAAGCAGATAATGGTGGTTTAAGCATGGGCTACGATCCCTTTGACTATTTTGATTTTGGCGACTTCAATCAACATGGTTCTACCGAAACCAGGTTTGGTTCTAAAACAGAATTAACCGCTTTAATTACTGCAGCCCATGCCAATACTATCCAAGTATATGCAGATATGGTACTTAATCATAACAGCGGAGGAGCTTCAGAAGCAAACCCCTATACAGGCGGTAATACCTGGACTAAATTTACACCGGCTTCAGGTAAATTTTTAAGAAGTTATAGTGATTTTCATCCCAATAATATACACTCTTCCGATGCTGGTGTATTTGGAGGCATGCCAGATCTTTGCCATGATCAGGCTAATGTTTCCATTTGGTTATGGAATAGTGCATCAGCTGTATCAAAATATTATAAAAATACGATGAAGTTTGACGGCTTCCGGTTTGATTATGTGAAGGGTTTTGCTCCATGGGTTGTCAGTGGGTTTATGAACAGTGTTCCCGGTTCTTTTGCCGTTGGAGAATTATGGGATAGCAATGTAGATGTCTTAAATAATTGGGTAGTTGCAACTGGTAATACCTCTTCTGCTTTCGATTTTGCCTGCTATTATAAAATGCAGGATGCTTTTAACGGTAATGATCTTAATAATTTAAGTGCAGATATGTTACTTAAAAGAAATCCAACTAAAGCAGTTACATTTGTTACCAATCATGATACTGATGTGATAACAGGCGGCCGCAAATTACTTGCTTATGCCTATATTATGACTGCTGAAGGGTATCCTAGTGTATTCTATCGTGATTATGAAGAATGGTTAGATAAAGCTAAAATGAATAATCTTTTCTGGATACACAGAACTTTAGCTGTAGGAAACACGACTTATTTATATACTGATAATGATGAGTATATCGCCAAAAGAAATGGTACGCCAGGCTTAATTGTGTATATCAATAACTCAGACTTTTGGCAAGAACGATGGATTCAAACCAATTGGGCTAATACTGCTATTAAAGATTATACAGGAAACTCTGGCTGGATCCCCACTACACAAGGAGATTCATGGGTAAAAATTCAGGCTCCGCCACATGGTTATACCGTTTGGTCTAAAACTGGATATTAGTATTAGCCTGATTTGCAGGAACAGATTTGGGCGTTGGGGTGGGCTTCGTTACAATCTTTTTGCAAAAAGGCAAAAAGGATTTTCACTACAATCCCTAACTCAAAAACTTATTTACTCCAACATTTGTGATGGGTGTAAATCATAAACTGATGAATAAAGAAGCCTTTATAAGGCTTTTTTATTTTTAACGCAAAAATATATTCAGTATGAGAATATCCTCATTGATCTTTTGCTCATTATTTTTTTTACAGGTTAGCTGTAATAATCATGAAGAATCTAAATATGATGGCAAGGAAATACATTATAAATTAACAACTGTAAAATCTCCATTTTTAGAAGCGAAAGCAGAACTTGTAGGAATTGTTAAAAGCCAGGAATTAATAGCAGAAGTACAGTTTTTCAATCCGGGAACAGAAGATATTTTTATTAACGATGTAAGCATGTCTACTTCAGACGGATTGCGTTCTTTACCACTAAACGAAATTGCAGCTCCGGTTTTAGTAGCTCCGAGCAAGTCTGCTAATTTAGCATTACGGTTTAATCCATATAATGATGTAAGCCACTATAGTAACAAGGATAAAAAGGGATCATTTAAATCCAGCTATAATCTTATTATTAATTATACCAAAGCGGAAAGAGAAAATTTAATAGGTTTAGTTTTACCTACAACACTTTCTGAGAGTGAATATAAAATATACGAACAACAATATAAAAAAGGCCTGATAAGGTTTTCATTTGATCAAAATAGTGGGTTTTCTCAAAAGCAAAGAGAATATTTGCAAAACTTCCCATTTATCTCTAAACCTGCTTTTATTGATATAAGTGAACAGCAAATCTCTATTTCCGGATTGAGTTTGCAATTAAAATGTATACAAAATAAAGATAGTGTGTATACAGAACTCTTAGTCATCAATCATGCTAACTTTCCTCTAATCATTAATAAAGATTCATTAGATCTTTCTTATAAGGGAGATTTAACAAATGCAAGTCCCCAGGAAATTTTATTGAACAAGGTATCAGGCCCCAGAAGCGAAAATACTATTATAGAGAAAGGAGACAGAGTAGTAATTAATTTTAGTAAATATTTAAAATATGCAGATAGAGAAAAGCTGTATCTGTCCTTAAAAAATGTATTTATTCTTCCCAATGATAAACCTTTATTTTGTGATGGTGTTTTATTAAAGGTTTCTTTACCATAAGCTTCTAAATATTATATACTCTTCTTGCCTATCCATTAAGTATTTGATCTATATATAAAGTTCGTCGCCTAATCTATCTATATTTGATTTATGCTCATTCGAATATATCCTGAAAATCCAAATGAAAAATCTATTCAACAGGTTGTGGATGTTCTTATAAAAGGAGGATTAATCATCTACCCTACTGATACTGTTTATGGTTTGGGCTGTGATATTACCAATCCAAAAGCCATTGAAAGAATATGTAAGATACGAGGCATTAAACTAGAGAAAGCCAACTTTTCGTTTATTTGTTATGACCTGAGTCATATTTCTGATTATATAAAACCAATTGATACCGAAACTTTCCGGATATTAAAAAAAGCCCTCCCTGGTCCTTTCACGTTTATATTTAACGCCAATAATAATGTGCCTAAATTGCTCAGCTCCAATAAAAAAACTGTAGGTATCCGTGTGCCTGATAATACTATCGCACGCGAAATAGTGCGGGTATTGGGTAATCCTATCATTTCTACATCTATACATGATGATGACGAGATCATCGAATATTCTACAGACCCCGAGCTGATCCATGAGAAATATGAAGATCTGGTTGACCTGGTTATTGATGGCGGATACGGTGATAATGAAGCTTCTACAGTTGTTGATTGCACCACCGGAACTTTTGATATCCTCCGCCAGGGGAAAGGTAAATTGGAACTGTATCAATAATTACTTTTCTTAGAGAAAATATCTTTCAAAATGTTAGCAATTAAATTCTTTGTTAATATTTTCTTAATACTCCCAGCAGTTTTAATTTTTACATTTGCTCCCTCATATTTTTAATTAAACTGGAATGAAGAAAAAATTACTTTCAATTTTGCTTTTATTAGGATTCTCTGTAACTCTTAACGCTCAAATTGCTAATCATGTAGTGATTAGTGAAGTTTATGGCGCTGGTGGGAATAGCGGTGCTACTTACAAAAATGACTTTATTGAGTTATATAATCCCACCCCCAATGCGATTAGTTTAGTAGGCTGGTCTGTACAATATGCATCAGCTACAGGAACAGCAAGTTGGGCAGTAACCAATATTACCGGAACAATCCCGGCCAAAGGATTTTATTTAATTCAGGAGGCTACCGGAACCGGAGGCACCACTAATCTGCCTACACCAAATGCTATCGGCATGATTGCCATGGCTGCAGCAAATGGAAAAGTTATTTTATGTAATGTTACAACAGCCCAATCAGGAGCCAATCCAACAAGTGCTAATATTATTGATAAAGTAGGTTATGGCAGTGCTAATGGATTTGAAACAGCGCCTACGGGTACCAGTTTAACCTCCATAACTTCTGTAGAACGAAAAGCCAGTGCTACTTCAGATCCAACAAGCATGTCTTCCGGAGGATCTGAAGTAGCAAATGGCAATGGCTATGATTCCGATGATAATTCATTAGATTTTATAGTAAGATCCCCAGAACCACAAAATTCTGCATCACCTACCGAAGGTGCTGTTAATCCAAATGCTCCTTCCATTGTTTTAAGTCCCAGTTCATTAAGTTTTGGAGCTCAAAATATCAATACGGTATCAATTGAGCAATCGTTTACCATTACCACGAGTAACTTAGATAATACAGATATTAATTTAGCAGTATCAGCCCCCTATTCTATCTCAAAGACTTCAAATGGAAGTTATTCAGGCAGTTTAAATTATACAGCTATTGAACTTGGTGGGGGTGCACCTACTGTATTTGTCAAATTTTCTCCAACTTCAACAGGTACTTTTTCATCGTCTATCAGCATAACCGGCGGTGGTACCACAGGAACTACAACATTGGCACTTACCGGTGCCGGTACTGATCCTAACCAAACTGCTTATGATTTTAATGATTGTACGACATCCCTTTCAACAGGATTTACCGCTTATAGTGTAACTGGTGCCCAACAATGGACTTGTACTACTTTTGGCAGAAATTCCAGCAATGGCATTAACATGAATGGATTTGCCTCTGGAAATAACTTAAATGAGGATTGGCTAATTTCTCCTGCGTTTGATTTCACCTCTTTCACTTATCCTATATTAAGTTTTTACAGTCGCGGTGAATTTGGCGGCCCTTCTTTACAACTAAAGGTTTCTACAAATTATCCCGGCACCGGAGATCCAACAGCCTATACCTGGACAAGCTTAAATGGCTATTTCCCGGATTCCGGAGCCAGTATTTGGACCTTATCAGATAATATTGATTTATCCACGTTTAAACAAGCAGGAGTTTATGTAGCATTTATTTATAATTCTACTACAAGTGCTTCCCCGAGATGGACATTAGATGATTTTTCTGTCCTGAATTCTGCAACGCCAGCTATTCCCCTTTTATTTACTCAGGATGGTTTATTGCAATACAAATATGTAGCAGCAGGAAGTAACTCAGATAAAACCACCAATATTTCATTTGCCAACTTAACAAATGATGTGACTTTAACTTCAACTGATCCTGCATTTACATTATCAGAAGATGGAACTAATTTTTCATCGAGTTTACCACTTCTGGCAAGTAGTGTAAACAACAGCACTAAAATGATTACGGTTCGATTTAATCCTACTCAAAATAATACCTCCTATAGTGCTTTAGTAAATATTACAAGTACCGGAGCGGTTGCTAAAAGTATTCAATTAACGGGAGATACCTACAATGCAACTGCTACCTTGGATGTTGTAAACTGGAATATGGAATGGTTTGGAAGTACAGATGCTTCTGTTAAACCATCCGGAGTGAATGTAACTAATTATAATAATACACAACAGGCAAATGCACAAACCATTTTGCAAGGTGCCGGTGCTGATATTTATGGTTTGGCAGAGGTAGTGGATGAAGCCAGGCTTGCACAAATTGTGGCAAATATGCCAGGGTATTCTTATGTGATATCAGATTATGGATCGTATGGTGATGATGCTCAGGATCCCGACTATGCTTTAGATCAAAAGCTAGCTTATGTATATAAAACAGCTATGTTTAGTAATATAACCACACAAGGCTTAATGCGTTGTACCGAAGCAGTAAATTGTGCAGCCTGGAAACCCTGGGCAAGTGGAAGATTCCCTTATCTGATGTCAGCAGATGTAACGGCCAATGGTTTTACTCAGAAAGTAAATTTTGTTATGATACATGCCAAAGCAAATACAGGCGATGTTACAGCACAAATGGATGCTTACAACAGAAGAAAAACAGGAGCCGATTTGTTAAAGGGGGTACTAGATGCAGCACCTTATAATTTAGAAAACGTGATTGTTTTAGGAGATTATAACGATGTTCTAGATCAAACCATTGCTCCTGTAACACCTAATGTAAGCTCCTATAGCTCGTTTGTAAATGATAATGTAAATTATTCATCCTTAACTTTGCCTTTAAGTCTTGCGGGATTACAGTCTACCGCAGGATTTAAAACGGTGATAGATAATGTGATCGTTTCAAATGAATTGGCAAGTGACTACATTTCTAATTCTGCCAGTATTTTAACAGATTTAGCCGGTACCATTCCTAATTACAGTACAACTACTTCAGATCATTACCCGGTACAAACTCGTTATATATTTACATCTACTACACTTCCAATTCACCTTACCTCCTTCAGCGCTAAAGCGGATGGTAATAAAGTAGAATTAAAATGGACTACTGCCAGCGAAGAAAATAACGATCATTTTACGGTTGAACATTCTGCAGATGGTAAAAAATTTACTGAAGTTGGCCAGGTAAAAGGTCCAGGAAATAGCAGCAGTTCTATTAGTTATGTGAGTTATGACGATCGGCCTCTTAGTGGCGTAAATTATTACCGATTAAAACAAACTGATTTCAATGGTAACTATTCTTATTCGGATATTAAAGCGGTAACTATGTTAAGTGGTATAAGTTCAAAACTAATTGTATTTCCAAATCCTCTTTCTGATAAGATTACATTGAGTCTCCAAACTAATAATAAAGCAATTCAGTTAAGTATAAGCAGTATAGATGGCCAGGTAATATTTAAAAGCTTAGGAACTCTAGATCTGTTAAACCAAAAACTGAATGCAGATTTAAGTAAATGGCCTGCCGGAATATATTTTTTGCAAATAAATGATGGCCAGCAAGTTTATAATGGGAAGTTTATTAAAGAATAAGCTTTTTCAGAGTTTAGTTTAAGACAAATCATATATAAAATCCCTATGATCGTTGAGATTGTAGGGATTTTGATTTTTAATCTGACTTAGGAACGCTAATTATTCACCACGAGCTTTAAAAAGTAATTCTGGAGTTGGAAATGGCAAATCTAAAGCTAGAAACAGTAAATCTAGATTTAAGAATGACAATCCGAAAGCTAGAATTGGTTCCAGCGGTCTCCTATATTGCCAAGAAATTAGTCGATAGTTAAAAAGCCCTGTAATCATACGATTGCAGGGCTTTTTTTATCAGCGGAGAGTGGGGGATTCGAACCCGCGGAACCTTTAACAGTTCAACAGTTTTCAAGACTGCCGCAATCGACCACTCTGCCAACTCTCCGTCGCAAAAGTACAAACTCAAATCAATTATGCAAACTAAGAAGTTTATTTTTTTAGAGTCGTGTCTTAACTATCAGGAACAGAATGAGAAAGTTTGTAGTAAAATTATTTTCTATCTAGTTTTTCTTCTACGTGTTCAGCTTTAAAGCTATTAAATTGGGGTTTAACAATCTTAATACTACGTTTAGAAAGGTCAATACTGGCGTTCAATTCAAATCCTACCAATATAATGAGTGAATTAAGATAGAGCCAGATCATTACAACTATTAATGTACCAATGGAGCCATAAATTTTATTGTAGGTACTAAAATGGTTAATATAATAGGAAAATCCCCAAAAGGTAAAAATGGCCAAAATAGTTGCCAACCATGAACCGGCACTAAAAAAATGCCATTTTTTAGCATTTGCAGGCCCATAACGATATAAAAGAGATATGGTCACAAAGTATATAACAATAAGTATAAACCATCTTACCATGGCAATAACATAGAGCCAGAAGGAGTCTTTAAAACCTAATTCTGTTTTTAAGAAATCAAATACATATTGACCTATGGTAATAATTATTAAGCCGAATATTAAGGCGAAGGCAATAAGAATCGTTAAATTAAGAGCTACCAAACGCCGCTTAAACCAGGATCTGGTCTCGATAATTAAAGATGATTTGTTAAATGCCTGCATTAAATTATTAATACCATTAGTTGCAAATATTAAGGCAAATACAAAACCGAACGAAAGCAATTTGGAGTTTTGATTTTTAACAATATCCACCAACGTGTTTTCAACAGCCAGGTAGGCATTCTCTGGCAATACAAGTGCTATCAAAGACATTAACTGATCTTGGAAATGTGCAATTGGGATATAAGGAATCAGTGTAAAAATAAATATGATGGCCGGAAAAATGGCAAGCATAAAATTATAAGCAAGTGATGATGCTTTGTTAATTAATGAATCTTTAGCAATTTCCTGAAAAAAGAAAGAGGCAACAGTATAAACAGGTAATGGACTGAATCCAGGCAAAATCATCACCTTTGTCCACTCGATAAACAAGTAGTAAGGTTTAAACTTCAGAAGAATTTTATGAACCCAATTCATTTTTTAAAATTACTTAAAAAAAACCTGGAGTCTGTTTAGAAAATCTGATGATGGCAAACAGGGTTTATTCCGTTTAATATCAATAAATACCAAGGTTGTTTGCCCTTCGTTTATCAATTCTTGTTTTTCGTTATACAATTCATAACTAAAATGAATACGCACAGAAGGCATCTTAGCCATAATTACTTTAACCGTAATTTCTTCATCATATAAAGCAGGTTTAAGGTATTTGCAATGCAAGTCAAGCACGGGCATCATAATACCCGATTCTTCCATAGATTTGTATGTCATGCCTAGGCTTCGCAGCATTTCAACTCTTCCTACTTCATAAAACTGGGCGTAATTTCCATAGTACATATAGCCCATTTGATCTGTTTCGGCATACCTAACCCGAATTTTGGTAGAATGTACAAACATTATTTCCGGATATTTCGTTCGTTTAAAGCGGCTTGAAATTTATGAGCATTAATTAAATGCTGAGCTAAATTAGAGGCAAAGTTATGATACCCCGAAAAATCATCTTTAGCACACATATATACATAATCATGCTTGGTATAATTTAAAACGGCATCTATTGCATGGATACTGGGCATAGAGATTGGGCCCGGAGGTAAACCTGCATTTAAATAGGTATTATAAGGTGATTCTTTACGCAACTGCTTATTCAATACTCTGTGGATTGTAAAATCATTATTTGCAAAGATTACCGTGGGATCTGCTTCCAGGCGAATTCCTTTATTTAGGCGGTTCATGTATAAGCCGGCAATCATGGGCATTTCTTTATCATGTAAAGCTTCCCCATCAACTATGGATGCTAGAATACTTACCTGAATGGGAGTTAAACCAATTTGGCTTGCTTTTGATTTTCTCTCTTCTGTCCAGAATTTCTGGTACTCATCATACATTCTTAAAAAAAACTTTTGCGCAGATATATTCCAATATAGTTCATAAGAATTGGGGATGAACATGGCATAAACTGTATTGGTATTGAAACCGTATTTTTCAATAAAAGACGTAGAATCTAATAAATTAATAATGGACAAAGAATCCGCCTCAATTTTTTTTGAGATCATACCGGCAAAAGTTTCTTTAAGGCGGACATTCTGATAAGATAGTTTAACCGGCTCCTGATTTCCGGCTTTTAACATATTAATCAGTTTCCGATTGCTCATCCCTTTTTGCAGTTTGTATTTTCCGGGTTTCACTTTTGCAGGATAATCCATATTTTGGGCAGCCTGTAAAAATGATGTGGGATTTTTCACTATACCCTCTTTTTTTACAGTATTCATTACATCCTTAAAGTTAGAACCTGTATGGATGTATAAATACTCCTCTTTATCCGTCACATTTCCCCCAAAATATTTTGAATAATAATTGTAAGCAGTAAATGCTAATAACAGTAATATAAATGCTGCAAAAGCGATCCCAACTTTAACTGCAAAACTTGTTTCCTTTGTTTTTTTGGCAATCATTTTATAACTATTTTTTAAAAGATAGATGGTGGTCTTCGTCTAATTTTCTCCAAGCTGTTAATCCTCCCAGCAGGTTTTTTACATTTTTATACCCCGAAGCTAATAATAGATCTTTCGCTGTTTTACTCCGTATCCCGTGCTGGCAGATCACAATAATCTCGTCCTCTTTATCATATTCAAGATCATCAATAACATATGATAGTTTACCCAGAGGGATGTTATCTCCACCAATATTATAAGTATGGAATTCTAATTCCTGACGTACATCTATAATATGTACGGGTTTCGCATCTCTGCAAAGATCTTGAAGTTCTGTTGCAAATATGTCCATTATTTAGTTTCCGTTTGAAAGAGTCACATCAATATGTGTACCTATACTTACTTTTTTAAGTGAATCACTTATGGCCGGAAATTGCTTTATAACTTTTGCACTAAGTGTATCGCTAAGAGTTCCTTCATAACTAACATGGCCTAAAGTTAAGGACGATCCAAGTAAAGATAAACGGGCTTCATTAAGATCTAAGCCTAATAAATTGGGAATATCTACTTCGCTTGCTCCCTGCCCATCACCTAAAACCAAATTAATTCGGGAGCCTTTTGGTAGTTGCTGGCCTGTTACCATTGCCTGGCCTCCTAGGGTAGTTTTAAGTACAATATCCCGGGCTACATCAGAAACATAAGTAGTGTCTCCAACCTTAAGTCCATAATTATTTAAGATAGCTCTGGCTTCTAAAAAGGTTTTGCCATTAATATCCGGAAAGGCAATATGAGGTGCCAGCCTGGTTATAATGGTTAAATAAATAGTACGATTGTTTTTCACATTGGTATTAGGATCCGGATCTTGTTCCACCACTAATCCTGGTTCTTTATCCATGATATAAACGGAATCAATTTGATACCTTAATCCTTGTGATTCTAATATTTGTATTGCTTTTTCAATGGAAAGCCCTTTTAATTTAGGAACTGGTAAACCTTCGCCATGTCGTGTATATAGGTTTAAACTATAAAATACCAGCAATAAAAATGCAATGATAGAAATTATAGCGATGATTAAATTTTTACGGAAAGTACGTGTACGCAGGTATGTGAAAAATTTACTCATTAAAATATGTATGGTGTTTATTTGTTATTTTAGATAACGCTCAAAATTATAGAAAAATACGTAAGCATTATATATGTCAAATTTAATTTAAATTAATGATTATGGAAGATAATAATTACCTGGCGATGAATTTCAAAGGTTTTTAAAATTATATTTGAAGCTATGAGGAAAACAATTGCTTTAGTTACCGGAGGTTTTACAGGCGAATCGGTAATTTCATTAAAAAGTGCAGAAGTTATCGAGCAAAATTTAGATGCTGAAAAGTTTGAAGTTTATAAAATAATCATCAACCACGATAGCTGGTTCTATACAGATCATGCAGACTTTAAGCATGAGGTTAATCGTAATAACTTCACATTAAATTTAGATGGAAAATTAACACACTTTGATTGTGTATTCATTGGCCTTCATGGTTCGCCTGGCGAAGATGGCAAACTTCAGGGTTATTTTGATATGCTAAACATCCGTTATACCACCTGTGACGCTTTAACATCAGCTATAACGATGAACAAAGGTTACACAAAAGCAATTGTTGCAGATATAGAAAACTTACATATTGCCCGCTCCCAACAATTATTTTCAAATAATTTGGCAAACTCAAATCTTATAATCAATAATCTTCACCTTCCCTATTTTGTAAAACCTAATAATGGTGGCAGCAGTATTGGCATGACTAAAGTTAAATCTGCTGATGAACTACCGGAAGCATTAAACAAAGCCTTTAAGGAAGATACACAGGTTTTAGTCGAAGAATTTGTGAAAGGAAGAGAATTTACTATTGGCGTTTATAAAGGTAAAAATGGGATTGTAGTTTTACCAGCTACTGAAATTGTAAGCTCCAAAGAGTTTTTTGATTATGAAGCTAAATATACTCCCGGAGTTTGTGAAGAAATAACGCCAGGCCGCATGACTGATGAAGAAAAGAACAGTGTAGGTGCTATTGTTACAAAAATTTATCAGAAACTCAATTGCCGTGGTGTGGTACGGATAGATTATTTTTTGGAAGAAGAAACCGGCAAATTCTATTTCATTGAAATTAACACTGTACCCGGGCAATCAGAAAATAGTATTATACCTCAGCAGGTACGATCTGTTGGCAGAACTATTAAAGATTTTTACACCGAATTAATTGAGGTCAGCTTAATTTCTGAAAAGTACCTATAAGCATAAGAATCAAAATAATTTATTATATCTATAGAAATCAAAAACTATGAACTATCAAATAAATTCAGTCCAATGCATTAAATTTTCAATCGTAATACTAATCGGCCTTAGTATTTCAATGCCATCATGCAAAAATAAAGACGCTTCCATTGATGTATATGTAGCCGGCCAGATAAAAATAAAGGATGCTTTTTTACCTGCCTACTGGAAAAATGGAAAACAGTTTATTTTAGCCCAAAGAGAAGGCAAGGTAACCGCAATAACAGTAAGTGGAAAAAATGTATATGCTGTTGGATATCTGGAATCAAAGCCTTATCAAATTGTTTTATGGACAAACGGTATAATAAGGAATATAACGGATGGTCTAGAAAGTGACTATGCTTATAATATTGCTATATTAGGTAAAGATGTTTATATAGTAGGATATAAAAATAATAATAACAATGAGATAGCTGCGTATTGGAAAAATGGTATCGTTAAATACCTGGCCGATAGTTCTCATAACTCTAAAGCATACAGCATCGCTGTATCCGGAAATAATATTTATATCGCAGGATATAAAAATTCTGGTACTAAAGATATTGCTACCTATTGGAAAAATGGAACTGCTATAGCTCTAACAAATGGCGATCAAGATGCTTATGGATGTGGTATTGCATTATCTGGTGCAGATGTCTATATAGGCGGTTTGGAAAATAAAACCATTAAATATTGGAAAAATGATGATGAAGATGTAATTGGCAAAATAGGTAATTCTTCCTGCGATATTAATTGTATTGCCGCTAATGGGACTGATGTATATATGGCCGGTTTTGATTATTCCGGAACACATAATATGGCTAAATATTGGAAGAATAAAGAAGCAGCTATTCCATTAAAAGATAATTTAAAAGGTATCGAAGCCTCTCAAATAGCAGTAGCTGGAGATAATGTATATGTAACCGGGGAAGATAATAGTGGAAGCTATCTGTGGAAAAATGGTATTCCTGTACCGCCATTTAATGCTACAAGAAATATATTTGCAACTGCACTTTACATTGTAATAAACAAGTAACCTCTATTATTTTACATAGTATTTAGAATATACAGAAGTATAATCTGATTATATAGTCGGTAATTTTTAAAATGGGTCTTTTTTCATAGAAGCAAACACTGTAAGTTTGCGCCTTTACTATTATATGCCATCAGCAGAATCACTTCCTACAAAAAAAACATGGCAAATTACATGGAAATTTCCCAGCTACAGAAATCGGGTCTTTATAGGTATAGCCACTCTTTCGATTATTCTATATATGTTGCCCTATTTTTTTCAAAGAATAGAAAACAGAACCGGAATATTATTAAATGATTGGTTATTAGATAGCATACCAGCATATAATGTTTCAGTTCCCATTTTTATCATCATTTGGTCTATGGTTTTGTTAATCTTTATCAGAATCATAAAAGATCCTGAAATTTTCATCACCTTTTTATGGGCTTATATACTCGTAAGCCTATCCAGGCTTATCACAATTAGCCTCATTCCCCTAAATCCTCCTATCGGATTAATTCCATTGGCAGATCCTTTAAGCAACAGTTTTTATGGTGCGAAGTTTATTACAAAAGATCTATTCTACTCGGGACATACGGCTACTCAATTTTTAATGTTTCTATGCTTAAAACAGAAAAGCGATAAAATAATGGCTCTGGTTGCCACAATATGTATTGGTATTTTACTATTAATACAACATGTACATTATACTATTGATGTTATAAGTGCTCCAATATTCACCTATTTATTATGGCTAGTATCAAAAAAAATTAGTAATTTTTGAATCTTATACTAATTACATACACATTAAACACATCAACTATTACAAATAGATTTGCAACCAAAATGTCATAATTATATTTTATTAAATCTGTCTATTATTATATACTCAAAAAGTTCAAAATTTAGTACTTTTGGGAGTTAACTAAAAGTTTACGCAAAGTCAAACAAATATTAATCTTAAAGGTTTAGTACTATTAACATAACGAGATAAATTATTTCTCGTCATTTAAGATTAATTTATTATAAATATGAAAAAACTAGATTGTCCAGATTTTACCTTAAGTGATAAGCTAACCACAGAGCAAGCATCATTTTTTAAAAAAAATGGTATAATCATATTTAGGAATTTTATTGAGAGCAGTACCGTTAAGTCTTTTATTGATGAAATTACCAGTATTGAAAAAAAATGGCTTGATGAGCAACGCGATAAGGTAAATGGTATTCCTTTAAAGTTTGGTAAAGATGAGCAGGGTAACAAAATCATCCAGCGTTTATGTTTCCTTTCTTTACATAGTCCATTATTACATGAGTTTTTAAAAGATCCAAAATTAAAGGTTTTATTAGATTTACTTCATCCTTATGATGGCCGGATTGGAGAAAATGAGAAAGACGGATTAGTATTGAATAACTATTTAAGAACACCAAGTAGTACCTTTTCTCAAATGGGATGGCATACAGATAGTCCAAGAGACCTTTTTCTTGGACAGCGTATTATGCCAATGCTAAATGTAGGAATACACTTAGATAATTGCCCTTTTGAAAATGGCGGCTTACGTGTTATGCCGGGCACGCATAAACAAAGTATTCTTCGGTTATTATTCAGTAAGAAATACTTTATAGATAATAATCCTGATCATAGAGAAGCTGGTTTTGATATTAATGCAGGAGATCTTACAGTACATGATGGACGCATTTGGCATCGGGTACAACAATGTCCTCACTTTGGTGAAGCCAGCAGACGCAGAGTGATGTATATACCCATCATTACAGGTAAATATTTTCCTAAAAATGAGCAGAGTAAAACTCCTTTTTATCATCGGTTTACTCATAAAGTTCATATTTAACAAAATTTACACATGCCCTACGCATTAATTACCGGAGCCAGTAAAGGAATTGGTAAAGCAATAGCAGAAGAACTTGCAAAGCGTAATTATGATTTGTTACTCATAGCACGATCCGGAGATTTATTACAAAAAACATCAGAAGAAATAGCGGTAAAATTCAAGGTTAAAGTAAACTTCCTATCCCTCGACCTTTCTGAAAATACAAGTGCAAATACTGTATTTGAATGGTGCACTCAAAATAACTATCAGATTAATATATTGGTAAATAATGCTGGATATGGCCTTAGTGGATCTTTTGAGAATTACTCAATAGCTGATAATATGAATATGATGCAGTTGAATATGCTTACATTAGTTCAATTATGTCAATTATTTTTACCGCAGCTAAAACAGCAACCTAAATCTTATATTCTTAATATTGCCAGTTCAGCAGCATACCAGGCTGTACCGGGATTAAGTTTATATGCTGCTACTAAGGTTTTTGTACTAAATTTTACTCGCGGGTTAAAGCAAGAACTTCGCACTAGTTCGGTTTCGATAACCTGCGTTTGTCCGGGTGCTACAGATACCGATTTTTCTACAAGAGCACAAGTTCCTTTAAAAGGCTTAAAAGCTGCAGAAAAAGTAAATATGACCACCGACAGTGTAGCAAAAATTGCAATAAAAGGCATGTTTAATAGCAAAGCTGAAGTAGTTGCTGGTTTTATAAATAAAATTGCTGTGCTTGGAGCATGGTTACTTCCCAAAACTCTTTTGGAGCGTGTAGCCATGAAGATTTACCAATAGTTAAGCTTCTAAATCAGCTCATCAACCGTCTTAAGAATTTTCTTCTCACCATCTTCATTGGCAATATAGGTTGCAGCCTCTTTCATATCACTCGCAATATAAGTGGGTTTTCTTATATCATTTAGTAGCCATTCTGTTTCATTTCCATTATCCTTATTAATTAATATAGTTTTGCATCCGGCTTTATTTCCTGTTTCTATATCATTTAAACCATCTCCGACCATCCATGAATTAGAAAGATTTATATTGAAGTTTTTCGCCGCCCTATACAATAATCCGGGTTTGGGTTTCCGGCACTCACACTCCATTGAATATTTTTCTACAATTCCTTCAGGATGATGCGGACAGTATAAAAAACCATCAATATATACTCCCTGATACTTCAACAAATCCTCTATTCGTTTTACTGCTTTTTTTAATCCATGACTTTTGAAATGACCAAAAGCTATTCCACTTTGATTAGTGATAATCATCAAAAAATATCCTAGCTCCTGAAATATTTTCAAACCTTCAACAACTCCTTCATTAAGAGTTATTAATTTTGGATCTACATTATTGGGAATATTTCGAATTAATACCCCATCCTTCTCAATAAAAATGGCCTTATTCATTAGCTTACCTTTCTTTTAGAGTTGAATCCTTCTATAGGCTTTCTAAATAAAAACCATCCTATATTTACTTGTACTTTTTTCATTATTCATAATTAGGTAATTACTTAACAATGAAATATGAAAAGAGTTTTAGAAAAAATATTTTTTTAGGATCGTTAGAAATACTTCTGCTTTTTAGAGTATTAATTTAACTAAGCAGATGTTTTAAACTTGTGGTATTGAATGCCACACATGGAAGTAAATGACGATAAAGGATTGCAATGATTTACATTGAGTTTTTCTCTATTAATAACTGAATGATACCATCAACCAAGCCAACACGTGGTACAAATATTTTTTTTATGTCTGCCCATTTCATTACAGTTAGGTATATTTCACTTGCAGGGATAATAACGTCTGCCCTATCCTGATTAAGCCCCAGAACGTTTATTCTATCTTTAAGTGAAAAAGAATTAAGATGCGCATGTAAAGCTCTTAATTTAGTAAAGGTTAAAGGCATTCCTTCTTTTTCATCAGCCATGCGATAAAGTTTGTTGATATTTCCACCTGTACCAATGCCTATAAGATTTTTATAAACGCGGGATCTTTCTTTTACCCATTCTTTCATTTCTATCCAGGTTTCATCTTTATCCTGGTTATCAAGTATGCGAATGGCCCCAATATTAAATGATCTGGATGATATCATCTCACCATTACAAAACACAGAAAGCTCTGTACTTCCGCCACCAACATCGATATATAAATAGTTTTTTTTACGTTCCAGATGTTGCTCTATATGGCTTGAATATATAATATTTGCTTCCCGCTGGCCCTGTACAATCTCAAGGTCAATATTTGCACTTTTCTTTATTTGTTTAACCAGTTCATTCCCATTTTTAGCTTCCCGCATGGCCGATGTAGCACAGGCCATATAATCTTCTACTTTATAAACATCCATTAGATGCCTAAAGGCAATCATGGTTTTTATAAGCTCCTCTGATTTTTTTTCTGAAATTTTCTTATCCAGGAATGCATCGTCTCCCAGTCTTAATGGTACACGTATAAGCGTATTTTTCTTAAATGAGATCTCCGTATTATTTTCAATACTATCAGCTATAAGCAATCTTACAGCGTTCGATCCAATATCAATAGCAGCGTATCTCAATATGTTATGTTTTATATTTCAGGTATTTATAAATATCTTCTTGTGATCTGTAATGTGCTTTACCTCTGGATTTTAAATAGCGATTATTGTTTAACTGGTTAATTTCCCTGGCCTTTGTATTATCTTTTAGTTGGATGTCAATAATATCTCTTATTTCACGTTTTATTTGCATATCCAAAATTGGGAAGCCAACCTCGACCCGATGATCCAAATTGCGGGTCATTAAATCGGCAGACGTTAAATACATTAATTCATTTTCATTATTACCAAAAATCCAAACCCGGGCATGTTCCAAATATCTGTCTATTATACTAATAACTTCTATATTTTCGCTGTAACCCGGTATTCCCGGAACCAGACAACACATACCCCGAATAATCATCCGGATAAGAACCCCTGCATTACTTGCCTCATAGAGCTTTGAGATGACACCTTCATCACTTAAACTATTCATTTTTAAGATGATATAGGCATCTTTACCTGATTTAATATTTTTAATTTCCTGATCAATAAGATCGTATATTTTTTGTCTGCTTTCTAATGGCGATGCTATAATATTTTTATATCCGCGATAAAAAATCTTTTTTTGCAATCCTTCGAATAGCTTTACAAGTTCATGAGTAATAACCGGATTTGCCGTAAATAAACTATGATCACAATAAAGCTTAGCCGTTTTTTCATTAAAATTACCTGTGGCCAGATTTGCGTAATAAATATTCTTCCCTTTTTCTGTACGTGTAACAAGACATATCTTTGAATGTACTTTATAATCAAGTATACCGTAGTTTACCAATACACCCTCTTCTTCTAATCTGTTAGTCCAATAAATATTTGCCTGTTCATCAAAACGTGCCTTTAATTCGAGCAAGCAGTTTACTTTTTTACCATTTTTAGCAGCATTAATTAACGCATTAATTACACTTGAATTTTCTGCCAAACGGTAAAGCGTAATACTAATTTCTTTAACTTTTGGATCTATAGCCGCTTCCCGTAAAAAATGGATGATATAATCAAAAGATTGATAAGGCAAATTAATTAAGTAATCCTTTTTAGCTATTTGGACAAAAATACTTGTACCAGTGCTTAAATCACGTATAGGTAAAGGTGGGTTTTTGGGATATTCTAAATGTTGCCCGCCTACGTTTGGAAACTTAATAAAATCTTTAAAATTATGATAACGGTTTCCCGGGATAAGCCCGTCTGCTGTTAAATCTAATTGTGCAACCAGATAAGTGAGCATATCTAAAGGCATATTACTATCATACAATAACCTCATAGGTTTACCTTTTCGACGTTTTTGCAAACTTTTTGTTAATGCATCAATAAATTTTTCACTAACGTTTCTATCGAGATCTAATTCTGCATCGCGAGTTAATTGTATGGAATAAGCCTCAATTTTATCATAATCAAAAATGAAAAAAATATCATCTAAACAATATCTGATTATATCATCCAGAAGAATAATATATTTCAGATTATTAGTTTCAGGAAGAACTAAAAAGCGATTCCGACCATCTGTTGGAATCTCAATGAGTGCATACCTAACCTTTTCTTTATTTTTATATTTGGTGAGCTTAACTAGAAAGTATATAGATCTGTCTTTTAATTCCGGGAAAACTTCATCTCTATTAAGCATTACGGGAACTAGGGTTGATAATATCTTATCTCTAAAATGATCTTTTACAAACTGACCCCTAGATACATTTAATTGCTGTTCATTAATAATAAATATCTTTTCCTGGGCTAATTCTTTTATAATCTCATCTTCATATAAATGGTTAAATTTACGTTCCTGCCTTACCACAATATTCCTGATTTGATTCAGCGTTTTTTTAGGATTATAACCAAATATTTCTTTTGCTTTTGTGTTTAGATTAGATAAGCGGTTTAAGGTAGCTACACGTACCCTGTAAAATTCATCCAGATTTGATGAAAATATAGCCAGAAAATGTATTCGCTCAACTAAGGGAACTGTTTTATCGGCAGCTTCCTGCAATACCCGGTCATTAAAAGAAAGCCAACTGATCTCACGATTAATAAGCGGAATATTTTTAGGCATCTGGATTAAAATAAAACAGTCCCAACTTGAAAAGTCAGGACTGCAAAAATCTATATTATTTTGTTAATTTAATATGAAATCAATTAGAATTTCATAATTAATTTTCTTCAGTTTTTATATTATTTGAAATTGCAGGACTTTCTGCTTTAACAGGTGTTGTTTTTACAATAGGCTTAGCTGCAGGTTTTGCAGATGTTTTAGGAGTAATTCTTTTAGGTGGAGCAGAGGTGACCGGCTTAGATGTAGCTGGTGATTTAGATGTACTAGCTGGTTTTTTAACGACTGGTTTAGGCGCTGGGTTCGCTTTTACAGTTACTGCTTTAGTAGCTTTTGCAACTACTTTTTTCGCTTTAGCAACAGCTTTAGGAGCTATTTTTTGAGGAGCTGTAACTGCTTTTTTAACAACTTTAGTAACTTTACCTTTTTTAGAATTACTTTCAATTTTATCTTCTACTGCACCTTTAACTTCTTGAAACTTATCAGCAAGCTTTTTAGCTAATCCTTTACTTGCTTTTTTAATGTCTTTAGATAGCTTTCCGGCATCGTGCCCTAAGCCTTTAATAACTTCCATAAACTTCTCAGAAATACTCGTCTCTAATTGTTTTTTCACAGCACGTTTAATTTGTTTTTTTGCTGGTTTCTTAGTTGTTTTAGCTTTATTTGCTTTCATAATTTAAGGTTTGCTTAACTTTACCATTAATGAGTATTTAGTTAATAACTAAATGTATCAATAAAATTTAATTTACCAATAGAATAATAATTATGCCAACATTTGATATTGTAAGTAAAATTGATAGTCAGACACTTGACAATGCAATTAATACCGCTAAGAAAGAAATTCTAAATCGCTATGATTTTAATGATTCTAAAAGCACAGTTGAGCTGGATAAAAAAACCAATGAAATAACTATTGTTACCGAAAATGACATGCGTTTAAAGGCGATACAAGATGCTATTATTTCCAGAATGGTTAAACATAATCTTGATCCAGGAAGCATGGATTTAGGAAAAGAAGAATACGCATCCGGCAATATGCTTCGTAAAGAGATAAAGATTAAAGAAGGAATTGATAAAGAAGCCGCTAAGAAGATTGTTAAAAAAATAAAAGATAGTGGCTTAAAAGTACAGGCATCTATTATGGATGATCAGGTGCGTGTACAGGCAAAAAAAATAGATGATTTGCAGGCTGTTATTTCCTTGTGCCGTTCAGAAGATTTCGGGCAACCTCTGCAGTATATTAATATGCGTAATTAGTATTCCCAATTATTCTTATTGGGGAATGAAAACAGATTGGCTCAAAATTGCAATTAAAGCAGGTTCAATAGATCCCAAAACAAATATTGAAATCGGGGGTAAGGATGTAGCGCAGAAGGCATTAGAAGAAGCATTGGGTAATGATTGGATCAGAGAAACGGTTAAGCATGCTTTAGCTTTTAAAAAAGGATCCGAACTGGCTATGAATTGTTTAAGGCTTCTCTGTTCTGAAAAAGCAACTATTTACGCTTATCAAATTTACCAATCAGAACAAGGCCAAAAAGCTATAGATGCAGTTTGGTTAATTCAACATATTTCTAATTCTGTTTCATTAAAATGGATAGAAGAATTCTTAAATGATGAAAATGTATCTGTATGCGGAATTGGAGTTCTCGACCAATTGCTTTATAACGAGAAAATTAGTTATGACGAGTTTGTGGAAAACCTACTTCATAAAGCTGAATGCCATGCTATTGAGAATGTAAGGGAACAGGCAGAATTTATGAGACGATACTTGAAGAAAGGATCTGATTTTTTATAGCCTATTTAAATAACCAATTTAACGAAAATTACATTTTCATTAACCAATTTACGTGCCCATTTGAAACATCCATGGAGAGTATAAATCCATAAAAAGCCAAAATTGCTTTGTCTTTATAAAAGAATGCTTTTGCAAATTTAGGTTCGGGATTTAAAAAATTACCAATCTTTAAGTTGTGTTGTTTGGCCTCCCATAAAAGTTTTCCATCTAAAGAAAGGCATCTCAAAATGAAGGCTTTCTTATCCAATGTTTCATAACTCATGATAATACTCTTTCCTGATGGTTCATCAAACAGTATTGATTCAGGAGCCAGAAAAGTAAGATCTTTATTAATTACATGCCCGGTTTGATCAATCATATTTTGTTTTATAGCTCCATTAAAAGTAACTCCGTTCTTCTTGTCTTTTTTCGAAATATCATAGCCTAAATTTTCTGCAATTCTTTCTATAGGATGATCAATTTTTACATTAGCTACCGGATCAATTGAAATATTAAGACCATCTTTTGATTTAACATCAAACAATGATGTTTTAGGGTTAAATTTATATTGGTAGACTCCCTTTGCCAGATCAGGAAATTTTTTCATTAAATTTTCCTCATTAACTGTGATGCGAGTTTTACCACTCATTAAATCCATCCCAATAATCTCTTTATTTATAGACAGCCAAACAAGGTGATTTTTATTCCCAAGAACTTCACACTTATTCATAATAAGCCTGCGAAATAGTTTTGTACCTGAATCCAGAGTCAAACCCTGTATTTTATAAGCTATCTCAGTACCACCACCTGGTGCCAGGTTCTCAGAAACTCCCCAAGAGTTCATACTCCATATAACATTATCCTCTTGTGCAACCACTTCAAAATTATCTGTAGCATAACCATAGCCGGTAAAATAGGGATTGATGTAGTTCAAAAACAGGTATGACAATATAAATAAAACGCCAAGAACGGATACCGAAAGAGGGATTTTTGTTGTCCGGCCTTCTATAAAAAGCCAAAGTGCAGCCCCAATAAAGATTGAAATAAATATGCACCAAACACTATAAACATGTAAAAGTGTAACAGTAAAATTTAGAAATGATTCTATCATATTTGTAATTTTAGAATAGATAACAATTAAATACTACATTCTCGTTAGCCAATTTAAATGACCGTTTGAAACATTTAAAGAAAATACAAATCCGTAAAAAGCCATGATCACTTTATCTTTATACAAAAAAGCTTTTTCAAACCTGGGCTCTGAATTAAAAAAATCGCCCACTTTTAAGTCGTGTTGTTTAGCTTCCCATAATAGTTTCCCATCTAAAGACAAGTATCTTAAAACAAATTTCTTCTTATCCAGTGTTTCGTAACTCATCACTAAAGCTCTTTCGGATGCTTTATCAAATAATAGAAATTCACCTTTCAGAAAAGTTAAATCTTCATTAAGTATATGCCCATTTGCATCGGTCAGTTTTTGCCTTATATCACCTTTAAAAGTAATTTTACGGCGAAGAGTATCTAAATTTCCAGCATCATGTTCGCTTTTTGTCAGGGATGTAGCAGCATGATCAATTTTTATATTCGCTACCGGATCAATAGAGATGCTAGTTCCATCTTTTGATACCACATCAACCAAGGAGGTATTAGTATTATACTTATATTCATAAACTCCTTTAGCAAGCTCAGGAAATTTTTCCATTAAATTTTGCTCGTTTATGGTAATTCGGGTTTCCCCGCTCATCAGATCCATCCCAAGCACCTCTTTTCCTGTAGAAACCCAAACGAGATGATTTTTATCGCCAAGAGCTTTAAACTCATAGGGAATAAGTTTTCTAAATAGCTTTGTACCAGAGTCAAGGTTTAAACCCTGTACTCTATAAATTGCTACTCCACCGCCTCCTGTTGCTCCTCCTCCTGGTGTTGTTCGATAATCAATGCCCCACAAAATATTATCTTCCTGAGCAACTACTTCAAAGTTATCTACAGCATAGCCATAACCTCCATGTCTAGGATTAAGGTCAAACACAAAAAAAGCGCAGGCTATAGGAAAAACTGCAAAAATCAGGGTAATCCATAGAAATACTGTAGATGATAGCTTTATCTTACATGCTTTTGCACCAATAACAATTACAAATCCAAGAAAGATCAAAACAGCCATAATCCATAGACCATAAGCTTCACAAAACGTTATACTAAAATCTAAACAGGATTCTAACATCTTTATAATTTCGAAAATATTGGCAATTTAAAAATGCATTAATTTGAAATTAGGGAAAATAAAAGTAACTCAAAATAAATTAGAGTTACATTCTTGTTAACCAATTTACGTGGCCGTTTGAGGCATTTAAAGAAACTACAAAGCCCTCAAATGCTACAATTAATTTATCTTTGTAAACAGAAGCATTTGAAAATTTCGGTTCCGAATTAAAAAAATCTCCAATTTTCAAATCGTGCTGTTTAGCTTCCCACAGAAGTTCCCCATTTAAAGACACACATCTCAAAATAAACTCCTTTCTATCCAACGTTTCATAACTCATTAACAGAAGTTTTGAAGATGGTTTATCGAACAATAGAAAACTACCTTCCAGAAAAGTCAAATCATTATTTAAGATATGCCCGTCTTTATCAATCAATTTGTTCCTTGAGTCTTCTCTATCAAAGGCAAAAGCTGTACTATAGTATTCTGAACTATCACTTAGTTTTTCTGAAATACCATAATGTTCATCAATTTTATATTTAGAATCTGTTACTGGTTCAATAGGATGATCAACCTTTTTATTGGTAGTGGGATCTACTGATATGCGAAAGCCATCTTTTGACAAAACATCAAATAAAGACGTTTTTGGATTAAAGTTATATTGATAGATCCCTTTTGCCAGAACAGGAAATTTTTCTATCAAACTTTTTTCATTGATAGCAATTCGGGTTTTACCACTCCTAAGATCCATTCCAACAAAATCTTTATCCTTGGAAGTCCAAACAATACCATTTTTTGAACCTACAACAGGCGCAACGTGATTTTTTATAAGCCTTCGGAATAATTTTCTACCAGAATCAAGATTTAGACCCTGAATTCTATAAATTGTTGGGCCACTGCGTCTAACACCTGATATAACCCATCGGTTCATCCCCCATAAAATATTATCTTCCTGAGCAACTACTTCAAATTTATCAGTAGAATAACCATAACCAAGGTAATATGGATTAATTTGGGATACAAAAAACCAGCATCCAAAAACTAAACATAAAAAAACTATGATCCCTATGGATACTTTACGAGGTAGGTATTTTTGCTGATCTTCTTTCTTTTTACGATTTTCTACAACAGCTCCAGTAAAAACTCCAATCATGACAATACATATCAAAGCCATTCCACACCAAATACCATAAACTTGAAAAAATGTAACACAAAAATCTAAAAGGGATACTAGCATCTTTATAATATATTAATTAAACCGTTTTCACATCTTTTGTATCATATTCATCAATATCTGTGATATAACCATTTTGTATTAGAAATTCAAATAACGGTTTTGCCTCTGCGGAGACCGGCATATTATGAGTAGTGATAATTTGATTATTTTTTTTATTTAAATACGGGTAAGCATACAATTTAACATTTTTACTAAACAAATCACTAATGTAGGCCAATAAACCATCGGTATAATTCTCTCCGTAATTTTTAGAATTGAAAATATTTTTAAGGTTGGCAATATTAGTAGATATGCCCACATTGTTAGGTTTACAACGTGATAAGTATTGAGCCAATTTATGGTTTCGGGTAAAGTTTGAAACAATTACATGGTTACCTGTTGCACATAATTCTTCTGCCCGTTTAGCAAAAATTTGCAAATCTTCATTGATGGGTTCTGTATGGTCATCCAGCAGATTAGTCATTAATACCTCTATCAAAACAATAATATTCTCATCACTAACCTGTTGTGAGCGTTTAAATTGTTCTACAGCACGGTTAAATAAATCAAAATTAGGAGTTGATTTTTGTCCGAATTTGGTACGCAAAATCATGACATCCTTTTTGTATAAAATGTCTTTTGATTGCCTGGCAATACCATCAGCATCAAAAATGGCAGCTCCGGAAAACCCTTTAGCAATAAGATAAAGATTTACTAAACGATCATTCGCATTTTTAAATATTGGCCCGTTAAGACTCACCAAATCAATTTCCACTGAACCTACAGAAAGATTATCTACCAAAGATTCGATCATTGCCTTTACATCATGATGATAGAAATAGGCTGCATAAACTAAATTTACACCTAAAATACCAAGCACATTTTGCTGCAAATTAGAATCGCTGTCGAGTAAACGAACATGGAAAATAATATCATTAGGTTCTCCGCCAGGAGTTATCTGGAATCGAATTCCAAGCCATCCATGCGGATCATTCGTTTTATTGAAATTAAGTGTAGTAACGGTATCTGCAAAAGCGAAGAAAGTTTTGCCTTCATATTTGGGGCCGAATAAACGTTCCGTAAGCAGTTCAAACTCATGGTAGAGCATTTTATCCAATCGTGATTTGGTTACATACCTACCAGATTCCTCTACTCCATAGATAGAATTACTGAAAACCATATCGTAGGCCGACATTGTTTTTGCTATTGTACCAGACGCAGCACCGGCTGTAAAAAAATTACGGGCTACTTCCTGCCCTGCTCCTATTTCGGCAAATGTGCCATAAATAGCTTCATCCAAATTAATTTTTAATGCTTTTCTTTTTGTTTCTAAAATTTCCCTGGGCATGCTGTAAAATTACAAACATTTGGCATTGGCAAAGCATGCAAAATAAAAAGGCATCTGGAATATCTCCGAACGCCTTTTACCAATCAGGAAATAACAAAATTATTTAACCCTTATCTTACAGAAATTTGCTTAGCCTGCATCTTTGCGTCTTCTTTTTTAGCAATTTTAATTTCAAGTACTCCATCGTTATATTCTGCGTCTATATGTTCCGGATCAGCAGAATCCGGCAACGTAAATGTTCGCACAAAAGACATATAACTATATTCGCGTTTGTTATACCTTTTATCTTCTTCTCTATTTTCTTCCTTTTTCTCGACAGAAATAGTCAATAAATTTTTATCCAGGTTTATTTTAAAGTCATCCTTTTTCATTCCGGGAGCCGCTAACTCTATACGATATTCATTCTCTGTCTCTGCAATATTAACTGCAGGAACACGGGATATCATTCGGTCTGATAAAAATGAATCATTAAACAATGATTCGAAAACATCACTAAATATTGGACTTAATGCTGTGTCTCGGTTTCCATTTGTGAATTTTACTAGTGCCATTTTTAATTCCTCCTATGCTTATTTGTTAATCTATATTTGTAATTAAACAATCGGAATACCGCCTCCGTTTTAAAAATTATAAATATTTTTAGAATAAAATCGCATTAGATATATTCACATCCATGATCACTTTAACAGGATTTAATTATAAAACTTCAATACCTATTCGTTTTGCAGATATTGATGCTTTTGGACATGTAAATAATGCTATTTATTTAACCTATTTTGAGATTGCCAGAAGCATTTATTGGAAAGAAATCATCAAATGGGATTGGGATGCCATGGGAATTATTGTAGGCAGGGCAGAAATAGATTTCTTGAAGCCCATCACCCTAAATGATGAAGTCATTGCTTATGTGCGTACCTCCAGAATTGGGAACAGCAGTTTTGACCTGGAGTATGCTTTAGTTAAACTCAACGATGGAAAAGAAGAATTATGTACTACTGGCAAAACGATTTGCATTGCATTTAACTATCGGCTAAACCAACCTGCTTCTATTCCCGCATTGCATCGTATTAAAATGCAGGAGTTCGAAAGATTAAACGATTATATCTGATATATTTCATCCAGGTTAATCAGCTTCTCATTTAGAATTTTCATTCTCTTTTTATTACCCGAAACTTCCAGAGTAGCTACTAATCGGTTATCCCGTTTAGAAACTTGTACTCTTTTTGATTTCAGTTTATTTTCATCAATCAGTTTTTCAATCATATACAAATTGTCCAAATCGGTATTTGTAAAAACAATAGTAAATACTTTACGATTGTTCATCACATCAATCAGAACTTCTACGCGACTAAACAAGGATAAAATAATGAGTATAATACCGGCTAAAAGAAGCCCCAGAGAGTAATCTGAAATACCAATGACCATTCCTATGGCTGCAGCTATCCAAATTACAGCGGCAGTTGTTAATCCTTTTACATAAAAATTATCTTTAAAGATGACACCAGCACCAATAAAACCTATACCTGTTATGATGTTCGCTGCAATACGGTCATCACTTCCTTTCATGTGTTGAGATACAATGGTAAATATGGTGGCTCCCAAACAAATTAAAATAATAGTTCTGAAACCTGCCGATTTATTTTGATATTCCCGCTCTAAACCCAGAATACTCCCGCAAAGAATTGAAATTAGTATTTTAACCAGATCACTATGTACGATTTCCATATATGTTTATGAATTATAGTTCATTAGTCTATTTAGTATCATTATCTATCTCCACCATGTCATCCCGAACCTGAAAGGTGAGGAAACTTATTTATTTTAATATTACTTTACTTTTACTACTAAGGAGTTTCCTCCTCATTATCATTTGTTCGGAATGACAGTTTTGTTTCTCCTTCGCTACTACTCATTTCATAGGACAAGATCAGGCATTATCTTCCCAGGGTTTAATATACCATTGGGGTCAAAAACCTTTTTAATTCCTCTCATTAAATCTAAATGAATTTCAGAATATTTAATAGACATATATTCCCGCTGAACTAAACCGATACCATGTTCACCTGATAATGTTCCGCCTAATGAAACCGTTAATTCAAATATTTCACGAATACCGTCTTTAAGTTTAGTATTCCAGTCATGATCGGTCATATTACCTTTAATGATGTTAACATGCAGGTTACCGTCGCCGGCATGGCCATAACAAACGGATTCGAATCCATACTGGTTACTTATTTGTTTTATTCCCTGTATTAGTTTTGGTAATTCAGCACGGGGCACTACGGTATCTTCTTCCTTATATATCGAGTTTGATTTAACAGATACAGCCATTGTACGCCTCATTCTCCAAATCTCTTCTTTCTGTACAGAAGTATCGGCAAAAAGCACATCTGTACATCCATTTTGTTCTAATACCACGTTTATCTTTTCGCATTCGGCAAGAAGCACATCCATATTAGTTCCATCAAACTCAATTAGTAAAAAAGCCTCCACTCCATCTTTCAGATCAAATTGTATATGATCATATTCCATTACCCACTCCACTCCTTTTCGTTCCATAAATTCTAAAGCGGATGGTGTAACTCCTGCTCTGAAAATTGCTGAGACTGCTGCACAAGCCTGTTCATTATTGGTAAACGAAGCCAACATTAAAACATCTTGTGTTGGTCGGAATATAAGTTTTACAACAATTTTAGTAATAATCCCAAGTGTTCCTTCCGAGCCAATCATTAATTGGGTAAGGTTATAACCCGATGCATACTTCAGGGTGTTTGCGCCTGTCCATATAATTTCACCTGTTGGTAAAACCACTTCTAAGTTTAACACATATTCACGAATGGTACCATACTTAACAACTCTTGGACCACCACTCCCATGAGCCATATTACCGCCCATAAAACAAGTTCCCTTGCTGGATGGGTCAACCGGGTAAAGCAAACCTTTTTCTGAAACTGCATTCATGAATTCTTCGGTAATTACACCCGGTTCAACCGTAGCCTGCAAGTTGCGTTCGTCAATTTCAATGATCGTATTAAATTTTTCCATGGAGATGAGCAAACCGCCATAAACAGGCAAAGCTCCGCCACTTAAACCCGTTCCGCCACCGCGAGGTGTTACCGGAATACGATGCTCATTACAAATTTTTAGTAATGCTGAGATCTCTTGCGTAGTTTGCGGTTTAGCTACAGCCTGCGGATAATAATGCAAATCTTCCGTTTCATCATGGGCATATTTTTCAAGCCGTTCAACACCTATAATCAATTGGTCAGCCCCAACGATTGCTGTTATTTTAGCAAGAATTTCTTTTGTTATAGTGTTAAAAGGCATCTTATCTATGAAAATTTAATTCTACCAGGGAGCTATTTACTTCACCAGCCAAAGGAGGATGAAGTTTACGTATACTTATCCGAATACTTTTTACAGCAAGAAAATCATGCCTGATTTGTGCCAAAATAGAATGAGCCACAGTTTCCATCAATTTGCGGGTAATATTCATTTCTTTTTTAGCGATTTCGAACAAGCGTTCATAATTAACAGTTTGCGAAAGATCATCATTTCCATTACCGTAAACTTCCAGTTCTGTTTCAATATCCAATATGAATTCATTTCCAAGAAGCTGTTCTTCTGGATAAAACCCATGATAGGCAAAAAAACGAACACCCTGCAATGCTACTTTTTGACGTGTAGTTCCCATAAGAGCAAAAATAGAACATTTTAGATAGATGCTGTGGGAATATTATTAGTCAAGGTACATATAATAAAATCTTATTTTTAGTTAATTGAACTAGTTTTTTCATCAAAATATAAAGTATATTCATTAGCGATTACTAATGTTATAAATACATGATAAATTAAAATCTTACTTTATCTTGCGCATTCATTCACAAACTAAAAATAAAAAGCATGGCCAAAGTTTTATCACTAACTATTTTATTCTTTCTTGCTTTTCAGGGACTAAAGGCACAAACAGAAAAAGGCAGCACAAACCTGGGAATCATTTTAGGTGCTGGTACAAGCACTAGTAAGACTATTTCTATAACTAATAATATTGCAAGTAATATTACAACCAAAGACAATCATTTTACTATAACACCTAATTTTAGCTATTTTATTAAGGAAAAATTGGACTTAGGAACTGAATTAGGATTTGGCAGGGGCAATAGCAATTATAATAGTACTCCCAGCATTTACACTAGCAGTTCTAACAATTATTCCGCATCTGTTTATCTCAGAAAATACTTTTTATATGAAAATAAAATAGGAATAAGAACGGGGCCTTATCTTCATTATGAATACAGCAACAGCAAAACTGAATATGTTATGCCTGTTGCTTCTACATTTGATATAAAGAAAAATATATATAGCTCTGGTATTCGTGCTGCTTTAGTTTACTATCCATCTAAAAAAATTGGTTTAACCGCACAGCTATTAGATTTAGGATATAGTTACTATAAACAAACTACCAGTCAGAATGAGACTACAACAAACAATGCAATAAATTTTAATTTGATAGGAGAAGGTGATTTAAGTTTTGGCGTTTTTTTCGTGTTAGGTAAGAAGTAGGTCAATTATAAATGATTGAATAGATATTAGTAAAAGTATTACTAACAATATTTTAAAGCCAATTGAAGTACTTCAATTGGCTTTTTTAGTTTAAAAGCCTTAGAGTTTATAAAACGTATTCCAGTCATGAAAATAAATACTAAATTTGTTAGTATTGAAAAGGTCGGGAAGCACAGATTTACCATTACATTACGGGCATGTTCCAACTTGGCTGGCACAGCGTATGGCCAAACTTGGCCTTGCCATTACTGAAGCTATTATTGTTGAATATGGCAAAGCAGAAGTATTACGTCGTTTAAGTAATCCATTTTGGTTTCAAAGTTTAGGTGCGGTTATGGGCATGGATTGGCATTCCTCCGGCATTACCACTTCCGTTATGGGGGCATTGAAAAAGTCCATTAATCCGCTTTCAAAAGAACTAGGCATTTACATTTGTGGCGGTAAAGGAAAATATAGTCGTGAAACTCCAAATGAACTTTTAAAAATTGCAGATCAAACCGGGCTTAATGGAATGGAACTGGTGCGTTCAAGTAAATTAAGTGCTAAAGTAGATAACACAGCCATTCAGGATGGTTTTCAATTGTATCTGCACAGCTTTATTTTAAGCAGCGAAGGCGATTGGACCGTGGTACAACAAGGTATGAGCAATAACAGTTCAACAGCCAGGCGTTATCACTGGCATTCTGAAGGTTTAAAATCTTTTGTTGAAGAACCGCATACCGGTATTTGTGGCATTAACCAGGGCAAAATTTTAAATCTGACATCAAATGAGGCTGATAAAACCAGGCAGGTAATGATGAGCATTACGGAAGAAGACCCGTTAAAAATGATTGCCGAAGTTCAGAAATTAATTATGCCTGCGCATCATGATGTACAGGCAAAAGATATTGATTTAAAACGTTTAGGAAGTATTTTATGGCTTGCTCAGGAAAAAAAGCCTGCAGATTTTGAAGAATTACTTTTATTGGAAGGCATGGGGCCCAGAACTTTACAATCTATGGCTTTGGTAAGTGAAGTAATTTACGGTACACCTTCACGATTTAATGATCCTGCCCGGTATTCTTTTGCTCATGGCGGTAAAGACGGACATCCATTTCCTGTGCCTGTTCATGTTTATGATGAAACGATAGCTATTCTATCCAAAGCAGTAGAAAAAGCAAAGATCGGCCATGCCGATAAACAACAAGCGATCAAATCATTACACCAGATCACAAAAAGGGCCGAAAATAATTTTATCCCAAATATGGATTTTGATAAAGTAATTGAAAAAGAAAGATCAGAAAGCTGGAAGTATGGCGGACGAACTATTTTTGGTAAAGCTAAACCTCCTAAAAATCAGCAGCTCAAATTATTTTAATTTCAAACGGTACATACTTCCCCGTTTAATCTTATCATAAATACAATATTCCCTTATCCTTGTGGATTATTATCTTTGTACATTAATTTAAACTCTAAGAGCCATTATGGCCTCATTCAAAGAACATGATAGAAATTGGTAAATACAACGAACTCCGGTTTGTTAAAAAAACAGACACAGGGCTTATCCTTACAGATGGTCAAAAAGAGGTGTTATTACCCTATAATCATGCTCCTGAGAATGTAGAACAAGGCGATAATCTTCACGTTTTTGTATACATTCATAGCGATGGAAGAATGCTCGCAACTACACAAACGCCTCTGGCATGTGTTGGAGAATTTGCCTTATTAAAGGTAGTTGACATTAATGAGAATGGTGCTTTTATGGATCTGGGAATTGATAAGGATCTTTTTGTGCCCGAACGTGAACAAAAACGCCCGATGTCTCTGGAAGAGAAGTATGTAGTATATGTTTATTTAGATGAAATTAACGACCGGATGTTAGCTTCTTCTAAATTGGCAAACTATGTGGAAGATACTGGCTTTGATTTTGAAGTTGGCGATGAAGTAAGTTTAATGATTACTGACCGGAGCGAACTGGGTTACAGTGCTATAATCAATCAGCAGTACATAGGTTTGCTATATCATAACGAAATTTTTGAAGAACTGCATCCCGGCTATTTACGAAGAGGTTTTATTAAGAAAATTACCGCTGATAATAAAATTGATCTAAGCTTGCAGGTAATTGGTTTTAAGCATATTCTTGACCTAAAGAATAGTTTAATGATTGAATTAAAAGAGAATAATGGCCAGTTATTGTTAGGAGATAAGAGTTCGCCTGAAGAGATTTACGACCGTTTAAAGATCAGTAAAAAGGCCTTCAAAAAAACAATAGGAAGTTTGTATAAAGAACGGTTAATAGAAATATCTGATTATGAAGTTAAGCTTGTAAGTACTTAAAATTTCCCAGATTTCTTTCCAGCTATTATTACCAACTACTTCCTGCTCCTCCTCCACCGGAAGAACCACCAGAACTACTGGAGGAGCTGCTACCAGAGCTACTGGATGAAGATGAACTGCTGCTTGATGATATCATAGGAATAATATACTTAACCTTATCTTCATACTGACAGAAACCGCAGGTAGAGTGCTTCCAACCCCAACCCTTTGCAGATGTAGTAGGACTTTCTATTTGTTCTCTATCTGTTTCTTTCAGTGTTTTATTTTTGCACTTTGGACAACGCTCTGTGAGAGAGTATAAATTTTCATAATCCAGTATCAATTCATGTTTACAATTGTCGCATAGCCATACATCATAATCCACAGATTTAAGATTTTCTTCTACGATTTGTGATTTTTGAAGATGTTCATTATCATCAATCTCGTTCAGTAAGCGCATCATATGGCCGCATTTTTCACAGGCACAGGGTTCTCTTCTCAATTTTCGCATCCTCCAACTATGCCATAAGCCATAAAAGGCCAATGGCAAAGGGAATAAGTAATAGGCCACAATTAAGTATTGGTGGGCGGCTGCAAGTTGTACGTATTGGCTATGATGGTTGGTATTCTTTAGTTGAGATGCTGCCCGTAAATTGATCTGCAGTACAAAATAAATCAGATAAATTAACCAGGTAACATAACATAATCCGGGGAAAATCCAGCTATTTATATTGATATTAGTAAAGAATATTAAATAGAGTTCAATAAGTATTGGCGTAAGTAATATGAGCGCTACAGTTGTTTTACCAATTTTATTTATACGATTGCTTAAAGATTTCTCGTCAACCTTTGCGGAAGATTTTGCAACCACAACAGCCTCTTCAGACTCTTCATTTTTAACTTTCAATGGCTTCTTTTTGAGTAAGGCATCTAATACTCCTACTGTTATTACAAAATAAGCGGCAAAGAACATAAACAAGAATTCGAAACCAGGCGTTTCCCTTACCGGGGGTATGTTTCTCGATATTATTTCTTGCTCTTGGTTAGCTGCAGAAGAGGCAGCAGTATCCGTTACAGCAGCTAAAGAATCAGCCTCTGCATTATTAGATAGGTGATTGGGATTATTTAACCGGTTAATTACGGCTTGTACACCCTCCGTTATAGCCTCATCATATTTATTGTCGCGTATTTGAGGAATCATCTGTTCCTGTTGGATACGATAACAGATTGCATCCGGCAGATCGCCTTCCAGTCCATATCCTGTTTCAAATTCAATACGGTGCTGATCTTTTACCAGCAGGATCAATAAACCATTATCGGTTTCTTTACTGCCAATTTTCCAACGATTAAATAATTGATAAGCAAAATCTTTAGGCACTTGCTCCCCAATACTATTTAACAAAACAACATCAATATGTGCTCTACCTGAATTATCCAGGCTTCGTAATTCAGAATTAAGCACATCGACCGTTGACTTAGAAAGAATACTATCCGGGTTGCTTATATAAGATTCACCTAATGTTTTAGGATCAGCGACGCTTTCAACAGAATATTTTTTTTGGTTTGAGAAGTGACAGGATATAAGTAAGAGAAATGAGGTAAAAACTAATACATATTTAGATAATGACATATGCTTTCTTTCAGAATGGTTTAGCTTAAATTTATTAAACAAAGATATCATAAGCTACACATTCTGCAGACTTTGTTATTCTTAATAAAGCTTATGTTAAATAACCGCATTTTTGTTATCATGCAAAATTACTTCTGTCGTAATTTGCTCCTTATCTATATATATTAACCGGTAGCCAAAAACTCCTGCGTTTATTTCAATTTTATCAGCTTCGTTTACAATTTGATAAGAACTGGCTGGGGTAATATATTGCTTAATATTATCCATCCTTGTTTCGTCTTCCATGTGATAATGTCCGCAAAAAATAAGTATATCCTGTTTGTGTAAAAGCAATAATTCTTTAAATGTATCTCTGTTTGTTAAAGGGAATTCTTTATCGATTGGAGTATTGACTTTGAGGATAGGATGATGAATAAAAACGATTGGTTTTTTATCCGTAACAAGAAGTCCATTTTTAAGCCATTCAAGTTGGGGAATACTGATTTCACTTGAAGAGGAGTCTAAAAAGAAATATTTGTAGAGATTGTCTTCATAATTGTAATACAACTCGTCCTGACTCTTTACAAATTTGTTTGAATAATACTTTTTAACTTCGCTATAAGAATCGTGATTACCCAGTGTGATCTTTAAGTTTTCAGCATATTTATTTAAGGAATCAAAAAACCATTTATTAGAAGGTTTCTCGCCAATATCACCTCCAAAAATCACTTCATCAATTTGCCTTGAAGCGATATCGGCTAATATAATTTCCCAATTTTTTCGTGCCTCTATACCATGATCAATTGGGAATTGTTCGTCCAAGTGAATGTCAGTAATATATGCAATTGTTTTTTCCATATTTTTCGAGTAAGATAGTTAGTGTACAAAAGTAAAGCAATATTAATTATCAATAAGTTATGATATTCTAATAGCAAATTAGTAACATGTATAATAATATCACCGTTTAATAAGGCAACCATTATTCAAGTTACTTTTAATAAAACTATACACTTACCCGTAATGGTGTTTAGCTTTAAATGATGAGGTAAACTGTAATTCTAGTATTATTTCATAACTATGTCAGTTGATTGATTTAAATAGAATTCTTTCTTCTTAGCAGATTGCTCTATTTTTAATGAAATGAATCTAGATTGATGTACATCATCCAAAACAATGGGTATTCGGTAATCTCTTTTTTGACAGGCTAGAGTAATATTTGAAAACTGAATATTACGTGCATGATGAATATAAATGCCCCAGGAAGGCAATTCGCCAAACATGGAGAACTCCGGATATTTTAGTGCCAGTTCGGGAATATGATCTAAAAAATCCAGCGAAGCTTTTGCATAAATAGAATTTCCACTACCAGGATGCTTTACTTCAATATTCTTTAAAGAAATGCCTGAAATTATTTCATCAGGTAATCCTGCAATTATGATTGCCGGTGATATATTCCGGGGCAGATCTTCTATGGGTCCTTCATATTCATATCCTGCATCTGGTTTAGAAGATGCTACTTCTGCATATATATTGTTAAACTCTACATTCTCTAGACGTCCTTTCTTTCCTGCAATCCGCTCTCCTGTACGAAGAAAAATAACATTTCCCGTATTAAAAATCTGCATACTATCAACTTCTACATTTTCAATAAATCCTCCATCAACAGCCTCAAGAGCTATGGCAGAGCGATATGTATCAAATATTTTATTCTTTAAGATGCGAATATTGCTAAACCCTCCTCGAGAAGCAGTGCCAAACTTAATTGCACTGGCACTTGAACGGATAGTGCAGTTGCTAATCAAAACATTTTTGCATACACTTTTTGAATCATGCGATTTCAGACAAATGCCATCATCAGCTGCATCAACATAACAATGAGTGATAGAGACACTATCACAATCCACAATATCAAAACCATCATTGTTCCAGAAAGCTCTACTGTCTACATAAATGCTATCTAACTTTAATTTTTTGCACTGATCATAAGTTTGTACCCAGCTAGAAGAGTTGCGTAAGGTAACACCATGAACTAATGCATTTTCACACGAGCGGAAATTAATGAGCATAGGTCTTGAATCGACCTCAGGTCTACCATTACGAAAAAGATTTTTTACAAGGCCCTTATCAATAATATCCACAATATTTCTGGCCACATATCTACCCTGTCCATCAATTATACCTTTTCCCGTAATACCAACGTCATGTTGATTATAAGCAAAAACGAGTGCCATGTATAGTTCCTTATCATAGTCAAAAGGATTTAAAGAGCCTAATAGTACTGCACCTTCCTGCAATTGAAGGGTAACACATGATTTTAGATGAATAGATCCGGTAAGGTATCTGCCCACATGAAAAACCAGAGTTCCGCCACCATTCTTATTAATATAATCAATCGCAAATTGTATAGAGCGGGTATTTAGTGTAACACCATCTGAATGGATACCAAATAAAGAAGCGGAATAATCCTTGGCATACAGTTGCATGGATAGTAAAACAGAAAGTAGCTATGATTAAAGATTTTTTGATGTTCATAAGTAAATTTTTAAGGCGATAAATATTAATTAGTAAATGTTAGTAAATAGTAACAGGGCCTATTAAACCCATGGATTGAATGGGCTGGTCCTTTCTTTTTTCATTTGTCCAGTATTGCGCAACCGGGTTGTCTTTTAATTGCTTTAAATAATTGCCCATAACGGTAATCACCTTGATTTCTATAGTGTTATTCCCATTTTGTAACAGATCTTTCACCGGATAAATTCTGCGTCCGTACCATTTCGTTCCACAGTTTTTTCATTAATTTTTAATTCTGAAATACCATGTACTTTCCCAAGATTCAGGTATTCTATTTCTTTATCTATAATCAGGTTAGTCTGATAAATAACAGTTCCTGAAAAATGAGCAACTTCAGGCACATCTTTAAGGTCTTTTAGCACTTCCATCGATATTTTTTTAACAGAACCGTCGATGTGTCTAAATTCAACTAACCAGGGATTATTGAGTGCTCCATTTTGCAATCCATTAATTTCTCCTAAATAAGGAACTTTAGCCCAAGGTATAAGAGTTAGTCCTGCTCCTGTAATTGCTAATAATACTGTAATGAATTTCATATTAATTGTTTTTTAGTTTGATTTATTAATGCCCTAAATATAAATATTACTTAGACATAACTAAGTGTTATAAAAAAATTCTATTCCGTTCTTGGCTTTTAATGACAATAAGAGCAAATAAGTCTGAGATTGAATTGTACGTTATCAATCAAGTACGTAATATGAGAGCTAGCTTAGGTATGTCACAATCTGAATTAGCGCACAAATTGGATGTTTCTTCAGGCTTTATCGGTCAAGCTGAAAGTCCTAATTATAGAGCTAAGTATAATCTTAACCACATTAATAAATTAGCACAAATTTTCAATTGCTCTGTCAAAGATTTCCTTCCAGATAAACCTTTATAATACATTTGGTATACTCATTCCTCAGTCTTAAGAGAAAATGTGTTAGATTGAAGGTATTCCATGTTAAACATGCTTTCTTATACCCAAAGTTCAATCAAATTTGAAGCTTAATAATTGATTTTTATCTCTCTTAAGATTTACGAAGAATATTTATTAAAATTAGGTAGAAAGTAACCTAAACTAATGCTACAAGTATCAGAAGTACAAATAAGCTATAACCCTAAACTAAAAATATCTCAGTTACCTCGTGTAACAGATGCCCTCCAAGCTTATAAACTTTTGTATGAAAAGTGGGATAAAGGTAAACTTGAATTTGTTGAACAATTTAAAGTGCTTCTACTAAACAGAAGCAACAGAGTCTTGGGAATATATGAAGTTTCTAGTGGCGGTATTACCGGAACTATAGTAGATCCGAAACTTATTTTTATTGCTGCTTTAAAAAGCTGTGCTACCTCCATAATTTTAGCCCATAATCATCCAAGCGGTAATTTAAAACCAAGTAAGGATGATATTTCTATTACCCGAAAAATAGAAAATGCAGGTAAGCTTTTAGATATAGCAGTTGTGGATCATTTAATTATCACAAATGAGGGTTATATAAGTTTTGCAAATGAAGGATGGATGTAATACGTAAAAATAATACACATATATTTAATACCTCTTAAGCTGAAATAAGCAAACGATTATTTTTCTGGCAACTTATAATAAATATCCCAGTGTTTGGCATACACTTCTAATGGTTCAAGCCCTACTTCTGCCCTTCGTTTATTTACATTAGGTTCGTCTTCAATTGGTGCTAAAAAATATTTACCGGTTATATTATCTCTATGAATTTGACTGCCGTAAATTTGCTTTTTCCCTTGACTTAATGCGACTCTATCTTCCAATAAAGCTAAATCACTTCCCTTTGCTTTACCATTTTTAACAGCCTCTCTCATCATGGGTAAATACTTTTCCTGGGTTTGCTTATCTACATGCTGAATAACCAGAAATAAGGCTGCACTACCTTTATCTCCTATTACATCTGGTCCAAGCCATCCGTATTTATCTAAAGTGTTTGTTATTTCAATGAGGTTAATGGCATCTTTCTCATTAATTGTTTTCCATAAGTCCTTCATCTCTTGGGATTCATACCCATATTTTTGCTCAACACCCTCAACCATTTGCCGATATTTTTGATCTTCTATAAGAATACTGTCAAGATGTTGAGCAAGTGGTTTATTAAGGTTTGCTTCCGCTTTGTCTTTATTTTGCTTAATTGATTCTAAGAGTGGCTGCCAACGTTTATCCTTATGTAAGGAATTTAAAGTCAGGGTCAGTTGAAATATGATCGTAATTAGTGTAATTTCCTTTAGTTGCGACCCTGTTTAATTGAAAAAATGAACTATCAGGGTAATTAGCTAATGCCCAAGAGCAGGCTGCATTATATCTATCATTAATTAATCCTTTCCAGCCATTCGTTTTAAAAGCAGATGAGTATGTAAAAGCAGAGCATTTGTAATCTTTTGCTTTATATAGGGAGTCAGCCTTTTTTATAAAATCATAATAGGCTTGCGAAGGTCTCTTCTGTCCGCAGGCAAGATTAGTTATGAGAGTGAAACTTATTATTAAAATTCTATTTTTAATGTTCATGGTTATTGATTTATACACTTTAACTCTCCCATTCTGCAATGCTCTGTAGTCAGTACATATATAGTTAAAAATTCAATATTTAATGTGGTAATGTTTCTATTTATCCAGACTTTAATAGATTTACAGCATGTTGATTAATAATTATTTAGTTTCAGATAGAGAGATTGTTGTAAATTGGGGAAAACGTACTATTAAATATTTCATAGATGTTGCTTAAAGATTATCGGAATACCTATCTACTGTTTATTTTAGTTTTTATAGGCTGTGCCAATAAGCAAGCTAAACTTACAGACAAAACTAAATCAAGTTATAATACCGGAGTCAGCAAATTATCGGCAATTGTTGATCAAAAAGTTAGCGTAAAATTAACGCCCCCATCTGATTGGGGGTCCCTTACCAATTGAAGATGCAAATAAACTAAAAAACATAAATACTTACTCCACTTTTGTGACGGGGTTTAAAAACAATAAAGATGTTTTTTATTATCATGAAATTAATCTTGAGCGTTATGGACATGATTATGCCTATTTAATTAACGATATAAATGAACAAGTAACAAATGAATTTAAATGGAGTGAAAAATTTCCTTCCTATATAAAACTAAATTTAACAAAGATATTTTATTAGGAAATACAAGCTACTATCGTATTGAAATTGCTTTACGTGATACGAATTCTAAAATACCTTTCTTAATATCTTCCCTATACTTTAAAAAAATAGGTGACAACAAAGTTTTTATGGGTTGTGGTAATTATACGACTTTGTTAAATCGTTTTGAAGTAGAAGAAAAAACATTAGCAGAATTAAAATACTAAAATATAAAGCCTTCTTTCTTGTTATTAATGGCCTGGTTGTATAATAGTAGGTGGCGGTGGGAAATCTACATTATAGAAATAGGTTGTTAAATTATAGTATAGCCTCACCCTTATGCTAATATTATTACTGAACTCAATCCCCTATCAAATTTATGATACTAGATTTTTAAAGTGCTTATGATAGAGCATACTATTTTCGTTTTATGAAGATAAAGAATTACTCTCTGGAAGCAATATATAAATAAATTCCATATACTGCAGAATAGTTTCTCATATATATTAATAAAATTATTAATTAAAATACTATTGTAACAATCTTGTTCCAAAATATTAATATTGTTTCTATATTTACGGCTACTAAATCAATGAAATTAAACTGAATATAGCTGCCGATGAATTTGACTACTGCACTACCTTATCTGAATCCCCTATATACTCATGAACCTGTTTCCTTCGCATTATCTCAGTTTTTAAAAAAGCAAGGCATTAAATTAGACCGTGATAGGCTTCAACAGAAACTATCTGAGCACCCTTATTATTCAAGCTTGTTAAGCATTAGCGATATTTTGAATGATCTGGGTATAGCACATCAAGTTTACCAAACAGACATAAATACATTAATTAGCGATTTTTCTAAGCCTTTATTTACTCACCTAACCATACAAGGACAGGAACTTTTCGCAATTATTGAGCAATTTGAAAATGATAAATTTAAAATTATAACAGAAAAGGCAGAGACCCATTGGTACTCCCATAAAGAATTAGAAACAGTTTGGGGCGGAATCCTGCTTGAATTGGAAAGCGGAGAATCTGTCATCATGCCTAAGCAAAATGAAACTTATCCTAAAGCTTTAAAATATGGTATTTATGTTTCTATCTTTTCAGCATTGGCATGTTTCATTTACTTAAAAACTGCTGGATTCTCCTTTCAACAAGTTCTTCTTTTTATTTTTAATTGCGTCGGGATAGCCATTTCATGGATATTGGTTTTACAACATCTCAATAAAAATAATGCCTTAGTTAAACAGCTTTGCCAAAGTAAAACACAGGAAGGTTGCAGTTCGGTTTTAAGCAGTAAGGCATCTCAAATTACCCCTTGGCTAAGTATGGCAGAAGCCGGATTAATATACTTTATAGGTGCTGCTTTAACTATGCTATTCTTTAGTAAGCCTATATTCTATTTATACCTGGCTTTACTCGCTCCCTTGTATTCCTTGTATGCCATTTATATCCAGGCTTTTGTTTTAAAAGAATGGTGTCGCCTGTGTATGGGAATTCATGTTTTGGTATTAGCCAGCTTTATTTCTGTATTAGTATTTTATGGCTCATTATTTTCCACGATACAATTACCTGAATTAGCACAATTTGCTGTTTTTCTAATTCCTTTAGTAATTTGGTTAACTGCTAATCCTATAATTAAGAAACTAAAGGACGCAGAGCATTCAAAGATTAAATACAGCAGACTAAAATCTAATCCTGAATTATTTAAAATATTAGCAACTAAGCAGTCCAAAATTGATATCCCCACTGAATTGAAAGTATTTCAATTCGGCAATCTGGAAGCAATACATGAATTAACTTTTATTTCCAACCCATTTTGCGGGCCCTGTGCTAAGGCTCATCAGATTATTGATGAATGGTTGCAAAACAACAACCTAGATTTTAAGATTAGTATCATTTTTTCACATACTAACCATGAAGAAGATAGAAACAAACAATTTGTGGAATGGATATCCGGGATTAGAAATAAGGAGGAACTCATATCTGCATTGCATAATTGGTTCAATTTAGATAATAAAGATATAACCAAATGGGCAGAAAGATTACACTTAACTAAAGCTGTTTTAAAATATGATGCCGAACATTTAGACCAGTGGATGAATATGACTGACATCAATGCGACTCCTACATTTTTTATTAATGGTTATCGTTTGCCAAATGAATATCGTTTAGAGGATATTAAATATTTAATATTAGAAATTAACTAAGTGTTTAAACTTAGTCAATTTGAAGATAGGGGTATATAAGAACTAAAAAATAAATAAGACTATGCAATTCTCCTTTGGAAGATTAGGATAAGATTTAAAACTGGAAATGGCCACCCAAGGGGTAGCAGAATCAAGTAACCGCCTACTAAAATGGCGATAAATTAATTATTTAGATGAAATATAAATTTAAAGTTTTTGCTGTTTTTTGATAGATAAAAACAGTATTAATATGGAAAATAAGCCGAATATTAAATTTAGCGGTATTAAAAAAATGCTAACCAGAGAACAGATGAAAGGTGTAACAGGTGGGTATGGTGGTTACAGTGGTTCCGGATCTTGTTACCAATGCACCTGTGGTTCAATGACTAGTTGTTGGTATTTTTCAGGTGGTAATCCCAATTTTGGATGTGCAAGAGTATATACTGGATCATGTAGTACATTTAGCTCTATGCAGATTCCATGTTCAGCAGGATGTCATACTTAAATAAACTTGCAAATCAGTATCAATTATTTAGATTATAAATCAATTAACGAGGTCATTATTTTATCGCAATTAAGAAAGTTTTGATTTTTAAGATATCTATGATTTAATGCCTTATAGTCTTCATTTAACTCCAAGTTACTATTGCCATGTGTGATATTAATCATTTAGATATGAAATATAATAACAAATTCTATTTAAATATCAAAAGAATCACAACTAGCAATAGTAACTTTAACTCCTTGATTATATGTTAAATAATTTTATTTTAATAACCTTATTTGTTACAACTTTATTTTTAATTTCCTCGTGTAATCCAGATAAGAAGCGGGCTAATCATTCTAAAACAGTTCCTACATCTTTTAATAAACAAGTAAAATTAAAAAATTCTCATTCTCTTTTAAATATAGCCTTATTTGATACAAGTAGAAGGTTTAATAATTTATCAGATTTATGTAAATATAAAATGAATGTGGAAACAACTTTTTATAACTACAAGGTTAAAGACAGGAATACATCAAAACAATTAACAGACCATACTATAGACTCCTTAGAAAATCATAATCAGGAAATGTTCCTGCTGTCTCTATATACTCATTTATCTAATTTACCAAAAAATATTTCCAACTTCCGGCTCTTAAGTGATATTCAATATTCGCATACTATAAGCTATGAAAAGAAAATTGAACTGTTTAATTCTTATCCAGAGTCCTTACAAAAAAGCGCCATAGGTAAACAAGTTTTATCCGCATTAAATCTTTATAATCATAATAAAGGACTTGACGTACTTAGTTTTAAACCAGTTAAAATATTAAATAAAGATCTTAAGCCCAACCTATTTTCTAGTTTATTTCAAAATAGATATAATCACTATCTAATTATATTTAGTGCTACCTGGTGCTCACCATGTAGGTATCAAGAATTAATTTTAGAAAAAGAACTGCCTAAGATTGACATTACAAAAATAAAAATTATCAGTATCTATATCGATAAGAATAAAACTAAGTGGTTAGATAAATATAAAAAAGGGGGATTTCTTTGGGATACCTATCTAGCTGAAAATGAATTTAATGCTGATTTACTTCAAGTTTTAAATATTACTTCTATTCCGAGAGTATTTCTAATTAATGCTAGCAAGCAAATAGTTGTTGAAAGTAGTAGTGTTAATGAAGCTCTTGATTATGTTAGAGGTTCAAAAAAATGACAAAGCTCTTTTAAATACATATAAAACTAATAACTGGCGAAAATAGAATAAAATGGTTCACTGATATATGTTTTATTAATAGTTCCAATAAGTTCAAACATACGGTCCCGTTTAAAACATTAAAGTTATATTCCAAGAGCTGAATGAGCAAAAACTATAATAATTACAAAAGCTAATAGTTTATTATATAGCTAAATATTACCTAAATTATATTCCCTGTGAATCGCATCGTAATTATATTTTCATTCCTTTTGTTATCATCCTGCACTAATTTGGGGCAAACACCTAAGTCATCTGAACAAGAGGAAGTGCTAATAAATAAAACAAATAATAAAACTAACCTGACAAACTATCTTGACGAAAAAAAATGGAATGCTCTTTTTCCAAAAAGATATGGAATTCTTAAAAAGGATTCGATAAATAACAATCCTGATTTTTATTCTTTTAAAGCCTTTGTTACTGCCGCTAAATGTTTCCCTTCTTTTCTTTCAGACGGAGATAAGAACAGTCAAAAAAGAGAACTGGCTGCTTTTCTTGCTAATATTGCACAAGAAACCAGTGGTGGTTGGCCTACCGCTCCTGATGGATATTTTAAATGGGGATTGTATTTTTTAGAAGAACAGTCCGAAGGCCATGGAATCACGTACGCCGATACCACTAAAAAGAACTATCCTCCAGTTCTTGGGAAGTATTATTTTGGAAGAGGCCCAAAGCAACTAAGCTGGAATTATAATTATGGGCAGTTTAGCCAATCATGGTATGGCAGTAAAGATACTTTATTAAACCATCCCGAATGGTTATCCAAAGATCCAGTTTTATCCTTTGCTTCGGCTTTATGGTTTTGGATGTATCCTCAAAAACCTAAGCCTTCATGCCATGATATTATGGTAGAAAAATGGAAACCAACAGAGGATGATATTTTAAAAGGGAGATTAACTGGCTTTGGAGCTACTGTAAATGTAATTAATGGCGGAGTGGAATGTGGAAATGGAAAAGAGTTGGAAAAAACAGCATACCGTTATCAATATTACCAGTATTTCTGTAATTATTTCCATGTATCACCGGGCAGTAATATTAGTTGTAGTAAGCAAAGAGCATTTGGCCAATAATGAAAGGTTTTTTTACAACTAAATCAAAAAGACTTTGAAATATATTCTAGTAATTGAAGAATAAAATAAAAATCATTCAGACCTTATATATCCACCCAGGGGAGGATGATCCTATAAAAAATAGTATGGGATTTTTAGCTTCCGAGGTTAATTGGATGAGCTGGGCATTAAGCTGTTTGCAATTAAAAAAATTATATGGTGAAGTGGAGCTGTACACTAATACTACAGGCAAAGAAGTATTAATTGACCGCTTAAATTTACCTTATACAAAAGTTCATACGGTTTTAGATGAAATTAAATATGAAAAACAATTGTGGGCTTTTCCTAAAGTTTATACATATAGCTTACAACAACAACCTTTCATTCACATAGATGGAGATGTATTTATGTGGGAAAAAATGAATCATAAGCTCTTAAATGCTGACTTAATTGCTCAAAATATAGAAACAGATAATGGATTCTATACTAAAATTATGGCTCGTTTGATTGAAAGTGATATCTGGTTTAATGAATCTATAAAACAACAAATTAAATCTAAAGCCGAATATGCAGCCTACAATGCAGGAATTTTCGGAGGTAACGACATTGCATTTTTTAAAGAATATACAGAGCAGGCATTCAAATTAATTACTAAAAACAGAGATCGATTCAATGAAATGGATTTGGGCAAGTTCAATATGATTTATGAACAATATCTGTTCTACTGCCTTGCCTTACAGTTTGATAAACCAGTAGAATGTTATTTTCCAGAATCAGTAATTGATATCTCTTATAAAGGCTTCGCTAATTTCCTGGAGGTACCTTATAAAACCAAGTTTATTCATATGTTGGGGGATTATAAGAGAATTGAAGATGTATGTGTTATGCTGGCCAAAAGATTACGGCAGGATTACCCAGAGTACTATTACCGCATTATTGCCGAATGTAAAAAAACAAGTACTTCCCAATTGTTTGTCTATTATGGTGCATATAATTTTAATGCACAACTGGAAAATCCTATTTGGAAAATGATCTCTTCTGTTATGTCGTCTCTTTATGAAATGGAGTTACAGAATATAAAAGAGAGGACTACTATTGGAAGAATGGTTTATGTACAGAATGGAGGCATACTTGGCAGACCATCAGGAAGCAATGAATCTGAATTGAAATTTTTACAAAAAGAGAGCTCTCAACAAATCATCAAATCCTTAAAAAAGGGGTTAACAATACGAGAAGTTAGTAAAGTTGTTAATGTTTCTACAAAAACAGTGATGAAAGTGAAGGCATTAATAGCTTAATGGTATAGAAAGCAATATTAGGGGTTCTTAGTGCTTACTTTATAATATTTACAAGAGTAGCTTTAAAGTTCTTCTATTTATACTACGGATATTATTATTTCTTCTAAAGGTACATCTAATCCTAAACTGATCTGATACAAGTAATATATTGAAGGATTGATATTTCCAGATTCGAGCCTTTGGATAGATTGTTGGTCTTTGCCTATGGAATGGGCTAATTGTTGTTGGCTCATTTTCTTTAGGATTCGGATCTCACGAATTCTTGTCCCCATTTTTTTTAAGAATGCCTCCTTTTCCATTAGAGACATAAAGCAAGGGTAAACAATCGAAAATAAACACAACAGATTAGTTGTATTAATTTAAAAAGATTTACATTAGCAGCAGCTTAAACCATAAAACTTATAAAATGAAATTTTTAACTGCAACATGTATTACTTTGTTATTCGCCTCCTGTTCAAATCCCAAATCAGACGCTAAAAAAGTTTGCGATTGTTATTCAAGCATCGATTGGACTTCAGAAAAGCATGAGTATCAAAAATTTATAGGTTTAGAGGCTGACATGGCCAAAAAATACAAAGATAAACCAAGTGAATATTTAGAGTATCGGACTGAAGCAGATACTTGTATGAAAAGAGCTCTGGCAAAAATGGGGAAGGACAAACAATAAGATAGCTTTTTATATAAATCAGCCTATATTCTTTACATTTTATCTTAAAGTTTAATGTGGGTGAAGGTAAGCTTCAGTGTACTGATCAATTCAAAATACTACCTATATGCTTAGAAAATCAAATTTTGCAGAATCATATTAAAGGTCATTAACAATACGCTAAAAAGTAATTTCTTAAATTTTTTTAATAAATTTTTTTAATAATTAGCTATGCGCAATATTGTTGTTGTTTATTTATTGAAATTTTTTTTTGAGATCTTCCTATTAAAGCATCTTGTATATACATATTTCATTATATATTATCTCTATTGATTTTGTTAAAACTTCATAAAAATTGCATCTGGGCTCTACTAAGATGCTTTTTCAGAGAAAAATACCAGTGCATGGTATCCTCGCTATGATAGATGAATAATTCCTATAAAATTCTTGCAAATAGCAAATAAAATAATATAAAAATTAATAATTTATTTACTAAAAACATTATTGTAACAATCTTGTTTCAAAGTATGAATATTGTTCCTATATTTACACCTAGTAAAACAATAAAATTAAACTAAATATTACCTGCCAATGAATTTCATTACTGCCCTACCTTACCTGAATCCCCTATATACTCATGAACCTGTTTCTTTCGCATTATCTCAGTTTTTAAAAAAGCAAGGCATTAAATTAGACAATGATAGGCTTCAACAGAAACTGTCTGAACATCCTTATTATTCAAGCTTGTTAAGTATTAGTGATGTTTTAAATGATTTAGGTATAGCACATCAAGTTTACCAAACGGATATAAATACATTAATTAATGATCTTTCTAAACCTTTATTCACTCATCTAAAAATACAAGGGGAAGACATTTTCGCAATTATTGAGCGCTTTGAAAATGATAAATTTAAAATTATAACAGAGAAAGCAGAAACCCATTGGTATTCAGAGGAAGAATTGGAAACAGTTTGGGGCGGAATCCTGCTTGAATTGGAAAGCGGAGAATCTGTCATCATGCCTAAGCAAGATGAAACTTATCCTAAAGCTTTAAAATATGGTATTTGTTTCTATCTTTTCTGCATTCGCATATTTTATTTACTTAAAAACCACTGTTTTTTCCTCACAACAGGCTCTCCTTTTTATCCTTAATTGTGCCGGAATAGTCATTTCATGGATACTGGTTTTACAACATTTCAATAAAAACAATGTCTTAGTTAAACAGCTTTGCCAAAGCAAAACACAAGAAGGTTGCAGTTCGGTTTTAAGCAGTAAAGCTTCTCAAATCACTCCCTGGTTAAGCATGGCAGAAGCCGGATTAATATACTTTACAGGATCTGCTTTATCAACCATCGTATTCAAAACTCCTATACTCTCTATTTATTTTGTTTTGTTAGCACCGCTTTATTCAATATATGCCATTTATCTTCAGGCTTTTGTGTTAAAGGAATGGTGCCGCTTATGTATGGGGATTCATGCTTTAGTATTGAGTTGTTTCATTTCTGTATTGGTGTTTTATAGCTCATTATTTTCGAGAATACAATTACCTGAATTAGCACAATTTGCTGTTTTTTTACTCCCAGCATTAATCTGGTTAACCGTTAGTCCTATAATGAAGAAACTGAAAGATACAGGGCAGTTGAAGATTAAATACAGCAAATTAAAATCTAATCCCGAACTATTTAAAGTTTTACTAACTAAGCAGCCGAAAATTAATATTCCTATCGAATTAAAAACATTTCAATTAGGCAATCTGGAAGCAGTACATGAATTAACCTTTGTTTCCAACCCATTTTGTGGGCCCTGTGCTAAGGCCCATCAGGTTATTGATGAATGGCTGCAAAACAACAACCTAGATTTTAAGATTGTTATCATTTTTTCACATTCCGACCATGAAGAAAGCAAAAACAAACAATTTGTGGAATGGATCTCCGGAATTACAGACAACGGGAAGCTTAAATCTTCATTGCATCACTGGTTTAAATTAGATAATAAAGATCTAAGCAGTTGGGCAGAAAGATTAAACTTAACTAAAACAGCTTTAAAATATGATTCTGAACATTTAGACCAATGGATGAATATGGCTGAGGTACATGCTACACCCTCATTTTTTATTAATGGTTATAAACTGCCAAATGAATATCGCTTAGAAGATATTAAATATTTAATACCAGAAATTGACTAAGTGCTTAAGCCCCGAGTACTTTAAATATGTGGGAATATATTAATCTAACTTAAAAAAATGCAGAAATATCCATATTAGAGATCTAAAAGGAAGCTCGAAATAAAAACGGCTAACCCAAGGGGGATACCCGTTCTAAGTAATTACCCTACTAAAACGGTAAACAATTAATTAAAATGAATTACAAACTTAAAGTTTTTGCTGTTTTTTGATGAATAAAAGCAGATAATAAAATGGAAAAGAAATCAAATATGAAATTTAGTGGTATTAAAAAAATGCTAACCAAAGACCAACTAAAAAGTGTAGTAGGTGGCTATGGAGGAGGGGGCACTGCAACTATCGGTTGTGTAAATAATTGTGCACCATATTCTGCAGGATGCTATCAAGTAGCTTGTGGTGGACAACAGACGTATTGGATGCGTTATTAGTAAATAATAAAATGTTCATGTACAATACAGAAGGTATTCGAATCAAATCGAAAATCTTTTGTATTGTATTAATGGTACAAATCATAATATTAAAAACACACTAATGAGAATTATCTGCTCTACCTTGTTATTATTTTTTATACAAACTTCATATTATGCTAGTGGACAAGTAAAGGATAGTAAAAATACTATTGTTGCAGATCTCAAAAAATTAAAATCTGCAATTGAATTAAATCCTGAAAATCAAAAGGCTCATGAAAATTATATAAATGAATCCAATATAAGAGATAGCAGTATTAATAGACAATATGTATTATGGATGAAGAAATATCCTAAATCATCTATAGTCTATTTTAAGGCAGCTGAAGTTTATCGTCAACAAGGAAAATATGATAAAGCTAGAGAGTGCTTGCTTAAAGCTACTTCCATTAAATCCAATTTTGATGAAGCATGGTATCTCCTGGCCGATGATGCAACGTATTCTGGCGATACAATAAAATCACAGCAATACCTTCAAAACGCAGTAATTTCTAATCCTAAAAATGCCAAATATTCCATGTATTATGCCTTGTCATTTGAACATTATGATATAGGAAAATGCGATTCTTTATTACTTGATATAACTAGAAAATATCCTTCAAATGAATATGGAGCACAGTCTTTAAACTATTTGGCTTATAAAACAACTATAGTAAATGAAAAGATGGTTTATTATGATCAACTATACAAAAATTATATAAACATAAGGTCAGATGCTAAAGAAGACGGAATGATTTCCTACTACGATATACTATTAACTCGTATACCGGAAAAAGCATTGTCGCTCGCAATAGATATGTTTCTAAATATTACCACTGTAAACAGGCATATATGGTCTGAAAGGATAAAAATTGCAAAAGAATTTATAGGTATAAGAGGTTTTTTAGCTAATTCCCAACCCCTGCAAGCCCAATTGGCTTTAAATAAAATTAGTATAAAAAAATACCTAAATCTTAACATAAAAGAAACGCTTGCATTACTAAAAGCAGAAGTTGCGGATGCAAACAATCAAACACAAACGGCATATGATAGTCTTACATATTTATACAGTAGATACCCTAGTGATAATTTGCATGCGGTAATTTTTAATTATGCAAAGAAACTTGGTTTAGATAATAAACAAATCAATAAGGATATACAACAATTACGGGATTCTACTTCTCAGCCAGCTACATACTTTTCTTTACCATGTTATGCAACACCAGAAAAGGCATCGCTTAGCGATTATAAAGGGAAAGTAGTATTACTTACATATTGGTTTCCGGGATGCCTACCATGCCGTGAAGAGTTTAAATATTTAGAATCAGTTATTAAGAAATTCAATAGTAATCAGATAGCTTATTTGGCTATTAATATAAATAACTATCAAGAACAATATATAGACTCCTTTTTAAAATCGAATGATTATAGTTTTATTCCTTTATGTGATGACCCTGCTTGGAAAAAAGGAAATTTATCAGTAATCGGAGTACCTGCTAATTATCTTATTGATCAAAAAGGGCGCATTATATTTTCAAATTTTCAAATTAATGCACAAAATAAGCGGATGCTTGAACTTATGATAAGTGAATTACTAAATGTTGAAACATATTGAAAAATCATGATAGTAGAGGGGTTTTTCAAAGTCTGCTATTTTGCTATTACTTTCATTTTAAGAATCTGAAAAATATGAAATACTTCTTATCACTCATATTTATTATTACACTTAATCTGCATGTATCTTCGCAGATACTGGAACCTATTAAATGGAAATTTAATGTAACCCAAATAGATAATACAACTTTTGAGGTTCATTTAAAAGCTACTATAAAATCTGGGTGGCATGTCTATTCTCAGATACAACCTAAAAATGCTATTGCTGAGCCTCTACATATTAATTTCATTAAAAATAACTTAATAATATTAGAAGGTAAACCTAAAGAAGTTGGTAAACTGTCAAAGGTTTTTGATAAAACTTTAGGTATTGGGGCTTATCAATATTCAGACAATTTAGATATTGTTCAGACAATTAAACTGAAAAAGAGAGGAAAAACTATTCTAAAAGGTTTTGTTACTTTTCAAACATGCAATGATCAGCAATGCCTCCCATCTCAAGATGAATCCTTTCAAATTTTATTAAACTAATGAAATAAGAGGTATTTGGAGCGGTAGTTAATTTAAAAGAATCTCAAAAGTTGACAAAGAGTTAAACTTCAATTTAATAAGTGAGCAAAATAAAAATCATACAAACCTTGTACATCCACCCAGAGCAAGGTGATCCCATTAAAAATAGTATGGGATTTTTAGCCCCAGAAGTTAATTGGATGAGCTGGGCTCTTAGTTGTTTGCAACTAAAGAAACTATATGGCGAAGTAGAACTTTATACTAATGCTCTTGGAAAAGAAGTATTAATTGATCGCTTAAATCTACCCTATACAAAAGTTCATATGGTTTTAGGTGAGATTAAGTATGAAAAGCAATTATGGGCTTTCCCTAAGGTTTATACATACAGTTTACAGGAGCAGCCTTTCATTCACATAGATGGTGATGTATTTATGTGGGAAAAAATGAATCATAAGCTCTTAAATGCTGATTTAATTGCTCAAAACATGGAAACAGACAATGGATTCTATGATAAAATCATGACCCGTTTGATTGAAAGCAATACTTGGTTCAATGAGTCTATTCAGCATCATATACAAAGTAAATCAAGCTATGCAGCTTATAATGCAGGAATTTTTGGAGGTCATGATATTGCATTTTTTAAAGAATATACCAACCAGGCCTTTGAGTTAATTGATAAAAACCGAGATTGTTTTGCTGACATAGATTTAGATAAATTTAATATGATTTATGAGCAATATCTTTTTTATTGCCTTTCAAAAGAGCGTAACAAATCTGTAGAATGTTATTTCCCTGAATCTGTAGGAGAAATATCTACCTATGAAGGCTTTGCCAACTTCCTAGAAGTTCCTTATCAAACCAAGTTTATTCATATGTTGGGAGATTATAAAAGGGTTGAAGAAGTATGTGTTATGCTGGCTAAGCGATTAAGGCAAGATTATCCTGAATACTATTATCGAATCATTGATGAATGTAAAAAAGCAGGCATTTCACCCTGGTTTAACTGTTATAGTCTGTATGATATTAATTTAAAAAAGTTCAACCTACGATCGGAGAATCTTGTTTTGAACCAGGAGGCTATATCCCAGAAATCCAGTTTTAACTATAACTGGAAAGATCTATATGAAGTGGAGAAAAACCAACATATACAAATGGAGCAAGCTTTTAGCAGCTTCAGTGAATTATTTCCTGCTGTATTTGTTAAAGAAAAACAAATTAAAATCTATGTTGAAGAAACTATTCAGCCTGATGAAGATGAAATCAAAGCTATTTGCCAAGCCCCTGATTGTTATAAATTAGGGGAAAGGCAATTCCCCTGTGACGACCTTGATCTGGTACTGCTGGAATTACTTACTGCTCCAAAAACATTTGAAGACTTGCTCCATTCTCTTAAAGACTATTTTGATGAGGAAGAAATAAATTCAGACCCAACTACTTTTTATGAACTCATATCTCTTCGCTTAAAGACTGGATGCAGTAATAATATGTATCGAATTGTTAAATCATCTATAGACTTTTCAATTAATTAATGAAACTAGATTAATACAAGCAATTCCAAAAACACATCAGTATCATTCAGGAAAACTAGTGGTCTCAAAATGGATAATTGATAGTTTATTTTAATTATAATATCCTAGAATATAGAGGTTTGTATACTTTTACCCTATGCCTTCTAAAGATTTTACAGTTTCAGAAATAGAAATTCTATATAAGCCCAAACTGAAAATTTCCCAAATGCCTCATGTCAAAACAGCTCAAAAAGCATATACATATATAAACATCGGCAATCATCTGAAAATAAAATTACTTTCCGATACAAAACTTACTAAATATCGTTTCCAGTAAATCATCAGTAGTCACCTGACCGGTGATTTCACCTAAATAATATAGAGCCTGTTTAATATCCATGGCTAAAAAATCGGATGTAACCGGATTATCAATATTTTCTAATACACGATTTAAAGCCTGTTCTGTTTTCTGTAAGGCTTCTAAATGACGGATATTGCTCACCAGAACATCATCTGTATTTATTTGATTAAGGTTTACCTTTTGTAAGATCTCCGTTTTTAGTTCTTCAATTCCCTCCTTATTGCGGGCTGAGATGTAAGTCAGATTCAAATCTGAAAGCTCTCTTTTAACTTCATCAGAAAGAATGTCTTTTTTATTTACCACCGCGACATAGGGAATATGCACGTTATTAAGATATTTCAATTGCTCAGCAACCTCATCATGGGTTTGTACTGGATCTATAAGATAAATAATCAGCTTGGCCAGCCTGATCTTTTCATGCGTACGCTCTACTCCTTTCGCTTCTATAATATCTTCGGTATCCCGGATGCCGGCAGTATCTATAAAACGGAAATTAATTCCATTAATGGTTATTTCATCTTCTACTGTATCGCGGGTTGTCCCGGCAATTTCCGAAACAATAGCCCGTTCTTCGTTTAAAAGAGCATTTAATAAAGTTGATTTCCCTACGTTAGGCTTACCGGCAATAACAACAGGAACCCCGTTCTTCATCACATTTCCCTGTTCAAAGGATTGAATCAGTCGGTGTAAGATCTTATTAATCTGGAAAATTAATTTCTTTAGGTCATCGCGGTTAGCAAATTCTACATCCTCTTCGCCAAAATCCAATTCCAATTCAATCATAGAAGCAAAGTGAATGAGCTGATCACGTAAATGTTGTAATTCGTTCGAAAATCCGCCACGCATTTGTTGCATCGCTACCTGGTGTGAAGCTTGCGAATTGGAAGCAATCAAATCTGCTATCGCTTCTGCCTGCGAAAGATCCATTTGCCCGTTTAAAAAAGCTCTTAATGTAAATTCACCAGGATTTGCAGGCCTGGCACCATGTTTTATAAGAAGCTTAATAATGCTCTCTATAATAAAAGCAGAGCCATGAGTAGATACTTCCACTACATTTTCTTTGGTATACGATTTTGGGGCAATAAACAAAGAAATCAATACTTCATCCAAAATAGTTTCGTCATCACATATAGTCCCGAAATGGATGGTATGAGATGTTTGCTTTGTTAAATCTTTCCCCTTGAAAACCTGATTTGCAATAACAATGGCATCCGGTCCGGATAAGCGTATAACACCAATTGCGCCCACTCCGCTGGGTGTGGCTAAGGCTACGATGGTATCTGCTGAGTATTGAGAATTAAGACTTGAAATTTGAGACATTATATATTCACTTATAAGCGAATTTCGGTTATTTTAAAAGCCAAACCTAATTCATTTTGTTCTTTTAAGAGATTTTGGCAGCAAATTTTTCTTCTATCCCCAAGCCAAACAAAGCAAAATCATACTTTACAGGATCAAGAGGATCAAACTGGCGAAGGTTTTCTGTTAATTCGAGAGCCATTTGCCAATCTGCCTGTTTACGGGTTATTAAGTTAAGCTTTCGGGCTACGCGTTCTACATGCACATCTGTGGGGCAAATGAGTTGCGAAGGCTTGATGTGTTTCCAAATACCAAAATCAACACCTTGTTCATCGCTTCGCACCATCCAGCGCAAAAACATATTTAAGCGTTTACATGCCGATTTCTGTTTAGGTGATGATACGTGTTTTATAGTCCGGTGAGGAAAATCTGGTAAGGAAAAGAAATTGGTACGGAGATTATTTAGATAGCTTTCTATTGAAGAATTAATATTCAATTTTCCAATAAAGGCTGTCTCTAAGGTATCTGATATTTGATAATGCTGTCTGAAAAATTCAATGAAGTAGAGCGTGTCGGTATCATTAAAGGTTCGATGTTTAAATCCTAAAAATCGTTTTAGATCTGTTTCCTGATGATTCTTTATAAAATCATAAGGCGCACCCTCCATTAAACGAATCAGTTCATTACATTTATTAATGATAGTTTTACGTTGTCCCCAAGCCAACATAGCCGACCAAAATCCCATAATTTCTATATCCTGCTTTACAGAAAACTGATGAGGGATTACAATCGGATCATTCTCAATAAAATCTACCCGGTTGTATTGTTCAACTTTAGAATCGAGCAAAGATTTAAGATTTTCGTATTGCATGTGAGTATTGAGATTTGCGTATTGCGTATTGAGACAGGCTAAGATTGAATTGTGTTAAATTAGTTTCTTTATAAAATCGCAATACGCAATACTCATTACGCAATACCACTTAAGCTAATGTAGCTTTCAAATCTTCCAGCAAATCCTCAATATCCTCCACTCCTACGCTCAATCTCAATAAATTATCTGTAACTCCAACTTTTTCGCGTTCTTCTTTTGGGATGGAACCGTGTGTCATAGAAACCGGATGATTAATTAAAGATTCTACTCCGCCTAATGATTCCGCCAAAGCGAAAACTTTAAAATTAGAAGCTATACGATAAGTTTCTTTTAAATCTGCACCTTTAAGTGTAATGGAGATCATTCCGCCAAAATCACGCATTTGCTTTTTTGCCACTTCATGGTTAGGATGATCGGTAAAACCAGGCCAGTAAATTTTATCTACTTTGGGATGAATTTTTAAGAATTGGGCTACCTGCCTTCCATTTTCACAATGTGCTTTCATACGTAAATGCAGGGTTTTTAATCCGCGTAATACTAAAAAACTGTCCATTGGACCGGGTGTAGCACCACAGGCATTGTAAATGAACCACAATCTTTTATATAATTCCTCGTCATCCAGCATTAATGCGCCCATTACCACATCTGAGTGGCCACCCAAATATTTAGTCACTGAATGCATCACTATATCTGCCCCCAGATCTATTGGGTTTTGTAAGTATGGCGAGGCAAATGTATTATCCACAGCTAGAAGGATATTCTTTTCTTTCGCTATCCTGGCCACCGCAGCAATATCTACAATCTTCATGGTAGGATTAGTTGGTGTTTCTATCCAGATCAATTTCGTTTTTTCATTAATATGCTTACGGCAATTTTCTGCATCAGTCATGTCAATAAAATGAAACTTAATGCCATAGTTAGAAAATATTTTGGTAAACATTCGGTAAGAACCTCCGTAAAGATCATTGCCTGTTACCACTTCATCTCCCGGACTAAGCAATTTCATAACTGCATCAGTAGCACCCATTCCGCTGGAAAAAGCAAGGCCATATTTTGCATTTTCTAAGGCAGCCAAACATGCTTCCAAAGCTTTACGCGTTGGGTTAGTTCCTCTTGAATACTCAAATCCCTTATTATCACCGGGAGATTTTTGCCAATAAGTAGACGTTTGATATATGGGAGTCATAATTGCTCCTGTACTTGGATCAGGCTCCTGGCCTGCATGTATTGCTTTGGTTCCGAATTTCATGTTCAAAAATTTGTTGTCAAAAATACAGCTTCTATTATCCTTAAAAAGAGAAATGGAATATTTATTTCTATTCGTCGGAAAGTTCGGAAAGAAATTAACCACATTAAGCAATATTCACTACATAATACACAATCCAATTGTAAATTCTCGCAGATTTCACCTAAACTTGTAATACATATGAAAGCATTTTATGGCGATTTACGTTTAGGTATACTGGGTGGCGGACAATTAGGGCGAATGCTGATTCAGGGAGCTATAAACTACAATATTACCACACATGTTTTAGATCCGGATGGGGATGCTCCCTGCAAAAATCTGTGCGATCAATTTACAAAAGGATCCTTAACAGATTATAAAACGGTTTATAATTTTGGCAAACAGGCCGACTTGATCACCATTGAAATTGAAAAAGTAAATGTGGATGCTTTGGCTCAATTAGAAGCAGAAGGTATTGCTATATATCCGCAATCACGGGTTATCCGTTTAATACAGGATAAAGGTTTACAGAAACAATTTTTCAAGGAAAATGGTATTGCTACCGCTCCCTTTCAACTGATCTCATCTAAGGAAGATTTGAAAAAAACTTCATTTGATTTCCCTTACATTCAGAAACTACGGAAAGACGGCTATGACGGGCGTGGTGTTTATAAAATACGATCTGAAGCAGATTGGGATAAAGCTTTTGAAGCTCCCAGTATCATCGAGCAATGGGTAGATTTTGAAAAAGAACTGGCTGTTATTGTAGCCCGAAATGAAAAAGGAGAAATAAAAACGTTTCCTTGTGTTGAAATGGAGTTTAATCCCGAAGTGAATATGGTTGAGTTTTTAATTTCACCCTCCACACTTGATTTTGAAACGCTGCAACGTGCTGATCAGTTAGCGATTAAAATTGCAAAAGATCTTAAAATTGTGGGTGTTCTGGCTGTCGAATTATTTTTGACTAAAACAGGAGAAATCCTGGTGAATGAAATTGCTCCAAGGCCTCATAATAGTGGTCATCAAAGTATTGAGGGAAATTATACTTCGCAATATGAGCAACATTTAAGGGCCATTTTTAATTTGCCTTTGGGCGATACTCAATCTATCAGTAATGCTGTTATGGTGAATCTTCTGGGTGAAAAAGGATACGAAGGGCCGGCAGTATATGAAGGCTTAGATGATGTGCTTCATATTCGGGGAGTATACATTCATCTGTATGGCAAAAAGATTACAAAACCTTACCGAAAAATGGGCCATATCACTATTATTGATGATGACCGTGAAAAAGCGATAGAGAAAGCCAGATTTGTACAGCAAACTATAAAAGTTAAAGTTTAATATATGGATTGTTGTATTGGTTGGAAAGTTAGAAGGTTGAAAAGTTAAAATAAATGAATTATTGAAATGTTGAAGAATATTTCATTCCATCCTTCAATCATTCTTTCATTCAATCATTATAAATTATAAATAGGAAAATATCAGTTATGAGCAGTTCAGCACAAGCAAAAGTAGGTATTATCATGGGCAGTAAATCTGACCTTAACGTTATGCAGGATGCGGCCGATATTTTGAAAGAGCTTGGAATTGATTTCGAAATGACTGTGGTATCTGCTCATCGCACACCCGAAAGAATGTTTGATTATGCAAAAACAGCTGCCAATCGCGGATTAAAAGTGATTATTGCAGGTGCAGGCGGAGCTGCCCATTTGCCGGGTATGGTTGCCTCTCTTACTCATTTGCCTGTAATTGGAGTTCCCGTAAAATCATCAAACTCTGTGGATGGCTGGGATTCTATTTTATCTATATTACAAATGCCTAACGGGATACCTGTTGCCACAGTGGCCTTAAATGCAGCTAAAAATGCCGGAATACTTGCTGCACAAATTTTAGCAACCTGCGATGAAAATTTAGTTCAACGCCTGCTTGATTATAAAGAAGATTTGAAGATAAAAGTGGAAGAAAGTGCAAGGGAGATGGGGAGTTAAGAGAGTATCTAGTATTAAGATAAGATAAACACATAGTCCTTATACTATATACTTACTACTCCTACTCATCTAATTCCACTTCGGGTTTTCAGGAAAGTTAGCAATATGAGCATACTTAGGCCCGAACCCAATAACTACTTCTTTCCATAAATTTTCTTCATCCTGTACAAACACTATATCCGGATTATACTTTTGCGTAACCAACCAGGAATTTTGTTCCATTTCTGTTTTTAATTGCTCGTATCCCCAGCCTGAATATCCCATAAAAAACTTAATCTCATTCTGTTCTATCTGATTATTTTCGATAAGCAATTTCAATGCTTCGAAATTAGCGCCCCAGTACATGCCCTCCATGATTTCAATCCCACTATTCAATTTTTCATAGCAACAGTGAATGAAGTGCAGTGTATCATTTCCAACAGGACCTCCAATAAAAACGGGGAAATCAGCATTTGGGCAATCAGTAATTATATCATTCAAAATTAAATTACTACGCTGATTTAATACAAAACCTATTGCTCCCTCCTCTTCATATTCTGTAAGAAGTACTACAGATCTTTTAAAGTTAGGATCCAACATAAACGGCTCGGAAAGAAGTAAACTTCCTTTTTGGGGTCGATTTGGACTTATCATAAGTATTAAACGTTTAATTTACGCATTCTGTTTATTGCAAAAATAAATTCTACGTTAAAAAATTAGATATGATACATTACCCGCTCCATTTATTAAGTTTGCATGAGTAAAAACTTCATTTAATCGCAAAAGGTTTAAATAACATGTCGGTAGAAAGAGAAATAATAGAAAATCTTCGTAAGGATTATAAATCTGAAATCCTTTCAGAGAAAGATGTAGCTAAAGATCCTATAAAACAATTTGGAAAATGGTTTAAAGAAGCCCTTGACTCTGGTATTTACGAGCCAAATGCTATGACTTTAGCTACTAGCAGTATCGATAGAAAGCCATCTGCCCGAATTGTATTACTGAAAGGAGTTGATGAAAATGGATTTGTTTTTTACAGTAATTACTTAAGTGCCAAAGGCAAAGAAATGGCTAAAAACCCGGTTGTGGCTTTAGTCTTTTTCTGGCCAGAGTTAGAGCGTCAGGTTCGTATTGAAGGAACTGTAGAAAAGCTAAGTAAGGAACAATCTTCACGTTATTTTAGTTCCAGACCTAAAAACAGCCAGATTGCAGCCGTAGTTTCTCCCCAAAGCCAGGTGATTATTAATCGCGTTGAGATAGAGAAAAACTGGAAAGAAATGGAAGAACGTTATGCGGATAGAAATGTACCTAAACCCGCACATTGGGGTGGTTATTTAGTAAAACCACAGGTTATAGAATTTTGGCAGGGACGTGAAAGCCGCTTACATGATCGTATTGTTTACAAGAAGGCAGATAAGCAAACTTGGAAAATAGTTAGACTGGCTCCCTGAAAATTCTGTTGGTTGGAAAGTTTTAAGGTTGAAAGGTTTATGATTTGTGGTTGAATATTGGAATGTTGAATGTTTTTGTTTTCTCCATTTCAAATTAACTCATTCTCAAATTTTCAAATTATTATTCCATTCCTTCATTCATTATTTACTTCAATAAACCTTAACCATAAAAATATAATCCTGCAATTTTTTAATTTGGTCGGTAGGACTTAAGTTACTGAGTGTATTTTTCTTATTCAACACCAGTTTATCTTCCAGTAAATCTTTTGGAATAGCCTCCAGCGCTTTTAACAGATACTTAGATTTTATCGCAAAAGCTGCACCATCTGATTGGGTTTGCTTACCGCTGATAATTCCAATTATGTTCCCTCTGTTATCTAATAACGGGCCACCACTATTACCCGGATTAACAGGAATGTCAACTTGGTAGGCAACAGAATCTCCATCATAACCTGTGCGTGAGCTTAAATAGCCTTTTCCAATAACCTGATCGTCACGAGGGAATCCAATGGTATATACATTTTCACCCAGATCTGAAGTTGCCTTTTTAAAACTGTATGGCAATGATGGCAGTGTTTTAAAGTTAGGATCTACAATTTGCAATACAGCTATATCATAAGCAGGATCAACATAAACCTGTTTAACTTTAAAAGATTCACCTTTTGTATTTTGTATATAAACCGAATCTGCATCTTTAATCACATGATAATTAGTAACCACATAACCATTAGAAGAAAGTGCAAAACCAGTTCCACCAAAATGCCCCGGATCTGAAGGACCTTTTACTGGTTTATTATTGATATTCTTTATCAGTGCATTTTGAGAACGTTTAATATTGTTGATTTCTCTGCGTAATGCACTATAATTAGTTGAAATAGTTTTAGAAAAATACCCTGTTGAAAGCATGGTTGATAAAACAGCTATCATCGCAATAGATGCCGCAATAGCAGTATTAACACGATACTTTTTCCATAAGTTTCTAATTTGAACTGTTTTAGGCAAAACTTCATCTTTTAGCCCAATAATATCTAATTGCTGATGAATAGCATCCATATTTGCAGCAAGCTGACGACGATTACCATATTCTGATAATTGTTTAGTAAAATTTTGATGCTCTACTACCTTATGGTCAATATCCGGATTTGATGCACGCAATTGATCAAACTCTGCCTGTTCTGCAGATGATAATTCTCCACGTAAATACGCTTCAATCTGATTGGTTAATTCTAAATCACTCTTCATTTTTCAAATTATTATGCCTGAAAAAATATTTTTTCAAACGCTGCAGGCATTTATATTTTTGAGTTTTGGCATTATCCGCATTGGTATAACCAAATTTCTCACAAATCTCCTGCATAGATCTGTTTTGTATATAATAATCTTCAATAATGGTTCTGCATGGCTCTCCTAGTAGTTTAAGCGCATGCTCCATTTGTTTAAACTGTTTATCTTTTTCTTCATGTTGCTCCAGATCTTCATCAACTGATAAAAAATCTTCAAAATCTTTTACATTTCCAATATTTCGACTTTGTTGACTTAAACGCTTAAGCCATAACCTTCTACAAACAGAATAGATAAAAGTTTTAAGCTTACTATTAAGTTCAAATTTGCCAGCTTTAACTCTATTATAAAGTACGATAACCGATTCCTGAAAGATGTCTTTTGCATCATCTTCATTTCCATTATTAGTAAGCACTAATTGCAATACCATAGGAAAATAAGACTTATACAAGCGGTTAAGCATATCTTTAGAGTCATTCAAAATTCCAAAAACAACCTCCCTATCTGTTGGAACTGAACTTTTTATCTCTTTGCTCACTATTAATACTTTTTATAAGAAATTGTAACCCAATGATAGGCAAAATATTTTTTTTTAAGATGACCGGGTTACCTTTTTAAATTTGCGGTATTAAGGTTAAATTATTTAAATAACTTTAATCCAAATTAACAATGAAAAATCTATTAAAATTCGGTTTCTTAGCTTTAGCTATCTCTTTCTCAGTTGTTGCTTGTAACTCAAACAAAAAAGCTGAAGGTACTGATTCTACTGCTGTTGTAGCAGCTGATTCAACTAAAATGGCAGCTGATTCAACTAAAATGACAACTGATTCTACTAAAATGTCAGCTGATTCAACTAAAATGGCAGCTGATACTTCTAAAAAGAAATAATCAGGTTTAACCGTAAAAAACCGTCCTGAGTACTCAGGACGGTTTTTTTATGCTTTATTATTTGATCTTTAATACTTCTTAAAGAAAGTACAGATTTTACAAAAACCTGCACTTTCTTTAAAACCTAAACTGATTTTTTAAACCATCCTTTTATTCTTTTCGAATTAGAATCTGCCAATATATACATACATGGCACTAATATCAGTGTTAAAAATGTAGCGAAACTCAAACCGAAGATCATGGTCCATGACAGAGGACCCCAGAAGGCTACATTATCACCACCAAAATATAAATGCGGGTTAAAATGAGTAAAAAGCGTAGAAAAATCGATATTCAGGCCTACAGCAAGTGGAATAAGTCCTAGCATGGTAGCTGTGGCTGTTAATAATACAGGTGTCATACGTGTACGGCCTGCTTCAATAACGGCTTCTTTTATAGTCATTCCCTGTTCAATCATCAGATCTGTAAACTCCACCAGCAAAATACCGTTACGTACCACTATACCTGCTAAAGCCACAATACCAATTCCAGACATTACGATAGACATTTCCATTCTGAAAATGGTAATACCCAGCAATACGCCGATAATACTAAACAATATCTCGCTTATTATAATAAGGGGTTTACTCACAGAATTAAACTGAGTTACTAAAATAATAAGGATCAGTCCTAAGGATACTAACATTGCCGTTCCTAAAAATGCAGCCGTTTCTAATTGCTCTTCCTGCTCACCAGCCATCTTCACCTCTACACCACTTGGCGCACTAAACTGTGCAATCTCATTTTTAATACTGGCCACAACTTCGTTGGGATTATAATCTCCTAAAACGTTTGATGATAAAATGATAATCCTTTTTTCCTGCTTGCGCTTAATACCGCCATACGTATTTACATAATCAATAGTTGCAAATGATGATAACGGAACCTGGCGTATAATACCGCCCATACCCATATCCCGGTAGGTAACCTTCATATTACGTAAAGCATCCAGATTATTACGTTGATCTTCCTTTGCACGAACGTTTATCTCATAATCTTCCTTTGCATCCCGAAATTTGGAAACTTCCTTACCGAAAATGGCCGTACGCAAATCCGATCCAATCTGACCTGTAGATATTCCCTCCCGGTTAGCACGTTCACGATCAACATCAAATATAATTTCGGGTTTATTATTCAGAAAATCTGATTTTAATTCTTCTACACCTGCTATTTTTTTAGAAATGAGATACTGTTTTAACCGTTCGGATGTTTTTACAAGGGAATCTAAATTATCACCTGTAATCTCAATACTAATTGGTTTTGATGTTGGCGGACCTCCCTGCTCTTGTGCCACCGTGATCTCAGCACCAGGAATTCCTTTTACTGCCTTTCGGATTTTATCCAAATAACTTGAAGTTCTAGAGCCGGTTCGTTTTCCATACTCTACAAAAGCAACGGTTATTTTTCCTTTGTTTGAATATTTTCCCTGATCTTCATCCTGCGGATCAGTAACTCCCACCGTTACGTTAGAAATAATAGAAGAAACATCTTTATTATTTTTACCTCCCACTACCTGGGTCACCTCTTTTTCTACCTGTTCAACAACCTTGTTAGTATAAGCCTGATCTGTCCCGATAGGTAAATTAACATAAACAAATACAAAATTAGGATCACCGCTTGGAAAGAATACCACTTTAGGCGGCACTACAATAATTAATGCGATTGTAAGAAAGAATAAACCAACTGTACTCCATAACATGGTACGGGGACGATTCAATGCCCATGTTAAAAGATTAACATATTTATTTTGGATACGTGGCCATATATTCGTTTGAAAATTCTTTATAGCTCCTGTTAGATAAAAATGATTTAAAAGATATAATAGGATCAGTAATACTACAAAGTTTCCAAAACCAAAGTTCATGAGATATGCTACAACAGCGAAGCCACCTAATACTAATACAGTACGTTTTACGCCCTTATCAAATATTGGCTTAGAAGTTTCGATATCATCCGGCTGCATAAAATCTACCGCAAAAACGGGATTTATAATGTATGCTACAACCAGAGATGCTAACAGAGTAATAATTAGTGTTACTGGCAGAAAAAACATAAATTCTCCAATAACTCCGGGCCAAAATAATAAAGGAACGAAAGGTGCAAGAGTGGTTAAAGTACCAGAAAGTACCGGAAGAAACACCTCTCCTGCGGCCATTTTTGCTGCCTTAACTATGGGAACTTTACCATTATTAAAAATACGATGCGTATTTTCTACTACCACAATAGCATCATCCACCACAATACCTAACCCTAATAAGAAAGAGAAAAGTACAATCATGTTCATAGTAAAACTGAATCCCAATAAGCCACCCAATGCAGGCATTGTCAGAAAGGCTATAAACATGGATAAAGGGACAGACATAGCTACAAACAGCGCATTTTTAACGCCCATAAAGAACATCAGAATTAATGTTACTAATATGAAACCAATGATGATAGTATTGATCAAATCATGCAAAGTAACACGGGTTTGATTTGACTGATCTCCGGTTATTGTTACATCCAAATTCTTAGGAAGTGCATTACCCTTCATCTCCGCAATTAGCGCATTAATTTTATCTGAAGCTTCAATCAGGTTTTCGCCACTCCTTTTTTTGACGTTTAGTGTAATTACATTTTTGCCATATAATGTGGCATAACTTTCCTGTTCTTTAAAAGAATCTTTTACTTCTGCAATGTCTCGTAAGTAAACGGACGCCCCAGTTGGTGTTTTAATGATCAGATTAGCAATTTCATCTGCATTTTTAAATTCTTTTTTTACGTTCAATGTTCTACGGATACCATCCATTTTAATAGTACCGCCAGAAATTGTGAGATTTTCATATCCTACAGCACGCTCAATATCTCCAAAAGAGATTTGTGTGGCAGCCATTTTATTCAGATCCACATTAATCTGAACCTCCTGTTCTAAAGCTCCAACTATATCAACTCCCGAGATTTCTTTCAGCCCTTCTATCCTATCTTTTAAATCATCAGCATATTCTTTAAGGCGTTTCAAATCATAGTTGCCGGAAATGTTGATATACATGATTGGCAAGTCGGAGAGGTTTATATCCTGAACGTTCGGTTCATTCGGAAGATCGTTTGGCAAATCCTGACGGGCTTTATCAACAGCATCTTTCACACGTTGCTTTGCGTCTTTAATATCTACATTGGTATTAAATTCAGCGGTGATAATAGAAAAATCCTGGTAGGAGTTAGATGTTATTTTCTTTAATCCCGGTGTAGATTTTAACTGTTTTTCAATCTGTTTGGTCACCAGATTTTCCATGTTTGCCGGTGAAGTTCCCGGATATACTGTTTGCACAAATATCTTCGGAATAATTACTTCCGGAAAATTCTCTTTTGGCAAATGCTGGTAAGAAAAATACCCGATAATAGCTATGATAGCCGTTAATACGTATATGGATGTTTTATTATCTATAGCCCAACTGGAAGGCTTAAATTCTTTGTTAACGTCTTTCATCTTATGAATTGCTTTTTAATGGTGATGAAGCTATCATGGGCAAAAATTATTCGAGTTGCTGCTCATGATGGTTTCATCTTATTCTTAATTGTGATGATTTTAGATTGGATTTTGGAAAGCCCTATTGCTTAAAATTTTACGATATCCCCTTCATTCAAATCCTGAAGTCCGGTAATAATTACTTTATCACCTGCTTTAATGCCTGATAAAATTTCAACTTTGCCGTCAGAAACTTTACCTTCCTGGATATTTACACGTTTAGCTTTTCCATTTTCAGCAATGAATAAATAACTTACATCTTCTGCTTTTTGAACCGCATTGACAGGTATAGTTAATGCCTTATCATTTTTGTAATCAATGATCTTTAAAATGGCCAGCATATTAGGGCGATAACTTCGTTTAGATGCTAATTTTACTTCCACATTAAAACTACGTGATGATTGGTCAATAGTTTTTGAAGCGAAAGTGATGTGTGTATTGATCGTATCCGGAACATCCGGCAAAATAATGCTTACTTCATCTCCCTGATTCACTCTGCTGGCATAAGATTCTGCCACCTGTGCTTTTGCTTTTAATTTGCTTGCATTTATAACACGAATACCAGACATTCCCGGCATTACAGACTGGCCGACTTTTAAATCCATTGCATCAATAGTACCGGCAATGGGTGATTTGATCTTATACATCGATATTTGGGAACGAAGTGTGGAAATGCGATTAGCTGCTGCTTCTTTTTGTGTTTTTGCATTTAAATACTGCACTTCAGTACCAATCTTTTGGTCCCAAAGATTTTTTTGGCGTTGAAATAAACTGCTTGCCAAATCATATTGGGTTTGCAATTCTGAAATATTCTGGCGTAAAATTTTATCATCAATCTGTGCTAATACCTGCCCTTTACTTACATTTTGTCCAACAGTTACATATACCGTTGTAACAACACCCGCTGCTTCCGGGTTAACCTGAACATTCTCTTCGGCATCAATTTTACCCTGAACCTCTAAGTAATTTTGAAATAAACCTGGCTGTACTTCATATACAGATACCTCCTTAGAAGTTGCTCCTCCCTTTTGAGTGCCTACTTCGCTTTCAAGTTTCGCGATGCGGGTGCTTAATTCTGAGCGTTCTTTTTTTAATTTTTCGAGCTCTGATTTTTTATCAACAGACTTTCCTGCACATGAGGCCAGAAAAGTGACAATAGTAATAAGTAATAATTTTTTCATTTTTTATTTTGTGATGGTTTTAGTTGATTTTTCCTAAGGCTTTGTCCAGATTAACTTTATTAATAAGCAGATCATACAAAGCATTAATATAATTATTTTGTGATTCTTTCAATGAAGTTTCTGCGCTTGTTACTTCTAAACTGGAGCCTACACCTTGTTCATATTTCACCTTAGTAACTCTTAAAACATCCTTAGCTAATTCCATATTACGTTTTTGGTTTTCTAAAGACCGCATACCATTAATATAGGAAGTTTGAGTTTGAGATATTTCCAGGTTGATTCCATTTTGAAGGTTAGCAATTGTATTCGCCGTTTTAAGCACCTCTAATTTAGCATTACGCACTTGATATAATTTTTGTCCACCCGAAATTAAAGGAACTGATAATTTTAAACCAACCACCGTAGTAGGATAGCTTTGATCAAACAGGTTTGAAAAATTATTAGATTGAAAACTCTTAGATGTACTTCCAAAAGCAACTAAAGATGGTAAATACTGACTTTTATACCGTTTAAGATCCAGCTCATTTAATTTTTTCTGAGTTTCCAGTAATGAATATTCTATACGACTGCGATAAGCAGTTGTATCAGAAACTACAGTTGTGGGTTCCATTTGTAAAGCGCCGATAGTATCTGTAAGTGTTAATGTACTCTTTACAGGCATACCCATTTGAAACTTCAAAAGATTTACATTTAAAGCTAATAAGCGAATTACGTTTTCCCGTTCTGTTTCCAGATTATTTTTCAAAACACTTAAACGATCTACATCAATTTTTTCAACAAAACCATTTTTGAAAAATGCTTCGGTGTCGTTTAAGGATTTTTTAAGCCTTTCTAAATTGGCATCTACCAAACTCAATTGTTCGTTGCTTACCAATACAGAATAATAGGCTTTAGTAACAGCCACACTCGTTTCTATACGTGTACGCTTTAAATTACGATTAGAAAGTTCTTTAAACGTTTTTGAAGCTTGTAAGCCTACAATATAACTGCCATCAAATAAAAGCTGGGTTAGTTCCAGCCCGGCTGAAGATTGATACTTTACTCCAAACTTTACTGGTATTTGTGTCCCGGGTTGCCCGAAAACTTCACCCGGTAATAAGCTTGTTGGAATTTGTAAAAAATCCTGAAAACTGGCATTCCCACTCAATTGGGGCAAACCTATTCCAATAGTTTTTTTGACTGTATTTTTTGCAATTTCTTCATCAATTTGAGCATTTAAAATGGCACTCTGATGTTTTTGAGTATAATTAATAGCCTCTTTTAAACTAAAGTTGGCAGTGGTATCAGCTTTTTGTGCTTTTGAAGATAAGGCGTAACATAAGCATAGTAATAAAGTGTAAAATTTATATTTCATATTTATTGTATTTATTCTTCTTCTGTAATCTGTTTGTATTTGTTTACTAATTTATGCCCTTTTAAGGTGCATATACCATAAAGAAAATGTTCTGTAAGCTCTGTCATCACTTGTGATATATTGAAATCCTTAATGGGATAAGTGATTTGATTAAAAACAGACCCAATTTGTTCAATCCGCATTCGGGTTAATATATCCAGGTTAATTTCTGAACGGAAATATCCTTCTTTAATGCCTCGTTTTAGATTTTGATTAATGGTTTTAAATAAATTACTTTCTCTGAATGTTTTAAAAACCATCCAGGCCTGCGGATGATATTTTTGAAGATCATAAAATAACATCGGGTTCATTTTAGATAACATATTCTTCACATTTGTTACAGCATTAAAAACTTCCTGAACTGCATCACCCGATGCTACTGTGCTTTTATCCATAATACAAACCTGATTTTCCATTTTATCCTGAAACAGGTTTACAACTAATTCGTTTTTATCACTGAAATGTAGGTATATCGTTTTTTTTGACATTCCCAGATGTTTGGCAATATCATCCATCGTCACGCTTTTAATACCATATTGGCAAAAAAGATTATCAGCTTCTGCTATAATGCGGTTTTTCAATTCCAAACTATGCTATTCTTCATTGACGACAAAACTATGGAAACTTTTTTCAATTCCAAAGTTTCCATTAAAAAACTAATATTTTTGTTACATTTTCTTGAAACTCTTTAAAAATATTTCATTATCGCCCTTTAATCCCTGTTCTGAAGTCTCTTTCAAAAACCGTAACTTCGAAAAAATCTTGTAATACAATGACTTTATCTCCTCTATCTGCCATATCACCTGTTGATGGCCGTTATCATAAAGCTACATCCGAACTTGCGGCATATTTTTCTGAAGCTGCTTTAATTAAATTCCGTGTTTATGTGGAGATTGAATACTTCATCGCATTATGCGAAACCCCATTGCCTCAACTGCAAAATTTTGATCCTAAAGAGTTTGCAACTTTAAGAAAGATCTATCAAAATTTTAATGAAACTGATGCTGAAAACGTAAAAGAGATTGAGCAAACTACTAATCATGATGTTAAAGCTGTTGAATATTTTATAAAAGATAAGTTTAATGCGTTAGGCCTGAATGCCTATAAAGAGTTTATCCATTTTGGTTTAACTTCTCAGGATATTAATAATACATCAATACCACATTCCTTTAAACTAGCTGTAGAAAATTCCTATCTGCCGGCTATAAGTGAATTAGTTTTATTCTTAGAAAAGCTCTCTAAAGAATGGGCTCAAATCCCTATGCTGGCTTATACGCATGGCCAGCCTGCATCTCCCACACGCTTAGGCAAAGAAATTCATGTATTTGTGGAACGTATTAAAGCTCAGTTAAAGCAGGTAGAAAATATTCCTTTTTCTGCAAAATTTGGTGGTGCAACGGGTAATTTTAATGCACATCATGTGGCCTATCCAACCATTAACTGGATTGATTTTGCGAATTATTTTGTAAATAATACGCTTCAGTTAAACCGGTCTCAATACACTACACAAATAGAGCATTACGATAATTTTGCATCCCATTGTGATGGTTTAAAACGAATAAATACGATACTGATAGATCTTAACCGAGATATATGGTCGTACATTTCGATGGGTTATTTTAAACAGCGTATTAAAGTTGGCGAAGTTGGCTCATCGGCTATGCCTCATAAAGTGAATCCTATTGATTTTGAAAATTCGGAAGGCAATTTGGGCCTTGCTAACGCTATTTTTGAGCATCTTTCAGCAAAATTACCCATATCCAGACTGCAACGGGATTTAACAGATTCAACTGTTCTTCGGAATATCGGTGTCCCAATGGCTCATACATTGATTGCCATAAAATCAACATTACGAGGTTTAAATAAATTGATATTGAACGAAGAAGCTATTAAACACGATCTGGAATTAAACTGGGCAGTTGTAGCAGAAGCTATTCAAACTATACTTCGCCGCGAAGGTTATCCTAATCCTTATGAAGCGTTGAAAGAATTAACCCGAACAAATCAGCAGGTTAATGCAAATACTATTGCCCAATTTGTAGAAAAATTAGAAATTTCGGATGAGGTTAAAAAAGAAATTAAAAACATCACTCCCTCAAACTATACCGGAATTTAGGTAGTCACCTGCATGTCATAACTTAAATGCAGGGATAATTTAATTAAAAATTAGCTAATTTTGGGGTATATTTTTCAGTTATGAGTACAGGCACAGCAAATCTAAATATAAACGTATATACCGAGAGTACGCCAAATCCGGCTACGATGAAATTTTTGGTAAATAAGCTGTTAATTAATAACAGTCTTGATTTTCCAACAAAAGAAAGTGCAGAAAAATCGCCTTTTGCCAAAGAGCTATTTCGTTTCAATTTTGTAACCGGCGTTTTCTTTGCGAATAACTTTGTAACCATCACAAAAACTGAAACTGCAGATTGGGCAGATATTGAGCCTATTTTAAAGGAATTTGTGAAAGGTGCTGTTGAGTCTGAATTGAAAATACAGGAAAAAGCAGAAGAAGAATTAGCCAGTTTTGAAGGTTCTGAAACTGAAATTAAAATACAGCAAATATTGCATGATTACGTTCGTCCTGCGGTTGAGCAGGATGGTGGGGCAATTAGCTATAAATCATTTAATGAAGGTGTGGTAACTGTTGAATTACGCGGTTCATGCAGTGGTTGCCCGTCATCAACAATTACCTTAAAAGCAGGAATTGAAAATTTATTAAAGCGAATGGTTACGGAAGTTACGGAAGTTGTTTCTGAAGCTTTATAAAATAGTTGAAATTGTTGGTGGGGACATCGACAATAGAATGTAAGATTCTAAAGCTCGAAAATAAAGAAATCCCAGCCTAAAGCTGGGATTTCTGGGTTAAACTATCTGCCATAACTTGTTCCAGGGTTTTATCTGCCCAGTCTGCAATTTCTTTTCTTTGGAGATCGGTTAAATCTGCATTTTTATGAATGATGGTATATGAGCTTAAAGGCATTTCCTTTTCTTTCACCACTTGTTCAATCACTCCTTCCAACTTGCGGCCTCTCCTTTTAAACGTATAAGCAGTAAACTCCGAAAAATTAAGCTTTCTTTTTCCTTCTTTAACATGGTTATTTAGCCACCATGCTACAGGCTGAACATTTGCATACCAGGGATACGCGGTATTATTAGAATGGCAATCATAACAAGCTATTTTAACCAGTTGCTTTACGCTATCCGGAGCCGGATAATGGACAAAAATATCATTAGGAGTGGCAGCTGAAGACTCATTTCGTTTTGGACGAATAAACTGGATGACTATAAAAATGGCCAGTAATACAAGTAAAACTTTTTTGGTGATGGACATACGCCTTATGAAGCTATTTTAATTCTATTCAATAATAGCCTTAAAAATTGTTTAAACAAAGTATTAGTCCTGATTAGATTATATGCGACAAATGTGTTATAAAGACAGGTTGAAAGTTTATAAATTATCTTGTTCCCCCATTTAATGGCAGCTCAAACAAACTAACAATTGCATTATTGTAATGTTGAGGAAGGCCATTCGTATTCTTTAATTTTGATAGTCCTAAAAAGTTGAACCCGGCATTCTTGTAGTGTTCGATTAGTTTTTCATTTTTACCTACTGTATCCAGCCGGATAAATTTTTTGTTGTTTTCTTTGGCATAGCCTTTAGCCCAGCCTACAATTTCTAATACAAAATTTCTACCTCTAAACTCAGGATTTGTAGCAATGCGGTGGATATAAACGGCAGGATCACTATTTCTTTCTTCCCAGATTAATGGATCGCTAAATGTAGTCGCCCAAATGCAAGCAATTGAATTGTTGATTATTATTTTCCATTGCCTATTTTCGCTGGTTTCTGTTTCAATAAGATTTCTTTCAAATTCAGGCCACTGAACTATATATTTTGTTTTTTGATAATCGGTTGCTACTTTATAAAGCCTAAAAATTTCGTCAATATCTTCTATGGTGCTATTTTGTATCTTCATCTTATTATTTTTATGAAATTAGACTATTAGGCGAGCTTATTAATTCTTATTCAGACTTTATTTCATTCCTTCTCTGCACGAGCAATTAATGTTTCAGTTCTCATTTTTTCTCCGTTAACTTCTGGTTCTGGTTCTTCTTTTTCTATAGTGGCTAATATTTTAAAGCTGTTTTTTGATAATAAATCTGTCAAATCATTTTTAGTGAACATATTGAAGTCATATTTTACAAATGGATAATGTTGCATGATTGATTTGGGCCTAATAGAAATAATTAGTTGCCCTTTGGGTTTTAAAACTCTCCGTATTTCAGAAAGAATTAATGGAGGATTATCCCAAAAATAAAGCGTATTAACCGTAAATACCTTATCAAATAGTTCATTATTAAAAGGAAGTTTATCAGCACTTGCCAGGTAAAACTGCGCTTGTTTACTATTGATAACCTTTTGATTATTCTTAGAGGCCTCCTCAACCATTATTTCCGAAAAATCACAACCTATATAGTTAATGGACTTATCTACAACTAAAATATCCTTTACAAAAAAACCGTTGCCCATCCCAATTTCAAGAACATGGTCATTGGCTGCTAATTGAAGTGCTTCAATAGTATATCTGTTTATATACAAATTACCCGCATTCATTTTTTCACCAACCTGAATGGCATATTCGCCATGAGGCTTTCTTAGTTGTCCGGCAATTGTCTTAAGTATTTCTTCGTCCATTCATTTTTTGAGGTATACGAAAAATTAAACCTTATCTTCTTCTTACGTTAATATTTTCCGTTCATCAATTAACTTGCAATCTACAGCAGGAATCGTTTTTATAATCTCTATTTTATTCAATTCTTTATATTCAATGGCCTCAGCTGTTCCAACAAATTCAATACTATAATCAAATTCGGCAAATGATCGTTGCTTTCTTCCGGTCATGGTAAAATCATGCTTACCATTAATTTTATACCAGATTGGTTTTCCAAGCCTGAGTTCTGCAATTTTATGATTCTCTCTTTTGGGTAAACCGATGCTATTTGCATAGTTTAACCAAATCTCCATAATTCCATTCTCATTTTTTATGAATTTAAAAATTTCAAAATCCCGGGATTTTGATGAGATATCAAAGCTTTTGAATAGAAGGTTACTGGTAAGTACATGTTTTTCTTTTGCAAGCAGGTCAAAATTATGGATATCCTGAATGATAAGCAGGTCGGGTTTCTGATTAGCCAGCTCATCTCTACTTTCAGCAGGCAGCGTGATTATTCCGTTTTTAAGAAATCCGGTTTTAGATTTAACACTTTCCCAAGCTCCTATTCTTTGCCTTGAAGCCGTATTATAGTCCGGCTTTTCAATATGCTCAACCCATTTGAATATTTGAATTACATCTGCCATAATCAAATATAAAAAACCCTCCGGGAGTTTGGAACTCTCAGAGGGTTAATTGAAAGATTAACACTGCATATATTATGCAATAACCGGCACCGGGCTTGCCACCGGATTACTGATTAACATCTTAAACACTTTAATTTCCTGGTTAATGCGATCTATATTTTCGCCTATGGCTGTGGTCTGGGCTGCATTAAATTGTTGCGCACTTTCTATCAGTTTAGCAAAAATGGCGTAATGTGCATGTACACTCGGACGTATTTTATGCATAGGCAATACATTAGCCAGTTCGGTAGCAGCATCACCACGCAGGACATATTTATTCTCAAAGTTCTTATTGCATTGCGCCAGGTATACTACATTTTGGGTTAAGCCTAATGCCTGCAAGGCAACAGCACCCTTGTTTTGCAAATCGCTAACCAAATTACTGAGGATAGCAGTTTCTTTATTAAAATCAAACTGGACAATTTCACTGCCACCATATCGCTTCATAATAACCATAATATGTTCGGCATGGGCAATAGCACCAGCCAATGTACCATCTGTTAAATAACTTTCGGTACGTACTCTAATGGTTCTAAAAGCGATCGCGTAAGCAGTCAAGGTCATGAAGCCTTCAGGCGTAACTGAGGAGGTTTCAATTAAGAACATGAAGGCCTAAGGCGTGGCGGAGGGGTTTTACAGGTCTGATTTAAGTTAGGGCTTATAGTAAAGCCCTCCGGGAGTTTGGAACTCTCCGAGGGTTATGCATCATAAACTTATCCGCTTAATTTCTGCATTAAACTTTTTCCTGGTGCTGACGGGCATTTCAGATTTCGCATCATAGTCAAAACCCTTAAAGGCGCCATAAATACTCTTATTTTTGGCAATGGTTAATATGCTATCTATCTGCAAACCATCCGGTTTAATTTCATAATAAATAATCGGGCTGTATCCCATTAAGGAATTGTCCTGGCCCCAGGTTTCGCCACTCTCCCAAAAACCGGCATATTCTAAAGCAGGGTCATCATCTAAGTTTTTGGCTTTGGAGATAAAAATTGGGAATATTTGCCTGTCGCTTATTTTATCCTGGTGGATTTTAAAATAACTCAACTCATTTTGACCGGGCCGCCGGTTCACTTCGGCCAAAACTTCAAAAGTGTTACTATCAATGGCTCTTATTAGGGGATATAGTTTATCGCCGAACTCGTATTCAGTAGATGAGGTATCTGTATAAATTGGCTTATTATTGTGTGTGAGAATAAAAAGCATATAGGTTTTAAAGGTACCAAAGTCTTCTCCTCGCCCTGCTTTAATTTCAAAATTATACTTCAATTTTATTATTTTTTGAATCTCTTTATTGAGTATCAATTCAGCAGGCGTTGCTTTTGATGTTACCACATTTTTTTGCCTTGAGGTACATGCACAGGCTAAAAGAATACAGATGCTTAAGATTATAAGGAATTGTTTACTAAATATCATTTTGTTTTCAAATTATCTATAAATGAGATTTGAATATCAATATCTAAGTGCCTGTTTTGTTAAATTATTGAAAATGCTTTTCAATAATCCCTAAAACTTCAGCAGATATATGCCCATTGGTGGCCACCAATTCTCGTTTAGCAATGGTTTCTATTCCGCCCGAAAAATCAAAAACCTGCCCCCCTGCTTCCCGCACCAATACGATTCCGGCTGCTACATCCCAAGAGTTTAAATTATATTCGAAATAGGCATCAAAGCGGCCGGCAGCAACATAAGCCAAGTCAACCGCGGCAGAACCTATGCGGCGCAAGCCGTGACATTTTTGCATAAATTCCTGAAAGGCTTTTAAGTAAGGTTGTTGTTTTTCAAAATCATAATATGGAAAACCCGTTGCCAGCAAGGCATGTTCGAGCTTTGGAGCTTTGGATACAGAAATAGGCTTGTCGTTTAACCAAGCTCCTCCATTTTTCCAGGCCGAAAAGCATTCATCCCTGTTAATTTCATACACCACTCCCAAAACTAATTCTTCATCATATTTTAAAGCAATGCTGATGGAAAAAGTGGGAATACCATGAATAAAATTGGTAGTTCCATCAAGCGGATCAATAATCCAGTTATAGTATTCTCCTGTTTTATTAATCGTTTTTTCTTCCGTGATAAATCCGGCTTCGGGCAATAGAAGGGACAAGCCGGAGACTAATTTTTGTTCGGCAGTTTTATCTACATAAGAAACCATATCGTTTATCCCTTTATATTCAATCAAGTTTCGATCGAAAACAAGGGCTTCTTCACGGATGAATTTTCCTGTTTCTTTGGTTAGGCTAATTACATCTGATACCAGGTTTGACAGCTCCATTAGTTTCCTACAACTGTTTCCGGATGTTTACGGGCATAGTTTACAGACCAAATAGCACCGGATACTCCTAAAATAACCAGAATAAATGAAATTAGTTCGGCCTGCGTAAAGCTTAACCCGAAGGCATGATATTTAGAATTTACACGTATCAATTCTACCGTAAAACGCTCTATTCCGTTTAATATTAAATAAATAGACCACATTAAACCTGGTATCTTTATCTTATCACGTATTGACCATAAAAAAGCGAATAATAGCAGACAAATAACCACTTCATAAAATGGGGTTGGATAAACAGGTACGGGCAATTGATTACAATAATCGCCCACGCATCCCGGTATAGGTACTCCTTCATGCACTACATTATGGGGATATTTAAAAGCCCACATCCAATCCGGCGCCCACTTTAACCATGCTGGTTTTGCGGCGGCATTTTCTATTCCCCAATCTCCATCTCCGGCCATCTGGCATCCAATCCGGCCAACACCATAAGCTAACATCATTCCAGGAGCACCAATATCTAGCATGTGGAACCATTTAATGCCGTATTTATTTGCATGATACAATACGGCTGCACCACCAAAAATTAATCCACCGTAAAATGTAAGCCCGCTAAAAGATAACAATCCACCAACAGGATCTTTCATGAAATCATCCAGATACTCCAGATTATGGAAAATTTTAGCACCCAAAAATCCCCAAACGGCAGCCCACATAATTAAGTTACCTACTAATTGATAAGGATGAACGGTTTCTTTAATTAGTTTAGGCTGAGGAAGTTTTTGCTTATTTTTTTCGGCATAAGCCCAATAAATAAATAAGGCCGCCAAAAGTAAGCCGCCAATAATACTCCCTCTGCTCGAAAGAATAAAATTTTGAGGACTGGCCACAAATGCATGATAATTGAGCAGTCCGTCTATTAATTTATACCCTATTACAAAACCAAAAAACCCATTTAAAATAAGTTCGGATATGGATGCCGGCTCACCTACTTTAACCGTTCTTATAAAAGGATGAATAACTCCCAGTTTTTCTTTACGCTTAAACTCCTGGCTAAAGGCCCAATATCCTGCCATGAAGGCCAGTGCAACAAAAAACCCAAATGTTTGAATGGGAAGAGGAATAGTAAAACCGGTAAGGTATTCTATTAAATGTGTGATGGTTGGAAACATATTTTAAATATACAGGTGTTTGTTAGATGATTGAGCGTTTTGAAGTATAAATTAATTTTGAAAACTTTTAATGTACGAGTATTTCTGCCATTTCCCGGATTTCCATATCGCCATCTGCCGCGATAGCTGTTAACCGCACAGGTCTTAATTCGTTGATCATTAAAGGATCATAGGGCGATTTCACTTTTACATAATTACGGCTAAAGCCATGCATGAAGCCATTTTTATGATCCGCTTCAAACAATATTTGTGTGTATTTACCTACTTGCGTTTCATAAAAAGCCCTGCGTTTTTTTTCGGAAAGAATGTGCAGCATTTTACTTCTATCGGCACGTTCTGAACCCCGAACCCGATTATCCATTTCTGCAGCCGGTGTATTTTCGCGTTCTGAATACGTAAATACATGTAAATAAGAAACATCTAAACCATTCAGAAAATTGTATGTATCCAAAAAATCTTCCTTTGTTTCGCCTGGAAAACCAACAATAACATCCACTCCAATACAGCAATCGGGCATTAGTTCTTTGATTTTTGCTACTCGTTCTGTATATAGTTCTCTGCGATATCTTCTTCGCATTAAGCCTAATATTTTATTAGAACCGGATTGTAATGGGATGTGGAAATGAGGTACAAAACGCTGGGAAGTAGCTACAAACTCTATGATCTCATTAGTTAATAGATTTGGTTCGATAGATGAGATTCGAATCCGATCTATTCCATTTACCTCATCTAATTTCTTTACCAGATCAAAAAATTTATTTTCACGATTTCCGTTTCTGATACCAAAGTCGCCCAGATTAACACCAGTGAGAACAATTTCTTTAACTCCTGATGCGGCAATATCTTCTGCTTGCTTAATAACGCTTTCAATGGTATCACTTCTGCTTGCTCCGCGGGCTAATGGAATAGTGCAAAATGTACAGGAATAATCACAACCATCCTGGACCTTTAAAAAGGTACGAGTTCTATCGCCAAAGGAATAGGAAGCTACAAACTGGTTAGTTTCTGCAATAGGCTGATTATAAACGAGGGTTTTTGGCTGTTTAGTCAAATCAGTGATATGTTCTATGATTTGAAATTTTTCTGCAGCACCCAATACCATATCTACACCCGGAATATTAGCGATTTCTGCAGGCTTTAACTGAGCATAACAACCAACGATAGTTATATAAGCGTTTGGCGAATGTTTTAATGCTTCGCTAACTACTTTACGGCATTTCTTGTCGGCATTTTCTGTGACAGAACAGGTATTAATTACATACACATCAGCCTTATCGGTAAACTCAACCGTATCAAAACCAGCTTTACTGAACTGTCTTCCTATTGTGGATGTTTCAGAGTAATTAAGCTTACAGCCTAATGTATAAAATGCGACTTTTTTATTCATGACGATGGTCAAAGATAAGAAATGCAGTTAAAATTATAAGCCAGGTATTAGGAGGAAGAAAGATCAAAGAGTAAATAACAAAGATGAGTTCATCTAATGATTAAGATCCTTCTCCCCATTGATAGGAATCGTTTTCTAATCCAGCCAGATCAATAACCCGGTTTACAACAGTTTCTGCTACATCTTCCAGTGTTTTTGGCATACTATAAAAGGAAGGATTAGCCGGACAAATAATACCTCCTGCTTCTGTTACAGTTTTCATATTATTAATATGAATGAGATTAAAAGGACTATCGCGTATGACCAAAATAAGCTTACGGCGTTCTTTTAAAACTACGTCTGCTGCTCGTGTGGTCAAATCATTGGATATTCCCGAAGCAATTCGCCCTAAGGTTCCCATAGAACAAGGACAAATAATCAGGGTATCATACCGGGCAGAGCCGGATGCGAACGGGGCCATAAAATCATCCTTGTTATAAAACCGGAATTTGTAATTTTTATAATCCTCATTTTGCAGTTCAAGTTTCCAGACGATTTTTGCATTGTCAGACATAACTACACCTACTTCTATAATCTGGTTTTGAAGTTTCATTAATTTATCTAATAAAACTTTAGCGTAAATAGATCCACTTGCTCCGGTTATAGCAATTGCAATTTTTCGAGATTTCATCTAAATAGTTGGTTTGATGATTTTTATTTATGGCTGATTTGTTAATGTAATGATACAAAAAAGGGCCGAATAACTAGTATTCGACCCTACATCTACCTATGAAAAACATGCCCTTTGGGAGGGCATAACAAATGTAAAAAAATAAAAACAATTCCAAAACTTTTTTTTTAAATATTTCTTTAATAAAGTAATTATCTATGAAAATTCATTTTTAAATAAATTGTATTAATTAATTGATTAGAACTTTAAAAGATGAGCTAGATATTAATAATTAATGAATTATGCATTAAACTAAGGTAATTTTAAACTATTTCAATTATATGTGTTTTAAAATAAAAAAGCAATTATTTATTAATAGTAGATGCTATCCACCATTGGTTGCCCGCAAAATCTGTTACCCCAGCCATTCTGTCTCCATAATCTTCATTCTTAGGCTCACGTATTGATTTAGCACCTGCTTCAAGTGTACGTTTATAATATGTGTCACAATCATCCAGATGTATGAAGATCATCGTTGGCATGGCCGGGTATTCTGGTTTCGCGTCGCTAACCATAATCATTGAATCCCCAATGCGCATTTCTGCGTGCACCACAGTTCCATCAGGCAATAAATGACACTGAACCTCTTCTGCATTAAAAGACTGCTTTAAAAAAGCCATCAATTTAATGGCACCCTCAACCATTAAATAGGGAATAATAGTGGGATATTTTTGATTAACTGGCTTTGATTCTGTTGCTTCCATTGTATTGGGAATTTTATGATAAATAATGTATCCTCAAATTTAAGAACTCTTTTTGAATGGACGTAACCGCTTGAAAACTTATACTTTTGCGAATGCGAAAATTGAAATTAGAGGAGCTTAACCGGGTAGATGTAACGGCATTCAAAAAACAAATTAAATTGCCTGTAATAGTTATTTTAGATAATGTTAGGAGTATGCATAATATAGGATCTATTTTTCGCACATCTGATGGTTTCGCAGTAGAGAAAATTTATTTATGCGGGATAACCGCACAACCCCCTCATCGCGAAATTGAAAAGACGGCCTTAGGCGCCACTCAATCTATCGATTGGCTTTATTTTGAAAATGTACCTGAAGTTATACAAACTTTAAAAACAGAGGGTTATCGCATAATTGCTATTGAGCAGGCGGAAAATAGTGTGATGCTAAATAATTATCATCCGCAAAGCGATGAAAAATATGCATTGATCTTTGGCAATGAAGTGAACGGAGTTAGCGACGAAGCAATGAAATTGATAGATACCTGTATTGAAATCCCCCAAGTTGGAACTAAACACTCTTTTAATATTGCCGTTTCGGCAGGTGTAGTTTTATGGGATTTTTTTGCTAAATTAAATTCAAATCTTAATTAAGGTGTTAGAAAACTCATTAGCTAAAAAATTACGGATTAAGCCTGCTCATCAAGTATTATTGGTAAATGCACCAGAAAACTATGGTGCTTTACTTGATCCTTTACCTGTTGAAGCTAATGTACAGTTCATAGCTGAAGGGACTTTTGATGTGGTACAGTTATTTGTAAAAAACAGTTCTGATTTAAAACGCGATCTGAAATGGCTGGAAAAGCATCTCCATTTGGATACTATTTTATGGATCACTTACCCCAAGAAAAGCTCAGGTATAAAATCAGATCTGGAAATGATGAGTTCCTGGGAAGAACTATCTAAATATGGGTTGAATGGTGTTGCTGCTGCAGCTATAAATGAAACCTGGACTGCTTTGCGCTTTCGCCCGAAAGACCAAATTAAAGAATCTGAGTCTCGTAATTCTGAAATTGAAAATAATGAACTTGGAAAATATATCGATGTAAAGAACCGCATTATTACTCTCCCATTAGAAATAAAAACAGCATTGGAAGGACAGCCTGCAGCTCTGAGTTTTTTCCATTCTCTATCATACAGCAATAAAAAAGAATATATCATATGGGTCATATCAGCTAAACAGGGAAAAACAAAATCAGAACGTCTTTTAAAAACAGTTGAAAAATTAGCAGCCGGAAAGAAAAATCCAGCTGAAAAATAATGCTTATCAAAAGGTTTCTCTAATTACTTATCAAAAAACAAACAAAGAATATCAATACTATACCCGAAATTCCATTTTTTTTCTACTTTTGTCGCGGGCAAGTCTTTTACGACCAGCTCCCTTCGAACTCCCCCAGGGTGGGAACGCAGCAAGGGTAGAAGGTTGTAGCGGTGCGATAAAAGGTGCTTGCCCATTTTTTTAATTTGCTGATGTGGCTATGAGTTAATGAACTCGACTCTTAACAGCCAGAAAAATTCTCTTCTTTAAAATCGCAAGAATCTTTGAGAATTAAATTATTAGCATATTTTTCACATTATTATATTAACACATTAAAACAATGAAATTTTTTATAGATACAGCAAATCTTGCACAAATTAAAGAAGCACAGGATTTAGGCGTTTTAGACGGAGTAACCACTAACCCAAGCCTGATGGCTAAGGAAGGAATTACCGGACATAAAAATGTAATAAACCATTATAAAGCCATTTGTGATATTGTTGAAGGCGATGTGAGTGCCGAAGTAATTGCAACTGATTTTGCGGGAATGGTTAAGGAAGGTGAAGAGTTAGCTGCATTAAACCCTAAAATTGTGGTTAAAGTACCCATGATTGCCGAAGGCATTAAAGCCATTAAATATTTTTCTTCTAAAGGCATCAAAACCAATTGTACCCTTGTGTTTTCGGCAGGACAAGCTTTGTTGGCTGCAAAAGTAGGTGCAACTTATGTATCTCCATTTATTGGACGTTTAGATGATGTTTCAACAGATGGTTTAACACTTATTGAAGACATCCGTTTAATTTATGATAATTACGGATACGAAACTCAAATTCTGGCCGCTTCTGTACGTCACCCAATGCATATTATTAATTGTGCAAAAATTGGAGCTGATGTAATTACAGGGCCATTATCTGCCATGATCGCTTTAATGAAACATCCGCTTACAGACAACGGACTTGCCCAGTTTTTAGCAGATCATGCTAAAGCTGCAGGCAAATAATCCCCAATCTAATTCTCATAAAAAATATAAAATAAGAGGTTCACGAGAGTAAACCTCTTATTTTATCAAATGCAGCACTTCAGTAATCGGCTGATCGCTATCAATTAAGATGCCCTTCACCCCTGCTGCTTCGCCCGCCAATACATCCCGTTCACGATCGCCAATAAAATAAGATTTTGCTGCGTCTACCCGGTAACGGGCAATGGCTTTCTCCAACATGATAGAACCCGGTTTCCGGCAAAGACATTTTCCATTATATTCGGGATGATGATTGCAATAATATATGTAGGTAAGATGTATTCCCTGTTCAGCATACGTTTTGCGCAGGTGCTGGTGCATTTTTGATAGGTCTACATCGGTATACCAACCTTTTGCCAAACCACCCTGATTGGTAATAACAATTAGTAAATAACCCCGCTCCTGAAGCTCTAATAAAGGTTTAAAATTATGCTCCAACACCTTAAAATCGGCTACACGACAAACATAATCCCCCAGCTCTTTATTTAAAACTCCATCCCTATCTAAAAAAACTGCTTTATTCTGCTTCTCCATATTTATAAAACAAATTTACATTTCTAAAGTAAAGTATTCAGGGCTTGCTAACTTATCGTTAAAAAAACTATCTTTAAAATCGCGAAAACTAAAATTAAATTACATGTCAGAAGTAAAAACAGAAAAAGAATTTAAACCTTATATCCCTGCGAGTAGTAAAGTAGCAGAATTTACGGTTAAGTCCATTTTATTGGGTGCATTATTTGGAATTATTTTCGGTGCAGCAACCGTTTATTTAGCTTTAAAAGCTGGTTTAACCGTTTCTGCATCTATTCCAATTGCAGTGTTAGCCATATCTATCGGACGCAAATTTTTTAAAACTACTATTTTAGAGAACAACATTATTCAAACTACCGGCTCGGCGGGAGAATCTATTGCCGCAGGAGTAGTATTTACCCTTCCGGGATTTCTTTTTCTTTCGGCAGGAAGTAATGGCGAAGGATTCTTTTCTTATTGGCCGATATTTTTTCTGGCCGCATTAGGTGGAATATTGGGTACCTTGATGATGATCCCACTACGTAAATCATTAATTGTAGATGAACATGAGGCACTTCCTTATCCGGAAGGAACAGCCTGTGCAGCCGTATTAATTGCCGGAGAAAAAGGTGGAGATTTCGCAAAGCCTGCTTACTATGGATTAGCCTTTGCCTTTGCCTACGCTATCCTGCAAAAAGTATTTCATATTATAGCAGAAACCCCGGCCTGGGTAAGTCAGCAAAGCAATAAATATTTTCCTTCTGCTACTTTAAACGGCGATATCACACCTGAATATTTAGGTGTTGGCTATATTATAGGCCCAAGAATAGCCGGAGTATTAGTGGCCGGTGGCGTATTAGCCTGGTTAGGATTAATTCCGCTTTTAGCTTCCTTGGTTCCGGCAGATACCACGGCTTTCCAATTGGTTAAATTAGGATATTTAAAAGATATATTAACTCCCGGCGGACCGGGCGGCTGGAATCCGGCTACACATTCCTTTGCCGATACTGCTTCAGCCATATACCGGGCCTATGTACGACAAATTGGTGCAGGTGCCGTTGCGGCCGGAGGTTTTATTACCTTAGTTAAAACCATCCCAACTATTGTATCTTCTTTCAAATCAAGTTTGGCATCCATCAATAAAACAGACGAACAGAAGAAAGCAATAAAACGTACCGATGATGATCTTTCTTTCAAAACCGTGATTTTTGGAAGTATCGCCTTAATCGTTTTAATGGTTGTATTGCCTCAAATTCCCGGTGACTCTGTGCTTAATAAATTGTTGATCGGTGTATTGGTTATTGTATTTGGTTTTTTCTTCGTTACGGTATCCAGTCGTATTGTTGGGCTAATTGGTTCATCGTCTAATCCTATTTCCGGTATGACCATTGCCACCTTAATGGGAACTTGTTTGGTTTTTGTAAGCATCGGCTGGACGGGGCATTTATACGAACCTATGGCTTTAGTAGTGGGAAGTATGATATGCATCGCGGCTGCCAATGCAGGAGCCACTTCGCAGGATTTAAAAACAGGATATATTGTAGGTGCTACTCCAAAATACCAGCAAATCGCTTTATTTATAGGTGCTATTGTTTCTGCTGTTGTTATTGGTGTTACCTTGTCTATTTTAGATCGTCCAACACAAAGTATGCTTGCCCAGGGAATTCATCATGCAATAGGTACCGATCTTTATCCTGCTCCTCAGGGCACATTAATGGCCACTTTAATAAGAGGCTTATTATCCTTTAATCTGGATTGGCAGTTTGTGTTAGTGGGCGTTTTTCTATCCATTACCATGGAACTTTGCGGAGTAAAATCACTTTCATTTGCTGTGGGCGCTTATTTACCGCTTGCTACAACCTTACCTATTTTTGCCGGTGGTGCTATTAAAGGATTAGTAGACTGGAGAGCAAAAAAGAAAAATGAACAAACGGAGGAGGATGAATTAGGGAAAGGAAGTTTATTTGCTACCGGTTTAGTTGCCGGAGGTGCCTTAATGGGCGTAATCTATGCCTTCTTAAAAGCCTTTGAAGTAACTGCAACTCCGGTTGATAAATTGAATATAGAGGAATCCTTAACTAGCAGCTTAGGTTCAGGAGGATATCAGATCATGGGTTTTATTTTCTTTGTAATTATGGGATTGGCACTTTATAAAATTGCGATACAGAAAACGAAAGAAGTTTAGAGGTTTCACAAACTGTTTTATGTCCTGATAATCTCCATCCATTTTGAATTAAAAAAAGCCGGAAGTTCCGGCTTTTTTTAATTCAATCTATGCAACTTTCACCTTTTTAGGGGCGGGCGTATCAAATACATCATAACCCCATTCACCTAATTTTTGAGGACTTTTGCTGTTAACGCCCTTTAGTAAATCACGGGTTGCCTTAACAATACCTGCAATATCGCCCATAAGCTTATTACGTGTTTCGTAAGCCTCCTTCATCTTCTTTTCATAACCCTCTGCTTCATCATGCTTCGCTAAGGCTGCTACCAGATTAGGGCCAATAACACTCCAATCATAATCTTGCAGGGTAGTTAAGGGACTGCTATTTCCATCTGCTACATGTTTTTGATAGATTTTTTCGCCAAGAGTTAATAACTCTTCCACATTTTTGGGTATGTCTACCCTTACACTTTTGTTTGCCATAAAATTTATGTTTTTGATAAATAAAAACACAAGATATAAAATTAATATTTATAATAAAATATTAATAATTTATATAATTATAGTTTAATTATTAAAATTTAAAATTGAATTTGGCATGATTAACATGGATATTACTGTTTTCAAAGTTGAATTTGCCGTTTTCAATGTTGATTTTGCCAAAGTCAAAGTTGATATTGCCATTTCCAATGTTGACATTGCCAATGTCAAGGTTGACTTTCCTATTTCCAATATTGATTTTGCTAATGTCAAAGTTGATATTGCCGTTTCCAATGTTGACATTGCCAATGTCAAGGTTGACTTTCCTGTTTCCAATATTGATTTTACCAATGTCAAAGTTGATATTGCTGTTTTCAATGTTGAATTGTTATTTCCAATGTTGATTTTGCTGTTTCAACGTTGAATTTTCATTTCCAACGTTAAATTGCTCATGTTAAGGTTGCTTTCTTCATCTTTATCTTCCACCGATTAAACCCGGCTATATTCAGTTCCTGCATTTATGTATAAAAAATCAGATGGATCAGATAAGGCCTGGAGAGGCACAAAGCAAAGGGCACTTAGGCTAAGAAACTTTCATATATTTACCGGTTAACAGCAAAAAAATTGTGCTGAAATAGTTTAGAAAACTTACGTGTCATTATATGATAATAAAGAATACCCCATGAGCCTTTATAAAAAATTGCAGCAAGCCAGTAGTGAAGAAGATGTTAAAGACGCTTATATAAAAGCCCTTAATTTAAAAGAATACCAAAAAAACCTGGTAGACATTCAAACCAAAGAAATTTGGTTTGAAGCAAAGCATCATGCAAAACTGTCCACTTATGCCATGTTTACCCAGTTAATGCATTATGTGCAGGATGCATTAAATAAAGGGCAATATATTCCGCCCTTTTTAGCGGTAATTGATACCCAGAAAGCAGCCATTATGAAAAGTGAGGATGTGTTGCCATTCCTTGCTAAAAAAACCATCAAATGGGGTACATCGGCAAGTGGTTATACACAAGAAGCTTTAGATGCGGTCTCTGCTCATATAGGTACCCATTTTGTCTCTTTCAAAATTGAAACCCATGAAGATGAGTTTATCAGCACCATAAAAAATGCCATTAAAAGTGGCGATATTATCAGGACAGCCATTACGCCCGATAATCTGAAACAGGTATTTGATAAATGGGTGGCCATGATTGGGAGAGAAATTAAAGGCATAGCCGAAGAAGATTATGCACTCTTGTTTTTTGCAGATATTATGCATGATGGCACCCTGTTTACCCATAATGATTTACCCGCAGAGTTGATGCACAAAAACGGGGCCCCTGTATTTAGCCTTAGCGGACGAATTTATGAACTGGGCAATAAAGAAGGTTACCGCCAGTTTTGGGCTATTTATCATAAACCACCCAAAGCAGAATACCGCAACTATTTATTAGAGCGGCGTGATAGTTTAATTCCTTTAGATGAGCGCAGTTTTAAAGGAGCATTTTATACGCCTCTAAATGTGGTAGATAAAGCTTATGATAAATTAGCCGAAACGCTGGGCGAAAACTGGCAGAAAGAGTATATCGTTTGGGATATGTGTTGCGGTGTAGGTAATTTGGAAGTGAAGCATAGCAACCCACGCAATATTTACATGAGCACCTTAGACAGTGCCGATATAGATGTAATGAAAGCCACCAAAACCTGCGTGGCCGCACAACGTTTTCAATATGATTATTTGAATGACGACATTACGGATGATGGACAAATAGATTATACCCTTACTAACAAAATACCCGATGGTTTACGCAAAGCGATAGCGGAAGGCAAAAAGATATTGGTATTAATTAATCCGCCTTATGCGGAGGCAACTAGTTCCGAAAATGTAAGTTCAAGTGGAGCAGCAGAAGGAAGTAAGACAGGAGTAGCAAAAACAAAGCTTGCTGCTACTGCAATGAAAGAGTTTGGAAAAGCAAGTAATGAATTGTTTACACAATTTGTTGCTAGAGTTGCAAAAGAAATACCTACTGCAACTTTGGCTATGTTTAGTAAATTGAAATATGTAAATTCTCAGACGTTAGATGTCTTTCGTAATAATTGGCATGCTAAATATTTAGGAGGGTTTGTTGTGCATAGTAAATCCTTCGATGGTTTAAAAGGAGAATTTCCTATTGGTTTTTTAATATGGAATACGAATCAAAATATAAAAAAGAAAGAACATATTCTTGAAATTTCAACTGATGTTTTTGATAAAAATGTTCAGCCTATAGGCGAAAAAAGTTTCTATAATTTACCGAATAACCAATTGCTTACAAATTGGATTGAAAGACCTAAATCCAATAAAGATGATGTTATTCCATTAAAAAATTGTATTACACCAGCAACAGCTTCAAAAGACTTGAGAGGGACAAAATGGTCAGACAATGCAATTGCCTATATGTGGTGTAATAGCAATGATGTGCAACAAGCACCAAGAACAGCATTGTTTTCTTCTGGATTTAATGGAGGGCATGGTATTTTTATTACTTCTGAAAACCTTTGGCAAGCGGCAGTTGTATTTACTGTTCGCAAAATAATAAAACCCACATGGCTCAATGATAGGGACCAATTTTTACAACCTACTGAACCATTAACCGAAGAGTTTAAAAATGATTGTCTTGTTTGGATGTTATTTAACGGCAGCAATTTAACCGCCAGCGCTAATGATTTGGAATGGAATGATAAAAAATGGAGTATTGTAAATCATTTTATTCCCTTTACAGAAGAAGAAGTGAATGCCCCTGAGCGTTTTGAATCTGATTTTATGGTGCAATATCTGGCAGGTAAAACATTTTCAAACGAAGCTAATGAGGTACTAAGGACAGGTAAAGTACTGTGGCAAGCCTATTTTGCACATACCGATGTAAGAATGGTGAGGGATGAGTTTATGTTAAACCGTGCAGATGTGGGTTGGTACCAAATTAGGAAAGCCCTGCAAACCCGCAATATCAGCGGTGATTTTGCTCCCGTAAGTTTCAAACCTTTCGAAGAAGCTTATAAAGCCCTGAGCGAGAAATTGCAACCTCAGGTATATGAATTAGGGTTTTTAAGGGTTTAATAAAAGGATGGTTGATAACTGGGTTGGCTTGGTATTTTAATTTTGCTTTAGCTGTCAGGTGGAAACACCTGACAGCATTATAAGTATGCAATGTTAATATGAGTCGGAGACTCTTTTTATTTGTTAATCCGTAGCGTCCTGCGGAACTCTACGAACAGCGGGTGTATTAATCATTACAATTAACAGGGTTTCTTCATTTAATAATCAGAACCCAGATAAGTACTCACCTCTATAACTTTATATTGATTAGTTGATAAATATTCTACAATAAATACTCTCTTGTAGGGAAACCTTTTATAATCAAAAATGTCATACCTTATATTTTTTAAAACATCAAATTGTTTAGTATTTTTTTTCATAAAATTGCTGTCTCTAACACAATAATTATCTTTACTAATTGTTTCAAGCTTATATCTGCGCTTTCTCGTAGTGTCTTGTAAAACATATGTATAGGTATATATATCATATTCATATGCAGGCCTGTTTATTTTTTTATCAGGCCTTATTACTGCACTATCCTTATAGGTAGTTTTATACATTCCTTTTAAAGGATTTTCTTTAAAAAAAATATATAAATCCGGCTTTACTTTTTTTTGGCCCAAACAAGTATTAAAGCCTAATAACAATCCGGATAAGATTATGAATTTATAAATCATTGCAGTTGGAATTGCTTCTATTTGATAATATTATTCCCATTTTTGATTGTATATCAGCTTTTTTGTTTGCATCAAAGCCGATATATACATCTGTTCCTTCTAAGCCTCTCCAGGCTAAAGCCTTATAATAATCAATATCAAATTTATTATTATCATATTGTTTTAATGCATTACCCATAATATCTATGTAATAATTAGCAATAAATTCATGGCTAAATCCATCTGCTAGCTTATATTGAGAATATAAGTTAAACATACTTGGAAAATTCATAGTATTAAGATTGTTGGGTCCATGAATACTTAATAACTTTCGATAAATTTCTGCATGCACGCCTTCGTGTAACAATGTCAGCGCTACTTCAATACTTGGCATATTGTCAATCTTATTTTGATTTAGTGTGAGGTCAATATTATGAGAATTCCAATTAGAAGGCTTTAGCTCTGTTTCACCATCAATGAGAGGATCTGCTATGGGTACTATTTTAAAGGTAAGATCAATAGGCTTATTCTCGCCAATAAAATTATTAAGTGCCGTTTTATAATAATTGTTTTGCATCAATTTGTTTAATGCACACATGGCTTTTTCATTTCGATAAAAGTTTGCTGTCATGGTGGTATCTAAAGCGTTCGGATCTGTCGGTTCTGCTACCGGCGCAGGATTATAATTCCCACCTCCACCACCACCATGCGAAAATCCAGAATAAGGATCTCCCTCACCAATTGGAAAAGAAGGAAAAGGAATATCAAAACCACCACCACCAAAAGAGGGAGAGGGATCCGGGTATCCGGGCGGATCTGCAGGAATGGTAATCGTTATTTCCGGTCCCTGATAACTAAAACCAATCGGGCCAGGGCCGGGATCTGTTCCGCCACCACTGCCTGGTTCCTCGCCTGGTGCAGGTTCGGGCTCTTGTTCCTTCTCTTTCATCACTTTCATTCCGGGAGGGGCAATTGATGTTAATGAGTGGTTTTGCCGATTGTAAGTAGCCCGTGTAATTAATTGACCCTTTCCGCTATAAATGTTTAATTGGTCTTTTTTATCCTTAGTCTCTACGTATTTTTTGAATATGCCAAAGGGTTTACCATTAGCAATAACCACATTCAGCTCCAGATATACTTGCGGAGAACGGAATAAGGAAAGTCCGAGTACATTTTGCCCTTTACTATTTTTAACGATGCTAGCTTTGCTCCAATCGGGAGTATAAGCTTTTAGATCCAGAGCTCCGGAAGAAGTAGGTAACTTTTGTTGACTACTATACCAATCTTTGGCCTGTTGTATTAAATAAGGATCTGCGAGCTGATCTGGTTTTAGAGGTGCGTCTTTGCGACAAGAAACAGAACATACAATAAGTAATGCTAATAGGTAATAATAAATTTTCATATTCAACTTTTTAAACTTGCTTTATAGGCATAACCTGTTTAAAGTTTAAAATGTTTTTAAATTCTAAATTTATTTAAAAGAGTCAAGCCTCAGCCAATCGGATGGTAATTAAAGGGCATTATCAATTAGATATTATTTCTTTAACACTTCTCTGGCTAATGATTGATCACCATCAATGGGGTCAGTATATGTTAAGTCCAAAATTTGTATTATCATAGGATAAATGTTTATATTCTCAAACGGTTTAATTGTTATATTTTGCTTAAAGGCGGGCCCCCAGGCATAAAAAGTAGCGTTCATATCTTTCACCAATTTAGGGTCGTATCCATGTGTGCCTGGGTTGAGTTTGTGGCCTTTTACTTCAAATATTTTAGGCCAGTGCGATACCAGTAAAATATCGCCAATGCGGTTATAACGATCATTAGCCAGACCATAATGCCAATGTGTAGGTGTATTGCTGCGCAGGTATACATCATAATCCTTCGCCTGCTTTTTTAGAATATCATAAGTGCTTTTAATGATGGAAGTATCCCTGGCATATAAATGCACCAAAACATTTTCTTGTGATAGGATAAACTTAGAACTGTCTGCGACAGCAGGCAGAGCAATGGGATGCTGGATATCTGCTGCCGTCATACCATGATCTGATACAAATACAAAGTTTACTGGGAGGCCAGTGGCCTTAACCGCTTTATTCAGTTCATGTACTGCCGAATCAATAAATAGTACCTGTTTGCGGGTTTCTGCTGATTCAGGCCCATATTTATGCCCGGCTTCGTCTACTTCCGGTAAGTAAAAAGTAATAAGGTGTGGACGTGTTTCGGCGGGTAGTTTTAACCAGTTTACCACCGTTTGTATTCGTTTATGGATGCCTATGTTTTCATTGTATTTGTAATAGTAGGTTGGAAATATTCCTTTAATATCAGCATCGGAACCTACCCAGTAAAAATTAGCCGAAAGCAGGTGCTGCTGCTCTGCCAACACCCATAAAGGAGTGCCCTTATACCAGTTACCATCTCTACTGATTTTACCTCTGAATGAATAGGATTGCTTTAAGTTGCGATCATAGAAACGGTTACCTACAATTCCATGATGTGTGGGATATAAACCGGTAGCTATGGAATAATGATTAGGAAAAGTAACAGAAGGATAAACCGGGATCATGGATTGGGCAGAAACACCCTTTTTGCTTAAAGTTAGTAAATGTTCGGCATGGTACTTTTCGGCATAGTCATATCGGAAGCCATCGGCCGAAATTAGGATAACATACGGCTTTTTTTGCTGTTCAATAGTATTTTTACGGCTCTTTATTACCATTTGAATGGTATCCTCCGCATTCTGACTAAAGGCAGTATATGAATAAAGCAGGCCGAGTATCAATAAAATCTTTTTTCTCATCATCACAAATAACAAATAGTTTAAATGTATTGAACATCGACCATGAATAATTGTTTCAGCAATGTTTTGATACTATAATAGTTTGCCATTTCTTAAACACCTAGAACAGCAATTTGGTATCCTTTGAATTAGCAGCGATATATGAATCAATCAATAAAAATGCTTACCTCATAGATTTGGTTCGAATTTGGCCAGATTACCCCTCCGAACAATATTGGTATGATAACTGTTATACAATAACCTTAAATGGTTTGTATAATGAAACCATCATGAGCAGTAGTTAATTAAATTAAACACAGGTTTTTGTTCATGATAGTTTCATCGCTCAAAAATATTGTCAAGATGAAAATAGCTTATCTTTCCACTTACCCGCCACGCGAATGTGGCATCGCTACCTTTAATTATAATCTGATAAGAGCTATTACCAGCAACTTTAATTCCATTTCACAAGATGGCTTTGTGGTAGCTATGACAGATTCTAATAACATAGAAGAATATGAATATCCGGATGAAGTTAAATTTACTATCCGACAGGAATATCAAAAAGATTATATTAAAGCAGCTAATTTCATCAATATAAGTAATGTAGATGTTTGCATTCTTGAACATGAGTTTGGAATTTTCGGCGGCGAAAGCGGAGTTTATGTCCTTCCTTTACTTCATCATTTAAAAAAACCTTTAGTTACCATTTTACATACTGTACTTAAGGAACCTTCCTTTATTCAGCAGAGCATCATTAAAGAAATTGCTGCTAAGTCTGCTAAAATAATAGTCATGAGCAAAAAAGCGGTACGGTTTCTAACAGAGATTTACAAGATCCCGACAGATAGGATACAATATATAGAGCACGGAGTTCCTGATTTGGAAGCCCTAGATATTAATCCTATTAAAAGTGAGAAGCCTTTTCTTAACAAAAGAGTACTATTTACATTCGGTTTAATAAGTCGTAATAAAGGACTTGAAACTGTAATTCATGCCTTGCCTAAAATAGTAAAGAAACATCCTGATGTGATGTATGTAATTTTAGGAAATACTCATCCCGGAGTGAGGAAAAATTCAGGAGAAGAATATCGCGATAGCTTAAAAAAACTGGCTGTTCAATTAAATGTAGAGAAGCATTTAGTTTTCGTTAATAAGTTCGTTTCAGAAGATGAACTATTTAATTATTTAACAGCAGCCGAGATTTATATAACACCTTATTTAAACGAAGCTCAAATAACAAGTGGTACATTATCTTATGCTATTGGAGCGGGAGCAGCCGTAATATCTACTCCATATTGGCATGCACAGGAGCTTTTAGCTGATAACCGTGGAAAATTATTTGATTTTAAAGATTCCGATAGTTTAGCTGAACACACCAATGATCTGCTTAACCATGAAGAAAAACTGGCCGAATTAAAAAATAATGCCTATGAATATGGGTTACATTTAAGATGGCCGGTTATTGGGGCAGAATACATCAAAGTTTTGCGGGCTGCTATTCAGAAATCACTATATGTAAAACATAATGAACGGCGAATTATAGACCCTGAAATGATGCCTGACTTTGATTTAGTACATATAAAACGACTAACGGACGATACGGGAATTATACAACATGCTAAATATGGAATACCTAATCTAAAAGAGGGTTATTGTCTGGATGATAATGCCCGGGCTTTAATTATGGCTTTGATGGCTTATAAACAAAATAAAAGTGAAGAAGCCCTTAAATTATTACCTATTTACCTGAGCTACATTCAATACATGCAGCTTGATGACGGAAATTTCAGAAATTTTTTAAGTTTTAAACGAGAGTATTTAGATGAAGTAGGTTCTGAAGATTCCTTTGGGCGTACGATTTGGGCTATGGGCTTTATGATCAATCATGCACCTAATAATTCCTATCGGGAATTCGCTTCAGAATTATTCTTTAAATCTGTGCCCCATTTTAGGCATCTAAAGCATTTAAGAGGAATAGCAAACACAATAATTGGCATTGCTAACTATCTAAAAGTTCATCCGCATGATGATGAAATGCTCACTCAATTGTTAAACTTAACAGAACCTTTAATAACTGCATACAAATTTCGGAGTGATGATGAATGGCATTGGTTTGAAGAGAAGCTTACGTATGATAATGCCATTTTACCTTTAGCTTTATTGCATTCATACGATATTACAGGTGATGAAAACGTTAAAAAAATAGCATTAGAAGCCATTGCTTTTCTGGATGAAGTAACTCTAAGTAAAGGTTATTTAAGTCCGGTTGGTAGTGATGGATGGTATTATCGCGAAGGTATCATGGCATCATTTGACCAGCAAGCAATAGAAACTATGGCCATGGTATTAATGTACTTCAAGGCTTATCACGTAACGCATCAAAGTGATTATATCCGAAAAATGTATTTAAGTTATCAATGGTTTTTAGGAGAAAATACCTTACGTGTTCCACTTTACGACCATGAAACTAAAGGTTGTTGCGATGGTTTACAACCACAAGGAATAAATCGTAATCAGGGAGCAGAAAGTACATTGGCTTATCTTATTTCACATTTAGTGATTTTAAAAGCCCTTGAACTGGAACAAACGTATGAACAAGTTGCAACTTCAAAAAAATCTGAAATGAGCATACGAGTTGCCTGATTTATGAAGATAGCTGTTCTATCTCCCATAGCCTGGCGTACTCCACCAAGGCATTATGGCCCCTGGGAACAAATAGCATCTAACGTAGCTGAAGGTTTGCATACTGCTGGTTTAGATGTGACACTTTTTGCTAGCGCAGACTCTATTACTTCTTGCAAACTGGATGCAGTTATTGATATCGGATATGAGGAAAATGAAAATCAAGATGCGAAAGTAGTTGAATGCTTGCATATCAGTAACCTGATGGAAAAAGCTACTGATTTCGACCTTATTCATAACCATTTCGATTTTTTACCAATTACTTATTCCCGAATGATTAAAACCCCTATGATTACCACTATTCATGGGTTTTCATCAGAAAAAATCATCCAGGTTTATAAAAAATATAATTCTAATTCCGGATACGTTTCCATTAGTAACTCAGACCGAAGCCCACAGCTGGATTATTTAGCTACCGTATATAATGGTCTTAAAATTGAAGATTTTACGTATAACCCAACTCCTGCCAATTATCTGTTGTTTTTAGGGCGTATTCATCCTGATAAAGGAACCGCAGAAGCGATTGATATTGCCAAACAAAGCAAACGCCAATTATTAATTGCAGGTATTATACAGGATGAAGATTACTTTAAAAATAAAGTAGAACCATTTTTAGGCGATGGTATTATTTTTGTAGGTCATGTTGGCCCCGAAAAACGCAATGAGCTTTTAAGTAATGCTTTTGCAATGCTTCATCCCATACAATTTAATGAACCATTTGGCTTAAGCGTTGCCGAAGCCATGCTTTGCGGAACACCAGTTATTGCATTTAACAAAGGTTCCATGCCTGAACTAATCAAGCATGAACATACCGGCTTTCTGGTTAATAATGTACATGAAGCAGTTGAGGTAATTGGCAATATCACAACCATTAATCGCAACGACTGTAATACCTGGGCTACTATTAATTTCTCTCAAGAAAGAATGGTTAGCGATTATATAAATGTTTATAAACAGGTATTAAACTGCTGATGATTTGCTTTTAAGTTTGTTTAACAAAGCAATAATATCTACGGTTGCAAAAGATGAACAATAATCTGAAAGGCCGTAAGGAATAATCAGTTTTTCATTGTGGATAATGGAGCCACATGAATACAATACATTTGGTACATAACCTTCCCGTTCATCTTTATTTGGGATAAGTAAGGGTTCGTCTAAGCGTCCAATTTCTATAGAAGGATCCTCCAGGTTTAACAAACTCGCACCCAAACAATACCGACGCATAGGACCAACGCCATGAGTAATAACAAGCCAGCCATACTCTGTTTCTATTGGCGAACCACAATTACCAATTTGAATATATTCCCATGGATATTGTGGTTGTTGCAATAGAACCGGGTTTTCCCAAACATTTATCCGATCTGAATACATGATGTAATTATTCCATCCATCGATACGGGACATCATAGCATATTTCCCATTTATTTTTCTGGGAAATAAAGCTAGATTTTTATTCTGGGCCCCTGCTCCGTATAATGGGGATATTGTAAAATCATAAAAATCAGTTGTACGAAGCAGTTTAGGCATAATCAAAGCTCCATCATAAGCAGTGTAGGTTGCGTAATAAATAGCCGTGCCATCTTCTTTTATAAAACGTACAAAACGGGCATCTTCAATTCCCTTACGTTCAAATTCGGAAATTGGGAATATTACCCGGTCTGATATATCCGTATCTTTTGAAAAACTGATATCATGATATGAATCAGACAACCACAGCACTTTGTCGAATTCTAATTTTTTCATATTATCATCCTGAAGATTTTTAGAATCCATGATAATTCTACGCAGATTCTGATAATCGAACTTATCTTCCAGTTTTTCTTTTACTTCTTCTAAAATATGAGCGTCAATTTTACTTTCTATCGCCTTGTCGAAAAAAAGTTTTTTGGTATAAGTGGCATTCCTGATAATTTCAGCTTCATCTATGTAATTTCCTGATGGCATGACAGTAATGTTACTATGTTTATCAACCAAAGCTCTTCTAAATACGATAGATGAAATATGCCCTTCTCCTACCGCTCTAAAACTAATAATCAATCTTTTTTCCCCTTCTTCCAACTCGGTTTGATCCGGATCTTCTACAATAGAAGGATTAAAAAATGCTGCCGATTCAATAGAATACTCATGTGTAAAGTATGATCCGATTAATAGTTTGCGATACGATTTTAACTTATCAAAATTAATTTTCTCTTCTACAAAAAGAGGTTTTAGCTTATCACAATGTCGGTTTAAAATTTTAGTAATATTCCGATGGCGTTTAGAATATTCCTGAAGGATAGGTGATACAATACTGAAAACCTCTTCTTCAGAAAGTAACATAACACGTTTAATAAGTTCTTTTGCACGACTATCTTCTGTGAAAAAAAAACGGGCAATCACACGTTTTGGGTCAGGGTAAACTTTAACTGGTTTACGCTCTATGGATAATCTCATACTATACTAGTTTGGGTTGGATTGGCGAAATTAGCATCTAAATTATAATCTCGTGAAAATTAATTAATATAATATTATGTTTAGGATAAACTGAAGTTCCAAAAACTATTCCCATTTTTATATCATTGATAAATGTGTCTATTAGATGAATGTACTTATTATTGAAGATGAAAAAAGTTTAGCTCTTGAAATAGCCGGCTTTCTGGGAAAAGAAGGGTTTATGATTGACCATGCTTGGAAAAAGTCATCCGCTTCAGAAAAAATATTTGTTAATTCTTATGATTTTATATTGCTTGATCTTGGTTTACCTGATGGAAATGGCTTTGATTTACTCCATCAATTAAAAAATCTGCCCGGCCGTGAAGATGGAGTGATTATTTTAACTGCCCGCAATGCTGTTGATGATCGTATAAAGGGTCTTGAAGAAGGAGCTGACGACTATTTAGCAAAGCCTTTTTCACTTTCTGAGTTGCTTGCACGTATGCATGCTATTACACGGAGAAAGCATAAACTTGAAAAAAATGAAGTGAATATTCATGGCCTTACATTAGATATAAGAAACAGGACGGTTATTTTTAACAATGAACGCATTAATCTCACTAAAAAAGAATATGAAATTTTCAATTATTTGGTTCTTAATAAAAACAGAGTAATTTCACGAATGAATTTAACAGAGCATGTTTGGGGAGATATTCTGGAGATTAATTCTGATTCTAATTTTGTAGATGTTCATGTTAAAAATCTTCGCAAAAAACTGGCTAATTTAATACCCATCGACTGGTTTGAAACGGTGAGAAGCATTGGGTACCGGATAAATATATAAACCTATTTTTAAGATAACACATTGAAACTTCAACTTAAACTTGCTTTATATAATACCATTACAAAAATTGCAATTATAGCAGTTTTAGCTTTTTTTATATTGATTTTCATGAATAGCATATCTGTTAACCATATTCAGCAACGGTTAATTGATAAAAAGAATAAACTGGTTTCCAATCTCTCTGATATGGAGATAAACGATCTTTTAACCCACCAAAAAACGTTTACTGATTACAACATATTAAAAGAGGAATACATCATACTTAAACAAGCAGAAAATGTAGATACTCTTGGTAAAAAAGAAAGCTTTAGTCAGGAAGAGAGAGAAATTGAAGGTAATACACAAGAGTACCAGATATTAACCGAAAAATTTGTATTTGAAGACAGAAAATACCAATTAGAAATTGGAGAAACCATGGCTGCAGTTGAACAACTGGAGCACACCATATTATACTTCACCCTATTCATTCTTATTGTTTCGGTAGGTTTATCTTTAATTGCAGATTTTGCATTTACTCGTTTTTTACTAGCTCCATTCTATAGAATAATTGATCAGAAACTAAATAAAGTAGATGATCCAATGCATTATGATTACGAGCCTGTAAAAACATCTACACAGGATTTTCGTGAGCTTGATGCCAGCATAAATTCCCTTATGGCTAAAATTGCTGATATTTTCCTGATCGAAAAACAGTTTATAGCCAATGTATCACATGAACTTTTAACTCCTATTTCTATTTTAAATACTCGTTTAGAAAACCTGCTTAATGATGAACAGTTATCCCGTGAAGGAGAGAATAAACTTTTTGCTTCCTTAAAAACGCTTAATCGTTTAAAAGCCATAATTAATAGCCTCTTATTAATTTCGAGGGTTGAAAATAATCAATTTAGTAAAACTGATGAAATTTCTATTATTAAAATGATAACTGAAGTTCATGAAGAACTGGAAGATCGTTTGACAGATATGAATTTAAGTTTTGGGATGAATTTATCTGAAGATTTTATATTTACGGGCAATAAATCTTTAATACATATTTTATTGATGAACCTCATAAACAACGCCATTAAATATAACAGGCAACAGGGTTCCATTCAAATAAGTGGAAAAAAGAATGATGAGCAATTTGAACTCATCATCAGTGATACCGGGCTTGGTATGAAAACCGAAGAAATAGAAAAAGCATTTAGCCGTTTTGAAAAACTTCAATCCGAAAAAAAGGATAGTTACGGCCTTGGATTAGCTATTGTTAGAAGTATTGCTGCTTTCCATCAAATCAAAATTGATATTAAATCTGATATTGATAAGGGAACTCGGGTTCATTTGTATTTCAGTTTATAAAGCACAATCTGAAACAATAGACTTATTTTTTCTTCACTTAATCTTCATATAGTTAATGCAACTTTGATTAACAAATCAAACAAAATTAAATTTTAATATCATGAAAAAAACAATTTTAGCTCTTGCACTAGTAGCATCTACTATAGGAGCATTTGCAACTCAAGCCCCAAAAACTACTGCTGCTAAACCTAAAATGGAAGCTGCTAAACCTGCTACTACCCCAAAACAAAAAATGGAAACTGCAAAACCAGTTGTTGCTGCAAAACCGGTAACTGCTAAAAAAGCAAAAACAACTAAAAAAGTAGAAGCACCAAAAAGCACTGAAACAAAAAAAGTGACCACTCCAGCGCCAGCTAAAAAGAGTAAATAATCATTCAGTTTAAGTTTCGGTTAAATTGATTACATAGGAGCCGTCTGTAAATTTACAGGCGGCTTTTGTATTATGCCATTTTTTGGCGCTTTATTAAGTAAGCCTGCAAAACAGGATAAAACCCCGAATGTATATCAGCATCAACCAAATCAATTTTATACTGGGCACATTTTAACTGCAATTCTTTATAGTAAGATTGCACTCCCTGTAAATAGGTTTCTTTTATATTGTTAGGATGCAGTTTTAGCTCTTCTCCGCTCTCCATATCAATAAAATGATAAGGGCGGTTATCAAAATTAAAATCAAGCTCTTTTTGATAATCAAGCACATTAAAAATAACTATTTCATGCTTATTATGTTTCAAATGCTGCATAGCAGAAAAAATCTCCGTTAATTGATCTTCCGAAGTTCCTCCTTCCAGCATATCACTAAAAATAATAATCAAAGACCGTTTATGAATCTGTTCTGCTATTTCATGCAAAGCAGATGCTAATGCTGTACCCTGGCCATGCTTATTTCGCAGCATTAATTTTTCCAGCTCGGCAAATAAATATTTTTGGTGTACGACCGTAGATTTAGCCGGAGTTGTAAATTCCAGATGATCAGAAAAGCAACTTAATCCAAATGCATCACGCTGCTTTTTTAATAAATACATCAGCGAAGCAGCAGAATAAACAGAAAACAAAAGCTTATTAAAATCTTTTTCAGGATAATACATAGATGAAGACACATCTAATACCAACTGGCATCGCAAATTGGTTTCTTCTTCAAAACGCTTCACAAAAAGCTTATCCGTTTTGCCATATAATTTCCAATCTATATTCTTAACAGATTCGCCATTATTATACAGTCGATGCTCAGCAAATTCTACCGAAAATCCATGAAACGGACTTTTATGTAGGCCCGTAATAAAGCCTTCTACCACCTGGCGGGCAAGCAATTCAAGGTTACCGAAATCCTGCAGATCTTTATAATTATTCAAATTTGCTTGCATGCTTCTAAAATACTAATAATTGTGGATGTAGGAGTAAATGAGAGAAGGATTGAATGACAGAATGGGAGAATGAAAGAAAGCTATATTTTTAAACTAGTTCCTCAAAACCCATGTCCTTCCGAATGAGTGATAACGAAGAGGAAACATATTTTATGTTTAAAATAAATTATCGGTAATAACACAAACTAAGTTCTCTCACCTTGCAGGTTCGAGATGACATAATCGAATTAGTGAAGGAAGGAAGGAATTTTCAAATCTTAACTTTCCAACATTCTGTAATGCGTTGCAAATTATTAAAACAGAATAATTAGTTTTATATCCTAAAACTAACCAAATAAAACCATGAAGCTAAATGTTGCTGGAATCGCCTTTTTTGCGGGTGCTCTAACTTTTTCAATGTCGGCCTTAGCGCAGCAAAAGAAAGAGTTAACCTTTAATGAAGTTTTTGTAAAGGCTCCAAAAGAAATTATTAAGCCCATGCCGATTCAAAAAGGATGGGCAGATAATACACATTACATTGAATATCGTGGTGAAGGGCAAACGAACCCTTTTACGGTTGATGCTAAAACCGGCAACGCTGTACCTTCTGCACCTGCACAAGTGAATGAAGCGAGCGTAAGTGTAAAGGATAAAAATCTTTTTTACAAAGATGCATCCAGTAAAGAAACACAACTGACCAAAGATACGCTGGAAGAAAAAAATCCAACCTTATCGCCGGATTGCAAACAAGTAGCTTTTACACGCAAAAACGACCTATATTCTGTGGATATAAACAGCGGGAAGGAAACACGTTATAGTACAGATGGATCTGATGTGGTTTATAACGGTTGGGCTTCATGGGTTTATTATGAAGAGATCTTAGGCAGACCAACAAAGTATAAAGCATTTTGGTGGAGTCCGGATAGTAAACAAATCGCATTTATGCATTTTGATGATTCGCAGGTTCCTGTTTTCCCAATATATAATTCTAATGGTCAGCATGGGTTTTTAGAAAATACCCGGTATCCTGAATGTGGTGATAAAAACCCGGAAGTGAAAATGGGCATTGTAACCGCAGGCAAAACCGGAACTGTTTGGACAGATTTTAATCCCAAAGACGACCAATATTTTGGAACTCCTTTCTGGATGGCAGATAGCAAAACATTATGGATGCAATGGATGAACCGCGATCAAAATGATCTGATCATTTATTCTGTAAAACCTGCCAATGGCAGCAAAAGTATTATTTATGAAGAGAAACAAAAAACCTGGGTAGACTGGTTTGATGATATGTATTTCCTTAAAAATGGTCAGGGCTTTATTCTTCGCAGTGATAAAACCGGATGGGGCCATTTCTACTATATGGATTTAACCGGGAAATTAAAAAAGCAATTAACTTCCGGAAACTGGCGGGTTGCTGATTTGCTCTTAGTAGATGAGAAAGCCCAGAAAATATTCTTCACAGCCCGTAAAGAAGCTTCTACCCGTTTTGATTTGTATAAAGTGAGTTTAAAAGGCGGAGAACCTAAGCGTTTAACGTTTGGAGATTATGATCATACTGTAAGCCTATCGCCGGATGGCAGCTATTTTATAACCACGTATTCTAATTTGCACAGTCCCATTAAAACGGCTCTTTTGGATAGAAACGGAAAGCTAATTCGTGAACTGGCCAGCTCACAAGGTGCTGAATATGCAAATTATAACTTGCCTAAAACAGACTTGGTTTATTACAAAACCCGCGACGGATTAGATTTACCGATGACCGTTACCCTGCCTTTAAATTTTGATAAGAATAAAAAATATCCCTTATGGATTTCTATTTACGGTGGCCCGGATGCAGGAACGGTTTACGACAGATGGAAAAGTCCGCTTGGGCAAAATTACTGGTGGGCAAAAGAAGGTATGATTCAAGTGGCTATTGATAATCGCAGTGCCGGACATCTAGGTAAAACTGGCATGAATTACATTTATCGCCAATTAGGCAAATATGAAATTGATGATTATATAGATGCCGTAAATTCTTTAAAAGCTAAGGGAAACATAGATGAAAATAAGGTTGGCATTACCGGCGGAAGTTTTGGAGGATATATAACTGCTATGGCTTTAACCTATGGAGCAGATGTATTTACACATGGTATAGCTATGTTTTCTCCTACAGATTGGGCTTTGTATGATACGCATTATACAGAAAGATACATGGACAAACCACAAGATAATCCCGAAGGATATAAACTGACTTCACCCCTAACCTATGCTGATAAATTAAAAGGAAAATTCCGCATTGTACATGGTACGATGGATGATAATGTACATATGCAAAACAGCATCCAACTCGTAAATAAACTGGAAGATTTAAATAAGCATTTTGAATTTATGCTCTACCCGGGTGAACGTCATGGTTTTAGGGGCCTAAAAGCCCGCCACAGCAGCCAGGAAACCACCCGCTTTTTATATAAAGATTTTCTGGAGAAACCTCTTCCGGTGGATTTTTTGGAATATTGGAAGTAATATTTATCGTAACTCTCGGAGGTTTTTGAAACCTCTGAGGGTTTACCTTTTGGCTTCAGTTTTCAAACTAAATTTAACAGATAAATAAATGATAGGTAAAGGCTGGTTTATTTTCATTTTCTCGTTTATAATCTCGTTTATTTGGGGGATTACCTTACTTTATTTGATTTATACGATTATAATTTTTTTATTCCCGGCGAAAACACCTGATGGGTTACATGGTCTAATGCCTATCGGGCAACTGTTCTTCAGTATTGTTCTAACAGTTCCCTTAAGTATCCTGTTTTTAGTTTTTATCTTTAAGAAATTGAAAAGAAAATATCTATAGCTTGCTTAGCCAATTTTGAATTTTCTTGTCCAGATTTGCAATCGGTGTGCTTGTCTGAATTTGTAACTTGTGTGCTTGTCTAGATTTGTAATCCGAACTTAACATAAAATAAGGATTTGCAATCCGATACTTAATATTTATGAGGTATTGCAAATCCCAAACGAACGAATGCAATAATTATGAACAGATGAGAAAATATTTAAGCATGATTAGTTTGGTTTTAACTTTAGCGTCTTTTAATAGTAAAGCGCAAACTTCAAAAGCTAGTTCTGAACAAAAGGTTTTTCAAGATATACAAGAATCTCATATTGATGCGAATGTGCCAGACTCGGCACAATTCAACAGCTTATTAAAAAGAGACCTTCAAAAATACTTTTATCCTGAATATGGGGAAATAACTGTTAAATGGGATTTTTTGCGCAATGGCCCAACTCAAACCGGGGTTTCTTATCCTAAATATTATTTATGGGTTAAAATTAGTAAAGAAGAAGAATTAGTAAGCGAGGGCGCAGTTCGTATTGCTGCCATTGAAAAAACAAGTTTTGATGTTACCAATTACATTGAGATTGGTGAAATTAGAAATAAGAGTAAGGACATTTATACCATTTTTCCAAAAGCTGTATGTGAAAAAATTGAAAGCAGATTAAAATAAATGAAGTTACTTGATTAAATCAGAGAAATTCCCACCGAAGCTATAATTTATATTTTATCATTAATGATCTAAATTTAATCTTATGAGATTATCTGTATTTTTTATACTCTTTACAGCATCACTAAATGTATTCTCTCAATCTGGCTATAGGAAAGAAATTGAAATACGTGAATCACCACTAAATATTCTGGAATATTATCTCATCATTCCGGGTCAACCTTATCATCATTGGCTTCATAAGGAAGATGACGACTTTACGGAATTTGAATTCAGAAAGATGTATTTGAGACCCATGCCCGGCATGAAAATCAGTATTGATACTAAAAATGCTTTTATGAGTATCATTGATAACACCTCCGAATTGAGTTATCAAATGCAGATATGCTATTTTAAACAAGCCGATGGAAGTAAAATTATTGGCATTTATGAAGATCAAACGGGTGGGGATTGCGATTCAAGGTCATTAATTTTTTATAGATATATTCATAAAAAATTTATTGATGTCACTAAAAATGTGATGCCTGAAATAATATTAAAAGACTTTTGCCCTATGGCTTATAATTTACATTACAACATGTTTGAGACAGTATATCGTCTTCCAAGAACCGGAACAACCATCAAAGTTAAAGCCCAGCCTCTTTGCGGACAAGATGAACGAATAAGAATGGGAAGCGTTAAATATTATGAATATTTTAATAAATTAAAATGTAATTTATTGGAACTGACATGGAATAAGAGAACGGGCACTTTCACCATTAGAAATTAATTTTTCTTCTTAGCTGTCGAGTGTTTCTCATATAATAGCTCTTGGCTTTTAGATTTTAAGGAAGATGGGGGTTGCTAGGAAACTCATTTCAGGACAAGACAGTTCATGCTTGGAGGCTCCTCATACTTACTTGTTTAAATTTGCAATCCGGACTTAACATAAAGCAAGGATTTGAAATCTAACTTTGCTTGTCCGGATTTGTAATTCGGGCTTAATATAAATTAAGGATTTGCAATCCGAATATTACGGGCATTAAGAATAAAATTAACGAAGGGATTTCTATATTTCCTTACATTAACTGTTGTTGATTGGGTAGATATTTGAGCCCCGATTAAATATAGAAAAGGAATAAATAATTTTACTACGTGTTTTTAACAAAAGTTACCATAATGATGAGTATCAATGCCCAATCACTTAAACAACTTCATATGCTAGTATATAATAAGATCTGGATGGAATATGGATTTCTTAGTAAGGAGCAATTAGATGAGCAATATAATAAACATATGGAAGCAAAATCATTTCCAGAAAATGATGTATATGGAAATATACATACTGAACATTTAAGACATGAATCGTTTTTAAGAATAGTAAAGGAGCGCCAGTTTTTTACAGATGAAGAGGTAAGTAGAATAATAGAATTAGTTGAGGTTGATGATGATATCCTTATGGCAAAAAACGTTTTTGTTTATTTAATAGAGGAAAATAAACTTAATCTAAAACAACTTAAGAAAATAAAAAAAGCACTAGGAGAACTATAGGTTCTAAATCATCATCCCTTTTAGCACAAGTTTGCCACTCGTACTCCTTTCTCTTCCGCTAACTATATGCCAGGCTAATTCTTCAAAACAATTACTTGTCGGGTTACACCTGAGACCTTCATGATTGGAAGCTCCTCAATCATGCCTGAGGCCTTAATTACTATAATTGGAAGCTCCTCCGGCGATTTTGCAGTGTTAATTTAGATCAATAAACTTTCGTACATTAGGTGTTAGTGGTTTGCTAAAATACACATACAATGATGATAAACGATGACATCGAAAATTTTGGTTTTAACACTCAGACAAAAACATCCAGTAAACAAAATGACAAGCGTGAAATTTAAAACAACCGGCGAATTGGATATTAGTCCCTCTGCAACTTCTTCAAATAAAGATTTTGATTTTTTAGTGGGCGAATGGAATATTCATAATAAAAAATTAAAATCAAGGTTGAGCAATTCTAATGAATGGATTGAATTTGATGCCACTCATGAAATGCGCAAAGTACTTACAGATATCGGAAATGTGGAAAATATTCATACCACTATTGAGGGGGAGGCATATGAAGGTATGGCGATACGTCTTTTTACCCGGCAACCCAATTATGGAGTATATATTGGGCGGATAACAATTTGGGAACAATGGAAAAGCCGGTGGTTGGTTCTTTTAATAAAAATATAGGCGTATTTTTTTGCAGGGAAACATTTAAGGATAAAGAAATTATTCTGCAGTTTCAATGGGATGTTTCAAACCCTGATAAACCTGTATGGAGCCAGGCATTTTCTCCTGATAATGGTAAAACCTGGGAGTGGAACTGGTATATGTATTTTACAAGAAAAGAAAATAATAGTATTCGAAGCCTGAATGGAAAGCAAACTTTAAAAGTTATTGAATTGCGTAACTATGTGATAAAACCGGCACAGAGAGACAGGTTTATTGATTTTTTTGAAGACAATTTCATACAATCTCAAAATGCGTTGGGTGGACATACATTAGGACAGTTTAGGGTTAAAGGCGCAGATGATAATTTCTTCTGGATTCGCGGCTTCCATGACATGGCTTCCAGAAATAAATTTCTAAATGATTTTTATTCCGGATCGGTTTGGAAGCAACATAGAAGTGTAGCTAACTCCATGCTTGTTAATAACGATAATGTTCATCTCTTAAAGCCCTTAGCTATTAGTAATAATCCACATGATTATGCAACTGATTTTAACAGTAATTGGTTTGGAAAAGAAAAAGGCATTACAGTGGTGGATTATTATATTGCTAATCAGAAACTAGATAAGTTGATTGATTTTTTTAAGGCTCACTATATTCCAATCTTAAAGAATTCGGGTATAGAAGATATATCTTTTTGGATAAGCGAAACTAGTCCGAATGACTTTACGCCTTTGCCTGTTTTTCAGGATAAAAATCTTTTGGCAAGTATCAGTTTTTATAAAAATGAGCTGGAATATCAATCAAAAATAAAACAAGCGGAAGCTCACATGAGTGAAAATCAAAGAAATGAAATGCTCGATATCATAACAATGCGAAATACCCTAATTATTTATCCAACAGAAAAGAGTTTCCACTGAAATAACTAAACACTAAAAGGTGTCATTGAAATAAGTAAAAGCATTAGCCAGTGCATTAAAAGCAAATAAACAAAAAGCCCATTCTAATCGAAGAAAAAATTATGATTATCAACGATTTGCTTAAAACTTCTGCCGTTTTTTCAAACACCGAAAAAATGCCGGTTTTATTCTTAGGACATGGTAATCCCATGAATGCCATTGAAGAAAATCGATTTGTAGAAGGCTGGCGTAATGTGGCTAAAACTTTACCTAAGCCTCATGCTATTTTATGTATTTCGGCACATTGGTACACCAAAGGCACTAAAGTTACAGCGATGGAAATGCCGTTTACTATACATGATTTTGGCGGCTTCCCTAAAGAATTGTTTGCGGTACAGTATCCTGCTAAAGGTGATCCCGAACTGGCTAAAGAAGCTAAAAAATTGCTTGATACCACATCCGTTGAGTTAGATGAAAAATGGGGGCTTGACCACGGGGCGTGGAGTGTGATTAAACATTTATATCCAAACGCAGATGTTCCGGTCATTCAGTTAAGTATTGATTATACCCAGCCGGCCGATTATCATTATGGACTGGCTAAAAAACTGAGTTCATTACGCCATAAGGGAATTTTAATTATTGGGAGCGGAAACATTGTTCATAATCTGGGCTTAGTAGATTATCAAAATTTTTATACAGATAACTATGGCTATGACTGGGCTATAGAAGCCAGGGAAGTAATAAATGATTGGCTTTTAGATGGTGACTACCAACCCATTATTAATTACAATAAACAAATTAAAGCCATTCAATTGGCCGTTCCTACGCCTGAACATTACCTGCCCTTAATTTACACGCTAGGACTTAAAGAAAAATCAGAAACAATAACCTTATTTAACGATAAATTACTGGCAGGCTCATTAAGCATGACTTCACTAAAAATTGCATAATAAACAGGTGCATTTATTTCAACTAAGTAATTACATCAATGGATTTGTATAGGAATAAATATTATTTATTTTTGTTAACTTGGGCCTTGATAAATAATATTCAAATCGCTGCTTAAACACCTAAATCATCTTAATTTTAGCCGGCGATATTAAAAATAAACAATGACATTCGATTATAATACCACTAGGAGGAAACTAATCCTTGCCGAATACGGACGTAACGTGCAAAACATGGTTAAATATATTGTTGAACTTCCCACCAAAGAAGAGCGCAATCGTTATGCTCAGGTTGTGATAGATCTGATGGGATTTTTAAATCCTCATTTGCGTGATGTAGCAGATTTTAAACATAAATTATGGGATCATCTTCATATTATTTCTGATTTTAAAATTGACGTAGATTCCCCCTATCCCAAGCCATCAGAAGATGCTATTCGTTTTAAACCTGCACCTTTGGCTTATCCCCAACATCGTATCAAATACAAGCATTACGGTAAAACGGTGGAGCTAATGATCAGTAAAGCAAAAGCTACAGAAGAACCCGAGCGTAAGCAGCACATGGTTCAATCCATTGCTAATTTTATGAAAATGGCATACGTTACCTGGAATAAAGACAGCGTAGCAGATGAAACGATTATCAAAGATCTGCGTGAAATGTCAAACGGTGCTCTGCAATTAGAGGAAAATGTAAATTTGCAACGTATCGAATACCGTCAGCCTAATCCTGCAAACCGTCAGCGAAATACGAATCAAAATAATAAAGGTCGGCAAAACAATAATACGAATCGTAATACCCCGGGAGCAAATCGTCAGCGAGGTGGTACTGGTGGCAAAAGATATTAACACTTTTTGCTTTGATTCACATTAGGCCAGCCACTACAAATGATATAAACCTGCTTACTGAACTTGGCCGTAGCACATTTACCGAATCATTTGAACATCTAAATAATCCTATTCCTTTTCAAAAATATTTGGATACTCAATTTCAAGCTCAGGTTATTGAACAGGAATATAACACAGATCGTAATCATTTTTTTATAGCAGAAGCTGATGGGAAAGCTGCCGGGTTTTGCAAATTAGTTAGTGATGAGACTGAAGATCACGCTGATTTATCCGACAAAAAATGTTTACAACTGGAACGTATCTATGTGCTGAAAGAGTTTCAAGGCCTGAATATTGGCAGAATGTTTTTAGATAAGGCTTTTGAGTTTGCTAATGAATATCATTTTGCTCTTATTTGGTTGGGGGTTTGGGAGAAAAATGATAAAGCAATTAAAATTTATGAAAAATGGGGCTTTGAACCTTTTGGATCACACGAGTTTAATTTAGGTGGCGATATTCAAACTGATTTTCTCTATAAAAAATTGTTAAGTTAAAAGAACATATAATTAAACTATTTCAATAAATGAACGCATTTGAAATTGGTGGTGGAAAACCATTAAAAGGTGAAATCATCCCGCAAGGAGCAAAAAATGAAGCATTACAAATTATTTCTGCTGTATTGCTCACTAAAGAAAAAATTACCATCAGCAATATTCCGGATATTAAAGATGTAAATAAGCTCATTGAATTAGTTGGAGATCTGGGTGTAAAAGTGGAACGTTTAAATAAAGACACCTATACTTTTGAAGCCAGTCATATCAATTTGGATTTTTTCAAATCAGAAACATTCAAAGCAAAAGGTGGCAGCTTACGCGGATCTATTATGATTGTTGGTCCTTTGTTGGCACGTTTTGGAAAAGCAGCTATTCCTAAACCTGGCGGCGATAAAATTGGCCGCAGACGTTTAGATACTCACTTTTTAGGGTTTGAAAAATTAGGTGCTCAATTTATTTATGATAGTAAAACTAACTTCTTTAATGTTGATGCGAGCAATTTAAAGGGTGCATATATTTTATTGGATGAAGCATCTGTTACCGGCACTGCCAATGTGGTTATGGCAGCCGTTCTTGCTAAAGGTACTTCTACTATTTATAATGCAGCCTGCGAGCCTTACCTGCAACAATTATGTAAAATGCTCAACAGGATGGGCGCAAAAATATCCGGTATTGGCTCTAATTTGTTAACGATAGAAGGTGTAAAAGAACTTGGCGGAACAGAACATCGTTTATTACCCGATATGATAGAAATCGGATCTTTTATTGGTTTAGCAGCTATGACAGAATCTGAAATTACCATCAAAAACGTAATGTATAACGAATTGGGGATGATTCCTGATGTATTCAAAAAATTTGGTATTCAATTTGAGTTGAGAGGTGATGATATTTTCATCCCATCGCAAAAACATTATGAAATTGATACTTTCATTGATGGATCAATAATGACTATTTCTGATGCTCCCTGGCCAGGATTCACTCCCGACTTATTAAGTATTATGCTGGTTGTAGCCACACAGGCAAAAGGAAATGTACTTATTCATCAGAAAATGTTTGAGAGCCGCTTATTTTTTGTAGATAAGCTGATTGATATGGGAGCACAAATAATTTTATGCGATCCGCATCGTGCGACAGTAATTGGCCTGGATAAAAAAGTTAAACTGAGAGGCATTTCAATGACTTCACCTGATATTAGGGCAGGAGTTTCTTTACTTATTGCGGCTCTTTCTGCACAAGGCACATCTATTATTCATAATATTGAGCAAATTGAGCGTGGCTACCAGGATATTGATACTCGCCTTAGAGCTTTAGGGGCAGATATAAAACGTATTGATGCTGCGGCTATAGGGCATTAAAAAGAGGCTTTATTGAATATTGCTTATTTTAAATTCTTTTCCATTAAAATCAAAGCCTGCTCCAGTTTTTTGTCGCATCAATTTGGCTCCAATAGGCGAAGCAGAGGAAATAGCAAAATAATTTTCCCCTTCAATGGATAGCTGTCCACAACTAATGGCTATATAAAAAATCCCATGATTGGTAAAAACCAAGCTGCCATTCTGTACAATTTCAGTTGCTTTTTCAGAATCTACAAGCTCTAAAATTTGTTTTAGTTTTTGAGCTTCACGAAGCTGAGTGGTATTTCGGTCAATTTCCTGCTGCATCATTTCCCTACCTGTTTCATACTTATCACCCGCACTGCTCTTAGTATCATCATTAGCAGATTCTCTGGCTGCTTTAATCGCATTTTCTGCAGTATGAATGCGCTGTTCAACATAAGCCAGGCATTGATTGTATAGTTCTTTTTTAACGTTAGCCATAAAGTATGCAAAGAAGCACATTTTTAAGGATTTTATGCGCCAAGCTTCAGTATTATTATTAAAATCTGTATTTTCGCACCTCATTTTCACAATCATGATTACAGTATCCAATCTATCTTTACGTTACGGAAAGCGCACTCTGTTCGAAGACGTTAATTTAAAGTTTACACAAGGCAATTGTTATGGAATTATTGGTGCCAATGGTGCGGGTAAATCTACTTTCTTAAAAATACTTTCAAAAGAGATCGACCCCTCCAGCGGATCCGTTGCATTTACTCCTGGTGAACGCATGGCAGTCTTAACCCAAAACCATTACGCATTTGATGAATTTCCGGTTATAGAAACTGTTTTAATAGGGCATAAGGAGCTGTATAGTGTGATGAAAGAAAAAGATACGCTATATGCAAAAGAAGATTTTACAGAAAAAGATGGCGAACGTGCAGGTGAGTTAGAAAATATTTTTGCGGAAATGGATGGATGGAATGCAGAAAACAATGCTGCAACTATGCTTAGCAATTTAGGTATTAAAGAAGATTCGCACTATAAATTATTAAAAGAACTCGATGGGAATCAAAAAGTACGGGTTTTATTAGCTCAGGCTTTATTTGGTAAGCCCGATATTCTTTTACTGGATGAGCCAACCAATGATTTGGATATTCAAACTATTGCATGGCTGGAAGACTTTTTAGCAAGTTATGAGGGCATTATTCTAGTTGTATCTCACGACAGGCATTTTTTAGATACTGTTTGTACGCATGTGGTAGATATTGACTTTAGCCGTATGACTATTTACACCGGTAATTATTCATTCTGGTATGAATCAAGCCAATTAGCATCCCGACAAAAATCAGATCAGAATAAGAAATTAGAAGATAAAGTAAAAGAGCTTCAGGAGTTTATTCGTCGTTTTTCTGCGAATGCATCCAAATCTAAACAGGCGACCAGTCGTAAAAAAGCATTGGATAAGATCAATCTGGAAGAAATTAAGCCATCTAATCGAAAATATCCTGCTATTATATTTAATCATCAGGGTCGTGAGGCGGGAGATCAGATCCTGCAGATAGAAAACCTGAAAAAAGAACTAAACGGTGAAGTATTATTTTCGGGTATTAACCTGATGGTAAATAAGGGCGATAAGATCGCCGTACTTTCTGAAAATAGTCTGGCAACATCTGCATTTTATGATATTCTTGCGGGTAGAGATAGCGATTATAAAGGCTCTTTTAAATGGGGAGTTACCATTAATATCGCTGATATTCCAAATGATAACTCCACTTATTTTATTGGGAAGGATACCAATTTAATTGATTGGCTTCGTGAATATTCTGAAGCAGATAAAGATGAACAATTTGTCCGTAGTTTTCTAGGCCGCATGTTATTCTCGGGTGAAGAAGTTCTAAAACAATCGTCTGTACTTTCCGGAGGTGAAAAAATGCGTTGCATGTTTTCGAGGATGATGTTACAGCAAGCTAATTGTCTTTTGTTTGATGAACCAACCAATCACCTGGATTTGGAATCAATTACAGCTCTCAATAATGGGATGAAAGATTTTAAGGGAATTATTTTATTCACTTCACGTGACCATGAGCTTACCGAAACCGTAGCAAACCGCATTATTGAATTAACTCCGGGTGGAATTATTGATAAGTTAATGACTTATGATGAATATATAAACAGTGAAGTTGTAAATCAGCAGCGGGAAGAGTTATATTCTTTAGCCTGATAATCACAATCTAAAAGCTTTATTGGTGTTCGTTTTATTCTTAATTAAATACTTAGTTACCAATGCCTGTATAATTTAAGTTTCGGTATTAGCATTAATACCAGAATGTGCATGCTTTCTAACTAACGGAGTTTTCCAAGTTGCAAGAGAAGTTTTCCTTCTCGTATCACGAGTTTTTTAAGTTGCAGGGAGAGTTTTCTCTATCACATCGCTAGTTTTCTAAGTTGCAAGAAGAGTTTTCTTTCTCACATCGCGAGTTTTCTAAGTTGCAAGAGGAGTTTCTTAGAGTAATAACCTGCTTGCCAATCCCAGCAAAAGCAAAAATCCGAAAACATCTGTAAAGGTGGTAATGATAATAGATGATGCAATTGCGGGATCTATGCCTACCCTTTTAAGCATTAGAGGAATTCCGGCACCAGTGATGCCTGCAATAACCAAATTACCAGTCATCGCTAAAAATATGACCAGACCCAACATCGGGTTGCCATCATAAAAAAATGCGAAAAGAAAAACGATTAAACCATTAGCTGCTCCGTTAATCAGGCCAACGGTAAATTCTTTTAATACAGTACGATAAGCCTGATTATCTGTTAAATCTGTTAAAGAAATACGACGTACAGTTACGGCTAATGCCTGTGTGGCAGCATTCCCTCCCATTCCGGCAATCATAGTCATGTAACCGGCCAATATGGCCAGCTGCTTGATAGTATCATCAAAATGCCGGATAACCGCGGCTGCCAGAAACGCGGTTCCTAAATTTAAAACCAACCAGGGCAAACGACTTTTAACGGATTCTTTCCAATTACCGGCGAGCTGCTCATCTTCAGATACACCGGATATCTTAAGGATATCTTCTGTGTTCTCTTCCTCCATTACGTCGATCACATCATCAAATGTAATTCGTCCGAGCAAGTGCATTTGATCGTCTACAACGGGTATGCTAGTTAAATTATATTGCGATATGAGCTTTGCTACTTCTTCCTGATCTGTTTCGGCTCTTACATATACAAAATCGGGCTTAATTAAATCCCTTATTTTTACATTATTGCGAGCCTTGATAATATCTTTTAAGGATACGATTCCTTTCAGAATATTATGATCATCTACCACATTAATGGTATAAAACTCCTCCATTTCTTCCGATTGCCTGATGATTTCATCTAAAGCCTCCTTTTTAGAAAAGCTTTCGTTGATTTTAATCACCTGAGTGTTCATTAACCCTCCGGCGGTATCTTCATCATAGTTTAAAAGATGGCGAATATTAGAAGCATCCTCTTCATCTAATTCTTCTAATATTTCTTTTTGCTGATGTTCCGGTAACTGGCTGATGATATCTGCAGCATCATCATAATCCAGTTCTTCTACAATTTCAGAACGCCTTTCGGGATGAAGATTTTCCAACAATCTTTCCGGATGAAATTCTGCATCCATCTCAGAAATAACATCCGAAGCCATTTCGGCAGGAAGAAGACTAATGATCCTTTCACGGGCTTCCTGTGGTAAACTTTCAAACAGAATGGCTATTTCAGACGCATGGTATTCAGCTACCAGCGCTTCTAAAGCAGTATCATCCTCTTCAAGTGCCTGCTTGAATTTTAATACATCCGATTTATCCAGTTCAAAAGATTGCATGGTCTGCTAAAATAACAAATCAAGACGAGAACTGATGGTGTAATTTCTTTTTTATGTTAATTTACAATTTTGCTACTAATTATTACTTAACCAGCCTTTACGCCAAAAATAGATGATCTGTAAAATAGCAATTACAAGCATAATAATCATGGTATACACATATCCGTTTTCTGCGTAGAGTTCGGGCATATTTTTATTCAATATTTTATGGGTTATAGGATCCTGGTAAGCGAAATTCATCCCATAAATACCCGCTATAAATGTTAAGGGAATAAATATGGATGATATAATGGTTAGCACTTTCATAATTTCATTCATGCGGTTGCTGATGAATGATAAGTTCATATCAATTAAACTGGTGGTGATGTCTTTATAACTCTCCACCATATCTACCACCTGCATACAATGATCGTAGGCATCACGCAAAAAAGTCTTTGTTCCTTTTGAAATCAATTTTGAATCGCTTCTGATCATATCATTAATCTTATCACGCTCGGGCCAGGCTGCCCGGCGTATCATGATCATAGCTCTTTTTATGGAGTGGATTTGATGCATCAATGATTTATCGGGCTTTCTGTAAAGCAACTCTTCAAGGGTTTCCAATTCTTCTCCAAGCTTATAGATTAATGAGAAATAATTATCAATAACGACATCCATTAGGGAATACATCATATAAGAAATATCGCTAATGCGGATATTTCCTTTCCCTAATTTTAAACGATTAACTACAGGTTCAATGCAATTGTTATAATTCTCCTGAAAACTGATTAATACCTGGGGAAGTAAAATAAATGAAATCTGCTCGTTTTCAATTTCCAGATCGGCATTTACATATAACATTCTACTTATCGCAAAAAGATAGCCTTCATATTCATCTAACTTGGGGCGTTGTTGTGTATTTACAATATCCTCAAGTACCAAATTATGAATATTGAACTTTTTGCCTATGTATTCTAAAAGCTCCAAATCACCAAGGCCACGGATGTTAATCCAATGTTTTAGTAATGAATAGGTATCAAAATGCAGATCAAGTTCTGTCGCATTTGTTATTTCTTCCGAAAAAAAATGATTTGTATCATAAGCATACGCAGTGATTTTAGGAGGTAATGCACCTTCATAGGATCCGATAGAACCCGGACATGCTCCCGGAATGGGAGCATGTTTTTTCGATTTTATTTTAATGCGCCTTATTTTTGCCATTATATCAGAAACTTGTTGCTTTGCGGGCCTTGGTTAAACAGAAGGTCAATAATGCTTAAGTTAGGTAAAAAATCATTCCGTTCTTCAAACACCTGGAAGTAGATAGGTGCAGAATATCCGGAATTTTGTTTAGGATTTATGCTTTGGCGGTAATCTTCTCTATCAGAGTAATACTTCTCATAATCTTCTGTATATCCATAGCCAATGTTCAATTTCAATAAGCGTATCAACAATTGCAGTAATTCTTCATTATAATCAAACAAAAAAGTCCATTTTTTTTTATAAAAAGGGGCAAAATCATCTTCATAAAATTCAAAATAAGCCGAACTCCTATAGGATGTTTCCATGCTCATCCAATGTATGCGTTGCCAGTCAAAATCATAGCTTATTTTAACATCCTTAAATGGAGTATGCACCTTAGAGCCCCTAATAACAGGTACAATTAAATCTAATTGGCCGTTTGGAGAGTGTATATTGGCTCTGTTTCTAAACGTTTGTTTTGGAAAATGCTCGCATTTTTCAATAAGAATATGAGGTTTATGCTCCTGCATTCTAGTAAAAAATTCAACAGGAGGAAGATAAAATAAAGGGAATATTGCGCCTTTTTCCATCGTATAGGTTAAGTTTGTAATCCAATACGCCGAAATTAATGATTAAAAAAAGTCTTTTCGGGCTTACCGCATGTTTTTTATACCTTTTTTCTTTGCTTCCATTTTGGGTGCTGTATGCTTTTGCGGATGTAATTTTCTTTCTGTTGTTCTATGTTGTGGGATATCGCCGAAAAGTAATAAGCAGTAACCTGGCTAATGCCTTTCCTCAAAAATCTGCTTTAGAGAGGTTGGTAATAGAAAAAAAGTACTATGCTTTTTTGGCCGACCTAGTTGTAGAAACTATGAAAATGAACTCCATGTCTGAGAAAAGCGTGCGTAAACGATGTGTATTTAATAATCCGGAAGAAGTACAAAGGCATTTTGATAATGGGAAATCTGTTCTTTTAGCAACAGGCCATTATGGCAACTGGGAATGGGGAACGCTTATTTTAGCTTTATCATTCAAAGAAAAATTCCTGGTTATTTATAAACCACTATCTGATAAATATTTTGGCGATTTTATGAATAAGATGCGTTCACGGTTTGGCGCCGTTATGGTTGCCATGAAGTTTACTTTGCGAAAGATCATTGAGCTAAAAAATGAAAAGTATATGATTGCTTTTGCAAGTGATCAAACTCCCGCCCCCGTAGAGGCGCAATATTTTACAACATTTCTAAACCAGCCAACAGCTATTTTTTTAGGTTTAGAAAAAATAGCGAAAATGACTAATAATCCGGTTGTCTTTTGTTATACCAATCGTTTAAAACGAGGATATTATGAAGGAACATTTAAAACATTAATTGAAAATCCGAAAGATTATAAAGAATATGAAATTACTAATATTCATACCCAGGAATTGGAACAGATTATAAATAAACGCCCGGAATTATGGTTATGGTCGCACAAGCGCTGGAAATTTAAACCAGAGGATATTGGCAAATGATAAACTTTCCAAAAGTTGCTATAGTCATTCTAAACTGGAACGGACAAAAATACCTCGAGAAATTTTTGCCTTCTGTTGTTGCCAGCACATATCCAAACCTGGAGTTAATAGTTGGAGATAATAGTTCAACAGATGACTCAGTTATATATCTGACTGAATATTTTCCAAATGTAAAAATTATTCAGAACGATAGTAATTATGGATTTGCAGGGGGGTATAATCGCATTTTATCACAGGTTGATGCAGATTATTTTATCCTTTTAAATTCTGATGTCGAAGTAACTTCTGACTGGATTGAACCTGTTATCCAACTCATGGAAAGTGATATTAAAATCGCTGCAGCGCAGCCTAAACTACTTTCCTATACCGATAAACATCTCTTTGAATATGCAGGCGCCGCAGGTGGTTTTATAGATTTATTGGGTTATCCATTTTGTCGAGGACGAATATTTGATACCATTGAAATTGATGAGGGGCAATATGATCAGCCTTCTGAAATATTTTGGGCTTCTGGAGCCGCTTTTTTTATTAAAAAACAGATTTGGGTAGAGGGTGGCGGCCTTGATGAATACTTCTTCGCTCACATGGAAGAAATTGACTTATGCTGGCGATTAAAAAACAAAGGGTATAAAATTATGTACTGCCCGGATTCTAAAGTTTATCATGTAGGAGGTGGTACACTTAGTGCCGAAAGTCCTTTTAAAACGTATCTCAATTTTAGAAATAATCTGGTGATGCTTCTAAAGAATTTACCATTAAAACGTTCTATACTTATCATTTTCATCCGTTTTTGGCTTGACCTGCTTTCTATTGTAAAATATATTATAGATGGCCGACCAAAAAATGCGTTAGCCATTAGCAAAGCACATTATAGCTTTTTAAAGGATCTTATTCAGAATAAAATACATCGTGCTGCAAAAAATTCAACGCCTAGTAAAACCGGATTATTTAAGGGTAGTATTGTTTGGGCTTATTTTATACGACGTAAAGAGCGGTTTACGGAATTGAGGAATATTTTTTGAAGAGGGGATGGATGGGTTCTATAAAAAACTTTCCAAAGCTAAACGATATCCATCTAAACCAAATCCTGTTAATACTCCTTTACAATTTTTCCCTGTTAATGATACATGGCGGTATTCTTCGCGGGCATAAATATTGGAGATGTGAACTTCTACAACCGGGGTGCTTATGGCAGCAATAGCGTCTGCAATAGCAACAGAAGTATGTGTATATCCACCTCCGTTTAAAATAATTCCATCAAAACTAAAACCTGTTTCATGCAGTTTGTTAATAATTTCTCCTTCTACGTTACTTTGAAAATATTCTAATTTAATAATGCTGTATTTCGTTTTTAATTCATCAAAAAAAGCTTCAAACCCCGTATTGCCGTAAATGGATTTCTCTCGTACGCCAAGTAAGTTTAAATTTGGGCCATTAATTATCTGTATTTTCATTAATCAAACTTAAAAAATAAATTGGATTGGCAATCAGGCATACGCGGTTTTAAATCTTATTTGCGGCTGGAACGATCCCTTTCTGCCAATACGATCGAAGCTTATTTGCGGGATGTGGATAAACTTGTACAGTATTCGGATACATTAGGCGGAAAATCGCCCGATAAATTCAGTACAGAAGATCTTAAAAATTTCCTGAAATGGGTAAATGAATTAGGAATGCTCCCTCCTACTCAGGCACGTGTTTTATCAGGACTGAAAGCATTTTTTAAATATTTAATGATAGAAGATATTATTCAAAGCAACCCTTCTGCCCTACTTGAAAGTCCAAAAACTACACGTAAACTGCCGGATACGCTTAGTATTATTGATATCAATAAGTTGATTGATGCTATTGACCTTTCAAAACCGGAAGGTATGCGTAATAAGGCTATGCTTGAAGTGCTGTATGGCTGCGGCTTGCGGGTTACTGAACTGACGACACTTCGCCTTTCAAACTTATTTTTAGAAATAGATTTTTTAAAGATTCTTGGGAAAGGCAATAAAGAACGATTAGTTCCCATTGGTGCTGAAGCTGTTAAATTTCTTAAGATTTTTATTGAAGAAAAAAGGGTTCACATTAAACCTAAAGCGGGAAGAGAAGATTTTGTATTTCTTAATAATCGTGGAAATCCTATTTCCAGGGTTATGGTATTCCTGATCATTAAAACTTTGGCAAAGAATATAGATTTAAACAAAAGTATTAGTCCGCATACCTTTAGGCATTCATTTGCCACTCATTTAATCGAGGGTGGTGCTGATTTAAGAGCAGTACAAGAAATGTTAGGTCATGAAAGTATTACCACTACCGAAATCTATACTCACCTTGACAGAGATTATTTACGGGATACAATCATTCAATTTCATCCCAGAAGTTGAAATCAGCATGTCTGCACATTAAAAAGGATAATCGCAGGCATTTCTGTCTGCGATTATCTTCAATCATGCCCTTCCAGCTTTACTAGTTTATTATAAAGTCCGAGAATTAAAAAAGTTGGCGGCCATTGGCCAACAAAAAGGCTCATATGTTTTTGACCCACAATTCTCAATGCGGCCGATACACCTATTGATGCCAGTGCTGCCCATAAAAAAATATCTGAAGGTAGCTTTGCAGTTTGCTCTTCAATAGCTTCTGCTACTTTTCCTTCGCTATGCTCCGGATTTAAATTAGTTTCCATAAATTTCAATTTTATATTTGTCATTTTATTAACAATTGATTTGAATCTTTGTTAGAGAAATAAATATAAAAAGATGAACTACAAAGTGTAATTTCATTTTTCAAAACTTTAAGTTAGTGTAATTTGCTTCCTTATTTGCCTTCATTTTAAACTTGTTTTAATTTTTCTATTTTAAATGAAATGAGAGCTATTTTTCATAAATTAATAGATATCTTAGAATATATTATATTAACATTAAACACTATAAAGCAGAAAATTACAATTTTTATATGATGTGATACAGCATATAATAGTTTGATAAAATTAAATTCAAAACTAATAATTTTAGTAAGGCTTACAGATGAACTATATAATAAACTATAAAATCTTATATATCAGTATTTTAATAATAATTATATGTTGTATTAATTCATGCTATGCTCAGGCACAGTTTTTTGACAGTGAACAGAACCCTCCAAGTGTAAAATGGCAGCAGATAAACACTGCAAATTTTCAAATCATCTACCCTACTACTTTTGAAAATGAAGCACAACGAATGGCCAATACTTTGCAAAGCATCATTAGTAAAGTAGGTCAAACTTTGCATAAAGAGCCTCGTAAAATTTCTATCATTCTACAAAATCAGGGTGTTGAATCTAATGGTTTTGTGCAGCTTGCTCCACGCCGGTCTGAGTTTTTTACCACCCCTTCACAAGAGTTTGATTACCAGGACTGGCTAAATAGTTTAGCTGTTCATGAGTTGAGGCATGTGGTACAATTTGAAAAACTTACCGGCAATTTAAAAGCTCCTTTTTTTGAAGAACTGGGTTTAGCCATTTTTGGAATTACATTACCTCCTTGGTTTTATGAAGGAGATGCAGTAGATACAGAAACCACTCTTACAAATGCAGGTCGTGGCAGGTTGCCTAGCTGGGAACTTACTTTTCGTACCAACACCTTAAATAACCGGTTATATAGTTACTCTAAAGATTATTTTGGCTCAGTTCGCGACCAAACTCCCGGTTATTATCAATTGGGATATTTTATGGCCACCAAACTGCGTCGGGATTATGGCAAAAATATAATGGATAGCTTATTTACTCATATGTCGCATAACCCTATCAGGCCATATAATTTAAGTCGCTCTATAAAAAAGTATACGGGTCTTAATACCCGACAATTGCATGATTCAACGGTTGCAGAATTAAGCAGGCTTTGGAAACAACAATTCGCAGAAGTGAAACCCCTTAATTACGCCGCTTTAAATAATAGAAAGAATAAAGTACCCACGGATTATTTATTACCGGTAGCGGTATCTCCCACAGAAATATTGGTTCTAAAACAAGGCGTGGCCCAAACTCCGCAATTGATTTTAATGGATACTAATGGTGGAGAACAAAACATTCTTCACATTGGTTATCAGGAAAATCCTGATTTTAGCTATGCTGATCATAAAATTGTTTGGGATGAATTTCGATTTGATACTCGTTTCCATAAACGTTCTTATAATGTTGTCAATATTTATGATATGGTTTCTAAAACCTATCATCAGTTAACACACAAAACCAGACTATTCTCTCCTTCCCTGTCTCCCGATGGAAAAACTATTGCAGCTGTACAAGTTACACTCAGCAATATCATAAACGTAGTTGAATTGGATGCAAAAACGGGTAAAGAATTAAAAATATATCCCAATCCATTAAACTTAATTTTACAAACTCCGACTTATAATGCAGTTGGTGATAAATTAGTTTTAACCGCAACAAACAAAGAAGGACAAACGATTTGTGAGATCAGCAGGGCGGAATCTAGTTTTATACAACTCTTGCCTTTTCAGCAGCAGCAACTTTCTAAACCAACTTATGTATTAGATAAAATTCTATTTAGAGCCCATTATAATGGTTTGGATAATATTTATTCCTTCAATAAAATAACTCAGGAAATAAAACAACTTACCTCAGCACAATTTGGAGCTTATAATCCCACATACGATGCTTCAACCCAACGGATCCTATTTAATAATTACCAGGTTAATGGTTATGATATAGCTTCTGTACCCTATTCGAATGAATTAGGTATAGGTCCAGAAAAATCAAATACATTCATTAACTATTTCCAGCCATTGATAAATCAGGAAGGAAGTGCTAATGTATTTGCTTCGATAGATACGTTAAAATATAAAAGCAAGTCTTATAAAGAGTTAAATAATTTATTTTATTTTCATAGTCTGGTGCCTATTTTAGAGGCCAATGATCTTAATAATGATTTAAATTCAGGTTTAAAAATACAGTCTAACAATAAACTTAACACGTTAGATTTCTATACGGGATATCAATTTAATAGTGCACTTAAACGTAGCGAATATCTGGCAGGCTTTACGTATAAGCACTTTTTTCCTATATTGGATGTGAAATATATTAACAGAGCCAAATTAGGATATGCCAAGCAGATAAAGGGAACCCAAACTACTCTAATTCCTATTAATTGGCGTGAAAATTTTACAGACTTAGCTCTAACTTTCCCTTTTATTTTTAACCAACGCAATTATACCTATAGTTGCGGTTTACAAACCTCTACCAGTTATACATACATTTATGATACATATCCTTCAAATTATAGTATTCAAAAAATAAAATTTCCAATAAAATACCAGGTTTACCTTAATCGTAATAGTAACCGAAGCGCTCGTGACCTCGCAGCTAAATGGGGACAAAATATTACGCTATCGTATCAAAGTTTGCCTTTTGAGAACCAATTAAAGGGAGATCTTTTCACTCTTAAAAGCACATTTTTTGCTCCCGGAATCCTACCTAACCATTCAACACAGATCAGATTTAATTATCAGTATACTAATGGCGTTTATAATTATGCTATTGACATCCCACAGGTAAGTGGTTATGCTCATTTAACGCCGCATCACGATTTGCAAAATACCCTTCTGCTTAATTATCGTTTTCCTCTTTTTTATCCCGATCTTGAAATTGGCCCCTTAGCTTATGTTAAGAGGTTAAAAGGTGGTTTTTTTGCTAATTTTGAAAATGTGGGCATAAATAAAGAAAACACGCTTTCGCCAAGAACTTATGGATTTGAATTAAGTGCAGACATGAATTTACTTCGATTCTATCTTCCTAATTTCGATCTGGGCGGTAAATTGATATTTATCAATGAAAAATCAGCACAAAACCCGATATTCGAGATCGGATTCACCTATAGTTACTAATTATGAGTGCCAAAACTATTTTTATTATTATCATCTCGGTATTGGTTACCATCATTTTGATGAATAATACAGATGAGGTAAATTTCTGGATTTTTGGAGACGCCCGTGTTCCTAAATTAGCGGTATTAGGTGTAATGTTTGCGTTGGGCTTAATTGTAGGATTTGTAGCAGGCAGGCCACGTAAAAAATCGGATGTTATTCAAGACAATATAAATTCTCATTCTTACAAAGAAGAGGAAGGAATTAGAAATAGTAATCCAAATTATCTTAGTGATGAAGACCAGGAATATATCAAATAAAAGCACCGGGATATGAAATGCATCCTCTTGTTTCTATTATGCAGTATGTTTAGCATATCTTCAAAGGCACAACAACCGCTATTGCCCCTAAATTACACATTGGATATTCCTGCAGATTTCAGACAATATGAGAATAATGTTACCAATTGTATTCAATGGTTTGGCGAAACTCCCAGAAATATAGATATTGAAAAACGAAAGCAAACGGAAGATTTTCTGGTAAAATGGATCTATGGTTGTCCATATATTACAGTTGTGATAGAGCCTTATGTGATGAAACTATCTGCTAAAAATGCAGATCTGTTACTTAGTTTCATGTTTGGGTATACTGTTTATCAATTACAAAATTTAGGCAATAAAAATCTTCTGCCTGCTAATATAGCTGGCTTAAATCAGCTTATTAAAGATTATAAACTGAATAACAAGTTGCTAAAGTCAGATTCTTCCATTGATAAAATTATAGAATTACAAGCAAGTGGGAAATTGTCGGATTGGGTAATGCCTCAACTTGGGCAGGAGTATTAATCTAATATCAAACTTTATATTTCATCCATGAATGCTTTTTTTGGCTTTGTTCAATTTCAAAACTCTGAAAGTCATTCAGAAAAAAATAAATACTTCTCTAATGCTGTATTTTTAGCTTTTCCAACCCGATTTCCTCGCAGAAAGATAATTTCGGAAAATAATATAGCTCTTGCGGGAGATTTTGAATCATTTTGTACAGAAGGGAAGTCATTATTTTTTAACGGTGAAATTTATAACAGGCAGGAAATAGAAAAGGTTCTGGGTATTTCATCTTCCTTGCACAAAAGTAACGCTGCTCTGGTTTGTGAATTAATTCTGCAAAAAGGTTTAGAAGCTGTACAGATCATAAACGGACAATTCTTAATTATTTATGTTAATAAGCAGGACCAGAAAGTTCATCTTATAAATGATCATATGGGCATCAGGCAGTTGTATTATTATCATGATAAAAATATCCTGCTCTTTGGCTCTGAAATAAAATTTCTGCTCGTTCACCCAGATTGTTCTAAAGACATAGATTGGGAAACTTCCCTAAAGCGCCCTCATCCAAGCAATGTATTAAGCTGTTTCAAAAGTTACAAAACATGGTTCAATGGAGTTAATCTTCTTCCTGAAGCATCTATCATACATTCAGATTCTAAAAAGAAAGAAATAAAAATCAGTACCTATTGGAATCATACGGAAAGAACAAATTACGATTATAAGGATGACAGAAGAACTGCCAAAGACGTAATGGAAGAATATATTAGTTTGCTAGATGATTCTATCAAAATCAGGATAAATAATCAGTCTACCAATTACTCCTTGCTTAGTGGTGGCTTAGATTCATCTGCTATTGTTGCTCTCGGTGCCAAATACAGCCCATTAGAAACTTTTTCTATTATTACCCAAACTACTTATTTAGAAGATACAACTAGTATTTGTACGAATTTGGCTAATGATCTTCACATTAAAAATTCGCAATTTCTTATTCCAATACATGAAATTTCTTTCAATACTAATTTATGGAAGCAATGGATATGGCGGATGGAATCACCTGTAAATCATACAGACTCACTTACTAAAACGCTTTTGCATTATGCTATTAGGAAAAAATATCCGGATGTAAAATCGGTTTTAACCGGTACCGGCAGTGACCAGTTGAACGGAGGCCTTGTAAGATGGATTGTAAATGATAACGGAAATGAAGAGGAAAACTGGGAAAATTTCCACCGTGAAATACAGGACAGGGAAAATCATAAAATAATAACCCAAAAAGATGATGATTTATGGAATTGCAGGAACCTTATCAATCGTGAATATCTGGTATCAATTTCAGAAAATGCAATTGAAAACAATTCATGGATGCATTATGTAAATAGTACACTTCACTCTGAACTATTTAGTCTTCGTTGGGATGAAGTACGGGCATCCAATTATCATGGGCATGAAACCAGGTTTCCTTTTTTAGATTTCCGTTTTATAGATTTTATTGCAAAAATTCCTCCAAAGCTCCATAAAGAGCTGTTTTTCGACAAACCCATTCTGCGAATTCCATTAAAAAAAATACTTCCTGAGTATGTTTTGAACAAGCCTAAGGTGCCAGCATATATTCCTGATTATGACTACCGTTTTAAACTCTATAATTTCCTTACAAGTAACAAGAATCTGATGGAAGAAGCATTAGATGCTATAGATCAGTCGCATCCGGTTATCAATAAACCAGCTTTTTTTAAAAGAATTAAACTATTGCAGGAAAACCCCAATATTTTTGAATGGAATAACATTATGAAAATACTGAACATAGGATTACTTGAAAAACTTGTCGGTAAAAATGAAAAAGAAATGGATATCGAATCATTGATAGAGGAGCCAATAGAAATTGATTTTAATGAAAGCAGAAAAACAAAAATATTTTTAGAGACCAAACTATCTATAAAAAACAAGAATAGTGCAGAAATAGATTTGCAAAAACCCTTATTTTTTAGAGAAAACTGCGCCTTACTCTTTAACAGCATGAATAATAAATTCTTCCTCTCTAAAGGGAATGAATTGGCCTTTGAGATTGAAGATCAATATACAGACTGGAAGAATTTTTTAATAAAAATTGATAATAAACAAAGCATTCAACAATTATTAGATGATTTGTCAATTTCATACCATATCATCGAAGGATTTCTAAAAATAGCTTTAGAAGAAAAAATACTTTGTGTTGCCAGAGCAATTACTAACAAAGTATAGTGACTTTATCTTATTCTGATCCCAAGCAAATGCTAAAATACAATAAAAAAGCAAGAATAAATTAATTACTCTTGCTCCTTAAATTGTAAGTTTTAATAATTTTTAATTAACACTCAAAGCACCACAGTTTACTAATGGGTTATTAACCACAGTACCTACACTTATAGGGTTAGTAGTTACAGAAGTTGCTGTTGTTCCATTTCCACCGTTTACGGTTTGCATTTGGGATGTTGTTAATTTTTTCATTTTTTTAAGTTTAAGTGAAGAATAATTTGCAAACTTAAAAAAAAATGGAACAACCTAACTAGAAGTCGAAAAAAACTTTCAAATAACCCCTCCCTCATAATGATTTATTGAAATACTATATAATTAGTTAAAATTTCTATAAGATTCCCATCACCTAATCTATTTGCTTTTGAGATGCTATTAATTTTTTCCTGAGTGAGTTTTATAAAAAAACAAATGGATTAAAATGGTTATAAAAACAAAAAATTGATAATCATAATATCAGATATCTTCATTATCAACAAAATAAAGCTTAAAAATGTTTTTTATTGAAAATGTATTTTTCTACCTTTGCAGTCCGATTTAAATTGGAACAAAGGAGATAAATTAATTAATGGCCAAAAAATTAGAAGCTGAAAAGGAGTTAATAGCTAAAGAAGCAGAACTTTCTATCGAAGAAACCACTACGGTTAAAGAAAAAGAAAACATTGAATCAGAGGCTGACTCAATGTCCATCGAAGAGATCAAATCTAAAACGATGATTACCCCTTCCGGCGATTTTGACTGGGATGCAGATGACAAAGGTTTCGGAAACTACAGTACTGCAGATCGTGAAAAATTTGAAGAAATGTACGCCGGAACATTCAGTTCAATTACAAAAGGAGAAATTATTCCTGGTATTGTGGTATCAATCAACAACAAGGATGTAGTATTAAACGTAGGCTTTAAGTCTGATGGTTTAGTATCATCCTCAGAATTTCGCGATATGCCGGATCTTAAAATTGGTGATTCGGTTGACGTGTTTGTAGAATCACAGGAAGATGCTAACGGACAATTAGTATTATCTCGTAAACGTGCTAAAACCCAACGTTCATGGGAAACCATTAATGAAGCTTTAGATCAGGATAAAATCATCACAGGTTTTGTAAAGAGCCGTACTAAAGGTGGTTTAATTGTAGATATTATGGGTGTTGAAGCTTTCTTACCCGGATCTCAGATCGATATTAAACCAATTCGTGACTATGATATCTACGTTGGTAAAACAATGGAATTTAAAGTGGTTAAGATTAATCACGAATTTAAAAACGTAGTCGTATCACACAAAGTTCTGATCGAAGACGATTTGGAAAATCAAAAAACAGAAATAGTTGCAAAACTAGAAAAAGGCCAGGTGCTTGAAGGTACTGTTAAAAACATCACAGATTTCGGTGTGTTTATTGACCTTGGCGGTGTAGATGGTTTATTACACATAACCGATATTTCATGGGGCCGTATAGAACATCCGCGTGAAGTGTTAAACTTAGACCAAAAAATTAATGTTGTAGTTTTAGATTTTGATGACGAGAAAAAACGTATCGCATTAGGTTTAAAACAATTATCTGCTCATCCTTGGGAAGCTTTAGATACCACCTTAGAAATTGGTTCTAAAGTGAAAGGTAAGATTGTAACTGTAGCTGATTATGGCGCATTCTTAGAAATTACTCCGGGAGTAGAAGGACTTATCCACGTTTCTGAAATGTCATGGTCTCAAAACTTACGTAATCCACAAGAATTCTTAAAAGTTGGTGATGAAGTTGAAGCCCAGGTATTGACATTAGATCGTACGGAACGTAAAATGAGCTTAGGTATTAAGCAATTAACTCCAGATCCTTGGAAAAATATTGGTGAGCGTTATCCTATTGGAAGCAAATACAAAGCGGTAGTTAAAAACATGACTAATTTCGGTGTATTTGTTGAAATTGAAGACGGAATTGACGGTTTAATCCATATTTCTGATCTGTCATGGTCTAAAAAAGTCAATCATCCTAATGAATTTACTAAAGTTGGGGAAGAATTAGATGTAGTTGTTTTAGAACTTGATGAGGAAAATCGCAAACTTAGCCTTGGACATAAACAATTAGAAGAAAATCCTTGGGAAACTTTCGAAACAATCTTCACTGTGGATTCTGTTCATGAAGGAACTGTGTTGAAAGTTACAGACAAAGGTGCTATTATAGCTTTACCATACGGTGTAGAGGGATTTGCTCCAACTAAACACATGGTTAAGCAAGATGGAACTTCTGTTAAGGCTGAAGAAGCTGCCGAATTCAGAATTATTGAATTTAACAAAGATTCTAAACGCATAGTTGTTTCTCACGCCCGTATTTGGGAAGAGGCTAAAGCAGAAGAGCGTAAAGAAGAGATGACCCAAAAGAAGAAAGACGCTAAAGCAACAGTAAGTGCTGTTAAAAAAGTGAAAGATTCTGTTGAGAAATCTACTCTAGGTGATTTAGGCGTATTGGCACAATTAAAAGAGAAGATGGAAGGTGCAGAAAGCAAAGCCAAAAAAACTAAAAAAGCCGAAGATGAAACTGCTGCTGTTCCTAAAGCTAAAAAGGCTGAAGAGAAAACAGAAGAAAAAGCTGAATAAGTTTTAGTTTAATATTTATTATCAAGCCTTCCTAATTAGGGAAGGCTTTTTTGTTGCGTTAGATTCTAAAACAGAAAACTCTCCCATTAAGTTAGTATAAGGTTTAATTTATTTTTCTATTTTTGCTCAAATCCAACCACTGATGCAAAACCTGATCTTGCTAGACGGTAAAAAATTCCAAATTACTATACAACGCCTCTGCCATCAGTTAATTGAAAACCACGATCATTTTACTAATTCTGTCATTATTGGTATTCAGCCACGTGGAGTATTTTTAGCTCAACGTATTACCGAAGAACTAAGAAAGGTATTGCCCAAGGCCAACATTCAAAATGGAAATTTGGATATTACCTTTTTCAGAGATGATTTCCGCAGAAAAGAAGGATTATTATTACCAAGCAGTACAGAAATAGATTTTATTATTGAAGGTAAAAAAGTCATTTTGGTAGATGACGTGCTTTGGACAGGACGAACCATCAGAGCAGCCTTAGATGCAATACAGTCATTTGGCCGCCCGGAAAAAGTGGAACTACTTGTGTTAGTTGACAGACGCTACTCTAGGCATTTACCCATTGAAGCAGATTATATTGGTATAAAAGTAGATACATTCAATTCCCAAAAAGTAATCGTGAGTTGGAAAGAAACTGATCAGGAAGATAAAGTTACCTTGTTATCAGAAAGATAATGGCAGAACAAGTTCAAACGCTAAGTACAAAACATCTCTTAGGCATAAAAGATCTGACTATAAGAGATATCGAACTGATTTTTGAAACTGCAGATACTTTTAAAGATGTTTTAAACCGTCCTATCAAAAAAGTTCCCTCCTTAAGAGATATAACTATTGCTAACATTTTTTTTGAAAACTCTACACGAACCAGATTATCTTTTGAGCTGGCGCAAAAGCGCCTTTCGGCGGATGTAGTTAATTTTTCTGCCTCCTCCTCCTCTGTTAGCAAAGGCGAAACACTTATCGACACCGTAAATAATATCTTAGCGATGAAGGTAGATATGGTCGTTATGCGGCATCCCTATGCCGGTGCAGGAGTTTTTTTGAGTAAACATATAAACGCACAAATCATAAATGCGGGAGATGGTGCCCACGAACATCCAACCCAGGCTTTATTGGATGCCTTCTCAATCCGTGAAAAATACGGCGAAGTTAACGGTAAAAAAGTGGCCATTATTGGCGATGTACTTCATTCGCGTGTGGCTTTATCTAATATCCTTTGCTTGCATAAGTTGGGAGCAGAAGTAATGGTTTGTGGGCCCACAACGCTTATCCCAAAATACATTCAAACCCTAGGTGTAAAAGTAGAGCACGATTTATTAAAAGCACTAAATTGGTGTGATATTGCCAATATGCTTCGTATACAGTTGGAAAGACAAGAAATAAAATATTTCCCTTCCTTAAGAGAATATTCTATGATGTATGGACTGAATAAACAGATTTTAAATTCATTAAATAAAGAAATTACAGTAATGCACCCCGGTCCAATAAATCGCGGAGTTGAAATTACCAGTGATGTAGCAGATAGTAAGCAATCCATTATACTAGATCAGGTTGAAAATGGAGTGGCTATACGCATGGCAGTTTTATACCTTTTGGCTAACCAACGAAATTAATTACAACTTCATCTGCAATTTGCTATTAAAGATTAGTTTTTCAATAATTCATAACATCTTTATAATCTTACCGTTTTAATTGCTGTTTTCAACAGATGTTAATTATTTATGTGAATTTCTACAGCAATTTCTATTACTTTCGCGTTTAATCAGTTTTTGGATACTTATGTTCAGACAATACACTTGCATCACCCTATTTCTTTCCTTATTTTTTGTTTCAGCTTTGGCTCAACAAACAGCCTGGTTTGAGCTTAATCAGTCGTATAAAAGCGGACTGGAATTATTGGAAAAAGGCAAGTATGCGGCTGCATCCGAGCAATTTAGTCAGGTTGAACAATCTAAGCTACTTCCCCCTTCGGCTTCTCAAAATAACATGAGTTTAAGCCTGTTAAAGGAAAATGCGATGTATTATCAGGCATTGTGTGCATTAGAGCTTGGAAATCAAGACGCAGAAGAGCTATTTTTAAAATTCATTGCAGAACATCCTACAAACAGCAATACGAGAATGGCTTATTACCAGGTAGGCCGCTCCTACTTTGCCAGGAAAGACTACCCGAAAACCATTGAATGGCTAAAAAAAATTGATCAAAATACTTTATCACCTAAAGAGAGTGCAGATTACCGTTTTAAATTAGCCTATTCCTATTTTGAAACAAAAGACTATGCAAATGCAAAACCTTTATTTGGCAAACTTAAGGATGAAAATAATATCTACCGTGAATCATCTATTTACTATTATGCCTACATCAACTATTTATTGGCTGATTATAAAACTGCCTTACATGAATTTGAACGTTTAAGGGGATCAAAAACCTACGAAAATAGTTATCCATATTATATCTCTGCTTTGTATTTTTTAGATAAGCGATATGATGATGCAATTAGCTATGCTGTGCCTATACTTAAAAGCACAAGTCAGCTTTATGAAACTGAAATGCTTCGAATTATTGGTGCCTCTTATTTTGCAAAATCAGATTATACAAATGCAGGATTGTATTATCAAAAATTTCAGAAAAGAGATCAGGGTAAAACCCAAAATAACCAGGACAACTATCAGATTGGATATACCTGGTATAAATTGGAAGATTATCCCAAAGCAATTGCTGAATTAGAAAAATTAGAAACTACAGATGAATATTTTCAAAGTGGAATGATCGCTTTAGGCGAATCTTTCCTTAAAACGGGGGATAAGCAATCGGCACGTAACGCCTTTTTTAAAGCATCAAAATTAAGTTTTGACAAAGATTTACAGGCAGAAGGTTTGTTTAATTATGCCAAACTATCTTATGAGCTTGAATTTCATCAGGTGGCTTTAGATGCAACTCAGGAGTTTATAAAAGCATACCCTTATTCTAAACGTACGGATGAAGCAAAAACCTTACTTGGCGAAGTTTTATTAACTACCAAAAATTATAAAGACGCAATAGATATTTTAGAAAGCATTCCCAATAAAAACCAGGATGCAAAAGAAGCCTATCAAAAAGTAACTTATTATAGAGGATTAGAGTTTTATAATGAACGTGCTTTTCAAAATGCAATATCTATGTTTCTGCGGTCCATCAATAACCCGATAGATAATGATATTTATTCCTTATCAACTTATTGGATGGCCGAGGCAATGTATGAAGTACGGAAACTTGGTGAGTCGGTTGCTAATTTTGAGAAATTCCTCTCCATGCCTGCTTCGCGTAAAACAGATGTATATAATTTTGCTAATTATGCGCTTGCTTATGCTGCATTTGAAGATGAAGATTATAAAAAAGCAGTAATCTATTTTAATCGATTTTTACAAGGCAATGAAAGTGATCAAAATACTTTAAATGATGCTGAATTACGTTTAGCAGACTCTTATTTTGTTTTAAAAGATTACAATTTGGCATTAACAAATTATAATAAAATAATTGCAGGAAATGTAGCTGGTGAAGATTATGCCTTATTTCAACGAGGTGTGATACAAGGTTTACAAAATCAGAACGATGCTAAGATTGCTACACTTCAATCGCTACTACAACAATATCCTAAATCAAATTATGCAGATGATGCAGGTTTTGAAACTGCCTATACTTATTTTGTAAAAGGCGATTTTGATAAATCAAAGGCTGATTTAAGCTCCTTGATAGAGAAATATCCACGAAGTAGTTATGTTCCAAAAGCATTAGTAACCATTGGTTTAGTTCAATATAATCAGGATCAGGATGATGCGGCACTGGAAACTTTTAAACGTGTAGTAAAAGAATACCCAACTACAGATGAGGCTAAACAAGCGTTAGAATCTATTAAAAATATTTACTTAGATAAATCTGATGCTGATGGCTTTCTGGCATATGCTAACGGAACAAACATTGGCAATTTGAGTAATGCAGAACAGGATAATATTACATTTCAGGCTGTTAATAATCGCTTTCTAAAAGGAGATTATCAAGGATCTTTTGATGCAATAAATGCCTATTTCGATAAATTTCCAAAATCTATACATGAAAAGCAGGCTAAATTTATAAGAGCAGAAAGTCTAGTAAAACTTAATCGCCCGGATGATGCCATACCAGATTACGAATTTATATTGAACGACTGGACAAGTGATTATACCGAACGGGCTTTAGTTAATATTTCAAAAATATACCTCGCTGAAAAAAAATATAATGAAGCTATAGCGCATCTTAAAAAATTAGAATTGACATCAGAATATAAATCTGATTATGGTTTTGCCATAAATAATTTAGTGGAAGCATACGCTAATATGCAAATGCCGGAAGAGACTTTAAAATACGTTGATCTGATAAAAGCTTCTGAAAAATCTTCTGATGAAGAAAAATTCAGAGCTGATTTATACGCTGGTAAAGCTTATCTGGCAAAAGGTGATACAACTACTGCCCTAAAAAAATTCAATTATGTGGTAGATAAAACCCAAACTATTTCTGCAGCAGAAGCGAAATATAATATGGCCAACCTTAGCTATATAAAAGGTGATTATAAGGCCTCACAAAAAACCGCCTTTGATTTGATAAACAAAATGCCTTCTTATGATTATTGGGTAGCAAAAAGTTTCATTTTACTGGCTGATAATTATTTGGCATTGAAAGATGAATTCCAGGCAAAAAGCACATTGCAAAGCATTCTGGATAATTATGATAATAAGAATGATGACATTATTCCAACAGCCAAAGAGAAACTGGAGAAACTGAATAATAAGAAATAAGCTGATGAAGATTCCATTTTTAAAATATACGTTTATATTCAGTTTACTAATAGCTGGAAGTTCAGTTTTAGCGCAGGACAAAAAAGATGATTCTAAACAAAATCCCCCAAAAGGAACTATTACTGAAGAAATTGAAGTAGTAAGGCCTTACAAACCTGTTCTCGCTGATGCTGTAAAAATTCGCCGTAATCCGGATTTAAATAACAATGCACCTTTTAAACCGATACTTACTTACCGTATTTTGGATAAAAAATTGGAGCTTAACTCTAATATTAAAGAATTACAAGCTCAGAAATTAATAGATGAGCAGCAAGCTGTACTTAAAAATAATTACGTAAAAATAGGTGCCGGAAACTTTAATACAGGTTTGGCAGAACTCTATTTAAATTCCGGTCAGGATGAGGCTTTACAAGCTGGCTTATTCATTAAGCACCTTTCCCAACATGGCAGCATCAATAAACAACAACTTTCTAATCAACAAATAGGCATTTTTGCAAAAAGTGTGGGAGATCAGCTTACCTTATCAGGCAAAGTTAGTTATGATCGTAAATCTTCTTTCTTTTATGGTTTTAATCCTGCTCTCGCTCCTCCTTCTGTCGATCCTGATAAACTGCAGTCCAATCTATTTGAGGCACAGGGCGAGTTAATGAATAATACTTCTTCTCAAGATGAAAGCCCCTTTAATTTCGCAACTAAATTAAATGCTTATCTTTTTAACACCGCTTTAAATGGACGGGAGAACTCAGTGATTTTAAGTGGATACTTTAATAAAGCAGCAGATAATTTCCATTTTGGCACAAATACTTCCGTAGACTTTACAGCTACAAAAGAGCCATCCTATAGTATTAGCAATAATATTTTAAGAGTCAATCCTTACGTAAAATATCAGGGCAGTGGCTTCTCATTAAACCTGGGGTTAAACCTTGTTCAGGAATTTGGCGATAATCAACGACTAAATATTCTACCCGCAGTTTCGGCAGAAATTCCCATTGCTGCAGAATACGCTACTTTATTTGCCGGACTGAACGGCGATGTAATTAAAACTTCTCTAAAGGATCTTTCATCAGAAAATCAGTATTTAAACAACAATATACTGATTAAAAATTCTGTAGAAAAGATGAATATTTATGGTGGTATTAAAGGAAATGCAGGCTCAGTCTTTGGATTTAAAGCAATGGCTTATTATAAAACAGTGGATGATTTGCCTCTCTTTGTAAATAACCCCTCCAATGTAAGTCGCTTTGATGTTATTTACGATAATGGAAAAAGTAATATAACGGGTTTTGAAGGGGAAATTGACATCAAAGCTTCTGATGTTTTGAGTCTTACAGGTAAAGCACAAACTATCAGTTATAAATTAGCGACAGAAAAAGAAGCCTGGTTTAAACCGGCAATCCGCTTAATATCCAACGCCAGAGGACAAATTAATAAAAAATTCTCTTTAGATACGGAAGTTATTTTTAATGGTGAAAGCAAGGCAAAAACTTTTAATCTGCAACAACAGCAACAAATTGTAACAGTAAAAAGCTATGTTGATTTTAGCGCCGGAGCAGAATATAAATTCAATGAAAAATTAGGCTTATACCTGCGTGTTAATAATATTTTGGGCGATAAATACCAACACTACTTGTATTATCCAAAATTAGGGTTAAATGTATTAGGTGGTTTCAATTTCTCGTTCTAATGGTTTCTTTTTGTCTATATAGAATTAAAAATTAACTTTACCTGAATGGATATTGCCTTTTATATTGCAGAATTATTGCAACAGCATAATGAGGTTAATGTACCCGGATTAGGCACATTTTCAAAGCTCGGGATGGCGGGGTTCCATGATCAGGACAAAGATGTTTTTTACCCCCCATCCCAACGTTTGGAATTTAAAGCAAACGTTGGGAGTAATCCCATTTTGGCAGAATACATCAGTTTTAAAAAGAATATATTAACCGCTTCCGCGGATTATTTTATTGAGAACTTCGTTTCCACTATTCACAATTTATTGGAAACATCTCAATATGCCGATATCATGCCACTCGGTACTTTGCAGAAAAAAGATCAATTTTTTAAATTTAAATCATACGAATCTTTTAATGAGCAGAATGATTTTTATGGATTAAAACCAATAGCAGAGCAAAAAAGGGAAGTTGTAAAAATAGAGAAGCCTATAATTTATTCTACAGAAAAGATTGAAATTCCTGATGAAAATAGTGATACGCTATTTGAGGATGAAACAGAACAGGATGAACCCCGGAAGATGGGTTTTATATCTAAAATAGCTATCGTATTTGCAGTCCTTATTTTAATAACTGGAGTGGTATACTTTTTTTATCCTAAAGCGTTTAACCTATTGTTAAAATCTGATACAACCGTTAAGCAAAAATCAACGATTATACCAGTAAAAAAAGAAGGACCCAAAAGTTTTGCAGATTCTATGGCTAAGGCCGATACTATTTATGCCGCATTAAAAAAACAAGGGTTTGATGTAGAAAAACCAAGGGATACAATTGAAGTTAGTACAAAAAAAGCTGTACCTAATAAACCTGGAGGATTACGATTTGAAATTATTGGCGCTGCTTTCAATAGTAGAACAGAGGCAGATGATTATATAAAATCTATGAAACTGAAGGGTATAGAAGCAAAAATTGCAGATGAAATGCCGGGGCCAATGATAAAAATCAGCCTGGGGACCTTTAATGATAGAATCTCAGCCGATAAAGAGTTAATACGTATAAAAAAAGATATAAACCAAGAAGCCTGGATTGCCAGGGTTAAACCAAAGAAAACCAATTAGAATGATGCTATTACTTCAGGTCGACTCAATGACGACAGATACAGCGGTTGCTGTTACACAAGCCGTACAAAAAACGCAGCAGTTACGATTTATTGATTTGCTTTTTAAAGGCGGATGGGTTATGGTTCCGCTCCTTATTCTAGCTTTTTTAGGCCTCGTTATTTTCATTGAGCGGTATTTAACTATCCGCAGAGCCTCACGTGATGAATCTAATTTAATGCAACAGGTAAAGCAAAGCATTATTACAGGTAAACTGGATTCGGCTATAGCTATTTGTAAAAATAGCAACACACCTTTAGGCCGTATGCTGCAAAAAGGATTGCTGCGTATTGGTCGCCCGGTAAAAGATATTGAAGGTGCTATTGAGAATATTGGCAAACTGGAAGTTTCTAAGCTTGAAAAGAATATCAGCATACTCGGAATTATTGCCGGTATTGCACCCATGGTTGGTTTCGTTGGGACAATTGCCGGTGTGATCCAGATTTTTTATAATATCTCTTTAACAGATAATATTAGTATGGGTATTATTGCCGGCGGTTTATATGTTAAAATGATTACTTCCGCAAGCGGTTTAATTATTGGTATTATAACCTATGTAGGTTATCATATTTTAAATATTATGGTTGATCGTATTATTTTAAAGATGGAAACAGATGCTATTGAGTTTATTGATCTGTTAGAAGAGCCCGGAAGATGAATTTAAGAGGAAGAAAACGAGCAACCGCAGAGGTTCACACTTCGGCCATGAATGACATCATGTTTTTCCTGATGTTATTTTTTCTTATTGCCTCAACAATTACTAATCCTAACGTGGTTAAACTGTTGTTGCCACGATCAGATTCCGGACAATCCGTTTCTAAAAAAACGATAGTGGTATCTATCACTAAAGATTTAGAATATTCCATAGAGAAAAAACCGGTACCTGTTGAAGAATTGCAGGCTCGTATAGAAACTTACATGAAAGAAGCTAAAGAAATAACTATCGTTCTTTATGTAGACCGTACCGTTGCCATTGAAGATGTGGTTAAGGTATTAGATGTAGCCAATAAATTAAAAATTAAACTCGTGCTTGCTACAGAACCAAAAGCATAAAATAATGTTTTTAAAATAGTTCCTTACGGGAATTAAGAATATGCAATATCAACAAGAAAATAATTATCCTAAAGCACTCATAGTTTCCTCCCTAATGATCGGGATTCTATTGCTTATTAGTTACTTTATTGTGATAGGGATGCCATTTAAACAGGAGGATGTTGGAACCGGAGGTATTATTGTAAATTATGGCACAGCCGATTCTGGTATGGGCGAAGATTACCTGAGCACAGAAGAACCTTCTGCAGATCCAAATGCAAATAAAGCATTGCCAGATAAAGTAGTTAACACAGCTATAAAAGATCCATCTGCAGAAACCAGCGATAAAGCAGTTGTAACCCAGGATGCGGAAGATGCTCCAAGTGTAGTCACAAATGACAAAAATTCCACAACTGATCCATCAATAAGTCCCACAAATAAAAATAGCAGGCCGGTTACAAATGCAAATGCATTATACAAAGGCAAAAAAAATGACGGAACAGGTAAGGGTGATGGAACAGGAAGTATGCCCGGAAACCAGGGAAGTAGAGATGGAGATCCTTTATCGCCGGATTATGGAGAAGGAGGCTCTGGTAATGGAAGTTTAAATTTGCCTTTCAGGAAGTTTCTTTCAATTCCTAAAATTGAAGATAGCAGCCAAATAACTGGAATAGTGGTCGTGGAGATAAAAGTGGATAAATCCGGTAATATTTTAGATGCCAGAGCCGGAAAAGGAACTACAATCAGCGATCTTAACCTGCGTCATAAATGTGAAGAAGCTGTTAGAAGATCTCATTTAAATCAAACAGAAAAGGGCGAAGAAATTCAAACCGGTAAAGTTGTTTTCAAGTTTAAAGTTAGTTAGGGCTTAATATCAAGCTATTTTAATGAACTATCGGCAAACCCTCGATTATCTTTATTCCCGTCTGCCCATGTTTACACGGGTAGGCAGTGCGGCGTATAAAGCAGATTTAAGCAATACCATAGAGCTTTGCCGTATTCTGCATAATCCACATCAAAAATTTAAAAGCATCCATGTGGGAGGCACAAATGGCAAGGGTTCTACATCCCACATGCTTGCCGCGATATTACAAATTGCAGGTTACAAAACCGGCTTGTACACTTCCCCCCATTTAAAAGACTTTCGTGAGCGTATTCGTATAAATGGAGAAATGATCAGCGAAGAAGAAGTGATACAGTTTGTAAGCGATCATAAAATGGACATTGAAACTATTGAGCCTTCTTTTTTTGAAGCAACTGTAGCGATGGCATTTAATCATTTTGCTAATCAGAAAGTTGACATCGCAGTTATTGAAGTAGGCTTAGGCGGAAGGTTGGATTCTACTAATATTATTTCTCCCCTTCTGTCTGTAATCACCAACATTAGCTATGATCACATGAATATTTTAGGCGATACACTTTGGGAAATAGCTACAGAAAAAGCCGGCATCATTAAGTCCCAAACACCTGTTATAATTGGCCAGAAACAGGATGAAGTAAGTGATATATTTGTTCAAAAATCAAATGAAGCTCATTCTCAAATCCGTTTTTCCAATGAGGAATGGGTAATTGAAAAGTCGGGAAGTCGGGAAGTCGGGAAGTCGGGAAAGACCGAAAAGTCAGAAAGTTTAGAGTTTTTAGAAGTAATCATTAAGCCTAACACGACTCAACAACTCAACAACTCAACAACTCAACAACATTCCAACGTTCCAATTTTTCAACGTTCCAACTCATTAACTTCCAGACTTTCGGACTTTCGGACTTCCGGACTTCATAAACTTAAACTCGACCTTACCGGCTCCTACCAGTTAAAAAATCTGGCAACAGTACTAACTGCGGTTGATGAATTATGCAAGCAGGGATTTAATATCACGGATGAGCATATTAAAACTGCTTTAAAACAAGTTAAAAACCTTACAGGCTTAATGGGTCGCTGGCAAACTCTAAGTATAAAGCCATTGGTTATTTGTGATACCGGTCACAATGAAGATGGAATACGCGAAGTTTTAAAAAATATTGAAGCTACTCCGCATAAAAATCTTCACATCGTAATGGGTATGGTAAAAGATAAAGATATTTCTAAAATTCTGAGTTTATTACCTCAAAACGCCCAATATTATTTCTGTCAGCCGGATATTCCCAGAGCTAAATCTGCAAATGAACTAAAAACAGAAGCTCTGGCATTTAAACTTGAGGGAGAAAGTTATGGCACTATTCAACTGGCATTAAAAGCAGCAAAAAAACAGGCAGCAAAAAATGACTTAATCTTTGTGGGTGGAAGTACATTTGTGGTGGCAGAGGTGGTTTAAGAAAGGGAAGATTAAATAAGTGGAATGAAAGATATTAAAACTGGAAAGGAAGATTGAATAAGTGGAATGCAAGATGTTAAAATTGGAAAAAAAGATTAAATAAGTGGAATGACAGATTTTAAAAATGGAAAGAAAGATTGAATAAGTGGAATGCAAGATGTTAAAATTGGAAATAAAAATTGAATAAGTGGACAGATAGATGTTAAAACTGGAAATAAAGATTAAATAAGTGGAAGCCTAAATGCTAAAATTGGAATGATATACACTTGAGAGAGTACATGTATAAATATTTGTACAAACAGAATAAACTTCCTAAACTAAACAGCCGGCTCCTGCTGACTTAAACAATGAAAACTTCCCAAACCCCAAATAATATCGGTTGAATCAATACCCACTACTTCCCTACTTTTAAAACTTTGAGAAATGATATCCAAAGCAATATCATCTTTATCACAACGGTATGTGGGCACGCTCACATGTTTATTGCTAATGTAAAAATTAGCATAGGATGCAGGTAAGCGGATACCATCATACACAACTGCGTCAGGCATTGGGAGTTCAATTACATTTAGTTGTTTGCCGCTCAATAATCTCATTTTGCTTAATGCTTTTAGGTTTGTTTGAAGCAATTTGTAATTATCATCCTTCACATCAGTTTCAACAACGGTTAAAACAGTGTCTTCATTTACAAAACGAATCGTATCATCAATATGTCCGTCTGTATCATCACCAATAATTCCTTCATCAATCCATAAAATCTGCTCAACGCCGTAATAATCTGACAGATACTTTTCAATTTGCTGCTGGTTCAAATGCGGATTTCGATTTTCATTCAGTAAACAACAGGTTGATGTTAATACCGTACCCTTCCCGTTAAATTCAACCGAGCCTCCTTCCATAATAATGCCCGGGTGAAACACAGGAATATTAAATTCTTTACCAATCAACGTAGGAATTACGTCATCTAAATCAAACGGAGGATATTTACTTCCCCATGCATTAAAGCCCCAATCTACAATCACTTTTTTGTACTCTGCATTTGGGTTAATTAAAAATGCCGGACCATGATCACGGCACCAAGCATCATTGGTAGGATGAAAATAAAATTCAACCTGATTTAAATTTACTTCTGCATTTTGTAGATGCTCTATCGCAAAATGTTTTAGCGTTTCATCTGCAACATTAATTCGTATTTTTTCACTTTCAGTCAATAGCTTTATAAACTCACAATACGGCTTATAAATCATATTAATTTTGCCAGGCCAGCTTTCTTCTTTATGTGGCCAGCTCAACCAAGTAGCTTCGTGTTTTTCCCATTCTGCGGGGAAACGATAACCTAATTGTTTTGGAGTTTTTAAGTCTGGGAGCTCGGAAGCATTTGAGGTTTTAATCATAGTCATTAATCTTTTAAACTACTCCTCATCCAAATATCTTTTAGTAATTGGCTGGTAAGAATCTATTCTTCTATCGCGTAAAAAGGGCCAGTGTGTACGATAACTATCTGTTTTTGCGAGATCAATTTCCTGAACTATTACCTCTTCTTCTTTATGTGAGGCCTGATGCAAAATCGTTCCGAATGGATTAGATATAAATGACCCACCCCAAAAATTTACTCCGGCTTCATTTCCAACACGATTAACGCTTACCACATGAACCCCGTTTGCTATAGCATGACTACGCTGAATAGTTTGCCAGGCATTATATTGCTCCGTATTAGTGGTTTCGTTTTGGGTATGTGCCCAGCCAATTGCTGTTGGATAAAATAATATTTCTGCACCCATCAAAGAAGTAATACGGGCAGCTTCTGGATACCACTGATCCCAGCAAATTAAAACTCCGATGGTAGCGAATTTTGTTTTAAAAACTTTATATCCCAAATCACCAGGGGTAAAGTAAAATTTTTCATAAAATCCGGGGTCATCCGGAATATGCATCTTTCTGTATTTTCCTAAATAAGTTCCGTCAGCATCTAAAACAGCAGTAGTATTATGGTAAATTCCCTGAGTTCTTTTTTCAAATAAAGAAGCAATGATCACCACATTTAATTCCTTTGCCAGTTCGCTTAAATGATTAGAAGATGGACCTGGAATGCTTTCCGCTAATAAAAAGTGATCATAATCTTCCACATCACAGAAGTATAAAGAAGTGAATAGTTCCTGCAGACAAATGATCTGCGCTCCCTTTGCAGCCGCAGACTTTATTTTAGCAATTGCTTTTTCTAAATTCTTGCCTTTATCATCAGTACAACTCATTTGTACCAAACCAATATTAACTTTCTGTGTCATGTACAATTAGTATGAGGGGCAAAAGTAGCTATTCAGGTTGGAAATTGGAAGTCAGTAATAGCAATCTAGGAGCCAGAATTAGCAAATCCAAACCTAGAATTGGCAATCCGAAAGCTAGAAAATGCAAACCTGAAGTCAGAAATGGTAATTCAAAAGTTAGAAACGGTAATATTAAAAGTATTACTTTAGATTTTTATTAACATATTTTAATTTTTTGATTATGAAAATGGGTTTAAGTATCTGGATAGCATTTCTGGGAGGCTTTATAGGTATCATAGTTGCAATTAATAGTTTATTAAAAATTGGCTCTTTAGGTATTTACATTGCCGCAGGGCTGTTATTTATTTTTGGAGGAACTTTTATTATTATATATAAATTTCTTCTTGGGCCCTCTTTATTAATAAGCCGCCTGGAAAAAAATGGTATTCCTGCAAAAGCCACCATTAAATCCGTTCAGGATACGGGGATTACTATCAATCAAAACCCGGAAGTAAAGTTAGTTGTGGAAATAAAAAATACCTTGGGACAAACTTACACTACCACTGTTCTTGCCATGGTATCACGCATACAACCAAACGCATATCAAGCTGGTATGGTAATACCTGTAAAAATAGATCCTAATAATGAAAAAAAGGCAATTATTGACATGAGTAAACAAGCAGAAAGTCCCGCTCCTACAAAACCTACCCAGGCTCAAACGGATGCCATTACAAAAGAGTTAAATAAACTGGAACTGGAGCAAAATGAAATCAGAAATACCGGGGCATCTGCCAGAGCTATTATAAAAACATATAATTGGCTGGGAATAAATGTAAATGGCAATAACCCTTATGTTGAATTGGATTTGGAAGTATTGCCAGATGATAAGCCTGCTTTCCAGGGCAAAACAAAATGTGCAATAGGCGAATTAAATGTAAGTAAATACCAACCCGGGCAGCAAATAACTGTAAAGTACGATCCGAATGATTTAAGTAAAATAGCAGTTTTTATTACTTAAAACTCTTTTTTATTAAAAATTTTAGAGTAAATATTTTTTATATAAAACTTTTAGCCTTTTATATACATATATTTTTAATTATAAAGCTTAAATTTGCTTAAGCATTTACTAAATTAAGTTAAATTATGAAAATAAAACTTTTTGTCTTTATATTAATTTCTAGCACAGCATTACTTGTTACTTCATGTAAGAAAACTACTACTGTTGTTGCTGTTCCAGTTCGTCCTATTACAGGTCTTTGGGTTGGTAAATATTCCGGTCTCACAGGTGCTCAGGATGCTAGATTTGCTATTAAATCAGATAAATCAACTTACGTAGAGTTTCATGATCCTGCAAATCCAACCAGGTATACTGGCACATATACATTAAATGGGGATATTTTTACCACCAAAATCACTGATATTTCTAATGCTAATAATACTTATACATTTGTTGGGACTTTTAAAAATGACGGTACATTAACAGGTGGTACTTGGGGATCTGCAAGTTCATCTACAGACGGCGGTACATGGAATGCCAATAGAATAAATTAACAGTATTATTTTTCAATTTTAATAAAACCAAAAGCTATGAAATTTAAGTTATTAATCTTCACATATATATTTAGTAGCGCATTATTGATTACCTCTTCCTGTAAAAAAGAAGCTGTTGTTGCTACCCCAATTTATCCTATAGAGGGAGTATGGAATTTGCAATATGATTCTAAAGATCCAAACGCTCCCGTTGGTCCATTTTATGCTAATTTAATTCTTGAACCAGGAGGTACTCTATATGCAGAGTTTCCAGCAGCAGCCAAATTTAAGGGTACATATACTTTAAATAATACTCATTTAACCATGAATCTTATTAATCTAGATGATCCTAGCAATCATTTAGTTTTTCAAGGTGAATTTAACAATAGTGGTAAATTAACAAATGGCACTGTGCAGGAAGACGGAAATATATTTTGGTCTGCTACTAGGGAGAACTAAATGCAAAAACTATCCACATTTTTGTAAATTTCTATTAAAAAAAATTCAATAATTGTATTATAGATTTTAATTTACCTGATGTATAATCAATCCAGCCTGAAATTTGGGTTCAAACCAGGTAGATTTAGGAGGCATTACTTCACCGGCATCTGCTACGCGGATTAATTGTTCAATAGAAGTGGGAAATAATGTAAAAGCAACCGCATAATTCCCTTCATCAACTTGTTTAACCAGTTCTTCAACCGGGGTTACTCCACCTACAAAACTTAAGCGGGCGTCTATACGCGGATCGGATATATCCATGATTGGCGAAAGTACATATTCCTGCAAAATAGTTACATCCAGCTCAGCTACAGGGTTATTCTGCTGATATGTTTTCACTTTTGCTGTTAATTTATACCAGGTTTTATCCAGATACATTCCAAACTGGTGCAATTTTTGGGGTTTAAATACTTTGGAATCTTTTAAAACTTCGATCTCAAAGTGTGTTTCTATTTTACTCAGAAAACCAGCTGTTGACAAGCCATTCAAATCTTTTAAAAGACGATGAAATTCGAATATCCGCAATTGATCTGTAGCCATATATACCGAAGTAAAGAAATTATATTCCTCCTCCCCTGTATGTTTTAAATTTTGTTTACGCCGTTCTATTCCTAGTAATGAAGCTGCTGCTGCACGATGATGGCCATCAGCAATATAAGATACCGGCAGATTTGCAAAGGCTCGACGCAATGCATTAACATCATCCAAATGATCTATCTTCCATAATTGATGTTCTGCATTTTCCTTATTAAATTTTAAATCAGGAACAGCTTTACATGTTTTAGATATGATCCGCTCAATATCAGTAACAGATGGATAAGTAATTAAGACAGGGTTCGCATCGATACCTGTTTGCTGTAAATAATCAATCAGCGCTAACTCACGGTCGGCACGTGTTAGTTCATGCTTTTTTATAGTATTGTTCAGGTAATCGTCTATTGCCGTAACGGTCCAGATGCCTGTTTGAAGAATGCCTCGATGACTAATTTGATAAACATATAAAGCTGGTTTTTCATCACGGGTTAGAACACCTTTTTCCAGGAACTCTTCAAAATTTTCATTGATCTTTTTATAAGCAAGTTCCTTTTTAGAACCCCGTAAGAAGATATTATCCAGTTTGGGAACCAGCATATTAATATAAGAATAGGGGTTTTCCTGCCGAATAATCTTCGCCTCATCTAAAGTCAGGTTTTCAATCTGCAAAACCACCTGATCTACAAATGCCGGATTCGGCCGGATTCCACGAAAAGGTTTGATTTTAGGCATAGATTAAAGTTGTAAATGTAGCAAGTATGGCTAAATTAATAAATATTAGCTATTAAGTTTCATAAGACTGTATAAAACAAAAATCATGTCATTTCAACGAGTGACAAGGAGTAGAAAACTTATTGGTATATGGAATAAATTAACGCGGATAGCACAAATAAGTTTACTCACCTTCTAGGTTCGCGATAACGGAACGGAAAGCTATGCATATTAGCTAGGCTATTATCATTTTAAAGACAGTATACTGCATTTTCAGGGCGTAAGTTTAATACAACGTACAGAACATCCATATGCTTTTGGAGCAGGTATTCCACTAATGGGGGTTAAATCAATATATATGAATCCAACATTATTTCCCTGCACAGTAGATAACCATAAAGTCTCATATGCATTTAAACTAAAATTACCATTAACATCATTACGATAAGGACAGGGAAATGCTGTAAAACCGGTGCTATTGGTAGCTCCAGTATTTGGGCTGGCCCAATGTGCAGTGCCTTTTTCTCTTAAAGGGTTGCTACCCTTATCGCCAAGATAAGCTGTTAAAACGTCCACATCAGCCTGTGTGGGTACACGCCAGCCTTTTGGCGCTATATTACGAGGGTCTATTGCGGCATAGCCATTATATATTTTACCATACTCCGTACCAATACCAGCTGGTATAGGGTCGCAATAACCTGCATTTAGTGGTGCAGTAGTCCATTCTGCATCAGTTTTTTTAAGGGTTATGGCTTCCCCATTTTGATAATGGGTTGTTCTCAGGTTTTCAGCCATCCAAACCTGCGTGCCTATTTTTACGGTTTTATAGGTATTGCCATCTATATCTGTTACAGGTGTTGGAGGAGTTGAGACTGTAGTAGGTTTGTCTTTTTTACAGGCATTTAAAGCTCCTGCCATCACAAGTAATACGAATAATTTTTTCATGTTTTTAAGGTAAATTATGAGAAGTAAAATTTTTGATTTAGTAGAATTAGCGTTTTTTAATATAATCTATTCCTTTAGATGATTCGAATATCATTAATAAGAGTTTGTAAAAATATTAAAAATATTGCTATTTATTTCCTTTTAATTTATTCTCTAAACTTCAACTTACAACCTCCAACCCCCCAACTTTATAGTTTCTTAAAAAAATCAATAATCAAATTAGCCAGTTCCGTTCCGATACGTTCCTGTGCTTCGTTTGTAGAGGCCCCGATATGTGGAGTAAGTGATATGCGTGGGTGACTTAAAATATCTTGTCTGGGTACAGGCTCATTATCAAACACATCTAATCCTGCAAAAGAAACTTTACCGGAGTTTAATGCCTGCAATAGTGCATTCTCATTAATAGTACCACCACGGGAACAATTGACAATACCAACTCCAACTTTCATCAAATCAAACTCTGCTTTTCCTAAAATCGGTTTTTCGGCAAAAGGCACATGCAGACTTATAAAATCTGAGTTTTTAACCAGTTCATCCATGCTTACGGCTTTTACCGGGCATTTTACTCTAATTTTTCCAGCCAGTTCTAATTCAATTTCGGCTGGAACGCCATAAGGATCAAAAACTAAAACTTCCATCCCCAGGCCTAAAGCTATTTTAGCAGTTTCACGGCCAATCCGTCCAAAGCCAATGATACCTATCTTTTTGCCTCTAAGCTCCACTCCTTTTGCATAAGCTTTTTTCAGGTCGTTAAATTTTTCAGCTCCTTCTGTTGGCATTTTGCGATTAGCATCATACAAAAAACGAACGCCTGTAAATAAATGAGAAAAAACTAATTCAGCAACTGATAACGAAGAAGCCGCTGGTGTGTTTACAACGGCTATCCCTTTACTTTTGGCATAATCCACATCAATATTATCCATCCCAACACCTCCACGTCCAATGAGTTTAATATTAGGACATTCATCAATTAGTTCTTTCCGAACTGTTGTGGCACTACGGACAGTTATGGCATCGTAATCTTTCAATCGTCCAATTAACCCGGCTTGCGGAACAGAAGTTGTATCTACTTCAAAACCTGCATCTTCAAGAAGTTTTTTTCCTATCGGGTCAATGCCATCATTAGCGAGGATACGGATCATGGTTTTGGATATGGTTTATGGTTCATAGATGATAGCTAATAAATTTATTGCATTTTTCTTTAGTCTTTATCTCTTTATCCTCAAATTAGAATTTATTCTTCTCTGCAAAATCCTGCATAGCCTCTATAAGCATATGGACACTGGTTATGGGAAGGGCATTATACATGGATGCACGGAAACCGCCTACACTACGATGGCCTTTAATTCCGATAATATCCCGGTCTTCGGCAAATTTTAAAAATGATTTTTCAAGTTCGGGATCTTCCATTACAAAACAAATGTTCATGCGTGAACGGTCTTCAACAGCACAGGTTCCTTTAAATAATGGATTTCTGTCAATTTCCCTATATAAAGCTTCTGCTTTAGAAATATTTTCTTTCTCAATTTCTGCAACACCACCTTTAGAAGTCAACCAGCGAAGATTAAGCATAGATACATAAATGGCGAATACCGGAGGTGTATTGTACATGGATCCTCCTTCAATATGAATTCTATAATCAAGCATAGATGGTATTTTGCGATCTGTTTTGCCCAATATTTCATCCTTAACAATAACTAAGGTAACTCCGGCAGGCCCCATATTTTTTTGTGCGCCGGCATATATCAAATCATAATCGGCCACATTAATTACACGACTTAAAATATCTGAAGACATATCACAAACAACCGGTATAGGAGATTTTGGTAATTGGTGCATTTCTGTACCATATATAGTATTATTTGATGTACAATGAAAATATGCTGCATCCTTCGGAATCTGATAATCTTTAGGAATAAAATTGTAATTTTTATCTTTTGAGGATGCAATCACATTTACATTTCCGAATAATTTAGCTTCTTTAATGGCTTTGCTGGCCCAAACACCGGTATCGGTATAAACAGCAGGTTGTCCTTCATTTAACAAATTCATAGGAACCATTGAAAATTGCAAACTGGCACCTCCCTGAAGTAACAAAACAGAATATCCTTCAGGTACATTTAACAGTTCTTTTACCAAGCGCACAGTTTCGTCAACTACGGCTTCAAACTCTGGTGTACGATGAGAAATTTCTAAAATAGACAAGCCTGTACCATTAAACTCCAGTACAGCCTGGGAGGCTTGTTTAAAAACTTCTTGTGGCAATATGCAAGGCCCGGCTCCAAAATTATGTATCATGATTTTAAATTTATGTTCAAAATTAGCAGAATTATTAGGTAATAAATGTATAGTTTCAAAAACTTACAATGTATTTAGTTTTGTATTCTATTTGTATCTCAGACTTGCTATAATCTTCACGTTTAACTGTCTGGAAGTTAAAAAATTGGGAATGGCATACTGATGATTAGTCACATCTTTAATCCAGAGATAGGAAACTGTATTATTGATATCAAGCAAATTAAAAATTTCCGCATAAGCGATAAGCGATTGAAAATATTTCTTCAAAAATATAGGTATGTGTTTACTTTCGGGATCTACAAAATCTTTTGAAAAACCGATATCTACACGTCTGTAAGCTGGTATTTTAAAAACATCCTGATAGCGTTGAGCTTGCGGTGGTCCTGTGGGTAGAGCAGTTCCGTAAAGCAGGTTTAAATGAACTTTATAGGTTGGGATTTTAAGTAAGCGATCCTGGAAAAAAATCGAAAAGTTAACCAGCTGATCTGTAGGACGTTTTAAATAACCAGGCTCCATTTTTTTTATCGGATCATAATCACCCTTAATATCTTCTTCAGATTTCATGAAGGATAAACGGAATGATGATTCGAGGTCTTTCACAAATTCACCACTCAGGCTAAAATCTGCACCGGCTGCATATCCTTTAGATTGTTGGTCTGCAAAATAGCGGATACGCAGGTTTTCAATGGTATAAGGAGTAAGTCTGTTTAATAATTTATAATATAACTCTGAAGTGAATTTTACATTTGTGCCGAAACCTCTAAAACTATAATCAGCTCCCGTAAGGAAATGAACAGAGCGCTGAGATTTTATATTCGTATTTAATGAGCCATCGAAATTACGAAGTTCCCGATAAGAGGGTTGCTGATCATATATTCCTGTGGAAAGACGTAATAATAAATCATTAATGGTTTTAGGTTGATAAGCTAATGATATACGTGGACTTATCAACGTTTCATGAGTGTATGAGTTATAGTAGCCACGTATGCCTACAGCAAGAGTAAAATCAAAAGATAAATTAAATGTATTTTGCAAAAATCCACTTATCCGATTCGTATTAACAGTATTTTGTGCGTTTACAACATCTGTTAATAATAAAGGGCCGAAATTGTTTGGCAATGTATATCCGGCAGAATCAATAACCGTAAATTCATTTAGATTATCCTTTACTTGGTCACGTTGCAAACGTACACCAGACTCGAAATACGATTTTGAAAATTGTTTATAAACCCGAAATTCTGTACTGTATATTATTGATTGAAGTTTATTACGGGCATAATCTAAATTAGATCCAATTCCCCTACTGGCTCTTACCTTTCCAAAGTTAAGGTCACCAAGGCTGGTTTCAAGTTCATCAAATATGTATTGGCCATCAATATCAAAATCTTCTTTTTCTGTGATATGAAAAGCTGAATTAATCCACTTGAAATTCAATGTGCTAGAAGGTTTATAAACCATGGTAAACGCACCCATAGATGTTTCATATCGATCTGCCTCCTTCCCTTCATATTCTACCTGCAAACGCAATACCTCATCAGAAGTTCCAAATATCGTTTCCCTGCTTTTTGGAATAAGATTAAATTTACTCAGATTGTAGTCTCCGAAAATGGAAAAACTAAGTTTATGATTGAGATCTTTATTATAAAGGATTTGATAATCAGAAAAATCAGGTTGATAATTTCCTGCTACTTCCTGCGTATTTAATATGTTTTGATTTTTTTTATAACGAATGCCGGTAAGTATATAGCTGTTTTTAAAAGGGGCTTTAATAGTGAGTGAAGTGCCTAATAAACCAGCCGAAGCTGCTAAAGAAAAAGTATCTGGCTTAGCATATTTTACATCCAGTACGGATGATAGTTTATCACCATAACGTGCTTCAAATCCACCTGCAGAAAATTTCACTTGTCCGGCAAGTTCCGAATTTATGAAACTGAGTCCCTCCTGTTGCCCGTTACGCACTAATAGCGGACGATAAATTTCTACATCATTTACATAAACCAAATTTTCATCAAAATTGCCACCACGAACAGAATATTGCGAACTCAGTTCATTGTTTGTAGAAACACCAGGCAATGTTTTCAAAATAGATTCAAAATTCCCGGTAACGGAAGGTAAAGATTGAAGCTTTACGGGATTAATAAAAGTACTATTTGTTTTATTTTCAGTTCCTTTTATTTTTACTTCATCAAGAGTTCGAAGTTCTGCTATTAGTGTTACATCCTGTTTATTGGTTTGGCCTTTTAATAAACCAAGTTCAAGAGTTAAGCTTTTATACCCAACCCTTGAGTAAATAAGAGTTACATGTTGAGATAAAACCCGCAAGCTGTAAAATCCATTTTTATCTGTTTGGGTTATATTTTGTGTACTTTTTAATCGGATGTTAACGCCACTTAAAATTTCTCCGGTTTCTGATTTTACTATACCATTTACAAAAGTTATATTGCTCTGTGCAAATAAATTGTCTGTAAAACTTATCAGGATTAATAACAACAAACTCTTTATTAAAAGCTTACTCATCTTACTATTACGAGTAGAATGAAATGCAAAAGAATAAATGTAATCGAAGGTTTTCAGATTAGGCTCTTAACAAATCGGGTGTAATTTTTTTCAAATCAGCAATTGCTTGTTCAGGATCTTTTGCGGCAAATACTGCATTTCCGGCAACTAAAACATTTGCTCCGGCTTTAAGTAAAGCTAAAGCATTTGCATTTCCTACTCCTCCATCAACTTCTATTAATAAACCTTCATTCCGATTGATAACAAGTAATTTTAAAGAACGTATTTTTTTATATGTATTTTCTATAAATGTTTGTCCGCCAAATCCTGGATTTACAGACATCAGGCAAACTAAATCTATGTCTTCAATAATATCTTCTAAAACGCTAATTGGTGTATGCGGATTTAAAGCCACGCCTGCTTTACATCCTAAATCTTTTATAGCATGGATGGTTCGGTGTAAATGAGTACAGGCTTCATAATGCACGGTAATATTATCTGCTCCGGCTTTTTGAAATTGTTCCAAATACCTATCGGGATCAATAATCATCAAATGCACATCCAAGGGCTTTTTAGCATGTTTTTTAATTGCAGTTAAAACCGGGAATCCAAAAGATATATTCGGAACAAAAACACCATCCATAATATCAACATGAAACCAATCTGCCTCACTGCGATTGATCATTTCGATATCATTTTGTAAATTGGCGAAATCTGCAGATAAAATGGATGGAGCAATAAAATGATTCATGGTTCAAATTTAAGGTTTTGAATTAAGATTTACGATGAGAATTAGTCCTTCTCATTTTCTATAATCTTCTTGATCTTTTCCAACTCAATAATATCTACCTGATCTTTCGATCGGTTAGCTGCTTTTTTCGAATCTAATAAATGATTTAAATGAAGAAAAGGAACATCCACATCAAAAATGGTAGCTATTGATGAGAGATTTAAATAATAATCAAATTCACGTTCTTCTAACCCTTTAACTGAAGTCATTACATCCAACCGAATACCATTGTTTAAATGAAAATAAGTCCATCCTGGAATAAATTGCATCTTTTTAAAAGATTCAAAATCTCCCCAACCATATTCTTTGAAAACTTTTCTCAATTTTAACCGATTGCCTTCTGTATCTTCTATCCAAATATCAATATCTTCAGTAGAACGATTGTAGCCATGTAAGTTTGTTGCCACACCTCCAATCATAATATACTTTAGCTGAATATCGCTACATATTTTCCAAAAACGAAGCAATTCTTCGTCAAAAACATCCATAATTACTCTTTGGAGGATGAAAGAGGTTTATGTTTGATGATTGCCTTACTAAACATAATATTTCGTTTCATGAGAGTAGTCATCATTAAAAATCGCTCGGTGTATGATCTATTTAAGCCATTTTTTAAAAGATCGTCTTCGGCTTTTTCATAGTTTGGAGTGGGTTCTTTAAGAATATTTTTTTGTTGCTTTTCCATCAGGTTAAACCTTAATTATAGAGATGCAATTTACCAAAAATTGATTTAAAACAAAAGCCTGCCCTACATTTCTGTAGAGCAGGCTTAACTTTAATAGGGTTATTAATTTGAAGCTTCAGCTTTTTTCTCATCTTCCGGACGTGGTGGACGAGGTAATAATGCCTTACGGGAAAGCTTTAATTTACCCTGTTTATCCACTTCAAGTAATTTTACCTGAACAATATCACCCACATTTAAAACGCCATCCATTGTTTCATAGCGTTTCCAGTCAATTTCAGAGATGTGCAATAGACCATCCTTACCAGGCATAATTTCAACAAAGGCACCAAAAGGCATAATCGTTTTCACTTTACCTTCATATACTTCACCAACTTCTGGTTTGGATGCAATCGCTTTTATACGACTAACAGCAGCATCAATTGCTTCTTTATTATCAGCAAAGATTTGAATGATACCCTGATTATCTTTTTCTTCAATAGCAATTGTTGCACCTGTTTCACGTTGCATTTCCTGGATAATTTTTCCTCCGGGGCCAATGATTGCTCCGATATATTCTTTATCAATTTTCAAGGTTACAATACGTGGTGCATGTGGTTTGTAATCCTCACGTGGTGCAGCAATGGTTTTCTTCATTTCACTTAAGATATGAAGACGAGCCTCGTTAGCTTGCTCTAAAGCGGCAGTTAATACTTCCCACTTTAAACCATTTATTTTTAAGTCCATTTGGCAAGCTACAATTCCCTTTTCAGTACCCGTAACTTTAAAATCCATGTCTCCTAAATGATCTTCATCACCTAAAATATCACTTAAAATAGCGTATTTACCTGTTTTTTCATCCGTAATTAAACCCATTGCGATACCAGAAACAGGGGCTTTAATTTTAATACCAGCATCCATTAAAGCTAATGTACCAGCACAAACTGTGGCCATAGATGAAGAACCATTAGATTCTAAAATATCAGAAACTATACGAATGGTATATGGATTTTCATCGCCAGGCAAAACCTTTTTTAAAGAGCGCATAGCCAAATTACCATGTCCAATTTCACGACGGCCAGCACCACGATTCGGACGAACCTCACCAGTTGAAAAACCAGGAAAATTATAGTGTAATAAGAATTTTTGGTATCCATTAAAGAAAGCTCCATCAATCATTTGTTCGTCAGATTTTGCACCCAACGTAACGGTAGTTAATGATTGAGTTTCTCCACGTGTAAATACTGCAGAACCGTGGGCAGATGGTAAATAACCAATCTCACTCCAAATCGGGCGAACAGTACGTGCGTTACGTCCGTCTAAACGAATGCCCTCATCTAAAATCAAATTACGAATAGCATCATACTGAACATCGTGAAAATACTTTTTAGCTAAGAAGCCAGTAGTATCATCTAAATTTTCGCCCAGAGTTGCAATGAAATCCATTAAAATTTCACCAAATTTCTGACCGCGTTCATGCTTGGCAGATTGTGATTTTGCTATGGCATAAACTTTATCATACGTTGCCGCAAATACTTTTTCTCTTAACTCAGGATCATGAGATTCATGACTATATTCACGTTTTTTAGTTTTACCAACCATTTCGGCAAGTTCTTTTTGCGCTTTAACCTGAATAACAATTGCTTTGTGTGCAAATTCAATAGCTTCCACCATTTCGGTTTCAGAAATTTCATCAGCTTCACCTTCAACCATTACAATATCTTTCTCTGTTCCGGCTACTAAAAACTCTAAAGTAGCACGTTGAAGATCACTCAAATAAGGATTGATCACTAATTTACCGTCAATTTTAGCTACACGAACTTCAGAAATTGGTCCGTTAAACGGGATATCAGAAACTGCAATAGCTGCAGATGCTGCTAATCCGGCCAAACAATCAGGCATTATATTTTTATCGGCAGAGATCAAAGAGATCATTACCTGTGTATCTGAATGATAATCTTCCGGAAACATGGGGCGTAAAGCACGATCTACTAAACGTGATATTAAAACCTCATAATCAGATAATCTGGCTTCGCGACGCAAAAATCCTCCAGGAATGCGTCCTGTAGAAGCATATTTTTCCTGATAATCTACAGATAAGGGTAAAAAATCTACTCCTGTTTTAGCTCCAACAGTAGAAACCACTGTTGCTAACAACATAGTATCTCCCATTTTTACTACTACAGATCCATCAGCTTGTTTAGCTAATTTTCCTGTTTCAATTTCGATCATACGGCCATCGCCCAGATCGAATGTTTTTTTAATTGCGTTATAACTCATTTGTTTTTAATTGCGATGTGTTTTTCCTCTTTTGAACACATCTTTTTTTATGTTGACGATTTGATTTTTTTTAAAGTAAAAAGCCATCCCTAAAAGATGGCTTTGCAATTTTTTGCTAAGATTTATTTGATGATCTCTCTTAACTCTAATGCTTTTATGATAGCACGATATCTGCTAATATCTTTTTTATACAAGTATGCTAACAATGCACGACGTTTACCAACTAATTTTTGAAGAGAAAGTTGAGTAGAAAAATCTTTCTTGTTTTTCTTCAAATGCCCAGTTAAATGAGCAATACGAGCGGTAAACAATGCTACCTGACCTTCAGCAGAACCTGTATCGGTTGCGCCTTTACCATGTTTGGCAAAAATTTCTGCCTTGAATTCGTTACTTAAATACATTACCTGAATAATATTAAAGCGGTTAATAATTGAACAATTAGCTGCAAATATAGGATTCGCGATTGATTTATACAAGCATACTATAAATATGCTGGTTTCAGATTTAAACTTACAGGCATTATTCTCATATTTGTTACTTATGGAACAACCTTTAGCCTCGTACAGCAGTTTTATCAGTGAATTTAAGGTCAGGCCGGATGATATTGATATGTTTAACCATGTACATAACAGCACTTATTTTGATTATGTATTAGCTGCCCGCTATGAACAGATGGAAACGTATTATAAAATGCCCATGGAAGAGTTTTTAGCGCAAGGTTACGGATGGGTGGTGCGTACCGCTTTTGTAGATTATAAACGTCCATTAGCTTTAAGCGATATCTTTACCGTAGAAACTGGCATTGAAACCATAAATTCTAAAGGTTGCCGAGTGAAGTTTGAAATTAAGATTAAAAAATCAAACAAAGTTGCTTGTGATGGCTGGTTTGATTATGTTATGATTGATATTAAAACAGGCAAGGGCATAAATGTTGAGCCGGAAATGATTGAGAAATATTCTATATAAAAACAATTTGACCATAACCTTTATAGAACAAATAAGGTTTATAATTTTGTTGATAAGGCGTTTTAGTACTAAATTTAACATCCTTTGAAAGAAAAATAAATATATGCTTCTAAACTCTTATCAGGATATTAGAAAACGGTCTGAACAAATTTGCGAACCGCTGCAAACTGAAGATTATGTGGTTCAGCCCGTGGTTGATGTAAGTCCTCCAAAATGGCATTTAGGGCATACAACCTGGTTTTTTGAAACATTTATTTTGAAACCTTTTGCTATAGGTTATAAGGAATTTAATGCCGATTATAATTATGTATTTAACAGCTATTACGAAACCATTGGTGCTCGTGTTATTCGCACAGATCGTGGGAATTTAAGCAGACCAAGTGTAGAAGATGTTTATCACTACCGCGATTATGTAGATAAAGCCATGACTCGCTTCCTTGAAGAAGACATAAATGAAGAACAAAAGCAGATCATGATACTTGGTTTAAATCATGAACAACAACACCAGGAGCTTTTGTGTACAGATATTAAATATATCTTAGGACATAATCCTCTTTTCCCTGAGTACTTAAATAAAGAATTAAGCAAAACCGGTAATTTACCAGGCAAGTTTATTCAAATCCCGGAAGGCACTTATGAAATTGGTTATAATGGAGACCAATTTTGCTTTGACAATGAATTAAACAGGCATAAGGTATATTTAAATGCTTATTCAATAAGTAATACCTTAATTACCAATGGTGAGTATTTAGATTTTTTGAACAGCGAGGCTTATCAGAATTTTAAGTTTTGGCATGCTGAAGCCTGGGATTGGATAAATGCCAATCAAATACGATCACCTATGTATTGGCATTTAATTGATGATGAATGGTTCTGTTATACTCTTGCTGGTTTAAAAAAATTAGATAAAAACGAAACTCTGTGCCATATTTCTTTTTATGAAGCGGCAGCTTTTGCATCATGGAAAGGAATGCGTTTACCCACTGAATTTGAATGGGAAGTTGCCTCAAATCAATTTAATTGGGGGAAACGATGGGAATGGACAGAAAGTGCATACTTGCCCTATCCGGGATTTAAAAAAGCAGAAGGTGCAATTGGTGAGTATAACGGAAAGTTTATGATTAACCAAATGGTTTTAAGAGGAGCTTCAGAAGTTACATCACCAAACCATAGCCGCAATACGTACAGAAATTTCTTCCATCCGCATCTACGCTGGCAATACACTGGCATAAGATTAGCAAAATAAAATAGAATGAACAACTATCCGGATATTACTAAATCTTCAGAGACCAAAAACAAATTATCTATTTTTTGTGAGGATATCTTTTGCGGTTTAACCGCTACAGCTAAATATCTGGATTCAAAATATTTTTATGATGTCGCGGGCGATAAGCTTTTTCAGCAGATTATGCATTCCCCGGAATATTATCCTACCAACTGTGAATTAGAAATACTTTCACAGCAAACAGATCAGATAGTAGCAGAAATTCAAGGGCATTTCAACAGTTTTGATCTTATTGAGCTTGGAGCAGGTGATGCACTGAAGTCATCTCATTTACTTCATAACCTGCTTCAAAAAAACAATCCTTTTACTTATTTCCCTATCGATATATCCAAAAATGTAATAACTACATTATCAAATCAATTACCTGATCGTTTGCCCGGCTTAAATATTCAGGGCCTTAATGGCGAGTATTTTGAAATGCTCACAAGGGCAAATTCTATATCAAACAAAAATAAAGTTGTTCTTTTTCTGGGGTCTAATATCGGAAACATGTTTCCGGCAGATGCAGAACGTTTCTGTTTGAAGTTAAAAGAACATTTATTGCCAGGAGATCTATTGTTTATTGGTTTTGATCTCAAAAAGAATCCTAAAGTGATTTTAGACGCTTATAATGATAAGCAAGGTTTTACCCGTGATTTCAATCTCAATTTATTGAACAGAATCAATACGGAATTAGACGCAGACTTTAACCTGGCTAATTTTCAGCATTATCCAACCTATGATCCTCAGACAGGTGCCTGTAAAAGCTATTTAGTAAGTACTGAGGATCAACAGGTTTATATTGCACAGGCTGACAAGTATATCAATTTTGCAGAAAACGAATGTATTTACATGGAAATATCCCAAAAATACACCTTACAACAAACTCTGGAATTAGCACAAAAAATAGGCTTCACACCAATTACTCATTTCTTTGATAGCAAAAAATGGTTCGTAGATTCTATTTGGAAATGCTAAAACAAACTTTTACCTAGTAAGCTCTGGCGAATAAAACCCGTTGCGTGGATGGCTTTCCTGTAACTATACACTTTCCCTGTTCTTGTTTATTATTTAATGGGATACAGCGTATGGTTGCTTTCGTTTCTTCTTTAATTTGCTTTTCGGTTTCCGGAGTTCCATCCCAATGTGCTGAGATGAAACCTGGTTTTTCATCTAAAATATGCTTAAATTCATCGTAAGAATTTACTTCATGTGTACTTTCTTCCCTAAACTTTAAAGCCTTATTATAGATTGATTGTTGAATATCTGTCAGCAAATTTCCAATATACGTGTCCAAATTCTCTCTGGAGATGGTTTGTTTTTCTCTGGTATCTCTTCGGGCGATTTCTATTGTGCCATTTTCAAGATCGCGGCCACCAATTGCTAAACGAACAGGCACACCTTTCATCTCGTATTCGGCGAATTTAAAACCAGGTCGTTGAGTGTCTCTATCATCAAATTTAACCGATATATTTTTCAGTTTAAGCTGCTTTACCAGCCCATTGGCTACTTCAGATATTTTATCTAATTCTTCATCCGATCTATAAATTGGAACAATTACCACCTGAATAGGCGCTAATTTAGGAGGAAGAATCAAGCCAAAATCATCAGAATGAGCCATAATTAAAGCACCTATTAACCGGGTAGAAACTCCCCAGGAAGTTGCCCAAACATAATCCAGTTTTCCTTCTTTATTCGTAAATTTTACATCAAAGGCTTTCGCAAAATTTTGTCCAAGAAAATGGGATGTACCGGCCTGAAGTGCTTTACCGTCCTGCATTAAAGCTTCAATACAATAGGTATCTAAAGCACCTGCAAAACGTTCAGTAGCCGTTTTCCGTCCGCGTATAACTGGAACAGCCATCCAATTTTCTGCAAAATCTGCATATACTTCAAGCATTCGTTCTGTTTCTTCAATGGCTTCTTGAGAAGTTGCATGAGCAGTATGACCTTCCTGCCATAAAAATTCGGCAGTTCGAAGAAACAGCCTGGTTCGCATTTCCCAACGTACCACGTTGGCCCATTGGTTTATTAATAAAGGCAAATCACGGTAAGATTGAATCCATCCTTTATATGTATTCCAAATAATAGTTTCCGAGGTGGGCCGAACAATTAATTCTTCTTCCAGTTTAGCTTCTTCATCAACAATTATATTCCCATTGCCATCATTTTTTAGACGGTAATGAGTAACAACAGCACATTCGGTTGCAAAACCTTCTACGTGAGAAGCCTCTTTTGAAAAAAATGACTTTGGAATGAACAAGGGAAAATAAGCATTGCTATGCCCTGTATCCTTAAACATTTTATCTAAAGCAGCCTGCATATTTTCCCAAATAGCATACCCATAAGGCTTTATTACCATACAACCTCTTACAGCAGAATGTTCTGCCATATCAGCTTTGGCTACCAGTTCATTATACCATTGTGAATAATCTTCGTTTCTGCTCGTTAAACCCTTGCTCATTTTATTAATGTGGAATGAATTTTGTAATTTTATCTATAATTTATATAGTCGACAAAGTTATAAAACTAGATGATGTAATCTAATTTTAGTAGAGATGCAACCATTAAAGTAATTTTATCGTCTATTTAAAAATAGATATTTATTAAACCTTTAGAGAAATCTATTGTCTATTTAAAAAATGAAGAGTTTTGCTAAACTAATACTGAATGCCATGACAAAAAGATTAATATTTTCGTTTACTGCAGGGTTTTTATTTTTAATAGTTTCCTGTACAAGTAGTAAGCTCGCTCAGCAAAATAATCAGAATGATGATGTCTATAACTCCTCGGCTAAAGCAAGAGAAGTGAAATATGTGCAATATACAGAGCAGAAACCTGTACAGCAAGAACAAAAGCAATATGCTCAACAGGATAGTACTGTTAAACAAGATCGTAATCCAAATTACGTGACCTCCCAGGAATTGTATGGAGAGAGTAGAAATCAAGACAGATATGATGATGATTCATATTATGATTATGACCAGAATTATTCTGCACGTATTTATCGTTTTAGAAACTATTCTCCATGGAGAGGATATTATGATAGTTATTATGACTATCAGTTTGATCCATATTACAGTAGCAACTATTATTACAATAGGCCTTCGATAGGTATATCTATTGGTATTTGGCATCCTTACAATTATTACTCATACAATCCATGGAACTGTTTTGGTTCTACTAATTATTATGGTAATTATTGGGGTCCTTATTCTTATTATAATTCCTATTACCCTTCTTATTATGGTGGTGGTTATGGTGGTAACGGATACTATGGCGGATATTATGGTGGCGGTTACTACGGTGGTGGATATGGTGGAAATCATTCTTATTCAAGTCCTTCTTCTAGAACACGCCCCAACCGTGAAACCGAAAATATTCATTCAGGAGGATCATCTTATGATCCCAATATTAACAATAACCACACAGGAGATCGCATAGAAAACTCCAATCCGGATATTAACCGTCGTCCTGAAAGGTATTCAAATCCAGCCAATAATTCTGGAAATCAGGGTTCATCGCCGCAATCTACCGGAAATGAAACACGGCCATCAAGGCCATCACGCTCTAACGATTCAGGTAATTCTCAGCCTAACCATCCACAACAACAACAAAGTGAACCAAGCAAATCCTCCAGGCCACAAAGAGAAAGTTCTGCACCTCCTCAAGTAGAAAAACAATCTTCGCCGCCGCCTTCTTCGTCACCTACACGATCATCAGGATCTTCATCTGGCGGAAACAGCAGGCCATCCAGGTCCGGAGGGAAATAATATAGATTATTTAACATTTAGCATTAATTAGATGAAAGTTAAAAATATAGTATTCCTTGCTGTATTAATTACAGTAAGTAGCAAGAGTTTTGCCCAATATGAAGCAGATGTATTGCATTTTTCGCAATCTGAACAAGGTTCATCCTCTCGTTTTAAAGGCTTAGGTAATGCTCAAACAGCATTAGGAGGAGATGTTAGTTCATTAGCTTCTAATCCTGCAGGTTTAGGTTTATTTACCCGATCTGAATTTAATCTAACTAGCGATTTTAACATGAGCGATATTAAATCTGAATATCTTAACCAAAGCTCCGATTCTCAAAAAAATAGATTAGGACTTAATCAGGCTGGAGCAGTTTTTTATTCCCCCTTACTACGATATAAAGGCAACGATTTACAAACAGGATGGTTAAGTATAAATTATGGAATAGCCTATAATAAAACTAATAATTTCAATTCAACCATTGATTATTCGGGGCAAAATCCTAAAAGTTCTATTGCTGATTATATCTCAGATATTGCATCTTCTAATTTAAATGCTGGAGATCCTTCTGTGAATACTAATGCCCTGCCAAAAGGCTCACTTCAGAGAATGGCTTATAATAATTATCTTATTCAGTATGATCCCTCCGGATATTTTCCAACTACTTCTCTGAATAATAATCAGCGCAATATTGTTTATCATACAGGATCACAATCAGAAATAAATTTTGGGATTGGAGCCAATTATAGCAATCAATTATATGTTGGGGTATCACTGGGACTGGCATCATTAGATTATAATTCAAGCAGAACATTCATAGAATCTGGTAATAATCGTACATATTCTGGTCAACCGGCAGATTTTATAAATGGCACTTATAAATTAACTTATAGTAGTGATCAGCTTACAAAAGGTTCTGGTTTAAATGCTAAACTTGGATTAATATATAGAGCTACAAATTCTATACGACTCGGATTTAACTTTATAACTCCCACGTGGTATCATGTAGCAGATAGCTTTTCTGAAGCATTAGATACTCATTATAACAAAGAGAATGGCAGTGCTATTACGCCACCTTACACTAACGATCCGGAACTATATGATAGTGAATATGATTTACGTACACCTTACCATGTAAATGGCGGTATAGCGGTTATTATTGGCAATCAGGGTTTAATATCAGGAGATGTGGAATATGTTGATTATTCTTCTATTAATTTTTCATCCAGTGACAAAATAGCCAGTAAAAATATGACAAATTATATTCGTGATAATTATCGGGATGCAGTCAATTTCCGTTTAGGTGGAGAGTATAAAATTGATAAAATATCATTAAGAGCCGGGTATAATTCTTCAGGTACACCTTTTAAAGGTTCTAATTATTTAACGCAAATTTCATCGGCGGGCATTGGTTATCGAAGTAATATATTTTACTTGGATGTTACTTATCAAAATATATCTTCACAATCTTCTAATACACCTTACACCATATCAAAGGATTATGCAGATTTTGCCACAACTGGTGCTGGTGAAGCAGCTTTATTAAAAGATACCCGTAATAATGTATCTCTAACAATTGGAGCACGCTTTTAATAGAATTTATTACAAAAAACCCTGTTCAATTAATAATTGAACAGGGTTTTTTATGAATGAAGATTTCATTAATTCTTTCCACAAAAAGAACGTAGCATCCAATTATTTTTCTCTTTAAATTGCATGAAAGAGTTAATCAGATCATTAGTTCCGTCATCACCTGCTTCAGAAGTAGTTTTCATAATTTCACGTTCCATTTCTATCAGATTTGAAAAATCATCCATTATGGCATTGACCATGTCGGTGTCTTTCATCCCAATAGTATTTATTTCTTTTATTGTTGATACTTTAATATAATCAGTAAACGTACTGTGAGGAGGTTTACCTAAGGTTAAGATACGTTCAGCCAAATCATCAATAGTTTGCTGTGCATTGGTATATAGCTCCTCGAACTTAATATGTAATGTAAAAAAATGGGATCCTTTCACATTCCAATGGCAACCTCTTAGCTTTTGATAATGAATATGATAATTAGCCAACAGATCATTTAACTGATCTACAATAGGCTTCACTTCTTTTTCTTTTAAACTGATATCTTTTGCGTTCATGATTTTCTTTTATATTTTATAAAACCTAATTGCAATTTCCCTGCCGTTATTATATGAATACCTATCAACTTATGTAAACATTGTAAAAAGCACATGTTTGATTAAAATTGAAATGGCTTTAAACTAAACAATGTAATTGTATATCAGACTAATACCATTTTTGCTAAGTATTATATAATGTTCTTCAATACAAAAACAACAGCCGGAAGCGTTCCTCATGTACGAAAATTCATTGTTTTACATTTAAAACAACAATGAAATTGTTTCATATTTAGTATAATTGCACACATTTTAAAATATAATCATGCAGATAAGACTACTTTCATCTATTTGCTTCCTACTATTTTCAGTAACATCTCTTGCTTCTGCAAGAATAGATTCTGTAGGAATAGAAAATTTAAATGGCAAAAAAATCATTCTCCATAAAATAGAAATAAAAGAAAACTATTATTCAATTGCCCGTAAATACAATGTAAGTCCGAAATCTATCATTGAATTTAACAACAACAAATCTTTACAACCTAATGCTATATTAAAAGTTCCAACGGATCGCCCGTTTATAAAAGAAGAAAAGAAAAATAGTACTATTCCAGGCAATCCTACATTAAAAACAGCTGTTATTGAATATAAAGTAGGTCCGAAGGAAACGCTTTATTCCATTTCAAAAAGATTTAATACTACGGTTGCCGATCTAAAATCTATTAATAACCTAACGGATAACTCTCTTTCTATTGGACAAATAATAAAAATTCCTTCCATTACTGGTACTGCTACAAATCAGGCTGTTATTGCTTCTACTACACCCGAAACCATACAGGTTACCAAAGAAGAAAATCCACCTACTTCTCAAATTGACAGTAATGTAAATGCAGGCGACCGTTTAAAATTACCTCTCACGAAATATGGTTTACGTGAAGTAGATGAACGCGGTGTTGCTATATGGATTAGTGATGAAAATTTAGATGGGACAAAAATGCTGGCTTTACATCGCACCGCTCCTATTGGTACCATTGTTAAAATTACTAACCCAATGACTGGTAAAAGTACTTTTGCAAAAGTTGTTGGTAAATTTACAGAGAATGAAACCACAAAAGATGCTATTATTGTAATTACAAAAGCAACAGCTGATTTGGTTGGAGCTTTAGATAAAAGATTTCAGGTTAACGTGGTATACGGAGTTCCTAATGAATAAAAAACCATTTGTAATTGGTATTGCCGGTGGCAGCGGATCAGGCAAAACATTCTTTTTAAATTGCTTCCTTAATCATTTTAACCCGGGTGATATTTGCCTGGTTTCCCAGGATGATTATTACCGTTCAAAAGATTTACAGCATATAGATGAAAATGGCTGGATAAATTTCGACTTGCCTGAAGGAATTGATGACGAAAAACTCTTAACTGACCTTCAGCAGCTTATATCAGGAACATCTATTGAAAAAAAAGAATATACATTTAATGTTTCTGTTGAAAAAGCAAAGATGCTTGCTCTCAAGTCAGCTCCTATTATTATTGTAGAAGGCTTATTTATATTTCATTATCAAAAAGTTGCCGAACTATTTGATATGCGAATTTTCATGGATGCGGATGAAGAAGTAACACTCAACCGCAGAATTAAACGCGATGGAGAAGAACGGGGCTATGATCGTGATATGGTGATGTATCAATGGGTAAACCACGTTTTGCCAGCTTATAATGCTTATTTGCTTCCTTATAAGGATACTGCACATAAAATCTTAATCAACAATTCACATGTTGCTGATGATATTATTATCGCTACTCAGGAAATATCGCAGGAATTAAAAGAGAAGGTTTTAAGTCCTATTTCTTAAGTAAGAATTTAATCAATCTGCATTTCAGGAACATCCGAATCGATAATTAGTTTGCCAGCCGTAACAGATTTAATATAATCTACTGTAACTCCGGGGGCCCGTTCAATTAACCGAAAACCACCTTGTGGTAATACTTCCAAAACAGCCAATTCTGTTACAATTTTTTTAACACACCTCACTCCTGTTAAAGGCAAAGTACATTCAGGTAATAATTTACTTTCTCCGGCTTTATTTACATGCTGCATAGCCACAATAATATTTTTGGCAGATGCTACTAAATCCATTGCTCCACCCATTCCTTTTACCATCTTTCCGGGAATTTTCCAGTTAGCAATATCACCATTCTCAGAAACTTCCATAGCACCCAAAATAGTGAGATCTACTTTTTGAGATCGAATCATGCCAAAACTTAAAGCAGAATCAAATATAGCTGATCCGGGTAGTGTAGTAATGGTTTGTTTGCCTGCGTTAATTAAATCCGCATCTTCTTCTCCTTCAAAAGGAAAAGGGCCCATACCCAATAAGCCATTTTCAGATTGAAGTACCACATTTATATCTTGCGGGATATAATTTGCAACCAGGGTCGGGATTCCAATACCCAAATTCACGTACGAATTGTTTTTTATTTCTTTAGCGATACGTTTTGCTATACCATTCTTATCTAACATATTATTTGGTTCTAACGGTTCGTTGTTCTATCCTTTTCTCGTAATCCTTCCCTTGAAAAATACGATGTACATATATTCCCGGTGTATGAACATGATCAGGATCTAATTCTCCCAATTCTACCAGTTCTTCTACTTCTGCAATGGTTACTTTACCTGCCATAGCCATTACCGGGTTAAAATTACGGGCAGTTGAACGATAAACTAAATTACCAGCTGTATCCCCTTTCCAGGCTTTTACTAGGGCGAAATCAGCATCAAAAGCCAATTCCATTAAATAATCTTTACCATGAAAATTTCTGACCTCTTTACCTTCTGCAACTTCTGTACCTACACCTGCAGGTGTAAAAATAGCGGGCATCCCATAACCCGCAGCCATACAGCGGGTAGCTAATGTTCCCTGCGGAATTAATTCTACCTCAAGCTCACCGCTTAATAACTGGCGTTCAAACTCTGCATTTTCGCCTACATAAGAGGAAATCATTTTTTTTACCTGGCGTTTTTGAAGCATTAATCCAATCCCAAAATCATCCACACCCGCATTATTTGCAATGCAGGTTAATTCTTTAACTCCTTTTTTAACCAAGGCTGAAATACAATTTTCCGGAATGCCACATAAACCAAAACCTCCCAGCATGAGAGTCATCCCATCCTGAATATCTTTTATGGCCTCATCTGCATTTACTACTACTTTATTAATCATGTTATAAAAATCCTTGGAGACGAAAGTAAGAAATGCACTGCTAAACTGAGTAGAAACTTGTTAAATAAAAGTGCCCTATTCTAAAACAGGTTAACTGCTTTAGAATAGGGCATCCAAATTACTGATTGCAGGTTATTTTTTATACATATACCAGGTTGCAGGGCCAAAACTATTATTACTAGAACCAAAAGTACCATTCATTAATTTCTTAATTGCACTATTAAATGTGGCAGTTACAAACAATTTTTTCTTATTATCTTGTGGATTTTGATAGGAACCACTAAACTTAGTACCTGTTAATGTCCATACTCCTCCATCAGCAGAACCAATCACCTTACCCTTAATATCAATAAGTTCGAATTTACCGGTAGATTTAATATTAAAGCTATAATAAGTTGTCGGTTTACCATTTTTAGGGTCAAATTTCCCAACCCATTTCCCTACCATGGGTGATAGTTGAGATTTTTCACAATTAATTAATGAGACAACCAAAAGAATAAGTAAGGCAGGTTTAATAAATTTAAAAGTTCTCATGTATTATTTTTATAAATTTTAATAATCTGAGGCGAATTTAATACAATTCATTCGATAAAGAGTAATTGCATTTCTGATCCTTATGGGAATTATTAGTTTAAATACACATACGTAATCCCATCGCCGCCCCGATCTGCATGCTCATCTTCAAAACGGTTCACTTCCGTATATTTTTTTAAATATTCTCGTATTAATTTCCGCAGAATGCCATCACCTTTACCATGAATAATCTTTAAACTTGGTAATCCCATCATAATGGCTCTGTCGAGGTATTTTTCTATTTCATACAAGGCTTCCTCTCCACGCATACCACGTAAATCGAGTTCAGCACTAAATTGAGAGATACTTTCGGTAAGATTAGAACTGTAAGATCGACGAATTTCTTTGGGAACAGATTTATTAGAGATTTTTTCTACCCGCTTCAATTTTACTACCGAACGCAGATCGCCCATGGCTAAAATAACATTATCTTTTGCTACATCAATTACTTGCCCAATAGTTTCGGTATCAATTAATTTAACCCAATCCCCTGGCTTCAAATCAATTGTTTCTAATATAGGTTTAGCGGCTTTTTCTATAACCTCATTCCGTTTAATTTCCTGTTGAAGGTGTTGACGTAAAACCTGTGTTCTATCTTTATCTGCCTTGTTTTCTTTAATTTCAGAAATGGTATTCTCAATTAACTTATTCGCATTGCGAATGATATTTTGGGCTTCAATTTTGGCATCTTTTAAAATAGATTTTTTGTTTTCTTCCAGGTAGGTTTTTAGCTTTTCATTTTCTTCCAGTAAAGCTTTAACCCTTCTTTCACGTTTCTCAACTTCTACGCGAATGTCCATCAGTTCTTTTTTATCACGCTCCAAATCAACCAATAAGGTATCAATTTTTTTCTGATATTCTCCCACTTTGCTTTTAGCAGCTTGCAACACCTGTTGGGGTAATCCTATTTTCTGGGCTATTTCAAAGGCATAAGAACTTCCCGGTTTACCCATTTCCAAGATGTACAAAGGCTGCATTTCCAGGTTGTTGAAAAGCATAGATGCATTTTCTAATCCAGGAGTTGAATTGGCAAATACTTTTAAATTAGAATAATGCGTAGTGGCTATCCCCCTTACTTTCTTGTGATTTAGTGCTTCTAAAACAGCTTCGGCAATTGGACCGCCAAATTGTGGATCGGTACCGGTACCAAACTCATCAATTAAAACCAAAGTTTTTCCGTTCGCATTTTCTATAAAATATTTCATTTTAGAAAGATGGGCACTATATGTACTTAAATCACTTTCTATAGACTGGTCATCACCAATATCAGCAAAAATCTGTTTAAAAATTCCAATTTTAGAATGATCATCTGCCGGAATTAATAAACCTGCCTGTACCATAATTTGTAATAACCCCACCGTTTTCATACAAACAGACTTCCCCCCCGCATTAGGGCCTGATACTACTATTACACGTTGTTGTTCATCAATCCGAATATTTAAAGGAACTACAGTTTGCTTTTCTTTTTTAAAATTGAGCAATAACAAAGGATGCCGGGCATTGATCAAATTTATTTCTGTTTCGTGAATCAATTCGGGCATTTCGCCTTCTACATCAATTGCGAATAATGCTTTTGCCCGAACAAAATCAAGTTTGGTAAGGAGGCCATGATAAGATAACAACAACGGAACATCGGGCCTTAATTCATCCGTAAGTGCCAGTAATATTTTTACAATTTCACGGCGTTTATCAAATTCCAGATCACGAATGATATTATTAAGCTGAAATACTTCTTCGGGTTCCAGGTAAACCGTTTGGCCCGTTGAAGATTCATCATGTATAAACCCTTTTAGTTTGCGTTTATTTTCTGCTAATATGGGGATACATAACCTTCCATCACGTATGGTGAGATTACCATCTGCTGTCCAGTTATTATTCTGGGCGTTTTTAAATATCTGATCAATCTTTTTTCGTGCTTCCTGCTCTGCTTTTGCAATTCCTCCAATAATATCTCCCAGTTCTTTCGATGCATTCGTTTTGATCTTTCCTTTCGGATCAATGACGGTTTCTATTTTCCGTATAATGGACTTCTCAACAGGTAAATGTTCAAATAATGCTTCTAGATTGGGATACTGGCCTTCACGTTCTGTAAAATAGTGAATAACAGAAAAAACGGTAGTTAAGGATAAGGCGATCTGGAAAAATTCATCTTCGTTGAGGTAAGTTCCTTTTATACGGGCTTTTTCTGCCAGCCGTTTGATATCAAAAAAGTTTTGAATAGGCAACGGGGCATCGTTTTCAAGAATATTTTTAAACTCAGTGGTTTGACGCAGAAACTTATTGATATCATCATAATTAGTCATCATCCGGATCTTATCAACCATCTGCTGCCCCATTGTACTAAGGCAGTAGCTTTTAATAAGTTTCTTTATTTCTGAAAATCCTAATTTATCACTGGCGTTATTGGGGTAGATCATGCTTTTTTATGGGAAGCTTCTGCTTGCGTTCTTTTATTTCTTTTTTCTCAAGTGATGTTAAAACCTGGCTATATATGCTGTCTAATAATTTGGGATGCTCGCTGTAGTATTTAAGACTTTTATCAAACTGAGTTTTAGTGGTTTGATATTTTTGATAAACCGCATTGCGATAAGCTAAAACATTTTGCTTTAAGGTATCATTTTGTGGCATATTCTGAGTATATCCATCAATCAAATGCATATCTATTAAAACTAATACTATTTTTTTATGTTCAATAATTTCTTTAGGAGTAGCATCAGGGTTGCACGAAAGCAAAAAAATCAAACCGAAAAACAATAGTATGAAACGTTTCATTTATATATATTTTGAAAATGGGCAGTTTTCAGTTTACAGTCTCCATTTGCAGTTCTCAGCTAAACAATTTCCAGTTGACAGTTAGCTAAACAGTTAAACAATTAAACAATTTATTGCATTTCAAAAGCATATCCCGTAGGTTTAGCTTTTCAATTTTGGTTCAAAAATACAGATTAATGAGCATTGCATCTAATATATCAGCTATAAAGGAAGAAACAGGTCGTGTAAACGTGAAATTAATAGCAGTTTCTAAAACTAAACTCGCAGAAGATGTAATGGAAGCCTACCAGGCCGGCCAGCGTATTTTTGGCGAGAATGTAGTTCAGGAAATGGTTGACAAGTATGAACAATTGCCAAAAGATATTGAATGGCATTTAATTGGCCATTTACAAACGAATAAAGTCAAATATATTGCCCCTTTTGTTAGCCTCATCCACTCTGTAGATAGTTTAAAATTACTTATAGAAATAAATAAGCAAGCTCTTAAAAATAAGCGTATAATAGATTGTTTGCTTCAAATTTGTATTGCTGATGAAGAAACAAAGTTTGGGCTCTACTTCGATGAAGCCATTGAACTACTTCGCTCACCGGAATTTTCAGAGTTAAAAAATATCTGCATTACAGGCTTAATGGGTATTGCTACCAATACAGAAAATCCCCAATTAATTAAAAATGAGTTCTATGAACTCAGTGTTTTCTTTAAAGGCTTAAAGCAAACTTTTTTCAGGAAAGACGAAAATTTTAAGGAGATTTCGATGGGCATGTCTGCCGATTATAAAATAGGTATAGAATTAGGAAGCACCATGGTACGCTTGGGAAGTACCATTTTTGGAAAACGCATCATTAAATATTTCAAGGCTGATAATAATACCTCCTTAAATTAATTATCAATTGTGGTAGTGTCTGGAGCGAAGTGGAAGCTTAGGGTAGGCTTTCTAAGCATTCGACTCCACTCCCGGATGACAAAATAAATAATACTAAAAACTATAGTTTATTGAATTTTTTCACAACCACATCATTGCTTAATTGAACTTTAATTATGTAAGTGCCTTTAGTAAAATTAATGATAGGAACTGTAAAATTATTATTGCCTAAGGTAATAATTTCATCTTGTCTATACACCTGTTTGCCGTTGATATCTGTTATGGAAATAACGGCTTTATTTGCTTTGGCAGCATCAAAGGAAAGGAAGATCACATCTTTTGCAGGATTAGGATAAATACTAAGATTTGCTATGCCTGTATTTACAGGGTAAAAAGCAGGGTTTGCTATGCCTTCATTTTTTGCAGAATTAAAAATAAGAGAACCTTCATCAGCACCCATAAAATAATTAATCCTCAAATCCCCATCAATGTCATGGTTTAAAACTGCCATTGGAAGTCCATGTAGATTAACATCATTTATAGAAGCCCCTGCTAAATGCAAATTAGTGTTAGAAACAAAATTTACACTTTGAAATATAGAATGTTGTTCTTGCGGAAAAGCAGCCGTTTTATAAGCCGCTAATGCTAATTGGGTATTGGTATAATAAGTAGCAGTAACAGGGCTATAGGCAGCATAAGATTTATTAACCCCACTCCCGGTATTTCCATAATAAGTATTATAATCAATATCTAATGTTCCATTGGTATTATCATTATAAAATCCTGTAAGATATTTGCCGGGAATTGTGCTGGTACGATTCATAATAACAACATTATTTTTTTGATTATACATTGAAGATGTACCTTCTTCTTTTCTATAAATGCCGGCTGCTACCAAAAAACTTCCATTGTTTGCATTATGAGCACCCCCTATATTAATTGTATTAAAATAAACATTAGAACTATTTTTGTTTGTGTTTTGGTTGTCAAAATATATTCCGAATATTTGCGAAGCTTTAGTATTAGGCGATGTAATGTCAATCATATTATTATCTACATTTATAATAGAACTGAGATTTTGGGGAGAAGATATTTCTATGCCGTGTATAGCCAAAGTAGTACCCGTACTCAAATCACTTATTTTATTCTTTTGAACATTAATGGTACAGCCGATCTGATCACCCACTACAAGAATTCCTGCAATTGCTGCTTTGTCGTTAAATACACTAGTAAGTAAATTAAGATTAGTAATATTATTACCTATAATATTAATTATGGAATTATTATTATACCAAGTAGGATAAAGTATACCAATTAAACTTACCGCATCTTGGTTTGTAGCTAAAGGTTTTATGCTTACAGTATTGTTCACTATGTTTGTAATAGTCTTGGTTTTTCCCCGAAATTCTATACCAGAAATATAAAATCCTATCTCTCCACTGCCATTTACTCCTGTTGTTGTTAGTGTAATGCTATTATTTTTTATAGTAAGGCTATCTTGTACATCATCTTGCAACATTATACCAGAACATAAAAAATCTTTTATAACATTATCACTAATAATAGTATGACCCTTATATAAATAAGCGTCGGAGCCCTTAGTTTTATTAAGGCTAACGGGATTACGCATTGAAATCCCGTAATATCCCCCTTCAATAACATTATGCAGAAACATATTATTATAAGTTTCAGGACTTTCATTTACTTCAATATTCCCTCCCGACCCTACTTCTGCATGAAACACAAGAAATTTAATATATTTAATTATATTATTGGCTGATGCCGGGTATATAACAAATGCTTTTGTCGAACCATCCTTATGTAAATTAATTACACTTAATAAATTTGCAGATTTTTCATCTATACCTCCGGGCCTGCCATCTAAAATAATATGGTCCCCACCATTAATTTCTAAAGGTCGTTTATAAGATGAAACAACATTTTGAATAACTGCCTTTTTATTATTTAAAGCAGGGCGTATAGTAATAGTGCCCGTAGCTAAAGGCCCTTTATCAGTTAAACTTATCGGGTAAATTTCTGATTTATCAGTACCCTTATAGGTGGTTTGTAATTCAATAAGGTAATTTACGTTTGTATTTAAAGGTATAGCAGCATAAGCAGCTGTAATACTGGGATATTTTGCAATGCCACCATTTATCCATACAGAGTTGCCCTGTGCAGATACTTTATTTACGCTTAATGCTGTAAAAAGTAATACTAACATGAATAAGAAGTAAATTTTTTTCATATTTATTCTAAATGTTTGAAGTAATGATTAGTAAATATATATAATTTTATAAATATGCATAATTTTATATTAACAAATTTTCTTATATAATATGGTTTAAAACAAAACTCTTGATAATTAGGTTACCGAGGAGTTGTTAAATTGATGACTCCCACATATTACTTTATGCTTATATTACAAAATAAAAGTAGAAGAAGGCAAAAATAAAATAAGTATTTTGAACGCCGTTAGGAATAAAATTGTTCACAGAGTATTTGCTATAATAAAAAACCAAGCCACTTATAAAAATGATTGAGTTTTATTATAGAAATCAGCCTGACATCCCGTTCTATACTAACAATTATATCTCCTATTATAATATGAATATCAGAGTAGCCCGAAAAGAAGATTGTACGCGATTGCTGGAGTTAGTTCATGAACTTGCTTTGTTTGAAAAAGCCCTCCAGGAAATCACAGTAACCTTAACAGAATTTGAAGATGCCGGATTTGGTGAACAGCCCGTTTGGAAAGCTTTTGTTGCAGAAGCAGGTGGAATTATTCATGGTTTCGGTTTGTATTATACTCGTTATTCAACCTGGAAAGGCTGTCGTTTGTACTTAGAAGATCTATTAGTAACAAAAGAAATGCGTGGTAAAGGTATTGGGAAAATACTGTTCGACAGATTAATAGAAGAAACCATTGAAAAAGGATATAATGGAATGACCTGGCAGGTATTAGACTGGAATGAACCTGCTCTTAATTTTTATAAGAAGTACAATTCTTATATTGAAGCTGGCTGGTTGAATGCATCTCTTAATACAAATAAGTGTATTGCGTATAGAGACAAATAAGACGAGCATTGCTAAATTCTTCGAAAATATAATGACGAGGAAAACGATGGAAACGATAAGGAAAATGATTTCCACGACAAGGAAAACCTTTGAAACGACAAGGAAAACGTTTAAAATGACAAAGAAAATGATTTCCACGACAAGGAAAACCTTTGAAACGACAAAGAAAATGATTTCCACAACAGGGAAAATGATTGAAACGACAAGGAAAACGTTTAAAACGACAGGGGGAATGATTTCCACGACAAGGAAAACCCCCGAAACGATAAGGAAAACGTTTCCAATAAACAGGAACAATACTCAATAAATGATACAAGTCTATAAATTTGGCGGTGCATCTGTAAAAGATGCTGAAGGTGTAAAAAATCTTGCTGCTATCATTGCTCTTAACCGCGATAAGTTCCTCCTTATTGTAGTTTCAGCAATGGGAAAAATGACCAATGCACTTGAAAAGTTAACAGATGCTTATGTAGTTCAAAGCGATACTATTCATCTGCTTTTTGATGAGATTAAAGCATATCATGAACAAATTCTGGATGATCTTTTTTCGGAAAAATCTCATCCGGTTTTTGATGAAATAGCAAATGCTTTTATAGAAATAGACTGGATTTTAGAAGATGAGCCACACCCGGACTATGATTTTAATTATGATCAGATTGTTTCTGTTGGAGAACTGGTTTCTACTAAAATCGTAAGCGCTTATTTGAATTATTCCGGTTTAAAAAATGAATGGATTGATGCACGCGGATACATTCATACCGATAATACTTATCGTGAAGGGCAGGTAGACTGGGACAAAACCTGTAAAGAAATTAATGATAAATTGCCATTTGTACTTCAAAATAAAATGGTAGTTACACAAGGCTTTATTGGCGGCACTTCCGAAAATTTTACGACAACCTTAGGCCGCGAAGGTTCTGATTATACTGCCGCCATTTTTGCTTCATGCCTTAAAGCAGGGTCTGTTACCATTTGGAAGGATGTACCTGGCGTTTTAAATGCAGATCCAAAGCTTTTTAAGGAAACTTATAAATATGATGCACTCCCCTATTCCGAAGCTTTAGAAATGACATATTACGGTGCAACGGTCATTCATCCCAAAACCATAAAACCTCTTCAAAACGCTAAGATTCCACTTTTAGTGAAGCCTTTTTTAACTCCGGCAGAAAGCGGTACAATCATTAATGAAACGGCTAATCTTTCCATTGATATTCCGGCTATTATTGTAAAAAAAGATCAGTTGCTGATTTCTTTTTCTACTAAGGATTTCTCATTTATTACAGAAGATCATTTAAGTGATATTTTTAAAGCTTTCGCGGATGCGCATATAAAAATCAACCTGATGCAGGTTTCGGCTTTAAGTTTCTCTGTGTGTTTTGATGGGGATGAAACACGGTTTAAAAAACTGAGTAAATCTTTGGATACTGATTTTAAAATAAAATACAATACTGGTCTTGAGCTGATAACTATACGCCATTTTAAACGCGATTTAATTGAAAAACTAAGTTCTAACAGAACGATATTGATGGAGCAATTCAGTAGAAATACTGCCCAACTTGTTCTGAAATAAAATGAATCCGGCCATTCTCCATCCCGATGTACAGCAATTTATTGAGGATAATCTTCAAACAGATATTACACGGCTTTTATTAGGTAAAAGTCCGTTTCTGGAAATAAGACCTAAAGAATTAGCAGAACAAATTGACTCCAAAAAACACTGCGAAAAGAAACTTCCTTTATGGTATTCAACACCCGGTATTTATTATCCACCTAAATTAGCTATAGAGCAATCTTCCTCACAAGCTACCGCAGCTTATAAAGCTGATTTACTCAAAGGAAATACATGTATTGATCTTACCGGAGGGTTTGGTGTAGACAGCTTTTTCTTTTCACAAAAAGCCACACACGTAACCCATTGTGAGCTAAATAAAGATATTTCGGAAATTTCCAAACATAATGCAGGCATTCTGAATGCTGATAATATCAGTTTCTTTTGTGGCGATGGAATAGATTATTTGATTCATTCTTCCGAAGAGTTTGATACCATTTACATCGATCCATCACGACGGATAAAGACTCAAAAGGTTTTTAAACTCAAAGATTGTGAACCGGATATCGTTAGCAATTTAAGTTTACTATTAAAAAAAGCATCCCGGATAATTGTTAAAACTGCTCCCTTACTAGATATTCAGGCAGGTTTACAGGAGTTGCGATTGGTAAGTGAAATACATATTACAAGTGTAAAAAATGATTGTAAAGAGTTATTATGGGTAATTGACAAGGATTTTAACGGTAATGAGCCTCAACTAATTTGTGCCGCTATTGATAATGAAAAAACACAGCACTATTCTTTTAAACTGTCCGAAGAAAAAGCATTGCTTTTAAATAATTACTCCGAACCACTTAACTATATTTATGAACCTGATGTAGCTTTACTTAAAGCCGGTTGCTTTAAAATAATAACCAAACGTTTTCAGGCAATGAAATTACATCAGCATACTCATGTATATACTTCAGAATTTTTAAATCCTGATTTTATGGGGAGAACATTCAAATTAATTCAAAGGTTGGACTACAGGGCATTCATCAATACCAATACCATTAAAAAGGCAAATGTGATTTCTCGTAATTTCCCGCTTAGTCCGGATGAGTTAAAAAAAAAACACGCGATAAAGGACGGAGGGCTGGACTACTTATTATTTACAACCGGGCCAAAAGATCAACTTCTGGTTTTGCATTGTCATAGGCTTTAAACAAGAACAGAGCTTAAAATAAGATCTGTTCTTGTTTATTACATTTTTATAGTCGTATAAAACTATACTTTTTTCACATTTACGGCCTGCAAACCTTTTTGGCCTTCTTCAACGTCAAATTCTACATTATCATTATCACGTAACGTACCTACGCCACCTTCTACATCTTTAAAATGCACGAATATTTCTTTACCGTCATCTTTTGTAATAAAACCATAACCTTTTTGAGTGTTAAACCACTTTACTTTACCTGTTTCCATAATTATAAGTATTAATAAACCTGCATATATTGTATTACAGATCCTATACCAAAGATATATAATTATCTGAAAAAACAAATAGGTAACTGCTATTGTATTTATATGGAATATATTTATATCAGGCTGAGGGTGTCATGCGAAAATATGCTTTAATCTCTTTAAAGCCTTTAGGAAATTATGAGATGTTATTGAATCTACACTTAAAGCCAGCACTTTACATCTCGCTTATCAAATTTGCTTTTAGTGAGGCCGTTTTACCTAATTTAGTAATACAAACAGGTATAAAATCTGCCGGATGCGAAATAGAATAGAACAGCTATGTGAATCTAACCTAGAGGTTAACCCTTCACATTGTAAAATGAGTATAAAAAATCCCGCTTAATTTTTAAGCGGGATTTACCATTATAGTGCCATTTTATTTATCTTTATTCAAATAAAATTTTCCATAACCAGAATACTGGTTTTGACTATGAATACCCGTTGTCCCATTAATTAGTTTTCCATTATTTTTATCAAACGTAGCACTAAAATTTATACCAAGAGTAGGTACATCAGCTTTAAAAGTACTACCAGTTACTACATATGTTCCGTCATGATTATTTGAATTATAAGTGATAGTAAGTGTACCATCTGTTTTAATGGTAGCGATAAAATCTAAATTTGGTTCGGTATCTACACTAGTACTCAGTTTGCCGGTCCAATTTCCATCAATTGTTACAACTGTAATCTTATCTTTTTTACATGCAGCAAAAGATGATACTATAAATAAAGCGATAACAGAGATTTTTAAAAGTTTCATATTATGTGTTTTAAGTTAATAATTAATAAATATTGTAGTTATAAAAACTACCATACCAATACTAAAGTCATTTTTATTTACTCTTAGTCATAGACCAAGTTCCATAATTAGTTGCCTCAACAGTACTACCATAAGTTCCATCAAGTTTTCCGGCGCTGCTGTCAAATGTTCCTTTATAATAATATTCAAAATTTACATTAACATAATGAATAGTAAGGGCGTTATCAATTAGCTCCCAGCTTCCTGATGTTGATACTGGGTCACCGTTTGCATTTGTTACTGTAATACTTTTATCTGCTGCAAGATTAAAAGTCAAGGCTGTAGTAGTTCCGCTAGAAGTAAGAGTAGTAGTGCCACTCCATTTTCCTTCAATTTTTATTACTGTTACAGCTTTATCTTTTTTACATGCAGCAAAAGAAGATACTATTAATAAGGCGATAAGAGAGATTTTCAAAAATTTCATAATTATGTGTTTTAAGTTAATAATTAATTATTGTTACAAAAACTATTATAACAATAATAAAGCCATTTTTATTTATTCTTGGTCATAGTCCAAGTTCCCTGATCAGTAACATCGGCCGAAAAACCCCATGTACCACTTACAAGTTTCCCAGCTGTGCTATTAAATGTTGCTTTAAAATAATATGTTTTTTTGTCAATAGTATCATAATACTGAGCAGTAAAAGCCTTATCAATTAATTCCCATCCACCATTTGACACTATAGTAGTGCCATCATTTGGGTCCAATCTATCTAGTCCTCCTCCAGGAGAATGAAGATTAAAAACAAGAGCTGTAGTTGCAGCGGGGTCAGTCTTAGTATTAAGAAATGTACCAGTCCATTTGCCTTCAATTGTTACAGGTACAACTGCTACCTTATCTTTTTTACAGGCAGCAAAAGAAGATACTATTAAAAGAGCAATAAAAGAGATTTTTAAAATTTTCATGTGTTAAATTGTTATAAAGTTTATGTTTAATAATGAATAAATGTTTAACAAACATAGTACCAATTAATGATAAATAAATTAAAAGATAAATAAAAATAACTATTAAGCTCGTATTTATTTTAAAATATATTATTTACAAGTTAATGTATCAATAATTTTACGCAGATTTTTTAGAGTACTCAGATAATGGGCAATCAAATGTTTCTGCTAAATAATTATCTAATTCATCTGCTTTGGATGCCAACTGGCTAATCTGTTGCATAACTGTATCTGCTTCCTGCGAAAAAGCATCCGCTATAGCAATTCGATATGATACATACACTTCGCTATTATAAACACCCAGTTTTAATGGTTCAATAGCAGAAGCACTGAGTAAGTAGCGAAAAAGTGGCTCTAAATTTTGTTTAGGCAACACATTAATGGGTGAAGTAATATAAAGGTAATTGTAATTATAAACAAAGGCTCTTATAAAAGAACTCCCCTTATAAAATTCCCAAAATTCATATCCTCTTCTTGCTAAAACGGGATTTATGCCAATTCCATTTATTGCTTTTTCACAAAAAACGGCCAAATCTGTTAAAATTGCTTTATCAAAAAGCTTGCTATCAATGGTGTTTCCACAATTAGGGCAATACTCTGTTTGCTCATGTATTAGTGTACTGCAGGAGTTACATTTTACGGTAAAATCCTTACCGTGCATATCCTGCAATGATTTTAATTCCTCAGCCAGCTGTTTTACAGGTATTCCAAACCCCATATTATCTGCCTGTGTAAACTTTGATGTCGTAATAGCCACCACATTTCCGTTAGAATTAAACATGGGTCCTCCACTATTTCCAGGATTTACAGCAGCATCTGTTTGCAGATAATATTTGCCATCCATTAATTGATTCACAGCAGATACAGTACCATCTGTTACGGTGAAAGGCATCCCAAAAGGAAAACCGGCTACATAAATTTGTTCTCCGCTATTCATAACCATCTCCGGGTCGAAAGAAAGCGCCGGAAGATTTTCAAAAGACTCTTCTGTGCGAAGAAATGCAATATCTATTTGAGGATTAACCATGACCACCTTTGCCAGGAAACGGTTTTTGTTAACATCTTCAATAGCTACTTCATGCGCACCGTCTACAACGTGGAAATTAGAAACAAATATATTTTCATTTTTCAGGTAAAAACAAGTACCAGAGCCTTGAGAAGTACTTACTTTAAATACAACTTGTGATAATATGTTATGATCGATCATATTTTTTCTTAAATTAATTACCGAATAGTTTAGAAAAGAAACCACCTACTAGGGTAGAAGTTAATGATGGAGTTGGAGCCGGAGCTGCTGCCGCTTGTGGCACTGCTTCTGCCACTTGTGATTGGAGATTGCCTGCCATAATACTTTTCATACCATCTACTAATATTTGTGCAGCTTCTTTCCACTCTTTATCTGAAGCTTTTTCTAACATACTGTTTATAAAACTATTTAAATCAATAGGAATATTAACATAAAAAGAGCTATAGTATAATGTGGTAAGCACAGTAAGTGTAGCACCCATATAATTTGTAGCATTCAGTTCTTCTGTTGCTGTTTGCACCCTTCCTTCCCAAGTTTTTTGTCTATCGGCCAGAGTAGATGTTGATTTAAAGGGAACAAATATTTCTGCCTTATATAAATCTGCTATAAATGCTTCTTTTCCATTTTCTTTAATTTTCTGTAAAACTTTTTTGCAAGAATTTATTTTGTCCTGAGTAGAACCATGCCCATATAAATAATCAACAGCATCTTCCAGTTCGTTTTTTATAGTGCCTTGTGGAGAAGCATAATGTTCAATTTTCAATAGAGCCAATGCAACAATTTCTGATGAAAATTCATACCATCGTTTACTTTCAAAATAAGTGGCATATTCCATTGCTTCATCAATATAGGCACAGGTTTGCATCCAGGCTTGTTCAGCCTGTTCGCTACTGTAAGCCACAATTTTGGGTTCCTGAAGCCTTTTTGCCTTGTGTTTTACGGTAAAATAATCATCGTATTTATCGCCTGTTTGGCAAATTTCCTTCAACACATCATACATTTTATATGGCTCGCAGGTATTTAGTTTGCATTGAAAGGAAAACGCCAGATTATTCTCCTGAAGGCCAATAGATGACAGATTTAAAGGTGAAAAATTGAGTTCGGCAATTTTACGTAAAACAGGAATCGTATTGGTTTCCGGTAATTGTAAAAAAGGTGCGTTTACTTCAATCCGGTCATTTACTAATTTAATAGTTACCACGATGCTACCATGAGGTACTTCAAAGGAAGTCTGATCAGCATTTCCAAATTTTTTCCGTAATTGGGGATCAATATAATCCAACAAAGCATAAAAGGATGCTTTATAATCTTTGTTTTGATAAGCATCTACTGTGGTTTTCCAATAGGAAACATCAACCTTACTTGTAGTTAATCCCGCTAAGGGCAAATGAAACTTAGGAGTTTGATTCATAGTTTATTAATTATCTATTAATATATAACAAGGTTAAAAACTTTTCGATAAAAATACAGGTTTAAACTATATTTATCTGTAATATATTCTTTACATTATTATCTTATTTCTTCTATAGAAGCAAATCCTTCTATTTTTCCATAAATTAATCTTTAATACTGGAAATTTACCCTTTTAACAAACGCTGTATTTCATCTAGTTTCATCAAAGCCTCTACAGGTGTTAATGTATTTACATCCAAGTTGTTCAACATATCACGAATCTTTACCAATACTGGATCATCAATAGAAAACATTTGAAGCTGATAAGCTTGTTGCTGTACTTTTTTTATACTGTCTTTAATATGTTCGCCGCCGGTTCGTTCCTGCTCTAAGCGTTTTAGTATTTCGTTTGCCCTGCTTACCAGTTTTTGCGGCATTCCGGCCATTTTAGCCACATGAATACCAAAACTATGTTCGCTCCCACCTGGCACCAATTTGCGAAGAAAAATCACTTTATTCCCAACCTCTTTTACAGATACATTAAAATTCTTAATCCTGCTAAAGGAATTTGTTAGTTCATTTAGCTCGTGATAATGTGTCGCAAATAAAGTTTTTGCTTTTGCGGATGGGTGATTGTGCAAATATTCAGCAATAGACCAGGCAATTGAAATACCATCATACGTACTTGTACCACGTCCTATTTCATCCATCAGGATTAAACTTCTTTCTGATAAATTATTTAGGATGCTGGCGGTTTCGTTCATTTCAACCATAAAGGTGGATTCGCCTGATGTTAAATTATCAGAAGCACCTACACGGGTAAATATCTTATCAACTAACCCAATTTTAGCTTCTTTAGCCGGAACAAAACATCCCATTTGGGCCATCAAAACAATTAAACCCGTTTGCCTGAGTAAAGCCGATTTACCGGACATGTTCGGTCCGGTAATAATAATAATCTGCTGTATTTCACTATCAAGAAAAACATCATTGGTAATATATTCTTCACCCGGAGGAAGATTTTTTTCGATAACCGGATGCCTACCGCCTTTAATATCAATCAGGCTGCCTTCATCCATATCGGGCTTTACATAATAGTTTTTAATAGCAAGCGTGGCAAAATTGAGTAGCACATCCAATTGAGCGACCAACTGGCCATTCAGTTGAATGGGCTTTATGTATTCGGAAAGTGCAGAGGTCAATTCGTTGTATAAGCTAGTTTCCAGTACCAGTATCTTTTCTTCAGCACCTAAAATCTGCTCTTCGTATTCTTTTAATTCCGGCGTAATATAACGCTCAGCATTCACCAGCGTTTGCTTTCTAAGCCATTCGGCCGGAACTTTATCCTTATGCGTATGCGTAACTTCTAAATAATATCCAAACACATTATTAAAAGCCACTTTAAGTGATGGAATTCCCGTAATTTCTGCTTCCCGCTTTTGGATTTCCAGTAAATATCCCTTCCCGCCAAAAGCGATCTTTCGCAGCCGATCCAACTCTTCATCTATTCCTTCAGCAATTACACCGCCTTTAATTACCATCACCGGTGGCTCCGGATTTAATTCTTTTTCTATTTTATCGCGAATAAGAAAACAAGGATCCAGTTGATCGGCTATGGTTTTTAGTGCATTGCTTTCTGATATTTCGCATAAAGTTTTAAGATTAGCAATGGCGTATAAAGCCCGTTTAAGCTGCATCACTTCCCGCGGATTGGCTTTTTGCAAACCAATTTTGGAAATTAGCCTTTCCAGATCACCAATTTGTTTTATTTCATGCAATAGTTTTTCACTCAATTCATCCTCATTAACTAAAAACTCTACTACATCCAGCCGCTCTTGTATAGGTTTAATTTCCTTTAATGGCATAATTATCCATCGCCGAAGCAGCCTTGCTCCCATTGGCGAACAAGTTTTATCCAGTACATCTACCAAAGAAATCGCATTTTCATTAGCCGAACCCACTAATTCCAAATTACGGATAGTGAAACGGTCAAGCCACATATAACGTTCTTCTTCAATCCGTGCTATTGATGAGATATGTTGCAGGTTGCGATGTTCGGTTTCGTTTAAATAATGCAAGGCAACACCGGCAGCTGTGATGGCTAAAGGATATTTTTCAATACCAAAACCTTTTAAGGATTTAACTTCAAAATGTTTGAGCAGGAATTCGCTGGCATAATCACCGCTGTAAGCCCAATCATCCAGATGATAGGTATAAAAACGGTCGCCAAAAATTTCGGTGAAATCCCGGTGACGGCTTTTTTGAAAGATAACTTCACTAGGCTTAAAACTTTGCAGCAGTTTATCTATATAATTAGCATCACCCTGTGCCACTAGAAACTCTCCAGTAGAAATATCAACAAAAGCGATACCGAATGAGTTTTTTTCGAAATATAAGGATGCTAAATAGTTGTTTGTATTTTGCTGAATGATATTATCGCTGTATGATACACCTGGGGTTATCAATTCAGTAACGCCTCGCTTAACAATATTTTTTGTTGCCTTCGCATCTTCCAACTGATCACAAATAGCCACCCGCTGACCGGCACGAACCAGTTTAGGCAGATATGTTTCTAATGAATGATAGGGAAATCCGGCCAATTCAATAGGTACACCAGAATTATGCCCTCTCTTGGTTAATACAATTCCTAAAATGGCGGATGTTTTTATGGCATCCTGACCAAAGGTCTCATAAAAATCGCCCACACGAAACAACAATAAGGCACCGGGATATTTAGCCTTAATGGTATTGTATTGCTGCATTAAAGGAGATTCCTTGGTATCGCTCTTTGCCAATCTTTATTTTTTTGAATGGCGGTAAAGTTAAGGGATTAAGAGGTTTTTAAGTTGTATGTGGAAAAAAAGCCGTAGTGATAAAGGATAGCAGCATGGAACTTCAATCAAGGGCATTAAAATAAATAAAAACGTCTCAGTATCATTTGCACCACTGCACTATAGTAAAATTTGTGTTCTATGCCATTCTATTTTTTATTCTATATGTAAGTTTAGTTATACTTTACTTAGACAATCTAGTGATATTTTAAGCGAATAAAATAGTTAAAATAGCTAAACATGAGAAAGTTTGATATTTTATAACCAATTGATAACAAATAGCTAAATTGCCGGCTCCAAAATTTTTATATAAATAAATGAAAGAAGTATATATTATATCAGCTGTGCGTACTCCAATAGGTAGTTTTGGAGGCAGTTTAGCTACGGTTTCTGCTACAAAATTAGGTGCCACAGCCATTAAAGCTGCGGTTGAAAAAGCAGGTATTAATCCCAATCAGGTGCAGGAAGTTTTTATGGGAAATGTATTGTCTGCCAATGTAGGGCAGGCTCCTGCAACACAGGCAGCAAAGTTTGCCGGCTTACCGGATGTTCCGTCAACCACAATTAATAAAGTCTGTGCATCAGGTACTAAAGCCCTCATATTTGCTGCACAAAGTATTGCTTTAGGCGAAAACGATATTGTTGTTGCCGGAGGCATGGAAAGCATGAGTAATGTCCCTTATTATTTGGATAAAGCACGTAATGGCTATCGGTTAGGAGACGGGCAAATTATTGATGGCTTGATAAAAGACGGTTTATGGGATGTTTATAATAATTATCACATGGGTTCGGCAGCAGAATTATGCGCCACAGAATGCAATATCAGTCGTGAACAACAGGATGCTTATGCGATAGAATCTTATAAAAGATCGCAGGCAGCACAGATCAATGGAAAATTTTCAAATGAGATTATACCTGTAGAAATTACAGACCGCAAAGGTGATATAATACTTATAACAGAAGATGACGAAGTTAAGGCTGTAAAGTTTGAAAAAATCGCTTCTTTAAAACCTGTATTTAGAAAAGATGGAACGGTAACCGCAGCCAATGCTTCTGCATTAAATGACGGTGCAGCCTCATTAGTTTTAATGAGTAAAGAAAAAGCAGAAGAACTTGGATTAAAACCCTTGGCCAAAATCATAGCTTATGCCGATGCACAACAAGCACCAGAATGGTTTACAACAGCACCATCTAAAGCTATTCCAATTGCATTGCAAAGAGCTAAACTATCGCCAAATCAGGTAGATTATTATGAAATTAACGAGGCTTTTTCTGTCGTTTCTATCGCCAACAATAACATTTTAAAACTTGATCCTGCAAAAGTAAATGTAAACGGAGGTGCTGTTTCATTAGGACATCCCCTAGGTGCTTCAGGTGCACGTATAGTAGTTACTCTTTTAAATGTGTTGAAACAAAATGGTGGGAAAATTGGTGTTGCGGGCATTTGCAATGGAGGTGGTGGTGCCAGTGCCATAGTGATTGAAAATATGCAGTAAATCAGATTGCATGAAGCGTTTAACCTGGAGTATCATTTTAATTTTGGCCGGAACTTTATATACGTATGCACAACATACAGATGGAAATAAAGACCGGCAGCATTTTTCAGTTTTGCTGGATAGCTTAAAATCATTGAACTATAAAATTATAAATAATACGATTGAGCCCGAACGGTATAATGCCAATTATACATTTATTAAAACATTAGTAAGCACCTTAAAAACGCCAGGCTCTTTCAATTTTAGTTTTGACTCTTTAAAATCTTTATCAGTTCAAACCTCTGCCGACAAACGCTTTCGTATTTTCAGTTGGAGTATAATGAATAATGATGGAAGTTACCGGTATTATGGTACTGTACAAATGAATAATCCGGATGGGAAATTGAAAATGTTTCCTTTGGTAGATTATTCATCCGCAATAAAAAATCCGAAAGATACAGTTACCACTAACAATAACTGGTATGGCGCACAGTATTACAAAATCATTCCGGTAACGTATAATGTACCTGTTCCCTATTATATTTTATTAGGATGGAAAGGCAATACTATAAAATCCACCAAAAAAGTAATTGATGTATTATATTTTAAAGATGGCAAAGCTATTTTTGGAATGCCCGTTTTTGATGGTGATAAAGATCATCCTACAAGCAAGCGTATTATTTTTGAATATAGCCGGAAAGCATCTATGGTTTTAATTTATGACGTTAAAACCGAAGTAATTGAATTTGATCATTTAGCTCCGTCAGATCCCAAGCTGAAAGAAAGGCATGAGTTGTATGGTCCTGATTTTTCTTATGATGGGTATAAACTAGTTAACGGACGTTGGAAATTAATACAAGACCTGAAATTAAAAAATACTCCCACAGATAAAGATGAGCAGTTTAATGATCCTAAAAAAATGCCGGGTGCTGGTGTTTTTAAAAACAAAAATACTAATCATTAATTATAACCTATTCTCTTAAACACAAACCTTCTGATAATATATAAAAACAGCTTTATTATGTATTTAATTGCTACTGATATTAACAAATAAATATTTTAATGCATTAAACCGAGATAGAGATTCTGTTTTATTCAAAAACGACCAATTTATTTCTAATTTATAGTAATACCTTAAGCTATGACAACAAAAGAAGTGATTGAGGCTTTTAATAATTTTAAACCCGGCAATGATGATTTTGATAACTTAAGCGATTTAAGTAGTCTTGGTGTTGAGCTTTTAAAAAATAAAGATGCTCATTTAGGATTTGAGACAGTATTTAAAACTATTGAAAAATATTCAAAAAAAGATTTACTAATACCAGGGCTGGTTGCCTATAATATAAAAAACTCTCTGAAAAAATATGGGCAATATCTTTTCCAGTCACTTAGCAGAAAACCTACTTGCAGTACTTTAGATATACTTAATGATATTATAGAGAAGAAAGATAAGGCTTCTCTAAAACGAAAAGAATATATTAACCAGTTGCAGCAATGCATTACGCATCCTAAAGCAGATGAATCTGCCAAAGAAAAAGCTAAACAATTATATACACTTTTTACAATGAGTACAACAGATATAATTAACGCTCTAAATAATTTTGAATCTGCCGGTGATGAAAGCATTGATTTGGAATATTTAAACCCTATTATTTGGCAACTTATTAAGAAGGAAGATGCTCATCTGGCTTGTGATGCCTTAATTAATATCTTTGAAAGAAATTCGGAAGCCGAATTTGGAGCACCGGGCTCAATCGTTCATACTTTGGAAGATTTCCCAGGAACATATGAAAAATATCTCTTTGAATCACTTGAGCGGAAGCCTGCCTATATGACTTTAATAATGTTTGAAAGGATAATTAATGAAGAAAAAAATAATGAGCAAAAGAAAAAATATCTAAATACAATGAAAAGCTATATAAATCATCCTTATGCAAGTCAATTGGTAAAAGAACAGGCTAAGTCTTATTATGATTTATCTAGCTAATTATTACATATGCTAAAATCAATATGGTTACGAGGAAATATCAATAAACATCCTTAATTTGCAATTTATTAAAATGCATAAATCCACACTTATTTAATTATATGGCTAAAGAATTAGTTGCAGTTGATCTAAAAACATTAGATACATTTCCAAAAACAGGCCATCCGAAAGGTTTGTACGTATTGTTTGCTACAGAAATGTGGGAGCGATTCAGTTATTATGGCATGCGGGCAATCCTGGTATTGTTCATGACTAAAGCCTTATTATACGATAAAGCTTTTGCTTCAAATCTTTACGGAAGCTATACTGGGTTAGTTTACTTAACTCCACTTATTGGTGGTTATGTGGCGGATCGTTTTTGGGGTAATCAACGTTCTATCATAACCGGAGGCCTCTTAATGGCATTCGGCCAGTTTCTTTTATTCTTCTGCGGACAAACCTATCATAGTTCTAGTGAACTGTCCACCTTTTTATTCTTTGCAGGATTAGGATTTTTAATTGCCGGAAATGGATTTTTCAAACCAAATATATCTTCTATGGTTGGTCAGCTTTACCCACAAGGCGATAGAAGAATTGATGCAGCTTACACCATTTTTTACATGGGTATTAATGTAGGTGGTGCAATTGGCCCAATTATTTGTGGTTTAGTAGGAGATACTGGAATTCCCGGAGATTTTAAATGGGGGTTTTTAGCAGCAGGCATTGGAATGATATTAGGTGTACTTATCTTTAAAAGATTTAAAGATAAATATGTAACTGCCCCTAACGGTCAAGTTTTAGGCTTAACACCATTAAAAGCAGACGGAACTAAGCACGTTAAAACATCTAATGTTTTAGTTTTTGGAGGATTACTTGCTTTATCCATAGCTCTTATCGGATTATTATATATTGATGCCACCAAGTTTGGGATACTATCTTACTTACTTGTAGCCTCGGTTTTAGGCATCGGCTTTATGATTTTTTCTGATAAAGCATTAAACAAAATAGAAAAGCAGCGCATCAGTGTGATCTTTATAGTTGCTTTTTTTGTGATCTTTTTTTGGAGTGCCTTCGAACAGGCTGGCGCATCACTGACTTTTTTCGCTGAAGAGCAAACCCAGCGTGATTTAGGTTGGTTTACCGTTCCGGCAAGTTTTTTCCAATCCTTGAACTCCATATTTGTAGTGGCCTTTGCTCCTATTTTTGCATTATTATGGGTTAAATTAGGCAACCGTGGAAAAGAGCCTTCATCTCCCACAAAAATGGCTATTGGTTTATTTTTATTGGCTCTGGGATATTTGGTAATTGCTTATGGCGTAAAAGGTGTTCAACCCGGAGTAAAAGTAAGTATGATGTGGCTTACAGGTATGTATGCTTTACATACTTGTGGCGAGTTATGCCTTTCTCCTATCGGCTTATCTCTTGTGAATAAATTAGCGCCATTCCGCTTTGCTTCCTTATTAATGGCTGTTTGGTTTTTAGCCAATGCAGCTGCAAATAAATTAGCAGGTGTATTAAGTGCCTTATACCCCGATCCAACTAAGCCGATCCCACATTTATTCGGTTTTGAGATTACAGGCCTCTATGAGTTTTTTATGCTATTTCTAATTATGTCTGGTATCGCTTCATTAATTCTGTTTGGAGTAACTAAATATTTACAAAGAATGATGCATCTGGATAAACAATTTTAAACAGAGGAAGCATAAAATTCATACAAAAGACATTAAGAAAACTTAATGCTTTTGTATTTCCGCTTGCTACTAAATTCTATATAAACTCCTATCTTCGCTATCCTAAAACAAAATCCGTGTTCTCAGACAGCATAGTCATTATTCCTACCTACAACGAAAAAGAAAACATCGAAAGAATAATTCGTAAGGTTTTTTCTTTGCCGGACGTATTTCATGTGCTGATTATTGATGATGGTTCTCCGGATGGCACAGCAGATATTGTGAAGCATTTGCAGGGTGAATATGCCAACAAACTTTTCATAGAAGAACGTAGCGGAAAATTAGGCTTGGGCACAGCCTATATTCATGGTTTTAAATGGGCCTTAGCACGAGATTATCAATTCATTTTTGAGATGGATGCTGATTTTTCCCATAATCCTGCCGATCTGATTCGTTTGAAGGAGGCTTGTCTTAATGGGGCTGATATGGCTATTGGTTCCCGCTATATTAAAGGCGTTAACGTGGTAAATTGGCCCATGAACCGTGTGTTAATGTCGTACTTTGCTTCGGTTTATGTGCGATTTATAACCCGCATAAACATTCAGGATGCTACTGCTGGTTTTAAATGTTACCGGCGAATAGTCCTGGAGACCATCCTGCTTGATAAAATTAAATTTATCGGTTATGCTTTCCAAATTGAGATGAAATTCACAGCTATTCAACATGGTTTTAAAGTAGTGGAAGTTCCCATCATTTTCACAGACCGTACAGAAGGAACATCAAAAATGAGTACCCGTATTTTTCGTGAGGCCTTTTTAGGCGTTATTCAAATAAAAATCAATAGTTGGTTTAGGAAATATTCAAAACCCACCGACCGTTAACTCTTCCACGTTACCTTGATTTTAGGATAGGTCCAGAATCTACGAAGCACAAGCCAGACAAAGAGCAGTACAAATAACCTTATTACTGCGGCATGATTGCTATGAATGCATTTTATAAGAAATTTAATGATTAAAAATCCTGTCCTTCATTAGTAGGTATTGGACTGAAGCTAAAAAACAAAAAACCTTTACTTAACTTTAGGGCATGAATGAAAATCTTGATCCCAGCCAGGAAAACCTTTCACCCATAGAACAGGAGATTGAAAAAGTATTGCGTCCACAGGCTTTTGAAGATTTTACCGGTCAGCATAAAATTCTGGCAAACCTTAAAATTTTTGTACAAGCGGCTAAGCTCCGCGGTGAAGCATTAGATCATGTGCTTTTACATGGCCCGCCGGGATTGGGTAAAACTACGCTTTCGCATATTATAGCCAATGAAATGGGCGTGAATATCCGTATCACATCCGGCCCTGTTTTAGATAAACCCGGCGACTTAGCAGGATTGTTAACCAACCTGGAAGAAGGCGATATTTTATTTATAGATGAAATACATCGTTTAAGTCCCGTAGTAGAAGAATATTTATATTCTGCCATGGAAGATTTTAAGATTGATATTATGCTTGAAACCGGCCCTAATGCCCGTTCGGTACAAATATCTCTGAATGCTTTTACATTGGTAGGCGCCACTACCCGGTCCGGTTTATTAACGGCCCCGCTTCGTGCCCGTTTTGGGATTAACAGCCGCTTAGAATATTATGATGCTAAACTATTAACCACTATTGTTTTACGTTCCGCCCAAATTTTAAAAATGCCGATATCTGATGAGGCTGCATATGAAATAGCCCGTCGTAGTCGTGGTACACCACGTATTGCCAATGCTTTGTTACGCCGCACCCGTGATTTTGCTCAAATTAAAGGCAATGGAAGCATTGATACAGAGATTGCAAAATATGCTTTAAATGCACTTAATGTAGATGAACATGGCCTGGATGAAATGGATAATAAAATTTTGGTTACCATCATTGATAAATTTAAAGGCGGCCCGGTAGGTTTAAAAACCATCGCGACAGCAGTTGGGGAAGAAGAAGGAACTATTGAAGAAGTGTATGAACCCTTTTTAATTCAGGAGGGATATATTATGCGTACTTCCAGAGGAAGAGAATGCACAGATATTGCCTATAAACATTTAGGCCGTATAAAATCCGGAGGCAATTCTTCTTTATTTTAAATAGAGTAGGGATAATTCATGAATTATCCCTACAAATACATTGAATAGTTTAACATTGGTAAAACTTATTAATTTAAAACCTTTCCGTGATTTCTTCAAATCAGAACAAATTGGCGGAGTGATCCTGATGTGTTGCGTGATCATTTCTGTAGTGATAGCAAATTCTGCATGGGGAAAGAATTTTGAAAATCTATTGGTAAAACAGATTGGCTTTGAAACAAACACTGTCCAGTTAAAGTATTCTGTTTCCCTATGGATAAATGATGGCTTAATGGCTATTTTCTTCCTGCTGGTGGGTTTAGAAATTAAGCGGGAAATTATTGAAGGTGAATTATCCTCTCCTCAAAAAGCAGCTATGCCCATTTTTGCAGCCCTTGGCGGGATGCTTATGCCTGCAGGAATTTATTTTTTATTCAACTAATAAAGTTTCTTCACAGGGTTGGGGCATTCCAATGGCAACAGATATTGCGTTTGCACTTGCTATTCTCTCCTTACTTAGCAAACGTGTACCCGCTTCACTTAAAGTATTTTTAGCAGCCTTAGCTATTGCTGATGATTTGGGTGCGATATTAGTAATTGCTGTTTTTTATACTAAACAACTACATTTAGATCAGCTTTTATATTCTGGAATTATTTTAGCTATTTTAATTTTAATGAACAGGCTTGGCGTAAAAAAACTGATATTTTATATTATACCAGGACTATTTCTCTGGTATTTTATCCATCATTCCGGCATTCATGCTACTATTGCCGGGGTTCTGCTTGCTTTAACTATACCAACTAATCCAGTTAAAGAAACCTCTCCTCTGGAGAGATTAGAACATCTTATTGTTCGTCCGGTTAATTTTTTAATTATGCCCATTTTTGCTCTTGCAAATACAAACATCCGGTTCGAAAATAAAATGATTGACCGATTATATAGCCCCCTTAGTTTAGGAATAATTCTTGGACTTTTTCTTGGAAAACCAATCGGAATAACTTTATTTTCCTGGCTATCGGTTAAGCTTGGATTTTGCAAACTTCCTTCCCAGACTAACTGGAAACACATTATTGGTTTGGGCATGCTCGCCGGAATCGGTTTTACCATGTCTGTTTTTATTGCTTTATTATCGCTCTCTAATTCTGAACTTCATATAGAAGCCAAATTTGCCATCATAGCAGGTTCTCTATTTTCCGGTATAAGTGGATATATTTTTTTAAGCCTGTTAAATAAACAAAGCAAGGTTTAACAAAAATAATATTGTTTATTTTAGCAGTAATGACCCCATTAAAATCAAAGTTGCCAAATGTTGGTGTAACTATTTTTTCAGTAATGTCACAACTGGCTGCTGAAGTTGATGCCATAAATTTATCGCAGGGTTTTCCTGATTATGACTGCTCTCCAAAACTAATTGAGCTGGTTAATAAACACATGAATACCGGTAAAAATCAATATGCGCCAATGCCCGGTGTGCTTTCATTGAGGGAATGCATTGCCAAAAAACAAAATGATTTGCATGGCTCAAATTATCATCCGGATACGGAAGTAACTATAACCGCCGGAGGTACTCAGGCAATTTTTACAGCATTAACTGCAGTAATACAGCCTAATGATGAAGTGATTCTATTCGAACCTGCTTATGATTGTTATGCTCCCACAATCCGTTTATTAGGAGGTATTGTAAAATCAATTGAACTTAGCCCCCCAAACTATAGTATTGATTGGTTAATGGTTAAAAAATTAATCACAGCCAAAACGCGTATGATTATTCTTAATTCTCCGCATAATCCTACCGGGATGATTTTGAATGAAGATGACATAAAACAGTTAATTACTATTACTCATAATTCTGATGTGCTTATTTTAAGTGATGAAGTATACGAACATCTTATATTTGACGGAAAGCAGCACTTAAGTATGGCTCGTTATCCTCAATTAAAAGAACGGAGTTTTATTGTTGCATCTTTTGGCAAATTATTTCATAATACAGGCTGGAAAATAGGATATTGTTTAGCTCCTGCCTTACTAATGGCCGAATTTAGGAAAGTGCATCAATTTATGGTATTTAGTGTAAATACTCCTATACAATATGCCATAGCAGATTTTTTAACGGATAAAAATTCTTACCTTGAACTATGTAAATTTTATGAACAAAAACGCGATTTTTTTACCACATTAATGAAACAAACAAGATTTGATCTACTTCCTTGCCAGGGTTCCTATTTCCGAGCAGTGCAATACAGCAAAATTACGAATGAAAAAGATGTTGCTTTTGCAAAACGCATAACCATGGAATTTGGCGTTGCTAGTATCCCTGTTTCTGCCTTTTATACTAAGGGCACTGATCATCATGTACTTCGTTTCTGTTTTGCAAAAAGGCAAGAAACATTAGAAAAAGCCGTTGAAAGATTAATTAAAATATAGATAGTGCCATTTTTTAGATAACTTATATTAATCCAATTAAATGAATTTGCTAAAAATTACCACATTCCAAGCTTATCTTTTCTGGGAAAATAGTGATAAAAATTTACAAAATCTTGGTTTAAGATTATCATCCATTCGTGAAAAAACTGACCTTATTGTCTTGCCGGAAATGTTTAACACCGGATTTTCAATGAATACAGAAAAACTGGCTGAGGAAATGGGAGGAAAAAGTATGCAATGGATGCTTCAGCAGGCAAAAAAATTTGATTCTGTCGTTACCGGCAGCTTAATTATTAAAGAAGGCAAAAAAAATTACAATCGTTTAATATGGATGCGCCAGGATGGAACTTATGAGAAATACGATAAACGCCATCTTTTTGGATTAGGTAATGAAGACAAACATTACACTGCCGGAAATAAAAAATTGTTTGTTGATTTAAATGGATGGAAAATTTGTCCGGTAATATGTTATGACCTTCGTTTCCCGGTATGGTTACGCAATCAACATGAAGAATATGATATATTGCTTGTTGTAGCTAACTGGCCAGAAAGGCGCTCTTTACATTGGCGCACACTCATCCCTGCGAGGGCAATTGAAAACCAGGCTTATGTTATTGCAGTAAACCGGGTTGGTCATGATGGGAATGAAGTATATCACTCGGGAGATTCTATGTGTATTGATCCTAATGGAAATGTGATCTATTATAAGCCTAATGATGAAGATTTATATACATTTTCTATAAATAAAGAGGAGGTAGAAAAAGCCAGGCGCACGTTTACTTTTCTAAAAGATGCAGATGATTTTAAATTGAATATAAAATAAATCTGCCTTTTATTTAAAAAGGCAGATTTATTTATTTCATCATTTTTCTTTGTTCAGCCTCTTTTTGTTTTCTTCGAGTTTTGCTTTTTCTTCTGCACTTATTTCCGGGAATTTAAGATCTAAGGATTTTAAAGTATCTACAATAATCTTGCTTATCGCGATGCGTGTAAACCATTTTTTATCTGCGGGAATAATATACCAGGGTGCACTCTCTGTTGTGGTTGCAGCAATAGCCTCTTCATAAGCTTTCATATAATCATCCCAAAGCTGGCGTTCATCTATATCAAAAGATGAAAATTTCCAATTCTTTGTAGGATCATCAATACGTGCTATAAAACGCTCTTTTTGTTCTGCTTTAGAAACATTTAAGAAAAATTTAATGACAACAGTGCCATTTCTGGATAGGTGTTTTTCAAAATCTGCAATACTTTCATAGCGCTTTTTCCAGAACTTATCATCCACATCTTTTATTGAAGAAATGGTTGGGGGCTTTTCTTTCAAAACCAATTCTGGATGTACTTTACATACCAATACATTTTCATAATGAGAACGATTGTGTATTCCTATCCTTCCATTCTCTGGCAATGCTTTATAGTGTCGCCATAAAAAATCATGATCATAATCTTCACTGCTAGGTTGTTTAAAACTAAATACTTGACAGCCCTGAGGATTTACTCCGCTCATTACATGCGCAATGGCACTATCTTTACCTGCGGCATCCATCGCCTGGAAAATAATCAATAAAGAATAACGATCACTGGCATATAACTTTTCCTGTAAATCATCCATTTCTGCTTTAAGTCCATTTAAAACATCAAGTGAATCTTCTTTTTTATAATTTGCAGAATATGCTGGGTCATGATCTTTAATATTAAATTTCTTGTCTGATTCTATTTTTAGTTTTTTTACAATTTCATCCATAGATTCTGCCTTATATAAAAGATGAATTTAAAATTTATATATATGTATTACGTTATTCTTTGGTAATTTTTTAATAAAAACTATTCTTATAGCTTATTAACGCCGTATTTTTTTCATATTTACTCCATGTTCAGAAGAATTAAAAACAAACCTTTGCGATATACTGTAATTTCCATTTATTTTATCATACTTTTTTTCTGTGCTATTGAACTAAATTTCCTTTGGCTATTTGGCTATTCACCCAATATAAAAGATATCAAGACTCCTGACATGAATATAGCATCAGAAGTATACACTGCTGATGGTAAGTTAATTGGAAAGTATTATAAAGAAAATAGAACACCTGTAGCCTATTCTAAAATAGCTCCCAGTGTCGTTGATGCATTAATTGCCACAGAAGATGTTCGTTTTTTTAAACATAGCGGTATTGATTTTCGCTCTATTATTTCTAGTACCATTTCTACTGCAAAAGGTGATAAACGAGGTGCAAGTACTATAACTCAACAGCTAGCTAAAAATTTATATAGTACCAGAAATCGAAAATCACAAGGGTTTATTAAACATATTCCTTTTATACGGACTCTGGTTTTTAAATTAAAAGAATGGATGACAGCTTATAAACTGGAGCAATATTACAGTAAAGAAGATATTTTAACTCTATATCTCAATACTGTACCGTTTGGTAATAATACATATGGTATAAAAATAGCGGCCAAACGTTATTTCAGTAAAGACCCTGATCAGTTACAAGTTGAAGAAGCAGCCACCCTTATCGGGATGTTAAAGGCTACTACCACATACAATCCCATCAGATATCCACAAAAATCATTAGAACGTCGTAATACGGTATTATCTCAAATGGAAAAATATAATTATTTGAGTGCAGCCGATTATAAAAAATATAGCGATCGCCCTCTTAAATTAAAACCCGGCGAACTAGATGAAGGTAGTGATGGTGGTTCATATTTGCGATCTGCGGTTTCTAAATATCTTGAAAAGTGGTGTGAGGAAAATAACTATGATCTATATACAGACGGCTTGAAAATTTATACAACTATAGACTCTAAGCTTCAAAAATATGCAGAAGAAGCTGTAACAGAACAAATGAAATCCTTACAACGACGATTTGATGGGGTTTGGGGAAAAGAGAATCCATGGAGAACAGCAGATGGAAAAGAAATTGTTGATTTTCCTGAAAAAGCAGCACAACGCCTGCCCTATTATGTTTCACTTAAAAAGAAATATAATAATAACCAGGATTCGATCAATTACTATTTAAATAAGCCAAAAAAAATGAAGGTGTTTAGCTGGAATGGTGAAAAAGAAGTTAATTATTCTACTATCGACTCCATTAAATATTATGCTAAGATTTTAAATACCGGCATGATGACATTGGATCCTTTTAATGGCCATATAAAAGTTTGGGTGGGTGGCATTGATCATAATCATTTTGAGTATGACCATGTAAACCAGGCTAAAAGACAAGCAGGATCTACGTTTAAACCATTTGCCTATTTAACTGCTTTAGAAAAAGGTATGAGCCCATGTGATAAATTTACTGATAAACGAGTCAAGATTGAATATATAGATAATGGTCAAACTGAATATTGGGAGCCAAACAATGCCGATTTCAATTTTTCCGGTCGCGAAATGTCATTACGCTGGGCAATGGGTAAATCCGTTAATTCAATAACAGCTCAGGTTACCGAAAAAGTGGGTTGGGATAATGTAGTTAAATACGCCCATTTATGTGGTATAGAAAGTGATTTAAAATCAGTGCCTTCAGTAAGCCTAGGACCTAATGATGTTTCAGTTTATGAAATGGTTAGAGCATACGGAACTTTTTTAAATAAAGGCGTTAAAACAGAACCCATTCTTGTAGAAAAAATAACAGACAGAGATGGAAATATCATTAGCGAATTTAAAGCAAAACAGGAAAGAGCAATTAGTGAGGAAATTGCATGGCTAATGCTATACATGTTTCGGGGTGGAATGGAAGAACCCGGAGGTACTTCACAGGCTTTATGGGAATGGGATCTCTGGAAAAATAACAACCAGATTGGCGGCAAAACTGGCACATCATCAGATTATGTAGATGGTTGGTATATGGGTATAACCAAAGATCTGGTAACGGGTGTTTGGGTAGGATGTGATGAGCGAAGTGTTCACTTTAAAACTTCCCAAACAGGCGAAGGTTCAAGAACCGCTCTGCCTATTTTTGGTAAATTTATGGAAAGGGTTTATCGCGATCCTACAACCGGAATCACACAAGGCCGTTTCCCAAAACCGGGTGTAGAAATTACCAGGAAATATCAATGTGAATCTCCACACTTGGAAAAAGATACCTCTTCAGTAGATAGTTCATTCACAGATTCATTAAAGGTTTCAACAGAAAAAGAACCGGTTGATACTGTACAACATCCATAATAGAATGAATCAATGTATTAATTTGAGAATGCTTTTTATGAGTTTGAAGATTTGAAAATATGTCAATTAGAAAACGGTAAAAAACAATTAAACCAATTTTGAAATTATAGTCTAAAAGTAACAAACGGACAAAAATCAAAATCACATTTATTACGTAAATTAGAAGCAGCCAATTTCTTATAAAATGAAAGAAACTAAACATACACGAAGTATAAACTTATATTTTCTGATACCTTCATTCTTTCTGTTATTTTTTTTGGGCTCAATAATTCCAGCACAGGCTCAATATTTCGGGCAAAATAAAGTCAGGTATAAAAATCTGAAATTTAAAGTTTATCAAACCCCCCATTTCGAAATCTATTATTACTTGCGTAATGATAGTTTAGTAAAGCGATTTGCACAAGAAAGTGAAGTATGGTATAATCTGCATCAGCAAGTTTTCAGGGATACTTTCACTAGAAAAAATCCTATTATACTATATGCAAATAGCCCTGAATTTCAACAAACTACTGCTATAGACGGTGATATAGGAGTTGGAACAGGCGGTGTAACAGAAGGCATGAAAAATCGTGTAGTTATGCCGGTAACCCAGTTAAACAACCAAACTAGACATGTTTTAGGCCACGAGCTTGTGCACGCATTTCAATATCATGCACTAATTGAAGGAGACTCTACCAATCTGGAAAATATTAGCAATCTACCCTTATGGATGGTAGAAGGTATGGCAGAATACTTATCAGTTGGTAAAGTAGATTCTTATACCGCTATGTGGATGCGGGATGCATTTCTTAATAAAGATATTCCAACACTTAAACAACTTACAACCAGCAATAAATATTTTCCATATAGATACGGACAAGCATTCTGGTCATACATTGGCTCCACTTATGGGGATACGGTGATAGTGCCATTTTTTAAAGCAACCTCAAGATATGGGTATGAAATGGCCATAAAGCGAACTTTTGGCTATGATGATAAAACGCTTTCAAAACTTTGGAGAACAAGTATAGAAAATGCTTATAAACCTTATTTGAAAGATACCGCTCAAAATACTATTGGCAAACGAATCATTGATGAAAAAAATGGAGGCGAACATTATAATGTGGCTCCTGCAATTTCCCCGAATGGCAAATATGTTGCATTTCTGTCTGAAAAGGACCTTTTAAGCATAGATCTCTATCTGGCAGATGCACAAACCGGGAAGATTTTACGAAAGCTAACCAGTAAAACGAGGAATTCACATATTGATGAATTTAATTTTATAGAATCTGCCGGAGCCTGGTCTCCGGATAGCAAGAAGTTTGCTTTTAGTGTATTTGCTGAAGGCAGAAACCAATTAATTGTAGTTGATGCATCGGATGGCCGTACTTTACTAACCGAATCTATGGATAAAGTGGAAGAATTTAGTAATCTTTCCTGGTCACCAAACGGAGCAGATATTGCCTTCTCCGGTTTAAAAGAAGGGCAAAGTGATTTATATCTCTTTAATCTGGAATCAAAAAAACTAACTCAATTAACTAATGATCGCTATTCTGATTATCATCCCAGCTTTTCTAACGATGGTTCAAAACTTGTATTTAGTAGTGATCGTACCACATTAGATAAATCTACAGGTGTAGATATAACATTTAATCTTGCGGTACTAGATTTAGCTACTAGATCAGTAACTGATATAACTGTGTTTGATGGTGCCAACAATTTGAATCCTCAATACTCGGCAAATGATCAAAGTATCTATTTCCTCTCCAATCGTGATGGTTTTAGAAATTTATATCGTTACAATCTTTCTGATGCTACAGTAGAACAATTAACTGATTATTTCACGGGAATAAGTGGTATTACAGAATTTTCTCCGGCATTAAGTATATCTAAAAATGATGATATACTTTACTCCTACTATCTGGCTCAAAAATATTCTATTTATAATGCAAAGGCATCAGAATTTAAGGCAAAAGTAGTAGATCCACACACTTTAAACTTTGATGCTGCAACCTTGCCTCCACCAAAATCTGCCGGGGTAGATATTATAAATACTAACCTTGATAATTTTGCTCGGTTTGAAAAAATCAATCCCGAAAAAATTAAGACAGTTGCTTATAAACCTAAATTTAAACTGGATTACCTGTCCAGCAATGGTATAGGTGCCTCCGTGGGTCAGTTTGGAACCGGTTTATCTAGCGGTGTGCAAGGTGTATTTAGTGACATCCTTGGGCGTAATCAAATTTATGCAGGAGCTGCTATTAACGGCGAAATATATGATTTTGGTGGTCAATTTGCTTATATTAACCAAGAAAGCAGAATAAATTGGGGGGCTGGCATTTCTCATATTCCTTATGTGTCTGGTCAGCAAACTGCATCAATTGATCAACTTCCTCAATCAGATGGAACTACTTTAACGGCATATAATGCCCGCTATGATATTATTCGCACATTTGAAGACAAAATTCAGTTATTTGCCTCTTACCCATTCTCACGTATCTATCGTTTTGAAGCTGGAACTGGTGTTTCATATTACAGTTATCGTATTGATCGATACAATAATTATTATCAATATGATCCTAATACCAATACTATAGGGTATGCCTTAGGTTCTACTCGCGGAAAATTATCTAAAGAAGAAGCATCTAAAACATATAGTTCATACGGTATAAGTTTCAATCCCTTTACAACTTATCAACTTAATTCTGCTTTTGTTGGCGATAATGCTTCCTTTGGTGTCACATCTCCATTAAATGGGTTTAGATACAGGTTAGGAATTGAGCAATATTTAGGCGATTATCAATTAAGCGCCTTAACAGTAGATCTACGCAAATATGTGCGCTTAAAACCTATCACCATTGCTGGAAGATTATATAATTATTCTCGTTTTGGTCGTGATGAAAATCGCTTATATCCTATGTTTGTGGGATATGGTTATTTGATACGCGGTTATGAAGCGAACTCCTTTTATAACAATAGTAGTAATGCTCCTGCAGGTTCTTTCGATATTAATCAACTGGTAGGCTCACGGATTGCCGTAGCAAATTTCGAGGTAAGATTACCATTTACCGGTCCCAAAAAATTAGCAGCCATAGAATCTAAATTTTTATTTACAGATTTAAATGCTTTTTTCGATATTGGTTTAGCTTATAATAAAGATTCTCAAGTTGCATTTAATAGTCAGCCTTCAAAAATTGGCACAAAAATAAATTCTAATACAGGCCTTCCAGAAGATGTTTACAATCGCATCCCGGCAATGAGTGCCGGCCTTTCGTTACGTGCAAATGTTTTTGGATATTTTGTGATAGAGCCTTACTTTGCTATTCCTTTTACCCGAAAAGATGTTAAAGGAGGGGTTTTCGGTTTAACTTTTGCACCGGGTTGGTAAAAGATTAATTAAAAATAACTTATAAATTGGCTCATTCGCAAAATCTAAACCGCTTGTAATTACGTTTATTAATTTATGAAGAAGATAATAAGTATTTCAGCCACCCTTTTTGTACTGATTGGGATAAGCTGTGGCCAAACACCTAAAACTGCAAAACAATCATCAAAATTTCCAATTCAGAAATCAGAAAGTGAGTGGAAAAAAATATTAAGCCCTATTGCTTTCGAGATCATGGTTAAAAGAGGTACAGAGCAACCTTATAAAAACCCATATTACAATAACCATCAAAAAGGAATTTATATAAGTGCTGCAACGGGTGAACCTTTATTTAGTTCTGACGATAAGTTCGAATCTGGTACAGGATGGCCAAGTTTTACACGGCCAATTAGCAACGATGCTATTACCACTGTAAAAGATAATACGCTGGGCATGGAAAGAGACGAAGTCATTGAAACTAAAACAGGACTACATCTTGGACATGTGTTCGATGATGGCCCAGCAGATAGAGGTGGCAAGAGATATTGTATGAACTCAGCCGCATTAAAGTTTATTAAAAAATAGTTAAGATAAACTTCTAACAGGTGTATTTAAAACATTCACTCCTGATAGCAAAATACTTTCAAAATCTAATCCAATGGTCAGATCTACCCAATCCGGGTTAACAGATCTGACCATTTTATCTTTTTGTATTCTTGTAAATTTACTGATCAGTTTAAAACGTTGTATAGCAGTAGTTTCTGAATTTAGTTCTTCAAAATAAACTAAGCGTGTCAGTTGTTTGCCGGAATCAAAAAATAGATTGGGCATTTGGCGATAAAAGGCCATCGTTTTCATCAAATCTGTACTCATACCTACATGAATACAACTGCGGTTACGATCTGTAACTAAATAAACATATTTCTTCATCTCTTTTAAATTAACCTGTATCTGCATAAAATAAAAACGTATTCGTTTTTTAAATAAAAATTACTAATTTTATGAGCATAAAGTTACTAATATATTTAGTAATTTCAAATTAATTTAAAATGGCAAATATATTTTCAAACCTTAAATATCTACGTAAAAAAAAGGGGCTTACTCAACAGCAATTTGCTGAGGTAATGGATATTAAACGTTCTTTAGTAGGTGCTTATGAAGAAGATCGTGCAGAACCTAAGTATGATTTATTAAAAAAGTTCGCAGCGTTCTATGAGCTTTCTATGGATGAGCTCATCAACGAAAAAATAGATGACAAATGGAAACCTAAGCCTAAAACTGACTCCACAAACATCCGAATTTTAAGTATCTCTGTTGATAATCAGGATCGTGAAAATATTGAATTAGTGCCGATTAAGGCAAGTGCGGGTTATTTAAACGGTTATTCAGATCCCGAATTTATAAGTGATTTGCCCAAATTTCATTTGCCTATGTTTCGTCAGGGAACCTACCGAGCATTTGAAATTAAAGGTGATTCGATGTTGCCTTTACAATCCGGAACAGTAGTAATTGGAGAGTATCTTACTAACTGGAATGAGCTGAAAACCGGTGAAACTTACGTGATCATCAGTAAAAATGATGGGATAGTTTATAAACGTGCCGGAAACAAGTTTAAAGAAAATAAATCGCTTAAACTTATCTCAGATAATCCGGTTTATGAAGCCTATGCAATCCCCGGAGATGATATTGTTGAAATCTGGAAAGCAAAAGCATATATTAGTACTGAGTTTCCAACTCCGCCGGCTCATGAACCTACATTAGAAACTCTGACCAGTATGGTATCACACATGCAAAAAACTATATCTAATCTTGACCGAAATAAATCTTAACGATTTTTAACATTTCAGGCATTAAACCTTATGATATAAAACTTATCTATCTGGTATAAACAATAAATAAATCAGATATGAAAAAGCTAATGATTACCGCGTCCTTATTGTGTGGCTTGTTAAGTGTAGGATATTCTCAAGATGCAAGAGAAAAACAGAATAAAACTCCGAAAGAAAGAGCACAGCGCACAACTGATGCCATGGAGAAAAAGCTGAATCTAACAGCAGATCAAAAATCGAAAGTTTATGAAATTAATTTGGATCGAGCCAAAAAAATGAATGACTTGAGAACTGCAGATAAAGCTGATAGAACAAGAAGGATGGATAAACAAAAAAAATTAATGGATGATGGAGATCAAAAATTAAACAAAATTTTAAATGCTGATCAGCAAAAATCTTATCAGGAATCTAAAATCCAGATGAAAGAAAGGGCAAAAAAACATTACGAAGGGCAAAAAAGAAAAGATTTATAGAAAGAAAGAGGGTGTCTAAAAAGCAAGTACACCCTCTTTCTATTATGTTTTATGGATTTTGTTCCATCCCCTTGTTAGTATCCATTTCCCGTAGAGGAATTTGGAAAATAAACCGCTTATCTTCTGCTGGAATTACAAAAGCAGCACTTGCAGGATGATTACTATTTGTACGATCGATACCCCGTTTTAAACGTTTAAGATCATAGAACGTTAAGCCTTCGCCCCAAAATTCTATTCTTTTTTGTAAAAGAATCTCATCTATTAATGTGTCTCCTGTATTTACAGATAATATATAAGCCGGATCTCTTTTACTGATCACTGTATATAATGCATTGGCAGCACCTCCGTTATCTCCCTGATGGGCCAAAGCTTCAGCTTCAATGAAATACATTTCAGATGCCCTCATATATATATAATCACTTGTCCATGAACCTATATCTTTAAATTTAAGATTTACATATGGTGGTAATTCTGGTTGTATAGTTTTAGCCGGATCATTATATAATTTCCCCCTAATATCAGTTACTGACATTTTTTCATACAAACGTTTATCTATAGCCTTATACAACTGCAGCGCTCCACCATAGCCTTGATCTGTTGCACCTACATGTGAGAAGAAGGAAGCATAGAAAGTAGTAGTTTCTGAAGTAATATCTGCTCCCCACATCCATTCAGGATTATTAATATTATTAAACCCTTTGCCATACTCTATCTCATTCATAATAGGATAAGTTGCATAGGCCAGTTTAGCATATTTTGCAGCATCTGCCCATCGTTGCATTACCATATATATACGAGCTAAAAATCCGGCAGTAATATCCTTATCAATATATACTTTAGACGGGCGGCTATAGCCCTGTAATAAATCATATGCCTTTAAAAGATCTCCTTCCAATTGCTGATATACTTCTGAAACTTTAGCACGGGGCTTACCTTTAAGGGTTATTTCTGTATAAATTGGAACACCAGGGCTATTTTCATGCCCTTTATAAGTATGTTGAAACAATTGTACTAAATAAAAGTAGGCTAAACCACGAACTGCCAGAGCCTGTCCTAAATTATTTTTTAAATTGGCATCTGTAGTAGCTTCAGGTACTTTTTTAATAACTGCATTGGCATTATATATTAATTTATAATAAAAATTCCATGCCATGCGTGGCCGCAAACTATTCGCATCTCTTGCATTAAAAATATAATCACGATAAAACCAGCCAGATTTAGCCTGAACCATATCTTGTGTCATTAAATCTGTACTCAGGTCAATTGATTTTTGACCAAAATCATCATCACTTTCTATGTTAGAGGTATAAGCTTGACGCATCCAAGTATAGAATCCAGAAACAACCGGACTAACTGCTTTATTTAATCCTTCCGGGGAAGCATTAGCCAAATCAGTTAATTGTTGTTCAGATACACTTTCTGTTGGTTGAGTGTTTAAAAAATCTTTTTTGCAGCTTATCAAACTTAATAAGCTAATTAGTGTACATACTATAATTCTTTTCATGACTTTAGTATTAAAAATTAATATTTAATCCCATTGAAACTGTACGCATTGGAGAATAAGAACCACTTTCTATAGTACCATTAAAAGCCTGCCTCGGATCTAATCCTTTGCGTTTCGCCCATAAATACACATTATCGGCAACAGCATATATGCGTATAGTACCCAATTTATATTTTTTTACAAATGCAGCAGGCAGCTTATATCCCAATGTAATATTTTGAATACTAAAATAGGATGCATCAATAAGAAAGCGATCAGAAGTTTCATTTCCATAGGTATAATTCTCTTTTATTATAGGAATGTTACTGTTTTTATTTTCAGGAGTCCAGCTTTTTAAAATATCTTTATGCCAATTAACCCAATCTCCTCCTCCTCCACTCATCAAGGCCCGGTAAGAATAATCCATTACTTTTCCTCCTATACGATAAGAGGTTTGGATAGAGAAATCAAAATCTCTGTAAGTTATGGAAGTACCAATACCTCCAAAAAATTTGGGAATGGCCGAATCTCCCGTATAATATCGGGTTGCATCTGCTGTTTTTTTAACAGTAGTTTTTCCTGTGACAATACCATTTGCATCAGTAACATCTTTAAAATATAGAGCTTCCCCAGAATTTGGATCTACTCCTGCATATTTATATGTAAAGTAATCATAAATAGAATGACCTTCCATATAGTTAAAATTTCCTGTTTTTAATCCATTTTGCCTGAACTGTTCAGGAAGCTTTGTAATTGTATTTTTAGGACGTGAAGCATTTAAACTAATATTCCATTTAAAATCTTCAGTTTTAATAACGTCCCCATTTAATCCCAGTTCTATTCCTGTATTCTTAAGATCTCCTATGTTATAAGGCTGGCTGGTTATACCTGTAGATAAGGGTAAGGGTAAATCAAATAACAGATCTTGTGTTTTTGAGTGATAATATTCTATAGTACCATTGAGTCTGCTTTTAAAGAGTCCAAAATCTAAGCCTATGTTAAAATCTTTCCTGGTCTCCCATGTAATATCTCTATTGCCTTTATAAACCAGTGCTATAGCAGTATTTCCATTATTATTTGTGACAGAGTATTGATCTTGATAAGCATAATAATAATTTCTGCTATTACCTAAATCATCATTACCCCTTGTACCATAACTAGCTCGTAATTTTAAAAGATCAATGAAGGTTAAATCTTTTATAAATGATTCTTCACTTAATACGTAGCCAGCACTTGTAGACCAGAATGTACCCCATCTATGTTCGGGGGCAAATCTGGAAGAAGCATCTCTCCTAATACTGCCACTTGCTGTATATTTACTTTTGTAAGAATAATTAATATTACCAAAATATCCTTCCACTGCGTATCTATCAGTATAAGAGGATAAACTTTGAATAACAACAGCATTATCTAGTTGGGAATTATTTAATAATAGAAAGTTTTCTTTGCCCCCTCCTAAATAACCACTGTTATAATTATAATTTTCATGTCCTAATAAAACACCTATTTTATGATCAGAATTAATTGTTTTAGTATAGTTTAATAATTGATTAAAATTCAGAGTACTATTTATGGAAGATATAACTGAACCCCGTCCGTTTACATTTGCAGCATTGCCATACTGATTATTTTGCCATGAGACCCGATTATTATTGGTCGCATCATAACTAAAATTAGTGGTAAATTTAAAATCATTTAAATTTACCACTAATTTCTGCAAAAGTTTTTCCAGAAAAACTTCCAGATTTTAGTTCATCCTGATCTAATGCTAATGTTGCTAATGGATTTTCTGTCCCAGCATACGTGCGAATACCCATTTCTCCGGCACCAAAATCATATTTTCTTTTACCATTTTTATCATATACATAATTATCATTAGCATCACGTAAGTAAACAGGATAAATTGGTGCCACGTTTCTGGCAAAACTAAAGAAGTTTTGGTAGGCATCGTTGTCTGTTTGACTAAGATTACTCTTAGAATTTGAATAAGATAGGTTTAAATCTGTATTGAGCCAATTATTTACTTTTTGGTGTAATTTTAAGCGGGTTGTAAATCTCTCAAAGTCAGATTTTACTACATAGCCTTTATCTTTCAAATATCCAAAAGACATATAATAATTTGTTTTGTCTTTTAAACCGCTTAAAGATGTGTTATATTCCTGTCGAAGCTGTGGTTTAAATGATTCCTTACCCCAATCATCATGATATAATAACTGAGCAGCAGGATTAAGTTTTCCTGTTGTAGGATCAATTAATTGATTATTCAGAACATTGTAATTATTATAGCCCAATTTCGGAATTAGATTCTCTGAAGCATAAGCTGCTGCATCAGTTTCTGACAATGGGTTATTAGGTCTGAACAGCGCTTCCTGTTTTATGGCCTTCCAGGCTGTCTCATAGTAATCTTTAGGGCTTGTAAGGATATCATATTGTCGAACTCCTATAGAATTTACTCCAAAACGGGCAGATACATCAAGGTTTGGTTCTCCTTCTTTTCCTTTTTTAGTAGTAATTAAAATAACACCATTTGCTGCACGGGCACCATATAAGGATGCCGAAGCTGCATCTTTTAATGCTGTTATAGATTCAATATCTGTTGTATTAATAGCACTAATATCCCCATTATAAGGAACTCCATCCACAACATATAGGGGGTCCATATTTGCATTAATGGAATTAAACCCTCGTATCCGAATACCGGCACCAGTTCCCGGCTGCCCTGAACTGCTTGTAACCTGTATTCCAGGTGCAACTCCTTCCAATGCTTTTGTAAAATCAGATACCTGGCGTTTAGCCATATCTGGCCCGCTTATTACAGCAGCAGAGCCTGTATATGTTTTTTTGGTCGCGGTTCCATAAGGTACAACTATCTTTACTTCTGCTAATTCTGTGGTTTCAGGCCTTAAGCTAATGGAAATTGTAGTTAAATTTTCAGTAGGAACTTCCTGCCTTATATAACCTAAGTAACTAAATATTAAAACAGCTTCAGGAGGAACTGAAATAGTATACTTTCCATCTGCATCTGTTTGTGTTCCTTTGTTTGTACCCTTCATAATAACAGATACCCCTGGCAATGGTAAGCCATCATCTGCACCAGTAACTTTACCAGTAATGATCTTATTTTGAGCAAATGCATTCCCTATGGCAAATAACCCCACTAATAAGAAAGTTTGTAGTTTTTTTTTCATTTTTTAATCATCCAAATTGTTTAATAATTATCTTACTAACATTAAACAAATAAAAAAGGTTTGAGCTACCCAGAGTAAAAGTTTAATATTTTTCATAAGCTAATTTTAAATACTCTTTTTTCTTTCTGAGGATGCTAATTCTTAAAACTTAGCGACAGGCAGTTATTAAAAATGAAGTGATGCTTATAAATATATCGACAAAATGCAGTGGCATTAGTGGCAACTATTTTATGAACAAGCACTTACTCGTAATACATAATCTCAATTATATATATTTGCAGAATATATAAGTTTAACATGCAGCACATTTCAATAATAGGATCGGGTACCATGGGTAATGGCATTGCTCATACATTTGCACAGTTTGGCTATAATGTTAATTTGGTTGACGTTTCGGAAGATGCGATCAAGCTTGGATTAAATACCATTTCTAAAAACCTGGATCGTCAAATAACTAAAGGATCTATCACTGAAGATGAAAAATCAAATATCTTAAATCGGATAAAGCCATTCACCGATTTGAAATCTGGAGTTGAAAATGCAGATTTAGTTATTGAAGCTGCTACAGAAAATACAGATCTTAAACTCAAAATTTTTCAAGATATAGATAAGTTTTGCCAGCCCGAAACTATTTTAGCTTCAAATACCTCCTCTATTTCTATTACTAAAATTGCTTCTGTAACTAATCGTGCTAATCAAGTAATTGGAATGCATTTCATGAATCCGGTACCAGTCATGAAACTGGTAGAAATTATTCGCGGATATGCCACAGCCGATGAAGTGACAAAAACCATTATGGAGCTTTCTGCTAAACTTAACAAGGTTCCTGTAGAGGTAAATGATTACCCGGGTTTTGTAGCTAATCGTATTTTAATGCCTATGATTAACGAAGCCGTTTATACCTTATATGAAGGTGTGGCTGGAGTGAGCGAAATTGATACCGTTATGAAATTAGGAATGGCTCACCCAATGGGGCCTTTGCAATTGGCAGATTTTATAGGTTTAGATGTTTGTCTGGCTATTCTTAAAGTATTGCAGGAAGGATTTGGAAATCCTAAATATGCTCCATGCCCTTTATTGGTAAATATGGTTACAGCGGGTCATAAAGGCATTAAATCTGGAAGTGGCTTTTATGATTATAGTAATGGCTCGAAAGATTTGGTAGTTTCTAAAAAATTTAGCCTTCTAAGAAATTAAGCATTTACATCCTATCCGGAACTGTTATTCCCAGTAATTTCATTCCCTTATTTATTACTGAAGAAGTAGCGGCAGAAAGGTCCAATCTGAAATTCTTCACATTTGGATCTTCTGCTTTTAAAATAGGTTCTTCATGGTAGAACTTATTATACAATTTAGCCAGTTCAAACACGTAATTAGCAATATGTGCCGGACTATATTCTTTTGCTGATGCTTCAATAATAGATGGGTACTTAGTTAAAGTAACCAACAAATCCCGCTCAACGGAGGCTAAATCAAATTTATAATCGGATGCAATCTGTTCCTTATAATTGGCTTTTGCTAAAACAGAACGTATACGAGCATGAGTATACTGAATAAACGGACCGGTATGGCCCTGGAAATCAATAGACTCTTGAGGATCAAACAATAGTCGTTTTTTAGGCTCCACTTTCAGCAGAAAATACTTTAAGGCGCCCATACCAATCATCTCGTATAGATTATGTTTTTCATCTTCCGAAAAACCATCTACTTTTCCTAATTCTTCGGTACGATGTTTTGCTGTGTAAATCATTTCATCAATTAGTTCATCAGCATCAACAACAGTTCCTTCACGGGATTTCATTTTGCCTGAAGGGAGATCAACCATTCCATAAGATAAATGATGCAAACCTTTCGCCCAGGTTTTACCCAGTTTATCCAAAATAAGAAACAAAACTTTAAAATGATAATCCTGCTCGTTTCCAACTACATAAATGGATTCATCCATTTTAAAATCTTCATATTTAAACTGCGCAGTTCCTAAATCTTGTGTGATGTAAACAGAAGTTCCGTCTGCACGGAGTACTAATTTTTGATCCAGACCATCTTCTGTTAAATCAATCCATACAGATCCATCTTCTTTTTTAAAGAATACGCCTTTATCTAATCCTTCATCAATAATATCTTTACCCAATAAATAAGTTTCGGATTCGTAGTAGAATTTTTCAAAATCTACACCCAGCTTTTTATATGTTTCTGAAAATCCGGTATAAACCCAGCCGTTCATTTTTTTCCAGAGATCTTTTACTTCTTTATCATTGGCTTCCCAATCTAGCAGCATTTGCTGTGCCTGCCGCATAATTGCCGCATTCTTTTTTGCTTCTTCTTCGATTTGCCCGGATGCTTTAAGAGCTTCAATCTGCTTTTTATATTTCTGATCAAAAATGACATAGTATTTCCCAACTAAATGATCACCTTTAAGACCACTGCTTTGCGGAGTTTCATTATTTCCAAACAGTTGCCAAGCCAGCATAGATTTACAAATATGGATTCCACGATCATTAACCAAGTTTACTTTGATAACTTCATAACCATAGACAGAAAGTATTTCAGCAACAGAATATCCCAATAAATTATTACGAACATGTCCTAAATGCAGGGGTTTATTGGTATTAGGCGAAGAATATTCGACCATTACTTTTTTTCCGTTTAACGGAAACTGGCCATATTGAGGATTAAGGATGGCATGACTTAATTGCTCAATCCAGTATGAATCAGAAACAGACAGATTTAAAAATCCTTTGATGACATTAAAGCCAATAACTTCAGTTATATGCTGCTTTAAATATTCTCCAATCTCTACACCCGTTTGTTCAGGCGTTTTTTTAGAAAACCGGGTAAAAGGAAACGTAACTACCGTAATTTGTCCCTCGAATTCTTTACGCGTTTCCTGTAACGAAATTTGTTCTAAGGGAAGTTCTATCTGGTATAAAGATGAAACAGCCTTTTGAATATGTTGAAGTATGGTATTTTCTATGGTCATTTCTTGTTTAATCGTTTAAAGTTTATTTGTTTAGCTGTTTAACTGAAAGTCGCCAACTGCTAAGAGGCCTTAATCGTTAACTAAAGAATTGGTAGCCCGCACCAAAATCTCAAAAGCATTTTCGGCCATTAAATTTTCCTTATCTAAAGTTGGATTAACTTCAACTATTTCAAAACAGCAAACTTTATCGCTGGTCATTAAACGGGCAACTAGATTACCAGCTTCACGTTCTGTAATTCCATTTGGCACAGGTGTACCCGTTCCTTTAGATATGGCAGCATCCATAGAATCCACATCAAAAGAAACGTAGATCATATCACAATGATCTAAGTATTGAAGCGCCTCAATTGCTACACGCTCTACACCCCGTTTACGTATTTCTAGTGTGGCAAAATTTTTGACTTTATGTTTCTTTAGGAGATATTCTTCTGGCGGTTCGGTATCTCTCACAGCCATATAAACAATATCCCGGTAAGTAATTTTAGGAGCTATATTAGCCACATTCTTTAGCTGATACCAATAATTAACAGTTTCCTGATCTGGTTTATTAATTTTTGATTCAATATTATCTTCATCCAACACAATAGCTATGGGCATACCATGTAAATTACCCGATGGCGTAGTATATGGCGAATGAATATCTGCATGAGCATCAATCCATATTACACCGAGTTTTATTTTGGGATATGCTTTGCGGATGCCTGAAATAGTGCCCGCAGCATTACTATGATCACCGGATAGTATAATAGGAAATTCATTGTTCTTTAACGTTTTTGATACCTCTTCAGCAATGCGTTCTACCATGGTTAAAACACCCGAAATACGTTTTGCATACTGATTGCCCACAGATTCTAATAATAAATGGTTCTCATTAGGTATTTCGATACTTTTATGTTGTTTAAAATAGCGACTGCCAAAATCGAGAGCAGCAATTTTAATAGCATCAATACCTAAGCTGGCTCCGCGGGTGCCTGCTCCTATTTCTGATTTAACTTCAATAATTTTTAATTCACGCATATATTACAGAGTGGAGCAAAGCGCCGAACGCAAAGCATTTTTTATTTATATTAGGTTATAAGAAATTATTACATCTTGCTATATACAATATGCATTATGCATTTTTTATATCTTTGCCCAAAATTATAAAAAAATGCAGAGTTACGCGGAGTTTCTTGATTTAAGCGTTGGTTTCCCTCAGGAAGGTTTTGAAGTGATTGACGATGAACTATATTTTCATGATCTAAACCTAATGGAGATGATTGAAACCTATGGAACTCCTTTACGGTTTACCTACCTTCCTATCATCAGTAAAAAGATACAACAGGCAAAATTGCTGTTTCAAACAGCTATTGTAAAAAATAATTATCGTGGTGGCTATAAATACTGTTACTGCACAAAAAGCTCCCATTTTCGTCATATTGTGGAAGAAGCCTTACATAATGATATTCACTTAGAAACATCATCGGCTTTTGATATGCCGATGATTGATGCTTTGGAGAAAAAAGGATCATTAAGTAAAGATATTACTGTGATTTGTAATGGCTTTAAAACCTTCCAATACAAGCAATATATTATAGATATGCTGCATGATGGTTTTAAAAATATTATTCCAATTCTGGATAATAAGGAAGAGTTTAACATTTATGATGATGAATTAGATATTTCCTGCAATTTGGGGATAAGGATTGCCGCAGAAGAACAACCTGATTCACAATTTTACACTTCCCGTTTGGGGATTAAAATGGATGACATCATTGATTTTTACAATCATAAAATTGCTCAAAATCCAAATTTTAAAGTAAAACTTCTTCACTTTTTTATTAATTCCGGGATATCTGATACACCTTATTACTGGAATGAATTAGAGAAATATGTGACGCTGTATTGCAAATTCAAGAAAATAAATCCAGATCTGGATACTTTAGATATTGGGGGCGGTATGCCTTTTAAAGATTCGCTGGTTTTTGATTTCGATTATGAATACATGGTCAACGAAATTGTAAAGCGTATTAAAGAAATATGTGCCGAACATGACACTATAGAACCGGATATTATTACGGAATTTGGCAAGTATACCGTTGCGGAAGCTTCCGGCATTTTATACAAAGTATTGGGTCGTAAGCAGCAGAATGATCGTGAAAAATGGCTGATGTTGGATGGTTCTTTCATTACCAACCTTCCAGATGTTTGGGCTTTGAACCAAAAATACATTTTAGCACCTATTAATAATTGGGATGCAGAATATGAACGTGTAAACTTAGGCGGAATTACCTGCGATGGCCAGGATTATTATAACCAGGAAGCGCATATGAACAACGTTTTTATGCCTAAAACCCGTAAGGTACAATATTTGGGTTTCTTTCATACAGGCGCTTACCAGGAAGTTTTAAGTGGTTATGGTGGCATTCATCATTGCCTTCTTCCATCGCCAAAGCATGTTATTATTCGCCGTAACCGCGATGAAACATTCAATTTTGAAGTATTTGGCGAAGAACAAAATAGCAAACAGGTGCTGAAAATTTTAGGATATTAACCTTAGTAGGGATAATTCATGAATTATCCCTACTAATATTTATTAACTATCAAACTTATCCAGCAACTTAATCAATGTTGCAAAATCCTTGGGATAAGGAGCTTCAAAAGTCATTTCTGTATTTTCATCAATTCGGAAGGAAATTTGTTTAGCATGTAAAGCAAAACGTTTCATAATGGGTAATTCTTCCTGCTCTTTCCCCAGGCGATAAGCCCGTTTAATTTCAGAAAGGAATATAGGTTTCCCACCATACATTTCATCTCCGGCAATACATGCGTTTTGAGATGCCAAATGGATACGGATCTGGTGCATACGTCCGGTAATTGGCCTGCATTCTACCAGAGTATAGTGTTTATAATATTTGATGGAATTAAAAATAGTTTCGGCAGGCTTACCTTCCTGGCGGTTTATGGCAACATTCTTATTGCCTATGTTTAAAATGGGAAGATTAACATGCAAATCTTCAAAAACGTGTGTTCCGTTAATAATGGCATAATACACCTTCTTTACTTTGCGATGCTCAAACTGCATAGAAACCAGGCGATAGGTTTCCGGGTTTTTAGCAATGATTAAAGCACCTGAAGTTTCTTTATCCAGACGATGGCATATTTGAGCATCATCAGCATATTGCCTCACTAAACGCAATAAATTTATCTCGCCGCCTTCCCTATCATCCAGGGAACTGAGAAAAGCCGGCTTATTTACAACAATAAGATTTTTATTTTCAAAAAGGATTAAATCCTCAAACTTCGGATACTTCACACCACTAATTTAAGGCGCAAATGTACGGTAAACCTTTAAGGTTTATAAAATGCAAACTATGTATATTAAAAATCAGAGTTTATTTTACTTCGAATTTATAACCGACACCTTTAACGGTAGTAATATACTTATCTCCCAGTTTTTCGCGAATTTTACGGATATGAACATCTATAGTGCGATTGGTTACCACCACAGAATCCTCCCAAATATTCTTTAGGATAACTTCACGAGTATATACTTTACCGGGTTTAGAAGCGAGTAAATAAAGCAGCTCAAATTCTTTTTTTGCTAAAACGGTTTTTTCACCATTTCTAAAAACAAGAAAAGCTTCGCGATCAATAACCAAATCAGAAATTTCCAACTTACTTTGTGGCGCATCTTCCGAAAATACATTACGCCTTAATATAGCATTAATGCGACTAATTAATGCTCTTGGTTTAATAGGTTTAGCGATATAATCATCTGCTCCTACATTAAAACCGGCAATTTCTGAATATTCTTCACTTCGTGCGGTTAGAAATACCATGAATGTATTCTTAAATTCCGGCATGGCCCGCATAATTCTACATGCTTCAATGCCATCCATTTTAGGCATCATGATATCTAAAATAATGAGTTCCGGTATAACCCGTTTTGCTTCTGCAACGGCCTCCTGACCATTAGTAGCAGTATAAACCTGGTATCCTTCTTTCTTAAGATTATAAACTATAAGTTCCAGAATATCCGGTTCATCATCAACAATCAGAATTTTATGTTTAACCGTACTCATTGAATTTTTATTTAATGCTAAATTAACTTGTTAAACGCACCAATAGGTTAATTGTTTATTAAGGAATTGTTAAGTATTGCCTGATTATTAATCAATCTTGAATTATTTAATGTTTTCACTTAAAAACTTTTCAAGCTCTGCGCCTTTTAAATTTTTTGCTATGATTTTACCTGATGGATCTAAAACAAATGATGCAGGAATCCCTTCTACTTTATATAAAGAAGCAGTTTTTCCTTCCCAACGTTTAAGTTCAGAAACCTGTGTCCAGGTTAAATTATCATCTTTCACAGCTTTAAGCCAGGCATTTTTATCATCATCTAAAGAAACCCCAAGAATCGTAAACCCTTTATCTTTATAAGCGTTAAATACCTTAACTACATTCGGATTTTCCTTTCGACAAGGGCCACACCAGGAAGCCCAAAAATCTAACAATATATATTTCCCTTTAAAATCTGAAAGCTTCACTAATTTACCATCCGGTGTTGGGAGTTCAAACTGTGGTGCGAGCTGGCCAACCGATACCGGCTTTACCTCCATCATATGAGCTACAAATTCTTTTACAGCTTTATTATTGGGATATTTGGATTTTATATCTTCTGCATATTTAATTAATTGTTGCTCATATGTGATTGGGTCAACTGTGGCAACGGCATAAAATCCGGCAAGGTTATCTTTATTTTCTTCTGCAAATTTCAAGGTCGCATTGGAATAAGCATCCATATTTGTTTGAAATTTGGGCATAAATAATTTATAAATTGAATCTTTTGCTCCTGGTTTTGCAGTTAATTTCTGAGTATACTCTTCTTGCATTTGTTTGTAGGCTTTACCGTAATCATTACTTATTTTATTAAAGGCACGTATCCTTTCCGACTCATCTGATCCCTTTATTTCATAAATATTGCTTGTATCGGCATAATTAGTTTTAAAATCGAGCTCATCACCATTTTTTGTGATTATCACAAAGGTTTTACTACCAATAAATAGAGTATAAAAATCGGACTCAGGAGAAATTCTTTTAAATTTAAACTCCCCACTATCATTTAAAAAAGCAGAATCTATCAATTTATCGGTATCATATAATAATACTTTTTTTATAGAATCGGCATGCTCTATTTTGCCGGAAATGGTAAATTCTTTACGGTTTTTGCAGGATGCTAATGCGAATATCGCAGCAATAGCTACTAATACTGTTGTTCTTTTCACGCTTTATCTTCTAATTTTTCTATTACTAATTTACTGGCTGATTGAGGATTAATTTTGCCTTTAGATTTTTTCATGATCTCTCCCATAAATAAACCTAAAACGCCTTTTTTACCGTTCTGGTATTCTTTTACTTTATCCGGATAGGAGTTTAAAACTTCATCAATAATACGTATTAAGTCTGTATCATCTGTATCTATTAAAACTTTTAATTGCAAAGCTGTCTGCTCTGCCGATAGGACCAGATTTCCTATTAAGGCAGGAAAAACTTTTTGAGCTGCTACTGAATAATTTAACCGACCATTATCTATCAAACTAATTAATTCAGCTAAAATAATAGGCTTTATAACAAAATCACTTATGCTAATCTCCTTTTCATTTAAATAGGATTTAATAGGGCCAATAATCCAGTTGGCTGCGGCTTTATAGTTTGGGGTATGACTTATTAAATCATCAAAATATACAGAAATATCTCTTTCTGAGGAGAGCAATAAAGCATCGTATTCCGACAAGCCTAACATGGAAATATAACGTTCTCCTTTCTTTGCCGGAAGTTCGGGTATATTATCTTTGATTTTCTGGATATAACTTTCTGAAAGCACCAGGGCTGGAAGATCCGGTTCGGGAAAATATCGATAATCATTCACCATCTCCTTACTTCTTAAAGGCGAAGTGGTACCGTTTATGGCATCAAAGTTTAGTGTATTTTGCTCAATATATTTTCCGGCTTCGATGAGTTCAACCTGCCTGATAAATTCATAATCAATCGCACGTTGTAAATTTCGGATGGAGTTCAAGTTTTTTACTTCACAACGATTCCCATACTGTTTTTCGCTCCTTAATCGCACTGAAATATTAGCATCACATCGAATACTGCCTTCTTCCATATTGCCATCACAAATATCGAGATATTTAGCCAGTTTGCGTATTTCAGTAAGATAAGCTGCAGCTTCCTGGGCCGATCTCAAGTCTGGCTCTGAAACTATTTCAATTAAAGGTACTCCTGCCCTGTTTAAATCTATCAGCGAATCAAAATCATCCTGATCGTGTATGCTTTTACCGGCATCGTCCTCCATGTGAATACGGTTTATTCGGATCCGGGATTGAAGCTGATCTGCATTTTTTACATCAATATATCCATCCTTACATATCGGTTCTGCACCCTGTGTGGTTTGATATCCTTTAGGAAGGTCGGCATAGAAATAGTTTTTACGCTCGAAATGATTAGTCAGATTGATCGTGCAATTTGTTGCTAAACCCATTTTTATTGCATACTCAACAACCTTACTATTCAGTTTGGGTAATGTACCTGGCAAGCCTAAACTAATAGCACTAATATGTTGATTGGGATAAGTACTAAATGTAGCTGAATCTCCGGAGAATATTTTACTTGCAGTAGATAACTGAACATGCACCTCCAAGCCTACTACCAATTCGTATTTTTCGAGAATATGACCAGAAATTAATGTCACTCTATTTTATTTGGTTCCTTAATAAAGTATCAAATATAAGCATTAGATACAGAATTGCTGTTTTATAGAATTATAACATCCTAATTAATAACATGGCATCAATTTTGGCTATAAGGTGCCAGTACACTTAAAACTATAATCATGAAAAAAATAATCATGGCCTGTGCAATTGGATCTATTGCTTTTTTAGCTATCCCATCACAAGCACAAATCAATGTCAATTTTAATGTCGGTTCACAACCATTATGGGGTCCTGTTGGATATGATCGTGCGGATAATTATTATCTCCCTGATGTAGAAACTTACTATAATGTACCAACTCGTAAGTATACTTATTTAAATGACGGAAAATGGGTAACTACAAGTACTCTTCCGGCACGTTACAGCAATTATAATCTGTATAATGGTTATAAGGCAGTTGTAAATACACCCCAGCCCTATTTACATTTTAATGAGGATAGAGTTAAATATGTTAAATATAAAGGGTATAATGGGAAGCAGCCTGTTATTCGTAACAGCAATGATTCTAAGTATTTTGTAATCAAAGGACATCCTAAACATCCTCATGGTGGCCCTCCGGGCCAGGTTAAAAAGATGCATGAAGATAAAAATAATGAAGGGCATGGCAATGGTGAAGATCATGGAAATGGAAAAGGACATGGTAACGGAAAAGGACACGATAAAGATTAAATCCGTCTATTCATAAAATAGTAAACCCCGAATCCTTATCAAAAGAGTTCGGGTTTATTTTTATAGTTCTTTCGCCAAATAATATTCTCAAATTTCTATTTCGATGTTGTATTTATTCAACAGCCCTGCTAAACCCGAAATTGTGAATTTCGCTCTTTTTATTCGATTTAATTCAGGGTCAATAGAGAAGTTATAGGATGTTCGGAAGTCTGCTTTTTCTAGTATGGTATTTTCAAATATAGCTCCACTTAAGTCACAATTTTCAAATACCGAACTACTCAAATCCGATTCTGTAAAATCTACTTCAATAAGGCTACAATTTTTAAAATTGGTCTTTTTTAAGCTTCGTTTGTAAAAAGATGATAGATTTAAAATACAGGTTTCAAAATAAACCGAAAACAAAAAATCGCTGCAATTACCAAAGTGTAAGCCTAATAATTTACATGCTTTAAATCTTACCTCTTTAAAAGCTACTTTAGTGATTTTTGCCATACTTAAATCGCAATCTCTGAATTCACATTCAGAAAAGTTCATATCTGCTAAATCAGCATTTAAAAAAATGCAATTGATAAACGTGCAATTTTCATAATCTGCTTTAATCAGCTCAACTCCAGAAAAATCTTTTTTCTCAAAAATCTTTTCTTCAATATAAATTTTACTCATTTTGAGGTGTGAAATTTTTCAGTATTTATATTCTCCATGAACGGATCCATTTAATTACTCAACAGGTTTATTTTTTATTAAACGTATTATATTCATCGCTAAACAGGTTTGTTTTATGGTTAAACGTACCTGTTATGCCACTTAACAGTATTGTTTTACTGCTAAACGTATCCGTTAAATCTCTAAACGTATTGGTTTTGTCACTAAACGTATTCGTTTAGCCTTTAAGCGTACCCGTTTTGTTGCTAAACGTACCCGTTTAATCTCTAAACGTATTGGTTTTGTCGCTAAACGTACCCGTTAAACCACTAAACGGATACATTTTATTATTAAACCAAGTACATTTTAGCCTTCTCAAGCGCTTTATCCAATCCTCCCAGGTTCTTCCCTCCTGCTGTTGCAAAAAAAGGTTGTCCGCCGCCACCGCCATCTATTTCTTTCGCCAGCTCTCTGATGATATTGCCGGCATGAAATCCGCGTTCTTTTACCAAATTTTCTGAAACCATTACGGTTAAGTTTGGTTTGCCAGCCATATCAACAGCTAAAACCAGGAATAAATTTTCTACGATATCCTTTACAGCATAAGCCAGATTTTTAACGGCATCAGCATTAGGTAATGCTACTTTTTGAGCGATAAAATTTACTCCATCTATTTGAATGGCCTGTTTTGCCAACTCGTGTTTCAGTCCGGATGCTTTTTCAAGAATACTTTTTTCTGCTTCCTTTTTCAGACGATTATTCTCTTCCAGCAAGTTCTCTACCGATTTTACCAGATCTTTCGGGTTTTTAAGAAGTTCTTTTAAACCGTTTATTAAAGCACTTTGTTCACTGATGTATTGCTCTGCTTTTTCTCCGGTAATGGCTTCAATCCGGCGGACCCCTGCTGCTACCGCACTTTCGGAAATGATCTTTAAATACCCGATTTCACCGCTTGCTTTTACATGTGTTCCTCCACAAAGTTCTTTGGAGAAATGGTCATCAAATGTAATTACACGCACAAAATCACCATACTTTTCACCAAACAAAGCAGTAACACCCGAATTTAAAGCTTCCTGGTAAGGAACGTTACGTTGTTCTTTTAATGGAATGTTTTCGCGAATCTTTCGGTTGACTATAGCCTCCACTTCTGCCAGTTCTTTATCGGTTACTTTAGAAAAATGTGAAAAATCAAAACGCAGGTAATCGGCATTTACTAAAGATCCTTTTTGATTCACATGATTGCCTAAAACCTGTTTTAAAGCAGCATGCATTAAATGCGTTGCCGAATGATTACTTTCTGTGGATCGCCGTTTGTTTTCATCCACCACTGCCCAGAAATTTCCGGTCAGATCTTCAGGCAATACATCCATAAAATGGATGGTTAAACCATTCTCCTTTTTGGTATCGCTTATTTCATATTCAAATAAGCGAGAAAAATCTTCGAGCTTACCTGTATCTCCAACCTGACCACCACTTTCTGCATAAAAAGGTGTGCGATTTAACACCATTTGAAATTGCTCTTTTCCTTTAGCGCTGACTTTACGATATTTCAGAATTTTGCATTCTATTTCCAGTTCATCGTAACCTACAAAATCCACTTCATCACTTTCATTTACGTTGATCCAGTCGCCGGTATCTATTACTGTTGCTGCACGGGAACGGTTTTTTTGTTCTTGTAAAGCTTTTTCGAAGCCATCCATATCAACAGTTAAATCTTTTTCACGAGCCATTAATTCTGTTAGATCAATTGGGAAACCGAATGTATCATAGAGTTCAAAGGCAAAATCACCATGGATTAAAGGATTATTTATAGAATAACGTTCAAAGCGTTGAATTCCATTTTCCAAGGTCCGTAAAAACGAAATCTCCTCCTCTAATATCACCTTTTTCACAAAATCCTGTTGTGCTTTCAATTCAGGAAAAACGCCTTCAAACTGATCTGCCAGAATAGCAACCAATTTATTTAAAAATGGTTCTTTAAATCCTAAATATTGATAAGCATAACGTACTGCACGACGTAGAATACGTCGGATAACATAACCTGCTTTATTATTTGCCGGTAATTGTCCATCCGCAATACAAAAACTTATCGCACGAATATGATCTGACATCACACGCATGGCGATATCCAGTTTTTCATCCTTACCATAAGTAAGTTTTGCTTCTCTTGCTATAAACTGAATGAGAGGCTGAAAAACATCGGTATCATAATTAGATGATTTTCCTTGTAAAACCCGCACTAATCGCTCTAAGCCCATTCCAGTATCTACATGCTGTGCAGGCAGGGTTTGTAAGGAACCATCTTTTAATCGGTTAAATTGCATGAAAACATTATTCCAGATCTCAATTACCTGCGGATGATCGTTGTTGACTAATGTTCTTCCATCCACCAGAAGTTTTTCTTCTGCGGTACGGCAATCCACATGTATTTCAGAGCATGGGCCACATGGACCTGTTTCGCCCATTTCCCAGAAATTATCTTTCTTATTTCCTAAGAGGATTCGGTCTTCGTCAATATGTCGTTTCCAAAAATCATATGCTTCCTGGTCTTTTGGTAAACCTTCTTTTTCATCCCCTTCAAAAACAGTTACGTATAACTGATCTTTAGGAATTTTGTATACTTCGGTCAGCAATTCCCAGCTCCAGGCAATAGCTTCATCTTTAAAATAATCGCCAAAACTCCAGTTACCCAGCATTTCAAACATGGTATGATGATAGGTATCAATCCCCACTTCTTCCAGATCATTATGCTTGCCCGATACCCGCAAACAACGCTGAGTATCAGCCACACGGGGATATTTAATAGGTGCTTCGCCAAGAAATAATTCTTTAAACTGGTTCATTCCTGCATTGGTAAACATCAGTGTCGGGTCGTTTTTAACCATAATGGGTGCTGATGGCACAATCTGGTGTCCTTTGCTTGCAAAAAAGTTTAAAAAAGCCTGCCTTATTTCTTTGGTTGTCATTCTATATTAACTAATTGTGCAAATATAAAGTTAGATGTGATATTTGGGATAAGAGATTTGCAGATAAATGAGTTTTAGGCATAGTTAATGATTAATAGGCAATGGTCTGGTGGTATTGGTTGAAAAGTTGAAAGGTTGGGAGGTTGCATTCATCATTCTTTCATTCTATCTTTTTTTCATTCTCTCATTCATTCCCCCAAATTGTTTAATTTTACGAACAGCAAATATTCATTAGATATGCCTTATAAAGAACGCGACATTACTAAATTGTACTATACCATGGGTGAGATGACCCAGATGTTTGATGTAAATGCTTCGCAACTACGTTTTTATGAACGAGAATTTGATATTCTGCAACCTAAAAAAAATAAAAAAGGCAATCGCCTTTTCACTCCTGAAGATGTAGAGAATCTAAAGATCATTTTTAACCTGGTAAAGGAAAAAGGCTTTACATTACAGGGTGCCAAAGATTTTTTAAAGAACAATAAAGGCGAAGTGAAAGAAAACCAAAAGGTGATTGATTCGTTAGAACGGTTAAAGCAATTTCTGTTGGAAGTTAAAGAACAGCTTTAACATGAATTATGGGTGAAAAACCGAAGAAGGTCAACCGAAAACGAGTATTATTTATTATCAATCCCAGAGCTGGGACACGAGAAGAACGGAATTTAACAGTACTTATTTCTCATCAATCCGAGATCAGCAACTTTGATTTCCAAATCTATATCATGAACGGCCCTAATGAGGAATTCATTATTGCTCAAAAAATAAAATCTTATAAACCTCAAATTGTTGCTGCTGCCGGTGGCGATGGAACGGTAAATCTTCTTGCCGGAATTCTTGTTAAAACCAATATCATACTTTTAATTATACCTCTGGGTTCTGCTAATGGAATGGCGAAAGAACTGGGAATCAATACTCGTATAGAACAAACGTTAGCACTTTTAGAAAATGGAGTAACAAAAATTATTGATGTACTCAAAATCAATGAAAAGGTATGCATTCATTTAGCTGATGTTGGCCTTAATGCACGCATTGTAAAACGCTTCGAAGCCGACCATAAGCGTGGAATAGCCACTTATGCCAGACATCTTTTTAGAGAAATGTTTCTTTTAAAAAGATATAAACTTACTATCCATCATGATGATGAGATGATAAAACGAAAAGCTGTCTCTATCACTTTTGCAAATGCTTCTAAATACGGAACAGGTGCAGTTATAAATCCTAAAGGAATAATTGATGATGGAAAATTTGAACTAATCATTATAAAGCCCTTTCCACAAATCCAGCTATTATCTATTGCTTGGAAAATGTTTCGAAATATTCTTCATACATCCGATTATGCTGAGGTAATAAGCTGTATAAGAGCACATATTAGTGTCAATAAAAAGACTACGCTGCAAATTGATGGGGAGATAATAGGAAGGGCTAAAGAGATTAGAGTTGAAATGCTGCATAAAGCAATAAAGGTTTTAGTGCCTACTACAAGTTTAGGCTAATTGATTTTCATATACCAACTTTCCCTTACTCTCATGAGGATCAACAACCCAAACAGAAGCATAAGCTGACCCATCACTCTCAAACCGGATTTTAAAAAAACCTTTCGCTTTCATTCCGAATTTTAAGTTTTTCCCTTTTTTCAGTACATATTTCAGTTTAGAACCTGCGCCGCTTATAATAAAATGATTGTCATCTTTTTTTATATACTGTAGATTATGTTCATGCCCGGCGGCATAAATTAAACCCGGATAATTTTTAAAAATTTCTTTTAAACGCTTTCGTAATCTGCGGTAACGGGGATGAGTAATATCTTCTTTTGCACCAAAAAATTTGCGGTATAATGGCAGTAAGGATCCGATAATAGGTAATGGCACATACGCTTTTTTATGATAAATGGTAAAAGGGAATAAATGATGACTCATTTGATATTTTCCCCCATGTATGGCATAACTGTAAACCGGAGCATGGCCGGCTACAATAACACGTTTGTGTTTATTTTGATCAAGAATCTTGATCAGATGTTCATAAAAATCCTCTTCCGAAGAAACTCTGCAACCACATTCTTTGCCAATAGGCCTGAAACCCGATTGCAACCACCATTGTGTATTAATCAGCACTAAGGTAAGTTGGTCGTTAATATTTATTTCACTTGGGCCCGGACAACCATTTGAAGGCAAAAATACATTTTTATCAAACAGTTTTTCCAGATACTTTTCCTGGCGCAAAACATACTCATAACCATCTTTACGGCCTTTATTCCAATCGTGATTACCTGATATGAAAACTACTTTACCATGATAATCGATTAAACCTTTTTTATAAGCGCTCAACGTGGCCTCTGCATCTTTCCTTAGTAAATTCCCTTTCGGGGGAAGTCCACGCGGGTAAACATTATCTCCTAAAAAAACCACAGCAGAATTTTGATCTTCATGGAGATGAGCTTTTAAAGTTTCTAATACAGGATCGGGTTTATGACGTAAAATACTACCTGTATCACCAATTAAAAAAACTTCGTAAGATTTATTTGTTGGCCCAGATTGCATCAGGAAATATACTTATTTAAACTCCTTAATTATTCAAACATTGTTTTAAAGCTACTATTCTGGAATAAAAGTGCTAAAGTAACTGGCTTAAAGAAACTATAAATAAAATTTAAAAACATACTCTATTAAATTCTGTTATAATAATAAAAATATAATCCATGAAAAAGTTAAGTTTAATAATGTTAGCACTTTTTGTTGCTATCACAATTGAGTCGGCTGTTGCACAAACAGGGACTCAACAAAGAGACACGAGCAGAAAAACTGGTTCTAGAACGGGGGGTACACAATCCGGTACAGGTTCCCAATCTAGCCAATCAGGCAGATCAGGTACAGGTACCAGTACGCAATCTGGCAGGTCAGGTGGGTCTACCATACAATCTGGTTCAACCAACAATTCCAGTAGTTCCCATCAATCTAAATCCAGGAGAAAAAAACATCACAAGGGTTCTTCTCAACGCAAAAGAACCCCTAATACTTCAGGTAGTCAATCTAATCCCTCAGGTACAAATCAATAAGAAAGTGTATATATAAGAGTTTCGAAAACAGAGACTCTTATATATACTTACAGTTTTTCTTAATTTACTAATTTCTATTAAAAATGAGTCTTGCATCTATGTTTTCCTGATAATCTATGTTTTCCTGATAATTTTAAGATTAAATCCTTGAACCTCCTATAAAATATATCCAGCAGAGCTATCCTAACATTCATAGCAGTAAAAATGTAAATCCATCTCTTTATAAGTTTAAAAGCTATCAACTATGAACAAAAAAATAATAATGTTGGTTGGCGATTTTGTTGAAGATTATGAAGTAATGGTGCCTTTTCAGGCCTTACTTTCTATTGGGTGCAAAGTGCATGCGGTTTGCCCGGATAAAAAATCGGGAGATAGTGTTGTTACAGCAGTACATGATTTTGCAGGTTTTCAAACGTATACAGAATCACGAGGGCATAATTTTACATTGAACGCAACATTCAATGAAATAAACCCGGATGAATATGACGCACTTTATATATGCGGAGGGCGTGCTCCTGAATATATTCGTCTGAATGAACATGTTCTGGAAATTACCAGGTCTCTTTTTAAAGCCAATAAACCTGTGGCAGCTATTTGTCATGGCATACAAGTTTTAACAGCTGCGGATGTAGTTCGAGGTCGAACTCTCACTGCATATCCTGCTATTGGGCCAGATATTACCCGTGCCGGAGGTACTTATAAACTAATTCCTGTAGATGAGGCTATCGTAGATGAAAATCTGGTTACTTCACCTGCATGGCCAGGGCATCCGCGTATTTTGCAAGAGTTCTATAAACTATTGGGTATCACTATAACTGATCAAAATCTGGCTGCACTAAATGGCTAAGTATAATTGAAATCCTAATAAACTTACTTTTACCACTCCAGCTTTCCCTTATTTAAAAAGGCAGCTATGCCCCGTTTACAATCTGCAGTTGCCCGGGCTTTTGCATTAAATTGCACTGCTGCTTCTAAACTACTTTCCAAAGACGAGTTTTGGGCCGTATTTAAAAGCTGTTTTGTTAAAGAAATAGATTGTGCAGAAGTGCCTGAAGCTAAATTCTCGGCATATTTTTTTACGCTTTCACGGATGTCTTGTCTTTTAACAATAAAATTAATTAGTCCATAATGGGAAGCTGTTTCTGCATCAATTAAATCTCCGCTTAATAGCAGTTCCTTCGTTCGGGCCTCACCAAGTTTACGTATTAAAAAACAGGCAACCAAAGCAGGTATGAAACCAATTTTTACTTCGGTATATCCAAATTTTGCTTCTGGAATACTAAATACAATATCGCAAACAGATGCTAATCCGCAACCGCCAGCAATAGCATGACCTTCCACTTGTGCTATAACTACTTTAGGAGAAGTATACATACTGTAGAACAGATCTTTTAGTGCTGATGAATCGGCTGCATTTTCTTCATAAGAATTATTTTGCAATTGTTGCAGATAAGCAAGATCAGCACCGGCACTAAAAACTTCGCCATTTGCTTTTAGTACAATCACTTTAACCTGCTCGTCATCTTTTGCTTTTAAAAAAGATTGAGCAAGTAACGACACTAATTCTGGGTTTAGCGCATTTCTTTTTTCAGGACGATTCAGGATAATACTTGCAACCCTGTTTGATATTTCATATTTAACCAAAGCCATTCCTTTCTCCTTTCATAGTCTATCTCTCATTATCTCAATTCAAAATTACATTTAAAATCAAAGTTGAACTATGTATGCAGGATTTTTCTTCAAGATATGGCAGGGCATTTTTAGTTCCTCTGCTTGTTGTTTCCATTGTTTTATCTTATAATCTGGATTAGTTCCATCTATCAAAACCAATGATGTTAAAATATACCTGTTCATATCCACTAAATTTATCTGTGGATTTCCACTTAACAGAACTGCATCCACTTTTAGGCTATTCTTAAATTTTTGATGATCAAAATCTTTATTCCAACGCAATACTTTATAGTTGCCAAATTGCATAAAGTTGGGCTGTATATTACCTGTTGGAATAACCAGACTATCGGATGAAGTTGATATTTTATTTTGAGAGGCTCCTCTACTGTCTAAATAAGGTTTTATAGAAAATCCAATCGTTTTGTCAGATGGCTTAAGATCAGTAATTACGTAGCTTTTATTTTGATTGATATACCCGATTGCTGTATTTTTCCGCAAACTGTAAAATATCAATTCCTGTCTGTTATTATTTAAAACTGCCTGATATGAAAAACTAATACTTAAAACTATCAGCGAAAGCATGGTGCACCATACAGCATATTTACTTTTTACTGATCCGGCCCATATCAAACATCCAATAACGATATACATTAAAACATATTGAAAGGTGTTTATCCAAATTCCATTGAGGCTTGAAAAAGGAAGATTCTCAATGTAAAAAAGAATATTATCTGTAAAGGTGATTAACCAGCTAAGCAACCATCCTAAAGGTTTTAAAATTACTGGCCAGGGAATAAAAAGAAAAGCTATGCCGGCATACATAATTGCTGCTACCGGGAGCACAATAAATAAATTGCTGAATAAAAAATAAAGGGGAAACTGATGAAAATAATAAATACTGATTGGAAATGTAGCCAATTGTGCCGCAATAGATAAAGCGCAATAACTCCAAATAGTATCCAAGAGTTTATTTTTAATATACAGAAGATGATAAATTTTTGGATGTAAATAAACCAAACCAATTACCGCTAAATAGGATAACTGGAATCCAACATCAAACAAATAAAACGGATTATATAAGAGTAAAAAGAATGCGGATATAGCTAAGAGGTTATATGTATTTAGATTCCTGTTCATGGCTTTACTCAAAACAATAAACGTTAACATCATAGCTGCCCGGCAGACGGCGGGACAGAAGCCGCTAATTAAGGAATAAAACCAAATGACTAAGATCATCAACACAGCTCTAAACAAGCGTAGATTTTGATTTCGGTTCAAGGGCTTCAGTAAAAAGCTTAATACTAAAAATACGATACCTACATGCATACCTGATACAGAAAGAACATGCATGGTTCCGGTTTTGGAGTATGCACTGATTACTTCTTTACTTAAATCGGCACGATAGCCTAATATTAAGGTAGAAGCTAGGGCAGCAGTTTCTTTATCAGGTAGGTATTTATAAAATTTATCTACCAATTGCTTTCTGAGATAGATTACATAATCGATAATCAGGTTGCCAGAATGATGCCTGATTAATTTTACCTGTTGCTGATTGATAAAGGCTTGTTCATAAATTTGCTGGCCTTTAAGGTAAGCCCTAAAATCAAATTCCCCGGGATTATAAGGAGGCTCAACCTCATTAAACCGGGCGGGAATAAGAAGCAAATCGCCATAAGAAAATTGGCGTGGGTGAATTGAATCTGTTTTTAATGCAATAAGCAATTTGCCACAAACATTACTGAAAGCTTTACCTTCTATACTTTGAGTTACCTCCGATTCAAATCGCAATATATCCCCCGTAAGTTTGGGCTCGTTCGTTACTTTTACTAAGAATACTTCGGCAGCCTTATGAGTAAAATACTGAGGTTCATATTGTTGAGTATTACTTATTGTTAGTGTGTATCCCACTATCAAAATATACGCATGTACCAATAAACCTATTGTCCATTTTGCTCTATATAAAACAAATTTTTTATACGTAATTAGAAGAACGACAAATATCCCCAAAAGAAGAAATAAGAGGTACAAAGACTGATTAAACAGAAATTTATTAGGCCAGAACCATCCTGTTGAAATACCCAGAATAAGAGGGATTAACAGTCGTACAAAAGGTATTTCTCCTTTGGAAATCATTAGAACTGATACCGTACCTGGAGTTTAAAATCTGAACGCTTATTCCCAAGGGTTTGGTCTAAGCCAGAACCGATGTTATCACGGTTAGTGTAACTTATAAGGCTGTACTTAAACCATAAATCTAATCCTCGTTTAAGCGTATATCTGCCATTTACATATACCTTGGATCCTCGGGCTTGAAAAGCCTGAATAGCATACCCATATAAAACATCATCCTCAAACGAATAGATACTAGAATTAAAACCCTGTGTATCAAAAATAGCAAAGCGAACATTTCCCGAGAATTTTGATTGTATAGGATTATATACTAAATCCTGGTAAACTAAAAAACCAAGCTCCGAAGGATTTGTATTTTTTTGATATTGTGCTATTTCTGCGTGGTTTTTTACTGTAAAATCCTGATTAATTTTATAGCCCAATTCTAATCTGTAATTCTGGGTTTTTACCGGGTCCAATGTATTAAAAGCATTAGTAATGTTATCATTTTCTTCTTTATTGGTAAATTTATAACGCAGAGTAGCTCTTATTTTTTTGTTTGGAGTATAGGTTAACTGACTAAACATTTCATATCCTTGTGAAGGCGCATCAACTCCAAACTTTAACCAGGGAAATCTAAAAATATCCGTATAGGCAGATAATTCCCATTTATTACTTGGCTTTATATCTAATCCGCTATAAAAGCCTTTTTCATTAATAGCAGTACTGGCTTCTGATAAAGCTATATTATAAAATGAAATATAATCTTTTTGATAATTACGATATAATAAAGCTAAAGAAACCTGTGGAGTAATACTACTAATTAATCCGTTTACAAAAGCAAACCCACTTTCAAGACTGTGGGCGACTTCACCAAAAAAATAGGTATTTCTATAAGCATAGCCATAATTAAAGCCTGTATTTGTAAGAGAATTATCTGCAAATTTAAACTGATTATATAATTGTTTACCTGCTCCAAAAGTATGGTCAAAATAAGTATGGTAAGCTGTTGCACCAAGAGTTAGTCCTTTTTGATGGAATTGGATATTTGAGCCATATATAAATTGAGCTATCGACCCTTTCTGATTAATTTCTGTTTGTGTGCGATGCAATCCGCTTATTCCTAATGATGAGATATCGGCACTACTTGAAAGTGTATCTATTGCTGCAAATCCTCCATCCACATTTATATAAGAAACAAAGGGCGTAATTGATATAGTTTTTAGTTTAATTGTTGCAGCTACACCCCGAAAAAATGACGATTCGTTTACGGATGTATAAGGCTTAAGTCCCACATCTTGTTTTGCAATTGCTGTGATATCTGCTCCTTTACCGCTAAATCCTAAGCCTGACCATAATGTTAAAGCCTGACCAAATTGTAAGGAATAATCTCCAATTACCAGTTTGCTAATCTTCCCTATATTTTTAACAGCAATATTTCCCGAATAAAAATCAAAACCATAGGGATTTGCACCCGAAAAAAACTGCTCACCAGCATCTTTTTCCATGTTTAAAGATGCCGAAATATTATCACCATAATTATACCGATACCTTGCAAAATAGTGTTGGGGCGAACCCAAATATTTTGATTTTTTAACAGAATCAGGTATCTGATAACCATGCTGAGGTTCCACAATCTGGCTATATCGCATGAGCAGATCATTGTGCCCATTTTTCAGTAAACTTTTTATACTAACATCAGCAAAGGGATTAGCAGCATCTAAAGAGACAAAATTTACCAGTTTTCGGACAGTTTCTAAGTCAAAATTATCTATACTTTGTAATTCTAACAAGTTAATAATAGGCCCATTCTCATTGCGGTAAGACAAGAAAGTATTGATTTGGATAGGCGAAAGAAAAACTAATTCCTGTAATTGCTGAAAAGTTATTTTATTAATATTAGCAGAATGCTTTCTATAGAAACTTAATCGTTCAGCTAAATCTGAATAATCTACATCTTCTTTAGCATTTTCTGATAAAGATTCAATGATCTGATCAACAATAGGATCATTCTCTGTTTGAGATTTAACTGTTTTTACCAATAGAAATTGAAAAACAAGTAAAGCAGCAATAAATAAATTTCTAAAACTCATAGCTCATTGCTATCTGTGGAGAATATCCTAAAACCGGGTGCGATGATGTTGCTACATCAAGTCTTAAATGTTGATAATTTAAGCCGAAGCCTGCATATTGTTTAAAGGGATTTGCAGAAACACCGCCCCTTAAATACAGCATACCCACCAACTTATACTCCATTCCCATTTTAAAATCTGTATTTAAGTTTAAGGTTTTTTCTAATGCTGTTGCTATTAAAACCTTATCAGAAAAGCTATAAGAAGCTCCAAATTGTAAAACAACAGGTATTGCAGCATTAACACCGTTACCATATTCACTCCTATTGGGATTTGCAACATGAGCACCCAACCATAATTTATCTGAAGCACGATATTGCAATCCAGCCTCTACAGAAAAGGTTTGAGCAGAGCCATAATTAGTGATTTTTAATTGATGATAATTGAAGTTTAATGCAACATGAAGCGTATTACCAAATCTCCTTGCCAAAGCAAATCCTATCTGTTGCTCATTATAAGCACTAAAACCATATCTCTGAAAACTAAGACCAAATACATTTTGCTTATAAGGCACCGCAAATAATGCAGATTGTGTACTTAAATCCTGATCAGCAAAACGCTGTTCATAACCTATGGCCACAACAGGTTTTTCTAAACTTGCCAATCCTGCCTGATTTTGCTGTAATGACCAAATATCCTGTAAAGAAACCCCGGTTTCACCCATTGCTACAAAACGCGAACCCGAATTAACCTGAGCTTTTAAATTAAAACTAAGCAGAAAAAAAAACAGAAAGATATACTTCATTTAGGGGAAAATTACTATTATTTACGACAACGATAAAAATATTTTTTCAAATAAGTAACAAAAACATTAATTATTCGTCTATTTTAGATATAAAAATCCAGAAAATGAAAAAAATTATTTTAAATGTAGTTCTTCTGCTTGTTGGACTAAGCCTGTTTGCTCAGTCCTCGAATAAAAATAAAATCGCTGAGGGCATTATTACATATACCGTAGAGTGGACTTTGCCAGAACAAATGCAGGCTATGGCCAGCAATTTTCCTACAGAATTGAAAGTTTATTTTAAAGGAGATTCTTCCAGTATGAAAATGGAGTCACAAATGTATTCAAGTACTCACATTATGAATGCTCCCAAACAATATGAGTGTATGCTGATGGATATTCCTATGATGGGTAAAAAGTTTTCTATTATCTTCACGCCGGCCGATCAGGAAAAAATAGAAGAAAAAATGCCACAATTATCTTTTAAAGCTGGTACAGAAACTAAAACTATACTGGGTTATAAAGCAACAAAGTTTGATGTAAATGAAAAGAAATCTAATCAAAATTTTGAAGCTTGGTTTACAAAAGATATTGAAATAGTACCCAATAGTCTATCTCGTTTTTATGATAAAAATTATGGCTTCCCTTTAGATTTTAAAAGCTTTTTGAATGGAATTACTCTTAGAGCTACAGTAAAAAATATTGAGCAAGCTGCTGTTCCTTCAGGTGTTTTCACTGCTGACAAAGATTATGAAGAGATTACTTTTGATCAACTCATGCAAATGAGTGGTGGTCGATAAGTCTTTTGCTATACTTCATTAAATAAAGCTTTTTAACAGCTTAGCATAGGTTTATTAAACTTATTTCAGGGTGTTAAAAGCTTTATTATTGAAGTTTTTACTCTCTTTCTTTAGTAAACTCCTTGTTACATACCTTAAATATTATTTTACTTTAAGCTTAATTATCTATTTTTACAGATATAAAATCTATAATCATGCTTAAATCATTATTTAAGAACACCTTAGTTGTTCTGATTCTTTTATTATCTGCATATCAAATTAATGCACAAACAAGCCGTAATAAAAATAAAACAGTAATTCCTTATCAAAATAATTACCAACGAGTTTCTTTTGGGCGTTTCCATACTTTAGAAATTAGAAATGGCACGCTATGGGCATGGGGAAGTAATTCATACGGGCAGCTAGGTTTAGGAGCACCGGATAATAATCCTCATTCTACTCCTGTACAAGTAGGGACAGCAACTAATTGGGTCAGTGTTTCTGTGGGATACCGTTATTCTATTGGTTTACGAGCTGATGGTACTTTGTGGGCATGGGGAAATAATATTTATGGGCAATTGGGAGATGGCACAACTATCGATAAAAGTACTCCTACTCAAGAACCAAGCTTATCAAAAAACTGGGTGAGCATTGCAACAGGATCTTTTCATACAATGGCTATAAAAGCAGATGGTAGTTTATGGTGTTGGGGAAACAACGCGAATGGACAGGTAGGAAAGGGCAATGTTAGTCCTCCTACAATCCAAAAGAGTCCTTTTCAAGTTTCCAGTGGAAACAAATGGTTGCAAGTTTCTGGTGGCGATGCATTTAGTGCTGCATTAAAGTCTGACGGTACTTTATGGGCTTGGGGAGATAATTCATACGGGCAATTAGGAGATAATTCTGTTACCCAAAAAAATAGTCCAGTTCAAATTGGAAGCGCTACAAACTGGAAATATATTTCAGCGGGATTTCAACATATAATGGCTATACAAGCAAATGGAACATTGTGGGGCTGGGGTAATGATTCTAATGGACAATTTGGTGGTAGTAATATAGATTTTAGTAATCGTTTGGTTCCTACCAAGGTGGGAATTTTAACAAATTGGGTAAGTATCGCTGCCGGATCCGAGCATACGATCGGCTTACAATCTGACGGCACTTTGTGGGCTTGGGGCCATAATAATTTAGGACAACTAGGTGATAATACTACTACCGATCATTACTTACCTGCAAAAGTAGGTACTATATCAACAACAAAATGGGTAGGCCTTTCATCCAATAGCTCTTCTGGTGCAGCAGTAAAGGATGATGGTACCTTATGGTTTTGGGGCGATAATCAATACGGGCAACTAGGGAATGGAACAAGCAATAATACAATAAAAGATCCTATACAAGTAAGGAGTGCCCCTACAGAATGGATAAGTGTAGCTACTAGTGGTGCCGCTACTGTTGGGTTAGCTCATAGTATTGCGCTAAAAGCAGATGGTACTATTTGGGCTTGGGGTGATAATTCTTCCGGTCAATTAGGTTTAGGAGCATCAGATAATAGCGTTCATTCTAATGCTATACAAATTGGCAATAGCAATAACTGGATAGGCGTTTCTGCAGGTTTAAAATTTACTATGGCTTTAAAGTCTGATGGCACTTTATGGGCATGTGGTGCAAATAATACCGGACAGTTAGGTAATAGTGCTAATACTGCTGCTCAATATGCTAGTCTTGTTCAGGTAACGGGCAGTAACTGGATACACATTTCAGCAAGTGGCTCTAGAGCAACCGGTATTCAATCAGATGGTACTGTATGGACATGGGGAACTAACTCAAATGGACAATTAGGTACAGGAACAACAGATAATAATCCTCATTATAATCCTGTACAGGTTAGTGGAATAGGTGATATAATAAGCCTTTCAGCCAGTGATACCCATACTTTGGCCACGAAAGCAAATGGTACGTTATATACTTGGGGCGCTAATGCTTCAGGGCAATTGGGTAATGGTAATAATACTGATCAAAGCAGTCCTGTTCAGATTACAGGTACAGATTGGATAAATGTATCTGCCCAAGCTGATCCGAATACAGGTGAGACGCATAGTATGGGCTTGAAAGCTGATGGAACAATTTATACCTGGGGAAATACCATCAATGTACCGACACAGGTTGGAACTGCTACCAACTGGATTAATATTGCAGCGGGCCCAAAACATTCATTTGGGTTACAGGCTGATGGTTTTTCATGGTCATGGGGATTTAATGGTAATGGCCAATTAGGCTTAGGAGATAAAACGGACAGGCCTTCGCCTGTAATGATTGCTAATCCTATCGAAGTTGTGAATCTTGCAACAGGATCTTCGCATTCTGCTCTTATTAAAGCGGATAGGTTACAGATATATTTTACGGGTGATAATACTAAAGGTCAGTTAGATGATGGAACAATAATTGAACATACTTCTTTTACTAGCGGAAATACCTCTCTTCCGGTAATTCTGACCAGTTTTATAGCAAAAGCAGAAGGAACCAGTGTAAAAATTGAATGGGCTACTGCTTCCGAGCATAATAATGATCGTTTTGAAGTAGAAACCTCAACAGACGGCAAAATATTCAGCAAATTATTAGCTACGGTTAAAGGAAATGGTACAAG
>JANXOD010000022.1 GCA_025353765.1 Sphingobacteriales bacterium
ATACCTGGCACAATAGTCCCAAAGCGTAGGGAATTGCTACATTGATGTTATCGCTGATTGTTCTCTCATAGCTGGAAGTGGCAGGGTTTAAGCTTTTACTGAAATTATATGAATAGATCGCCCTTATAGATGGACCGTGAAAAAAAGTAAGTTTCTTTGTTATTACCCGGCGACGTTCTATACCTATTTCAAGGCCACCAGAATAATTCTGGGTTCTTAACGGAAAAGCAGCCCCACTGTTTCGTTTGTTGCTAGTTGCACTAGCAGAAAGAGCTACCAAACCAATTTTAAAATAAGTTTTTGGAGCTATTTGCTTTTTGTATTTGAGGTTTACACTAAGCGGTGAAAAGCTCGTGAACGAGAGATAAAATTCTTTACGAAGTCCGGGAAGTGTATCAGGAAGAACATTCTGCGACCTTACTTCATTTATAATAAAGAAGGAAACAATAAGAAGCTGTTTAAAAATAGAATGTTTAAAATTATAAAGAAAGGCTGGTAAAGTTAATCAAATACAAAGTTACTTCAAATTGCTAAAAACAAAGTACTTATGTATGAGACTGACCTTACCGAAGCCCAGTGGCAAGTTATAAAAAATCATTTGCCTAATCTGAATCGAAGACGAAAAAATAGCTTACGTGATATTCTAAACGCTATATTATATCTAAATAAAACGGGTTGCCAATGGCGATATTTACCTAAGAGTTATCCGAAATGGCAACTTGTGTTTTACTATTTTAATTTGTGGCAAATCGAAGAAATCTGGGATGATTTGATGATTCGTTTAACGGAAATGGCAAGAGTGAAATTGAAAAGAAATAGTCAGGCAAGTGTAGTAATCGTAGATTGTCAAAGTGTGAAAACAACGATGGTTGGAGGCTTACGAGGCTATGACGGGAACAAAAAGGTCAAAGGACGTAAAAGACATATCGCTGTGGACACGCAAGGTAATTTAATTGATACTATTGTTCATTGCGCCAATCAGCACGAAACAAAAACTTTAGAATTACTTGTGCAAAAACTTAAGGAGCACCAGTTTAAAATAATAAAAATCATTGCCGATGCCGGTTATCGAGGAGAAATAATTGACATAATTAAAACCAAGTACAATATAATCTTAGAAGTTATTCCAAGAAATAAGGTAAAAGAAGCATTTGCCGTACAAGCTAAACGATGGATTGTTGAAAGAACTATATCCTGGTTTGATGGATCCAGAAGGCTTTGTAGGGATTTTGAACGATTACTGGAAAATAGCAGGGCCATGTTACTGGTCTTTGCTATAAGATTATCTTTAAATAAATTTTAAACAGCTTCTAAGAATAAGAAGCGTGAGTAACCCAATAATAAGGGCTAGTGGATCTTTCGTAGGATGAACAGATTGTGGAAATGGAAATAAACTTTTTCCAAAATAAGTAAAGAACCCTATTGAAAAATTTATTTAAAGATAATCTTAT
>JANXOD010000014.1 GCA_025353765.1 Sphingobacteriales bacterium
CAATTTACTGGGAGAGGTAATTTTAAAAACCAAAATTAATGCGAATAATCCTGAAATTGATTTGAGTAAACAAGCAAATGGAATTTATTTTGTAAAAGTTTCTTTCCTGGATCAAAGCATCACTAAAAAAATTGTGGTAAACCACTAAATAGTAAGAGGAAATATATTAGCAATTATTAAAGCAACTATGAAAATTAATTCTATAATCATTACTTGTATACTCTTTTTATTAAGTTTCAAAGTATACTCACAGCCAACATTTACTGCTTTTTCTAGCCCACCACCTGATAATATTTATAGCATTGTAAATGATCCTACACATCCAACTGATATGTATGCTTGTAGTGTCGGTAATGTACTATATTCTACCGATAACGGTACAAGTTGGGATAAAACAAAAAACCCCAGTGGCACTATAAATACATTGTATATATCTCCATCAGGGCAGCTATATGCAGGTACATCAAGTGGAGTATGCACCTACGCTAAAGCACAAGATACATGGACAACTATGCCTAATACTCCTGTAAATGTAACGGCGATAATTGAAGATGCCGCTTTGAATTTATATGCAGGTACGGGCACTACAGGTAATGTTAGTATTTCTGGTGATGCCAATAACCCTAGTCCAATTAATTATGGAACGGGTATATATAAATATAATAGCGGTACATGGACTTCTATTAATACTGGCATTAACACTATATATACTTCTGAATACCCATACATAAAAGCATTTGCCCTACCAGGAGGAACATTAGTAGCTGCTACTTATGGCGCTGGAGTTTTAAAGCTTATTGGAAATACCTGGTCACAATATGGGACAACCGCTATTAATAATTTAAATGTAAATTGTCTTGCTGTCACTTCATCAGGTACTTTGTTAGCAGGTACTAATATTGGTATAAGTAGCGTAGCTAATAATATATCATCATGGTCTTTAAATACAGCATTAGTAACCCCTAACAAACCCGTAAGAGCATTAGCTATTGCAAGTAACGGCAAAATATATGCCGGTCTTGGGTTTTATCATTATCAAAAAGGAAGTGTACCAGGTGAAATTTTTTCTTCTAGCAATAATGGTTCATCATGGCAAAATGATGGGAGCACATCTTTCAATAGTACAGGGGTATTGGGCATGATAGTTCATGGTAATACCGTTTTTGCTACAGCTTGCGGTATATGGTCATCATCCACAGCCAGTGTAAATGCATGGGGATCTAGTTTTACTTTAAATGGTACCCTTAAGGTTCCTAATCATATATACCAACTGGCAAAAAATTCTAAAGGAGATTTATTTGCCATGTGTACTAATTTTACCGGTGATATTTTAGGCTATGGGGGTCTATTTCGTTCTACCGATAATGGGATTAACTGGGTATCCATTAATTCCGGTATTAAGTGCCTGGGTTTAACTGTCATGTTTGTAGACAGCAAAGATAATTTATGGCTCGGTGGTTACCAATTTACCGGATTAAGCATAAATCCAAAATGGACAAATCCCGAATTATATAAATCTGTTGATAATGGAAATAATTGGACTCAAAACATACAAGTTTTCATACCGAGTGCTAATTATCAGCAAATTGCAGAAGCACCAAATGGAAAGATATATGTGACTAATTCTTTTGGCCAACAAGTAACTAATATTTCTTCTACTACAGATTATGGGCTTACTTTTGATAACTCTCTCAATCCACCAGCAACGCCTAACGGAGATAAAGCGTATGGTTTAGCTTTTAATCCCAATAATGATGTATTTCTGGGCACGGAAACAAATGGGCTTATGCGTAGTACTAATAATGGTGCCCCCGGTAGTTTTACATCCATCGTTAGTACACCTGGCCCTGCTGGAAATGTAGGAGTATATATTGACCAATATACTAATAATATATACGCAAGTGGAGGGAATAATCAAAGTAATAATTTTAAGCGTGTCTTCGGATCGACGGCCCTAAATAATGGACTCAATATGTTTACTTTTAATAATGGCCTTCCCGATTATTATTCATTTAGCAATATGATTTGCAGCAATACCGGAATTGCCTATATGACTGTAGGCGGTAATCTTGATGTTGCAGGTTTATATTATTCTGATGGTAGTTTTAATACAAATACACCTTTTAACAGAGTGCCTACTGGAGTTCAAATACAATTTAATCCTCTTCCTGCTCCGAAAACAGATTTATCATATCAATTTAGCAATATGATATTTGATGATTGTGGCTATTTATATGGAGCTAATGGTAGTGGTGGTGGCATGTATAAATCAACAACCATATTAAACGCTCCGGGTAAATGCAATTTAAAATCTCCTCCTGATAGCAGCCCTACCAGTGGCTCTCTTACACCCACATTTTCATGGACTCATAGCTGTAGTGCTTCTCTTAATTATACTATACAGGTGGCTACAGATGCGGCATTCACCAACATCATAAAAACAGCTTCCGCTCTTAGCACTCCTTCTTATACTTATACAGCACCCGCTTTAACCAACGGCACTAAATATTACTGGCGGGTAAATGCCACAAATACTTCAAATGCACTCGGTAATAGCTTATGGAGCAAAACCTATAGTTTTACTGCAGGCACCACACCATTGCCCATTAAATTAATAACCTTTAATGCTGTTAAAAAAGATAATCATGTAGAATTGAACTGGATTACAGCTACCGAAACCAATAATGATTACTTTACTATTGAACGCAGTACCGATGGTATCAACTTTGAAGAAGTATTGAAAGTGAAAGGTGCGGGGAATAGTTCTTCTACCTTAAATTATGCTGCGGTGGATCATCATCCTTATGATGGCATTTCTTATTACCGATTAAAACAAACTGATTTTGATAGTAAGGCAGATTATTCTAATCCGGTAGCCATTAATTTTAATGCTCATATAACTGATATTTCTATTTCTCCGAATCCTAATACAGGCAAGTTTACCATTAACGGTGCAGAGCAGAATTCAGATTTACTGATTAGCAATTTACTGGGAGAGGTAATTTTAAAAACCAAAATTAATGCGAATAACCCCGAGATTGACTTAAGCAAACAAGCAAATGGGATTTATTTTATCAAGGTTTCTTTCCAGGATCAAAGCATCACTAAAAAAATTGTGGTAAATCATTAATAAATCATTTAATAAGAATAATCCTCACTTGAAATAAGTGAGGATTATTCTTTCAACACAGCTAGTTTTATTAAGAACAAATCATTTAAAAATCACGTAAACCAGCCCATTAAAATAAACAAACAATGAAAATAAGTTTTACAATTATTAGCATATTTTGCTTATGGAGTTTAAATTCTTACTCTCAACCGACTTTTAAGTACCTTTTTAGCCCGCCTGATAATATTTATAGCATTGTAAATGATCCTACACATCCAACTGATATGTATGCTTGTAGTGGCAGTAATGTGCTATATTCTACTGACAATGGTGCAAGCTGGGATAAAACGAGCAACCCAACCGGTACTATAAATACACTCTATATGTCTCCCTCTGGTGTTTTATATGTCGGTACAGCAAGCGGGGTATATAAATATAATAAACCACCAACAAATACTTGGAGTGCTGTATCTGGTGGT
>JANXOD010000040.1 GCA_025353765.1 Sphingobacteriales bacterium
TGCTAACAGGACTAGTTGTTTTCTCATATAGTGGTTGTTTAAGATTATAAAACAAATAGAAAGAAAAAAACAATGCACTTTTTGGAATACTACCCCACGGGGTACACTTATTTTTCAAAATAAACGAAAATTTAACATTTAGGGTACGCAAAAAATACCTTTCGGCTTAGTCAAACGTTATTATTCCATTTCTAACGCAGTATTTTACAAGATCAATAATAGAACTTGTCCTCGTTTTTTTTGAGATTTTTTTGCGGTGGAACCGGATTGTATTCACGCTTATTCCTAGTAATTCAGAAATAAGCTTATTGGTCTTATTGTTACAGATCAATTTTGCTATTTCCCTTTCTCTATCGGTTAAAGACAACTGTAGGTGCTTATCACAAATGGCAGCAATATGTAGTTGTTGAGCATGAGAGCTATAGTAATACCCCCCTTTGTTTACTAAGCCGATTGCCGTAGTAATTTCATCAATATCCGCACCCTTAGATAAAAAAGAATGAGCTCCTAATTCCATATAATCTGTTTCATAGCCTACACCTTTAAGCATTGTTAACATAACAACTTTAATTTCGGGAAACATTTTGTTTATAGAAATCAGAGTTTCTCTACCATTCATTAAAGGCATATCTACATCTAAGATTATTACATCCGGTTGGTGATCTTCTAAGAACAGTAATGCTTCCTTTCCGTTAGTTGCTTGACCAACAACTTCAAATTCCGGGTATTCTTCGAGTAAAGAAACTAAACCCTGCCTTAAAATTGCATGGTCATCTACGACCATAATTTTAATTTTGCTATTTGAAAACTCCATAAAAAAAGGGGGCGTAACACTAACTGTCACCCACTCCAGGAACCGCCAAGCCCCCTTGCAGCAAACAGAAAGATTACGCCCTTTCGGGCGTTTCTCTCTGATTTGTCGCTGCATTTTATTCTTGGCGGTTTTGGAATGGGACTAATTCAGTTGAAACGCATTAATTGATTTATTTATCTTATGTGATCATTTTTTATAGTATCATAGTTTTGACTAATATACAAAAAAATATACCTCTGTTTTTTTAGAGTAACAAAATTTTATAACAGTCTTTTTTGTCCCTCGTTAACTGCTATCCATAACAAACTCTTGTATTTCACATACAAGTCTTTCTCCTAAAAAACTGCTAAATTCTTCTATATGGCAATATTCTGAGAGTTCTGTAATAAACTGTTTAGCAAGTTCGTTATCATGGATATACATTTCAGCGCAAAAGGCCATTAATCCTCCCTTAACGATAACTTGTTCTAAAATATTGTGTGAAGCGCTTTTTTTACTTTCCATGTTTACGGTTTAAACTCCCTAAAACAAGGGAGCGTGTTAACTACTATAATCCACTCGGAGGGGCTCTGGTAAGCCTTGCAGAATAGAAAATAGCAGAATAACACGCCCTTTAGCGTGTCACTCAACTATTTTCTGTCTGCTTAAAATTTACCAGATTTCTCCGACAGAAAAATGTTTTGCAACATTACTTTATAAATACTTCACCAAAGGTAAAACAAAAATGAATATAGATTATAAATGATTTTATCGGTTAAGTAGAAATTAATTATAGTTTAATAGGCAAAATACAAGAAATGAAAGAGATTATTGGCTTTGTCAATAAATCCCAAATTTAATTTCTGATTTAAAATATAGTTAGATTATTATATTATCGTTTTACTTCAACATAATATGACGCGTTAGTTTTTTAAAGTGTTTTTATAATGTTTTATTACAAGTTAACTGTGTCTTACACTAAAATAGCTTTACACAATCGTAGTAATTGTGTATAAACTAAATTAGTAATATGAAAAAAAGTGGTGGAATACCTAGTAAATATTCTGAATCATTCAGGATCAAAGTAGCTAAGGATTATTTAAGCAGCAATTTAAGCCTAGCGGAAATCGCACAAAAGTATGAGTTCGTCAAAAGAGAACAGGTTAGATGGATAGTCAAATGGTATAGAGAAAAATACGGTCTTCCTAAGCCTAAATCAATAAAATCACCAGCTGATAATGAAAGAGGGGACGTTATAGAACTCAAAGAGCAAATAAAATTAAAAGATCTGGCCTTATCTAATGCCTTTCTTCAAATTGATAATTTAAAAACGCTTATTCAAGTAGCGGAAAAATCCTTAAATATCAGTATCGGAAAAAAGTATGGAGCCAAGTAGTTAAGGAAATGAAAGAACTACACCCTAAAGTAGGTCTTTCAAAACTATGCGAATTATTTGGCAAAACACGGCAGGCATATTATGAAACCACGTGGAGAGTAGAAGAGGGCTTAATGGAAGAAATGCTTTTAATCGAAGAAGTTATAAAAATCAGAAAAACACTTCCCAGGGTCGGCGGGATTAAACTTTTAAATATGCTACAGGAAGTGGTAGTCGAACATCGAATAAAAATAGGAAGGGATGCTTTCTTTGAATTGTTGTCAAACAATAATCTATTGATCCGACCGAAAAAAAGATATACAAGAACGACCGATTCTAACCATATTTTTCACAAGTGGTCAAATTTAATTGAAGGTTTTATACCCACAGCCCCTGAACAGCTTTGGGTAAGTGATATAACATACCTTGAAACTTTAGAAGGATTTATCTATTTATTTTTAATTACCGATGCCTATTCAAAAAAGATTATGGGTTTTTACTTAGGCCAGAGTTTGGCAGCTAAGGGATGTCTTATTGCCCTAGATCAAGCGGTTAAACGAAGGCAATATAACTCAAATCAATTAATACATCATTCAGATAGAGGC
>JANXOD010000028.1 GCA_025353765.1 Sphingobacteriales bacterium
CAAACAAAAGCAATGTTTGGCTTTTTTAATTCTCACCCCTATATATAGTATATTTTTTGTACTTTTGGGTAAAAGTATATGGAAAAGCCAACAGATACAGGAAAAACAATTATTTCCGCTATGATACGTAAAGGTGGATTAATGGGTAAGATGGCAGAATTGTACAGCAACGATTCAACTTTAAGTGAGCAATTCATCCTAGAATGTTTTGACCAATGCCAAGTTGAATCTATGAGTGGTTTTTGGGGGGAAGAACTTGTTTTAATGATTTATGAATACAAAAATAATATATGATATTGAAATATGGAAACGTTTAATTCAGTATTGCTCATTGACAATAACGAGGTAGATTCTTTTATAAACAAAAGAATTTTAGAGATATATGGAGTTAAGAAAATAATTTCATTAAAAGATCAAGAAGAAGCTTTGATTTACCTTATACGCAATAATTCCTTACATCATCTAATATTAGTTGATCCTTACATGGCAAAAAACGATGTGTTTGATTTCATAAAACAACACCAAAAGGCTACGCCAAATGGTTTAAACAAAATCTGCTTAATATCTGCCTTATTAAATCCCGAACAAATTAATAAGGCTAAAGAAATGAATATTGAAACAATCGAAAAGCCTTTAACAATAGAAAAAATATCTAACTTAATGCCGTGATACCGTTTTGTATAGCGTATTTAACCAATAATGCTACTGAGCTTATTTCAGTTTTTTTATAGATACTTTGTCTGTGAAAGTCAATCGTTGCGGGTGTCAATTTTAGAAGTTCTGCAATTTCTTTGTTAATCTTTCCTTTGCAAATTAAACTTAAGATTTCCGTTTCTCTGTAATTAAGTGCCATTTGATTTCTCATTGCCTCAAAACGGTGTTCAGCCATGAAATCAGAAATTAATTTACTACTTACGCCAGGATTAAAATAAAAACCATCCTTATAAACAATCCTGATAGCTTCTTCCAGTATCGAAAAATCACACTCTTTTGGTAAACAAGCATTAACACCCTCTTTTAGTGATTCTGCTGCGTAAAATGATGAATAATACATGGATATAAAAATAATTTTCACTGAACTAAATTCTTGATTCAGAATTTTAGCCAATTCGTATCCTTTCATTACAGGCATTTCAATATCAGAAATTACAATATCCGGGCGATTGCGTCGAACTAGCTTTAGCATTTCCTTGCCATTAGAAGCTTCGCCAATCACGTTGAAATCTTTTATATCATTTAAACTAGATATTAGTCCATGCCGAACCATTAAATGATCTTCCGCTATCATAATCTTAATTCGTTTTGACATATTCAAATATAAGAAATATCCAAAATACTATGATAATTCATAGTTTTCACTATGAGTTATCATAGCGATTTTTGCGTCTTATTAAAAGGTGCGATTATTATTTCTAATATTGTTTAAGGATTATTTAGGATCGTTTAGTTTTATAAGGTTTACTGTTTTCTACTAGACCTTCTAAATCCTCTTTTTTACTGATAAACTTGACTTTTATGATGTTTTCTGGTTTCACATCTAGTGCCAAGGCTAGTTTTAATACTGTTGTCAAAGTAATATTATATCCTTTTTCTATGCGGTTTACTTTCATCCTGGTTAGACCAATTTGTAAACCTAATTCTTCTAGTGTCCATCCTTTTTTGAGCCTTGTCTTTTTGATGTTTTCCCCTATCAATCTAAGAAATTCGATACTTACATCAGCTTCTAACATTTTGTCATTCTCAATTTACATCCAAATTCAAATTTTTAGATTATTTTATTGTACCCTTATAAGGGTACAAGAATGTTTATATATTTGTATGGGAGAAAAAAAAACGACAACATTTTATATTTTAAAGGAAAATTGCTTAACTAAAAAACAAATAATGGATCAATTGAAAATTTTAAATCTTATTGCAGCGAGAGGAGGAATTTATGGGAAATGTGCAGAAATCTATAGAAATGACCATGAGAAAGCAAGACAATTCTTAATGGAATGTTTTGAGCAATGTCACCTCGAATTAGCAAAAAAATTGTGGGGTATAAAGTTAATAAGAGAGATTAATAACTATTACGCAAGTCAAATTTTGGTGTAACTATATATGAGTATTTTCATTATAATTTTACACAAAAATCTATAAATTAAGTTTTTCTTACGACAAGAAACAATATTATGAAGTTTAAATCGTTATAATTGCATTGAATAAAAAATATTACTTGTATGTGCGCACATATAAGTTTTAGGAGCAACCTTAAAGCCGGACTACCACGTGAAGGGTGAGTAAAATTAATTTATAAAACAATAACAAATGAAAAAAATCGAAAGTTTAAAATTAAACAAATTCAAAGCTTATGAATTAAAAAAAGAAAGCCACAATATGGTACTGGGCGGAGCAGTTACTCCAACAAATACTCCGTGTGGAGCTGATACTGCCAATGATGACAGCAAAACTAAAGACGGCGCTGGACCTGGTCATGATACTTGGGATAAAAAAGACATCAATCCTGCTTTTACTTCTCCTACTCCTGCTCCTATTCCTGTTACACCTAGAGCATCATAGGATACATTTTAATTTATAAATAAATTACGCAACTGAAAGCATATAAATTCAGTTGCGTATTTTTTATTTTATTTTAATCTTGATGACACTGTTTTCATTATAGTAGTGCTATAAATAAAAAGAAATTAATTAGCTTAGATAAAATGATTGTTAAGTTGAATCACCAAGAAATTATTATTAACCAACTATTCCTTCCCTATTTATATGATCTAAACATTTTATGGTAACTTGATCCTTATAAAATTTAGGGAGAAGATAAACTAAAATTAATGGGTGAAGAAATCTTAAAATTAAAAAAAATGAAGAATTATTTAATTATTGTATTGGTATCCTTCTTAATTTTCACCGCTAAATCTCAAACAAAAAATAATTTAATAAAAATAGTAGCTGAAGACAGGGCTGCATATAATTGTTTTGGATGGACAACTAGTATTTTCGGTAATTATTGTGTGGTTGGTACTCCGCAAAAAGGTGGAAAAGAACTAAATGGTCATAAATTATTTGAAGAAGTAGGTGGTGCTTATATCTTCAAAAAAAATATAAAAGGTAATTGGATGCAAACGCAGTTATTGTTGCCCGATAAACCAAAAGAGTGTGATTTTTTTGGTGGTTCTGTTAGTCTGTATGATAATTATTTAGCAGTAGGGTGTAATGGCGATGATACTATTAGTGGAAACTCACATTTTTTAAATAGAATGGGAGCAGTTTATATGTTCAAAATAGACAATCTTGGTAAATGGAATAAAGCTCAAAAAATTACTCTTAAAAAAAGAAGCTTCAATGATAATTTTGGAGAAGAAGTGTGTCTCTATAAAAAGAAATTAGCAGTTAGCTCGTTTAAAAAAAATAATGGTTCAGTTTATATTTTTGAACAAAATGCAGTTGGCGGGTGGATACAAACACAGACAATAGAATGCCCAAAAGCAATTGAATTTTTTGGCTATAAAATATCAATGGCGGACAGTTTAATAATAATTAGCTCTATGATGTCCGAAACTGTTTTCGTTTATCAATTAACCCAAAACAATAAATGGGATTTAATTAGAAAACTGAATGCTACAAATAAATCTGACATAGACTTTGGTCATTCTTTAGCTATTAAAAATAATATATTATGCGTTGGTGCTAGCGGAAGTTTTGAAAGAAGTGACAAATTAGCGGATAATCCTGATACTTTAGCTTTTAGGAAGAAAAATCTATTAGGCGCGGGTTCAGTTTACATATATGAAATAGGAGTAAATAATGAAATTAAGTTTAAACAACGCATTACAGCAAAAGATATAAAAGCAGATATGCATTTTGGCATGTGTATTAGTATGTCGGATAGTTTATTAGTTGTTGGTGCTTTTGGGGATGCTTTGGATATTGAGAATTTGCCTGATAATCGCTATGGAGGCGCAGCATATATTTTTAAACAAAATACAATGAAGAATTGGATAGAAACAAAAAAAATAACATCGCCAAAACGTTCCATTTGGGATAAATTTGCTTTCTCTGTTTCAGCATTTAATCAAACTGTAATTATTGGCTCTCGCTTTGAAGAAGAGGATGCTCAAGAAAAACAACCTATTAATGATGCTGGAGCAGCTTATATATATGAAGATAAATGATAATTAATTTATGGAGTAAATATTCAGACAATTTCTTTTTAGAAATAGTTCTACAGATACCAATCCTAATTTAGCAATACAGTAAATCCCAAATACAATCGCAAAAAGAAAAAAATGATACTGATACTTTCCGTTAATTATGACCAAACAACATCTCATGTTATTAATTGGCTACTATATAATAATATACAATTTACCAGAATTAACGAAGGGGATCTTATGGATGCCGAAATAAACCTATCTAATAATCTCTTAATGCTGCATTTAATAAATGGGACTACTTGCAAGTTAAATGAATTAACGAAATATTGGTACAGGCGTGGGCACTTGATCTTTACAAATAGACTCTTAATTGGAGAAAATGATATAGTACTTAAAATAAACAATCATAAAAATGATAACAATAAAGATATTGCAAAATTTATTCACTCTTACTTACAGACACATATTAATAGCGTTGGTAGTTGCATTGACAATTCATTAAATAAGTTAACAGAGTTAACAGTCGCAAAAAAAATCGGAATTTTAATACCTGATACTTTAATTACCACATGTAAACAATCTGCATTAAATTTTATAAACACACACAAAAACATCATCACAAAACCCATTAAAAGATCATTAAATCTTAAAATTGACGATGCAAATTTTTATTGGAACACTATAATTGTAGCAAGAGAAGATATTGAGCAATATCCCGAAACATTTTCTCCAATTAAATTACAATCCTATATAGATAAAGCCTTTGAATTGCGAGTGTTTTATTTAGAGGGTGTATTTTATGCCTCAGCTATTTTTTCCCAAAATGACGAACAAACTAAAATTGATTTTAGGAATTATAATGACTTTAATCCAAATAGAGTGATACCATATAACTTACCAAAAGAACAAAGAATTAAATTTAAAAAATTAATGCAAGAGTTAAACTTAAAATCGGGCTCACTAGATATAGTTGTTACTAAATCAGGGGATTATGTTTTTTTAGAAGTAAACCCTATAGGGCAATTTAGCCAGGTATCTAAACCTTGTAATTATTACTTAGAAAAACAAATGGCAATGTGTTTAGCAAATTAAGTATGAAAAAATATAAATTAATAGAAAGAGAATCATTCAATCAAATTGATAAATTACCAGTTGTATATAAAAAACTACAATACGACCTTTATAATAGTGCAGAGTCAAGAGCAGTAATAGATTCGATATATGTAAAAAGTAGTAGGCATCAAACACCTTTGTTTGAATCTAATCGGTTTTATAAAAACATTGAAATTTTTATTATATAGTATGCTTTCTAAAAATTATTGCTTGACATCAACTTGCCCAACCCTTAAAGGATTTAATAGAGCGGCAATATACGATTTGCCAAAATCTACGTATGAGTTTGTCCCAAATTCTATATATGATTTTTTAAATTTACTAAGTCAAAATTCGATTACTCAAATTTATAATGACACACCAGTAGAGTATAGAGGCATCGTAGAAGAATATCTTAACTATTGCTTGGAAAAGGAATATGTTTTAGAAATACCATCTGAAATTAATAAAAAAAGCTTTCCTAAACTTAGTTTAGAGTTTGAATTCCCTAGTATCATTTCAAATATTAGTGTAAGAATTAATTATAATTCAACAGTTGATTTTGAGAAAATTAAAACTATTTTAATTGCAACTAAATGTTATAATATTCAATTAATTTTCAGCAAAGGCTTTGATTTAAAAAACGTTGTTTCTTATTTAGATGTAATTAAAGATATTGGCATGAGTTCAATGGAAATCATCATTGCATACAGTGCTGATTTTGATTATGAAATATTAACTAATTCGTACAAAAATATTTCTTTTGTTTTTATTTATTCGGCGCCATCAGGTCAATTTATGAAAAGTCATGTTTTAGGTTTACAGCAAATATTTACCTCCGAAAAACCATTTGAAATTACTCATACTAAATCATTAGATTTTTTCAATGTTAATATCACACTTTTTACCGAATCACAAAAACACAACACATATTTTAATCGCAAATTATTTATAGATGTTAATGGGGATATTAAAAATGCTCCATTAATGGAAAATATATTTGGAAACATAAATAGTTTCAACAATTCGGCTGAAATATTAAAAATCATTGCTAGTAATGAATTTCAAGAATATTGGAACGTTCATAAGGGATTAATTGATATTTGTAAAGAATGTGAATTTAGGCACATGTGTGTTGATAATAGAATACCTGTAAAAAGAAATGAAAAAGAATGGTATCACGAAATAGAATGTAATTACAATCCTTATATTGCCAAGTGGCAAGATGAAGAAGGTTATAAAGCACTTAAAGAATGTGGTGTTCAATCGAATGAGCAAGGACTTATGATTAATCGCAAAAAATTAAATGCTGTCAATAAAGAAATTTGGGGAGATGATTAGAAAATTTCCCCACTACCTCCAACCTGATGAAATGGCTTGTGGAGCCACCTGCTTGCGCATGATTGCTAAGTATTATGGAAAGAGTTACAGCCTGCCCGACATCATTCAAATAAGCGGTACAACTAGAGAAGGATCAAGTTTACTGGGATTAATTGAGGCTGCCGAAAAAATAGGCTTTAGAACGATGGGGGTAAAAGTACCCTTTGATAAATTAGTAGAAGATGCCCCTTTGCCTTGTATAGCTCATTGGAATCAGAATCATTTTACCGTTGTTTACAAAGTAAAGGGCAATAAAGTTTTTATAGCCGATCCAGGGCATGGCTTATTAACTTATAGCAAAGAAGAATTTTTAAAGAGTTGGGTAAGTGACGGTAAAGATGAAGGCATTTTACTTTTATTAGACCCAAGCCCAGATTTTTATAACGATACATCGGAAATAAACGAAGTAACAAAAGAAGATAAAAAACAAAGTTTTAGTTTTTTATTTGGCTATTTAAAGTCCCATCGCAAGGCATTATTTCAAATTATGCTTGGCTTATTGGCAGGTAGTTTATTACAGCTTATTTTTCCTTTCCTTACCCAAAGCATCGTAGATATAGGCATACAAAATAAAGACGTTCATTTTATTTATTTGATACTGGCTGCGCAATTGATGGTGTTCTTTGGAAGAACCGCCATAGAAGTGATTCGTAATTTTATACTAATGCACGTTAGTAGCCGGATAAATATCTCTTTGGTATCTGATTTTTTTGTCAAATTGATGAAATTACCGATTAGTTATTTTGATACAAAAATGACTGGGGATATTATGCAGCGTATAAGTGATAACCACCGTATAGAATCGTTTTTAACCGGGTCATCCCTTAACACTTTATTTTCAGCGTTTAACTTCATTATTTTTAGTGGAGTTCTTGCATGGTATAGTATTAAAATCTTTATAGTTTTTTTGATCGGTACACTTTTATATTTTTTATGGATCACCTTTTTCTTAAAACGCAGAGCCGATTTGGATTACAAACGGTTTAGTCAGAGTAGCCAAAATCAAAGTAAAGTAATGGAACTCATTAACGGTATGCAGGAAATAAAACTGCATAACGCTGAACGGGAAAAACGGTGGCAATGGGAAGCTTTACAGGTTAAATTATTTAAAATTAATCTGAAAGGTTTATCCCTTACAACTGCTCAAAATTCAGGTTCGGCACTCATTAACGAATTTAAGAACATCATTATTACTTTCTTAGCCGCCAAATTAGTCTTAGATGGTCAAGTAACACTAGGTATGATGCTATCTATTAGTTATATCACAGGGCAGTTAAATGCTCCTGTAATAGAAATGGTAAACTTCATACAGCATTTACAGGATGCCCGATTAAGTTTAGAGCGTTTAAACGAAATACATAGTAAAGAAGACGAAGAACCCTTAAATAAAGAACTCGTTAAAGAGATAGAAGACAATTCAAGTTTTTATATTCAAGACCTGACCTTTAAATATGAAGGTATTGGAAACGACACCGTTTTAAAAAAATTATCCATCAATATACCATCCAATAAAGTAACGGCAATAGTAGGCACAAGCGGAAGCGGAAAGACGACCCTCATGAAAATTCTACTAAAGTTTTATGACCCCACGGAAGGCAACATTTTATTGAATACCATAAATATTAAAAACCTGTCTTCAAAGCTATGGCGAGATAAATGCGGTGTAGTGATGCAGGAGGGTTATATTTTTTCTGATACCATTGCACATAATATAGCAGTAGGAACAAACAACACAATAGACAAAGTGCGTTTACGCCATGCTGCCGAAGTAGCAAATATTAAAGAATTTATTGAAAATTTGCCTTTGGGTTACAATACTAAAATAGGCATGGAGGGGATAGGTATAAGTACTGGGCAAAAACAACGTATACTAATAGCAAGAGCCGTTTATAAAGACCCTCAATATCTATTTTTTGATGAAGCGACAAGTGCTTTAGATGCCAACAATGAAAAAGTTATTATGAATAACCTGAACGCGTTTTTTAAAAACAGAACGGTAGTTGTCATAGCACACCGACTAAGTACCGTAAAAAATGCAGATCAAATTATCGTATTGGATCAAGGGCAGATTATTGAGAAAGGAACCCATACTGAATTAGTCGCACTTAATGGTTCATATTATGAGTTAGTGAAAAATCAATTAGAACTAGGAAATTAAATGCCTGTGAGCGAAGAAAAAGGCATAGTTATCAGAACGGAAGAAGTTAACGAAATATTAACCTCCACTCCAAAATGGATTTTGCGTTTTGGTATTTCGGTTATTTTTATTTTAATTCTCACAGGAGTAGCATTGAGTTACTTTATAAAGTACCCTGATATTTTAACGGCAGATATAACGCTTACGACTTTAAACCCACCTGTGAATTTAGTAGCAAAAAATAATGGTAAACTAACACATTTACTTGTGATAAACAATGCTGCTATAAAGGCTAATGAAACCATTGCCGTTATTGAAAACACAGCTAATTACAAAGACGTTTTGTATTTGTTTGAAATTGGTAATACTATAGTTAATCAATTGAAATTAAGTGATACTATTCCCAACATTACCATAAAAGATAGTTTAAAAGTTGGAGAAATTACGCCTAACTATTTACTTGTATTAAAATCTATCAAAGATTTAAACCTTTACAAAACAATAAACCCAAGTAACAGACAAATTACATTACTAAAAAAAGATTTAATCAACTATAACGAACTGCTTAAAAAGTATCAGCAGCAGGAATCTATTAATAAGCAACAACTTGCTTTAAGCGAAACCGATTATAATAGAGATAAAACATTATTCTCAAATAATGTTATTTCGTCTCGCGAATATGATAACAAGAAAAAGGAGTATTTGGGAGCGTTGAATAGCAATGAGGCAGTAAAAATAACGGTATCAAATGCGTTAATACAAATTAATTCGATTGAAAAAAGCATACTACAACTTCAAATACAAGACTATCAGGAACAGGCTAAATTGAAAAATGAATTTCAACAAAATCTTAAAAGTCTGATTTCTGAAATTACTAAATGGAAGCAGTCATACCTAATAGAAAGCCCTGTAGATGGTAAAGTGTCTTTCTTTAATGTATGGACAGTTAATCAAAACATTAAATCAGGAGATGAGTTATTTTCGGTTATTCCTACACAAAAACAGGAATTTATTGGGAGGTGTATTTTGCCAACAATCAATTCAGGAAAATTATCTATAGGGCAGAAAGTAAATATTAAGCTAGATAATTACCCTTACAATGAAAATGGAATGTTGCAGGGAAAGGTGACAAGTATATCAGAAGTACCAACTAAAGATACTTATGCCATAGATGTAGAACTTATAAATGGCTTAACTACCTCTTATAATAAAACACTAGCTTACAAAGAACAAATGAAAGGGAAAGCGGATATTATTACAAAGAACGTATCGGTTATGGATAGAATATTTTTTAATTTTAAAAAGCTAGTGGATAGGAAATAGTATTAACCCGAATAAAGCTCATTGATTAAATAATTAAATTGGATGAGCTTTAGTAATTAGAAAAAATGAAGTCAAGTGCTGTAATTATGTTAGTGCTAATTTCACTTAGCAATTTTATTGCTCAAAATAGATTTCCTTTCTATCAAAATAGTAAGTGGTTTTACGTAGATAGTGCAATGAAAAAAGTTTCGGGTAAAACGTATTCATTTTTGCTTCCTTTTCAGGGGGCGTATGCGGTTGTCAAACAAAAT
>JANXOD010000037.1 GCA_025353765.1 Sphingobacteriales bacterium
GGGTGAGGTTTGGGGGGTGAACGGAGGGAGTGGTTGAGGAATGGGCGCAGGAATAGGACCGGGAAGCCTAGGGCGATCGGTTTGGGGGGTTTTCGGTGTTTTTGGGGCGGGGTCCGTTTTTGGTTGCCCAGGCGACGGCTCATCGGCTTTGGTCATTACCATTTGGGTAACACCATTAAGCATGATGGCATATTTTAAGGCAGGCAGGTCTATCCAGCCTGTACGGCGGGGACGGCCTGTAGTAGCGCCAAATTCATGTCCTATCTTACGTAACTCTTCGCCTGTCGCGTCATTTAACTCGGTAGGGAAGGGGCCGCCACCAACACGGGTACAATAAGCTTTAAAGATACCTATAACATCGCCAATAGTGTTTGGGGCAATACCCAAACCTGTACAAGCACCGGCAGTAGTAGTGTTTGATGAAGTAACAAACGGGTATGAACCAAAGTCAATATCCAGCATGGTGCCTTGCGCGCCTTCTGCTAATACTTTTTTACCTTTTTTAAGGTAGTCATTAACAAAATGCTCAGAATCAACCAATGGGAATTTTTTGATCAGGTCGATAGCTTCAAAGAAAGCGGCTTCGCGTTCGCTAAAATCAGCAACCTCACCATATAATGATTGCAGCATAGAAGTATGCTTGTCAACCAGTTTTTGATAGCGTTCTTTAAAATCAGGTAAAGTAATATCACCTATACGTAAACCATTACGGCCGGTTTTGTCCATGTAAGTTGGGCCAATACCTTTTAAGGTTGAACCGATCTTGCCTTCGCCCATTTTCTTTTCAGAAGCGGCGTCCAACAATTGGTGGGTAGGTAATATCAGGTGTGCTTTTTTAGCTATCAATAAGTTCTTTTTAGCTAAAAGATCATGTCCGGCATCTTTTAATTTATCAATCTCTCTTTTTAGGGTGATAGGGTCAATAACTACACCATTACCTATAAGGTTAAGCGTGTTATCAAAAAATATACCTGAAGGAATGGTGTTTAAAACGAATTTCTTACCGTCAAACTCCAAAGTATGGCCTGCGTTGGGCCCTCCCTGAAAACGGGCTATCAGGTCATAACCTGCGCTCAATACATCAACAATTTTTCCTTTACCTTCATCGCCCCATTGGAGGCCTAATAATACGTCAACAGCCATTAATTTTATTTCTTTTTTTTATAATATTCATCAAATGCTTTAGTAATTGTCTTTTTTACTTTATTCCAAGTCATTCCATCCAAACTTTCAGGATCACCATCATCTTCAGCATCTGTAAAATATATCATTGATCTAACTACTGCAAAGGTATCATCATAACCATATCTATCATGATAAAATTGAAAAAGATTATCCAAAGAATAAATTTGTAAGAGTTTGGCTACATCCCAAAAATCTTTTTTTACTCCGCGTCCTTTAATCGCATTTAGTTTCAAAGCTATTAAATCTTTAGTATCAGCAAATGGAATCCCATCTATTATTTGTATTGGATTCAAAAAAGGATCTCTGACAGAAACAAGGTCGACTTTTATATTTTTAATAATACATTGATAAATAGATTTACTTCTATCATTTGTAGTTGTGATCTCTCCAAAATTATCCTCAAGTGCCGCAATTAAAATATCCTTTTCAAGAGGTTGGTCCGTAAAAAAATCTAAGTCTATCGATTTCCTGTGACCAAATAACAGAGAAAGCGCGGTGCCGCCAACCAACCTGAATTGTTTTAACTCAGGTAGTGCAACTATCTTTTTTAGAAGTCCCAGTGTTGCCGGTTCAACTGTTTCTTCTCGTAGCATTTAAAATCGGTTGGTTTAACTTTAAATAAGACACAACAAAAATTTATACTGATGTCTGATAACCAAAGCGCTTGTAAAGCGAAATCTCTTACTTTTACAAATCCATAAAATTTTAATAGATTATCAAAGTCTTCAGCTTTACCTCTTTCTATAACTTTTTCAACAATATAACGTGCGTTTTTTTTATAGTCGATCTTATCCATATCAACATCCCAAAATGCCTGTTTGCTTAAAATCGGTTTGTCCATTGTTTATACTTTTCTGTCACAAAACCCTGCCTTAAGTTTCTCACAATTACCATAAAGATTTAAAGAGTGGTGTTTGATCTCGAATTTTAACAGATCGCCCATCATACTTTGTATCTGCTGGATACGCGGATCGCAAAACTCTACTACTTTACCACAATCAAGGCAAATAATATGATCATGCTGCTTGTAGCCGTATGATTTTTCGAACTGGGCCATATTCTTGCCAAACTGGTGTTTGGTTACCAGATCGCATGATACCAGCAGTTCAAGGGTATTATAAACGGTTGCGCGGCTAACCCGGTATTTTTTATTTTTCATGTGGATATATAATGATTCCACATCAAAATGGTCAGTACGCGAATAGATCTCTTCGAGTATAGCGAAACGTTCAGGTGTTTTACGTAAGGTCTTATTTTCAAGGTAAGCCTCGAAAATTTTTTTTACCATTGCTGTAGTTTCCTGTTGCGACATAGTTTTTTATTAATGTTCAAAGGTAATACATTACAAGCAAGAACCAAGAGTCAAGAAATAAGACAATGTTTCTTCAATTAGCTAATACTATACTGTATGTTATTAAAATTTGCTCTTGGTTCTTGATTCTTCCTTCTTGATTCTATCTATCACGACGCTTTCTCAACCGCATCAAAGCGGGTTACTGCGGTAACACCGTTTACGGTTTTTAACCTCTTTATCAAATTATCCAAATGTTCGGTATCGTTTACATATACCATTATTGCGCCTTCAAAAATGCCGTTATCACTGTCAACGGTAATAGAGCGCATGTTTACTTTAAAATCGTTTGATATTACGGTAGTTAGTTTATTGATTAGGCCCACATCGTCAATACCTGTTATCCTTAAACCGGTTAAGAATGCCAGTTCCTGTTGGTTTGTCCAACGGGCCTTCACAATCCGGTAGCCGTAGTTAGCCATCAGCTTAGCGGCGTTAGGGCAGTTGGTTCGGTGTATTTTTATACCATCACTTACGGTAACAAATCCAAACACGTCATCGCCGGGTATGGGGTTACAGCAATTGGCCAGTTTATAGTCAATCTTCTGCATATCCTCCCCAATCAACAGCATATCGCTGTCTTTCGCTTTGATATTTCGCAGTAGGCCCTGGAGTTGTTCGTTTTCTATTCTATCCTGGGGCTTGTTCTCAATAATTTTTTCAGATTGCTGGTAATCCTTCAGGTCCTTCATGTCAATAAGCCCCTGGGCTATATTAAAGAACAGGTCCTGGGTTGATGCCAGTTTAAAATAATAGCTCAGCTTATGTATATTCTCTGAGTTGTAAGTGATCTTTAATGATTTTAGCTTACGCTCCAGTATCTCTTTACCATCTTCGGCAATTTTGCGTTTTTCTTCTTTTAAAGCCGATTTTATTTTGGCTTTAGCTTTTGCGGTAACCACAAAGCTTAACCAGTCTTCTTTAGGGATCTGTTTGCTTGAAGTTATGATCTCTACCTGGTCGCCATTTTGCAGTTTGTAACTTAGCGGCACCAGTTTATGGTTCACTTTGGCACCAATACAGCTTGCGCCTACATCGGTATGTATCTCAAAGGCAAAATCCAGGGCGGTAGCATTTAATGGTAATTGTATCAGTGCGCCCTTTGGTGTAAAGATGAAGATCTCATCAGAGAATAAGTTCATCTTAAAATCGTCCAGAAACTCTAATGCATTCGCGTCGGGATTTTTTAACATATCGCGCACTTTTTGTACCCATTGGTCAAGTCCGCTATCCGTGGTAGCTTCTTTGTATTTCCAGTGAGCTGCAAAACCTTTTTCGGCAATTTCATTCATGCGTTTGGTACGTATCTGCACCTCAACCCATTGCCCGCGAGGGCTCATTACTGTAGTGTGTAATGATTCATAGCCGTTTGCCTTTGGCGATGATATCCAGTCGCGTAATCTGTCAGGATTTGGCCTGTAAAGATCAGTAACTATCGAGTATGCTTTCCAACTATCCGCTTTCTCGTTTTCAGGTGTGCTGTCCAGAATTATCCGTATGGCAAACAAATCATAAACTTCTTCAAATGGGACAGACTTTTTCTTCATCTTGTTCCAGATAGAATGGATAGATTTCGGGCGACCAAAAACATCAGCGTCCAATCCCTGGCCAAGCAGCACCTTCTTTACCGGTTCAATAAAATCACGGATGAATTTCTCGCGTTCGGCCTTTTTCTCGTTAAGCTTGTTTTTAATGAACTGATAGGTCTCTCTTTCCATGTATTTCATAGAAAGGTCTTCCAGTTCAGATTTTATAGCGTATAATCCCAAGCGATGTGCCAGCGGGGCATATAAGTACACAGTTTCTGACGATAGTTTAAGCTGCTTATCGCGCGGCATAAACTCCATGGTACGCATGTTGTGCAACCGGTCGGCCAGTTTTATCAATATCACCCTAACATCATCAGCCAGGGTAAGCAACATCTTCCTGAAATTCTCGGCCTGTAAAGAACTGTTAGTATCAAATACACCCGATATTTTGGTCAATCCGTCTATGATCTTGGCTACCTTTTTGCCAAATTCCTGTTCAATATCGTCAAGCGTTACATCGGTATCCTCAACAACATCATGCAGCAAAGCACATACAATAGAGGTAGTGCCCAATCCAATCTCTTCGGCAGCTATTTGTGCTACCGCTATTGGGTGGTATATATAGGGTTCGCCAGATTTGCGGCGCATATCTTTATGGCTCTCTAAGGCCATATCAAATGCTTTGCGTATCATGCGTTTATCTCCCTTTTGCAAGGTTGATTTACTTGCACGCAGCAAAGCCCGATACCTTTTTAATATCTCTGCTTTCTCACCTTCAATATCGATCACTAATTCTTTCATAATAAGATATTATCAGTATTTTATCATTAGACTGGCAATAAACACATAAATTGCAGGTTATTATAAAATACCAAAAAAAATTGCATTATTTTTGCATAACGTAAATTTATGAAATTATTTGGGTTTTTACTTGTGTTTTGCTGCTTAATGGGTACCGTAAAGGCCCAGGAGCAACGTCCTGCATTACCTACGTTAAGCAAAAATGATACCATTAAAACCTATGTGACATTAGTGGACGGTGCTATGATCCCATGGATAGTTATACCTGAGGTAGTCATACGTGATACCAGGATATTTAAATCAGATGCCGACAGGAGAGCCTACAGCTTATTAAAGTATAATGTTATGAAAGTTATACCTTATGCACACTTTGCAGGCAGCAGATACCGCCAATTACAACGTGATCTTGCTTTAACGGGCGATAAAGACAAACAAAAAATATTAATAGAAGCCTGTAATACCCAAATAAAAGATATGTTTAGCCGTGAGGTTAAAAATCTGACAATTAGTCAGGGCGAGATATTGATTAAACTGGTTAACCGCGAAACCGATATGACCACTTATAATGTGGTTAAAGAATTGAAAGGGTGGG
>JANXOD010000003.1 GCA_025353765.1 Sphingobacteriales bacterium
TCATTGTAGGCAACTATGTGATTAAATCACCTAGTAAGCCATGGCCGCAAAACCAATATCAATGAGTACATTAAAACAAATCATCCTGCTTTACAGTCAAAAAACATCTGTCAAGCAAATTGTTCGCATTACCGGTATTTCCAGAAACACGGTAAGGCAATATATCAGGCAGGTGGAAGATTCTCCCGAACGTTTAGAAAATCTATTAAAATTAGAAGATGCTGCTTTAGAATCTGTTTTATTTGGTAAGGGGAGTAATGCCCGTCAGAAAAATAAATATGGCGGGTTACAAGCCAGACTGGAATATTTCTATCACGGGCATACTCATCTTAAGATCACTAAATATTTGCTTTGGCTGGAATATAAAGAACAGGATCCTGATGGATATCAATATACTCAGTTCTGTCATCACTTGCAGCAACTTGAATTAGTAAAAAAAGTAAGTATGGTGATAGATCACCAGCCGGCAGATGCCTTGTATGTTGATTTTACAGGCCGCAAGGCAGTATATATAGATAAGGAAACAGGGGAGATGATAAAAGCAGAACTCTTTGTTGCAACCTTGGGCTTCAGTCAATATAGTTATGTGGAAGCAGTTGCTTCCCAATCCTGTGAAGATTTTATTCATGCACTAAATCATGCCTTGGCCTATTTTGGTGGGGTTCCTGCACGTGTGGTCCCTGACAATCTTAAGGCAGCCGTTATTAAATCAAACCGCTACGAACCTGTGATCAACCGCATATTAGAAGATTGGGCTAATCACAACCAAACTGCTATCGTCCCCGCTCGCAGTTATAAGCCTAAGGATAAATCGCTGGTTGAGAATTTTGTAAAACAAACCTATAACCGGATTTTAAATCCGCTGCGTGAGATAAAGTTTTTCTCTCTCAAGGAATTGAACGCAGGCCTGCTGGTCAGGTTAGACAAACATAATGAAGAAAAATTCCGCAAGGCCGATTACAGCCGTAAAGATTTGTTTTTGGGTAAAGAGAAACCCTTCCTTAAATTATTGCCTTTGGAAGTGTTTCAAATGCGTAAATATAAAACAGTAACGGTACGAAAAAACAGTTATATAGAAGTAAGTGAAGATAAAAATTACTATAGTATCCCTTACCAATATATTGGTATGCGTGTATGGTTGTGCTATACAGTTTCCATGATAAGAGTCTATTTCGAAGGCACTTTAATAGCCCAGCACCTTCGTTGTTTTAAGAAGAGTGCTTATACTACCTTGGAGCAGCATTTGCCTTCTTATTATAAAGAGTATAAGGACCGTAGCCCTGAATACTATATCAGCAAAGCGGCTCAGTACGATCCTTTGCTGGAGCAGGTATTTATTATACTTTTTGAATCGGCCAGGCATCCGGAACAAAAATACAAAAGTTGCCAGGGCATCCTTTCCCTTTCCGCAAAACATGAACGGGGAAAGTTTATTTCCGTTTGTCGGCAAGCCATTACTTTTAACGCTTGTCATTATTCTTTCATAAGTAAAGCTCTAGAGCATTTCCCCGCTGAAACTGATGATGAAAAACCCTTGCCCAAACATAACAATATCAGGGGTAAAGCTAATTATCAATAAATAAACCTTTCATCAATAGGTGATAAATGATAGCAATATTATGACTTATACTTCTTTAAAGCCTTTTAAATTTTAATACAATGATGATATTAAATTTTAAATTAACTTAATAATGGTCTATTCAATTCCCTGCGGGGCTTTTCCGATGAAAAAAATAATTTTTATTATGACTCTTATTTCTTGAATTCACTAACATTTAAACCAATAATAATAAAATGAAAATAGAAGAACATTTAAACAATCTGAATTTGTATGGCATGCACCGCAGGTGGGAGTCACTCAAAGAAAATCATGACTTAATGGGGCTCTCACTACAAGAAGGCCTAGAGTTGCTATTACAAGCAGAAGCCGAACTTAGATCAGACCGAAAACGTGAGCGGCTTATCAAAGGAGCGAATTTTCGTTACCAAGCTTCTGTAAATGAAATCTCTTTTCTGCCTGGCCGCAATTTGGATAGAACAACCATTGCTACTTTAGCCGATTGCAGTTTCATTGATAAGGGGGAAACAATATCAGTTACCGGAGCTACCGGTTGTGGGAAAAGCTATTTAGCTTCCGCCATTGGCCAGCAAGCTTGCCTGATGGGATATAAAACAATTTATCTATCAATGAGTAAACTGATGGCACAATTAAAACAGGCTAAAGCGCAAGGTTCAAATATTAAGTACCTAGATAACCTTTCCAAACATAAGCTTTTAATAATCGATGACTTTGGTCTCTCTTGCCTGGACAGGCCACAATCCCTAGACTTTATGGAAATTATTGAAGACAGGCATGGAAAATTAAGCACCATCCTTGTTAGCCAATTGCCAATGGCGGATTGGTATGATTTAATAACAGAAAATACGATTGCTGATGCCTTAATGGATAGGATAATACATTCTGCTATAAGAATTGAGCTTAAGGGTGAAAGTTTAAGAAAAAAAAGGTAATTTTGTCATACAATGGCCAAACATTTTAGATTCTTAATTTAGAGGGGTCAGCTTCACCGAAACGGGGGGTCAATATCTCCGAAATCTCCACATTACGAAATAGAATACCTTCAGAACTATCAATTTAATAGCTTAAAATGGCGGGTAAGAAGCATTA
>JANXOD010000015.1 GCA_025353765.1 Sphingobacteriales bacterium
GGATATAGTACTGGATCTTCGAACCGGCCACATCGGCCTTGGTCGCCCAGTGGAAAGCAGGACCCCAGGGGTAAGGCGTCTCGATCTGGGCCTGATCAATATCTCTCCCATCCGTTACAAACGAACGGACGTCTGTACCCAAGGATAATTGAAACTTTAATTCAGCGCACTCGGCAGCGGTTTGGCCAAAGTGACACATATCAAAAGCCGTGGTACGCACCCGCCAGTAATACTTGGTGTGGGTTTGCAGATTCACGTTCAGCGAGGGAACCAGTAGAGAGCGTACTCCCTTATTATCTAATTGGGTATTGCCGGCTTTAGTTAGGTTTTTAATCGTATAGATTGGAGATTTGCCTAAGAAAGTCTTATCTGTAGAAATATCGACCTCCCAGCTATTCTCAAAGTCCGCATATTGGATCTCTTTCTTCAAACCTGTTGGGCCATTTAGTGGCCAGGGGTTGATTTCTACCTCCTGGTCCTTGGGAGCTGATACCAGCAGCTGGGCGGCCGAAGGGCCAATTCCAATAGCATAAAAGGCATCCTGAACGGCATGTAATTCTGGTGGAGTGGATGCGGCTCCTTCGGCTGCTTTGCGCAGACTTAAAAAATCCGTTACCTGGCCTTGTGGGGAATTCATCACCGCCGCCCATAAAATGGCCTCTGCTGTACCAATGCCCGTAACTGAATACATCGGCTGGGACAGGTCATTATCCAGATGACCCGTTTTACCTTCTGATAAAATATAAAACCAGAAGTTCAACAGACTCGAATTCTCTACAGGATTGGCATTAGGGGATTGACTGGAAAATTCACCCCCCAGATAAATCGGTTGTTTTTTAGATTTAGGATCTGAAAAACTGCGCAGATAATCGGCCGGATTGCCATTATTATTATCATCAAACTGCTGCTCCCCAATCGTCCACACCGTGGGCTTACTCTCGGCTTTCAGCTGTTTATTCTTGATTTGAAGACCTAGTATATCTCCAAAGCCTTTGCAGATCGCCTGATTCTGGCCCGCAGCACCCAGCTTAAGTACAGCCGTAGCGTATCCCATCTCCGAACCCACCAGGTCCATACTCACGGCCGGATGAAAACCGTTGACTACCTTATTATAACTGTAATGAAAACTCCCATCCAGAATATTAAAACCAAAATTTTTGGTCTCTGCTCCCAGGAAAGACTGGATAGGCAGTTTACCCGTACCATCTATACCGATATAATTATAGGTTTTATACACATAATCCAGCGCCTGCTGGGCTGCCCAGTGGACCGAAACCGCCGCCTGCGAACGGTCCTTATTATTATAGGGGTCAAATAATTTATCCACATCCTGATCCGAATCATACGCGAGATGGGCATTTCCTACCTTATCTACATATTCGGTCTCCACCACCGGACGCGTAGGCGTAGCTAGCGATTTTAACTCAAATACTGGGGAGGCAATACTAATACCGGCCAGTTTAAAATTAGAAACGCTGACCGATTTAACACCGTCAAAATCAACTGTACCATTATATTGGCTTGCACCATGAAGGCTAATGCTAGCATTTGGAGAAGTAGCACTTTGGATGGTTTCTTGATATGGTGCATCTATTAATTTAACTGCATATAAGGCATCCTGCACAGTTATATATTTGGGTGTGCCATATTTAAAAAGTTTTGATGCTTGATATAAAATAGAGTTTCCAACATCCTTAAAATCATATATGGATGGGCCCTCAAGCGGATCTGTAAGAGCATCAAAGAGGAGTTGAGAGGCTTCTTTCATAGCAATAAACGGGTCTTTCTCCAAAGGCTCAATTTTGTAATGCTCACCATCAATTATATCATCAATATCTCCTTCTTCACCAGCACATACCTTATGAAGCCAACTTAACATAATTGCTCCATTTACGTGAGGATCATAGCCTATTTGACCAGGAAACATATAGTTTTCACCAAAGTAAGTAGTTGGAAGACCGGTTGCTTTAAGATTACGGATATCCATATCCTTATCTGTATTTTCTTCTTTTAAAATCCAGGTTATAAGTTGCTGATTTTCTTTTCTATAGTAATTATCAGTTTCTAACCCCATGACAAAAGCAAATCCTTCATTTATGTCATTTAATTCAGGGTTTTTTGCATAATTCTTTTTAAATGGTGAATTAAACAGTATTAAATGCGCTATTTCATGGCTAATTATTTCCAAATCCACATTAGGAATTCCATTATTTACCCCATAAGTCATCGATTGATCAGCATAACTCGCAGAAGCCCTGCCGGGCCAATCTTGATTCAAAAAACAAATAACAGGTAGATGCCCTCCTTTATCCAGACCTTTCCAACCATATAAGGCACTGTTCATGGCCATTACATATTGGCTTCCCCAAAAAAGGCTTACTGCCATTTCACTGGTATAGGGTAAGTTAGTTACAGGGAAAGGAACATTAACAGATTTTGATTGAAAAAAAGAATTAGTCCAGGGAACGACACCTAATGGCCCCAGGTATTCCACAAATGTAGTTGCATCTGAAGGTCCATCTACTGCTTCTACTGTTAACCTTGGGTATCCGAAATCAAATTGATTGCTATCTCCTCTATATAATGTAATTGCATAGTGTTGAGGGAATGCAGCGCTGGTTTCCGGAAATAAACCATATTTATAGGTTTTAAATTTTACCGGGCCATTATAATAACTATTTGCAGTAATAGTGATAAGCTTGGGGTCAGCCATATCTCCAAAAGGGTCAGCAAGTATTTGCGCATACGAATGAATATTGAGCAGTAAAAAACTAGATGTCAGTAAGAGAATCGGTATTAATTTTCGGACTATAGGTAGGGGAGTAAGATATTGTTTCATAAAAAAAATTAATTTAAACTTAACGTAAATATTAAAGCTGATTATTATATAATTAAAATACAATTTATTTGGAAGAAACATTCCATGCAATTATAGAAATTAAAATCAATATTTGTTTAGTAAAACTTAAGTATTTTAATTTTTTGACTAATTAAAAGTCAGTTTTTAGAAAAATAATTAAGTTTGTAACAATTTTTTTACAATTAAGATTGAAGTTAAGGAAAGTGATTAGTAGAAAAATGGTATTAGTTCATGTACCTTTAACAGAATAATGTGATGGGATAACAGTTAAACTCCAATCCATCTTATAGATTATAAAATTATAATTGAATAGATTGGATATTCTAAACCATATTTTGATGAAAGGGGAAAGCAGGATTAAATGGGAATAATTAATATTAACAGAATCTACAGGGTTTAAAATCTATAGAGTTTGATCTATACCTTCTATCGTACAGATTTAATATTCACCCCGATATTCAGGTCTGGTTAGAACGATCTGCCACAGGTTATTTTTCCTGGCTCTGAAAGAAGCTGCACTGATACATAAATAATATTCCCACATACGGTAAAAACGTTCATTATATCTCTGTTTTAATTGTGGCCATGATTTTTTAAATCTTTTAAGCCATTCCATCAATGTACGATCATAATCGGAGCCGAAATTATGCCAGTCTTGCAGAATAAATTGTTTTTCAATAATCTTGGTTATTTGTATGGCTGAAGGTATCATGCCATTAGGAAAAATATATCGGTCTATCCAAGGATCTGTAGTTATCGCACTTTCATTACCGCCAATACAATGCAATAGGAATATTCCATCATCTTTTAAATTTTGGTGTACAATATTCATAAAATCGGGATAATTTTTATAGCCCACATGCTCAAACATGCCGATGGAGACAATACGGTCATATTTTGAGTGCAGATCCTTGTAATCCTGCAACCTTATATTAACAGGAAGCCCGGTACAGCGCTTTCTTGCAAGGTCTGCCTGTTCAGAAGATATGATAATACCTGTTACGTCTACCTGATATTTTTCGGCAGCATATTGAGCGAAACCTCCCCAACCACAACCGATGTCTAAAACAGTCATTCCGGAAGAAAGCTGTAGTTTACGACAGATCAGATCCAGCTTATGTTCCTGTGCTTCATCCAAGTTTGAAGCTTTATCCCAATAGGCACATGAATACATCATATACTTATCCAACATGTGTTTAAAAAGATCGTTGCCTATAATATAATGTTTCTTTGCCACTTCAATTGCCCCCGATCTGGATTGCAGATTAAATAATGTAGCCTTAAGAGGCAACCATAAGAGATGCAAATTTCGCTTGATCTGCTTCTCAAGGCCGGCACTCAGCAGTTTATATAAAAAATCATCCAATGTATCACAATCCCACCAACCCTCCATATACGATTCTCCTAAACCTAAAGAACCATCATGTAGAAGTCGCCAATAAAAATGATTATTATGAACTTGTACATCAGACGAATTATTCCCGTTGATGTGAATTCCTGCGGGCCGGATCAGTTCTTCAATAGTTGTTGATGGGGACATACTAAATAATAAAAATGTAAGCGTTTTACTTTCTGCTAAATAGCATAAGAATACTAATGATAATTCCCCCTACTACAACTGTTCCCAGCATAAACTTTTTAGGATTGCGAGCAATATCACGAACCGCCGCTGCCGAAATAATAGCAGTACTGCCTTTTATCAAATGCCATTGGGTTTTAGCATCAAGGTTATGCCATATCATAGAGGATAGGGTACTCATTATGGTTTTCGGTAATTTTGTTATGAATGTCATATTCTTTGGAAATTAAACGAGTTCTTATGATTTTAACAAGCCGGAAAGAGAGATGTTTTGAAAAAGCTTTTCTATGTTATCAAATCCGAATACCTTTATTCGAATGCCTTTATTAATGCCTAAGATAATATTACCATAGATATATATTCTTCCTTAAAAGGTGAATGGCAGGGTTTTTGAAAATAGATTACCATACTATGAAGTTATTGGAATTGAACATTAATTAAGTTTTAGTAAGTTTATAACAATTAATACAAATAAATCTTATTCAAAAGATGAATAGTATCACCTTTTCCAACATTAATAATAAACAGGAGAAGGGAACTTCGCTAATTGTAAATAACCAACTTTCAAACGAAATTTTTGATAATTTGCCTGTTGCTGTATATACATGTGATACATATGGTTATATAACTTCATACAATAAAGCTGCAAAAAAACTGTGGGGAAGAGCGCCTGAGCTGGGTAAGGATCTTTGGTGCGGCTCATGGAAGATATTTCAAACAACCGGTGAACCACTTCCTCTAGATACCTGCCCTATGGCACGTACATTAAAAGAAGGTATTGCTATTGAAGGTGAAGTAATTATAGTTGAACATCCTGATGGTACCAGGAGAATTGTAGAACCTTATCCAGCTCCTCTCTTTGATTCAAATGGCATATTGAATGGTGCTATTAATACTTTAATTGACATAACTGAAAAAAGAAACAGTGAGACAAAAGATGCTATGCTTGCTTCTATAATTGAATCTTCAGATGATGCGATTATAAGTAAAAACTTAAATGGGGATATTGCCACTTGGAATTCTGCTGCTAAAAAACTATTTGGCTATTCCGAAGCTGAAATTCTGGGCAAATCTGTAACTCTATTAATCCCATTAAACCGTTTGCAGGAAGAACAGCTTATAGTCTCCAAAATTAAAAACAATGAAAAAGTAGAGCATTATGAAACTTGCAGGCTAACAAAAAGTGGGTTAGAAATTCCTGTTTCATTAACGATATCACCAATAAAAGATATAGAAGGGAATATAATTGGAGCTTCTAAAATTGCACGGGATATTTCTAAACAGAAAATAGCAGAACAAAAGTTGCAGACCTATGCGAAAAACCTTGAAGTTTTAAACTCTATTGGAAAAATCATTTCAGAAAATTTAAATATTGAAGAGATACTTCAAAAAGTAACTGATGCAACAACTATATTAACAGGAGCAAAAATTGGTTCCTTCTTTTATAATACAATAAATGAGAATGGCGAAGCCTCCATGCTTTATACCCTTTCGGGGGCTCCAAAAGAAGCTTTTGAAAGGTTTGGTATGCCAAAAAGCGTAGCTATTTTTCATCCCACGTTTGCCGGAGAGGGCGTAATTAGAGTTGATGACATAAATAAGGATAGCAAGTATATCAAAAATTACCTCCCTTATAAAATGCTAGAAGGTCATTTACCTGTAGTTAGCTATCTTTCTGTGCTGGTTATATCTAAAGCGAGGATTGTTATTGGAGGATTGTTTTTTGGTCATCCGGAAGCTGGGAAATTCACAACAGAGCATGAACGTTTAGTAGTTGGCGTTGCATCACAGGCAAGTATTGCACTTGATAATGCCAAGCTTTATGAAGAAATAAAAATTTTAAATGCTAAAAAGGATGAATTTATAGGATTGGCGAGTCATGAATTAAAAACTCCTTTAACCAGTATTTCAGGATACCTTCAAATACTGGAACGTACACAAACCGAAGAAAAAAGCAAAAAATTTGTTTTAAAAACTATTCATCAAGTAAAAAAATTAACTCCTTTAGTGTCAGATTTGTTGGATGTTTCAAAAATTGAGGCCAGTCAATTACAACTGATTAAGGAGCAATTCGATTTTATGGAAGTTTTGAATGATGCAATAGAGCTTATTCAAGATTCTTCTCCAAGTAATCACGAAATTTCAGTTGAGATCAATAGTAATAATTTACAAATATACGGGGACAGGCTTCGAATTGAACAGGTAATTATTAACTTACTGACTAATGCTATCAAATACTCTCCTTTTGGAGGCAAGATAGAATTAAGCCTAGCCCATGTAAATGATGAGATAAAACTTGGCGTAAAAGACTCAGGTATTGGTATACCAAATGATAAATTAAACCAGATCTTTTCAAGATTTTATCGAGTGGAGGGTCTTAATCCACATATGTCTGGTTTAGGTATAGGTCTTTACATATCCAAAGAAATTATTGAAAGACATAACGGAAAAATTTGGGTAGAAAGCGAATTAGGCCAAGGAAGTATTTTCTGGGTCACTCTTCCCAATTCTAGCACAACCTTTTAATTCTACTATTTAAAAGCCTTTTTAAATTGAATGTAAAATTATTTGAACAAATGATGTGTGATTACGGCACCACACATGGTTCCTTTCCACGGTTGGTATCTCATCGATTGTATTATCAAAGAGTAGTGAAGCATATTTTGCTATAACAGAAACAATCCAAGCAATTAAAATGTTTCTATAACAAATTAGCAGATTAAACTCCCATATGTATTTATCATCTGCTTGCTTAACGTTTTCTAATTAATTTATAAACAAAGACTTAAAATCCATCTATTATGAACAATCTATTTTTAAAAAGCACATTGCTACTTTGTTGCGTAATCGTTTTTTCTTTCCAGAAAAATAATGCGAATCCAATTTCAAATTCTTATCAAAAAAATTGGAAAAAAAATATAACAAAAATTCAGGGAATCAATCAATCAACTGGTGAAGAAGCGCCTTATATTACAAAAATTAGCACAGAAAAAGTTGAGCCCAATACAAATTTTACTATTTATGGATATAATTTTGGGCCTGAGAATGATGTTATCCTAATGGGAAGAGACAAAAAATCAGGTACTAGAATAGGTCCTATTCATTTACTTATAGTGTCGATATCACCAACTGAAATTACAGTAAGAGCACCTTCTGCTCTCTATAATTATAATGCCATCTATGTGGATTCAGATAAAGATAATACCGGATCTAATATATTTGAGTTTATAAAACCAGATCTATAATTCCTTCTATGTGTGGAAGCAGGGATCTTACATTAGAACAAACTTTAGACTACGTTAAGCCAAACTTATATTTCCTGCTCTAAACGCAAAAAAGCTTCCATTTTTGGAAGCTTTTTTGTGCGCCCACCTGGGCTCGAACCAGGGACCAAAAGATTATGAGTCTTCTACTCTAACCAACTGAGCTATGGGCGCTGCTAAAACTTATGTTTTTGCGAGTGCAATTTTACATATTTGCATTCAATATTTAAAATGAAATCATGCAAAACATAAAAAACATCATTTTTGATTATGGTAATGTCATTTTCATGATCGATTTTAAACGCACCCAACACAGTTTTACAGAGTTAGGTATCAAAAATGTGGAGCGCTTTTTTGCACATACAGGTCATGATCCCTTATTTGATGAATTTGAAAAGGGGAATATCTCTTCATCGGAATTTCATGACGGGATTCGCAGGATCACAGAAAGCCCGGACTTAACCGATAAAGAAATTGATCATGCCTGGAATACATTGCTCATTGGTGTTCCTCCAATCAATCATGAGGTTTTGCTTAAAGCAAAAGAAAAGTACCGCACATTCTTACTCAGCAATAATAACGAGATCCATTATAACTGGATAATGAATTATTTAAAAACAGAATATCAGATTCATTCCAATTCAGTTTTCTTTCAAAAAGATTACTATTCACACCTTTTAAAAATGCGTAAGCCCAATGCTGATATTTTTGAATTTGTATTGCAGGAAAACAGCTTAGATCCCTCAGAAACACTTTTTATAGATGATAGTCCGCAGCATTTACAAACAGCTGTTAATTTAGGCTTCCAAACTCACTTACTTACTGCTCAAGAAACGCTTGAAAACTATATGCATAGTTCGGGATTATTATAAATTTGCCTGCTCAGCTCAAAGAAATAATTAACTTATTAAATGGAAGAAAAACGCTTTTTATCACTTAAAGAATTCTATCCGTTCTATTTAACAGAGCATCGTAATACTACTAACAGAGTTTTACATTTTATAGGAACCGGTCTGGTTATTCCATTAATTCCGGCATCTATATTATTTCACAATGCGTTCTTATTATTGCTTATTCCTTTTACAGGATACGGCTTCGCATGGGTTGGACATTTCTTTTTTGAAAAAAATAAACCTGCAACCTTTCAATATCCTCGTTATAGTTTAGCCAGTGATTTTATGATGTTTTGGGATCTACTTACCAGCAAAGAAAAATTCAGATAATTAAACAAAAATAAATGAGTAATGTTCTCCATGTATGTCAGATCCAACACAACGCCCAACGGTAGTAGAAACTCTGAACGAACTTAAAGAACAGGGTTTTACACATGACTTTAATCTTCATAATAATGGGTTGCATAGTAGCAAAGGAGATATAGCATTAAGCCCCAAAGATTTTGAAATTGTTAAGGTTTATCGTTTTGAAGGATTTAGCGATCCTGGAGATAATTCAGTAATATATGCTATCAATGCACCAAAACATGGGATAAAAGGAACATTTTTTAATGCTTATGGAGTTTATGCTGATGAAATATCTGAAGAATTACTTAAGAAGTTGAGTACTCCAATTCCAGATTAGTTTAATCTGCGACGCCTTTTTTCTTTAATTATTAATCCCAGTTCTCTTCCCATTTGCCCGGCAATAGACGTATTTTCTTGGGCTCTGCGAAAAAGATAAGGCAAAACAGCTTTTACCGGCCCATAAGGAACATATTTGGCAACATTGTATCCGGCATTCGCCAGATTAAAGCTTAAATTATCACTCATCCCCAATAATTGGGAGAAATAAACATTCGGATGTTCATGTGACAGCCCTTTTTTATCCAGCAAATTAGCGAGTAAACGACAACTATTCTCGTTATGTGTTCCTGCTAAGAAACCAACAGTCTCAATATTATCCACACAAAAATGAACAGCCTCATCATAATCAATATCTGTGGCTTTTTTATCAAGATGTATAGGCGAGGAATAAGCCATTTTAAGAGCCCTTTTGCATTCTTTTTCCATATATGCACCACGAACTAGTTTAGCTCCTAATATAAATTGATCTGTTTTTGCCAGATAGGTATCTGCTTTTAGGGATGCCAGTTTATCATTTCTGTATAGTTGATAAGTATTGTAAACAATCAGTTTTTCGCGATTGTATTTCCGCATCATTTCTAAAGCCAAGCCATCAATTGTATCCTGAATCCAGCTTTCCTCTGCATCTATCATTACCCGTACATTAGAGGTAAAAGCCAGCTTACAAATTTGATCTACACGAAATCTAACGCGTTCAAATTCTGCTTTTTCAACATCTGTTAATGCTTGTTTTGCATCCAGCTTTTCCAGCAAAACAAACCTCCCCATTCCGGTTACTTTAAAAACAGTTAATGGGATCCGTTTATCTCCATCCGCACGCTGAATTGTTTTGATGATTTCGTTACAGGTTTCATCAAATATCTGCTCCTCTTCTTCTCCTTCTACAGAATAATCCAGAATAGTGCCTACATTTCCTTGAGCAAGCTGCTCAATGGTATGTTCACATTCTTCTATAGTTTCGCCTCCGCAAAAATGACGGAATATGGTTGCTTTAATTAATGATTTTATCGGTAAACCTATTTTCATGGTAAAATTGGTTATAGGCGGACCAATCTGTGTTAGAAAATTACTGCTTATAAGTTTAAACAACCAATAAGCACGATTAATATCCGCATTTGTTTTGCCACGAAATGCAATTTCTGTATTATCAAATGATAAATTCTTGCCTTCCGGCGGATGTATTTCCAGATTTTTATCCTGCATGGCGCAAAGTTAGAAATTATAGATAATTAACATACAAATAGAAATTTTGTAAGTTTGTTCATGCTTGATTTTACATTAGAAGGAGAATTTATTCCGCTTATACAACTATTAAAGGCCACACATTTAGTGCAAAGCGGTGGGGAAGCTCAAATGGTTGTATCTGAGGGACAAGTTAAATATAACGGCGAGATTGATTACCGCAAACGCTTAAAAGTAAAACGCGGAGATATTGTTGAATTTAAGGGTACTAAAATTCGGGTTGTATGAAGCCTATCCAAAGTATAGGTTACTCTATATTTTTTGAGAATAGCCTTGATGAATTAAGAAGCTTCCTTTCAGCTAAAAAATATTCCAAGATCTTTATTCTGGTTGACACAAATACAGAACAGCATTGTTTACCACTCTTACAACAAGCTTTAAATAATTCACTTTCTTATGATATTATAGAAATTGATCCCGGTGAGGAGAATAAAAATATAGATTTCTGTATTGGGATATGGAAAATGTTGCTTGATTTTGAAGCAGATAGAAATAGTGTTTTGATTAATTTAGGTGGCGGCGTAGTAACCGATATGGGTAGTTTTGCTGCTTCTACATTTAAACGGGGCATTGATTTTATACAAGTTCCAACCACTCTTTTATCACAAGTTGATGCTTCGGTAGGTGGCAAAACCGGCATTGATATGGATCATATCAAAAACATCATTGGTTCTTTTACTCAGCCAAAAGCAGTTTTTATAGAACCTGGTTTTCTTAAAACATTAGATAAACGCCAGATGCTTTCCGGTTTTGCCGAAATTATAAAGCATGGTTTAATATATGATAAGGATTTATTTTCTGAACTTAAAAATCTACAGCCTCAGCAAGTAAGCAAAGAAATTATTTATCGATCAATTGAAATAAAAAATAAAGTTGTTAAAGAAGATCCTTACGAAAAGGGCTTTCGTAAAATCTTAAATTTTGGCCATACTATCGGGCATGCCATTGAAAGTTATTCCTTGAAAAATGATAAAAAACCATTATTACACGGAGAAGCTATTGTCATAGGATTTATTTGTGAGGCTTATTTATCAACTAAACAAAATGGGCTAAGTGAAGCAGAGTTTACTGAAATAGTACATATGTTAAAAAACATATATCCGGCGTATCCGTTAAATAAATCATCTTACCCGGCATTACTGGAAATTATGAAAAGTGATAAGAAGAATAATGCAGGTATGGTCAATTGTTCTTTATTGCCAAAAATAGGGCATTGCAGCATTGATAATTATTGTTCGGAAGATGACCTGTGTGAAAGTTTAGATTATTATACTAAAAATTATAAAAAATAATTTAGCTTTAATTTGATAAAGTTATTTAAGTATGTACATTTGAAATAACAGGTACAAAAATGAACTTCACTAACACATATTGGTTTGGCTATTTTTACTATTACAGTAAGAACCGGGACTAATATGCAACAATATTGATAAGAGATATTAGCAAAAAGTCCCGGCCAAACAGCCGGGACTTTTTTATTTAAAGCCATGCAAACAAAAAGAGTAGCTATACAGGGTATCCGGGCTTCGTTCCATGAAGAAGCCGCCTTTAAATTTTTCGGCAACGATATTGAGACTGTAGAATGCAATTCATTTAAGAAAACTTGTGAAGTTCTTAAAAACAAGCAGGCAGATTATGTGGTGATGGCTATTGAAAACTCCATTGCCGGAAGCTTACTGCCCAACTATACACTTTTGCGTGAGTATAATTTCCCAATAATCGGTGAAGTTTATCTACCTATACAGCTGCACTTATTAGCTTTGCCCGGAGTAAAGTTTGAAGATATTAAGTATGTACAATCTCATCCGATAGCCATTCGTCAATGCGTTGATTTCTTTGATGAATTTCCTCACTTACAGGTTATTGAAAGTAATGACACCGCAGCCTGTGCAAAAAAGATCCGCGAAGAGCAATTAACGGATACAGTAGCTATTGCCAATCAATTAGCCGCTAAATTGTATGACCTGGAAATTATGGAACGCCGGATTGAGTCTAACAAAAAAAATTATACCCGTTTTCTAATACTGAAAGACAAAGCAACGGATAGTGCTGAAAATAATAAGGCTTCTTTATGTTTTCAAGTGGGTAATGGATCAGGATCATTAGCTAAGGTTCTTACTGTTTTTGCAGAGCAGGATATAAATCTTAGTAAAATACAATCCATGCCTGTTTTAGGTAAACGCAACGAATACAATTTTTATGTTGATATTGAATGGAACAAAAATTCAGACTATGAAGAAGCGATCCGTAAAGCATTAAAGCACACTTTCAACTTTACTATTATGGGCGAATACTTAAAAAATGATACAGTTTAAAAAGACGAATATCTCTAAAAGCTAAACAACTACGCATATGAAACTAAATCTTAATATCCAACCTTTAAATTCCTGGTTAAAAATAACCAGTGAACCTTTATTAATTGCAGGGCCTTGCAGTGCAGAAACTGAGGAGCAATTAATTGCCACCGCACATTTATTGGCAAAAACAGGTAAAGTATCTGTATTACGTGCCGGCATATGGAAACCACGCACTCGTCCCGGAGAATTTGAAGGGATAGGAAGTATCGGCTTACAATGGCTCAAACTTGCTAAAGAAGAAACCGGGTTACCTACAGCAGTAGAAGTTGCTACGGCAAAACATGTGGAAGAAGCTTTAAAGGCCGGAGTAGATATATTATGGGTAGGAGCAAGGTCGACAGTTAATCCTTTTACGGTACAAGAAATTGCGGATGCATTAAAAGGGGTGGACATTCCAGTAATGGTAAAAAATCCGGTAAATCCGGATCTTTCTTTATGGTGCGGGGCTTTAGAACGCATCAATAATGCAGGTATCACCAAACTCGCCGCTATCCATCGCGGATTCTCATCTTATGAAAAAACTGCTTTCCGTAATGAACCGATGTGGGAATTAGCTATTCAACTCAAAACATTAGCTCCGGAATTGCCTATTATAAATGATCCCAGCCATATTTGTGGTAATCGTGAATTAATTCAATACGTGGCTCAAAAAGCGCTTGATTTAGACATGCAGGGATTAATGATCGAATCTCATTTAGATCCTTCTATTGCCTGGACGGATGCCAAACAGCAATTAACGCCTGTGGCTTTGAGCGAATTGATGGATCTTTTGACCCTGAGAAAGCCGGAATCCAGAGATAAAGAATTTGCAGATAAGTTAGCTCAATTACGAAAGAATATTGATAAGATTGATGATCAGATCATACAGAAAATGGCAGAACGAATGCAGATCGTCCAGAAAATTGGTGAGTATAAACGGGATAATGGCGTGACCATTTTGCAGGTTAACCGTTGGGATGAAATTATGAATAAACGCGGTGCTTTTGCATCTGCTTTAAAACTTGATCTCAATTTTACAGGTAAACTTTTGGAACTCATCCATAGTGAATCTATCCGTAAGCAAACGGAAATAATGAATGCTAAACCACTTGTTGAAGAGAAATGAATTCAGTGAATATTGCCATTGAAAAAAAGCACCTTAAAGGAACCATTCATCTAACAGGATCGAAAAGCGAAAGCAACCGGGCTTTAATTATGCAGGCCTTAAGCACAGGATTGGTTAAGGTGCAAAATTTATCTCAAGCCGCAGATACCGTAACATTACATAAAATTTTAAACACCCCACACCCCACACCTCACAACTTACAACATACACCCCACACCCCACACCTCATAAACGTTGGTCCGGCCGGAACAGCTATGCGGTTTTTAACAGCTTTTTTCTGTTTACAATCCGCAGAAATTATCTTAATAGGATCAGATCGTATGAAGCAACGCCCTATGGGAATACTGGTGAATGCTTTAAGAGAATTAGGTGCAGAAATTGAATATCCCGAAAAAGAAGGCTATCCTCCTTTAAAAATAACTGGACCTTTAAAACAAAAGACAGCTATTATTTCCATTCAGGGAGATGTGAGCAGTCAATATATTTCAGCTCTGCTTCTTATTGCTTCCTCCCTTCCACAAGGATTAGAATTAATAATGGAGGGCGAACTCACATCAAAACCCTATGTAGAAATGACATTGGCTATGCTGGAACAGGCAGGAATAAAACATCAATGGAATGAAAATACCATTTCTATCGGCAATCAATCATTCCGTGCTTCAAACATTTATATAGAGCCCGATTGGAGTGCGGCCTCTTACTGGTATGCTATAGCCGCTTTATCAACAGAAGCAGAATTTTTCCTTCCGGGATTAAACGGCTATAGTCTACAAGGCGATAGCAAGATCACAGAGATCATGGCAAATTTTGGAATCACTTCTCAATTTAAAGATGGTGGCGTGTATCTAAAAAAAGAAGGCAAAAACCTGGAGCGTAAAATTTTTGATTTTAAGGATTGTCCGGATTTAGCCCAAACAGTGATAGTTTGTTGTGCTGCTTTAGGCCATAACGCTACATTTACGGGACTGGAAACCTTGAAGATCAAAGAAACAGATCGTATAAAAGCCTTGCAAACAGAACTTGCAAAAATGGGTGTTCACCTCATCGAAAAAAACCTAAGCTATAAATTAGACTGTTCAGAGCTTCATTTCCCCGATAAGCTCAGTATTGATACGTATGATGATCATCGTATGGCCATGGCTTTTGCACCTTTAGCCCTCTTTATGCGTTCATTAGAAATTGAAAATCCGCAAGTAGTTGAAAAATCATATCCTAACTTTTGGAAGGATTTGGAGAAAGCCGGGTTTATAATAGATGACAGACCTTAGATTGGAGAACTGTGCTAAGTGTTAAGTATTGTCAGTAGACTACTTAAGAGTATATCGATAAGCACGTTCCCCTCGGCGTAAGGAGAGGTCTGAAACCCAATAAGCACAAGCTGAACAAAATATGGTAGCTCCTAACCTAGGCTATTTTCATTTATGTTGGAAATGCCTATACCCTTTATTTCTTAAAAGTTATATAAGTAATAATATATAACCTATCTATAATGTTACATGATAATTAATAGATTAAAGATTGTCGTGTAGATATTTGTATCGTTAAAATATAAAAATTTAATTATCTAATCCAAAATCAGAAATAATGAAAAAACAATTACTTGCCCTAGTCTTCTTATCATTTATGTTTATGAATAGTTATTCACAAAATTGGAAATGGGCTAATGGAATAAGTAATACAAATAATTATAATACAAGTTCAATTACTACCGATAGTCAGGGAAACTCTTATGTAACCGGCTATTTTAGTGGTACAAGCACATGGGGTGGCCAAAGTCTTACTGCTGCCGGGTCTTTAGATGGATATATCGTTAAATATGATAATAATGGTGTACTCGTATGGGTTAAGCAAATTCGATCTGGAGTCCCATATGGAGAAAGTGTTGAACCTAAAAGTATTGCTTTAGACACTGAAGGCAATATTTACATCTGTGGCACATTTCATACCATTGTCTCGTTTTCTCCATCAATTAATCTTGTTAATACACCTGGCAATAAGGGCTTAGATGCATTTATAGCAAAGTATAACAATAACGGCGTCTGCTTATGGGCACAACAGGCAGGCGATGTTCCCCCTATTCAAAATCAGCCAAATTCTGTTATTGCTAGTTCAATCGCTGTTGATGCTAAAGGGAACAGCTATATTACCGGGCATTATTTTGAAGCAGCTAATTTTGGAGCTATTCAATTTATCTCAACAGGTGAAAGTTTGAATGTATTTATTGCTAAATATGACCCTTCGGGTAAGGTATTATGGGCAAAGAAGGAAGGCGGTTATGATGTAGATGAAGGGAAAGGAATAGCTATCAACGCTAAAGGGGGATGTTTTGTGACAGGCCATTTTTCTTACAAAGCAGATTTTAGCGGGCATACCCTTCTTTCTTCTAATAGTATAGGAGTTAGCAGCGGTATGTTTGTAGCCTCATATAATGAAAATGGAACTATTCAATGGGTAAAGCAAAGCATAGATAAACCCAATAGCTTTTGTTCGGGACTTGCCATTACATCAGATATTGATGGTAATTGTTATGTTACAGGCGATTTTTACGGAACAGAATCGTTTGGCCCTTATACGCTTATAGTGCCGCCACTTGTAGGTCCTAATGTTTGGATAACTAAATATGATCCTTCAGGAAATGAATTGTGGGCAAATAAAGAAGGAAGTATCAATGCAGGAACTAACTCAAATATCAAAGCCATAACCTTAAATAGCGCAGATAAAGCGGTTTATATAGCAGGCAATTATTCGAATGCCATAACCTTCAGCGATGGTACCAACCTGGTCGGAAATAATAATAATGGGAATCTTTTTATTGTAGGTTATGATTTAACAGGCAAAATTCAGCTAAAAAAACAAATTATTACATCTGATGCTGGTATCATATATGGTATTGCATCTAACCATGCAGGTGTAACACCTTGTTTCTATGTGGCTGGAGACTATTTTAAGACAAATTCTATATTTTTTGAAGATGCATTAAATAGTCCTTCAGGAATAACTTTGAATATAGGATTTAGTGGCTTTGTTGCGAAATATTATAATGCTGCTGAAAAAGGCTATATAAAATCTTCTTCTGCCTTCAGAGTAAGTAATGTAAGCTCTGAAACAAAGCAAACAGGTACTCAGATTTTTCCTAATCCTGCCCAAGGACAATTCACGGCAAGCACAAGGCTTGCTCAAAAAGATCTAGTAGACATTAGTATCTATAATGTAGTTGGCAGAAGAGTATCTCAACATCAGGCTGTAGCTGATGCAGGTAACTACACTCAAACTATAGACATTAGCCAATTACCTGCCGGTATGTATGTTGTCAAAATAAACGGCGGCGGAAATAATGCCATTCAAAAATTAATAATTAGCGAGAAGTAAGATTTAATCTTTTATTAAGAACTTAATAAAAGGTTTAAAACCCATTGATTTTAATCGATGGGTTTTTTGTTTAGTATTAACATTTGAAAAAATAGGTTAATCATATAAGTAACAATAGTATAAGCTATCTATAATGTTACATGATAATTAATAGATTAAAGATTGTCATGTATATATTTGTATCGTTAAAATATAAAAATTTAATTATTTAACCTAAAACAGAAACAATGAAAAAACAATTACTCACACTAGCCTTATTATCCTTTTTGTTTATGAATGGCTATGCACAAAATTGGAGTTGGGCTGATGGAATAAGTACTACAGCCGCATCTTATAATCTTCATACCAGTTCAATTGCTACAGATAGCCAGGGAAATTCTTATGTAACCGGCTATTTTGCCGGGAAAACTACATGGGGTGCCCAAAGCCTTACTGCTGTTGGTTATTTAGATGGGTATGTTGCTAAATATGATAACAATGGTGTACTGGTATGGGTTCAGCAAATTGGATCAGGAGCCGGAATTGGAGAGTATGCAGAATCTAACAGTATTGCTTTAGATGGCAATGGTAATATTTATATCTGTGGTACATTTAATAATTTTGCCTCTTTTTCAACATCCATTAAGATAGTTAATAAAGCGGGGAATAATAGTTCAGATGCATTTATAGCAAAGTATAGTAATAATGGCGCTTGCTTATGGGCTCAGCAGGCAGGTGATGTTGCTGCTATTCAAAATCAGGCTAATTCTGTTATTGCTAGTTCAATTGCTGTTGACGCTAAAGGAAATAGTTACATTACAGGTAGGTATTCACAAGCAGCCAATTTTAGCGGTATTCAACTTATCTCCGTAGGGGAAGCTTGGAATGTATTTATTGCTAAATATGATGCATCAGGAAATATTTTTTGGGCAAAAAAAGAAGGTGGGTATAATGTGGATGAAGGAACAGGAATAGCTATTAATCCTAAAGGAGGATGTTTTGTGACAGGAGATTTTTCTCTTAAGGCAGATTTTAGCGGGACTACTCTTATCTCTAATAGTACAACTACCACCAGCCTTTTTGTAGCCTCATATGATGGGAATGGGAATATGCAATGGGTAAAACAAAGCATCGATAAACCCAATAGCTTTTGTATGGGGGCTGCTATCACATCAGATATTAATGGTAATTGTTATGTTACCGGCAATTTTTCCGGAACGGAAAGATTTGGGGCCTATACACTTATTACTACACCACCTTCAGGCGCTAATGTTTGTGTAGTTAAATATGATCCTATAGGGAAAGAATTATGGGCGAAACAAGAAGGAAGCGCCAATTCTGGCAGTCAGATACATAGTACAGCCATCACTTTAAATGATACAGATCAGTCAATATATGTAACGGGGAATTATTGGCAAACAATAACCTTTAGTGATGGTACTAATCTAGTTGGAAATAATACCGGAAATCTTTTCATTATAGGTTATGATCTAAATGGCAAAATTCAGCTTAAAAAGCAAATGACTACAGTTGGTAGCGGTACCCCAAATGGTATTGCATCTAATCATGCAGGTGTTGTTCCTACTTTCTATGTAGCTGGAGATTACTTTAATGCCAATTCTCTGTTTTTTCAGGACGTATTGAATAATCCTTCAGGAATTACTTTAAATGCTGGATATAGTGGTTTTGTGGCAAAATACTTAAATGGTTCTTCTATAAAACCTTTATCCTTGTCATTTAAAACAAGTGCTGTAAGTGCTGATCCAAAACAGGTAGGCACTCAAATTTACCCTAATCCTGCTCAAGAACAATTTACTGTAAATACAGTGGCTGCTCAAAAAGATTTAGTAGATATTAGCATTTATAATGTAGTAGGTAAAAGAGTAGCTCAACAACAGGCTGTGGTTGATGCAGGTAACTATACTCAGACTATAGACATTAGCCAATTACCTGCCGGTATGTATGTTGTCAAAATAAACGGCGGAGGAAATAATGACAGTCAAAAACTTATAATTAGCAAGAAATAAAATACAACGTATTTATAAAAAGCTTATAAGCCGATTGAAGTTTACTTCAATCGGCTTTTTTAGTTTACCAAATGCGGTATAAGTACAAGCTAAACAAACGGCAGTACCACTAAGTTCGAGATATCTCATTGCATTCGATATGATGAGATTATGAAAGGATTCTGCAATAATTTGCAAACCTCAAAACTTCTTATTAATTTCAAATTACATATCTGTTAAAAATTTGTCATAATGATTGAAAAGCATGTTAAACTTTTTATTGACGTAGTAGACGTACAAGAATATCATGGTAAAAGTAAAAATTGGTGCTATGACCGGCTTAAAGCTATTCGTCAGAAATTTGAATTAGAGCCACATCAGCGGGTTAACGTTTTCCATTTTTGTAAATACGAGAATATTTCTGAAAAGAAATTTTGGAAGATGAAGAGTTTAAGCTCTAGTTTGTTAACATCTAATGCCTCCTGACAAGTATACTTTATATAGAAACAGTTTAAACTCAACTTATTTAAGTAAATGCTTTTTCTATAAACATAATTGACCTACCTCCATTTCCCGAATTTTTCTCAATCCGTTTAAAATAGTTGAAGAGTATAGTATAATCTTTAACCTTTTATTTTAACACAATTATTCTTTCAATCACTGCATACTCATTTGCAGTAATTATTCTTGCCCTTTCAGTTAAGATGCTAAACCATGTTGCAAAAACAAGTGCTTTGGTAATGGATGTAAAACCCACTGCAATAAAAGAAAGAACTCTTGCACTTAAAGCAAAAGCACTCGATTTCTCTGCATAGCATTTTGCTTTAAAACTTCCCCTCTCTATGCTGATGCTTTTTGGCTATAAACCAAATTTTGACTAAAAATCTTTACTGGTAATCTACAAAGTATCGTAAAAATTGCAGATATGTACTATCCCTTACCGATTTGTTTAGCAGTAAATCCATGTTTCACTAAATTTACCATAAAATCCTGTTATTCAACAGTTCATCAAGCTGCAATTTGCATGCATTGTTCAAGTGTCTGTATCTTCATTTCTACCTCTGGGAATGGACCCGGAAATGAATTCTATTTTTTATGAAAAAAGCAAGTTTATTAAAAGATTACTCCAGGCTTTCTGACACGAAACTGGAGTTTAAAGCTCAATCTGTAACACTGGCACTTACAAGCAACGCCAGCTTTCCGGAAACAACTCCTACTTTAACAGTTTTTACTGCTACTCATGGTGCCTTTGCTACCGCGATGGATCAGGCTATATCCGGAGACCGCACAGCAATTGCTTTAAAGAACCAGGCACGCATTAAATTATTGGCGGCCATGAAACAACTTGCGCTTAATATTGAATCACTTGCACCGGGTGATCGTGCAAAGCTGTTAAGCAGTGGCTTTGAACTGGCATCAGATGGCGAAAGTGTGCCCGCTTTGGCTCCTCCAACAGAGTTTAAAATATCAGACGGTATCAATGCCGGTGAATTGAAATTTTCTGTTAAGCGGGTTCCGCAGGCCGTATCCTTTGTTCATGAATATACCGAAGAACCTTTAACTCCAGAAAGTGTATGGACTTCAAAAACAAGTACTTCACGTGAATATTTGTTTACAGGTTTACGTAGTGGAGTTCGTATTTATGGTCGCACAGCAGTTATAGGCCGTAAAAGCCAGGAAGCATATTCTGCAACATTAAGCAGGGTAGTTCAATAAGTTGTAACCTAATTTAAGTTAATAACGATCATACACCCCGTCACATTGAATAAGATGAGAGGTCTCAAGCTCATTGACCAGCTAGCTGAACATCTGGCAGTGCAATTAATCGAGATGCCTCCTTATGTCGACATGACGGGGTTATGAAAACGCTACATACAATAGCAACGCACTTGGAGGTAACCGCGAAGTCTCTGAGCTTAATAACCAAAAGCTGAACAAACAGAATACAGCCAAAACCCATTTATCATTAGTTTTAATTTATATATTTGGATATAGAGGAAATAAGCTTTCTTCTATTAAAAAATACATATCCAATGAGTTTTCAAGATCAAATCAAATCCTTATTTGTAGAGGAAAGCCAGATCCCGGAAGAGTTCCATCTTGGGGAGATCCATCAGAAAGAATACCTGTGCAATGGTGAATTAAAACCATGGGCTGGAGAAGTGAGTGAGGTATATTCGCCCATTTGCATTTCTACTCCTGAGGGATTAAAACGCAAGTTCATCGGCACTTATCCTATAGGCACCGACAAGGAAGCAACAGAAGCTTTGGATGCTGCTATTGCTGCCTATGACAATGGACGCGGAGATTGGCCCACTATGGGTATAGAAGGCCGCATCAAATGCATGGAGAAGTTTGTGTACATGATGAGCGAGCAACGCGAATTGGTGATTAAACTGATTATGTGGGAAATTGGCAAAGGACAAGCTGATGCTGCCAAAGAATTTGACCGCACCGTAGAATACATTAACAATACCATTGATGCCTTAAAAGACATCGACAGGCAATCTTCTCGCTTTGAGATTGCAGAAAATGTAGTAGCCCAGATCCGTCGTTCTCCATTAGGTGTGGTGCTGTGTATGGGGCCGTTTAATTATCCTTTAAACGAAACCTTTACTACCCTGATACCAGCTATCATTATGGGGAACACCTTGCTGTTCAAACCACCTAAACATGGTACCCTGGTTCATTATCCTTTATTAAAAGCTTTACAGGAATGTTTTCCCAAAGGAGTGGTGAATACGGTGTATGGTCGTGGAGCTTCGGTGATACCGGAATTGATGAGAAGCGGTAAAATAAATGTGCTGGCCTTCATTGGTTCCAGTAAAGTAGCTAATGACCTGAAGAAAGAACATCCCAAATTGAACCGCCTGCGTGCAGTATTGAGTTTAGATGCTAAGAATGCAGGTATTGTCACAAAATACGCCGACATTAAATTATCTGTTAATGAAATTATACTGGGCGCTTTGTCGTTTAATGGACAGCGCTGTACGGCTTTAAAAATCATTTTTGTTCATGAAAGTATAGCAGACGAGTTCAATAAACAATTGAGTGGTGCCATCGCAGAACTGAAATGCGGTATGCCCTGGACAAAAGGTGTTTTTATCACTCCGGTTGCAGAACCCGGTAAACCCGATTACCTGAAAGCTTGTATTGAAGATGCCAAAGTTCATGGTGCCAAAGTTGTGAATGAAAATGGTGATACTACCATAGCATCTTTTGTATTCCCTGCGGTGGTTTACCCGGTGAATAATAAAATGAAATTATACCGCGAAGAACAATTCGGGCCGGTAATTCCTGTAGTTCCTTTCAAAAATATAGAAGAAACAATTGATTACCTCATCGAATCTCCACACGGACAACAGGTGAGTATTTTCAGTAATAATGTGGAGGAAATAGCATCATTAATCGATCCATTGGTGAACCTGGTAAGTCGTGTAAACATCAACAGCCAATGCCAGAGAGGGCCGGATAATTTTCCATTCACAGGCCGTAAAGACAGTGCTGAAGGCACCTTGTCTGTAACAGATGCATTGCGTGCTTTTTCTATCCGCTCACTGGTAGCCACAAAGATGAATGATACGAATAAAAAATTATTTAATGAAATTGTAAAAGATCACCATTCCAATTTCCTGACTACCAATTTTATTTTTTAGTCAACAACCCCGTCACTTCGACTTAAGGAGAGGTTTCAAGGTTAATGGCAACAGTTAAACAAAGCAGTAGCTTCTAACCTTGAGATGTCTCATTTCATTCGACATGACGGGAATTATGAAAGTTTATATCATAAAAAATCCTGCTTAAAAATTAAGCAGGATTTATACCTGAACGGTTTTACTACCTTCTTATTTAACTTTATCCATATACCAGGTTCCAAAATTAGCTTCGGGGTTAGTACCCCAGGTGCCATTAAGCTTCCCGGCTTTGTTATCGAGTGTACCTTTATAATAGGATGTTAAGTTCAAACCACCGATGTAGTTGGCCGTAAAGTTAGTGCCGTCTAATTTCCACTTTCCGGTATATACACTACCATCAGCCAATGTAACTTCTAACACTTCGTTTGGCTTAATATTAAAACTAAATACTTGACCGGGCACAGCATTAGCAAGACCACCTTTTCCGGTCCATTTACCTTCAATAGATACTACAGGTTTCTTATCTTTTTTGCATGCAGCAAATGAAGAAACAATAAACAAGGCAATAAAAGAGATTTTCAATAATTTCATAATTACGTTTTTTTATTGCCCAACAAACAAATTCGAAATAAGTTTTAGATAAATTAATTTAAATGCTAAAAACTTGTTTTTTGCTATATCAAGTCTTACCCAACGTTACTTTGATTAATAAGAAGAAGTCTCGAACATTGTAAAAGCTACAGGCTAAACAAAGGACAGTGGCTCCTAACCTCGAGATATCTCATTGTATTCGATATGACGGGAATATGAAAGGTTACACCTAAACCATTTTATTCGACAGATGGGCTTATGAAAGTATAGCCGAGACCTATTGAGCCAGGAAGTAAATAACATATTTGGTATCAAAGAAATCTTCAGAAAAGTAATCACTAATAGGGTATTGCTTTACTTTTTTCAGTCCTGATTCTGAAATTTCAATATTTAAATCTCCGCCTTTAAGGTAAAGTACACCATTGGGGAGTGTGTTTATAGATTTGCTACTAAATTTTCTTCTTATCCAGGGATAAAAATCTTTTAGCTGAGTTACTGCACGTGAAATGATGAAATTAAATTGATCGTCAATTTGCTCTGCCCGGGCATGAGTTGCTTTCAAATTGCTTAGGCCTATCCCTGTAGCTACTTCATGAACTACTTTTATTTTTTTACCAATAGAATCAACCAGGTGGAAATGAGTATCGGGGAATAATATAGCCAATGGAATCCCGGGGAAACCTCCTCCTGTACCTACATCAAGTACTTTCTCACCCGGAAGAAAAGAAATTACTTTTGCAATAGCTAATGAGTGCAAAATATGATGAAGGTAAAGCATATCGATATCCTTACGGGATATGACATTGATTTGGGCATTCCAAAACTTGTACAGATCTTCCAGTTGGGCAAACTGCTCTTTTTGTTTTGAGCTTAGGTCAGGGAAATATTGAGATATAATATTAGAAGTCACTACGCACAATCTTCTTATTTCGGTTCATTACATTTGCTAACAGATCACGGGCTCTGAATAATTGAGCTTTAACTGTTCCGAGTGGCAAATCCAGTTGTGTAGCTATTTCTTCATAAGATAACTCTTCAAAATAACGCATGGTAATTAGAATCCGATATCTGGATGGTAGATTTTCAACAATCATTTTAAGTTGCTCGCTTTGTTGTTTTTGAATAGATGTTTCTTCCGGGTTTAAGGTTTCCGATTTAATTTGAAATGGCCTGTCATCTCCATTGTCATCTACCATACCATCAATGGAAATGGCATTTAATTTTTTCTTCCGGATAAAGTCTATGCAGCTATTGGTTGATATTCTGAATAACCAGGTACTGAAAGCAAAGTCAGGTTTATATTTCTCAATATTTTCAAATGCTTTGGCAAAAGTTTCTACCATTAGATCCATGGCATCATCCTTATTGTTCACCATTTTTAAAGCCATAAAATAGATGGAGTCTTTGTAGCGCTGCATTAATTCTGCATAAGCTTTTTGATTGCCTTCTTTAGCTTTAACTACCAGGCTAAAATCATTCTTTGCATTGGCTGAAAAATTTGGATTTACTTCCATTGAATTTTTCTTTTAAAAACAGTAATAACGCTCAAAACAACAATATAAAAATAATAAATAAAATCGAAAACTGGAAGCAACCAAATTAACCGATTATAAGTTAATTTTTTAAATATAGGATGATAAACAATACATTGAGTTGCAAGCCTTAAAATATAAGTTGCAACTAAGATCCACCACTGTGCATGTAAAAATGCTAATGATATTAAAGCAACGTAAAATAAAATAGCTGAACCAGCCTGTAAGCCTAACATTTTACGATGCTCTTTTTTATAAACTTTACCTGCACTAAAATGCCGTATTTTTTGCGTGATATAAGATGCCAAAGTAGTTTTAGGTTCACTCCAAACTTGAGTATCCGGATGAATTTCAATAACTGTATTTGTTTTTGTTGAATTTTGGTTCACAAACAAATCATCATCTCCTGATAATAGATGCATGTGTGAAGCAAAGCCTTTGCCTCTGAAAAATAAAGATTTTGTATAGGCCATGTTTCTGCCTACACCCATATACGGTTTACCGGCTAATGCAAAAGACAGATAGTTCAGAGCTGTAAAAAAAGTTTCGAATTGAATTAACCTATTTACAAAACCCGCTGAACGTTTATAAGGAGAAAATCCTAAGACAATTTCAGTTGAATCCTTAAAATTAGATTGCATAATACGCAACCATTGATTAGAACTGGGTTTGCAATCAGCGTCGGTAAAAAGTAAAAGTTCATTCAGAGCCGCTTTAATTCCTAATGTAACTGCAAACTTCTTACCATGCTTAAAACGCTCGTGCTCAGCAATGCTAACTACTTTAAGATTTTTATATTTCTGGCTTAATTCTCTTAATAAATGCTGAGAGTCGTCAATTGAACAATCATTTACTACAACTACTTCAAAATTAGGATAATCCTGTTCCAGAATAAAGGGAAGATTAAGGCCTAAATTTTTCTCTTCATTACGTGCGCAAATAATAATGGAGACAGGATTTATAGTGGAATTTTCAACATCGCTTTTCTTATAAACAGATAAAAGCCTATGAACTACAATGATGTAATAAAGTTGTACTAAAAAACAAACCTGGAAGATTGCTAAAATTAAAATGTATAGATAGTTCACGCTGATATACAAATCGGTTACGGTTACGCAAATCTCTAATTTTTACGCATATATTTATCATTACTAGTAACTTTTCTTAATACGCCTATTCACTGTCACATGAGTTATGGACTTAGAGCTTATATTTTTACTACTTTTGCCCGGTTTCCAAAAAGCAAGGAATGAAGTTTAAATTAGAAGTTACAGATACTCTTACAAAAGCCCGTGCCGGTGAAATTACCACCGATCATGGAATTATAAAAACACCTATTTTCATGCCTGTAGGTACTGCAGGAACTGTTAAAGCAGTACATCAGCGAGAATTGGCAGATGATATTCAGGCTCAAATTATTTTAGGAAATACCTATCATCTATACTTGCGTCCCGGATTAAACACCTTAGAACTTGCAGGCGGATTGCATAAATTTAATGGTTGGGATAAACCGCTTTTAACTGATAGCGGAGGATACCAGGTTTACTCACTTTCTGAAGTGCGTAAAATAAAAGAAGAAGGAGTAACCTTCCGCTCACATATTGATGGGTCTAAACATTTATTTACACCCGAAAATGTAATGGATACTCAGCGTACTATCGGAGCTGATATTATTATGGCTTTTGATGAGTGTACACCCTATCCTTGTGAATATGGTTATGCCCGTCGTTCATTAGATATGACCCACAGATGGTTAAAGCGTTGTTGCGATCGCTTTGATCATACCGAACCCAAGTATGGGCATTCTCAAACTCTTTTTCCGATTGTACAAGGCTCCGTATATAAAGATCTGCGTAAGCAATCGGCAGAAATAATTGCATCATTTGAACGTGAAGGCAATGCCATTGGCGGTCTTTCTGTAGGTGAACCGGATGATGAAATGTATGCAATGACGGATTTAGTTTGCGATATTTTACCGAAAGATAAACCACGTTATTTAATGGGTGTCGGAACTCCGATAAATCTCCTGGAAAATATTGCCTTAGGCATTGATATGTTTGATTGTGTAATGCCTACCAGAAATGCAAGAAACGGGATGTTGTTTACAAAAAATGGCATTATCAATATTCGCAATGAAAAATGGAAAAACGATTTTTCTGCGGTTGATGAAGACAGTGATCTTTTTGCGGATAAAAACTACTCTAAAGCGTATCTTAGACATTTAATGCATTCTAAAGAAATACTTGGATCTCAAATAGCTACGTTACACAATTTGCATTTTTACCTCTGGCTGGTAAATGAGGCAAGGGAAAAGATTATTTCCGGTGAATTTTACGAATGGAAAAATAAAAAGGTGAAGCAATTGGCGCAACGCTTATAAAATGATAAAAATAATAGACTGGTACATTATTAAAAAATACCTGGGCACCTTTATCTTCACCCTCGGTATTTTCACCATCATTATTGTGATTTTTGATATATCAGAAAAACTGGATGATTTTATAAAGCATGATGCACCGCTAAGTAAGATCATATTTAATTATTATGCCGGATTCATACCTTTCTATCTCAATTTTTTATCTCCTCTAATCAATTTCATAGCGGTTATCTTCTTTACCGCAAAAATGGCCGATCAAACGGAGATTGTTCCCATATTAAGTGGGGGAGTAAGTTTTAAACGATTTTTATGGCCTTATTTTATAGCATCATTTATCATATTCTTTGTTACGTTAGTTTTTAACCTTTTCATTATTCCCGAAACAAACAGGCTTAAAATTGATTTTGAAAATGTGTATGTAAGTCCTAAAACAGATAATTCAAAGATGGAGACACATATGCAAATAGACAAGGACAGCTATGTGTATATTAAAAGTTTTGACAATAATCAAAAGATTGGTCATGGATTTTCATTGGAGAAATTTAATGGTGATGAATTAAAAGAAAAATTGGTTGCCGAAAGTATTGTATGGGATTCATTAAAAAGGAAATGGTCTGTTGAAAATTATTCTATTCGGAAGATTGACGACCTTAAAGAAAGTATGATTTATGGCACTCATAAAGATATTGCTTTAGATATGCGCCCTCAAGATTTTGAAGTATATGATAATATTTACGAGGCGATGAATATGTCTGAATTAAATGTGCGTATTCAAAAAGAGGAAATACGAGGAACAGGTATTATGGTAAACCTGGAGTTAGAAAAATACAAGCGTTTTGTATATCCTTTTGCATCATTTGTACTTACGCTGATGGGAGTTTCTCTGGCATCCCGTAAGGTACGAGGAGGTGTTGGTCTGCCTTTGGGTATTGGCATATTTTTGAGTTTTACCTACATTTTGTTTATACAGTTTTCTACTATGTTTGCTCTAAAAGGTGGCTTACCACCAATTATTGCGGTATTGATTCCTAACTTAATATTTGGGGCACTCGGAATTTATTTACTGATTAAGGCACCTAAATAATAGTCGTATGCCTCTAATTAAAAAGTCGGCTCTTAATCAAAATCTTATTATTTTACACTTCACGGTACTTGTTTGGGGGTTTACAGGTGTTTTAGGAGCGTTAATATCTATATCTGCAGCCTATTTAGTTTGGTACCGGGTTTTAATTGCGTTTATAACTTTGTTTCTATATTTCAAATTTACCAAAACAGATTTTAAAGTTAACCTGCAAATATTTTTAAAGCTTTTTTTTACAGGAGCAATTGTTGGTGCACATTGGATATTATTTTTTCAATCTATAAAATCATCCACTGTTTCGGTAGCATTAGTTTGTTTGTCATCCTTAACCCTATTCACTGCAATTCTAGAACCTCTGTTAAAGCAGCAAAAAATCTCTAAACTGGAAATACTTACCGGGTTTATGATTATTTGTGGTATCTATATGATATTTAAATTTGAATCGCAATATACTTATGGAATCATTTGCGGTTTATGCAGTGCTTTATGTGCAAGCTTGTTTTCCATCATTAATTCCAAGCAAGTAAAAAACAGGGCTGCACCAGTCATCGCATTTTATGAACTGATAGGAGCCTGGGTTTGGATATCTGCTTTTATTTTATTTACAGATGGATTTACAACAGCATCCATGGCTTTAAGCCTTGCAGATCTGTTATATTTAATTTTACTCGGCACGTTTTGTACCTCTGTAGCATACGTGGCCGGCGTTTCTGTGATGAAGGAACTCACAGCCTTTCGAGTAGCTTTAATCACGAATCTGGAACCTGTATATGGCGTTATTTTAGCCTTCATGTTCTTTGGTAAAAAAGAACAGATGACTACCGGATTTTATGTTGGTGCAGCATTGGTTTTAAGCACCATCTTTTTATATCCCTTTGTTAAAAATCACATTGAAAAGCGAAAATTGAGCAGGCAAGCACCACTCAATACCTTACACTAATTTTTCATCACTACAGATATCTTTTGCATTTCATTATATTCCAGCAAACAGCGATACACTCCGGGTTTGGTCTCATTCTCTTTCTCATCCCGCCCATCCCAAAGCACAGACTGGTTTCCCGATCTACCACTTCCTTCCAGAACTTTAACTACCTGACCATTGATATCCAGAATTTTTATATTTACGCATCCCTCCCGAGGGGTATTATAATTGATGCTGATCTCCTTATCGAACGGATTGGGATAAGCCGGAGAAACCTGAAGCCCTTCTTCCGGCCGTTTGCCCTTCAAACTCATCATATTCACCTTAACGGCCCGAACTCCCTTCACATAGATCTCATCGGGGCTGTCGGATTTACTGCTCACTATATTTCTGCCAGTCTGACCTTCTTCCCGTTGTTGGGCAGATGCCATATTTATTGTCAGCATTACCAGTATTCCTAAAATGAGGTATTTGTTTATCGGTTTCATGATTTTTCTTTTTTGTTATTTTATCGTTTATCTAAACTTCGATTTGATTCTTTATGGAACAGTCACTGTAAAGGTGTTCAAATCATATAGCTTAGTGTTGAGTTGAGGATGCTGGGAAGAAACAGTTCCGTCTACATCCATATTCATTAATGTCTGATTACAGGCCGAGGGTCCTTTTGTTTTCGTTTTAATCGTATAATTACCTGAGGGTAAGTTTCCTTTCAAAACCCAGCCAATTACCGTTATATTACTCCACACATCTACATCATCTACTTTCTTATTAAAGGTATTCATATAATCATCATCCCAACCAAATACGTAGAGATCCACAGGTACTACAGGTGGCAGTCCGGTTGAAACTTCAATAACTTCCTGTATAATTTGTTCCCCATACCACTTTGTAAAAGGGTCCTGAGACTCCCCTGCGCTGCAATGCCAGGTCAGGGTAATGGTATGGGCTTTAGCAGATGGTGATGCTATAGTTGTAAAAGTGCTAATAGATGTATATGGCTGATCATTTAGGTATGTCCCATCTTTCTGTTGAGGTACAATATATAGCTGATAAGGTGTACCCTCTTTTAAAGTTAAAGGAAGAGTGAATGACACAGACTGGGGGCCAGGATTCTTTATATCAATATCACTGCCTCCGTATGCAAACCCATTAGCCACGAGGTCTTTCAGCGATATTCTGAATCTACCCCCTGGAAGAACATTAGTATTGCTAAAGTTAATTGTTACATTCTCTGTTGGTATATCCAGAGCACCATCCGGAGGATATACCAACGTTGTTTTTCCGAATGAAAACGTAGCTGATCCTACTTCGCTGGTTGCTCCTTGTAAATTATCTTTAAACGAGGTAACCCGCCATTCAAAACCACTATTAACCGGTGGTACTTTAATATCCTGGCTAACATCACCAGATTTATTCCACTCGATAAACTGCTCTGTATGAAAACTTGCATTAACAAAACTAGGGCTTGCAATTTCCACATAATATTTGGTGGCATAAGGCACAGCATGAAATTTGAAAGTTACTGTTCCCTCAGAAGGTACCGTTTCATTCTTAATAGGTGAAATCAATTCAGGTCTAGTGGATGCTCCCCATTGAATATAAAGAGGGTAACTTCCATTAGCCATGATACCCGGCTTTCCTGTTACACCGGGTAATCCTGTAAGTGGGGGTGCTTGTGGGATAAATTCATAATAGCAATTTTGTATATCCTCTCTTGGTATAATCGTATTATTAAAGGGGATATTAAATGTGGTAGCCATATTTAAAGGTGCATTAAGAAGGCCATTAAGAATTCCATCGCTAGGAATAGCGATCGAAGGAGAAATTAGCTGTTTATTAGCATTTAATACATTAAAAGCACACTTGAATGAATTTAAGGTTTTTAAACCTGGAATAGGAATCTCACCAGGAGGAGCAAACGGATAAACATCTTCTTGTTCTAATGAACCTGAAGCAGGAATTTCTGTAATAAATGTTGTTGCTTCAGACTGTTTGCCCTGATTTTTTGGGTCGCCGATTACAGGCGGTTTATCCATACTGGCATACCATTTTACAGTATACTTTTTTCCGGCATCTAACATAAGCTTTGGATCTGTAAAGGTCTGTACTACGTTAGGATCAAGATTAGGGTTGATGGGAATATCCGAAGTATAGTCTAATTGTTTGTTTCCATCAAATATTAAAGCGTAGTATTTGATATTGGCGTTAGAACTAGGTGGAGGTGGCGGAAATCCTTTATAAAGCAATTGAGCTCCTCCCCAAGGATAGGCCTTCTCTACATTTAAACCCACTACCTGGCGGGAATCTGTAGTAAAAGAGCGCACATTATCACCCGAGGCTAGTTTTGTCTTCCATAAATCACAGGCTACAGGTTGTTGGGAGGGAGGACAATTTATATCCGTTGCTATGAAACTCCAATAACAGGTAGTACCGGGTGGCAAAATAAGGTCCCTTATCACCATGTACAGTTTTCCACCTATCATCTCTGTATCATTAGGATTTATTAGTATTTTAGTAGTGATAGTACCTGCGGTTAAAGCTTTATCAGTAGCAATTTTGAAAGCACCTTGATTTATATTAGGACTAATCTCTATTTTTAAATCAGTCATCCAAGGGTTAACATCCTTAGCTCCATCCGCAGGGATAGAGCTAAGCATTTGGGAAGAAGATAAGCCAACGCCCACCCCATTCCAGGCATCTGCTACCGAGGCCCTTTCTATTGATTCAAACCCATATAGTTTTTCAGCAGCTTGTAAAGTAGCATTTCTGGCATTCATAAAAGTGGGTGTGCTACTTTGAGCTGCATTTTTTAATTCTACAAATAAAGTTTTAAAAAATATGGCAGTTGCAGCTTGCCTACCTATCCCTACAATATTATAGCTCCCTTTTGTACCATCATCATCAATATTTCCCTTCCCACCTGTTACAAGTAAATAAAACCAATGATTCATGACTCCATCATTAGTATGGGCGGGAATAATACCACAGGTGTTATCATAATTTACCCCTTTATATGTACTGGGCTGGCCATATAATTTGGGAAATGAAAAATCTCGCAAAGGAGTACCTATTCCTTGGTCAGCTCCAAAGGACCAATCATCAGTTCCTGTTACATTATTCCTGATAAGAACTCCCATAATATCAGAACAAGATTCTTCAATTGCACGAGATTCGTGAGAAGGATCATTAGGTTGGGCGCAAAAAGGAGCAGCACCTACTTGCCTTTGAAATATAGCATGGGTTAACTCATGTCCAATAAGATCCAAACTAGCCCCCGGATTTTGTGTAGCAGAAATAGTATTTGAAAATAAAAATCTTTCAGGTAAGGCGAGATACTGAGATACGCCCATTCCATTACCAGCTAACACGACATTTAAGTTTATGGCTGCTGTACCAATGCCATCAATACCATACCAAGTTTGGCCCGGAAAGGTTGAAGTGAAATTATCAGCTATATACGTTAATGCACGTTGAGCCCCCCATAGTAAACCTGCAGCAACTTTACTATCAGTAGCAGAACTTCCTTGAGCTAGGTAAGGACCATTACCTGCATTACTTAAATCACTGAAAGGAAACTGGCCCCCAATAACATTTGGTGCATAATACACAGTCATATCAGGGTAGTGTCCTGAACCAGAAAGGCTTTTGTCTACCTTTAGGTAAAATTGGGTGGGACTGGTTTTAGTAACCAGAATAGGCTGGCTTTTATTATAATAGGTAGCAATAGTGTGATTTTCATTTACTTGTGCAAATGCAGATATTTGAAGACCCCAGAATATAAGCAGTAGCCCAAAGTGTAAAATTCTATTCATTTTAGTTTATGTTAAAGAAATTCCCTTTTTTGTATAAAAAATAACGATATATTAATTGTTAATCTATTCGATAATTTAATTATACTAATTGATTAAATTAAGAAGTTAATATTGTTTACTTAAGAGTAATACAAAATTAATTAACTCCAATAATACGTTATTAAAATCATATATATGGGGTTTATTAAAATAATCAATGAAATTGTTAGATAGACTTTTAATATTAATTTAAAAGAAATTTTATAGACGAATCATGCCTGAAGAGATAGAGTTTTGAAGAATTACCGCAACCTAGCCTAAGCAAGTTTTTTAAATCAATACCCAATCACAATTCTTAAATTGCAGGCTTTAAGTATTCATCCTTTAACAATACATCATGGCTTATAAAAATTTAGCAGAATGTGTTTCAGATTTGGAAAAGCATGGCCATTTAATTCGTATTAAAGAGGAGGTTGATCCTTATTTAGAAGCGGCAGCCATTCATCTGCGAGTTTTTGAAAATGAAGGTCCGGCTCTTTTATTTGAAAATATAAAAGGAAGTAAATTTCCTGCGGTATCTAATTTATTCGGGACATTAGATCGTTCTAAATTTATGTTCAGAGATACGCTGGATAAAATTAAAACTTTGGTGGAGTTAAAGTCAGATCCGTTAAAGGCCTTGAGAAATCCCTTCAAATATGCTCATGTAGGCTTAACTGCTTTATCAGCTTTGCCATTAAAATCTGGTTTTAATGCACCTATTAAATTTGCTAAGGCAAAAATTAGTGATCTTCCTCAAATCGTTAACTGGCCAATGGATGGTGGGCCGTTTGTAACGATGCCCCAGGTTTATACAGAAGACAGCGATAAACCGGGCATTATGAATGCTAATTTAGGCATGTATCGCATTCAATTAAGTGGGAATGATTATATCCAAAATGAAGAAATAGGCTTGCATTACCAGTTACATCGCGGTATAGGAGTACATCAAACTAAAGCCAATGCGAAAGGCCAGCCGGTTAAGGTTAGTATTTTTGTAGGTGGACCTCCATCGCATCCTTTAGCAGCTGTAATGCCTTTGCCGGAAGGATTATCAGAAATGACTTTTGCAGGAGCTTTAAACAATAGACGTTTCCGTTATTTTTATGATAAGGAAGGATTTTGTATTTCATCTGATGCAGATTTTGTAATTACAGGTACAGTAGAACCGCATCAAAATAAGATGGAAGGCCCTTTCGGGGATCATTTGGGCTATTATAGTTTGCAACACCTATTCCCATTGATGAAAGTGCATAACGTCTATCATCGTAAAAACGCCATTTGGTCGTTTACTGTAGTTGGCCGCCCCCCCCAGGAAGATACTAGCTTCGGAGCTTTAATTCATGAAATTACCGGTTCTGCTATTCCTAAAGAGATTTCCGGTTTGCATGCCGTAAATGCAGTTGATGCCGCGGGTGTACATCCTTTATTATTTGCCATTGGAAGTGAACGTTATACGCCTTATCTTAAAGAACGTAAGCCACAGGAAATTTTAACTATTGCCAATCATATTTTAGGGAAAAGTCAGTTAAGCCTTGCCAAATATTTGTTTATATGTGCTAAAGAAGATAATCCCACCTTAGATATTTATGATATAGGGAAGTTTATGCAGCATGTTCTGGAGCGTATAGATTTAGGTCGCGATCTGCATTTTTATACCAAAACTACTATTGATACACTAGATTATAGTGGTACAGATATTAATGCAGGCTCTAAAGTGGTGATAGCCGTTGCCGGCGATAAAAAAAGAGATCTTTTAACTGAATTGCCTGCTTCATTTACATTACCACGCCCTTTTAATAAGTATAAAATGGTTATGCCCGGAATTTTAGCAGTGGAAGCGCCTAAGTATATTAATCCGGAAGAAACACAGCAAGAAATTTTTATATTAAATGAGGCTTTGAAGGATAGAGACTTGAGTAAATTGCCTCTGATGATCTTATGTGATGATGCCGGTTTTTTAGCCGAAACCATCAATAATTTTGTATGGGTAACTTTTACCCGCAGCAATCCATCTCATGATATTTATGGAATAAACAGTTACATAGAAAATAAGCACTGGGCTTGTAAAGGTCCTTTAATTATTGATGCACGAATCAAACCTCATCATGCCCCGCTATTAGTTAAAGATCCTCAAGTGGAGAAACGGGTAGATCAATTAGGTGTTAAAGGTGGGGCTTTGTATGGGATAATTTAATGCCAATTTTAGAGATTAACTATTTCAAAAACTCACCATCTATGATTAATAATTTCACACCATTTGTAGATGAAGTTTTGTGTGAGCTTAAATTATCTGATACCTGATAAGACATTCCCGCACTTAATTTGTGTAAAGAACCATCGGCTAATTCCGTAATCATTTCGCCTTTCAAACAATAAATGATATGGCCTTTTTGACACCAATGATCTGCTTTGTAATTTTCAGAATAGTCGACACGTCTTATTCTTAAATTGCCAAAATTAAGCGTTCTCCAATAAGCAGTTCCTGTTTCTCCGCAATGTTCAGTTATGGATATATTTTCCCAATCTGTTGTTTGAAAGGGAATATCATTAGCAGCCATTATAATAAGCGTTAGTTAGCTTTACCTATTTTGAAAAAAACATTTTTATAGCAATTAGTATTAAAATAATACTAAATACTTTCTTCAATGCTTCCTGAGGTATTCCGGTTGCGAATCTGGCGCCAAAATAACTTCCCAATACAAATCCCACACAAATAAAAGCAGCGGCTCTGATATCTACAAAACCATCTTTATAATAAGACCATGCTGCTAAAAGCCCGATAGGCGGAACCATTAAAGCCAATGTAGTGCCCTGAGCTGTTTGTTGTGAAAAGCCAAGTATAAAAACCAGTGCAGGTATAATAATAATGCCACCACCTATACCAATTAATCCGCTTAAAGCGCCTGCAAGTATTCCAATTAATAGTAGAATGATTAAGGTTCCGGTTGCCATTGATTTCATTTGATTTGGTATAGGTAATTTATTCTTTCATCAAAGATGATATTTATGAACGCTTTTAAGAAAAGATTTATAATAAATTTATGCACCAAATTGTCTTAAATGATGATCCAGATGTTTATACGTTAAACTATCCCATTCGGCAGCGTCCATTTTACCAAAAAAAGGGTGAGGATCAGATGGCGTATTATTTGCCCCATTTTGATGGAATCTCTTAATTAATGCAATGAGATTTTCCTTTTCCTTTTCAAAATCCCGAGAATCAGATATGATAAAACTTTTTGCTGTTGGTGAATTTTTAGCAAAAGGATCATCATTTTTGGTCAATTTCTTTCTTAGAAATCCTCCAATTAGTTTTCCTATGAACAATTGAGAGAGTTTAACATCGCCAACAGCCATTTTTAAGGCAGCAGAGCAATGGGCCATCATCTGGGAAGCATTCATTTTTCCCCATTTGCGTTCTGTATCCGGATTTAAAGTATGTATCCGATCTATGAATTCATCTAAAGTTGAAGTTTCAAAAAGACTTTTCATATTATTAATTTAAATTAGAATATGGATTGGTTTTAAAGAAGATCATTTTGTTTAAATACCCGTATTACTTTTAAAAATCTTCCCTGGTAATATTTATTTAAAGGAGTTATAGTTACTCCCCTCACTTTCCCGGATGATGAATGAATAAACTCACATTCATCCAATAAATTAGAGATGATGATTCCCATATGTCCCACTTTTCTAATGGCATTATTTGTTCCAGTGAATAGAATAATATCACCTTGCTTTGCATCTTTAACATTAACTTCCCGTGCTATATATGTAAAATCTTTAGATGACCGGGGTACAGCAATATTAAAATGGTTGAAAACATAGGTAATAAATCCAGAACAATCAAAACCTATATTGGGATTTGTAGAGCCATATTTATAAGGAATTCCTAATAAGGTTTCAGCATAGTTAAGCAGATCTTTGGGATTTATATCTCCTGTATTTATGGTATCTGCCCGACTCCAATTATTTGACGTAGGCTCTGATGCGCTATAAGCAAACGACTGAATGCAAAATATAGAAAAGAATAAGAATAGGGTATAACTTAATCTCATTTACAATGATAAAATTTTTATGCGAGATATGGCTAAACTATAATGAATCTGTAGTATCAAATTATTTATCTTTGCCCATGCCTGAAAAGATCATCATTCTTGACTTCGGTTCGCAATACACTCAATTAATTGCCCGAAGAGTAAGAGAACTAAACGTATACTGCGAAATACATCCATTTAACCATCTTCCCGAGCTGGATAATACTATAAAAGGAATCATCTTTTCAGGAAGTCCATATTCTGTTCGCCAGGCAGATGCACCTCAAATAGATTTTGTAATGTTGGAGGAAAGGTTTCCCATTTTAGGAGTTTGTTACGGTGCACAATATATTGCTCAAAAGTCAGGCGGTGAGGTAAGGCCGGCATCCACACGTGAGTATGGAAGAGCAAATCTTTCTTTTATAAATACCAACAATCCATTACTAAAGAATATCTCTACAGATTCGCAAACCTGGATGTCACATGCAGATACCATTACCTCTATCCCAGATAATTTTGAGATCATTGCCAGCACTGATTCAGTAAAAATAGCCGCATTCCAGATAAAAAATACAAACGTGTATGGCATACAATTCCATCCCGAAGTAACACATAGCACTGATGGAAAACAATTGCTTGAAAATTTTCTGGTTGATATTTGCGGCTGCATTCAAAACTGGACTCCCGATGCTTTTATTGATATAACGATTGCATCACTTAAAGAAAAAATTGGAAATGATAAAGTAGTTTTAGGTTTATCCGGTGGCGTAGATTCATCCGTAGCCGCTGTTTTACTGCATGAAGCTATTGGTAAAAACCTGCATTGCATTTTTGTAGATAATGGTTTATTGCGTAAAGGTGAGTTTGAACAGGTTTTAGATTCATATAAGCACATGGGTTTGAATGTACGCGGTGTAAATGCAAAAGCTCGGTTTTTAGGTCAGTTGGCAGGAATAAAAGACCCGGAAGAAAAACGAAAAACTATTGGCCGTGTTTTTATTGAAATATTTGACGAGGCTGCTCATGAAGTCCAGGATGTAAAATGGTTGGGACAAGGCACCATTTACCCGGATGTTATTGAATCGGTTTCCATAAATGGCCCATCTGCAACTATCAAATCTCATCATAACGTAGGCGGTTTGCCTGATTTTATGAAGTTAAAAGTAGTAGAACCTTTAAATACCTTATTTAAAGATGAGGTTCGTCGTGTAGGTAAAGCTTTGGGTATTGATGTTGCGCTTTTAGGCCGCCATCCATTTCCTGGCCCGGGTTTAGCCATTCGTATTCTGGATGATATTACGCCCGAAAAAGTAGCCATTTTGCAAGAGGCTGATGCTATTTATATTGATAATCTTAAATCATCTGGCTGGTATGATAAGGTTTGGCAGGCAGGAGCTATTTTCCTTCCGGTACAATCAGTAGGAGTAATGGGAGATGAAAGAACATATGAACATGTGATTTGTTTACGTGCTGTGAGCTCTGTAGATGGTATGACTGCAGATTGGAGCCATTTACCGTATGATCTGCTGGCTAAAATATCGAATGAAATAATTAATAATGTCAAAGGAATTAACAGAGTTGTGTATGATATCAGTTCCAAACCACCTGCAACAATTGAGTGGGAATAGGTTAATAGTCACTTTATTATTTATTGTATTCTTGGCTTCCTGTTCCCCTAAAATTGTGACTACAAAACCGCAGGAAAAACCTAAGCCAGTTAAAGAACAACCGAAAATCGCAGAATCAAAAAAGGAGGTTTCGCATTCGATTGCGTTATTGTTGCCTTTTCAATTGGATAACATAAATCCCAAAACTGCTGCATTAAAAGACATTACCCAGGCAGATTTAGCAATTGATTTTTACCAGGGATTTAAATTAGCTCTGGATTCTCTGTCCTTAGAAGGATATAATTTTAAATTACAGGTATTCGATACACAAGATCATGAAACGCGTGTTGTTAATCTGGCCCGGGCAAATTCGGTTAGAGATAATGACCTGATTGTAGGCCCCATATTTCCTTCTGATATTAAAACATTTGGCGAATTCTCTGAATTGGAAACTAAGCTTCAGATATCACCATTGGCTGCAAGTATAGCTTCTGATTTTAATAATCCCAATCTGGTAACTATTACAGCTACAATTGATCAACACGCCTGGAAAGTAGCCGATTATATTAATAAAAACTACAAAGTAGCCGATGTGAATATCATTTTAGTTAACGCTAAAAAATCGGAGGATGAAAAATTTGCAATTCCTGTGCGCAAATACCTGAAAGAGCTTTCTGCAAATAAGCTTGTGATAGTGGAGTGTTTGAATGCAATAGATTTAGAAACCTGCTTAAAATCTTCTAAAAAGAATTTGCTTATTATTCCATCCTCAGATAAGGAAACTCTTTTACCCATCATAGACCGTTTATATAAATTAAATCAGAAGAATTATAAAATAGAAGTATTTGGCCATCCAAACTGGGCGAAAGCTCAATTTTTGAATAGTGAGAAAATGCAGGACCTTAATACACATATCACGTCTTCCTATTTTGTTAATTATAAAGCCGCTAATGTGAAACAGTTTATTGCCCGTTATCGTGGCAATTATAGTTTAGAGCCTTCTGAGTTTTCTTTTAAAGGATTTGATAACGGATATTATTTTGGCAAACTCCTGGCTAAATATGGTATGGATTATAGGAAACATCTAACAGATGAAACTTATACCGGCTTACATACTAATTTTCATTTTTCACAGGACAATAAAGCCGGATTTAAAAATACGAATGTGATGATGATGCAATATCGTGGGTTTGAATTGCAGGTAATCAGATGAGATCAGAACAGCAGCTCCGCACTTTTTTACGTATTCTGGAAGAATACCCTGCCAATACCCCATTAACCAAATTCCTTCCTCTTTTTTTTAAGAAGAATAAACAAATGGGGGCCAATGACCGGCGTACGGCATCACGGTTATTATACAATTACTTTCGATTAGGGCAGTCTGTTACAGGATTACCCATTGAACAGAGATTGTTTTTAGCTGAGTTTTTATGCAATTCCGAAAGCACATTTTTAAAACATTTCCGCCCGGATCTGTATGCTCATATTGCTTTAGCTTTTCCTGATAAAATTGCTCTTCTACAATCAGAAGTGGGCTTTGATGTTAAGCATATTTTCCCTTTCGGAGATCATTTTTCTTCCGGTTTGGATGAACAGGCTTTTTCAACATCTTTTTTTATACAACCCGATCTATATATTCGGATTCATCCCGGTAAGGAAACACAAATTAAAACGAAGCTGGAAGAAGCAGGAATTAGTTACCAGGATATTGGAGAACATGCTTTAGCACTGCCAAACGGAACCAAATTAGATCTGCTATTTGATGATAATAAATTATTCCAGATACAGGATATTTCATCTCAACAAACGCTTTCTTATTTTAAACCAAATCGCTATGATAGTTGGTGGGATGCCTGTGCTGCTTCAGGTGGTAAATCTTTGCTCTTGTTTAGTAAAGAACCGGATATTAAATTATTAGTTTCCGATATCCGCGAAAGCGTTTTAAATAATTTGGATGAACGGTTTATTCAGGCGGGATTACGTACTTATCAAAAGAAAGTCATAGATCTTACTCAAAATGCAGATCCGATATTACACCATTATGAGTTTGATGGAATTATACTGGATGCACCCTGCACCGGATCAGGCACATGGGGAAGAACGCCGGAAATGATCAGCCAGTTTGAGGAATTTAAAATTCAGGGATTTCAAAATTTGCAGAAAACAATTGCTTCGAATGTAGTTAAATACCTCAAACCTGGTAAGCCTTTAATTTATATAACCTGTTCTGTTTTTAAGGAAGAAAATGAGGAAGTGGTTGCTTTCCTGATTAAAGAGAAAGGTTTAAAATTGGAAAAGCAGGAACTTATAAAAGGGTATGAGCATAAAGCAGATACCATGTTTGTGGCCAGGTTGGTGAAAAAATAAATATTTTTTACGAATAGTAATTCTGCTACATTTTTAATTTATACACATTTATGGTTACATTTGGTTTTTATAATTTTAACAAATTCTAACCTAAACAAAAATGAAAAAACTGCCTATACTATTTATACTGCTATTTTCAGTAACCTTAATTACCGTTTCCTGTAAGAAAAAAGAAATTGTAGTATCAGAAAAGACTACTTTGCAAAAATTATTAGGTAAATGGACGATTGTGAGTCGAGTTAATAATGATCATTATTCAGGATCGGATCATTTTACAACTATTAATGCAAAAGCTGGTGATTATTTTGAATTTAAAATGGATGGAAATATAGATACTGTAATTCAATCAGTTTTGAGTTCTAATACTTATACTATAACAGGAAATAATTCATTTAAAATATCTGGAGTTGAATTATGGACTATTTAAATTCTTACAGATCATGCCTTAAAGATTAATTATAAAACTGTACCAGACGCTAATAATTCCTATTCTGAAATTACTTTTAATCTAAGTAGATAATTAAGCCAGCTCTAAAATCTAAATACTATCTACTAAGTACTCTATACTAACTCCTATAAATTCCCTCTCAATTCCTGCTCCCGTTCCAATGATTCAAAGAGTGCCTTAAAGTTACCAGCCCCAAAAGATTGGGCACCTTTACGTTGTATAATTTCAAAGAAAAGGGTAGGACGGTCTTCAACAGGTTTAGTGAAGATCTGTAGTAAATATCCTTCTTCATCACAATCTACTAAAACACCCAATTTTCTTAATTGGGCAATTTCTTCGTCAATTTTACCCACACGGTTGGGCATTAATTCATAATACGCTTCTGGCGGAGGGCTTAAAAACTCCACACCACGATTTTTAAGTTCTGTTACAGTTTTAACAATATCTTTAGTAGCTACTGCAATATGCTGTACACCTTCGCCTTCATAAAACTCTAAATATTCTTCAATCTGTGATTTCTTTTTACCTTCTGCAGGCTCATTAATGGGAAATTTAGAGAAACCATTCCCATTACTCATCACTTTACTCATCAAGGCAGAATATTCGGTATTGATCTGTTTATCATCAAAAGAAAGAATATTCACGAAACCCATTACATCTTCATACCATTTAACGGTTTCATTCATACGGTTCCAGCCTACATTACCCACGCAATGGTCTATATAAAGTAAGCCTGCATCCGAAGGGTTATAATCACTATTCCATTCGCGATAGCCTGGCATAAAAGTGCCAGTATAATTTTTACGTTCTATAAACATGTGAATGGTTTCGCCATAGGTATAAATACCAGACATTCGTACTTCGCCATGCTCATCCGTTAAAGTAACTGGTTCCAGGTATGATTTTGCACCACGTTTGGTTGTTTCTTCAAAAGCACTATAAGCATCATCAACCCAAAGTGCTAATATTTTTACACCGTCACCATGTTGTTTTACATGCTCAGAAATAGGGTTATCTGATTTTAATCCCGTAGTTAAAATTAAACGGATCTTACCTTGCTGCAAAACATAAGATGCCCGGTCACGAACACCGGTTTCCGGACCTGCATAAGCCAGGGATTTAAAACCAAAGGCTGTTTTATAATAATGTGCTGCCTGCTTGGCATTTCCTACATAAAATTCGATATAATCTGTTCCGTTAATCGGAAGAAAATCTTGTGCTTTTGATATTTTTTCTGCGAATGTTTGGGTTGCCATTTTTTTAGTATTGAGTAATGCGTATTGAGTATTGTGATTTTTTATAAAGTTTGGGAAAGTTGTTAAGCCTGATTTATTTAGTCTTTCGGACTTTACTGACTCTAAACTTTCGGACTTCAATTATTCAACATTAATCTGCCAGCTTTTATGATAACTTTCATCTTCAATGCTAACGGCATAATCTGTTAGCATCAGCGGACGGAAAGGGTCAATCATAACAGCCAGTTCTTCTGTTCTTTCTTTGCCAATGGATTTTTCTACCGTACCCGGATGAGGTCCATGAGGAATGCCTCCGGGATGCAAGGTGATCTGGCCTTTCACTACACTTTTCCGACTCATAAAATCACCATCTACATAATATAATACTTCATCACTATCTACATTGCTGTGATTGTAGGGGGCAGGTATAGATTGAGGATGATAATCATATTTACGAGGAACAAAAGAACAGATCACAAAATTATGTCCTTCAAATGTTTGGTGTACTGGAGGTGGTTGATGCACACGGCCGGTGATGGGTTCAAAATCATGAATGGAAAATGCCCAGGGATAATGAAAACCATCCCACCCTATAAAATCGAAAGGGTGTGTACCATAAGTGTAAGGATAGATTAAACCCTGTTTCTTAATCAATACTTTAAAATTACCCAGTTCGTCATTGGTTTCTAAATCTGTCGGACGTTTAATATCACGCTCGCAAAAAGGGGAATGCTCCATTAATTGCCCCCACTCATTACGGTAACGTTTTGGTGTACGTATCGGGCTAAAACTTTCTACAATAAATAAGCGGTTATCTTCAGTATCAAATTCCATCTGGTAAATAGTACCACGCGGAACAACTAAATAATCACCATACTCAAATTTAATTTTTCCAAAACCGGTTTTCAACGTTCCTGTTCCTTCATGAATAAATATCACTTCATCTGCCTGACTGTTTTTATAGAAATAATCCGTCATGGATTTTCGTGGTGCAGCCAATGAAATATGCAAGTCGCTATTTACCAATACAGGTTTACGGCTTTCTAAATAATCATCTTCAGGTTTAATTTTAAATCCAATGAGACTGGTATGGCGCAGATGCTTTTCTCTTGCAATTTTGGGTTCTACCGAATAAGGTTCACCTAACTCTTTCACAATAGTGGGTGGATGCACATGATAAACCAATGAATATAAACTGGAAAATCCTTCGGTTGAAACGAGTTCTTCTGCATAAAGCTGGCCATTTGGCTTGCGAAAAACGGTATGGCGCTTATGCGGAATTTCTCCTAATGTATGGTATATGGGCATAAATGGAATTTAAATTGGTACATAAATTCGGTATAAATTTAAGGATAAAATGGGAGATTTATTCGGGATTCTCTTGCAAATCAGCCGGCAGGGCTGCAAGCAGCTTTCATAGAGCCATTCATTTTTAAAGGGACAATTTTAATTGATATAAAATTGTTACACTTAAAAACATTAGCTATTATTTATCTTTATAAATTAAAGAGAAATTATCGATAAGCCACTTCCAATTAAATTGATATAAATAAGGAAAATCTGCAGAAGGCTAGGTTTACTAAACAGGCGTAGGAAAAAATGGAAAATTATATTTTGAGCTTCTTACATAAGAATGTGAGACTTAAAAATCTCTGGAAATGTATGCTTTTATTAACGTTATTATATGTTCCTAGTAGTTGTAATAAAGATCCTTTTATTATTAATGTAAAGGAATACTATGGGCAATTTATATTTCCATTAAATTTTAAAAAGATTGATGCAGTAATAAAAAACCCGGGAATTCTTACCCAATATGATCAATCAGTTTTAAACAATTATATATGGCCATATAACGTAAAAGGCGGAGGACATCCTTTAGGACATCCCGGAATTGATTTAGACGGACCCGACAACTGTGAAGTTTTTGCAGTTTATGATGGAGAAATTACTCGCGTTGCTCCTTATGATAATACAGAGTCTGGAACCGTTGTAGTTCTGAAAATTGTAAATGGATTTAATGTTTCTTATCAAAATCTTTCCATAGCTACCGTTTCCGTTGGTGAATCAGTTAAAAGAGGTCAGGTAATAGGTTATTTATATCATACATCTGATTCTTATGGTAATAGTATTCATTTCGGAATTGAATTTACGCAGGGTACTGCGCCAGGCTCTCCTGATTGTGCTGATCCGCATTTTGCCAATATCCGTTGTCCGTATCCTTTTTTTAATGACGAAGCAAAAGGCAATCTAAATTATTTAATAAGCAAAACAACATGTTTTAATCCGGGCTATGAAGATATTAATGGGAATTATGCGCAAGTTTGCTACTGACAAAATTATTAAGAATTGCATTCTATTAACTCTTTTACTCTTTTCCTGCAATTTTTTAAAAGCTCAAAAATTGAATGTTTCAGGTATTTATATTAATAGAGGCTTCCAAAACATTTCTCTTATTTTTGAACTACTTGCCAACAAGTGGGGTAATTACTCCTGCTATTATCAATCTTATTTTCGCATATATCCCAAAGCCCCTCAAAGTTTGGGCCTATATAGGAATAATGAATTCTTTAAAAAAATTCTTTTCGGGTATGGTATATCCATGTGGAATAAAATCAATCCTGAAAGCAAACAAATTTTTTATCTAACGCCCTCCCTGAAATTAAGTTGGGAAAACGAGATTTTTCCTAAAATAAAAATTCGTGCAGAACTATTTGAAAATGTCTTTGTTAATTCATTAAACCATCAGGTGTATGTACATCCTGTAATTTATCAGGCTACAAATAAATTAAATTTTGGTATTAAACTTGGAGCATTATATTCTCATACTTATGATTTTAAATCAGTTTATAGATCTGCTATACTAAATGGAAATCTTGGTTATAGTTTTTAATATATACATCAGCTCCAACAAATAAGCTTCTATTTTTTCTTAGCAACCTTCATAATTGCTTCAGCGATGTTTGTGATTGGCTTAGCAATGTTCATGATTACGTTAGCCATGTTTGCAATTACGTCCACAACCTTCATAATTGTATCCGAAGTGCAATTATTGTAAAGAATCTTGTGTTTAATGGTATTATAAAGCATTGAATGGTATTTTTATTTTTAGATAGAGCTTAGGCTAAGCCTATTTTTATTAGTTTTGAAATCCAGCTAACCCATATTATATCCCATATGAAACTAGTTTCTTATAAAACCGAAGACCGTGAACATTTAGGCGTGTTTGTAAAAGGACATATTTATAATCTAAATTCCTGCAATAAGCTTATTCCTGATAATATGAATGAGTTTTTAGCCGGAGGCGAAGAGTTGATGGATCGTGCTAAACAGGTTAATAAAGATATAATTTCAGGTAAACAGGAAGCTAAGCAGGAAGTGTTTTTTGAACTTTTGGCTCCTGTGCCTCATCCAACTTCCTGTCGCGACGGATATGCTTTTCGCCAGCATGTGGCTTCTGCGCGCCGAAATCGTAAAGTAGATATGATCCCTGAATTTGATCAGTATCCTATTTTCTATTTTACAAATCATAATGCGATCCAGGGTCCTGGTGATATTGAATGTATGCCAGATCATTTTCAAAAACTTGATTTTGAATTGGAAGCATCTATTGTCATCGGTAAAAAAGGAAGAAATATTAAAGCTGCCGAAGCAGATGAATATATTGCGGGTTATATGATTATGAATGATATGAGTGCCCGTACCTTGCAAATGGAAGAAATGTTATTGAATCTGGGTCCTGCAAAAGGGAAAGATTTCTCTACCGTGATTGGCCCATGGTTAGTTACACCCGATGAATTAGAGCCATATAAAATTCCTGCCAAAGAAGGGCATATAGGTAACAGCTATGATTTGAAAATGAAATGTTGGGTAAACGGAGTAGAAGTGTCAGCAGGATCTGTGGGTGATATGGACTGGACCTTTGCCGAGATTATTGAACGTTGTGCATATGGAGTGGATATTTTACCCGGAGATGTCATCGGTTCGGGAACAGTCGGAACAGGCTGTTTTTTAGAGTTAAACGGAACAGGCTTATTGAATGATCCTAACTTTAAACCTCAATGGTTACAACCCGATGATGTGGTTGAAATGGAAATAACAGGCTTGGGGCGATTGAGTAATACCATCCGGAAGGTAAATACAGATTGGTCGATATTAGCTCTTAAGAAGTTTTAAGTTATAAGCTTCCGGTAGTCATCTGTTCTTTTTTACAAAAAGTACATCATAGTGAACCTGGTGTAATTCTTTGTGTGCTTAGTGTTTAGATTTTAACCACCAGGGTCACAAAGCTTTAATCACAAGGCACAAAGAAAGTTTTCAAAAGAATATAATAACCAAGTATAGCATGCTCACACTAAAAACATCTGATTTAAGCCCTTTGGAATTGCAAAATTATCTGCAGTATGCGATTGCTCCGCGTCCAATTTGTTTTGCATCTACTATTGATAAAGCCGGAAATATCAACTTAAGCCCATTTAGCTTTTTTAATCTGTTTAGTACCAATCCGCCGGTATGCATTTTTTCTCCCGCAAGGAGAGTACGGGATAATACAACCAAACATACTCTACAGAATGTACTTGAAGTGCCTGAATGTGTGATTAATGTGGTAAATTATGATATGGTGCAACAGACTTCATTAGCCAGTGTGGAGTATCCTAAAGAAACAAATGAATTTAAAAAAGCTGGTTTTACCGAATTGGAGTCTGAGCTGGTAAAACCTCCACGTGTGGCAGAAGCTCCCGTACAATTTGAATGTGTTGTAAACCAGGTAATATCTTTAGGCAAAAATGCTGGTGCAGGTAATCTGGTGCTTGCAGAAATTAAGCTCATTCACATTAAAGAAGAAATACTTGATGAAAACGGCAAAATAGACCAGGCTAAAATTAATTTAGTAGCCCGTTTAGGTGGCGACTGGTATTGTCGTGTAACAGAAAATAATTTGTTTCGGGTAGCAAAACCAGTTAAGACGATGGGTATTGGTGTTGACGCTTTACCATCGGCCATTAAAAATTCTACTATATTAACAGGAAATAACTTAGGTCAATTGGGAAATGTAGAAACATTGCCGGAGGGTAGCGAAATTGAGGCAGTAAAACAACAATCAGATATTAAAAAAATATTAGATTCTACCATTGGCGACCTTTATACACGTGAAATTTTATTGCACTCTAAAGCCAAGGTTTTATTGGAAAATAATGATGTAATTACTGCCTGGAAGGTATTATTAATATAAATATAGTTTAAAAACTATCCGGGTTTTAACCGGCTTTATAAATAATTCGTCTTATTACTTCATCCAAATCTGTGGTGGTGACTTTGAGAAGGTCAAAAATTTCCTGATCATCCATAGTTGCAAAATTTGCCGGATTAACTAAAGACATGAGTCCTAAAAGGCTAGCTACAGGTTTTCTAATTTCATGGGAGTTGATTTGTGCTATTTCTCTAAGCTTTTGATTTTGTTCCATTATTCTTATCTCGTCTTCTTTTAACTTAGAAATATCTTGCATGGAGCCAATAACCCGACTAAGTTCATGGTTTACCTCATCATAAAGAAAGTAGGATCGGTCATATATGTATTTATATTCTCCATTTTTACACCTGAAACGATATTCATAAATCCAAGTGGTTTCTTTATTCATGATTTTATTATCAAAGCTTTCTTTAGCCTTTTCCCTATCATCAGGGTGGATATTATTTTCCCACCAATTAAATGAATGATTATTGGTATCCTCATCATGATATCCGAAAACGGTATATAAGGCCCCATTCCAAATAGTTTTGTTGGTAGCTACATCCCAATCCCAAATGGCGTCATTTGTTGCTTTTGATAACATTTTGTATCGTTCATTTACCACCCAAAATTCTTTTTCCGCTTCTTTTTTCTTAGTTATATCATTTATTCCAATCAAACGGGCTTCTCTATTATTTAAAATGATAGAGTGTGATATTATTTCTACATTAATAATACTTCCGTCTTTTTTTAGATGCCTCCATTCCCCGGGTCTGTTTATTCCATTACTGTATATTTCTGGTGTATTTATAATATTTTTTGCGAAACGATCATAATCTTCTTTTGGACGCATCATGAGGATATCTAAGGTTTTAAACTCTTCTAATGAATATCCATAAAGATTTACAGATGCCTCATTTGCCATTATAATCTGAAGAGTTTCCAAATCGTATGCCCACATAGGAATAGGGTTATCAGAAAATAATAATTTATAGCTTTCTTCAGAATTTTTGAGGGCAATTTCCTGCTTTTTCTTCTTGGTAATATCTTGTATAAAAACAGTTAAAGAATCATTATAAGGATAGGCAGTTACTTCATGCCATATATTATGAGAACCATAATATTCTTCAAAATGTACAGTTATATTCTCTTCAAAAGCACGTTTATACTCAGGATAAAATTTTAATTCTTTAGCTTCAGGAAAAATTTCCCAAAAATTTTTATTTTGAAGTTGCTCAGTTGATAACTGACTCATTTTTTGAGCAGCCGGATTAAAAGAAGTAATTAACCAGTCTTTACTTAGAGTAAAAAACCCAGCTGAATTATTTTCAATTACATTATCCATCCGTTTTCTTATACTTCGCTCTTCGTCTTCAATTTCTTTTAAATGAGTTACATCTTTAGAGTTTGCCAGAACGCCTCCAATAGCCGGGTCATTTGTAAGATCTGTTAAAACTGTTTCAACCCAGTGCCATGTTCCGTCCGGATAAAGAAATCTATAAGGCCCGATCTTTATTTTGTTACCAGGAGTAAGCTTTGATGCATTTTGATTTACTTTTTCTATATCATCCGGATGAATAAAAGAGGATACATTTTTATTTAGATAATGTGAGGGGTCACATTGTAGTAAACGGGCAGCAGAAGGACTTACAAATACATAATTGGCATTCCCATCTAAAATAGTGATTAGGTCAGAACCATTTTCAAGCATACTTTCAAATCGTCTTTCACTTAATCTAATTAAGTCTTCTTTCCTTTTTAATTCACTTACATCATGGCCTACACAAAAAATAGTTTGATCATCTTCCGACCAAATTGCCGACCAAACGACAATAATACAGGTACTATCTTTGCAAATACAATTGATTTCTAATGGTAGAACTTCCTTACCTGATAAAATTTCAGCGATTGCTAATTGAGTTTTTTCTGCATCATCAGGATGGATAAAATTTAAGAAATTTTTGCCTTTTAATGCCGATGTCTTATATCCCAAAATGATCTCCGTAGTTTTATTTACTTGAATAAAATTGCCCTGTTTATTCAGGGTACAAATGATCGAAAGATCAAACAGAAGTTCTATCTGTTGGGATGACAGAGTTGAAATATTCATATTTCTTCAACTTAAATAACTAACATCCAAATCATTAAGATACTATAATTTATACTCATTGTATAAGTATATTAATATATTAAGGTAGTAATTAATACTGGATTAATAAAACATTAATTGGAGATAATTTTTAATATATTTTTCCTTTAATGATATATGTAATCAAATAACTCAATATTTAAATATTGAGTTATTTTTATATTCCTAAAACCTCTTTTAATTTGGGGTAACCTGTTTTACTCACAGGTATTTTAATACCAGATTTAAGTATAGCAATATGTGTTCCATTTTCATAAGGATCAATTCTTATAATTTCTTCAATTTTTATAATATATGATCGATGAACGCGTACAAACTGATCTTTTTGCAGGATATGGTCAAAGTAAGACATTGTTTTATTCTTCAAAACTGATCCTTCCTTAGTATGGATTTTTACATAATCATCATCGGCTTCAAGGTAAATGATATCAACAACCGGGATAATTTTAATCTTATTGCCCGTCTTTACTACAACGCGTTCATTTTTAAGAGATGAGGATGGTTGCAGATTATCAATAAACAGTTTAGTGTTTTGCTTAGCCTCTGAGGTTTGTTGTTGGTCCAACCATTTTTGTATGGCTTTATCAAAGCGTTGTTTGCTAAAGGGCTTAAGAAGGTAATCTACTGCATATTCTTCAAAAGCACGGATTGCATATTCATCAAAAGCAGTGGTAAATATAACAGCTGGGGGCTGATCAATTAATTCAAGCATTTCAAAACCATTTATCTTAGGCATTTGAATATCAAGAAATATTAAATCTGGCTCAAATTGCATAATGGCTTTTATACCTTCAAATCCATCATTGCATTCTTGTACAACCTCAAGCTGGGGCCATGATTGCAGATATTCAATGACTATTGAACGAGCTAAGGGCTCATCATCAATTAAAATTACTCGCATACATTAACATTTGCAGGACGTCTTAAGTCCATTAATTTTTATTTATGTTTTTTAATTTTCGATTTAAAATAACCCGTATAACCGTCTAAAGTATCCTGCATCATTGCTCTGGTCTCTTCTTCTTCATAGTTAGGGTATTTTTCAGGATGTAATTTTATGTAGTCCCACATTTTTTTTATTTCTAAAATGTCATTATCTGTAAATGTAAAAATCTGGGCAAATAAAATGGAATAAGCAGATTGTTTTGATTCCCAAGTTTGGTAGAATAATATTTTAAAAATCTCTTTCAATTTCGCACTGCAATCAAGTGTCTCAAGGGCATAAACCATAGTTCCATTATAATTATGGTTTTTCTTTTTGAAAATTGCTTTTAATAATGGTTCTAATGCTCTATTGTCTTTTATGTCGCGAAGTGCAAGTGCTGCTCTGTTTCTAATAGTTGAATTGTCCTCAGCAATAAGTGATATAAAGAAATTAATTACTTCATCACCACCAATTTCAATAAGTCTGACGGCTGAAGAGTCCGCAAGGTGCCAATCATCTGAAAGGACATCTTCTTTTAGTTGATCAATTTCTATTCTCAGTTTGTCACCCGGCATATTTTTGAGGATTATAGATTTTAATCTAACTGCGGGATTTTTATAGTTGTGGTAAATATATGGCTATCAGAGCTGGTCTTCAATAAATTTATCCGGCCAAATAATAAATAAAGTCGTCGTTTTACACCGCTCAAACCAAAACCGGTTCCATGTTTAGGACGAGTAGTATCCGGGTCATATGGATTTTGTACCGTTATATGTAATTCATTTTCTACACATTCTGCAAAAATACTGATGGTTACAATGCCGGTTGTATCATATAAACCGAACTTTATGGCATTTTCAACAATAGGTTGAAGGAGCATGGGGGGTAAAAGCTTCAACTTACATTTTTCGGTAAATGATATTTCAGTAGACAGGCGATGCCCAAAACGAACTTTCTCGATATCCAGATACAATTGTAACTGCTGTAATTCTTCGTCTAATGATACAGGCTGTTGATCTTCTTTTTTTAGGGTCCCTCGCAGAAAATCAGAAAGTTGATGGATCATTTTTCGGGCTTCCTCAGGCCGGTTGCCGATTAAAGCAGTAATAGAATTTAAACTGTTAAATAGAAAATGCGGTTGTAATTGCTGTCTTAAATTGTATAATTCGGCATCTCGGGCTAATTTTTCAGCATCTGCTTTACGTTGTTCCGTTTCTTTCTGATCTTGCTGTGTATACCAAAGTATACTCATAATAGCAATAAGAATAGTTATTAGCAAACCCATGAAAAAACGAATGGGAATTGATTTATATAGAAAATTTGAATAATGTAAATCTGTTGTGATGATAGAATTTAGTATCCAGTTATTTACAAATAACCATAAAGCAACCAATATGATACATCCCGTTAGCATAAATAAATACCTATTTTTCTCAGGACGGTAATATTTGAGGTTATTAACAATTAAATAACATGCGGCAGATAATAGTAGTATGCTTACAGTACTATCAATTAATGAGGTTTCTATACTTAAACCATACCAAAATAGAATCGCAAACTGAAGTAAGATACAGGTTAATAGGGATCTGAAAAATACCCAGATAAACTTATTTAAGGTTAGTAACGAACTTTCCTGAGGCATGCTTAAGAGCTTAGATGAATTAAAAACTTCTGATATCTATGCCTCCGAATATAGAAGTGCCTTCAATAATTAAAATCTTATCTGTAGATGCAGTAGTTTGTGGGGGACGTTTGTCTTCAATACCTGCAAATATGGCTGTCATTTCTGATTGAACAGTCCAATTAGACGGAATAATAATTTTTGTTCCTCCGAATACTTGTACTACATCCAGTTTAATTTTGCCATTGAAATCGGCCTGAATTAAATTAATTTCTGATCCGCCAAAAAAATTCACTATTTCTCCACCCTGGAAATTTTTAGAAATAATGTTTTTTTTTACTCCACCAAATATGGATACCGAATCTATTCTATCTTCTCCTGTTGATGACGTAGAATTATAACCTGTTTGTATGGAATTATCCCCATCAGGCTTATTGACCCGTTTATCCCAACTACCGAAATTTTTTCTGTTGCAACTATGGAGATTACGGGCAAAGATCATCCACAAGCCAAATCCAATAAGCAAAACTGGCCATAAAAACTGATTAAAATTCCATTCTGGAAAAATACGATGTGTTAGAAAAATAAATCCAATGAAGATTAGCATATAAGGAGTAGGGTTTCGGAAGCCTTTTTGTAGACCCATAAATGTCCCTAAAGCAATTAAAATAACCGGCCAGCTAAAAATCCATCTGGGTAAGAATAGTATATCTAAAGATCTAAGTAGTAAAAAGCTTCCTAAAATCAGAAAGGCCATACCGACAAATACTTTGCCGGATTTTTGGTTTGAATTTTTAAAGTTATCCATAATAAGAGTATTATATTTAATTCAAAGCTATATGAAATGTAGTTACTAGCCAATATGAATTAGGTGACTTTATCCAGATTTTCGGTAAAGGATAGAAAATTTTCGGTGAAATGAGTTCATTTAGAATTTAGCAGCTAGAATAATTTACATATTATTCTAAAATCACATAGCATAAATCCTGTAATCCATATCATAGCTAGCAAAGATGAAAATCCTAAACTGTAAAGAATTCGTTTAATAAAAGACCAGTTCTTTTGAAAGAATGGTAATAAAAGAGTAACAATTAAGCCAATTATCCCGGCATACACATAGGCCTGCCCTCCCCATTCGCATGAATGTGGGCCGAATATTATTGCTAAAATGATTTCTATTGCACACACTCCCAAAAATATTTTTATCATATTCCTTTATTGCTTCTGCAATTAAAGAATAATAATAACAAGTATTGAAAAATAATATGAAAAGATATCTGCTTAAATAAGTTTTTCTGCAACCGGTTCACTATAGCAGTTTAAAATACTATCCATTTTTGCTTTACCCTTAGCAACCAATTCTACTTTCTTCTGGTGTTGTTTTTCAATGAAGGGTAAAAAAGGCTGGTCTACTTTGTTAAACTGTTTGAAAGCATTTATCAATTGAGCGTCCCATTGCTCATGGAAATTAAGCAGATCATCAGGTAATACTCGAGTACGGCTAGTACCTTCTTCTGGCATGCAATCAAAGGGCTCTGTCACATTTAAATAACCATAATCATCAGTTAGTTCTTCGCCGGGATAAATATCGCGTACTGCTAACTCAAAATTATAGGCTGTAGAAATGCAATTAGAATGAAAACTATGATTCACAAATCGCGAATGATCCCAACAAAGTACAAACTGGCCTTTATTATCACGATAGGAATACGTGTGCAGTATTTGCTTAAAATAAGGATCGAATTCGAGAACCTGTTGAGGAGTAAAAACCTGATCGAGCGGATCAAATATCCAGGTAATGGTTCCTAATGGAATGAATTTGGTGGCGACAACGCCATGGCCTTTTTGTGCATTAATGAATTTAAGTTTTGTATGCGGATGTATCATAGGTTTACGATCTAAAATCTAAATTTTATAATGGATATAACCTTAAACTGTTTAAAATATTTTAAGTTCTCTTTATTTTAACAAATTTTTCCAGCTAACCAAATTACCTATAATTTTATCTAATTCCTTAACTGGTACACGTTCCTGTTCCATGCTATCGCGATGACGGATAGTAACCGTATTATCTTCTAAAGTTTGATGATCTATAGTGATACAAAAAGGTGTTCCAATTGCATCCTGGCGGCGATAACGCTTACCTATAGAATCTTTTTCGTCATACTGCATATTGAAATCCAGTTTTAAATTATCCATTATTTCACGGGCTTTTTCCGGTAAACCATCTTTTTTAACTAAGGGTAAAACAGCAGCTTTAACAGGAGCAAGGGTTGGATGTAAATGCAAAACTGTGCGTGAATCTGGCTTTTCGGCAGTGCTTAGATCTTGTTCCTCATAAGCGTTACACATGGTTAACAAAAACATCCGGTCTAAACCAATGGAGGTTTCTATCACATATGGGATGTAATTTTTATTTTCAACAGTATCAAAATATTGAAGTTTTTTACCGGAGAATTTTTCATGCTGACTTAAATCAAAATCTGTACGGCTATGAATTCCTTCTACTTCTTTAAAGCCAAAAGGAAATTCAAACTCAATATCCACTGCGGCATTAGCGTAATGAGCCAGTTTAACATGATCATGGTAACGATATTTTTCGGGCAAAGTACCAACAGCTAAATGCCATTTTAAACGAGCTTCTTTCCAGTAAGCATACCACTCCATTTCTGTACCTGGTTTTACAAAAAATTGCATTTCCATCTGCTCAAATTCACGCATTCGCATGATAAACTGTCGTGCAATAACCTCATTACGGAAAGCTTTACCAATCTGGGCTATCCCAAAAGGAATTCTCATCCTTCCGGATTTTTGGACGTTTAAGAAGTTGACAAAAATGCCCTGTGCAGTTTCCGGGCGAAGATACACTTCATCAGCACCTTCGGCCATTGCACCCATTTGGGTCGAAAACATCAAATTAAATTGACGAACATCAGTCCAATTACGCGTGCCGGAAACCGGGCAAACAATTTGGTGTTCTTCTATTAAAGCTCTTAGAGCAGGCAAATCATCTGAAGCCAAAGCAGCATCTAAATCTTTTTGAAGACTTTCAGACTTTTCCGTCTTCCCGTCTTTTAAGTAACGGGCTATTTTATCTTCAATTAAATTATCAGCCCGATAACGTTTTTTAGAATCCTTATTATCAATCATCGGATCAGCAAAACCATCTACATGGCCACTTGCTTTCCAAACTTTAGGATGCATAAATATGGCAGAATCTATTCCCACAATATTTTCATGCATTTGAACCATGCTTTTCCACCAATACATTTTAAGATTGTTTTTTAATTCGGATCCCAACTGACCATAATCATAAACAGCGCTTAAGCCATCATATATTTCACTGGAAGGGAAAACAAAGCCATATTCTTTGGCATGGGAGATTACATTCTTAAAAAGTTCGTCGTTGTTTTTGCTCATAACGCAGCAAATATAATCTGATTTACGATTTTTATGAGGTTTGCCTTTTAAAACTTACAGATTTTATTTTAATACTGCTGATTTTAACTAAAGAGTGTATATTTTTGAACGGACATAAGTATATAACATTGAGTGTACAGGTAGAATCTTTAACAAAAATTTACGGTGAACAAAAAGCAGTAGACAATATTTCTTTTTCTGCAGAGCCAGGCCATATTCTGGGATTTTTAGGACCAAATGGTGCAGGAAAATCTACCACCATGAAAATGCTTACTTGTTTTATTCCACAAACTTCGGGTAAAGCCAGTGTTTGCGGCTTTGATATAAACGGAAATTCGATGGATGTGCGCCGGAATATCGGTTACCTGGCAGAGCATAATCCACTTTATTTAGATATGTATATTAAGGAATCTTTAAACTTTACAGCGGATATTCATCGCGTAAGCAATAAAGCAAAACGCATAGCAGAAGTAATAGAACTAACGGGATTAGGAGAGGAACAACATAAAATAATTGGAGCTTTGTCAAAAGGTTATCGCCAGCGTGTGGGTTTGGCACAGGCTATTTTACATAACCCGCAGGTATTAATATTGGATGAGCCTACATCCGGACTTGATCCTAACCAAATTATAGGCATACGCAACCTGATTAAAGATATTGGGAAAATAAAATCGGTAATATTATCTACACATATTATGCAGGAAGTAGAAGCAATATGCGATCAGGTCATTATTATTAATAAGGGCAAGATCGTAGCAAATGATTCAATCAGGCAATTGTATATAGATAATAACAATAAAACGTTGGAAGATATCTTCATTTCTTTAACTAATTAACCCCTTATACTTTTTCATTAGAATTCATTAAAAATTAAAAAAACAATTAAGTTTTAAGATTTGTTAAACAAGTATTAATTATAACATCTATTTAACAAATCAAGAACTTATGAAACGTTTAATCCTTTTATCGGCATTTTTATGCTTCACTGTTGTAACAGTATTGGCGCAACAAATAACAAAACCCCAAACATCTGCTGTTGTTGATGATACACCCTTAGAAACGGGAAATTGGCTTGTTGGAGCAGGTATAGGCTCTACAGGTTATAATTTCAGTACAAAAACCTTTCAATTAAATATACAACCCCGGCTTGGGTATTTTGTTCAGGATAATGTGGTAGTAGGGGCAGGAGTTAGTTTGGGCATTAAATCATACAAGGGCGGAAATAGTTTTGGTTATGGCGTTGCTCCGTTTGTACGCTATTATTTTGATCAGGCAAGCACCTCTACCGGAAGATTTTTTGGTGAAGGTAGTGCTGGTATAGCAGGAAGTTCAAGTAAGGATAGTCAAGAAGAAAAGCCCCTTTCTCTTTCACTGGGTGTTTCAGCAGGTTATGCACATTTTATAACCAGAACAGTTGCCTTAGAAGGGACATTGGGATATACATACTCTAAAGCGGATATTTCTTCCGGAGTTTCAGGTAGCGGTTCATCTGGTTTAAATATCGGTTTTGGGTTTCAAATATATTTACCTGGCACAACGAAGTAAACCCTTAATTCATATTTAATTTTAAATGCATTTCTATTTAAATAGGAATGCATTTTTTTTGAAAATACTTATTATATTATATGTTATAAAAGGTAAAATATTTCTTTCATATATTAATTTTGTAATACTTTTGCTGAAAATTCAAAAACATGAAAAAAATGTTTATTATAATCTTTATTGCACTTGTTTCTTTTTCGGCATTTGCCCAAAAAGGCAGTAGCAACATTAAAATTGGAGTTAAAGCAGGTGCTACATTTGCAACAATTGCATTTTCAGGCAATGGTTCCCAAACTTCTAATTCCCAAACTTTGACTTCCTTATTTTTAGGTGGTAATGTAGATTTTCCCATTAGCCCTATTTTCTCAGTACAGCCAGGATTATCAATTGTTGGAAAGGGTGATAAAGAATCAGATGATGATGGTAATGGAAATACTAGTTCATTTACAACAAATTTAATGTATTTAGAAGTTCCTGTAAATTTGTTAGCAAATTTTAGAACAGCTTCTGGTAAATTCTTTATTGGTGCAGGTCCATATTTTGCATTTGCTGTAAGTGGGCAAAGCAAAGGTGAAGTTAAGAATGGTAGCCAATCAGTATCTGCAACTACTACTCTTAAATTCGGAACATCTGATGATAGCGACTTAAAAGGTACTGATTTGGGAGTTAACTTTTTAGCAGGTTATGAGTTACAAAGTGGCCTTAGTATTAATGCCGGTTATGGATTAGGATTAAGTAATTTAGCACCTAAGCCAATAGGAAATCAAAAATCATCAAACAGAGTATTCTCTGTCGGATTAGGTTTTTCTTTCTAAAGAGAAGTAGGTATTCTTCTGTAATAAAAAGGTTTCGGCAAAATTGCTGAAACCTTTTTTGCTTTGAATATTATTGTAGTAATTTCGGCAATAAATAAATATAACGTGCTAACCATTCTTAATAAAGAAATAACAAGTTTTTTTAGCTCATTGGTGGCCTACATAGCCATTGGTGTTTTTTTAATAGCGATGGGTTTGCTTCTCTGGGTTTTTCCAGATTCAAGTATTTTAGAATATGGATATGCCGGATTAGACAGTCTTTTTAATATTGCTCCTTATATCTTTATGTTTCTAATTCCTGCTGTAACCATGCATTCTCTGGCCGAAGAAAAAAAGGAAGGGACATTTGAATTACTGGCCACCAGTCCGCTAACAGACTGGCAGATTATTTTGGGAAAATATTTTGCCTGTTTGCTAATTGTAGTTTTAGCGCTGTTACCAACATCCATTTATTATTTCACCGTATACCAGCTTGGCGTAACAAAAGGAAATATAGATACAGGTGCTATAATTGGTTCATATATAGGCTTATTTCTTTTGGGATGTGCATTTACATCTATTGGTATATTTGCTTCATCGCTTAGCAAAAACCAAATCATTTCTTTTATTGTTTCCGTTTTTTTATGCTTTTTCGCTTTCAGCGGATTTGATTCCATAAGTCAGATCATATCATTGCAAAAGCTAGATTCTTTTATTTCGGGATTGGGACTGAATCAGCATTATCAATCTATTAGTCGTGGCGTTTTAGATACCCGAGACTTGGTTTATTTTTTATCTTTCATCACCTTATTTCTAGTAATTACCAAAACCATTTTGGGAGGTAGAAAATGGTAGATCGTCGTAAAAAAGATATTCTTTATCTCACCATATTTTTGGGATTAATTATTGTCTTCAACCTTCTTTCCTCTTTGTTTTTTACACGCTTTGATTTCACCATGGGAAAACGATATACCTTATCGCCAATCACTAAAAATCTGCTCAATAATTTAAAAGAAGATGTACAGATAACCGTTTATTTAGAAGGTGATTTTCCAGCTGGTTTCAAGCATTTACGGAATTCTACACGTGATCTGCTGTTAGATTTTAAAGCATACTCCAACAACACTATTCATTTTGATTTTGTAAATCCATCGTCCGGAGATTCAAAAACAAAAGAGTCCGCTTATCAGGAATTAAATGAAAAAGGTATTGAACCGACTTCTTTAAGTATTAAAACAGACGATGGAGTTTCTCAGCAAATGATTTTTCCTGCCGCTTTAATTACCTATAAAGGCAATCAGATACCTGTGAAATTAATGCAAAATAAATCGGGTGCTACCCCAGAAGAAGTATTAAACAACTCAATTCAAAACTTGGAATATGCTTTTATAAGTGCCATAAAAAAAATAACCCGTGGAGGCAAGCCACGTGTTGGATTTACAGAAGGTCATGGCGAGTTAACTGATTTGCAATTAAATGATGCTATGAAATCCCTGGCTGATGGTTACGAGGTTGGTCGTATAAATTTAAATGAAGTTAATTTTACAGGGCTAGATAAATTAAAATTACTGGTTATTGCAAAACCAAGCACTGCCTTCACAGAAGCCGAAAAATACAAGATTAATTATTTTGTAATGCATGGTGGTCGTGTTTTTTGGGCTATAGATCAGGTTAATGCTGAACTGGACAGTTTACGTGGAAAAGGAGATCAATTAGCTTTTCCCAAAAAGCTAAATCTGGATGATATTTTATTCAAGTACGGCGTTCGCATCAATTATGATTTGATAGCTGATATGAATTGCGTTCAAATTCCAGTTCATGTTGGAGATGTTGGCGGACAGGGTCAGATCCAATTATTACCCTGGTTATTTTATCCCATTTTTGTCCCCATATCTACACATCCGCTCGTAAAAAATCTGGATGGGATAAGAAGTGAATTTGCCAGCACAATAGATACCATTGCTGTAAGAAATGTAAAGAAACAAGTTATATTATCGTCTTCTCCTTTTAGCAAAATATTAGAAGCACCTACTATGCTTTCTTTGCAAATGGTAGAACAGGAGCCAGATCCCAAATCTTTTAGGGGTTCTCCAAAAACCGTAGGCGTATTATTGGAGGGAAATTTTGCTTCAGATTTTAGTAATCGGCCCATTCCCCCAGGTATTACGGAACAGGGGATCATTCCTCTTCAAAGTAAATCAACCAAAATGATTGTTGTGGCGGACGGAGATATCCTTAAAAATCAGATAAGTACAAAAGACGGTTCTGCGTTTCCTTTGGGCTATGACCAATATACCGGGCAGCAATACGGTAACAAAAGCTTTCTGCTGAATGTAGCGGATTATCTTACAGATGATTCTGACATCATTCAGTTACGTAATAAAGAGATTAAAATAAGACTGCTTGACAGAGTGCGAATCCGTGAAGAAAAATTTTTTTGGAAGACCCTTAATATTGGTTTGCCTTTACTTTTATTAATAATATCAGGAATTTTTCAACATTACTATCGCAGACGAAAATATGCTATTTAATTTCTCTATTTTTGGCCAGTAACCTTATGGTAAAGCCCATATAGGTGACATTATTTACTTAGTTTTTTCAGATATTTTTGAATATGAGATTTATTGTTTCGACCTCCACTTTGTTAAAACAGTTGCAAGCTGTTAATGGAGCATCCAGCAGCAGTACAGTATTACCAATTCTTGAGAATTTTTTATTCGAGATTAAAGATGGTACATTAACCATTTCTGCTACAGATTTGCAAACCAGTATGACTACTTCTTTGCCTGTAGAATCAAAGGAGAATGGTAAGGTGGCTATTCCATCTAAAATATTATTAGAAACGCTTAAAACTTTACCTGATCAGCCTATTGCATTTTCAGTAGATGACAGCACGTTTTCCATTGAAATAAGTGCCGGTGACGGTAAATATAAATTAAGCGGAGAGAATGGTGAGGATTTTCCTAAAATTCCGGCAGTAGAAAATGCTTCATCAGTTACGATAACTGCATCTGTACTTTCTGAAGCTATAAATAAAACATTGTTTGCTGTGAGTAATGATGAGCTTCGTCCGGCTATGACGGGTGTTTATTGCCAGTTAAGCCCTCAACATGTTACATTTGTAGCTACCGATGCACACAAATTGGTTCGATACCGTAGAATGGATGCTAAATCTGATTCTGCTACCACATTCATACTCCCTAAAAAAGCCTTAACTCTGTTAAAATCTTCTTTACCTACAGAAGATGTAAATGTCTCTGTTGAATATAATAGCACTAGTGCTTTCTTTCGCTTCGGAAATATTAATTTGATCTGTCGTTTAATTGATGAGCGTTATCCGGATTATGAGGCAGTTATTCCTACAAATAATCCCAATAAATTAATTATTGACCGGAGCTTATTTTTAAACTGTTTAAGACGTGTAGTTATTTTTGCTAATAAAACTACGCATCAGGTTCGGTTAAAAATTACCGGAAGTGAATTAAATATATCATCAGAAGATATTGATTTTGCAAATGAAGCGCATGAGCGTTTAAGTTGCCAGTATGAAGGTGAAGATATGGAGATTGGTTTTAATGCTAAATTTTTAATTGAAATGTTAAATAATTTGGGTGGTGAGGAAGTATTGCTGGAAATGAGTACTCCTAATCGTGCCGGTTTATTAATGCCACAAACACATGACGAACAGGAAGAAGTGCTTATGCTAGTGATGCCTGTTATGTTAAATACTTACGCTTAATAGAATAGTATATTAATTAGATATAATTCTTTATTTGAATCAAAGTCCGGCTTTTAAAATAGTCGGGCTTTCTTATTTTTACTTCCATATTAAAATTGAATATTTTGGAAATCATCCACAACATTATAGACTTTATTTTACATATAGATAATCATTTAGTTGAAATTATAAAAGATTATCAAACCTGGGCTTATCTGATTATCTTCCTCATCATTTTCGCTGAAACGGGCTTAGTTGTAACCCCTTTTTTACCAGGGGATTCTCTTTTATTTGCAGCTGCTGCACTAATAGCTAAAGGCAATACCGGCTTGGATATATTTCTGATGACTATCTTATTATGTATTGCCGCTGTGCTTGGTAATACTGTAAATTATTATCTGGGTCGATATTTTGGTCCGAGAGTATTCAAGCCTCAAAACCGTATTTTGAAATTGGATTATTACCTAAAAACGCAGAATTTCTTTCTTAGACACGGAGGTAAAGCCGTTATTTTTAGTCGGTTTTTACCTATTTTCCGTACTATAGCACCTTTTGTTGCCGGTGTTGGTGGTATGCCGATTAGTCGTTATACAGTATATAATATTGTTGGCGGAGTAAGTTGGGTTATCAGTTTTTTATGTTTAGGATATATATTTGGGAATATTCCGGTTATTAAGCAAAACTTTTCCATAGTAGTAATTGCAATTATATTATTATCTGTTTTGCCTGCAATTTATACTGCAATAAAATCCGCATTGAAAAAAAAAGATAACAAACTTTAAGGAATTAAATTTTAGAATAGCAATTTAATTTTTTTGCCCCGGTATCCATGCTATACCCATAATGCAGGGCCAATAAGGAAATAAGTAAAGCCAGACAATCCTGCTAAATTAATAGGCAAACTAATTGCTATAATGCATGACAAAACACCTATGCATGAATTAATCAAATAACCGTACCCTATGGTTTTTGTATGATAAAGCTCTTTGTCAGTTAGATCAATTTCTTGGCTGTATTTAATGGCATTGTTATACATTAAAAAGAAAAGAAAGAAGATTGTAAAATACCCTCCACCATAAATTAACATGAGAGAAGATGTTTGAGTACGATCAATAGTTATGTCGCTGTTAAAGACCAAATTAAATAAAAATTTTAAGGGATAAACATAAAATAAAACTACAAAAAGTAGTATTGCATTTAGTGCCATTGTGTAGCTATCTTTCAAGCCAAATCTTCTGAAAAATGTATTTTGAATATTCCAAATATTGAAGAGCATAAAAAAGCAAACCGCAAAGCTTGCAAAGCCGTTCATTATTTCATGGAGTTCATTGAAAGATTTTGGCACTTCCAGTGAAACTATAACCAGTGTTACAGCAAAAGCAAATACCGCATCACTAAAGGTTTCGAGGCGTGAAGGTTCATGACTTCGCCATTTTATGATATGATTATTTTGCTTTGTTGTTTTTGTCACTGCTCCTTTTACCATATCAGTAACGTTTAATTTTCTTCTCTTCCGATAATTTTCCCCTGCTTATACTGTTGTTCTTCTTTTTCAATTTCTTTTTTCTCTTCATCGGTTACATCTTTTCTTTGAAGATTTTTCAGATCAGGCTGACCGGCATCTACCCAAGCAGAATACCAAAAACTACCTACATCTAATATAGACGAGCGCATTTGCCGTTCAACCATGCCATTCAGAGCATCATGGTAGGCTTTTGAATATTCTTCCGAATATTGTTTTTGAACTTTTCCTTTATTGTTGCTGTAGCTATATTTTCTGTCTGATGGAAAATTTTTGCTTAAGCGGGCTTCAATAAGTAAGGTAGAATCCTTGTATTGATAGGTATTCCGAAGTATTTTAAAGGCTTCTTTTAGTGGATTTTCAATGTATTTAGCACGGCCAACAAAAAAGTCATATTGATTATAAAATAGCTCTGGTAATCTGCTTTCCCAAAAACCGTGAATGCCTACTTGATTAGTCATTTGCCCGTTATAGTTTTCACTGGTGTGTAATGGTACATGGGCATCACCTACATAATGACCCAAATCAGAAGATAATCTCAATATTCGTGAAGAATCCCGAGCTTGGAAAGCTTTTACTAATGAATTGTAAGTTCGTTCTATTTGCCATGGGACAATGCCATTTTCCTTTAATTTCTTTTCAGAATATTTAGCAACAGCATCTTTCCATTTTTCCGGGATACTATCAAATGGATGATCTCCATATCTGTCGGCATCTATAAAATGTCGGGGTGCCTCTGCCGAGTCGGCATAACGCCGTTTATCGGGGTCAACAGCATGTTCTGTTATATAGGCGATATTGCTTTTATAAAATTTAATCATACCCCTTGGTAAAGTGAAAACAGCCAAACGGTTAATGTGCTGATGACCAAAAAATCCCCAGGATGAACAAAGAATGGAAATAGCAAGGATCGAAAAAAAGAATACTGTTTTTTTTATCATTTTTTAAAATATAAAGAGCTTTGTATGGTTTATTCTACTAATTATTTATATGAGGATTATTCTGATTGTTAACGAGAATAGTAAATTAAAAATGTTTCAAGTAATATTCCAAATGTTTCTTGAAACCTAATTCGAAACAATGTCAGAAGTTTTATAGACATTACCAAATCTGTTTTCAATCTTATTCAAATTAGAGGATTTATGCTTTTCTTACTGATCTTCTTTTTCCTTTCTTTATTAACAGGCAAGCAGATGAATTTTATCAAATCTTATATCTTTGCAATCCTGTAGAGAAAATAAATTGATCATGAATTTTGTAGAAGAATTACGCTGGCGTGGAATGTTGCATGATATCATGCCCGGAACCGAAGAACAACTGAATAGCAATATCACGTCTGGCTATATCGGTTTTGATCCTACAGCAGATTCTTTGCATGTAGGGCATCTTACTCAAATCATGACTTTAATCCACTTTCAACGTGCGGGGCATAAGCCATTTGCTTTAGTTGGTGGCGCTACAGGTATGGTTGGCGATCCTTCCGGGAAATCTGCTGAACGTAATTTGTTATCAGAAAATGTCTTAAATCATAATGTAAAATGTATTGAAACCCAATTAAAAAAGTTTTTAGATTTTGATAGTGATGCTGCTAATCATGCTGAAATGGTTAATAACTATGATTGGTTTAAAAACTTCAGTTTTCTTGATTTTATTCGTGATGTAGGAAAACATTTAACTGTGAACTACATGATGGCTAAAGATTCTGTAAAAAAACGTTTGGAAGGTGAAACAGGGATGTCTTTTACAGAGTTCAGTTATCAATTAGTACAAGGTTATGATTTTTATTATCTCTGGAAAGAAAAGAACTGCCAGGTTCAAATGGGAGGATCTGACCAGTGGGGTAATATAGTAACCGGAACAGAATTAATTCGCCGTAAAGGTTCGGGCTCGGCTTTTGCGATAACTACACAATTAATTAAAAAGGCTGATGGAACAAAATTTGGCAAAACAGAAGATGGTGCTATTTGGTTGGATGAAAAGAGAACCAAGCCATTTGATTTTTATAAATTTTGGTACAATACAAGTGATGAAGATGCTAAAGCATTTATTCGCATATTCACATTACTAGATCGTAAAACTATTGAAGATTTAGAGTCGAGGCATATTAATGAGCCGCATTTGCGACTATTGCAAAACACCTTAGCAGAAGATATAACTACACGAGTACATGGGCAGGAAGCCTATAAAATGATTACAATCACCAATAAATTCACATATGATCCTAATTATAAATGGGAAGAGTTATTAAATCTAACGGAAAAACAGTTTTTAGATATATTCATTAAAACAAATATCTTCCTTATTTCCAAAAGGACATTCTCTGATCTTTCTCTTTCTGAGGATAATATTTTAGAATTTTTATTTGACTTACGTGTTTTTGATATTGAAGATGATTCTGATGATAAAAATAATGTTGATAAGGGTGGCGAATCAAAAAAAATGTTTGAATCTAAAAATGAAGCAAAAAAGCTGATACTAAACGGTGGGGTTTATATCAATAAGATTAAAATAAGCTTAGAGAATAAATTATCTCAATTTAAATTGAAGGATGACAAATATTTATTTGTGCAAAAAGGTAAGAAAAATTCAGCTCTTATAGTTGTTGGTGATGATATTTCTTTCGAAATGCAAAGAATTAGAGAACTTTTAAATAGATAGTTACATGAGGAAACCAAGATTAATTTAGATCACTTTTGATTATCTTTGATTATGCAAGTTTCAGAAATTCAGTTATTCCAAATCTTAAAGGAGAAGCTAGGCGAAAAAGAAGCCCAAACTTTAGTAGAGTATGTTGAAACTAAAGTCGAAAGAGGTTTTGAAGTAAAAAAAGATGTCTTAGCTACTAAAGAAGATATTTCCCGGCTTGAGATACTTATTGAAAGGTCAAGTAAGGAAAATATAAAATGGATGATAATCTTCTTTATCCCGCTTTATTTAACTCTTTTAGGGTTTATTCTCACTAATATTGATAAAATTATTAAATAAACTATTTATTGAACCAGCAGATTGCAACCACGAATATCGCTGTTATCAAAACGGCCTAATACTTCAAAACTTCCATCAGCATAGACTTTACCTAAATCCTGAGTTGCAATAAATGAGCAGGAATTTATATTAGCCAGATCAATCACATTAATGCCTCCAGTTTGATTATAGCTTAATAGTTCAAGTGGATCATTTGTATCACGTATACTTATTTTCATCCATGGCGGACAATGGAATAATCCTGCACCTTTGGAATAAGCTTGTGATAATAATTCTGTCATGCCATATTCTGAATGAATTGTTGGAACTCCAAAGCCCGCACATAAAACTTCGTGTAATTCTTCTCTAAGCATTTCTCGGCGTTTCCCTTTCATGCCACCCGTTTCCATGACTATGAGTTCAGGAAATTCCAACGAATGGCTTTCAGCAAAATCCAGCAGGGCATAAGTGACGCCAATAAGTAAGGTTGGAGTATTCGTTTTTTTGAGATATTCTAATGTTTCATATAGTTCGGCATGATTGTATAAAAAATAACCACTTTTTGTATTCTGGCTTTCATGGATTAAGTCATCAACCATATAAATTAAAGAGGAACCTTCACGTTCCAAATAAGATGGAAGTAAAGCGAGAACAGCATATTTTTTAATATCACCATAAAACTTTTCAAACGCTTTTTTGAAGCTATTTTTATAGACTGAAATATCCTTCACGGGATGTTTACTTTGAACCATCCCGCTGGTGCCCGAACTTGTAAAAATCTGGTCAGGTTTACCAGATCCACAAATAACCTCATGGGTTTTGAAGAATTCTATAGGAAGATAGGGGATTTGGCTAATATGTTTAATCTGATCTACTTTTATCCCTAAATTTTTAATGAATATGCCATAGACTTCACAATGCTCAACCTGATGATTGAATATTTCAATTGTTAATTTCTCAAAATCCAGAGAATTTTGAATAGAAAAAATACGATCTGCTGTGTTTTGTTGCACATCGCAAAGATACATCGAACAGATTAAAATCTATTAAACAGTAGGAGGGGTTTTAGAAATTGCCTGCTGGCTATAAAATCCTGCTAAAGCAGATAATCCCGCTGCAAGGCCTCCAATTATTCCGGTTATAAGCATTACGATAATCCAGTTGTAAGATAAATCGGGCAACATAAGCATCTGGCCAACCCGGTTTGCCAATAGGTTTTCATTAGGAATACTATGTATTAATGCCATAATAATCCACAATAGAAATATAGCACTGAAACCTGCACCAAAAGCATGACCGGCACTTTTAGATTTCCAAAACGCCATAACAAATGCAACAAGAGCAATTATCCACCAGGGTAAAAAGAATTGTAAAATCAAACAAATTATAGCAATGAGCAGGATTAGCATAATTATGAATTTAAAATAAAGTGTGTTTTTATATTTTCCAGTTACTTCTTATTTAGATCCCATTTAGAAATTATTCTTCGGGATATTTCATCTTTTGATTGGAGGTATAATAACTCATTCAGTTTGCCATCGCTCCAGGTATTGATCATATCATCATAATAAAAGCTACCCGGATTGCCAGATTCGCCGCCAGGATAAACACCATAAGCTTTTACATTTTTACCTAAAGCTACAATCATTCGCCAGGAAGGGCCATTGGTTTCACTTAAGGCATTAATGGATGTTTTGGAACCACCATTATTTAAAAACTTAGATCCGAATCCAGCAATTTTGGCTAGATGTGGCACATGGGTATGTTTTACATTTCCCCATTTCCAATCTTTATTAATCGGTCCGTATTTGCGTTGCAAACTATCAACGGCAAATTTAAACGCAGCCTGTAATATATCATCACGTGTTTCTTGTTGTGGGGTATTCACATTGTCAAACCATTTGGCATTGGGCTCATGTAATATCATTTCTACAGTCCGGTCTCGTGATGGATATCTCATAGGTGCTTTTTCATCCCCAAATTCATCATTCCATATTTTGTTTCCAATATCTTTTTGCCAGATCTCAAAAATACTTGCCCCAATCTCATCAGCATTAAAAAACTTGTCCCATTTACTTACAATATCAAAACATTCCCGTTGTGTTGCGTTTAATTTATCCGTATTAATTGATTTAATAAGGATGGGCAAAATATTTTCAGCCAGGATGCTGTAATTATCATTCTGTATGCTTCTTAAACTATCTACATTTGCCTGGGTCATTACCGTAAGTCTGTTATTGATACGATGAGCACGTTCATAACCCGCAAATTCCCAATCGATGTAATAAGGATAAGTTTGGTCTGTAGAAGATTGATTGGCAGAACTTACAAAGTTTCTGGGAGGGTTTTTAACTGTTGGATTTTGCTCTGCCGGAATACGCCCGTGCCAGTCATTTGCAGGTTCACTTCCATCCATCAAAAACTTACCCTGATCTTTCCATTTTAATGGGAAATAGCCATTGGGCGTAATAGCTATATCATTTTCAGAACTTGCAAACACAAAATTTTGAGCCGGTGCCGTATAATAGATAAGTGCTTTACGATAGTCTGTATAATTTTTGGCTCTATTAAGCATATAAAAAGTCCGGGTATCATTTGATGCATCATGCGCAATCCAGCGTAAAGCATGTCCTGTTGGAATATTGGCAACCTTTGAAAATTTAGTAGGTTTTTGATCATCCAAATATACTACCGGGCCATGATGAGTATAATAAACTGTATCTGTAATAGTTTTTCCATTGCTTACTTTAATATTTTCAATGCGTATTTTAACAGGGTTCCATTTATTATTATACCAATATTCTTTATGAGTATTGTCTTTAAATTTAATTTGATACCAATCTAAAACATCAGCTCCAACATTGGTAACCCCCCAGGCAACATCTTTATTAAATCCAATAATTACACCGGGAGCGCCGGGTATAGAAACTCCACACACATTCATATCATTTGAAACCAGTTGAACCTGGTACCAAATAGCAGGTAGAGTAAGGTCTAAATGTGGGTCATTAGCTAATAACGGATTTCCACTGGTTGTTTTATTCCCTGATACTGCCCAGTTATTACTTCCAATGCCTTCTTCTATTTCCTTAGTTTTAATGTTATAGGCTGTGCTTTTATCAGTTAATATAGACGGAGGTGCAGGTACAGATAAAGCTTTAAAATCCCATTTTGTTCCTTTTGGGATGATTGGGTCTTCTTTAAAAGGATAATCAGGAAATAAATCTTTAACAACATCAGTGCCATACTTATTCAAAATATTGCTCATGTAAAATTCATTAGAGCCACCAGCCAATGTTGCTGACATTAATTTAAGTAGTAAGGCTGAATTAAGCGGTGTCCAGTCTTCTGGTTTGTAATTTAAAATTTTGAATTCTATCGGATAATCTCCCAGGTTTAATGAATGAATATACTCATTCACACCAGCAGTATAGGCATCCATGGTTTCCTGGATTTGAGGATCAGCTTTCATCGCCTCTACCATCTTTTCTGCACCATAAGCCATTCCCATCCTGCGCTGGTATTTATCCAGCTCAATCGCTTTTGGTCCAACAACTTCAGATAATCTTCCGGAAGCAAAACGGGTTTGAAAATCCATTTGCCATAAACGATCTTTAGCCGTCATATAACCCTGGGTGAAATATAGGTCGTAATTGTTTTCTGCAAAAATATGAGGGATCATCCGGTCATCAAAACTAATGTGAACGTTCCCTTTTAATCCTTTTAAGACAATTTTATTTTCAATTCTCTGATCCCTGCTTTCCGCATTTTTCCAAAAGCCATGAAAGGGATCCATAAACTTTGCTAATGGCGGGGTATCACCCAGTTTAGTGTTCAAAATAATAATTAAACCTAATGCGATGATTAATGTGAAAACGGCTTTTAGAATTTTCATCAGTAAATAATTTAATTTAAATATGGATAAATTTAAGATGTATGCGAAATTATATTTGTTAAATATATTCTATTTCCATAGTTAATATCTGAATTTAAAGAGATGCATTCTTATAATTTTACTATGCAAGCATAAAAATAAAAATTAGCTTTTGTTAAAGACAAAATAAATCCTATGTTTATCCTAATAAAAAACAACTTAATCAATTATACTAACCTTAAAATTTATGTGTAAAAATTTTACCCGATTAATCTGTATTCTGGCTTTGATAGTAGTAACAACTTCCATGGTATTTGCTCAAAGCACCACCATTTCAGGAATAGTTACAGACAAAATGACTAGTGAGCCTCTGGCAGGTGTAGCTATAACCGTTAAAGGCAAAGCTTTAGGTGTATCTACCAACGACAATGGAAAGTTTACGTTAACCGTTTCAGGAAAGGTACCATTTACACTTGTAGTTACTTATATAGGCTACAAAACAGTAGAACAATCTGTAAATGGCTCAACTTCTACTTTTAATGTGTCTTTAGAATCGCAGTCTATATTAGGGCAGGAAGTTGTAGTAGCGGCATCGCGTACACCAGAACGTATTTTAGAATCTCCGGTTTCTATTGAGCGTGTGGGTGCTGCAGCAATTCGTGAAACGGCGGCTCCATCTTTTTATGATGCACTTTCAAATTTAAAAGGGGTGGAATCCAGTGCACAAAGTTTAACGTTTAAATCCATAAATACCCGTGGTTTTAATGCCAATGGAAATACTCGTTTTAACCAATATGTAGATGGAATGGATAACCAGGCACCTGGTTTGAATTTTTCTGTAGGTAATATTGTAGGTATTTCTGAGTTGGATGTAGAAAGTGCAGAATTACTGCCTGGTGCATCATCTGCTTTGTATGGAGCAGGAGGAACCAATGGAACCCTTTTATTAAATTCAAAAAATCCGTTTACCAACCAGGGTTTAAGTGCTAATTATAAAGCAGGCTTTAATCATGAAGATGGTTATGAACATGGCCGGGCTTTGTTCCAGGATATGGCTATCCGTTATGCTAAAGCCTGGAATAATAAATTCGCATTTAAAACTAATTTCTCTTATATAGAAGCTAAAGACTGGCATGCTCAGGATTATTCTAATTATGACCGTTTAAATAGTGTTGCAAAAGGTGGTGACCGAGCTTCTGATCCTAACTTTGATGGTGTGAATATTTATGGCGATGAGATTAATGCCAATATGAAAACAGTAGCAAATGCTGTGGTTGCAGGAGGAACATCTGGTTTTGTTCAGGCTGCAACTGGTTTACCTTCAGCTCCTACGCCAGCTCAAATTGCTGCTTTTAAAGCTGTTCCTGCACAATTAGCTGCATTGAATGGTTTTTTAGCAAGTAATGCGACCACTAAACCTTTCTTTTTAGGTTTAGCCGGTGGAATAATTCCAAATCAATCAGTCTCCAGAACAGGATATGCAGAAAATGATTTAGTTGATTATGATACAAAGAGTTTTAAAACAAGCACCTCATTGAATTATAAAATAACCGATAAAATTGAAGCGATTGCTCAGGGTAACTGGGGAACCGGTACATCTGTTTATACAGGTTCTGACAGATATTCACTTAGAAATTTTAGCATCGGGCAATATAAATTGGAATTAAAAGGCAGTAATTTCTTTTTAAGAGGCTATACCACACAGGAGAAATCTGGTGATGCCTATAATGCAACGGCATTGGGTTCCTTATTAAATGAAAGTGCCAAGGTTAGTACCAAATGGTTTCCTGAATATATAGGAAATTATGTTGGGGCAATTTCAGGAGGCGCTTCTTCAAGTCAGGCTCATCAAATGGCCAGAGCTGCTGCAGATGCAGCTTCAGCTAATGGTGCTGCTCATTTTGTTCCGGGCACAGATCAATATAATGCTGCTAAAAATGATATCACCTCTAAAACCATTGGTCCGGGTGGAGGTGCCAAGTTTAACGATAAATCAAATTTGTATCATTATGAAGGAATGTATAGCTTTTCTGATATAAAAGTGGTAGATATACTTGTTGGCGCATCTTACAGAACATATGATTTAAACTCCGGAGGCACTATTTTTGATGACGGAACTAACCCGATTAGTATTAATGAATATGGCTCTTACGCACAAATTGGAAAGAAATTATTGGATGATAAAATTAAACTAACAGGATCTATTAGATATGATAAGAATGAGAATTTTAAAGGCCAATTTACTCCACGTATATCAGGAGTATTCACCGTTGCACCCAATAATAATTTCCGTGTTTCTTATCAAACCGGTTTCCGTAATCCAACCACTCAAAATCAATATATAGATTTATTGGTACGGGCTAATACTAAATTAATAGGAGGTTTACCTCAAACTTTAAATAAATACAACCTGAATACCAATAAAGGATATACTCTGCAAAGCTTCCAACAATTTGCCGGAACAGGGAACCCGGCTTTATTAAAGGACTATACTTTTGGAGAGTTTAAGCCGGAAAGTGTACAAGCTTATGAAGTAGGTTATAAAGGGTTATTAACCTCTGATTTATTGGTTGATGCATTCTATTATTATAACAACTATAAGGATTTTATCTCCACATTGGTTTTAGTTCAAAATCCTACTCCGGGTAATCCTGCCGGATTAGCATCGCCTAATATTTTTTCTACCGTAGTGAACAGTCCTTCTAAAGTTAAAACGAATGGTTGGGGCTTAGGCTTGGATTATAGATTAAATGGATGGAATTTAACGGGTAACGTGACGTATAATAAATTGGTTAAGAAAAGAGACGATGGCTTACAGGATGAATATAATACACCTGAATATCGTTTTAACTTAGGTGTTGCTCGGAAAGAAATCATTAAAAACGTAGGTTTTAACTTAAATTACCGTTGGCAGGATACATTTTTATGGCAATCTACTTTTGCTGTTGGCCAGGTTCCTGCATTTGGTACAGTCGATGGTCAGGTTAATTTGAAACTTCCTGCTTATAAAACAACAATAAAATTAGGCAGTTCTGATATGTTTAATAAATATTACAGAACTTCTTTTGGTAATCCTCAAATTGGTGGTATGTACTACTTATCACTTACATTTGATCAGTTTTTGAAATAAGTCACTAATTAAACAAGTAGTATCTAGTCCCGTTTCAATAGAAATGGGACTTTTTATTTGCCTAAATTTTTCATTTAAGTATTTTTTACTTCAGATTGTTATTTTGCGCTGGCTGAATAAGAAAAAATTCATTTTTTAAGTAGAATCTCTTCTAATTATAAGCATACGGTCTATAATTTCTTAATTTTAGTACTTGTTCCTTAGTAACGGGTCGATATTTCCCTTATTTGTTTTTGGATGAAAATTGCAACATGTGATAATTTACCAAATCATCAATAGGGGAGCGGATGATTTTGCCAACTTCCATACCATACTCCTTTACTGTTTCTTCCAGGACATTTCTAAAATTATAGCCTACAGAACCGATGCAGTTAAAGGTGTAATCTTTATAATTAGGATAATGGCTCACTAAGTTCTCAAAAAAGGCCACAAATGATGTTTTAACTATATTTCTCGAATATTCGGCATGCACATTATTATCATAAATAAACTTACTGAAGCCTGCTAAAAAGCGGTTAGCTAAGGGTTTGGTATAAACGATATCCGTAATCTCTTCCGGACTTAATTTATAGGTTTCCCAAAATCGCTCTCTTACTACTTCGGGCATATATCCACGCATGTAATCAGCTACTATTTTTTTACCCATATAGCATCCGCTTCCTTCATCTCCAAGGATATAGGCTAAGGAATCAATATTATGTGTAATGGTTTTACCATCATAAACACAGGTATTTGTTCCGGTACCTAAAATAGCGGCAAAACCTTTAGTTGTACCCAATAAGGCACGTGCAGCAGCCAACAGATCATGGCCTATATTAATTTTAGCACTTGTAAAAACAGCTTTCATGGCATTTTCTACAATTTTTGCTTTTGCAGATGTAGAACATCCAGCACCATAATAATTTACTTCAAGTATGTTATCTAATTTCAGATCAGTAGGTAAGCCCTCTTTAAGAGATTTAATAATATAATCTGTACTTGAAAAATAAGGGTTATAACCTTCTGTATTAAAATAAATCTTTTGACCTGCCTCATTTAGTAAGCACCAGTTGGTCTTTGTTGATCCTCCATCTGCAATTATGATCATGTTTTTCTATATTTTTTCTAAATGTAAAGCTTTTTACTTGTTGTACAAATAACACTTACCTCTCTGGTAAAAAAAAATCCCGCTTTTTGAAGCGAGATTTTTTGAGGTATAAATCTTTTTTGATTAATTTTGCGTAACTGTATAAGTTCCGGCAACTTCATCTAAAGTGATCGTATAGCTTCCATCCACTGGTATAGCAATATTGTCGCCTGTAATTAAGCCATTCTTACCACCATAATTGTAATCCCAGCTACCTTTTTCTACAATAAATTTAACTTCTCCTGCTACTAAACCTGTAGTTGCAGTCCATTGTCCATTTCCCTGATAGGTCATTGGAGGGCGTTCCGTGTCATTTTGTGCGGCATCATTATTCCATCCACCCACAGTAGCACTACCAATTAAGTATACTGAAGCTTTAGTGATAGAATATTTTAAATTTTTCACATCGGTGCCATCCCAGATTAAACGATAATCACCAGTAGCTGCAGGCGAATTAGAATTGCCTTCATTCGTTTCAAGCATAGAACCAGCAGTAGCCCCTTTACCATAATCACGGGTTTGATTTACAGGCCCGCCACCATTTGGCCAGGAATCGTTATCAATAAACTTAAATTCATTTCCACTTTGTAAATTAATAAAGCCTAGGAATTTGTTAGCACTTACATAAAATAAACCTTGAGTAGGGAATACATTGGGTGGATTCCAACCTCCAAGTGTTGCACCACCTACAGCTCCCATTCGTCCTTTGCCAGATTCTACATAGTAGTTCAGATTTTTCTGATCAAATGTTACACGATAAACCCCTGTAGGACCATAACCTTCTATATTATCTTCATTCTGTTCCTGTGCAGTCCCGGGTGTGCTTGGTTTCATACCCCAGTCACTTGAATTAAGAGCTCCACCCGGCCATTCTTGTTGATTTATAAATTTAAATCCACCATTACCATTAGTTAGCTTAACATAAGCAAAGAAAGTCCCAGGATTAGACTGATCAGCTATCATTTGAATAGCTTTATCAGGATTCCATCCTATTGGTGTATCACCACCTACTAAAAACATTTTAACTTCCCTGGTAATATTTAACTGATTGGTATAATCAGAAAATTTGGTAAATGCGCCTGATTTAGCTTCAACTGTCCATTGTAATTTTGCAGGAGTAGCCTGATCAGCCAAACCAGCAGTTGTTAATGCTACATCAATATCTTTATAGTTAACAGTGAATGTCGAATCAGATCCGCTATTGTCTGAAGCGAATTCTATTAGAGGTGTATTAAAGCTTTCACCTTCTTTTACAAATTTTATGGTATAAGTAACCGGGTTGCCCACTTTTCCAGGAAATGACTTTTGCCACTTAAACTTAAATGATTCATTAGTTGAATTTGGATTAATTTCTATCACATTATTTGATGATAAAGGGCCATATAATTTAAAATTCGAAACCCCATCACCAAAGCGTGTAACAGAAATATTAAAGGTTTGGCCTGCCCTTACTTTTACAGAACCATTATCTGCACTTACCGACCATATTAAATCAGTTTTTATTCCTTCGGCTATACCTTTAGCTTTTAAAGCATCATCTAGTGCTTTTTGTGTTAAAGTAAGGGTAGTGCTTGCACCAGCATTATCAGAAACTATCTCTAAATATGGAGTATCTAAATTACCTCCTTTTAAAGCGGCTATCCATTTATAGGTAGGCTTTGTTTCAACACCAGGCATTGCAGCAGTCCATTCCATTACAATAGAGGCAGTGGGAGTGGCCGAGTTAAGAACAAGTATAGTATTAGTAGAAGGACTTTTTAAGCTAAAGCCATTTAATGCTTCACCTTTTGCATCCAGATCAAAATCTGTTTTTTTACAGCCTGAAATTGCGATTGTGGCAACTAGTAATAAGCTAAATATCTTTTTCATCATTTTAATTATTTAAGATCAAGGAATATAACATCACCCGATTCAGAAGTGTATGGTATTGCGGCTCCATTACCATCTAGTGTAGTTCCCGAGAATGTAAAACTCACTTTACTTAGTTTTTTCCCATCCGGAACAGTGAATAATATGTTGGGTATAAAGGTATAACCATAAGAGCCATCAGCTTGCTTTACAACAGGTAAACCTGTCTTGTCTATATCAACCTGCGTATTTGTATCATCAAATAGCTTCAGATTAATAGTAGTAGGAGTAAAGCGTTGAGTTTCCGGAGTAGTACCATATTGCTGATCTAGAAAGATTGAAACTGCATCATACTGGCTCAGTCTGATTGGAAAATTCCGGAATAGGGAAGGAACAAAGAGAACAGGAGAGAACTTTGCTGGTCTATAATCTTCAGATTGAATTGTTCCGTCCTTGGTTTTCACTAAAAATCCAAAAGGCTTATTTACTAGCTCTGAAGAAGCTTTATTAAAAAAGCTTGTGCCTGTAAATGTATAGCGCCATTTATCTGGAGAAACAAGTGTAAATTTTGCCTCTTCAGGAGAATTGTTGAAGGCAGTATTTACTTTTGAATCTCCCACACCATCCACAAAGGCCCAAATATAAATTTCTTTGCCAGATAGTGTAGTTCCAGCTACATCTACTTCTAATATTACTTCATCTTCAGGAGTAAAAACTCCGGGGATTAAAGTTGATTTGACTTGTGCTTTTTGAGCCGAGGCATGTATCGATATCATGCAAAAAGCTGCAAAAACGAATAATTTATATACTTTTTTCATGATATTTATTTTTTGAAATAATAATTGTTGGATAAAACTAATTTGGAGTTGCCTTTGCTATCTACCTGGTATCTTTTTACAACTAATTGCAGTTGATTCAGATCAAAATTAGCATAATTCCCAATGCTGATTTCATCTGTGGAAGCACCACTGGTAAAAGTAATTTTAGAAGGTGCATCCAAATTATTTACAGTCCAGTTGCCGGATAATACTTTAATGAATTTAGGTGAATTACCATATACAATACTAAAAGTAGTAGGCTGATTACTTTCATTAATATTAAACGTTATCTTCATATCCTTATAGGCATAAAGATTAGTCAGATCAAGCGTTTTATAAGGAAATAATTGTGCTTTAGCAAATTCATCCACTTGTTGTACAGTAGTTAAACTCCAGGTCCCTGCCATACTTTTAATGACCTGTCTTGCTTCTCCTATATCTTTAATTTCATTAGGCTTACAGGAAGCCAATATTATAATTAGAGAGAGAAAGTAGAAATATGTTAATTTTTTCATAATGATTAAAATTTAGGATTAATTACAACCACCTTCCGGATTTTTTACGAAAGCAGGATTTAAATTTATTTCTGAACCAGGAAACTGAAGAATCATACCATTGCAATTCCAGGGCGCTCCTCTGGAGAAAGAAGATTCACCTTTAGCACCTATTCTTTTTATTTGTTGATCTCTGTCACCTTCGCCAATTAATTCTTTTTCACGCTCTGATCTTACCTCATCACGAATAAGAGTTGCAGAGGCATTTCCTGGAACCAATACAGCAGTTACACCATAAGCTCTGGTCTTTATATCATTAATGTCTGAAACCGCTACATTTAAATTTTGATTAAGTTCTGCTGCTGCTTCTGCACGTATTAATTTCATTTCTGTAAAATGAATTACCGGAGTTCTAAATCCTTGCACATCAAATTTCTTTAATAATTTAAAATCTGTTGAAGTGCCTGCACTATACCATATAGTCCCTCTGTTATCATTTACATTAGTGGTATTAGCAATGAAAATACTATTTGCTAATTTCATTTCAGGGCTTCCACCTGTGGAGAGATAACGATTTCTATAATCATCAGATCTTGCTCCAAGATTCAGCTCATTAGCTATTTCAAATATGCTTTCTTCTGAACCGGCTACAGAGAAACGATCTACATAAGACAAATTGGTAAAGTCAATTTGCGAAAAAGTTTTTCCTTTGGTGCTTTTCCCATTAGTTAATACATCATTAGCATAAGTATAGGCTTCCTGAAATTTATTCATTTGAAAATAAACACGTGCTAACAATGCTTTTGCAGCCCATTTGGTAGGGTATACGCCGTTTGCATCAGGAAGTTTTGCTTCTGCATCTTTTAAGTCAGCAATAACTTGGTCATAAACTTGTTGCACTGTAGCTCTTGGAGCAGAACTTTCTGTACTGGTAGTAGTTCTTAGCACAATGCCGGGATGCGAATTATTTGCAGTAAAACCATAAGGTTGTGCAAATAATTTTACCAGGTCAAAATGTCCTAAAGCTCTTAATAGTTTGGCCTGCCCTTCTGCATTATTTCTAAAAGCATCAGAAATAATAGCCAAATTTTCTAATACCTGATTGGCACGTTGTATACCAATGTAGGGTTGTTTATGAAAGTTTCCAATATCACTATTAAATATACTGGTATTTCTGTTAAAAATTTCTCCCTTAGTAGAACCCAGTTGCTGTCCAAAAAATTCATCACCCAAAAGGTCATTAAATTGTTGTACTTGCCCACTATACCAGGTAGAAGCTCCTAAAACAGTATATATGGAATTCAATAAAGACTTAACATTAGCCTCACTTTTGAAAACACTATCCTTTGCTATACCACCAATTGGATCATAATTCAGTACTTTTTCACAACTTTGTGTGAGTAGGAATGTACCAACTGCAATGACAGGGAAAATATATTTTTTTATTTTTTTCATGTTGATATCTTCTAAATTAGAAAGTAAGATTTACACCAAGTACAAATGATCTTTGCTGAGGAGGTGTTAAATAAGTAACGTTAGGGCTAAGATTACGATCGGTCGCATTTTCATAATCTCTGGCAACTTCCGGATCACCGCCTGGATATTTAGTAAACGTTAATAAATTTATACCTGTTAAGAAGAACCTGGCATTACTTATTTTAAGTTTTTGTAAATATTCACCTGATAAATTATAGGCTAGAGTTGTCTCTTTAAGTTTGATATAAGAACCATCATATAAAAACATAGTAGAGTTAAATAGGTAACTGGCAGTAACACCAGGATATGAATTTGCAGAACTGTAATAAAGCCGAGGATAAGCAGCTATATCGCCCGGCTTTCTCCATCGGTCTAATAAATCTTTTCTAACTACCCAATTTTGACCTGCTGAAGCTCCTTGGAATTGAAATTTAGCAGAATTATCCCAGAGGCTTACACCCTGTACAAAAGTGAATAATGTAGAAAGTTCAAATCCTTTGAATTTAAAAGTATTAGTTAGACCTCCGGAAAAATCAGGAGTTACTTTCCCTACGGCTACACGATTATCTATGCTATAATTTTTGGTTTTATTGCCCTCTTTATCTAACCAGATAGGATTACCATCGGCAGGATCAACGCCATAATAACGGACTAAGAAATTTGTTCCTACGGGGTAGCCAACAATAACGCGGGTATCATTTGTTCCACCTGCAATTGCTTCTGAAGGCAAATTATTAACGTCAAGAATTTTGTTCACATTGCTGGTAATATTAAAGTTAGTAGTCCAGCTAAAATCTTTGCTTATAACATTGCGTGTATTTAAAGTAAATTCCAATCCTTTATTACTGATTTTACCCAAATTCCTTATTTGGTCAGCAAAGCCAGTATGATCAGGCAATGTAATGTTTAGTAAAGCATCTGTTGTTTGTTTATCATAGTAAGATATTTCACCACTTATTCTATCCTTGAAAAAACCAAATTCTAAGGCTAAATCAACACTACGTATATCTTCCCATTTTAAATCAGGATTTTCTAGTTGGGTTGGATATATAATTGAACTACCACCATAAGTTCCTTGACCAGATTTGTAATAAGATCGCCATCTGTCTGAAGGAATATTTGCATTTCCTGTTATTCCATAACTGGCCCTAAGTTTTAATGCAGATATCCATGATATATCTTTGATGAATGATTCTTCACTCGCTAACCAGGCTGCAGAAACTGCCGGAAAAAACCCATATTTATTATTAGGTCCAAAGCGTGAGGAACCATCTGTACGTGCTAATGCCTGTAATACATATTTGTCATTAAATGTATAGTTTAATCTACCAAAAACAGAAGCAAATGACCATCTGCCATCCGGGTTAGTTAAACGGTCATCACCAGTAAGATCAGGATTCGGGAAATATATTTTTGTATTTGGATTGCTTAGTAAAGATGGATCATTATAAAATGAATTTGTTGCATCTGCTCCAAATAGCGTAATAGAATTATATAGCTTTGTTTTTGATTGTTGATATTCAACACCTGCTAAAGCTGTAAACTTATGCTTTTCAGTAAATTTAAAATTATACGTTGCAGTTGCATTTGTATTATAATTGCTTACCCAAACAGGCCATCTTAGTACTTCACCATTTGTTGGATTCGCTTGGTCTATTATAAATTTACTCTGATACCTATCTTGTAAAACATCATTATAATCATACCCTCCTCCAAGTCTAAGAGTCAAGTCTTTTACTGGAGAATAGTTTAAATATAAATTAGTAATGCTCCTGGTATCTAATGTTCTCCAATCTGTGTTATCATTAGTTCTTACCGGATTTGCACCCTTAAAAAAGTAAGGATTACCACTATTTGTAGCAGGATCAACCTTAACGGGATAAATAGGTAATGCACCAGACATAGCATCACCAATACCACCAGACCAGGCAGCAAATACCCGGTTATTAGTTCCCTGAGCCCAGCTCGAGGATAAATTTACACTTAACTTATTAGAGAAAGAATAATCAAAGTTTCCACGAAAACTTAAACGGTCATAACTGTTTTTAACAACATAGGTAGGATTATTACTATATGAAGTGCTAAGGAAGGTTTTTAGTTTCTTTCCGCCGGTTGATACAGAAAAATTATATTCTTGTGTTATAGCAGTACGAGTTGTCAAGTCCCACCAATCTGTATTGGTTGATTGTGCCTGATCCCATGTTATATTAGCAGGTAATGGGGCTAAGCCTGTATTTCCATCATTTTCCCATGCTTCCTGTCTGAGTTGCAACCACTCTGAACTATTAGTTACTTTAGGTTTATAAGCCGCATTTGCTATACCTACTTTAGTTGAGAAATTAAATAGAGGTTTACCAGACTTTCCTTTTTTAGTAGTAATTAAAATAACACCATTAGCTCCTCTAGATCCATAAATACCTGCTGCCCCTGCGTCTTTTAAGATATCAGCAGATTCGATATCATTGGGATTTAATGTAGCCAAAGGGTTTTGGTTAAACCCAGAGCGAACTCTATAGTCAGAATTTGCGCCAGCTCCAGAAAAAATATCTGATGTCATTGGAATGCCATCAATAACATATAATGGTTCGCCACCACCGGATATAGAACCGATACCTCTAATTCTTATTTGAGCTGAAGAACCGGCTAATCCTGATCCAGTTGTTACCTGAACTCCTGCAGCTTTTCCAGCTAAAGCGGATTCAAAAGAAGGGGAAGGGGTTCCTGCAATTTTACTGCCATCTACTTTAGTAATAGCACCTGTTATTTCCCTGCGTTTTTGAGTGCCATAACCGACAACCACCACTTCATCTAAATTAGATGCAGATGGTCTTAATTCGAAATCTACATTCGCAGATGTTCCATTAAAAGTGATAGTTTTTCTCTGATTAGCATATCCAATAAATTTAATAACAATGCTGATATTACCAGCGCTAATATTTGTTAAGGTGAATTTCCCATTAATATCAGTTTGAGTTGCTTTATTGGTGCCTTCAATAGATACACTCGCACCCGGTAATGGCTGGTTGGTTTCATCCAGCACCCGTCCACTAATACTACCTGTTTGTGCTGATGCGGCATAAGAAGCCATCAGAAAAAAACAAAGAAGTCTCAGTTTAATTAGGTAATTTTTTTTCATGAAATTTTGGTTAGTTTAATGATTAATTGCTTAGAATTAATTTTTGTTAAAATATCAACGTTAAAATTACTCTTAATCAATAGAATTCCAAATTTTATATTAAGTAATTTTAGAGAAGATATTACTTAGTTTGTTTTTTAAGTTTTAACTTATGTATTGTTCGGAAATACAATAAAAATATTCTTTTAGTTATACTAATTTTATTCCATAAAATACTGTAAACCAATTTTTTGGAAATTAATTTAAATAACTAAGTACAATTTTAAACTGACTATATTTAGAGATGTATATTCTACATTTAATCTTATTTTTTTAACAAAAACAGAACATGTGTATAAAATACATACGAGTTAAAATTTAACCCATGAAAAATTGTTCAGTCTTCTTCTTAATTATAGTTGTTTTATTCCCTTTTATTATAAAAGGACAGATTAAAAAAATATGTTTAGAAGTTAATGCTCAAGAATCTTTAATGCCAGCTAAAGCATCTCTTTTTTTTGTAGGCAGTCTAAACAACTGGAATCCATCTGATGATAATTTTCACTTTAAACAAATTTCTCCAGGTAAGTATGTATTAAATATCCAGGCTAATGCTGGTATATATGAATTTAAAGTTACACGCGGTAGTTGGGAAACCGTGGAAAGCACAATAAATGGAAAGCCTGTTGCTAATCATACTATTGTGCTTAAGAATGATACTCTTATCACACTTAATATATCGCAATGGCAGGATAATTTTAAACCTCAACCTAGAACTCATACAGCAAGTAAACAAGTTAAAATAATTGATACTGCATTTTATATGCCTCAACTTGACCGAAAACGTAGAGTGTGGATTTATTTACCACAAGGCTATGAAAACTCAAAAAAATACTATCCAGTTATTTATATGCATGATGGCCAAAACCTATTTGATAGTTATACTTCCGGATATGGAGAATGGGGGGTAGATGAAATATTGGATAGTCTGGCAAACTTAAAAAAACCGATGGTTATTATAGTAGGGGTAGATCATGGGGATCAATACCGTTTAACGGAATACAATCCTTATAAGAATGAAAAATTTGGTAAAGGCCGCGGTGATGATTATGTAGATTTTTTGGCTAACACGCTAAAACCGCATATTGATGCACACTATCGAACTAAAGCAGATGCAAAAAATACAACTATTGCAGGAAGCTCTATGGGAGGCATCATTTCTTTATATGCTTTAGCTAAATACCCAAAAATATTTGGTAATGTAGGAATTTTTTCACCAGCATTATGGATAACTCCCGAACTAATGAATTACATCTCATCTAAAAAATTATCCTCCTCACGAATATATTTTGTGGCCGGAAGTTTAGAAGGCGACACTATGATACCAGATATGAAATGTATGTATGAAATTTTACTTCAAAAAAGGATAAGCAAAGAAAATCTGTATTATAAGGTATCGGAGGATGGCAAACACAGTGAATGGTTCTGGCATCGTGAATTTCCTAATTTTTATAAGTGGATATTTAAATAGTGCTAGTAAAAACAATTATTTTAGCAAAATAAATAAAGAAAAAATGATTATTGATCTGCGTAGCGATACCGTAAGCAAGCCAACTGCAGGAATGCTTGAGGCTATGATGAATGCAAAAGTGGGTGATGATGTATTTGGTGAAGACGAAACAGTGAATGCTCTTGAAGAAAAAACTGCTCATCTATTTGGGATGGAAGCTGGCATATTTTGTCCCTCCGGAACCATGACTAACCAGATTGCTATTAAATGCTTCACTCAACCAATGGATGAAGTGATGTGTGATGAAACCGCACATGTTTATCGCTACGAAGGAGGTGGAATTGCTTTTAATTCTATGGCTTCTGTACGTTTATTATATGGTGACCGAGGAAGATTAACTCCAGAATTGATCGAACCGAATATCAATCCGGATAACGTTCATTATCCCAAAACCAGTTTGGTTGTTTTAGAAAATACGGTAAATCGCGGAGGTGGAAGCTATTATACATTAGAACAAATAGAGCCTATTTATCATGTATGCAAATTAAAGAACCTTAAACTTCATTTAGATGGCGCTCGTATTTTTAATGCATTGGCAGAAACAGGAGATTATGCTAAAGATTACGGGCACTTATTTGATGGAATTTCTATTTGCTTATCCAAAGGATTAGGAGCACCCGTTGGATCTGTTTTATTAGGGAGCAGAGAAACAATTTTGCAAGCAAAACGCATTCGCAAAGTATTAGGCGGAGGAATGCGCCAGGCAGGATTTTTAGCGGCAGCAGGAATATATGCTTTAGATCATCATGTTCATCGTTTAAAGGAAGATCATCAGCTTGCTAAAGCATTAGGTGCAGCTTTACAGGAACAGTATTATGTGAAAAGCATCATGCCGGTTGATACCAATATTGTGATTTTTGAACTGGATACAAAGCATAATCCTGAAGAATTTGTTGAAAAGCTAAATCATATGGGAGTGAAGTGTAATACATTTGGAAAGCAGATGATCCGGTTTGTAACTCATCTGGATATTAATTCAGAAATGGTTGATTATGGCATAGAAGTTCTAAAGAAAGTGCATTAATGATACATGATATACCTAAAAGTATTATTTTAGAAACCCAGCGACTGTGGTTAAAGGAAATTAATCCTGATATATTAAATTCTCTTTTTTCGTCTGCTAATGACGAAGAAATTATAGAGTTTTTAGGTCTTTCATCTTTTGATGAACTGGAAACTGAAAGAGCAAAATATACCGAGGGCTTAACAGGATTTAAGAGATCTTTCAAATATTTTCAATTAATTGATAAGTTAAATGATAAAATTATAGGACGGTGCGGTTATCATAACTGGATGCTTATACATTATAGAGCTGAAATGGGATATAACCTTTTAGAGGGAAAGTTTAAAAGGCAGGGCTTCATGACTGAAGTAATTAAACCAATACTCGCATTTGGGTTTGAACAAATGAACTTAAACAGGGTTGAAGCATTAATTAGCCCCCAAAATGAGCCATCTTTAAAACTGGTTAAGGGGTTAGGATTTATGGAAGAAGGAACATTAAGGCAGCACTATTATACAGATAATAAATACGAAGACTCTATTATATTCTCCATACTTAAAGATGAATATATAAAAAGAAATATCTAAATCAGAATCTTTAAATTATCTGTTTTTGAAATTTAGCTTTCCGCTGATTAATGCGATATGCAATTAAAGTCCCTAATAACAATATAGATCCTATAATAGTAGATGTGAATGCGGCAATTAAATCATAAATACCACCTAATGTTGCATAACCAGGATTGTTAGGATCAATATAAAGTGAAACCTTCTCACCAACTCTAAAAGCAGAAGGATTTAAGTAAGTAATGGAGTGATGGGTATATTGTTTTCCATTTTGGTAATAGGATATAACAGGTGAAAATGCTCCTTCTGCATCTTGTTCCAATTCAGTAACAATACCTATAACCTGCTTACCTTTAGATTTTAGCTGATAATTCCAACATAATAAGCCTAATCCAATAAGCAAAAGGATACTTCCTATCCCTGTAAAAAGACTATAATCACTTAAATGGAATTTTTTATTCATCTTCATGCAAATATAATAATGATAAATTATCCTATCTCTTTATTAAGATTAGGATATTCTGTGCCTAATTATCAGAAACCATTACATTTGCATCAATGAAGAAAATCCTCATAGCTAATCGCGGAGAAATTGCTTTGCGAGTCATGCGTTCGGCCCGTGAAATGGGCATTAAAACAGTGGCTGTTTATTCTGAAGCTGATCGTAATGCCTTACATGTTCGATACGCAGATGAAGCAATTTGTATTGGCCCGGCACCGTCTAACCAATCTTATCTCGTTATTGATAAAATTATTAATGCCTGCAAACAAACAGGTGCAGATGCTATTCATCCCGGTTACGGATTTTTATCTGAAAATGCCGCTTTTGCCCGGCAGGTTAAAGAAGCTGGTATTATATTGATCGGCCCCTCACCGGAAGCCATGGAAGTTATGGGTAATAAGCTGTCCGCGAAAGCTGCTGCATTAAAATATAATATCCCAATGGTTCCGGGTACGGAAGAGGCTATCACAAACATCGCAGAAGCAAAACTAAGAGCTGTGGAAGTAGGTTTTCCAATTCTGATTAAAGCTGCTGCCGGTGGCGGAGGTAAAGGGATGCGCATTGTTGAAAAAGTAGAGGATTTTGAGGAGCAAATGGATTTAGCTGTCTCAGAAGCTACATCTGCTTTTGGCGATGGTTCAGTTTTTATAGAACGCTATGTTTCTTCTCCGCGACATATTGAAATACAGGTTTTAGGAGATACGCATGGTAATATTGTGCATTTATTTGAGCGGGATTGTTCTGTTCAGCGCCGGCATCAAAAAGTAATTGAAGAAGCGCCATCTTCTATATTAACTCCGGAAATAAGACAGAAAATGGGAGAATGTGCTGTAGATGTAGCACGTTCCTGCAATTATACAGGTGCCGGTACGGTAGAATTTATACTGGATGAGAACCTTGATTTTTTCTTTCTGGAAATGAACACCCGTTTGCAGGTGGAGCATCCGGTAACAGAAATGATAACAGGTATTGATCTGGTAAAAGAGCAAATTCGTGTTGCACGTGGTGAAAAATTAAGCTTTAATCAGGAGAATCTTAAAATTACAGGACATGCCATTGAAGTTCGGATTTATGCGGAAGATCCGGCAACTAATTTCCTGCCGGATATTGGCATGTTGCAAACATACAGAACACCAAAAGGCCCTGGAGTGCGGGTGGATGATGGTTTTGAAGAAGGTATGGAGATTCCAATCTATTATGATCCAATGATTGCCAAACTAATTACCTATGGCAAAGACCGCAAAGAGGCCATTGAAAGAATGATACGTGCTATTGATGAATACCAGATCACCGGAATTGAAACAACTTTGGGTTTTGGAAAATTTGTGATGCAGCATGAAGCCTTTGTATCCGGCAATTTTGATACTCACTTTGTAGCCAAGCATTTCACTGCAAACTTATTAAATGAGGGGAGTGAAGAGGAAGCGATGATTGCGGCTTTTGTAGGGGCATCTCTAATACAGAAAAAATCTAATACTAATCCTGTTACTTCTGCGGATATGGCTGCATCAAACTGGAAAAAGAATAGGAAAGAATATTAGATTTATGAATATCTTGATACTATATACTAAATATTATTTTAAAAATGTTCACCGGAATAATAGAAACTTTAGGTCAGGTTATTGATCTTCAAAAAGATCAGGGAAATCTTCATTTAACCATTGCTTCAGGAATTTCTGATGAGTTGAAAATAGACCAATCTGTAGCTCATAATGGAGTTTGTTTAACTGTTGTGGCTTTAGCCGATGGAAAACATACGGTGACGGCTATTGCCGAAACACTTACCAAAACCAATCTTGGGCAACTAAAAATAGGTGATCTGGTTAACCTGGAACGTTGTCTGCAAATGAATGGGCGTTTAGATGGCCATATTGTTCAGGGCCATGTAGATCAAACCGCTAAATGTACCACTTTTAAAGAATTAGCCGGAAGCTGGAAATACACCTTTGAATATGATCCTTCCATAGGAAACATAACGGTAGAAAAAGGATCTGTGTGTATAAATGGCGTTAGTTTAACTGTAGTTAACTCTTTAGATAATAGCTTTTCTGTGGCTATTATTCCTTATACTTTTAGACATACCAACTTTCAACAACTATATATAGGGTCTACCGTAAATCTGGAGTTTGATATTATTGGAAAGTATGTGGCCAAGCTCTTAAAACATTAAATTCCTTCTATATTATTATCTATTTTAACTTATGAACTCCTACTGGCCGAGTAATTGTTATGCTTCATGTATAAGTATATTAATTTAAAGCAAATAGCATGGATAAGTTAAAAAAATTCGACTTGATGGAAAAGATAACCCACGAGCTTGAAGATCTAAAGAATAGTCAAACGGGCATAGTTCAAAAAATTGGAAAGATAGAAGTTGATAATATTGAATTAGGCAATAAAACGCTGGATCGTATTTTACCTGAAATGCATCAAAATGTAGCAGATAATCTAGATAAGATTGCAGAGATATTAGCCTCTTTCGAAGAAGCAAAAGATACTTATGGAAAGAAAAATAATATCGATGCCTTGCGTGAAGAAGAAACTATTCGCGAAGCGATGGAAGGCAGAGAAAAATAATTAATGATTGTAATTTGTGGGGATAATTCATGAATTATCCCCACAAATTATTATTCTATTGCTTTACCTTTCATTGCGGTAGAAATAGCCTGATCCATTAAGCGTTCTGCAAAGGGGCGGGTAAATTCATTTAACTCATCAATTCGTCTTAGGATCTGATCCTTATTACCCGAAGTTAAAGTTGTTTTTAATGTTTCAATGAGCTTTAGGGTATTCGTAATTTCCGGGGTAGAAAAGTATTCCTTATTCTTTTCAATAAATCTTTCTGCTGTATAAACCATTTGTTCGCCTTCGGTACGGGCTTCGATTAGCATTCGCTGGCTCACATCTTCTTTCGCATTTTGAATGCTATCCATCAACATTTTTTCAACTTCATTATCGGTTAAACCATAGGTTGGTTTTACTTCCACCTCTTGTTTTATGCCAGATCTTAATTCCACAGCCTGGACTGTTAAAATGCCATCAGCGTTCAGTAAAAAGTTAATATCCACTTTTGGAAACCCGGCAGGCATAGGAGGGATACCTTTGAGATCAAACTCAGCAAGTTTTCTATTTTCTTTTACTAAATCCCGTTCTCCCTGATAAACAGCAATTTTCATATTCACCTGGCCATCAATAGAAGTAGTATATTGTTTTCCGGCCTTAGTTGGTATTTTTGAGTTTCTTGGGATGATTATTTCCATCAAACCTCCCATGGTTTCAATTCCTAAAGAGAGCGGGGTAACATCCAATAATAGAATATCGGTACGATTACCAGCTAAAATATCAGATTGAATGGCTGCACCTAAAGCAACCACTTCATCCGGGTTTATTTGATCGTGAACCGGTTTTTGGAAGAATTCTGAAACCTGTTGCTTTACAAGCGGAGTCCGGGTAGAACCTCCAACCATTACTACTTCCTGGATATCCTGAATGGTTAAACCTGCATCCTGTAAAGCATTTTTACAACAGGTGATGGTTTGCTGAACTTTATCAGATATTAATTCTTCAAACTTTATTCTAGTGATAGCACAAGGGATTTCACCAACAAAACCATTGAATATATTTTGGGTGCTTAGTGCTTTTTTAGCTTCTTCGGCTTTTAAACGTAGTGCCTGTTGTAAGGATGATTGATGTAAGGATGATTCATGAATCATCCCAACTAAGTTATTTTGTCCCATCCAATAGTTTACTATGGCCTGGTCAAAATCATCGCCACCTAAAAAGGTATTACCATTGGTGGATAATACTTCAAAAATCCCATTTTGAATTTTTAAGATAGATACATCAAATGTTCCACCACCCAAATCATAGACTGCTATGATTTTCTCTTCATTCGGATTCAAACCTATACCATAAGCTAAACTTGCAGCTGTGGGTTCATTTACAATTCGTAAAACATCCAAACCGGCAAGTTTCCCGGCATCGCGGGTAGCCTGGCGCTGACTATCATTGAAATAAGCCGGAACGGTGATTACAGCCCTGTTAACCGAAGTTTTTAGTGCATGTTCAGCCCGATCTTTTAATTCTTTTAAGATCATTCCGGAAAGTTCAATGGGCGTGTAAAATTTATCACCCACTTTTATCTTTACGAGACTTTCTGTATCGTCATCAATGATTTTGTATGAAAAAAGATCTTTATGATTTTCAATATCATTGAAAGAACGGCCAAGCAATCGTTTTACTGAAAAAATAGTGTTTTGAGGATCAGAAATTAAATACTCCTTAGCTTCATTACCTACAATGACACTTCCATCCGGATGAAAATGAACGATTGAAGGAACGAGTATACCTTTTCCCATATCATTTATCACCTGCGGATTTCCTTCCGGATTAATAAAAGCAACTAAGCTATTGGTTGTTCCCAGATCTATTCCTACAATTATCTCTTCTTTCTGGACAGAACCAGTTGCAATATTGATTGATACTTTGGCCATAACACTTCTTCAACAAGAGGCAAATGTACTTAGTTTAGAATCATTCTGAAATAAAACTGTTTGTATTAACCCAGGTATGACAATTTTTTGCTGTAAGAATAATAGAATACCATACTGCATTGCCTACCTTCCAAAGTCGGAAGTACTGTGCTGCACACTGCATTGCCTATGTTCCAATTTGGTAAATAATATTGTGGTATACTCATTAACAATTCGACAGATACAGGTAAATAAATAATACCTGGCCTTTTATAAACAGTAAATCCGTTACATTTGTGAGTTACTTAAGTAACCTGTTTTAATGCCCCTATTTAATATATTAAAAACGTGTATACATTAAAAATAACTATATTAACTTAATCACTTAAACTGTATGACAATTTTAAAGCAAACCATTTTAAGTTTATCTTCTATCCTGATGTTATCTTGTACTAATAGCCAGGCTACAAAGGAGAAAAGAGATACAGTAAATTCTGTAGATCAAAACCAGCCGAATAAGGAACATACTCAAGTGAAAAATTATTTAACAACTTCAAACTCTTTTGATTTTAATGGAAAAGAGTATTCATTAGCATGGAGCTCACACCCAAGTGATACTTACTATAAGCAAGAGTATATAACAGCAAATGAAGATGTTGAAAAATATCACGAAATGGTGATATTAGAAGTTGTGGTAGGAGATCTTTCAGCTAAAGATGCATTATCAGCTAAGGTTAAAGAATTAGAAGCAAGAAAAGCCAGCGACTCTCTGGTTAATTATGAAAGCATTGAGAATAAAAAAACAGGAGAATATATGCTGGATTTTGTATTGAGCGAAGGTACAATTACAGAATGGAATGTATATCGTTATCAAATGCAACAGTTATCTACAGGCAAAAAGTGTTTAGTGTTAACCACATTTAGCAAAAGAGTTTATGAAGGTGCGAAGCCTTCTACAAAAGAATTTTTAACAGCTTTAGCTAGTGATAGAAAAGTGTTGATAAATGCAATGAGCAAAACAGCAATTCCCAAAATTGAAATACAAAAATAAATTAGTTTAAAATATAATCGCCACAGAGAACGATCAAAATTCCATTCTGTGGTTAATGTCCTCACCAATGAATTTGACAAATATGGCCGAATAGTGTTGGGTGTTCACACCAACACTTAATAAGATTCTCTAGAGTGTCAGTCTTGATACCTGATACTATATACTTTATACATCTCTTCCGAATCGCAATCGCATTCCCGGATTTTGATTTATAAAAGAACCCTTCATCCAAACATGGTTCCCGGATACAATGGTATGTTCAATAGTAGATTTAAATTGATGTCCTTCAAACGGACTCCAACCACATTTTGATAATATATTTTTAGAATTTACTGGTTGAGATTTGTTCAGATCAATCAATACCAGATCTGCCCAATAACCCTCACGAATAAAACCCCGCTTTTCGACCTGAAAGCAAATAGCGGGGTTGTGAGCCATTTTTTCTGCAATCTTTTCTAACGTAATCTTTCCCTGATGATAAAAATCCAGCATCGCTAATAAAGCATGTTGTACTAATGGTCCGCCGGATGGCGATTGTAAATACGGTTGTGATTTTTCTTCGATAGTATGTGGCGCATGATCTGTTGCAATTACATCAATATGATCATCTAAAACTGCCTGAAATATGGCATCCCGATCCTGCGCTGATTTTATTGCCGGATTCCATTTAATCCAGTTTCCTTTTTCTGCATAATCTGCATCCGAAAACCAAAGATGATGAATACAGGCTTCGGAAGTAATTCTTTTTTGCGAAAGAGGAATAGTATTATTGAAGAGCCCTGTTTCAATAGCGGTAGAAATATGTAAAATATGCAATCTTGAATTATGCTTTTTAGCCAGGTTAACTGCAAAGGATGAAGATTTATAACACGCTTCGGCACTTCGTATCAGCGGATGCATTTCTGGTGTTATACGATCTTTATATTTATTTTTAAAACGTTTCAAGTTTGCCTTAATGGTTGTTTCATCTTCGCAATGTGTGGCAATAAGCATAGGCGTATTCGAGAAAATCTCTTCCAGCGTGTTTTCATTATCTACCAGCATATTTCCGGTAGATGATCCCATAAAAATTTTTATACCACATACATTTTGCGCATCTGTTTTTAGTACTTCTTCCAGATTATCATTCCCGGCTCCCATGTAAAAAGAATAATTCGAAAGAGATTTTTGAGAAGCAATTTCATACTTATCTGACAGCAATTTTTGTGTCAGTACATTTGGAATAGTGTTTGGCATTTCCATAAACGAGGTAATTCCACCAGCTACTGCAGCTCTGCTCTCAGTAAAAATATCTGCTTTATGTGTTAATCCTGGCTCACGAAAATGCACTTGGTCATCAATGCATCCCGGCAGGAGATACAATCCTTCTGCATTAATTTCTTTATCTGCTTTTATATTTATTTGCGAAGCAATACGATCAATAAATCCATCTTTAATAAATACATCGCCAACAAATTGACGGGCTTCGTTTATTATTGTAGCTGCTTTAATCAGGATTGAGGGCATCGGAAATTTAGATTTTGCTTTTAAATTGCTGCAATTTCGGTATTAAAATGTTAAATTTTATAGTCAAGATTCTAAATTTCTTACTCCAAACCTGAAAACCTTATCTTTGCCCCATGCCACAATCTTTTGAAGACTTTAAGCTGAACCGACAGATATTAAATGGTGTTGCGGATGCGGGTTATACCATGCCAACACCTATTCAGCAAAAAGCAATTATGCCAATTTTATCCGGACAGGATATTATGGGCGTTGCTCAAACCGGAACCGGAAAAACTGCAGCATTCGTATTACCCATGCTGATGAAGCTTAAATATGCTCAAGGGCTTGATGCAAGGGCATTAATTATTGCACCAACCCGTGAACTGGCTATGCAAATTGAAGAAAACGTTCGCACTTTTGCTAAATATACCGACTTGCGTACCGTTGTTTTATATGGAGGTTTAGGTCCTAAAACCCAAATTGCTGAATTGAAAAAAGGAGTGGATATTATTATTTCTACACCCGGCCGCTTTTTGGATCTTTATCTTGCCGGTAATATTAACACGCAGTACTTGCAATTTTTAGTGATGGATGAGGCTGACAAAATGATGGATATGGGTTTTATTGGTTCAATCCACCGGATTTTAGAGGTTGTTCCACGAAAGCGCCAGAACTTATTATTTTCGGCTACCATGAGCGAACTGGTTCATAAAATATCAGGCGATTTTCTTAAACATCCTACAGTTATTGAAGTTGCTGCTCAGGCAACTCCTCCCGAAACGGTAAGTCAGGTACTATATAAAGTTCCCAATCTTAAAACTAAATTAAATTTACTACAACATCTTTTAAAAATTAATGAAGATGTAACCCGTTTAATCATTTTTTGTAAGACTAAAGTTGTAGCTGACAATATTTTTCATTTTCTTGAACGCCGTTATGGTGCTGAACATGTACGTGTAATACATGCTAATAAAGGGCAAAATACACGCATCAATTCCATTAATTCATTTAAAGAAGGCGATGTTCGTATTTTGGTTGCAACCGATGTCGCTTCCCGCGGATTAGATGTAACGAATGTAAGTCATGTGATCAATTTTGATGTACCGATCATTATTGAGGATTATGTTCATCGGATAGGTAGAACGGGCAGAGCATTACAAACAGGAGATGCCATTACATTTTGTACCGAAGGCGAAGAATACTACGTTAAAAAAATAGAAAAACTTATTCGTCAGCAAATTCCTGTGTTAGATATTCCGGAAGGTGTATTTATTGATGATACTCCATACGAAGAGCGCCAGGTAATTGCAAAAAATATTGATCTGCAAAAGCGTAAGGATGATCCGGACTTTAAAGGCGCTTTCCATGAAAAGAAGGCAAAAAACATAGGAAATAGTAAAGTTGCAAAGACGGGGAGTCCGAAAGGCGGGAAATCTGAAAGTCCAAAAGTTAAAAGAGATAATAAGCCCGGAGTTGCACGGAGAAAAAAAAGCATAAAATTTGATGCTGTTCCTAAAAAGGACAGGAAGAAAAAATGAAGATTAGATTAACGCCCTTAAATATAGTATCAGCTATTTTATTGGCAAGGGTTGGATATTTGTTAATTATTGAACATAATGAATGGCAATTATTAGTTGAAATCCCTTTACTAGTTTTAACCATTATTGTAAATTTTATTGCTGATTTAATCTTCCGCAGATTTCTCTCAGACATCAAACGTATTTGGATAATAGAACTCCTATTTATCATCTTTGCAGCAACATTAATCATTCTATTTAAGGGTAGGATTAATAATTTTTTTTACTAAAATTTGGATCAGAATAAATTCAATACTAAAAAATGAAGAAAGCAGAAATAAAGCTAACCATAGAATTAGATGATAAAAACATCCCTGAAAACATACTTTGGGAATCTACAGATGCAAAAAATAAAGAGGCTTTGCCTGTAAAATCTATGATGCTGGCTTTATGGGATCATAACTATAAAAATTCTTTGCGCATTGATCTTTGGACTAAAGATATGCCGGTGGATGAAATGAAACGTTTCTTTTATGAAACCTTGCAAACTATGGGAGATAGTTTTTTACGTGCAACCGGAGAAGAAGCTATAGTGGAAGATTTACGCGATTATTGCGCTCATTTTGCAGAGAAAATGGAACTGATAGAAGGTAATTCTCCGCAATCTGCATTGAAAGGATAAAAACTACATGATCCTGAAAAATTATATCGGCATTTTGGGTGTTCTTTCGGTTATAGCCGGAGGAATGAGCCCGATGCTTCATATTCCAATTATTGGTAACTGGAACTACTGGAAAATAGATATGGTTTTGGCTTCTATCGTTTTCACACTAGCCGCAATGGGTTTACTAGCTGCTATTCTTAAAAAACCAGGATTACTCCGATTTACCGGATGGGCTATTTTAATTACCGTGGGCTTTACCTTATTTGCTGTTTATTTTAAAGTGAATAACTATTTCAGTTTTATTCCACTTAAAAAACTAGCCAAAGTTACAAGCGGAATTATTCATTATCGTTGGTTAGGATGGTGCATGCTTTTTGCAGGAGCTATAATAATGATAATTTCTTCCAGAATTTCACAGAGAGCGATATTAAAATCTAAAATGGCTAAATTAAATCAGGATTCTTAAAATTGATACTTTAAGAATCTTTTAATTCACTCTTCCATTCCCAAAGAAAAATAATGATGCATAGAAAAGATAAAAAAGACTTGGAATGGTAAGAACTAATAATAAGCAGATTGAGAGGACCAGATGATTATGTGATTTTAACCAAATACTACCAAGCATAATAACTGCTAATCCCAGAAATATGATTAACCAATAAATTATAGTAGAGGGATTAACACTTCCATCTCCTATCCCAATAAAAAGGTAATATATAAGGATAGTTATTGGAATGACATTAAGGCCCCATAATATTTTGAATAAAAGCATATTTATAATAAATTTTACTGATTTAACTAATTCTGACCAAAGTTTTATGTTTGCGGCGGGATTTATACTGTGTTTGTTTCAATTTATGATCTTCTCCTGATATAATACTGATATTGCCATCAACCTCTAAAATGGCCAATTTTACCAGCTTATAGGTTTCAACACCATGTTCGCGTACCGCTTCTTCCAATTCATCCATCACAATTTTTACTTTGTGCATATTATCGATATCTATCTTTCCATCATGAATCAGAATAACAGGTTTATCTTCAATTAATTCTCTAATTACCTTCGACCGATACATGGTTAATTTCAACACATAATTTAAGCTGAATAATATGGTAGCTGCTAATACTCCTCCGCCTAAGGATGTATCTGAACCTACCATTGCATTCTGTACGGCGTTACTAATTAATATAATAAAAACCAGGTCTGTAGTAGAAAGTTGGGATAATTCCTTCTTCCCAAAAATGCGAATAGCTGCAACCATAAAGAGGTAAACAGTGGCGCTTCGTAAAATAATTTCCAAATAAGGGTTTAGATGCATGGGTTAAAAAGCTAAAGTAGATTGACCGATTCCTATCATTTTTGTTTCATGCTCAAGCAGCCATTTCTTGCGCCAAAGTCCGCCACCAAAGCCTACCAGATCGCCATTACTTCCAATTACCCGGTGGCATGGTACCGCAATCATTAAATTATTTTTTCCATTGGCAGAGGCAATAGCCCGAATTGCCAATGGATTATTCATTTTTCTCGATAAAGCAGCATAACTTATAGGTTTACCCGCTTCAATGTTTATAAGCTCCTTCCAAACCTGTTGTCGAAAATCAGTTCCTGGTTGTGCCATCGGGAAATTGAAACGATATCGCTTGCCATCAAAGTATTCCTGAAATTGTAGTAAAACCTGTTCTGTAATTAAATTAGATGGATTAGTGGGTATATCTTCCGGAAATCCAATAAAAAACACCTCAGTATCATTAGCTCTTATGACTAATTGTCCTATTGGAGTAGAAAGGTTAGAGGAATACATAGTAGTTCAAATATATATAAATATCGACTAAAAATTCTTGAAGGTTATAACTCCCAACTCCAAATTATATATTTGTTGCAAATGAGTTTATTTAATCAGGTAAAATTTTTGATCCACAAAGAGATTCTGCTGGAATGGCGATCTAAATATGCATTTAATGGTATATTGCTCTATGTGGTTTCGACAGTTTTTGTTTGCTATCTTGCTTTTCGTGAGATAAGCCCCATTACCTGGAATGCTTTATTCTGGATTATTATGTTGTTTGCCTCTGTTAACGCAATTACAAAAAGTTTTGTCCAAGAGAATCGCGGCCGACAGTTGTATTATTATACCATTGCAAGTCCGCAGGCAATAATTATTTCCAAAATAATTTACAATGTAATGCTCATGCTATTGCTTTGTATTATTGCTTTGGGATTTTACATGCTTGTTTTTAAAAACCCTTTAGGCGATCCTTTATTCTATTTTTTAGCTGTTTTGTTGGGAAGTATCAGCTTTGCTTCAGTTTTCACGATGATTTCAGGTATTGCATCAAAGGCTAATAATAGTGGTGCGTTAATGGCTATATTAAGTTTCCCGGTGATTATTCCCTTGCTAATTGTGCTGATTAAACTATCTAAAAATGCAATGGATGGCTTAGACCGCACAGTTTCATTTGATGAAATAGCAGTATTAGCAGCGATAAATGTGATTGTAATTGCTGTTTCTTTATTATTATTTCCTTATTTGTGGAGGGATTGAAAGGGAATGAGGGTAGTTATATACGTGTTGGGATAAGGGGGCTATTTGGGTTCCCAAAATGTAATAATCAAGCCTCCGACAACAACAAAAATACCTCCAACTATAATAGGCAAGGAAGGTATAGATTTAAAAGTGATATAAGTAATTATTTGCCAAACTATAAACAAAGTTGCTATATAAAGACCAACAACTTTCCCAAACTCTACGGGAGCTAAATTGAGAAGGAAACCGTAACCGAACAATAGTAGTGCCCCAATTAGAGCAAATCCTATCCTTGCTATGCCGGTATGAGTATAGATACATTTCCTGATTATTGCATCCCCACTAACTTCAAGTACAGTTGCAATTATGAGAAAAATAATTGGGTGTATGTTTTGAATAATTTTCATCATTGATTTGCGTTTTGAATTATCTGCTAAGCTACAATTCCTAAACAGAAAAGCATAAATCCCAAGTAAAATTTGAAGGCTCTTTTGAAGATATGGTTAAAATATCTACAGCTGGCCCAGGTGTGAAAACTAAAAACCAACCAAAAAATCAAAAGCGCCCTTTCGAGTGCTTAAGTATATTTTTAACTCCCTTGTCCCAACTCAACTCGTATATAGTTACCATAGTTATAATTTAATTGCCTTACGATCCTAGTTGTATTTCAGTATAATGTACCTCACTAATGTACTGAATTTTAAGATGATCATAAAAGGAATGTTTGCTTATTAAATTGGCAATTGAATTGGCAAATAGAGCCGTTAACATAATGTAAAAAATAATGGTATGGCTGTTTGTCATTTCTATTACAAGTATAGAAGATGTAAAAGGGCTTCTGGTAATACCTGTAAAAAAACCAGTCATTCCACATAAAATAATAAGATTGGTAGCCGTGTCAGATAAATGCAGCCAGCCTGATATAACAGCTCCAATACTTGCTCCGGCACTAAGGGAGGGAGCAAAAATGCCGCCTGAAACCCCGGTTGAAAAAGAGATTATCGGGCCAATAATTCTTAACAAGGGTACATACCATTCCAAGTGTTTATTGTTAGTAAACAAAGTTGTAATCATAATTTCTTTACCCGAGCCAAATGTTGTACTATCAATAAAAATGGCAAGCAAAGCTATTGTTAAACCACAAATAATTACATAAATTGATTTTTGAATATTATTTTTTAGAATATTTTTCTTTTGAAAGAGGAACAGAATGGCTTTGCCCATTCCACTACTTAAAATACCTGTAATAATGGCAATCACAAGAACTATAAGGATGATCCATACAGGAATATTATCTAGTTTAGGGTATCCTAAATAAAGATATGGGCCCAATAAATTTAAAGCGGTAAGGCCTGCTATAATTACCCCGGTAAGAAGTGCTGACTTGAAAAAGCTCAAATGTGTTTTTGTAAGTTCTTCAATGGCAAAAACAATACCTCCCAATGGCGTATTAAATGCAGATGCAAGACCTGCTGCTGCACCAGTAACAATCATGTTTTGTTTAGATATTTTAGGATACCACGAGGGTAATAGATCATTAATTTTTTTAAATATGGAAGCAGAAATTTGTATGGTAGGCCCTTCTCTACCAATTACTCCGCCGCCAAAAATCATCAATAAGCTTGATAGTATTTTTATGATAGTTACTCTAATGCTAAGCAATTTATCTACTTTATGATAATGTTTTGGATTTGATAATTCAATGGCTGCACTAACCTGCGGAATACCGCTGCCACGTGCAAAAGGAGAATATTTTATAACCAGCCACCAAGCTAGAAGAAAAGACAAGGGAGTAATTACAAGGAATAACCAGCTTGACTGGTTAAAAATATATTTAGTTCCTAATTCTGCCCAAGAGAAAAATTTAGCATATACAACAGAAATAAGTCCGGTAATAAATGCCCCGACCCAAAAGGGTAATGCATTTAAAAAGTTCTTCTTAAAGTTTTTATTATAAATAGAATCATAGTTTGATTTTAATTTCTGTCTAATTATATTTAAAATACTCATTGGCAAAAAATATGGATGTATCTAAAGGTTGCTAACCTCACAAAAATAGAGGTTTATTATGCAAATATCTTTTGAGGACTACAAATCTTGATCAGTAAGAGAAATCAAGTTTCTTAAGTTAGATGGAAGAGATTAGTCAGAATTTTTACTAAAAAAATTCAATATGAATTTATATCTTCTTTACAGCTTGCCGGTTTAATAATTGCCATTTTTTATCTTCCATTACCCACGTTTCAAGCACTTTAAGGTTAATCTCGAATTCCTTTCCTTGAACCGCTCCCCTAACCTTTAATTGCCTTCTTACACTGGCTGTGCTAGTTACTAATTGGACTTCGTCAGATCCCTGTTCTTCTATAGCATTATATTTTAAGTATCCACTGTGCAAATGTTGTAATAACTCTTTCTTGTTTTCAATTAAGCCGTTAGAATGTCCCAAGCTTAGTTTATCATGTAATAATACTTTTAATATTGTGGTATCAGCCTTCATTAAGGCATTATCTAAGGTATGGCATGATTGCAAGATTGCTAATTCCTTTTGCTCTTCTCTTTTAGTTTGATGGGCTTTTACCTGCGCAAATGATGTATTGCTAAACACTATGTACAGGAATATTAAAAGTGTTAGTTTAGCGAATCTTCCCTTAATCATGGATAAATCTCTTTTTTAGCAGAACCCAACGTGTTCTTTAGTAATCCTATAATAGTCATTAAGCCTACACCACCCGGAACCGGAGTTATCCATAAAGCTTTGGGAGCCACATTTTCAAAATCTACATCCCCATATAATTTATAGCCGGACTTTGTTTTAGTTGAAGTTTCTCGATTCATACCCACATCAATGATAACAACACCATCTTTTACCATATCTGCTGTAATGAAGTTTTTCTTTCCAATGGCAACAATTAATATATCTGCATCTAGGGTAAATTTCTTAATATCAGGAGTTCTGCTATGGCAAACAGTTACGGTACAATTCCCCGGATTAGCATTGCGAGCCATCAGTATGCTCATCGGCGAACCCACAATATTACTTCGGCCAACCACCACACAATGTTTACCTGCTGTTTCAATACCATATTCAGATAACATCAATAAAATCCCGTAAGGCGTGGCTGGCAAAAAGGAGGGGAGATTGCGCTGCATCCGACCTAAATTAACAGGATGAAAACCATCTACATCCTTTTCATGAGATATTTTTTCACTCACCTTATCAGCTGAAATATGACCGGGAAGTGGAAGTTGAACAATTAATCCATCAACAGTAGTATCAACATTAATTTCTTCAATCTTTTTGAGCAACTCGGCTTCTGTAATGATAGTTTCGTATCGGTAAAGCGTAGATTTAAAACCAACCTCTTCGCAGTTTTTCATCTTGCTGGCTACGTAGGTTTCGCTTCCGCCATCATGTCCTACTAAAATGGCAACTAAATGAGGTTTCCGACCTATTTCATGGAATGCTTCAGCAGCCTCAACAGCTATTTGTTGTTTGAATTTTTCTGATACAAATTTTCCGTCGAGTAATTGCATTTTTTCAGTATTTAGTATCAAGTATTTAGTATAAAGATAGACGCTTGGCCTTGATACTTTATACTAAATACTTGATACTATTTTAATCTAACTTCAAAACCGCCATAAACGCCGATTGCGGGATCTCTACATTTCCCACCTGGCGCATACGTTTTTTACCTTTTTTCTGCTTTTCTAATAGTTTACGCTTACGCGAAATATCACCACCATAACATTTTGCAGTTACATCTTTACGCAAAGCTTTTACCGTTTCACGGGCTATAATTTTAGCTCCGATCGATGCTTGTATAATAATTTCAAATTGCTGACGAGGAATTAATTCTCTCAGTTTTTCGCAAATCTTCTTACCAAAATCGTATGAATTACTTCTATGAATTAAAGAAGACAAAGCATCAACAGGTTCTCCGTTTAAGCGGATATCCAATCGAACCAAATCAGATTGACGATAACCGATCTGATGGTAATCGAAGGATGCATAACCCTTAGAAATTGTTTTTAAACGATCATAAAAATCAAACACAATTTCACCCATGGGTATTTCAAAAACCAGCTCCACACGATCTGAAGTAAGATAGGATTGGTTAATAATTGCTCCCCGTTTTTGAATACATAAAGACATCACCGGTCCCACGAACTCTGATTTTGTGATGATGTTAGCTTTAATATAAGGTTCTTCTACATATTCTAATTTGCTTGGATCTGGCAAATCGGAAGGATTGTTAACGTTGATCTCATCACCTTTGGTTGTGAATGCTTTATAAGAAACATTGGGAACGGTAGTAATTACCGTCATATCAAATTCACGTTCCAAACGCTCCTGAATAATTTCCATATGGAGCATCCCCAAAAATCCGCAACGGAAACCGAAGCCTAAAGCAGCTGATGATTCGGGCTCAAAAACAATGGAAGCATCATTTAATTGAAGCTTATGCATGGCTTCACGCAACTCTTCATATTCATCGGTATCTACCGGATAAATACCGGCAAAAACCATGGGTTTTACTTCTTCAAATCCTTTAATGGGTTCGCTGCTTGGCCTGTCTTTATGTGTAATGGTATCCCCAACTTTAACTTCCCTGGCTTCTTTTATACCGGAAATGATATAACCTACATCACCTGTTTTAATAACGTCTTTAGGTAATTGTTTCAGTTTAAGAGTTCCAACTTCTTCGGCAATGTATTCTTTATCAGTAGCAACAAATTTTACTTTGTCTTTTTTCCTGATTTCGCCATTCAGAACTTTAAAATAGGCAACTATCCCACGGAAAGAATCGAAAACAGAATCGAAAATTAAAGCCTGCAGTTCGCCATCCGGATTTCCTTTAGGCGCAGGAACACGCTCCACAATAGCCCGCAAAATATCATGAACACCCATGCCGGTTTTGCCGGATGCGGGAATAATTTCTTCGCGTTTGCAACCAATCAATTCAATGATCTGGTCTTTTACTTCCTCTGGCATAGCGCCCGGAAGATCCATTTTATTTAAGATCGGGATAATTTCGAGATCATTTTCTAAAGCAAGATATAGGTTTGAAATAGTTTGAGCCTGGATACCTTGTGAAGCATCTACAATCAGCAGTGCACCCTCACAGGCTGCAATAGAACGGGAAACCTCGTATGAAAAATCTACGTGTCCCGGAGTATCAATCAGATTTAAAATATAAGGTTGCCCATCCTGAATGTAATCCATCTGTATAGCATGGCTTTTTATAGTGATGCCGCGTTCCCGCTCCAAATCCATATCATCCAATAATTGAGCCTGAGCTTCCCTTTGGGTGATGGTATTGGTATATTCTAATAATCGATCAGCTAATGTGCTCTTTCCGTGATCGATATGTGCAATTATGCAAAAGTTACGTATATGCTTCATTTTGAAGCGCAAAGATAGCTTTTTGAGAGGAATGTTAAGAAGCTAATTTGCTAATGTGTTAATTTGAAAATTTGAAATGAGCTAATTCGAAAAGAGTTTTAAAATTTCCTCTCTTCAAGCCGGGTGAGGTTAAACAAATAAACAACTCCACAAAAACAAATAATATCTTTACTTCAAACTCACTATACATTGAACCCTGAACTACTGCTTGAACTGGTTAAAATGAGAATGCCTTATGGGAAATATAAGGGTAGTCTAATTTGTAATTTACCCGAATTTTATTTGGTTTGGTATCACTCTAAGGGTTTCCCAGAAGGTAAAGTAGGAATGCTATTATCTACTATGTATGAAATTAAGTTAAATGGATTGGAATATTTGCTTGCTCCTTTAAAAAGGAATGTCTGAATATTTACAGTTAGCCATGCCCGGATTACAAATCCTTTGTTATGGCATCGGGATTATAAATCCCGACGAGCGGACTTCTTTTAAAAATAGAAATCTGTTAATTCCAGTATCATCCCACCTTCACCAAACCCTTCACTAAACATTTCCATTGGTTTTTTGAAAACCCCAGCATGGCACCCAAGGCTATAAAAGCATTTCGAATTTTATCCCAAATAGTTGCATTATCTGTATTGGGTTTTTCATTTCTTCCATGCACTTCGGCTATAACTCTGGTTTTTATGCGTTTCACTACAAAATTACTGGTGGCCTCATCTTTAAAAAAATGAGCTGTTTCTTCTTTGGGATGAGTAGGATTTTTAGCCGGTCTTACTCTCATAGATATCCATTCTTCATCCTTCACTTCATCATGCTTTTCTTCTATAGATTCTATCTGCACCCAATCATATCCATTACCGGCATTGGTGCCGGGTGCAGGAATATTGATTTTTAAAAAATAGCCGTTTTTAGCTAAACCCTTAACTCCATTTCCCCTATAATTTGTTAACTGAAATGTTGCAGAAACAGCATTTCCACATAGTTTATGCCAGTTAGAAACCTCAAGTAACCTATTTTTTGAAATTTCAAACTGCTTTTTAGCTCTCTCTACTGATTTGAGCTTTATCGAATGACAGGTATCTGTATGAGCGCCGCTTTGCTGTATGGGCAAATTTTTTATAGGTTGTTTAGAATTCATATCAATATTAATCTGTTGTTTTTAATATTAAGTTCTATGAGCTTAAAAAGTTTATAATAATTACAGATATGTATTAGTTTATTAAAACAAAGCGGATGCCTTTATGTATTTAGATAATAGTAAGGTCTACTAAAATCTATGAAATTTATTAAAAGAGAATGCTTGGCTGATGATGAGATTTGCGATATATATGAAGGGATTCAGCAAATATCAAAAGTTAAGGTAAAAGCACTAAAACAAGTTTTCCAAACTATAATCAGAACTGACGCTGAAGAACAAGAAGCAGACTCGCTTTTCTATAGTAGGCAATGCATGGGCCATTCTGAAGAATAATTTTCAGGTTATATTCCTGCTATTTTGTGTGTTTCTTAATATTTAAAAGTCTATTGATGAGAAATTATTGAATTTATAAAATATGATGAAGCCTGATATATTGAAGTAACATAATTGTTTTGGCATCTTTTATTTCACCTGTATCAATCATCTGAAAAGCATTATCCACATTCAATTCTAATACTTCAATTTCTTCCTGTTCATTTTCAAGACCGCCGCCATCATTAATTTTCATGGCTTTAGAGTATTCGGCAATAAAGAAATACAGAATTTCTGTTATTGAGCCAGGGGACATATAAGCTTCAAAAATTTTTTGAACATCCGAAATTTTATACCCTGTTTCTTCTTCGACCTCTCTTTTAATGCAATCTTCCGGGCTGTCTTTGTCTAAAAGTCCGGCACAGGTTTCAATTAACATTCCTGTTTCATTGCCATTTACAAAAGAAGGCAAACGAAATTGCCTGGTTAAAATAACTGTTTTTAAATCTTTATTATAAAGCAAAATTGCAGCACCGTTACCTCTGTCGTATACTTCTCTGCTTTGTTGCTGAATTGTTCCATCTTTCTTTAAATACTCATAGCTTATTTTTTTAAGCGTATACCAATTGTCAGAAAGTATTTCTGTCTTAAGGATTTTTACTTTTTTATTTTGCATGAGTATATTTCATGAGTAGGGCTTGTTTATTGCTAACAGAAACCCCAACAATCAATTAAAGTTATTTTGCACATGGATCTTCTGTCATAGATTTTCGGTCGAATTTGCGGATGATTAAACGGATACCTCTGTCATAACTAAAATAGCTCCAAACCCAGTTTACAAAAGTAACTACCTTGTTCCTAAAACCTACCAAAGACATTAGATGAACAAACATCCATACAAACCAGGCAAAAATTCCTTGAAAACGAATTTTTCCAATATCAACTACCGCACGATTACGCCCAACAGTAGCCATAGAACCCTGATCGAAGTATTTAAAAGGTTCTAACTTCTCCTTTTTTATTAAATGAATAATATTCTTTGCTAATTGTTTTCCTTGCTGGATAGCTACCGGAGCTACACCTGGAAGTCCGTTTGGTTTTTCATCAGTAATAACCGCAGCGACATCACCTATCGCAAAAATATGATCAAATCCGGGTACACGGTTAAATTCATCGGCCAATACGCGGCCTCCACGGGCAATTGCTTCTTTGGGTAAGCCGTCTAATAATGCACCTTTAACTCCGGCAGACCATAATACATTTTGGGTATTGATAGCTTGACTATTAGAAAGAGCAAGTACTTTCCCATCATAAGTTTCCACCCGTACATCTGTAAGTACTTTAACACCCATTTCTTCTAAAAATTCTTTAGATTTTTTAGAAGATTGCTCAGACATTACACCCAATAATTTAGGAGAACCTTCCACTAAATAAATAGTTACCTGGTTCATGTCCAGCTCCGGGTAATCTTGCGGTAAAACGTGTTTCTTGAGTTCGGCCAAAGCACCCGATAATTCCACACCCGTAGGCCCACCGCCAACAACCACAAAATTTAATAAAGATTCCTTCTTTACAGGATCTATTTCGATTAAAGCTTCCTCTAAATTCTGCAAGATCATACTTCGCAAATTCAATGCTTCGGGAATACTTTTCATCGGCATAGAATAATGCTCTATTTCTTTTTGTCCGAAAAAGTTGGTGTCAGAACCGGTAGCTATAATTAAATAATCGTATTTAATAGGACCTATAGAAGTTTCTAGGATATTTTGTTCCGGAACAATTTTGGTTACTTCGGTTACCCGGAAGATGAAGTTCTTTTGCTTCTTAAATATTTTCCGTAAAGGAAAAGCAATAGAATCAGCTTCAAGTCCGCCTGTGGCAACCTGATAAAGTAAAGGCTGGAAGGTATGATAATTATGCCTGTCGAGCATGACGATTTCAACTTCTTTATTTTTAAGCCTTTTAGCTAATTCTACACCACCAAAACCACCACCAACTATTACTATTCTTGGAAGCTTACCTGAAGTTGTTGCCAGATCTGTCATTTTAGGATTTATTATATAAACAGTAAAGCAATGAATTTGATTTACTGCTCGTCACCCCTAATGCGAAAAACCATGCCGTTTAAATTTTCATTCATACGTATCTGGCAGGCTAAGCGACTGTCAAATCCGGCATCAGGTAAGGTATCCAGCATATCCATTTCTTCATCGCCGGGAGGAGGAAGTTTATCTAAACCCTCTAAAACCTGTACATGACAGGTAGCGCATAAAGCCATGCCGCCGCAAGTTGCCAATATATTATAATCTGAAGCTTTTAACACTTCCATTAAGCTTAAACTGATCTCTTCCGGAATCTCAACAGGCTGTTGCTCGCCATTACGGTCTTCAACTATGATATTTATCATTTTTAGAACGCGTTAACTCCGTAAACCGTAGTATATTTAAAACTTAATTTCTGATCTGGATATACATGTTTAAAAGCGCTTTGAACCATTAATGCCGCTTCATGGAATCCACATAATATTAATTTCAACTTCCCGGGATAGGTGTTTATATCACCAATAGCATAAATGCGATCTACGTTTGTAGAATAGTCAAAGGTATTTACGTGTATGGCAGATTTATCAATATTTAATCCCCAGTTTGCTATCGGGCCAAGTTTAGGGCTCAAGCCAAAAAGTGGAATTAAATAATCTGTTTTAAGGCTTGTATTTACTTTATCACGACCAGTAAAGGTTACCTCCTGCAGGTTTCCATTACCGGATACGCTTAAGAGGTTTGATTGTAATATTAAATCAATACGGCCCTCGTTAGCTAATTCATGGACTTTTTCGGCAGAATCCGGAGCTCCTCTAAAGGTATCACCACGGTGAATTAAGGTTACTCGTTCTGCAATATCTGCTAAAAATATGGTCCAGTCTAGAGCAGAATCTCCGCCACCGGCTAAAACTACTTTCTTATTTCTAAAATGCTCCGGATTTTTCACCATGTATTCCACACCTCTGCCTTCAAAGCCTGCTAAACCTTCAATATCTGGTTTACGGGGTTCAAAACAACCTAAACCACCAGCAATAACGATCACTTTAGCATGTACCATCGTTCCATCGTTTGTGCCGATCAAATAGGAGCCATCATCTTCTTTTACCAAAGTTTCTACACGTTCGCCTAAGGTAAAACCGGGATTAAAAGGAGCAATTTGCTCCATCAAACGGTCTACCAGTTCCTGTGCTTTAATATCAGGGTAACCGGGAATATCATAAATAGGTTTATATGGATATATTTCGGATAGTTGTCCGCCAACTTGTGGTAAAGTATCAATTAAATGGCAACGCATTTTTAAAAGGCCGGCTTCAAACACTGAAAATAAACCCACCGGGCCGGCTCCTATAATGCATATATCTGTTGTAATCATCTTTTTTTATTAGAGTTGCAAAAATATTTATTTTAATTCATTAATGAATTAATAATGCAAATTTAATTACTAAACTGACATAGTTTAATGAACGCTCTCAATTCTCCCTAAAAATGGAAGGGTCAGATTTTGCAAAGTACTTCGCAGGTTTGAGAAGGGCATGGTAAAATTTCGCACAGTAATTCCTAGTTTAGAAATAGCGGATTATATTTTTAATCTATGGAATCCTTGCGGAACTTTATATTAGAATTTTTGCAATAATGTTACAAAGTGAAAATGGTCATTAATAATAAAAGCTCCCTTTCAGGAGCTTTTATTATCGTAAAAGGGTATGGAATTTATTTTAAATCTTTCTTTCCAAAGTCAATAATAACTGGTGTTGCGATACAAATAGATGAATAGGTACCAAATACCACACCGATAAGTAATGCAAAGGAGAAACCTCTGATTACTTCACCACCAAATATAAACAGTATGACCAATACAAAGAATACGGTCAATGCGGTGATGATTGTCCGGCTTAGTGTGCTGTTAATAGCTGCGTTAATTACTTCTTTAGGATCATCTGCTTTAGAATGGTGTAAATTCAGGAATTCACGTATCCTGTCAAATACCACCACGGTATCATTAATAGAATAACCGATGACTGTTAATATAGCGGCTATAAACGCCTGGTCGATATCTAATGAGAAGGGTAGTAATCCATTAAATAGAGAGAAGAATGATAATACCAGCAAAGCATCATGTGCCGTAGCTACCATAGCCCCTATACTAAATTGCCACTTACGGAATCGGATGAAAATGTAAAGTGAAATGATGAGAATGGCAAATATTACCGACTTTATTGCAGATACTTTAATATCATTTGCAATAGTAGGCCCGACTTTTTGAGAACTTAATATCTCATTTTTGCTATTTAGCTTACTTAAACCATCTTCTAATTTATTTTTAACATTTTGATCTGCTTTATCATCTGTTGCGTCTATTAAATAGGTAGTAGTTACTTTATATTGATTGTTATTAAAACCAAAGGTTTTCACCTCAGTAGTTGTACCAAATACGCCATTTAAATTATCACGTAGTTTTTCAATATCAACAGGTTTTTCAAATTTTACAACGTAAGTACGTCCGCCTTTAAAATCTACACCTAAACTAAAACCACGTGTAAACATGGATATTAAACCTGCCAAAATAAATAAGCCGGAAAATGTGTAGAATTTAAAACGATTCTTTACAAAGGCATAATTGGCATTTTTAAAGGTATGAGAGCTCCAAGGATTAGAAACTTTAATGTCCCAGCCTTTTTCAAGCATCCATTCAAATATTAATCTGGAAATTAATATAGAACAGAATAATGAGGTTATAATACCAATCATTAAGGTAGTTGCAAAGCCTAATATCGGGCCTGAACCAAACACATATAAGATTACTCCGGTTAAAAACGTAGAGATGTTAGAATCCAGAATAGAGGATAAGGCATGTTTGTAACCATCAGCTACAGCAATACGAATAGATTTGCCATGTCCTAATTCTTCCCGTATCCGTTCATATATCAGTACGTTAGCATCTACTGCCATACCCATCGTTAACACGATACCGGCAATACCCGGTAATGTTAATACTGCTCCTAAAGATGCTAATACACCCATCAGGAAGAAGATATTCACGAAAACTGCTACATTAGCTACGGTACCGGCACGGTTATAATAGAACACCATGAAGATTAATACGACAACAAATCCTACCACTGCAGATATTAAACCGGCGCTTATAGCCGCTTCACCCAATGATGGGCCAACAATAGCTTCTTCCACAATATGAGCGGGAGCCGGTAATCTACCTGCTTTAAGTACGTTGGCTAAATCTTTGGTGTCTTCAATTTTAAAATTTCCACTGATAGAGGAAATACCGTTTGGAATTTCGCCTTGTACAGTAGGGGCAGAGTAAACCAAATTATCTAATACAATGGCTACACTTTTTTTGTTGTTAGCATCTGCAGAAGCAGCCGCAGTTAAAGTACGCCAGGCTCTGGCACCATCAGAATTCATGATCATGACCACCTCAGCATTGCCACGCTGATCGTAATCAGATCGGGCATCAGCAATTACATCACCTTCAAGTGCAGGTGCGTTTCCTAACTTGCTTGATTTTAATGCATATAATTCAAATACCTTAGAATCTTCGGAAACTGGTTTTACACTCCATGATAATCTTATGTTTTGCGGAATAATGGAACGTGCAGCAGCAGAAGTTAAATATTGATTAACCTTTGCTGTATCTTTTTGAGCTGAATAGCCAACAACCGGGCCCGGACGTAAATTGGTCTTGCCATCTTTATCCTGGTAAGTAGCAGGGCCTAAAACAGCAAATAAAGGATTTTGCTTTGCCTGTTCCAACTGGCTTTTGTTTGCTGATGTGTCTTTTTTAGTAAGGTCTTTCTTACCTAATGAAGCAAGCTTACTGTTAGTGGTATCCTTTTTTGTTTCAGTTGCTGAAACTTTTTTAGTTGTATCTGCAGATTTATTTGTGGCAGCTATGGCTTTATTAAGGTTATCAAGTAAAGGGAATACTTCCGAGTTATCAAACGTTTCCCAGAATTCTAATTTTGCAGATCCTTGTAATAATTTACGAACACGTTCCGGCTCAGAAATGCCAGGTAATTCAATAAGTATCCGGTTTGTACCTTCCTGTAATTGTATGTTAGGAGAGGTTACGCCAAACTTATCAATACGGGTGCGTAATATATTAAATGAACGCTCGATAGCACTTTTGGCTTCTTTATGTAAAAAAGTAAGTACGTCAGCATTACTTGCTGTTATTTTAATATTGGATGAATTCTCTTTAGTAGAAAATAAAGGGGCTAATTTTCCATCCGGACTTAATTTTTCATACTCCTCGCCAAAAAGAGATATAAAATCTTTCTGACTGGTTTTCATTCTGATCTCTGCATTGCGTAAAGCAGTATTGAAATTTGAATCGGTACTATTATTGGCAAGGTTATGAACCATTTCACCTAAGAAAATTTCCATGGTTACATTCATACCACCTTTTAAATCCAGTCCGAGGGGAATTTCACGCTCTTTAGCGTATTTATAAGTGATGTACTTAAAAGCTCCAAAAACGGGCAATGAAGCTACTGAATCTAAATATCCTTTTTCTTTTGTGAGATTCCCTTTTGCAAATTCTTTTGCATTATGTTCTACATGTTTAGCAATCCATGTGAATGAAAGTGAATATAAACACGCAATTGTTAGTGCTATTGCGGCGAATTTAACTAGTCCTTTACCTTGCATTTTTAATTTAATTCTGAAATAATGTTGTTTTAAGCCTATTTTGGTTAAGAGGGCAAATCTAATTAAATTTTCTATTTATAGAATTCTTTAACACAGAAATATACTTCATTGTTATGAATTAGCGTTTGCGATAAGTAATGAAAGTATAGGCAAACGAATTTTTTTCATCGGCTGGATGATGCTCCGTTTCCACTTCCTCCCAGGTTTCTTTATCTATTTGGGGAAAGAAAGTATCTGCATCAAAAGTATGGTGTAAACGGGTTAAATAGAGTGTATCGACCAAATTCATAGATTGTTCAAAGATGCTTGCTCCGCCAATTATTGCAACTTTTTCTTCCCCATGACATAAATCAATTGCTTCATCTATAGAATGGGCTATTTCACATCCTTCAATTTCTATATTTTTTGTGGTAACAATAATATTTCTTCTTTGAACTAAGGGTTTTCCCACAGATTCGAACGTTTTTCGTCCCATGATAACCGGATGTCCGATAGTAAGTTGTTTAAAATGCTTTAAATCCGCAGGCATATGGCACAATAGCTGATTGTTTTTTCCAATCCCGTTTTTTTCGTCTACTATAACTACCATTGAAATCATCATATAGCTACTGGTGCTTTAATATGGGGATGCGGATCATAGTTTTCCAGAGTGAAATCTTCAAATTTAAAATCAAAGATATTTTGCACTTGGGGATTAAGTTTCATTGTAGGTAAAGGTTTAGGTACGCGACTTAATTGCAAATGTGTTTGCTCGATATGGTTATTATATAGATGAGCATCACCAAGAGTATGTATAAAATCGCCGGGTTGCAAATCACAAACCTGTGCCATCATTAGCGTAAGCAAGGCATAAGAAGCAATATTAAAGGGAACTCCCAAAAAGATATCTGCACTGCGCTGGTAAAGTTGGCAACTTAACCTTCCATCGGCTACGTAAAACTGGAAAAAACTATGACAAGGCGGAAGCGCCATATTTTCAATCTCTGCTACATTCCACGCAGATACAATTATGCGTCTTGAATCAGGATTGTTTTTTATTTGTTTAACAACTTCAGTGATCTGATCTATATGCTTTCCATTTGCCGTAGGCCATGATCTCCATTGAGAACCATATACCGGGCCTAATTCTCCGTTTTCATTGGCCCATTCATCCCATATACTAACTCCGTTATCTTTGAGGTATTTTATATTGGTATCACCCTTTAAAAACCAGATTAATTCATGAATAATGGAACGTAAATGAACTTTTTTTGTGGTAACAAGCGGAAATCCTTCCTGCAAATTAAATCGCATCTGGTAACCAAATACGCTAATAGTTCCGGTGCCGGTACGGTCATGTTTCTGAGTGCCTTTGTCCAGCACATGTTGCATTAAATCAAGGTATTGTTTCATATATTCTACAAAGAAAATAAATGTATTTTTGACATCCTATTTATTGTGCATAAAACCACATGATGTTTACAATATGATCACTTTCCCAAACGCAAAAATTAATATTGGTTTAAATATCATTAATCGCCGAAGCGATGGTTATCATAATTTAGAAACCATTTTTTATCCTGTCGGGATTAAAGACGCTCTGGAAGTTATTGAAGCAGATCAATTGAAATTTACCTCATCGGGATTGTCTATTCCCGGAAACGCAGATGAAAACCTTTGCCTGAAAGCTTATCGCTTAATTTATAGAGATTTTGATAGACCACCCATTCATATTCATTTGCATAAGCATATACCTATTGGAGCAGGTTTAGGTGGTGGTTCTGCCGATGCTGCTTATTGTATCAAATTAATAAATGATAAGTTCAGCTTAGAATTAAACACAGAGCAAATGGAAGCCTATGCCAGACAATTGGGAGCAGATTGTGCTTTTTTTATTCGCAATCAACCTGTTTTTGCATTGGAGAAGGGAGACATTTTTAAACCACTTGATCTGGATCTTAGTTCATATTATATAATAGTGGTTATGCCACCAGTTCAGGTTTCCACTTCTAAAGCTTATCAGCATATTAAACTTCATATTCCAAAACAATCGCTTGAAGAATTAATAAAACTACCTGTTGAAAATTGGAAATATTTAATTGAAAACGATTTCGAATTACCTGTATTTGAAAGCCAGCCATCTATTGCCCATATTAAAATAGCTCTGTATGAAGCCGGTGCATTATATGCCTCAATGAGTGGGAGCGGATCATCAGTTTACGGTATTTTTAAAGAAAAAATTGCATTGCCTGATTTAGAGAAAGAAAATCAGGTATTTTACGGAGTTTGAAATATACCCGACCATAGTTGATGGATGATAGATCATGGAATAATCTCCAATTATCAAATCAACCATGGACTATTAACCATGAGCAAAAGGTTACTCTGCCCGTTTTAAGCTATACTTTTCTATTTTACTATATAAATGACTCCTTTGAATATCAATATCATCGGCTGTTTTTGATACATTCCAGTTGTTTTTTTCAAGCTTATATTTTATATATTCACGTTCAGCAAAATCTTTGTATTCCTGAAAATTATTGAATTGATCAAAATCTGCATAATATGCACCAACTCCATTTAATAAGGGAGATTGTGCTGATGCAGATGGATTTGCAAAAGTTCTAACATCATTATCTGTAATGGTTTTATCACTCAATATGATTAGTCGTTCTACCATATTTCTCAATTCACGAATGTTACCTGTCCATGGCATTGATTTTAAAACACTCATTGCAGAATCAGCAATTTTTTTAACAGGAATGCCATAATCGCTGCAAATTTCTTCACAAAAACTTTGAGCTATAAGTGGAATATCATCTTTACGTTCTGTTAAATGAGGAACATGAATTAAGATCACGCTCAGACGATGATATAAATCCATGCGGAAGTTCCCATCTTCAATTTCCTTTTGCAAATCTTTATTAGTTGCAGCAATAACTCTTACATCTACTTCAATCTCTTTCTCGCCACCAACGCGGGTTATTTTATTTTCCTGCAAAGCCCGCAAAACTTTAGCCTGTGCTGAAAGACTCATGTCGCCAATTTCATCCAAAAATAAAGTGCCGCCATTTGCCGATTCAAATTTACCGATGCGTTGTTTTATAGCAGAAGTAAATGACCCTTTTTCATGCCCGAATAATTCACTTTCAATTAATTCTGAGGGTATAGCTGCACAATTTACTTCAATAAGAGGTGAATTAGAGCGGTTAGATTTTTCATGTAACCAACGTGCAACCAATTCTTTACCACTGCCATTTGCTCCTGTTATTAATACTCTGGCATCGGTTGGAGCAACACGTTCAATCGTATCTTTAATTCTGGCAATTGCTTGTGATTGGCCAAGCATTTCCCGAGTTTTACTAACGCGGCGCTTTAAAACTTTAGTTTCTGTAACCAGGTTTCCACGTTCAAGAGCATTTCTTACGGTAATAAGAAGACGGTTAATATCTGGTGGTTTTGATATAAAATCAAATGCACCTTTCTTGCTTGCCTCAACTGCAGTTTCAATAGTGCCATGGCCAGAAATCATGATGAATGGCAAATCTGGTTGAATGGAAAGGCCTTCTGAAAGAACTTCCATACCATCCATCTTATTCATTTTAATGTCGCACAATACCAGATCGTACTCATTTTTTTTAATAAGTGCCAGGCCTTCAATTCCGTTATCAACATCATCTACCTGATAATCTTCATACTCGAAAATTTCCCGCAAAGTGCTACGGATAGCCCGCTCATCATCAATAATTAAAATTTTTGCCATAAAGTCTCTTCAGATCTCCAGTGTAGTAAAGTTTTGAGATTTTCGCTGCTAATATAAGGATTGTTTCAGGATATGAAAATCGTTTTTAGTAAATGAAAAAGCCCTCTCTCATAGAAAGGGGCCTTATGCATAATAAAAAAGCAAGCCTGTAAGCCGGGTTCTGTTTCCCCGAAAACCGGGAGTTCTATCATTTATCTGGCCATGCTATTGCTAACGTGATCTAACGACCTACCCACTGACATCGGACGAGCAGCCCTACATACGTCAGCCTATTTGGTCTTTCAACTCCTGGGGTTTACCGCAAGCTACATCACTATAACTTACCGTGAGCTCTTACCTCACATTTTCACCTTTTCCCAAATTTGCATCTGGGTAGTTTATTTTCTGTGGCACTTTCCGGCTCATATGAATGATCCTTCCCGTTAGGAAGCAAGATGCTCTGTGTTGCCCGGACTTTCCTCTCCGATATACACCGGAGCGATAGAACAGCTTGCAGGTGCAAATGTAATTATTTTTAGGCAATGAACTTCCTGTTGAGGATTGATTTAAGTACACTACCAGAGTTGAATGAGGTGATGGAAGGAGAGAGGGCTCTTATTATGACGAGTTGAGAGTAAACTGTCAAGCGAATATAAAAAACACTTAAGTTTGATACTTAAAGACTCAAGCGAATATAAAACTACTCAACGTTGATATAAAAATACTCGAGCGAGTATAAAAAGACTCAACGTTGATACTAAAAGATGCAACGATTATGCTTTTACTGCCAGGCTATTTATCCAAAAAATAAATAGGCCACAAAAATTGCTGCAATCACACCTGCCAGATCCGCAATTAAACCGGCTGGAATTGCATATCTCGTTTTTTTAATCCCTACTGAACCAAAATATAGAGCCACAATATAAAAGGTAGTATCTGCAGAGCCTTGAAATACGCAGGATAATCTTCCTACAAAAGAATCAGGCCCAAATGTTTTCATAGAGTCAAGCATCATCGCCCGAGATCCTGATCCGCTTAAAGGTTTCATAAACGCTACCGGAAGTGCATCTGTAAAGCGGGTATCTGTACCAATATGTATAAATGCCCATTTAAAGCCATCTACTAAATAGCTTAAGGCTCCTGAGTTTCTAAACACAGAAATAGCAGCAAGCATAGCAACTAGGTAAGGAATTATTTTCACGGATGTTTCAAAACCAGATTTAGCGCCTTCTACAAAAACTTCGAAAACATTTACTTTCTTACGCAAGGCTCCCAAAATAAAAACTACTGGGATGGAAAAAAGAATGGTATTACTGACTACTTTAGAAACCTCACTAATCTGTCCCTTACTTAAATAAGCTGTAAAATACCAAACTATAAGGGTGATAAAAGCCGTCAAACCTACCATCCATGAAATGATAACACGGTCCCATAAATTTATTTTTTGCCAGATTGCTACAATAATCATCCCGACAAGGGTAGCTACATAAGTTGCAATAATACAGGGTATAAATATGTCTGTAGGATCTTTAGCGCCTAAAATAGCCCGTTGTGCAATAATACTGATGGGAAGTAGGGTTAAACCCGATGTATGTAAAACCAAAAACATAATTTGCGCATTGGACGCTGTTTCTTTACTTGGATTTAATTCCTGTAAGCTACCCATAGCTTTTAGTCCGAGGGGTGTTGCTGCATTATCTAACCCCAAAAGATTGGCAGAAAAATTCATCATCATTTGGCCGGTAGCCGGATGATTTTTTGGAACTTCAGGAAATAAACGGTTAAAAAACGGACCTACAATACGTGATAGAAAATTAATAGCGCCTGCTTTTTCGCCTACATTCATGATCCCCAGCCAAAAAGCCATAGTGCCAATTAAGGGGAGTGCAATATCCATTACAGATGATTTTGTAGAATCAAATAGTCCGTCAATAAGTAGTTTAAAAATTTCGGTATCTCCGAAAAAGATAAGTTTAATAAAAGCGATAAAAAATGCAATGATAAAAAAGGATACCCAAATGTAATTTAAAGCCATACTGATTTGTATTTAAGTACAGTAAACGAAAGTATTGTAATTGCTAAACTAACAAAAAAAGCGCTTCATTTTTAAATGAAGCGCTTTGATTTTGCTTTCAATTTGATTTTAGAAGGCCCGAACTGCACGAACATGGTACTGATTGCTTTTATAAGAATCACTAGCTGTGGGTGCCGCGATAACATCTGTTGTAAAAAAGGAAAAAAAAGCGACTTTTGTGCTCATTTGTGTAGAACTCCAATATTTGTTTGAATAGAGATTGCCAATATTTTTTAAGTATAGATTGTTATACATTAGATTTACCTCATCTTTACTTGGTAAAAACCAATCGGTATAACCACCTAAGTTTAGGTCATCACAAATATTTGCAGCAGTACCAACTTCGCTACAACCTTTAATAATTGCTGTAGTATTCGCCTGTCCTGTTCCTACTGCGATTCCGGCAGCGGCAGGAATATCGGTTCCAAAACAACCCCATATTGCAGATAAACTTTGGTCCATTGGTGAAGCAAGAAGTCCATGTTGCCCGGTAGCATCTACATAAAATATAATACCACCTTGGTAGGTTTGGCCAATAATTTTTGCAGGGGTTGCAATCTTTTTGTCTTTTTTACATGCACTAATTGTTAATGTTAAGCATGCTAATAAGATTAAATTTTTCATGAGTTTTTTAATTTAAAATAAAGCGATATAATAATTTTTGATCTTACCATTTTCGGTCGGTTCAATTGATTTTGCTTAGAAAGCCCGAACTGCACGGACTCTTAAAAAAGGAGCATCTGCAATGCCATTAAACGAAACGTCACTCTTATATTGTACTAATTGTTTCTGTATAGCACTATCTTTTGTAAAACTCTGCACCCATGCATTGTCATCATCTTTCTCTGTAGAACTCCAGTAACAGGCCTCAGTAAAAGTCCCAAGATCCTTTAAAAATAAATTGGTATACATTAGATTTAGTTCATTTTTACTAGGCAAAAACCAATCTTGATAGCCTTCTAAATTTAATTTTACACATATTTTAGCAGCAGTTCCTGTTTCACCACAGTCTGCAAGTATCGCTATGGTATTTTTCAGGCCTGTTCCCACTTCTTCTTTTTCTGCACCAGTAATATAGGCTCCTACACAACCCCATTTATTACCAAAACCTGTATTAACATCGGCTTTTGCAGCAATTAGTCCATGTTGGCCTGTGCCATCTACATAAAATATAATACCACCTTGATAAGTATCACCAATGACTTTTGCAGGAGCTGCAACTTTTTTGTCTTTTTTGCATGAACTAATTATAAATGCGAGGCATGCTAATAAAATTACTTTTTTCATAATGTTTTAATTTAAGGTAAACTCAAAGGTAAGAATTTTCTAATAATATGTATTTCTTGCTGTTTTCGTAACACTAGTATTTATAGCTCAGAAATTTTTAATATTTCCCCAACACGAATACCTTTTTCTGTTTGTTGTACTGTACAGCATTCGTTTATTGGATCATGTTCCAGATATAATATATAATTATTTTGAACAGCTTCTTGTAAAAACGATTTCTTTTCTTTCAGCGTTTGTAGCGGAAACATATCATAAGCCATGACATAAGGCAAAGGGATATGTCCGGTTGAAGGCAAAAGGTCTGCCATGTAAAGTATAGTTGTGTCTTTATATGAAATTTGCGGAAGCATCATGGCATCGGTATGGCCATAAGCAAAACGTATTTTTATATGTTCAGAAAAAACAACCCCGTCATTAGTTTCAACAAACTCTAACTGTCCGCTTTCCTGGATGGGTAAAATATTATCTTTTAAAAAAGACGCTTTTTCGCGATCATTCGGATTTACAGCCCAATCCCAGTGTTTTTCATTGCTCCAATAGGTTGCATTATTAAAAGCTGGTCGTAATTTTTCGCCTTCGCGGATGATAGAACCACCACAATGATCGAAGTGCAGGTGGGTTAAGAATACATCCGTAATATCATCTTTTGAAAATCCATGTTTTGCAAGTGACTTATCTAAGGTATCATCACCATGCAAATAATAATGACTAAAGAATTTATCATCCTGTTTATTACCAATTCCGTTGTCAATTAAAATGAGGCGATCACCATCTTCAACTAATAAACAACGCATAGCCCAGGTACACATATTATTTGCATCAGGAGGGTTGAGGTTTTGCCATATCATTTTGGGAACTACGCCAAACATGGCACCGCCATCTAATTTAAATAAACCGGTATCAATAGTATATAAATTCATGTTGCTTCATTAATTAATTCAAAGTCGTTTATTTTTGACATATCCAATGTCAGTATTCCATCCTCATCTGTTTCTATAACTGGTTTAAACTTCGCATCCCAAACTACCTCTTCGTATTGATAGGAGGTTCTGGAATGTACGGTTTGCGAAAATGTATCATCGAAGGCTTTTAACATGACTAGAAATTCTGCATCCCCCTTATCCAAATCTTCATGCTTTAATCCATTGAGGGGGCTTTCTTCATTAATGGGATGTACAACTGTCCAGCTCAAAGTCAATAAGCTGATTTTTTTTCGTTCTAATTCCAAAGGGAAAAACCGCCGAATAACTTTTCCTTTATCATCCTCATTTATGGACAGTAAAAGCTGTGCTTCAATTTCAATTAGCTGACTGCTTCTGTAGTTTGCCAATCGGAACATTAAACCCTTCCCATCCTGAAAAGGAGCTACAATTATATTTCCACTATATTTTATTTTAGCCGAAGGACGGGAAAAACGCCCATACAGTAAACCGGTTGCTAATGCAAAGGCTAGTAATCCAAGCATAGATTCAAATGCAGCTACAGAGCTTGTCATCATGCCTTTCGGACTGATATGGCCATATCCTACAGTAGAAATAGTTTGAGCTGAGAAAAAGAATGCATCAAAAAACTGATCTACTTTATTAATGCTATTTGCGCCGGCTAAATTTTGTATCCCTATATAAACATAAAACCAGGCAAATAAAGTATTGATAATCAGATAAGCTATTAAAATGAGTAACATGAACTTACCCCAATTCATGGTTATTAAGGTGTTATAGGTATCTGAAGTTCTAAAAAAAGATAGTCCTTTACGCCTGATGTTTGACGTTCCATCTTGTTTAAGTAATCTTTGATTATTTACTGTCGCTTTATTTCCAAAGCCTAAATCATTACCAGAAATATCTTTTTTTCTTTTTATACTCATATTTTAATGCAGTGGTCTGCGTTTAATGATACCACCTTTTATTTCATTAATAGCACTCATAACCATAAATGCTTTTCTATCTATCTGCTCAACTTCTTCTTTTAGTTTTTGAACTTCAAGCCTTGTAACCACGGTAAAGATAATGTCGATATCTTTATTTTTAAATTGAGATTCTATTGATCCACGTTCTCCTTTATAAATAGTGACACTTCTGTTTAAATTTTTTATAATGGCCTCACGTATTTGTTTGCTTTTTGAGGATACAATGGTCACACCTGTATATTCTTCAATTCCCTGGATGATGAAATCTACTGTTTTTGATGCTGATAAATAAGTCAATATGGAATATAAGGAAGTTTCGATATTTAATACAAAAGCAGCAGCCAAAAAAATGACGACATTAATGAGCAGAATAATATCACCCATAGTTAAAAAACTTTTACGGTTAATATAAACGGCCAAAATTCAGTTCCATCAATTACGCAGCCACCTCTAATAGCAAGGCCAATACCTGCTCCAAGAAAGAAACCACCAAAAATAGATATCAGGAGTTTATCATTAGTAATTACAGGGAAATCAACAAAATATATAATGGCGGCAAGAGCAACAATGGCTAAAGATGTGCTAATGGCAAAATTTTTTCCGATTTGTTTGACTCCCAAAAATATGAAAGGAATATTGAATACAATAAGCCAGATAGAAACTGGTACACCCGTTAATTGATTAGTAAGAAGTGATATTCCGGTAATTCCGCCATCTATAAAATGATTAGGAACTAAAAAACCTTTTAAACCAAATGCAGCCAAAAGGATACCTAAAAGCACCAAACCTGCTCGGCCTAATTTTATTTTAAGCCTGAAAATATCGCTGGACCGCCTATTTGCCTTCATGCCCTAAAATTACTTAAAAGGTTTGCAGCTAAACAAAAGATTATTCATATTTGCTACTATATAAAATGAGAAAAAATAACGTAAATACAGCATGGTGGTGCCAAACAATTACTCGTTTGGCAATCAGGAAAAGTATGTAGCGTTCAAAATAAAAGAAACTAAATATAAGGGTTGCCACAAGCAGCCCTTTTTTTATATCTAATTGCCAAGGAAAGCTTATGAAACATATATTAACCCATTTATTTGAACAGAAATCTTTAGGACGTTTAGAGGCTAAAGAAATTCTGATAAACATAGCATTAGGAAAGTATAATCACTCTCAAATGGCAGCTTTTATGGCCGTTTATTGTATGCGTAATATTACAATAAATGAGTTAGAAGGCTTTCGTGATGCAATGCTTGAATTGTGCTTAAGAACAGAGTTAGAAGATTATGATTTAATCGACCTTTGTGGCACAGGTGGTGATGGGAAAGATACATTTAATATATCAACACTTGCTTCTTTTATTGTAGCCGGTGCCGGTTACAAAGTTGCTAAGCATGGTAATTATGGTGTTTCTTCTAGCTGTGGCTCGTCTAGTGTAATGGAATATATGGATTATAAATTCAGCAATAATTCTGATCAATTGAGAACAGATTTAGATCAGGCAGGGATTTGCTTTTTACATGCACCCTTATTTCATCCGGCAATGAAAACCGTAGCTCCCATTCGTAAAGAATTAGGGATAAAAACTTTCTTTAATATGCTGGGGCCAATGGTTAATCCGGCGCAGCCGAAACATCAGTTAGTTGGGGTATTTAGCTTAGAACTAGCCCGTTTATATGCTTATCTCTATCAAAAAACGGATAAAAAATATACCATTTTACATGCGTTAGAAGGTTACGATGAAGTATCATTAACCTGCGATTTTAAAACTTTCTCTAATTCTGGAGAGCATATTCATTCTATTGCGGATTTAGGCTTTGAAAAGATTAATCCTAAAACAATTACAGGCGGAAGTTCAGTTCAGGAATCGGCAGCAATTTTTAAGTCTGTGCTAAAAGGTGCAGGAACTACAGAACAAAATAATGTGGTATTATGCAATGCGGCCATAGCCATTCACACTATAAAACCTGAGAATTCATTTGCAGATTGCTTTTATGAAGCCGAAGAATCCTTATTAAGTAAACGAGCTTTAACAAGCTTTAAGAGGCTGGTATCATGAAGATTAAGGTCTGTGGTATGAGAGAGCCGAAGAACATCCGGCTAGTATCTTCACTTGAACCTGATTACATGGGCTTTATATTTTATAAAAATTCAAAAAGATATGTAGGAAAAAACTTTATTACCCCTGAAATTTCAAAATCTGTTGAAAAGGTGGGGGTTTTTGTTAATCAGAAATTTCAACAGGTCATTGATCTGGCAGGAATTTATCAAATCGGAACTCTCCAATTGCATGGTGATGAATCACCACAGTTATGTGATAATCTTCGTGAACAGTTCACCATCATCAAAGCATTTAGCATGGATGAGAATTTTGATTTTAAAATCCTGGATAAATATCAAAATGTAGTTGATTATTTCTTGTTTGATGCAAAAGGATTAGGCTATGGAGGAAACGGAACCAGCTTTGACTGGAATCTTTTAGAAGCGTACGATAATGAAATTCCATTAATACTAAGCGGAGGTATTGGTTTACATAATTTAAATAACCTACTGGAATTCATCAAAAAAACTAGTCTGAATGTTGCAGCTATTGATGTAAACAGCAGTTTTGAAATCAGTCCGGGATTAAAAGATATTCAAAAAATAAAAACAGCAATCAACTTAATTAAAACAAATAAATGAATTATCACGTAAATGAAAAAGGGTATTTCGGTGATTTTGGAGGTGCCTATACTCCGGAAATGCTTTATCCTAATATTGAAAATCTGCGTAAGCAATATTTGGATATAATTTATGAACCTAAATTTCAGGAAGAGTTTCATCAATTATTAAAAGATTATGTAGGTCGGCCATCGCCTTTATTTTTAGCGGAGCGCTTATCTGCAAAATACGGCACTACCATTTATCTCAAACGCGAAGATTTGAACCATACAGGTGCCCATAAAATTAATAATACCGTAGGACAAATATTATTAGCATCCCGTTTAGGAAAAAAACGGATCATTGCCGAAACTGGTGCTGGTCAGCATGGTGTAGCAACTGCTACTGTTTGTGCCTTAAAAGGCTTAGAATGCATTGTTTATATGGGCGAAGTCGATATTAAGCGGCAGGCACCCAATGTAGCCCGTATGAAAATGATGGGAGCAAAGGTTATTCCAGCAACTTCGGGCAGCAAAACATTAAAAGATGCAACAAATGAAGCCATGCGTGACTGGATAAATAATCCTGTTGATACGCATTATATTATCGGATCTGTCGTAGGCCCGCATCCTTATCCGGATATGGTTGCCCGATTTCAATCTGTTATTTCTGAGGAAACAAAAAAACAGTTAAAAGAAAAAACCGGAATTGAAACGCCAGATTATGTACTGGCCTGTGTAGGTGGAGGAAGTAATGCGATGGGCATATTTTATCATTTTTTGGATGATGAAGATGTAAAACTTATTGCTATTGAAGCCGCAGGCAAAGGAGTTTACAGTGGCAAATCGGCAGCTACCACGTTTTTAGGTAAAGAAGGAGTTTTACATGGAAGCAAATCCATTTTAATGCAAACAGAAGACGGACAAGTTATTGAACCTTATTCTATTTCCGCAGGCTTAGATTATCCAGGAATTGGCCCTCAGCATGCTCACTTGTTTAAAGTAAACCGGGCTAAATATGTAAGCATTACAGATGATGAAGCTATACAGGCTGGCAAACTATGTGCAGAGTTAGAAGGTATAATTCCTGCAATTGAAACGGCTCATGCGCTTGCTTATTTGGAGGAAATGACGTTTGCGGGAAATAAAACTGTAGTGATTTGCTTGTCTGGCAGGGGTGATAAAGATTTGAATACCTATATGAACTATTTTGATTTGTAAGAACTGGAAAGTATGTAGTATTTAGTACAAAGTATTTAGATATTATATAAAAATTATAATGCGACAGAAAGCTAAATACTATATACCTGATACTAAATATTCATAAAATGAACAGAATAAAACAACTTTTTGAACGAAAGAAAGAACGGGTACTTTCTATTTATTTTACTGCCGGTTACCCTGAATTGGATAGTGCACTGGATATTGCCGAAGCTCTTGAGAAAGCCGGAGCTAATTTTATTGAAATAGGATTTCCTTATTCAGATCCACTGGCAGATGGACCGGTTATTCAAAATAGTTCGCTTGTGGCATTAAACAACGGAATGACACTTGAAATACTGTTTAAGCAATTGAAAGACTTACGCAACCGGGTTTCCATTCCTCTTTTATTGATGGGATATTTTAATCCGGTATTGCAATATGGAGTAGAAAATTTTTGTAAAGCTTGTGCTGATATTGGTGTGGATGGAGTCATTATTCCAGATCTGCCGATGTATGAATACGAGGAAATGTATAAAGACTGCTTCCTTAAAAATAACATCAGTAATATTTTATTGGTCACTCCGCAAACTTCTGATGAGCGCATACGGAAGATAGATGAATTAAGTAATGGATTTATATACCTGCTTTCATCCTCATCAACCACAGGCAAAAATCTTACTGTATCAGCTGAAACGGATGCTTATTTTTCAAGAATACAGAATATGCATCTTAAGAATCCAACAATGATTGGCTTCGGAATATCCGACAGAACAAGTTTTGACAAGGCATCTCAATTTACTAGTGGTGCAATTGTTGGCAGTGCTTTTGTGAAGTTTTTAGATACCCCAAATGCTTTAGAGAATTTTCCGGGTTTTATAAAATCAATTCGTGCTTAAAATGAATATGAGTCATCTTAGTTTTAACTTTATGCCAAGTAAACTGAATTAAACCAATAAATTAGATTTATAAAAATATTATGAATTCAAAGAGAATAATTTTTTTGCCATTACTTATCATCTTATTTTTTCTTTCTTTCTGCCAGTCTAACAAAAAAGATGGTGTGCCCACTGTAAGCTTTGTTGATGCATTTGAAGATGCTACTATAGCACAAGCCAAAATAGGTTTTACAGATGCATTAAAGAAAAACGGGTTTAGTGAAGATCAAAAGACTGTGCATATTATTTACCGCAATGCACAGGGTGATATTCCCACATTAACTCAAATCGTAAACTATTTTATTTCTGAAAAGGTAGATATCTTAGCCACAAATACGACACTTTCTACAATTACTGCGGCACAAAAAACGAAGACTATTCCAATCTTCATGATGGTATCACCAACAGCTCAACTGATGAAGCTGGAAGATGCCTCGGGGAATGCTCCTGCTAACTTATTTGGAGTAGAAGAAGACCTGGCTTATATTGATACCTCATTTTCTATAATTCCAAAATTGATCAAGCCAAAAGGAGATAAGCTGGTTATTGGAATGATTTATAATCAATCCGAACCTCAGTCTATTGATGCATTTAACCGAATTAAAAATTTAGCTGTTAAATCGAACGTTATATTGAAAGCACTCCCGGTAAATACCTCTGCTGATGCTCAATTAGTTACCCAGGCTCTTTTGCAAAATAATGTAGATGCCTTCTTTGCCAATCCTGATAATACGGTATTTGCATCGTTTGAAACCATCCTCAAAAATTGTAATCAAAAGAACGTTCCCATTTTTACAAGCGAAGCTGGTTTAGTAAAACGAGGAGCTGTTGCTGCCTTCGGGGCAGATATTTATCAGTGGGGTTATCAGGCTGGTGAGCAGGCCGCTCAATATTTAAAAACTAAAAAAACAGAGGGCTTAAAACCAGAAATGGTCAAGCTTCGCAAACGGGTTTACAATCCTGCTGCAGCTAAGAAATTTAATATTGCTATTCCGCCTAATTATGAGGCAGTAAAATAATGGATTTCTATTTAACAGCACTCTTACAAGGGCTTTGTTTATCTGTTATAGCTATTGGAATTTACATCTCAATGAAAATTTTCAATATTCCTGATATTACAACAGATGGCAGTTATACTTTAGGCGGAGTAGTTACAGGCATCATGTTAAGCCATCAATTACCAATATCACTTATTATCTCTTTGGTTATTTTGGCGGGAGCAGGAGCAGGAACTCTAACTGGTTTAATTCATACCAAGCTCAAAATAAATCCACTTTTATCCGGTATTCTGGTAATGACAGCTTTATATTCTATTAATTTAACCCTGCTTGGACGATCTAATTTGCCTTTATTAAATTTAAAAAACTTGTTTACCAGCATTGTATTGTTTACAGATCCTAATCAAAATACTTTATGGATTGTATTACTTTTCATCATTTTAATTGCATTTGTAATTGGATATGTATTGCAAACTGATTTTGGCATTGCTATGAGAGCAACCGGTAACAGTGAAACAATGATACGTTCATTAGGCGTAAATACAGACCGTATGAAGATTATTGGTTTGGCTATTTCAAATTCATTAGTAGCTCTCAGCGGATTTTTGATGTCGCAGTTTCAAGGTTTTGTAGATATAAATATGGGTATAGGTATTGTAATTGTTGGCTTAGGATCTGTTATTATTGGCGAAACACTAATTAACTGGCTAAAAATAACCTCTGTCTGGCTAACTATCATACTTGTTATATTAGGTTCAATTATTTTTCAATTGGTACTGGCTTTCACTCTAAGTATGGGTATTGATGCTAATTTGTTGAAGTTAGTTACTGCAGCATTTGTATTGATCATAGTTAGCTTGCCACGTATCTCGTTAAGCAAAGCCTCATGATAGAGATAGAGAGTGTTGAAAAAGTATTTAACCAGGGGAAAGCCAATGAAGTTAAAGCATTGGAGAAAACAGATATAATTATTAAAGATTCGGAGTTTTTAGTTGTTGTTGGTGCTAATGGATCCGGTAAAAGTACATTGCTTAATGCCATTTCAGGCAGTATTCTTCCAAGCAAAGGAGCAATTTTTATTAATGGTGAAAATGTTACTTCTTTGCCAGAGTATAAAAGAAGCAGGTGGATTGCCCGTGTTTTTCAAAATCCATTAAGTGGCACTGCACCAGATTTAAGTATATTAGATAATTTTCGTTTAGCCTCTTTGCGAACCGCTTATAAAGGCTTGAGTATTGGAATAAACAATTCGTTTAAGAAAAAGGTTCAGGATAAAATTGCTGTGTTAGGCATGGGACTTGAAAATAAAATTAATCAGCCGATGGGTACATTGTCTGGTGGTCAGCGCCAGGCTTTAACCTTACTGATGAGCATAATGGATGATCTGAAAATATTATTGCTCGACGAACCAACAGCAGCTTTAGATCCTCGCTCTGTAGATTTAGTAATGAAAACCGCTGATCATTTGATTAAACAATACAATTTAACCGCTTTGTTAGTTACCCATAACCTAAAAGATGCCTTGCAATATGGTAATCGTATCATAATGATGGCAGAGGGCAAAGTGATAAAAGATATGGCTGAAGCAGATAAAACAGGCCTCAAAATTTCAGAAATGTATGACTGGTTTGTATGATCCTCTAAAATTAATATTACTTACAAAACAGTATGAATACTATGCTTTCGAATTCTTCTTTTGCCCGCCAAAATAAGCTACAAAAATAGGAAGGATAATAAGAAGCACAATAAAAATAAAGAAGCCGGTATGATCATTCCCCGCATTAGATCCGGCACTGTTACTGGAATCGCTATCAAATGCATTTTGTGCTAAGGCAGAACTTGTAAAAACAGCTGTGAAGGCGCCTGTGAGGATAAATTTTTTAAAGTTTTTTAAATATAGTTTCATCTTTCTTATAGTTTTAGTGGGATCGTCTTAGTTGATAACAAATGTATGGTTGTTTAGGTTGTAAACAATGCTATTCTATTTTATCATCATAAACCATCACATAAAAATCGAATTTGCTTTTAGTTCCCTGCATAGGTAAGGAGATAATAATATCCCGATCAAAATGTTTGCAAATGCTTAATAACTCTTCAATTGATTTTACTTCAATGCTTTTTTTCCCTTTTTTGTCATCAGCGTGACTTAATTCTACTTTCATATTTCACTAATTTCACTAAATAATATATCTAACAACAGGATACTGTTTTCACATCTCAGCAAGATATTGATAAAAACCAAAATTAGCTTGTATTTTTTTAAATAAAGCAGACTTGAAGAATGTCTCCCTAAATTAATTAGCCTTATGTTACTTTAGAGTTCCTATTTTTACATGTTTGTAAATTAAAAATTTGAATCTGTGCTGTTAGATAAATTAAAACTCAATAAGCAATTGGTAAGGTCTATGACCGATGCGGGTTACCTTGCTCCTAAGGAAATACAGGCAAATACCATGTCGCGTATTATTGGCGGACAGGATATTATTGCTGTTGGGCCCGAAGGCTGCGGTAAAACAACGGCTTACGTCCTAGGCGTTTTAATGCGATTAAAGTTTGGTTTTGAAGAAGCGCCTCGTGCTTTAATTTTAGTGCCCGATAAAGAACATGTATTGGCGGTTATAGAACAATTTGAGCTGCTGAATAAAAATAAAACGATACGGATAATAGGATTATATGCCGCTACAGGTATGGAGGCACAATTAAATGCCCTGGCAGATGGAGCAGATATTGTAGTTGCAACCCCCGATAGAGCCCGGGCTATTTATTTGAAACTGGGGTTAAATCTCAATAAAATCATCATGTTTATTGTTGATGATGCCGAACTGATTGTAAAACAGGGATTGCAATTACCCGTTGTAGAATTAGCTCGGAGCATTGTTAAATGCCAGCATTTGATTTTTACAGAAGTTGTTCATGATAAATTGAATCTGATGATTAATCCGTTTATGAATTTCCCTGCCGTGATAGAAGTGACAGAAGCTGGTGAGAATTCGATGGAAATATATTCTCAGCTTTTATATCAGGTACCCAATTACAGAACGAAGATCAATCTGTTAAATCTATTGATAAAAGATGCGGAAGTTTTTAATAAAGTAATCGTATTTGTAAATACCCGTTTAACTGCCGAAAAGCTTTTCAAAAGTATGCATCAGCATAAAGATGGAGAAATAGCTATTTATAAACCTCTATTTTTTGATTCGGCGGGTTTTGATGATTTTAATGATTTTAAAAATACGGCTAAAGCCCGTGTATTAATTGTAAGCAATGAAATACAAGAATCTATAGAGCTAGAAGGCACCCCTTTTTTAATTCACTTCGAACTTCCAGTTGAAAAGGAAACATTTATAGCACACATCCTAAATAAAACTGCTTCAGAAAATAATGAGATACTGACAATTACATTTTCAACAGATATTGAACTGAGTCAGGTTAGAAAAATTGAGCAGGCTATTGGAAAAAAATTACCCATAGCAGAATTACCTGCCGATCTTATCATAGACAGGGATATTAAAAAAACTAATGAAGATGATATAAAGGCTACTACAGAAAAAAATAAGTCGGCACCAGGATCTGCTTTTCATTCCAAAAAGGAAAGTAATTCGAAAGATTACAACTATAGCTCTAAAGAAAAAGCGAAAATGAAATGGAAAAATAAATAGAAAGTTGGTTACTAATATATTCTGTATAAAATAATATTTTCAGTAACCTAATTTTTGTTGAATCGTACACAAACAGGCAAAGTTCATATTGCATGATTTTTCTAGGTAGATGTAGGGTCGGGTAGTTTACCCGGCCCTTTTTTATATTTCTACTTTAAGAAAACCTCTGTTGCACCATAACCAAATTTCTCTCTTCTGGCATCCATAAATGTTTTTATCTGTGGATTTTTACTTATTTTTTTATGTATTTCATTGCGTAAAACTCCATTCCCTGTGCCATGTATAAATATAACAGATGGTAATTTATGCACTATGGCGGCATCTAATGTTTTACTGAAGTGCTTTAATTGTATATTTAATATTTCTTCACTATTTAGAAATTGATAATCGTCTCGAAGTTTCTCAATGTGGAGATCTACTTCTGCATTCGGTTTTTCTACCATTAGTTTCTCGTTTGCCGGCTTAAAAAAGCTTTCTTTTAATTTTTGCGGATCAATAAGTAGTTCGGGTTTATCTAAAACTATTAGCCAGGCCTGCTGATTTATTAAAGAAACCATTTTTTTGTTTCCAGAAAAGTCTTTAGCCTTAAACTGTCGCTTTATGAGTAAGGGTTCAGTAGGTATAATACTTGATTGTTTACTGTATAAAAGAATTTGAATATGGAATTCAGGCCAAATATCAAGCTCATTTAAAGAAGCAGAATATACCTTAACTGCTGATTGAGGCTCAAGAATTCCTGCAAATTCACCTTTGAATTTTTCCTGCTTTCCGGTTGTTAAGGTAGCCAGTAGCTGATAAGAGGATTCATTTACTAAATGGAAATGAACCACAGAACCTGTACGCTGATCATCGACAATAGCCAGATAGATACCAGTTGTTTTAAACTGATTGCCCTGTGCAGGTTTTTGTTCATCAGTTTCATATTTAGTCTCTGGTGTTGAAGAATGGCCATGCACCCACGTAACTTTACTTGCTAATACGGGAATTTCAAAGTCGTCATCATCTGTAACGGCAATCATTTCTTCATTGATAATTCGAGTAACATAGCCCTCTCTGCGTTCATCAACAAAACGAACAAAATCACCTAACTTAAATTTCATAATTTTTTGCGGGAAGTATTAAAGCTTATATAACGCTTATTTTAGCTCAATAAACGTGAAGTATTATTGAAAATAATTATATCTACAAGTTTAAACCTTTTATAATTGTAAATAGGTAAATTAATAATGCAATGAGCGGCGATCAAAAAAATAATCCTTTACACGGAGTTACTTTAGAAAATATATTGATTCACCTGGTTGAGCATTATGGCTGGAATGAATTAGGGTTAAGAATTAACATTAATTGTTTTAATGATAATCCAAGTATAAAATCAAGTTTGAAATTTTTAAGAAAAACACCTTGGGCACGTAAAAAAGTAGAGGAATTGTATCTCAAAATACAGAAATAATTATGTTTTTAACTTGTAATTGCGTTGATTCTCTCATAATTAATAATATCTGAAAACAATTTGTCCATATTATCCTTTATAGCATAAGGATAAATTTCTTTATAAAGATAAATTTAATAGGATGAATATTTTTATTGCCAGTCTTCCTTTCCAATTAGAGGAAGCAGATATTAGACGAGCCTTTGAAAATTATGGCGAAGTAAGTTCAGTAAAATTAATTACTGACCGGGAAACCGGGAAGAGAAAAGGCTTTGGATTTGTAATTATGCCTAATGATGATGAAGCCTTCAGGGCTATCAAGTCTCTAAATGGGAAAGAACTACTTCAGCGCAAGATTTCTGTAACTAAAGCAGAAGACAGAAACGGAAATAATAGCAATGACAGATTTTCCGCTAATAAAAAACCGTCTGGAAATAACTATAATCAGGATAGAAATAGGAATAGGTTCTATCGTGATGATTATTAGATAAGCAATACTAAGGTATCTTGCGTTTTTAGTTATTATTTTATGGGATAGAATAGTTGGATTTAAATTAATAAGATTATTTGATTTTATTAATTGTAATTTATCCTGCCATATCAAATACTTATTATAATGAGCTATAAAAATATTTTAAACTTATTAGGCGAAGATGCAGATTTGCTACTTAAACACGAGTGTAAAACTATTTCAAAAGAGTTAATTCATAAACCTTCTACAGATTCTATTGCTCAGATTTTTGTACAATCTAATCGTAATACTCAGGTTTTAAAAAGTTTATCAGCTTTATATAATCACGGCCGTTTAGCAGGTACAGGCTATTTGTCTATATTGCCCGTAGATCAAGGGATTGAGCATACAGCAGGGGCTTCATTTTCACCCAATCCTTTATATTTTGATCCTGAAAATATTATAAGATTAGCTATAGAGGGTGGGAGCAGTGCTATTGCTACTACGTTTGGTAATCTGGCAATCATGTCAAGGAAATATGCTCACAAAATTCCATTTATTGTAAAAATTAATCATAACGAGCTTTTAACGTATCCTGTTAAATACAAACAAATTATGTTTGGCTCTGTAGATGATGCATGGAATTTGGGTGCTGTAGCTGTTGGTGCAACTATTTATTTTGGTTCAGAAGATTCAAACAATCAAATTATAGAAGTAGCGGCAGCTTTTGAACGGGCCCATGAATTGGGAATGGCATGCATATTATGGTGTTATACCAGGAATAATGATTTTAAAAAAGATGGAAAAAATTACGAAGCTGCCGCTGATATTACTGGTCAGGCAAATCATTTGGGTGTAACCATACAGGCAGATATTATTAAGCAGAAAATGCCCGATTGTAATGGAGGATTTATAACAATAGGCTTCTCAAAAAGTGATCCCAGAATGTATAGTGAATTAAGTTCCAATCATCCAATTGATATGTGCCGTTACCAGGTTGCTAATTGTTATATGGGAAGAATTGGTCTCATTAATTCGGGCGGAGAATCAAAAGGATCTACTGATCTGGCAGATTCAGTAAAAAATGCAGTAATTAATAAAAGAGCAGGTGGAAGCGGTTTAATTTTAGGACGCCGAGCTTTTCAGCGTCCTTTTGATAAAGGTGTAACACTTTTGAAAACTATTCAGGATGTTTATTTAGCTAAAGAAATTGATTTAGCTTAAATCTACTTTCCAATTTTTATTAATTCTACTTCAAATATCAATGCACTATAGGGCGGAATATCCTGTCCGGCACCATTTGCTCCATAGGCTAACTGATAAGGAATAAAAAACCTATACTTAGAGCCAACCGACATTTGTTGTACACCTTCTGTCCAACCTGGTATAACCCGGTTTAAAGTAAATGAGATGGGTTTTCCTCCCTCATGGTCATAAGAACTATCAAATTGTTTACCGTTTAATAAAGTCCCTTTGTAATGAACCGTAACTTCATCCGTAGCTTTTGGTTTAGGACCATCTGCTGCCTTTAAAACTTTATATTGCAATCCGCTTGGCAGAGAAACCACACTGTCTTTCTTTTTATTATCCTCTAAAAATTTGGTTCCTTCTGCAATAACACCTTCATATTTCTTTTTACTCATTGCAGACATGTAAGCATAAATTAGCTTCTGACTTTGCTCTGCCGTTAGAGATGGTTTTTTATCCTGAAACACATCCATCATGGCTCTATTGAGTAATGAATAATTTACTGTAGTAATTCCTTGTTTTTTTAAATCCTGCGCAATACTTGCTCCAAAGGCGTAGTTAAGTGAATCTGATTGAGATTTGATTGCAGGGCTAACAACTGAAGAAGAAACAGATTTTTTAGCGGAGACGCTTTTCTTAACTTGTGAAAAACAGGTTGTAGTTGCTGTAATAGCAATAATTAGGAATGATAAATTTTTGTTCATGGTTTGAATATTTGGCTAATATATAAAAACAAATATATGGATAGAATTTAATTTCTTAAGAACTAAATAGATTCTCTCAAAATAGATTCTCTCATCTTGCTTCTGTATACTTAATTGTTGATTATCAAATTATATTTATCTTAGAAAACTATTGCATTGGATATACTAACTATGAGAAAATTATTTTTTCTGCTTTGCACATTTCTTCCTGGTATTTTATATGCTCAATCCGTAAATTACATTTTAAAAGGTTCAATAGGTAATTTAAACCCGCCTGCCAAAGCTTATTTAATTTATGGTTCCGATGCCGGAGATGTAAGTATTCCATCTATCATAAAAAATGGAAATTTTCAATTTAAAGGATATATAGAAAATCCATTGAGGGCTGCCATAGTAATTGATCATCAAAATATCGGTTTGGATAAATTAAGTCATTCAAAAAATCCGGATTATATTTCTATCTATTTAGAAGCAGGTACAATAAAACTGATAGCAGTAGATTCAATAAAAAGAGCAATTATAACAGGGTCACTGTTAGATGCAGATAATCAGGCATTGATTCTTATTTTAAAGCCCTTTAAAGATAAATTAAATGCATTACAAGCTGAAGCAGATACAGTTTCATGGAAGAATCAAAGCACACCGGAAGTTGGTGTTGCTTTGCAAAAAAAATATGATGCCATTCAGATGGAGCAAAATGCAGTTTTATCAGAATTTATAAAAGCGCATTCTAATTCATTAATAAGCATGGATGCGTTAAAAAATTATGGCACTTTCATGGATATTGGGCAAACTGAAATTTTATTCAATACCCTTTCTGAAACTATAAAAAATAGCAAAGCAGGCAAAGAATATGCTGCAAATTTAGCCATCTCAAAACGTACTGCTATTGGAGCTAATGCACGAGAATTTGTACAAGATGATGTCGATGGCAAACCTGTTGCTTTATCATCATTTAAAGGAAAATATATATTACTTGATTTTTGGGCGTCATGGTGTGGCCCATGCCGGAAAGAGAATCCGGCTATAGTAAAAGCGTTTAATCAGTTTAAAAATAAAAATTTTACTATCCTGGGCGTTTCCTTAGACAATAAAAAGGAACCTTGGCTAAATGCAATTCAAAATGATAAATTAGAGTGGACACAAGTTTCTGATTTGAAATATTGGAAAAATGAAGCTGCCGAATTATACGGAATAAGGTCTATCCCGCAAAATTTCCTGTTAGACCCAAGCGGAAAAATTATTGCTAAAAACCTAAGTGGCGAAGATCTTGCCCGAACACTTCAGGAAATATTTAATAATCAGGATTCTCACTAAAGAAGATTTTTGCCAGGATTTAAGTACTTCGCAGGCTAAAATTTCGTACAGTACTTTCTCAGCTAAGAAATGGCAGGCTAAGATTTTGTACAGTACTTATACAATCCGAAAATGAAGCTAACGAAAAGGACTGATTCCCTTCAGAAAATCAGCCCTTTCGTTACAAGAATACTTTCTTTACTCTATTTTTTCAATGTAATTGCTTTAGAAATTCCACCTATACTCACTGTAGCATTAGCATCACAATCGCCATTCCCATAATCAAGAACCCGGGCAGGATGATCTGCAGGTTTAATTTCTAATGTGCCAGCTACAATGAATTTGCATCCTAGCTTTCTGATAAGAGGTTTAGTGATGGTTACAGTAAATTCTTTCCCCTTTGAATTAGTACCCGTTGCAGAACCGGTGATAGAGATTGAATTATCTGCTTCTATCCATTCCATAGTTCTGTTAGCATCCCAGTTAACAGTTCCTTTTATATTGCTTATTTTGCTTTTGGATACATTAACAGTAAATGTATAATTCCCTGCTGTATTTTTACCATTATTGGTAATGGTTTTTGTGCCTTCTATTTTATTATCATTTACGTAATAGTTATCAAACGTAATGTTAATTACAGCACCAGCCTCTTTAAAAGATTTACTAAATACGGCAATAATTTTTCCTTTTCGGGTTACATCGTTAACTCCGGTGCAGCCATCTTTAAAGTCAAATGTTACTGTTTTAGGCCATTCATTAATTCCGTTAGTTGTAACAGTTATAGTTGCACAAGTAGTTTTAGCATCAGACAGATTGCTATTGGTAGATTGTATTTTTGTCCCACCAACAGAAAATAAACCAGGATTTTCTACTTCTACCGTACTTACATCTGTAAAGGTGTCCGAAAATGTTTCATCAGCCTGGGCACTTTCCTGAACAGAAGTCATATCCTGATCATCAGTACTTGTATTATCCTTTTTACAGGCATAAAATGTTAAAGCTATTATGCCTAGCATAATAAAACTTGAGTAAAAGATTTTTTTCATGATTTTTTGATTAAATTTTGATGGTATGACTGCAATTTTTATACGAAGGTTTAATCCTTAGAAGATTCTTTTTAGTTCAGTTAAATTTAGTGAAAATATAATTCATTTTACTGGCTATAGATTTTACCAAGTTTATATTAAATCAAAAACGGCCTAACTCGCTCTAATGCAAATTCAAGTTGCTGTTCTCTATTTATGGTTGTATTATCTAATACAATAGCATCTTTTGCTCGTTTAAGCGGGCTTTCTTTACGAGTGGTATCCTGATAATCGCGATGAGCTAAGTTTTCAAAAATTTCTTCAAGAGTTACTGTTTCTCCTTTAGCCTTTAGCTCTTTAAATCTACGTTCAGCACGTATTTTAGGATCGGCAGTCATAAAAATTTTAACTTGTGCATAAGAGAAAACTACTGTGCCAATATCACGGCCATCCATTACTACGTTTTTAGATTTTCCCATGCGTTGCTGCTGTTTTACCATTTCTTCACGGACAATCTTAAGTGCACTTACTTCACTTACTTTTTCAGAAACTGGCATTTGGCGAATCTCATTAGAGACCTCTTCATCATTTAAGGTGATGTGGGTTTGATAATCACGAGAATGAAAATTTAAATGAATATCCTGTAAGGCTTGCTCAACTTGCTCTGCATTAGACAAATCTATTTTTTTTCTCAAAAAATATAATGTAACTGCTCTATACATAGCGCCGCTATCCACATAAATAAAATGCAATTTTTTCGCTAAGGCTTTCGCGAGAGTACTTTTTCCGCATGAAGAGTAACCGTCTATAGCTACAACGATGTTTTTGTTCATCAGGAAACAAAGTTAATATTTGCTATGAAAAACTATAATCAAATTTGACTATTATCTGATTTCCTGTTTTTCTTTTAGATAAAATTCCAGATTTAAACTTCGAACTGAAGGAACTATTTTATGAATTAACTATTTTTGAGCATGGAATTTTCTAGAGAAGATCTTTTAAGGGAGGTTAAATTTAAAACATCCCGAAGCGGAGGCAAAGGCGGGCAAAATATAAATAAAGTATCCAGCAAAGTTGAATTAAACTTATATATTCATACATCGACTTTATTTTCGGATGAACAAAAACAAATTCTTTTGGAAAAACTTGCTAACCGTATTAATTCCGGAGGGGTTTTACAGATCATTACAGAAGAGGAGCGAAGTCAGTATTTGAATAAAATACGCAGTATGGAAAAACTGATTTTAATATTGAATAAGGCTTTCTATAAACCTAAACTAAGAAAAATTACTAAGCCTAAACGCTCATCTATTGAAGATCGGCTCAGGAATAAATTGCTTAAGGCTCAAAAGAAAATTAATAGAAAAAGAGATTTTTTAGAGTAGAGATATAATTCATCCAAATGTTCTGATAACTCTATTTATATAAACCGATAATACAGAGCTATTGAGCCATATTGATCTCGTTTTGCGTTACTTTGTATTTCTTTGGAATTGAATATGACTGAAAAATCAATGGTATAACGATTTTTAGAAAAAATAGCTCCCATTTCCTTGCTAAATACCCAGGGTTTTACAGCAAATAGAATTGGGCCTTTATTTTCTCTAAATAAGCCACCCTCAGAAGATGCATCATAAGCTACATAATGGAGTACTGGCTTTGCATAAAGAAAAAGCTCTTTGGTATTTAATGGTTTAATTACTGCTTTATTTGAGATGGTACTATTTGTACTCGCTGAATTAAATAACTGATTTAAAATACCGGCTCTGAACATAATTCCGGCTCCGGCACCAGAAAAAGTATTGCCAATATTTGCATAAGAATGAATAGTTAAATCGGCAATTTTTGATTTAGTACGATATATGAACCGATTATACTCCACTGCTGTGTTTAAACCCAGTTCATCTTTTACCTGGGTTTCCCAACCCTGTACTTGATAGAAACCCGCAAGTTTGTGTAAAAAAACCTGTACTTCTTTACCTAATGCAGAAGGGCCAATTGTACCACCCTCTACTGTAATTTTTAATGAATTTTCTGAATTATAAAACCAGTTTAAGCTTCCACCTGCATATAAATACGCGGCAAAAGGACGATCAATACGCGAAATTCTGGTAACACTGCCTGATGTTGGATTATACATTTTTTGTCCTGCCTCTGCTTCCCAAATCCGTTTATTAATCCGTCCCTTCAACAAACCTTGGTTCATTGCCCGACGGTAAGTAATAAAAAGACCATTGGTATAGTATTTATCCTGTCCTTTAGCCAGGTATGCATCATTGTCACTTTTAAAACCAAATTCACCTTTAAATAATTGTGATTGTGCAAGAATGGAAAGGCTATACAGATTTAAAAGGACGAGCAGTATAGAAGTGAAACATTTCTTTAAAAACAAAATTAATTGAGATTATAACAAGCAAATTAATACTAATTTTTGTTTAATGGAGAAATAGCCTAGAAAATATTTATTCTTGAATTTGGAGATAGCCTAGGGTTTATAGTAAATCGATAATAGTTTATGGTTTTGGCGCAGGATTTATATCTCTATATTTTTATCATCTACGGTCCATCAATTCTTTTTATCATTTCTATGCCACAGCAACAGGATACTTAACGGCCATATCTATAGCATCTTTCACTTTATCCTTAATCAGAGCCCAATCAATTACTTCCTGCATTTCTGTCACATAATGAAAATTCAGATCTTTAATATAATCTTCTTTAATTTCTAAAATATCTTTTTGATTAGATTTCGATAAAATGATCTCTTTAATATTTGCTCGTTTAGCCGCTAAGATCTTTTCCTTAATTCCGCCAACAGGCAAAACTTTACCGCGAAGGGTTATCTCACCCGTCATAGCTAAATGAGGTTTTACTTTACGTTGTGTAAAAGCAGATGTTAAAGCGGTAAGCATCGTTATACCTGCGGATGGGCCATCTTTGGGAGTAGCACCAGCTGGAACATGAACATGCACATCCCATTGGTCGAATAAACGATGGTCAATATTAAATTTAGCAGCATGAGCACGTAAATAGGCCATAGCGATGGTGGCAGATTCTTTCATCACGTCGCCTAAATTACCTGTTAAAGATAATTTCCCTTTACCCGGACTTAAACTGGCCTCTATAAACAAAATATCACCGCCCACCTGTGTCCATGCAAGACCTGTAACTACACCGGCTACTTCATTACCTTCATATAAATCTTTATCATAAATAGGAGGGCCGAGTATTTTTTCTACATCAGCTTTGTTTATTGCCGGATTATATTCTTCATCCATCGCAATTTTTGTTGCAATACCCCGCACCAAAGAACCTAATTTTTTCTCCAATCCTCTAACTCCGGATTCGCGAGTATAATCCTCGATCACTTTTTCTATAACAGAACCTTTTATGGCAATATCTTTAGATTTCAACCCATGTTGCTCACGCTGTTTTGGAAGCAGGTGTTGTTTTGCTATTTCAATTTTCTCTTCAATAGTATAGCCATTTACTTCAATAATCTCCATCCGATCAAGCAGGGCAGGTTGTATGGAACTCAAAGAATTTGCTGTGGCGATGAACATCACATTTGACAGATCGTAATCCACTTCCACATAGTGATCATAAAAAGCATTGTTTTGCTCGGGATCTAATACTTCCAACAAAGCTGATGAAGGATCGCCGCGAAAATCATTACCTACTTTATCAATTTCATCCAATACAAAAACAGGATTAGAAGCACCAGATTTCTTTATAGATTGAATAATGCGACCTGGCATAGCACCAATATAAGTTTTACGATGACCGCGTATTTCAGCTTCATCACGGATGCCACCTAATGCCATACGCACATATTTTCTGCCTAATGCTTTCGCGATTGATTTTCCTAAGGATGTTTTACCAACTCCCGGAGGGCCAACAAGGCATAAAATAGGAGCTTTCATATTGTGCTTTAATTTAAGCACCGCTAAATATTCTATAATACGTTGTTTAACTTTTTCGAGACCATAATGATCTTTTTCAAGAATACGTTGGGCTCTTTTTAAATCAAAATTGTCTTTAGTGAAATCATTCCAAGGTAAATCAAGTATTAATTCCAAGTAGTTAATTTGTACAGAATAATCAGCAGCAGCGGGATTCATTCTGGATAATTTTTCTATTTCTTTATTAAAATGATCTGCAACTTCTTTACTCCATTTCTTTTTTGCAGAACGGCTTCGAAGATTTTCAATTTCCAGATCGGGGGAATTTCCACCCAATTCTTCCTGAATAGTTTTAAGTTGTTGATTTAAAAAGTAATCCCGTTGTTGCTTATCCAGATCTACACGAACCTTAGATTGAATTTGATTTTTTAACTCCTGCATCTGCAATTCTATGGTAAGATGTTCCATTACCATATTTGCACGTTCACGCAGGTTCGCAACTTCTAGCATCTGCTGCTTTATTGCAACATCTGCATTCATATTGGAAGAAATAAAATTAATCAGAAATGACGGACTATCTATATTTTTAATAGCAATTCCTGCTTCGCTGGGTATATTTGGCGAGAGCTGGATAATTTGCATAGCCATTTCTTTAATAGAGGCCATGATAGCTTTAAATTCTTTATCCGCCTTAGGGCGAACCTCTTCAAATTTTTGAATAGAGGCTTTAATGTAAGGATCGCTCTGTACTTCCTCATTTAGCCTGAAACGCTGTTTACCCTGTATAATAACCGTGGTATTGCCATCGGGCATTTGCAGCATTTTTATGATAAGAGCAACGGTCCCAACTTGGTTTAACTGGTCGAAAGCTGGATCTTCGATAGCTACATCACGCTGTGAAACCACGCCAATAATACGATTTCCACGATAGGCTTCTTTAATTAATTTAATTGATTTATCTCGCCCAACAGTAATAGGAATGACAACGCCGGGAAATAAAACCGTGTTACGCAATGGTAAGATGGAAAGAATTTCTGGTGTTTCTTCATTGTTCATTTCCTCTTCGTCTTCTGGAGACATCAGCGGAAAAAACTCAGTATCTTCATTTATAAGTGGTAGTGCCCGATTAAAATCAAAGGTTTCGTAATTACTCATCTATATCTTTCAAATTGTCATAATGACAGTAAATTTGCTTGCAGTATGAATTACTTTAGCAGGTAATGAAGGTTGCAAGGTATGTGCCACCTATTTTAAATCTGCGAACTTTCTATATAAAGGTATATTTACACTATTAAATCCGACAAAAATGCAGTTTAGTTTTTTTAGCTTGCATAATATGTCTGATATAAATTTAGGAATAAATAAGAATGCATCTATCAATTTAAAATGTAAATTGAATACACTTAGAAATAATACTAACTTAACATCGTTATTAAAGGGATTATAGAATTTCAAATGAGATCAATTGCTGGTTTGTTATGTTTTATTTTGCTTGGAGGGACTGTTGAGGCTCAAAATTCTTACCAGAAAATAGGTCAGAAAGCGCTTATTGATGGAGATTTTAAATTAGCAGTAGTTAATTTAGAAAGGGCTGTAGTTATAGATTCTAATGACGTTAATACCCTGTATATGCTGGGATATTCTTATTATCATTCCGCTAATTATAAACAGGCGGTGAGTATTTTTAATAGAGTTATATCTTTAAAGCCTGGTGAAACTACGGCATATTATTATCGTGGCAAAGCACGAAATATTATGGCAACAGAAACCAAAAATATGTCGAATACAGAGCGGGAAAAAGTACTCTTAGCTGCAATTAGAGATTTCTCAAAAGCGATACAAATAAGTGCGGAGGATGTTAAATTGTATCAAAATCGTGCTATTGCGTATCGTGACTATGGTATTTTAAAAGGGCAGAAAATACCTAAATTGTATGATAAGACTAAAGCTGTGGATGCTTTTCGCTCATGTATTAGTGATTTTCAGAAAATTTTGGATATGAATCCCGCCAGGAAAGATATTACTGCCCAATTAGAGTCGGCAAAAGATTATTTACAGAATTTTAAATAATCTTTTTAATTATCTCTGGTGATCGCCTTATTTTAAGTTACCAATAATCTCATATTCATTATTTCCTATCAGCCGTACATTTTGTTGTTTTTTGATATAATAAACAGAATCTACCAGATAAGTTAGCTGTTCTGAAGATTGATACAGGCTATTTATTGTCTTATTCAATATTTCAATGTAGTCTATAGTTCCGTTGGTTTTCCTTTTTATAAGTATGTATCGTGTGCGCAAATTGCTATCTAAGGCCATATAAATAGTGAAGTTATTTTTTTGTGAAATTTGATAACGATCTTTCCATGCTGGTTTATTAATATCAGATTCAATAAAAAGATTAAATTCATTCATCCAGTTCAAACTGTTGAATTTTCTGGTTTCTTTATATCCATTACGTGAAACTGTTTTTTCTACCCCCTTTTTAATAGACGATAATCTTTGAGCTTCCCTTTCAAAAAAAGACTTAATATCAAAATACTTTTTATTAGATTTTGGAATAGGGTCATCACATGAAACTAGGATTATAGAAAAAAATAATATTAAAATGTATTTCATGTAACTAATATATTTCCACTCATTGATTCCGGAATAGGTATATTCATTAAAGTGAGAATGGTTGGAGCAACATCTCCAAGCTTTCCATCTGTAATATGGTGGTAATCTTGATCAATTAAAATACATGGAACCAGGTTGGTTGTATGTGCGGTATTTGGAGACCCATCCTCATTGACCATATAATCGGCATTCCCATGATCTGCCAATATGATAAAAGAATATCCGTTAGCTATTCCGCATTCAACCACAGTTTTTAAACAACTATCCACAGTTTCCACAGCTTTAATTACAGCATCAAAAACTCCGGTATGGCCAACCATATCCGGATTTGCAAAATTCAGACATACAAAATCTGGCCAGCCAGTCGAAAATTCTTTGCAAATGGCCTCAGTTATACCCGTTGCACTCATTTCCGGTTTTAAATCATAAGTAGCCACTTTTGGAGAAGGAATCATAATTCTTTTTTCATTATTAAATTCTTTTTCCCTACCTCCTGAAAAGAAAAATGTAACATGTGGATATTTCTCTGTTTCTGCTATTCTTACCTGTTTTTTATTGTTTTTTTCAAGAATTTCTCCTAAAGTATCCTTTAAATCATCTTTAGTAAAAATGACCTTTACATCTTTAAAAGTTTCATCATACGTGGTCATGGTGATATAATCCAGCGGTAAAGGCTGCATATTATATTCAGGAAAAGCTTTTTGAGTTAAAGCAATCGTTATTTCACGGGCTCTGTCTGTCCGGAAATTAAAAGAAATAACTACATCACCCGGTTGAATAGTGGTAATAGGTTTTCCCTGATCGTCTATCGTAACTATTGGATTAACGAATTCATCTGTTATCCCTTCCTGATAAGATAATTTGATCGCTTCAGAAATATCTTTTGTAGCTTTTCCAGATCCGTGAACCATTAAATCATAAGCCTTTTTAACTCGTTCCCATCTGTTATCGCGATCCATCGCATAATAACGGCCAATGGCAGATGCAACAATGCCAACCGATTGGATTAAATGCTGTTCAAGTTGCTTAATGAAACCCAGTCCGGAATTTGGGTCTGTATCACGTCCATCTAAAAAGGCATGGATGAAAACATTTTTAATGTGATTCTCTTTGGCAGCATCACAGAGTCCTTTTAAATGATTAATATGTGAATGCACTCCTCCATCAGAAAGCAAGCCGATAAAATGAACCTGTTTATTATTGTTTTTGGCGTAATTGAGTGCTTCTTTTAATGTAGGATTATTAGCTAATTCTCCACCTTGTACAGCTTTATTAATTCTGCCTAATTCTTGATAAACTACACGCCCTGCTCCCAAGTTCATGTGTCCAACTTCAGAATTACCCATTTGTCCTGCAGGCAAACCTACTGCTTCTCCTGATGCCTGTAATTTGGAGTTTGGATAATGAGAAATAAGGTAGTTAAAAAAAGGAGTATTTGCCCGACTTATAGCATCAGATTTATCGTGGTTACCATAGCCCCATCCATCTAAGATAAGAAGTATTGCTTTTTTATTTTTCATCTAAATAATTGGTTTTTTATAGTGCTGAAGCTGTTATGAGAAAAAATAAATATTCTGTTTTGTGAACTACTTCTTAATATGGCTTCAATGCAAATATACAAGTGCTGGTTATAATACCTGCAAATAAATACATATGGCATAATTTTAGCTATAATAATGTATCCCATATGAAAACACGGATTTTACTCATTTTTGTACTGCTTACTTTTTCGGCCTTGTTTCTTCCTTTTGAGCAGGCAAAAGCTCAATCCTCTGATATAATAGATGATATTAGCAGTTTACTTAGATCATCAAATACAAAAGAAATTTCAAAACATTTTGCTTCCACTCTGGAATTGACCATTTTATCGGAAGAAGATGTATATTCAAAAGTACAGGCAGAACAGATTCTAAAAGATTTTTTCAATAAGCATAATCCTTCTTCAGTCAAAATCATACACCGCTTAGTTTCTAATCCCGGCTATAGATTTGGGGTTGCTCTAATTACTACAGATAAGGGGGAATTTCGCACCTCATTTTCTATGAAAGATAACGGTGGTAAATTCTTAATCACCGAGATGCATATCGAATATAATAAAGACTAAGTCGTAGTAAATTCTGTTTATTTGCATCTTTATTATAATTTTTTCTAAAATTATTTCTTAATATTTAGCATGGATATAAACAAGGAATTGCTTCGGCCATTTATAAGACAGGCATTAGCTGAAGATTTAGGCAATGGCGATCATACATCCCTATCAACTATCCCAATAGGTAAGCAGGGTAAAGCAAAATTACTTATTAAAGAAAATGGAGTAGTAGCTGGCATAGGTGTGGCCCTTGAAATATTTAATGAGATTGATTCTTTACTTCATATTGAAGTAATGTTTAAGGATGGAACCTCGGTAAAGCAGGGGGATGTTGTATTTTATGTCACAGGAAGTGTTCATTCAATTTTAGTTGCCGAAAGGTTAGTATTGAATGTCATGCAACGGATGAGCGGTATTGCTACAACAACCTCCCGTATTGTAGAACTTCTTAAAAATACTGGTACACAAGTACTTGACACTCGAAAAACTACTCCAGGAGTGCGTTATTTAGAAAAGATGGCTATAAAAATAGGAGGAGGAGTAAACCATCGTTTTGGTTTGTATGATATGATATTGATCAAAGATAATCATGTGGACTATGCCGGTGGTACTGCTAAAGCAATTGAATTAGCAAAATCTTATATCAAGTCGAAGCAAATCTATATCCCCATAGAAATTGAAGTACGTAATTTAAATGAGTTAAAAGAAGTGATAGAAGTGGGAGGAGTAGATCGTATTATGCTTGATAATTTTGATTTTTTAACACTGAAGGAAGCAGTAAAATTTATTAACGGGAAATTTATTACGGAAGCATCAGGTGGTATAACTGAAGATAATGTATTGGAATATGCTAAATGTGGTGTTGATTTTATTTCTATGGGAGCCCTTACGCATTCGGTTAAAAGCCTGGATATGAGCTTAAAAGCAATTAAAGAATAATAAAAAATTAATTCTTGTATCCTTCAGCTGAACGTTTTTAGTAATATTGCATCTGAATGATCTCAATATACTCGATTTCAGCATTAATTTTAGCCTATCTGACCGGATCTATTCCTACGGCAGTATGGATTGGCCAGGCTTTTTATGGCATAGATGTTAGAGAATATGGCAGTGGTAATGCCGGAGCCACAAATACCTTTAGGGTATTAGGTAAGAAACCAGGAATAGCAGTTATGCTATTAGATATTTTCAAAGGATATACGGCTACTAATCTGGCCTGTTTGATTGGCCTTTCAGTCACTGGCCCACAGAATTCAGTACAGTTTGTTAATTACCAGCTTGCATTAGGTATAACTGCCGTAATGGGACATTTATTCCCGATTTTTGCAGGTTTTAGGGGAGGAAAAGGCATTGCCACATTATTTGGAATGATATTAGCAGTACAATCACAAGCAGCATTGCTTTGCGTTCTTGTTTTTATTATTGTATTGTTGGTATCCAAATATGTTTCACTTAGTTCAATATTAGCCGGATTTACATTTCCGCTTAGTATTATATTTGTTTTTCAGTCTCCAATACGCTCAGTTGTTTTATATGGAATGTCTATTTGTATACTCATACTTGTAACTCATCAAAAAAATATCGAGCGATTATTAAAAGGTAAAGAATCTAAAGTCAATCTGTTTAAAAGAAAAGAAGTTTAAATAGAAGCTTTTTAATAATAAAAATTATGAAAAGAATAAAATTATGTAGTGCAATAGTACTTAGTGTACTATTTTTATCCTGCTCTAAGGTTCCTTTAACAGGCCGGAGCCAATTAAGTTTAGTAGATGATGCTGCTTTACAGCAACAAGCCACAGAAGCATATCAACAGTTTTTAAAAGACCCAAGCACAAAGGTGATCACTAACTCTGCAGATGCCCAGCGTGTTAAAAACGTGGGTAATAAAATTGCAAATGCGATTACCCGTTATATGCAAGCTAATGGCTATGGCGACCAATACAATTACCAATATGTATTTAATTTAATTGAAAGCAAAGAAATAAATGCATGGTGCATGCCGGGTGGAAAAGTTGCAGTTTTTACAGGAATTTTACCAATAACTCGTGATGATGCTGGCTTAGCTACAGTTATGGGTCATGAAATTGCACATGCTATAGCACATCATGCTGCTGAACAAGCGTCAAATACTACATTAGCTCAGGCGGGAGGTGGTTTGTTAGGAGCTGCAGTTGGTGGCAGTGAAGGCACTCAACAAGTTATAGGACAATTATACGGATTAGGCGGTCAACTTGCTTTGTTAAAGTATTCACGTAAGCAAGAAAGTGAAGCAGATAGGCTAGGTTTAGTATTTATGGCTATGGCCGGATACAATCCTGATAATGCTGTTTTATTTTGGCAACGTATGGCCGCTGCTAAAGATGGCTCAGGTGCACCACCCGAATTTTTAAGTACTCACCCAAGTGATGCCACCAGAATTGAAGCTATCAAGGCTCATTTGCCTGAAGCCCGTCAGTATTATACAGGTGCTAAAACGAAATAAATCTCAAAATATAGGGTAAGTAAAACCCTGGTAATTACCGGGGTTTTTTATGGGATAAAACTTCATTAATCGCCTGAGCTTTTAATATACATTCTTCATATTCCTTCTCAGGATCTGAATTAAAAGTAATAGCACTTCCAACTTGAAATGAAAGATATCTTGATTTAGCATTGTAAAGTAAAGTGCGAATTACTACATTAAAATCAAAGTCGCCTTCTGGCGAAAAATAGCCTACTGCTCCTGAATAAACACCGCGACGACTTCGTTCATATTGTTCGGCTAACTGCATCACTTTTATTTTGGGAGCTCCGGTCATAGAGCCCATAGGGAAAGTGTTAGATATTATTTCTGAGTTAGAAAGGCCCTCTGCAGCTTCACAAACCACGGTTGAAATCATTTGATGCACCTGTTTAAAGCTATATATCCCAAATAATTCTTCTACATGAACTGTTCCCGGTTTAGCACTTTTAGTAAGATCATTACGTACCAGATCTACAATCATTACATTTTCTGAAAGCTCTTTTTCATTGCTTAGAAGATACTTTTTCTGATTTTCATCCTCAATTGGATTTAAACTGCGAGAAGAAGTTCCTTTTATGGGCTGACTAATTAATTTATTTCCTCTTCTGCTTAAAAACCGTTCTGGTGTAGCTGAAATAATATATTGATTATTAGATTTAAAAAAGCTTGAAAATGGTGTAGGGGATATTTTATTTAACTGTGTAAACGCTTTTATAGGATTAAATCCTGCATTTTCTGAATAAAATTCCTGGCAAAAATTTACCTCATAAATATCTCCTTGATGAATATGTTTCTGGAGCTGCTGGACAGTATTTATATATTCCCTCCGGCTGAATCGCGACTTAATTTCTCCATAAAAAATTTTTGTAGAGTAGGGAGGAATCTTAATGTTATTAATAGAATTCCATACACTTTCTATGCTTTCTGAATAGATGCTTACTTGTGTACCTTTAATTAAGATTAAATGCAGAGGAACAAAAAAATAGAGTTCAGGAAAGTGCAGATGATCCGGATTATTGGATTCCAATTGTTCTGTTTCATTTTTAAGATCATAACTTAAAAAACCCGGAATAAATGCCTTATGCTGATCTAAAAACTGCTGTAATTGTTCAAAAGAATGCCCCCCTGACTTAGCAATTATATCACTCTCAACTCCTGCAGCAATCAGCACATCAAAAGCCGAATAGGGATCTGAATAATTATTAGAATCAAAATAGCAGGCTGTATCAAATGAGTTAGCCCATTTTAGCGCTTTTACTTTTAAACTATCAGGATTGTCAGAATGAAAGATTTTAGATTGCAACATTTAAATTATAATGATGCCTTTTTAACTAACAAAGTGTTAACGTTTGAATACGATCTGGCCCTACAGATAAATATTTTACGGGTACACCCAAATGCTTTTCTAAATAACTGATGTAAGAACTTAACTTTTCAGGGATTTCATCAATCGTACGAATTTCTGTCAGATCTTCTTTCCAGCCCGGTATAGCTTCAAAAATAGGCTCAGCTTTTATAGCATTAATGTCATAGGGCATGTAATCAATAGTTTCACCATTGTATTTATAGTGAGTACAGGCATAAATGGTTTCAAAGCCACTTAATACATCCGCTTTAGTCATCACAAGTTCTGTAACTCCATTTAGCATGATGGCATATTTTAATGCCGGAAGATCAATCCATCCGCAACGGCGAGGACGACCCGTTGTAGCACCAAACTCATGTCCAATTCTGCGTAATTCTTCGCCTGTTTTATCTTCCAGTTCAGAAGGGAAGGGGCCACTACCTACACGTGTGCAATAGGCTTTAAAAATGCCAATTACATGCCCAATATTTTTTGGTGCAACACCTAAACCTGTACATGCACCTGCGGAAGTAGTATTTGAAGATGTGACAAATGGATAGGATCCAAAATCAATATCAAGCATAGTGCCTTGTGCACCTTCTGCCAATACAGATTTACCTTCTCTTAAATATTGGTTTACAAAATGCTCACTATCTACCTGTGGAATACTTTTAAGTAAGTTAACTGCTTCAAAAAAGGCAGTTTCTTTTTCTGAGAAGTCAGGGATTTCACCATAATGAGATAAGATAGATTTATGCTTTGCGACCAAACGATCATAACGCTCACGAAAATCAACCAGCATCGTATCACCAACGCGTAATCCATTTCTGCCGGTTTTATCCATATAAGTTGGGCCTATGCCTTTCAATGTAGATCCAATCTTGTCAACTCCCATTTTAGTTTCAGAAGCAGCATCAAGCAACAGGTGGGTTGGAAGTATTAAATGAGCTTTACGGGCAATAACCAATTTCTTTTGAGCAACAGGATCAAAACTGTTCTTTTTCAAATTATCAAGCTCCCGTTTTAAAGTAATCGGGTCGATTACAACTCCATTACCAATCAGGTTCATGGCTTTATCGTTAAAAATACCGGAAGGAATGGTATTTAAAACGTATTTCTGATTATCAAATTCCAGTGTATGCCCGGCATTAGGGCCGCCCTGAAAACGAGCTATCAAGTCATATTTCGGACTTAAAACATCAACAATTTTCCCTTTTCCTTCATCGCCCCATTGGAGGCCTAATAGTACGTCAACAGTCATGCTTAAAAATAAGGGAATATTCGGTGTATAAATTTAATTTTTATTAGCGTATGATTCGCAATGGCCGGCTTTTAAACGAGTGCATTTACCATATAGATTAAGAGAATGATGCTTAATCTCAAATTTTAAAAGATCGCCCATCATGCTTTGTATCTGCTGAATGCGTGGATCACAGAATTCAACCACTTTACCGCAATCAATGCAAATGATATGGTCATGTTGTTTATAACCATAAGATTTTTCAAATTGGGCCATATTCTTACCAAACTGATGTTTGGTAACCAAATCACATGAAACTAATAGTTCTAAAGTATTGTAAACGGTAGCTCTGCTTACACGATATTTTTTATTTTTCATGTGGATGTATAAGGATTCCACATCAAAATGGTCACTTCTTGAATAAATTTCCTCTAAAATTGCAAAGCGTTCCGGGGTCTTTCTCAGGCTTTTATTTTCGAGATAGGCTTCGAAAATTTTCTTAACCATTTCAATGGCATCTTGTCCGGGCATATATAGGATTTATTGGGCTTTCAAATTTATCCAAAAATAAGAGATTGTCAGCAATTTATTTAGGAAGCTTTTACCAGATTGATAGGCTGGGAATCAAATCTTGTTACAGAAGTTACACCTTTCACCTGTTTTAATTTTGCTATCAGATTATCCAGATGCTCGGTGTCATTTACGAAAACCATAATTGATCCTTCAAAAATACCTTGGTCACTATCTACTGTAATGGAACGCATATTTACTTTAAAATCACTTGAAATAACAGTTGTAAGATTGTTAATTAATCCTACCTCATCTATACCATGTATTTTCAAACCCGTTAAAAAGGCTAGTTCTTTTTGGGAGTTCCACTTGGCTTTTACAACCCGGTAACCATAATTAGACATCAGTTTGGCTGCATTAGGGCAATTTGTGCGATGTATTTTAATGCCATCCCCTACAGTTACAAATCCGAATACATCATCTCCAGGTATAGGGTTACAACATGTAGATAATTTATAATCTATTTTTTGCAGATCTTCTCCAATCAATAACGTATCACTATCATTTCCTTTAACCTTTTTTAATAAAGGATCAAAAGTAGATTCTGTTTTCTCGGGTTTGTTTTCTATTGTTTTTTCTGATGCGACAAACTCTTTTAATTGTTTTACATCGATAAGGCCCTTTGCAACATTATAAAGTAAATCAAGCGTGGTATGCAGCTTAAAATAATAAGCTAATTTATGCAGATTATCAGAGTTGTATGTAATTTTAAGAGACCTTAGTTTTCTTTCCAGGATCTCTTTTCCATCTTCTGCAATCTTCCGTTTTTCCTCTTTTAAAGCCGACTTAATTTTTGATTTAGCTTTAGCAGTAACCACAAAACTTAGCCAGTCTTCTTTTGGAGATTGCTTGCTGGAAGTGATAATCTCAACCTGATCACCATTTTGAAGTTTGTAGGATAATGGAACTAATTTATGATTAACCTTGGCGCCAATACAGCTTGTACCAATATCAGTATGTATTTCAAAAGCAAAATCTAATGCTGTTGCTTCTATTGGTAATTGTATCAGAGCACCTTTAGGAGTGAAAATAAAAATCTCATCCGAAAATAAATTCATTTTAAAATCATCCAGAAAATCAAGTGCATTTGCTTCCGGATTACTTAACATTTCGCGAACCTTTTGGATCCACAGATCTAGGCCGCTATCTGCCGAAGGCTCTTTATATTTCCAATGTGCTGCGAACCCTTTTTCAGCAATTTCATTCATTCGTTTGGTGCGAATTTGCACTTCAACCCATTGACCTCTTGGCCCCATTACGGTAGTATGCAAAGATTCATAACCATTTGCTTTCGGCGATGATATCCAGTCACGCAAACGATCTGGGTTAGGATGATAAAGATCCGTAACAATAGAATACGCTTTCCAGCAATCTGATTTTTCGTTTTCGGGCTTGCTATTTAAAATAATCCGGATAGCAAAAAGATCATATACTTCATCAAAAGGTATATTTTTCTTCCGCATTTTATTCCAGATAGAATGTATTGATTTTGGACGGCCGTACAGATCTGCCTTTAATCCCTGTTCTTCTAATATCTCATTAATCGGACCTATAAAATCTCTGATGAAATTTTCGCGTTCTGTTTTCTTTTCGTTTAATTGCTGGGCAATGTATTTGTACGTTTCCGGCTCCATGTATTTCATGGAAAGGTCTTCCAATTCAGATTTCATGGTATACAAACCTAAACGATGCGCAAGCGGAGCATATAGATAAATAGTTTCTGATGAAATTTTCAGCTGTTTATCACGAGGCATAAAGTCCATCGTGCGCATATTATGCAAGCGATCTGCCAGTTTAATAAGAATAACTCGTACATCATCTGCCAGGGTAAGCAGCATTTTTCTGAAATTCTCGGCCTGTAATGAACTGTCATAATCAAATACACCGGAAATTTTAGTAAGCCCGTCAATAATGGTAGCTACCTTTTTTCCAAATACATGCTCAATATCTTCCAGGCTTATATCCGTATCTTCCACTACATCATGCAATAAAGCACAAACAATAGAGGTGGTGCCTAAACCAATTTCCTGAGCGGCAATCTGGGCAACTGCAATTGGATGATAAATATAAGGTTCGCCGGATTTGCGGCGCATATCCTGATGACTTTCCAAAGCCATATCAAAAGCATTCCGAATCATCTGCTTATCGCCTTTTTTCATAGTAGGCTTACAAGCTTTCAACAAAGTACGGTATCGTTTAAGTATCTCTTTTTTTTCGGCTTCCAGGTCTATCACTAGTTCACTCATTTCTTATTATACAATAGCTGCTTTAAAAAAGCGTTTGGCTTTACTTATTGGGTTACATTCTACTATTTTATGTATTAATTATACAAAAATTAAGGTGTAACTTTATGGATATCTAAATTATGAAATTTTTCAGGCTTATAGCGATTATTTCTATGATATTGATGTCATATCTTACATCAGCGCAGGAAAAGAACGGGCCTTGGGTAAAAGGAAAGAATGATACCATACGCGTTGCACTTACCCGGGTTGATGATGAATTGATCCCTTGGTTGCCTATACCGGAAGTTTTAATAGTAGATACCCGTATTTTTAGATCGCCGGAAGAAAAAGCTAATTTTAATCGGTTAAGATATAATGTTCTTAAAGTAATGCCTTATGCAATGTTTGCCCGCAACAGATATGCTCAATTTCAACGTGATTTAGCACTTGCTGCAAATAAAAAAGATCAAAAAATTCTTAAAAAAGCATTTGAAAAAGAAATTATGACGATGTTTAATCAGCAAATAAAAGACCTCACTATTACACAAGGTGGAATTTTAATAAAACTAATTGACAGGGAAACAGGTAGTAGCAGTTATGAACTATTAAAGCAAATGAAGGGTGGTTTCTCTGCTTTTTTTTATCAATCTGTAGCACGGGTTTTCGGTAATAACCTGAAGAATAAATATGATTCTGAAGAAGACCGGGATATCGAAGCGATCATCCAATCATCTTCCTACTCTACGTATAACTAAATGATGAACGAAAAGTCTATCTACCAGTTTACTGTTCAAAAAGCGAATGGCAAAGAAGTGAGTTTAACTGATTTCAATAATAAAGTTTTATTAATTGTAAATACGGCTTCCGAATGTGGTTTTACGCCACAATTAAAAGAGCTTGAAACCTTACGCACGGAGTTTTCCGGTCAGGATTTTGAAATTTTAGCTTTTCCATCCAATGATTTTGGCGGACAAGAACCTTTAGAAGGAGATGCTATTGAGCAGTTCTGTGAAATAAACTTCGGAACTAATTACCAGGTATTTGATAAAATACGCGTTCGCGGATCTTATGCACATCCACTTTACCAATTTCTGGCAGATAAAAAGAAGAACGGACATGTAGGAACCTTACCTCGTTGGAATTTCCATAAATATCTCATTAATCGTGAAGGTGAAGTGGTCGACTTCTTTTATCCCTTTACAAAACCCACTTCATCCCGAATTAAAAAAAGTATAAATAAATTATTGCAAACCAAAACCGTATGAAATTAGATATTTTAGTTTTTGCCGTTCATCCGGATGATGCGGAATTGGGTTGCTCGGGCACTATTTTAAAACATATTGCAGCCGGTAAAAAAGTGGGTATTGTTGATTTAACCCGTGGCGAATTAGGTACACGCGGAACCGCTGAAATACGCGATAAAGAAGCTGCAGATTCTGCAAGAATTTTAGGTTTGCACGTTCGTGAGAATTTAGGCATGAGAGATGGTTTTTTCAGAAATGATGAAGAGCATCAGTTACAGATCATTCAAATGCTGAGAAAGTATACTCCCGAACTAGTGCTTTGTAATGCGATGCATGACCGTCATCCAGATCATGGCAGGGCAGGAGATCTGGTTAACGATAGTCTTTTTTTAACAGGATTACCCAAAATAGAAACTCAACTTAATGGGGTATCACAAAAAGCATTCAGGCCCAGGTTATTGTTGCAATACATTCAGGATAGATATATTAAACCTGATATTTTAATAGACATAACTGATCATTGGGATAAAAAAATGGAATGCATTCATGCTTTTAAAACCCAGTTCTATAATCCTGATGTAGCCCAAGAGGAAACTTATATTTCATCTCCCAATTTTTCAAAAGTGGTAGAAGCCCGTGCCCGTGAATTTGGTAAATATATACATGCTACGTATGCAGAAGGTTTTACCAGTAAAAAATTATTGGGTGTAGATGATCTTTTTCAATTGAGATAGAGGGGGAGAAGGAATAAATTTAGCTGCAGTTTAAGCTTTGTTAAGTACAATTTAATAAAAATTCTTACCTTTCCAATAACCAAAAATTGAAATATGAGAAAATTATTACTCCTTTTATTCCTCTTGGGAATAATAGTAAGCTTACAGTTTTGCTCCTCATCAAAAAAATTAACATCGGCAAAACAACCTGCTAAAATTACTTACGCAGCCAATATACAACCTCTCATCATCAACTATTGCTCTCCCTGTCATATCCCTCCAAGAGGCTTTAAAAAACCCTTAGATACGTATGATGCCGCTAAAACATCTGTTGATGAAATGATAGCCCGTATGCAAAAGAGCCCTGATGAAAGGGGATTTATGCCATTCAAACATGCCAAGCTCTCCGATTCTACTATCATGGTATTTGTAAATTGGAAAAACAGTGGGCTGTTAGAGAAATAGCAAGTACATACATAGTATGCTCATAGTTTTAAAACTACGAACAGCTAACTTATATTAAAAAAGAAATTAAGACAAAATATACTCTCATACGTTTATGAAAGCAACTCTTTATCTGCTTTATTTTCTAATATCTTAATCTCTGTTTTCTCCTTTTTAATATCCTGGCGAATGAGACCATATAAGTTCATATAGATATTAGACACCCATACCAATGCAAAGCCTGCTATTATAAATCCTCTCCAATCGTTTATTAACAGCTTGTAATCAGTTAAAAAAAGAAATAAAACGGTTACATAATGGCTAAAACAGTACTCACAGGTAAAAAGATAAAAAAATTTTCTTTTAAATACCGTATTGCCATGATGACTTCGCTGAACACAATATTCTCTGGGCTCATGAAATATCTCTTCATGAGTAACCGTCCACGAAATACAGGCAATGGGTAGTGCTAATAAAAAAAGCCAAAGAATTTGCAGGTATATTTCCATAAATAAAGTTAATGAAGAATTTTAAATAAACAGCTAATAAAGTATTCTTGTTTCTTTGCTGGTGCGGGTTTGTAACTCGTACCTTATTATTTCTTAAGTATAAACTATCTCTGCTTATTAAAAGTACAAAAATCATTTATATGAGATACGAGCTGCAAGCTCCCACCAGTGAGGGCTAGCTAGAGGAGGTTTTTATTTATTGTTTTCTTTAATAAGCTCTATTAAAAAAGGAAATTTATCAAATCCATCTCTATCAATAAAATGTTTTCCTTCCTTTAATAATATAAATTTTGCATGTAGTTTTTTTGCTAATATTTCAGAGTAACGGTATGGTATTATGTCATCATCTTCAGCAGAAATAACAATTCTATTTTTTATAGTTTTAATAAATTTAGAATAATCTATTTCTTTTTTCATGAATTCCGAAAGCACTTCGATGGGGGATTTTTCAACAAATCCAGAGACAAGAAACATGGATTCAATATTCTTATTTGCTAAATAATTTAAGATTGTTACACAACCTAAACTATGCCCAATAAAAATTGATTTTTCACCGAGTTGTTTAATGTTACTTTCTAAGTGGTTTATCCATTCTTCCGCATTTGGTTCTTGTGAATTTGGCATATCAAAAACATGGACTTTAATATTTTCAGATTCCAAATTATTTTTCAAATCAGGGAACCAGTTAGAACTAGAATTAGCTGTATATCCGTGAATTACATAGATGTTGTAAATTTGTTCCATTTTATTATATCTTAATCAATTTCATTGGTATTTATCATTCAATTTAAATTTTCTTTTCAAAAAAATAAAAAGATCTTTGATTAAGATATTGATCTTTTCCATAATCATAACTGTTTTTATACTTCATAAAATGATGTTAACTACTTACCATTTTGGCAGGTAATTTCGCAAGTGTGTCTAATTCTTAAGCAGGCATTCCCGATATCATTTATTATATAATTCATGAGGCTATAATATGTTTTTATTTTTATTGCTTTTTTGTTTTTAGCAATTTATCAGCTATATCTTACCCTTCTACAAACAAACTCCACAAAAAAGCCCCAACCTGTTTGAACAGGGTGAGGCCTAATTAACACACCTAACAAAAAATAGTTGCCTGACTCAAAGTCGTGCTACTATTAAAAGATTTTACAAAACAAAGCTGCTTACTTCATCCGAATACACGCGGGTAGGGTTGGAGCCAATGCCAACCACTCTGAAAATATATTCCTGTCCGCTTAATAGGTTACTGATTACAAGTGAAGATTGTGAATCAAGTATATTTATCCATCGGTCATCAGTAGCATTAGCGTTGAGTTTATATTCAAACAAATACGTTTTTGCACCATGAATTTTATCAATGCTTAACTTAACACTTCCTTTAGCGGGTGCAGGTATTACTTTAAAATTAGCAGGTTTAGGTAATACACCTACGGGGCTTGGCTTATTTCTTAATTTAAAGCCAGAGCTTTCGGCTATCACTTCATTGCCATCGGCAACCGTTTCTACATAAAGTCCCAGGCGCTTTAAGGTATCTTCCAGTTTTTTACGTTTTTCATTTTTTAGAAGTGTCGCATTGGCTCCGTTCCCCATGTTATCCAAGGCGGCGCTATACTCATCTGTAGTATCTTTTAACTCGGTTAGTGTAGGAACCGGGCTTGGAAAATGAGCGTTATTAGTCATACTAAATTTAATTTGTCCCGCCTCTACCACAAGAGACTCATCGGAATGGTTTTTAAAACCAATAAGGATTACTGCCATTTTTAATAGATGTTTTAAAAATAAATTTATTTTTATTTGTAACAAATATATTACATTTAGTTTTAATATTTCATAATAAGAATTAAATATTTTTTAAAATAAACTTTTATTTGATCAAATGCTTTGAATAAGATGAAGCGAAACGATTTAAAAAGATGTTTTAAGCGGTTTTAAAAATGGAGTACATACGCAAGGAAGAAGCCGTCAGCAAAATAAAACCTGCTTTTATAGCGCTATAAGCCATTATAGCTATACATTTAACCATTTCCACGACAAGGAAAACCTCTGAAACGACAAGGAAAACGTTTAAAACGACAAGGAAAATGTTTAAAACGACAAGGAAAGCTTCTGAAACGACAAAGAAAGTCTTTGAAACGACAAGGAAAACTGTTGAAATGACAAGGAAAGAAGATTAGATTTTTAAATCAGCCGGCAAAAGGGGGATGAACCATTAAAAAATAGCCCGACAAAATATTTTCTGTCGGACTAAATAAACTTAAAAAGAATAATAAATGAAAAACGGTACTAGTTCTGGTTTACAATTCAGGCAGTATTTTTTCCATTATTTCCAATCCTGCATCAATATGTTTTGGTTCCATAATAAGAGCCGGGCGGAAACGAATTGTTTGACTGCCACATCCTAAAAACATCACATTGTGTTCCATGCCTTTAGTAATAAATTTATCTCTTGTTTCTTTATTAGGAAAATCAAAGGCAGTTAACAATCCGCGACCGCGAACATTAGAAACCTGCTCATGCTTTTCAGAGATTTTAGTTAAACGTTCCTGAAGGTAATTTCCTGTGGTTGTTGCATTTTCTAACAGATTATCTTCTTCTATAATTTCCAGGGCTTTAGAAGAACGAACCATATCTACCAAACTTCCACCCCATGTAGAATTAATACGTGAAGGAACATTGAATACATTGGTTTCAATTTCATCTACTTTTTTGCCTGCTAAAATACCGCAAACCTGCATCTTTTTGCCAAAAGCCAAGATATCCGGACGAGCGTTTTCGCCGAAATGCTGGTGAGCCCAGAACTTTCCGGTTAAACCAACTCCAGTTTGTACTTCATCATATATTAAGAAACACTCATTTTCATCAGCTAATTTCCTCAATTGTTCTAAAAATTCCTGGCGCACGTGGTTATCTCCACCTTCAGATTGTATAGGCTCAATAATGATGGCACAGATATCATCCTTATTATCAGCAAAAGCTTGTTTAATTTGAGTTATAGATAATTCTTCGCGGCGTTTCAGGTCTTCATAACCTGCATCCGTAAAGGGGAATTTAATAAAAGGAATAGACACACGGGGCCAATCAAACTTGGCGAACCATTTGGTTTTATCAGGTACCGTATTGGTTAAGCTTAAGGTATATCCCGAGCGGCCATGAAAGGCTTTTTCGAAATGCAATACTTTAAACCCACGTTCTTTGGTATATCCTTTTTGAAAGTTTTTCTGAACTTTCCAGTCCATGGCCACTTTTAAAGCGTTCTCAATTGCTAATGATCCACCGGAAATAAAGAATGCATGCGGCAAATAATCAGGAATACCCACACGTGAGAATGTTTCTACAAACTGGGCGTATTGTGTGGTGTATATATCAGAATTTGAAGGGTTAGTTAATGCAGCAAGCATCAGGTTCTTTTTAAACTCTTCATCATTCACCATTTTAGGATGATTATAACCTAGAGGGACGGAAGCAAAGCAGGTAAAAAAGTCTAATAAAGTGCGATTGTGTTTGGCATCATAAATATGCACACCCTGACTTTTTTCCATGTCGAAAGTTAAATCAAAACCATCTGCTAAAATGTGTTTGCTTAATGTTTCCTGAACTTGATTTGGCGAAATTGATAATTTATACATCATGTGATTTTCTTGAACCCAAAATTATTAAAAAGGGCTCAAACAATAAAATTTTGGCGCTTTTTAAGTTTTAGTTTAAAAAATAGGTTTAAACTGTTTAAAGTTATTTTTTTTAAAATCTCCATGCGAAGTTGGAGATATTTATAAAATCAGGGGAGCGATAAAATCAAAAATTCTGCTTAAAACGGATCAAAATATAGCCTGGTTTATTTTATCGGTCATGCCAGAAATGCCGGATAATCCGCCGGTATGTATAGCCAGAATTTTGCTTTTGGGTGTAAAAAAGTCTTTATGGATGAGATCATATAAAGCATAAAATAGTTTCCCGGTATAAACCGGATCGGTAAGGATTCCGGTAGAGCTTGCAAAAGCCTGCATAAATTGAAATAATTCGGGTGTTGTTTTAGCATAACCTCCAAAATGGTAATTTAAATGCAAATGATATTCTAAGGGTTTTTCAAAGTATTGATCAATTTCATTTTTAAGGAATTCTGCATTTTTAAGCACAGGTACAGCATTCACCACTGTTTTTAACTTATTTTTTTGAATTCCTTTTAAAATCCCTGCTGCGGTGGTACCTGTACCGGATGCACAAAACAGATGGTCAAAAGTTTGATCATGTTCATCTATTAATTCTGCACAGCCTTTGGTTCCATCCAAGCCTGCGCCCCCTGCATCTATAAAATAGGCATCTTGATCCTTACCAAAATGTTTTTCAAATAAATCCTGCTTATCGCGATAGCTGGTTCGATCAACAAAAAGAAGCTTCATGCCAAACAGTCTGCACAGCATCAACACCTCGTTTTGAACGCTTTCTCCGCGGACAATGCCTGTACTTTTAAAGCCGAATTTTGCCGATGCACAAGCCGTAGCTACCAAATGATTGGAGAATGCCCCGCCAAAAGTGATTAAGTGATTTTTGTTTTCTTCTTTCGCTTTAAGAAGTATGTATTTTAATTTTCGCCATTTATTACCGGAAATAAAGGGATGGATGAGATCATCACGTTTCACAAATACCCGAACCTGCTTATCATCAAAAAGCGGATCTTGTATTTCTTGTACGGGGCTGTAAATTTCTAAATGAAGCATAAATAAAAAAGTCCCGAAAAAGCTCGGGACTGTAAATATCTGTTGTGTGATTGGTTTACTTACCTAAGCCAAAACCAAGCCCGGCATTAAAGGAATTATAGTTTGCTATACTATAAGAACCATAAATACGGAAGAAAGCAAGACTAAACTGAAAACCCAGGTTGGTACGTAATCCGCTTACATCATTTTGTTTGATACTAACCGGATCTGTAAACGTGGTATATTTTTCTCCTGTTACAATATCATTATCTGTTACAATTGGGTAATTTCCTTTTAAAGTAACATTGGTTCTGGCAGTGTTATATCCCACACTTAAAAATGGGGTGAACACTAAAAACTTTTTAGAAAGTATAATCTCCATATTAATACCAGAAAATTTGGCATCTACTGACTGATTTGAAAAATCAGTGTTTTGCTGTGCATCTTTTGGTTGAGCATTACCCGGTTGTACATTAACAGGAAGTTTGTAATTGAATTGCGTATATCCTAAAGCTGCTGCTACATCAAGCGGAAAAATCTTATCTACTGTTTTACCTGCAATTAATGGAAGCAGTTCAACTTTAACTCCTGCACCAAACATACCTAGAGAACCAAATTTACTTCCCAAATTAACTTTAGGCATAGCCCTTAGAGTAAAATCAATTCCTTTGGGTAAGCCAATGGTTCCCTGTAATTGTGGTGCAGGTACAAAAGGAAGGTTAGAACCTTGAGGAAGAGTGAAAGTTTCAATCTTTTTATTGTTGTCATCATAAATATCTACTTGCGGGCCGGGAGTTTTGCTGCCTGCAACTGTAGGAGTTAAAACTTTGCTTGGATCTGAGGGTCTTATATGGTTTGAAAGTCCAATTTTGGTAACATCAAATACGTCATCTTTTTTAGGGATGATGACTCCTGTTAAGCCAAAACGAAGTTCGAAACGAAGTAAGTTTTTAGAATGGGCCGTATTGTTCCAGCCAGAGTTTAAACCTGTACCTAAGCCCTTAAAAAGCGGACTTAAATAAGCATTGGTTAATTTGGTAGCATCTTCACGGCCAGACTTTATAATAGCAGACACATCACTTTGTGCTATGGCTTGTAATCCGGCAAAGAGACTAATGAAAACCACTGTTGCACTTAATACATATTTATTTTTCTTCATTTTCTTCTATTTAGAATTAGTTTCTAAAGTAAATTTTTTTTATTAGAAAAGGGAAAAAATTAAGGATAATGACAACGTTTTTTGTAAAATTTTTCATAACTGTTTATTTTAAGATATGAAGTTTTAACAACTATAATACCAAATGTGTTTTTAAGACGCTAAATTCAGGTAAAGGTTTATTTTTGTAGCATGATTGATGATAATGATGTACAGGATATAGAAGAACAGGATCTATACGAACATTTGAGGATTGTTGTAGACAAAGGACAGTCCCTATTAAGAATAGACAAGTTTTTAATTATTCGTACAGAAAATACATCACGTAATCGTATTCAAAATGCTATTGATGCAGGTAACGTATTGGTAAATGAAAAACCGGTTAAGGCAAGTTATAAGGTAAAACCATTTGATGTTATTTCTGTAGTCCTGCCGCATCCGCCAAGGGATACAGAAGTTTATCCCGAAAATATTCCTTTAAATATAATTTATGAAGATGATGATGTAATTATGGTTAATAAACCGGCAGGAATGGTAGTTCATCCGGGTTTTAATAATTATACCGGCACACTGGTTAATGCATTAGTTTATCATGCACAACAATTACCGCAAATGCCCGGCAATGACGGCCGCCCCGGATTAGTACATCGTATTGATAAAGATACATCCGGTTTGTTGCTGGTCAGTAAAAATGAATGGGCAATTACTTTTTTGGCTAAACAATTTTTTGACCATAGTATTGCCCGTAAATATTTGGCTTTGGTTTGGGGAGATATTGCCGAAGATGGAATGGTAAGCGGATATATTGGTCGGAGTACTAAAGACCGTAAAGTAATGGCTATTTATGATGATGAAACCAAAGGGAAATGGTCTGTCACTCATTTTAAAGTTTTAGAACGCCTGGGCTATGTTACCTTAATAGAATGCCAATTAGAAACGGGGCGCACTCATCAAATTAGGGCGCACATGAAACATATAGGTCATCCGTTATTTAACGACAGTACTTACGGTGGTGATAAAATTTTAAAAGGAACAATTTTTAGTAAGTACAGAACCTTTGTAGAAAATTGTTTTGCATTGATGCCAAGACAGGCTTTACATGCCAAATCATTAGGATTTATTCATCCTACCACACGTGAATTTATTCATTTTGAAACAGATTTACCTCTGGATTTTACTGCTGCATTAGATAAATGGCGCAAATACGTTAAAGATTAATGCGTTTATAATTTGTCCTTCGACTTCGCTCAGGATGACAAAGTGTTAATTTAAATTGAGAATAATAAAGCAAGATAATTCAACAGCTAACCATCTAAACAGCAGACTATGAGTATTCAGTTCATCAATTTTAACGGAGAAGTTTTACCGGAAAGCCAAAAGGTTGTTACGGTAAGTAACCGCGGATTCAGGTATGGAGATGGACTTTTTGAATCAATGCGTTGGATGAAAGGTGAAGTAAAGTTTATAGATCTGCATACAGAACGCATCCGTAAAGGAATGAAGCTACTAAAGTTAGAAGGGTATTCTCAGATCGATAATTATTTCATCCGCGAAAAGGCAGAAGAATTAAGCAGAAGAAATAAAACGGGGCCTAATGCAAGAGTTAGGTTAACTGTTTTTAGAGATGGCGATGGCTTATATAGTCCGGATAGTAATAAAATGGGATATGCTTTAGAAATGATTAAGCTAACCGACACTCAATATTCCACAAACAAAAAAGGTTTGATAGTTGATGTGTATGAAGAATTGACCAAACCTATAAATCTGCTTTCAAATTTGAAAACCTGCAACTCATTAGTTTATGTACTGGCAGGGGTTTTTAAAAACCAAAATTCATTGGATGAAGTAGTGGTTTTAAATCAAAATGGATTTATATGTGAAGGTATGAGCAGCAATATATTTATTGTGTATGATAAAAAGTTGTATACACCGGCATTAAATGAAGGTTGCATTGCGGGGGTAATGCGCAGTGTAGTAATGCGGCTTGCAAAGGAAAACGATATTCCTTTAGTTGAGGCAAAAATAAACCCTGCAATTTTAAATGAGGCGGATGAGGTTTTTTTAACCAATGCCAGTCGTGGTATTCAATGGGTGATGGGCTATAATAATAAACGGTATTTTAATGAGATATCTCGTTTTTTAATTGAAAAATTGAATGGATTGTAATAGTAGGCTCTTCTGGTTATAAACGTACTCCTCTCAAAAATTCTTCAACACCCATTCTCTTTTTTCCTTCTAACTGTACATCTTTCACAAAAATAAATCCATCCTTACAGGCAAACTTTAAATAGGTTTTACCATCTGATAAAAACCCTCCTGGTAAAAAAGGCGGTTCTGTATGATCCATTTCAGCTTTAAATATTTTAAGTGCTTTATCTTCAAATAAGGTATAAGCCGCAGGGTAGGGACTTAATCCTCGTATATGATTGAAAACGTCTACTACTGGCCTGCTCCAACTAATTTTGCAATTTTCTTTGAATATTTTAGGAGCATGAATGGTTTTCGTATCAGGTTGGGGCATCTCTTTATAATCACCGTTTTCAATTGATTGTACAGTTTTAACAAGTAACTCAGCTCCAATATTCATGAGTTTATCATGCAAATCGCCGGCCGTATCATTTTCATTAATTGCTGTTTTTTCGGCAAAGAGTATATCACCTGTATCAATTTCATGTGTGAGAAAGAAAGTAGTTACTCCGGTTTCTGTTTCACCGTTGATGATAGCCCAATTAATAGGAGCAGCACCACGATATTTTGGCAATAAAGATGCATGCAAATTGATGGTTCCTTTGGGAGGCATGTTCCAAACTACTTCGGGCAACATCCGGAAAGCAACCACCACCTGCAAATCTGCCTGTAAGGATTTTAGTTCGAATATAAAAGCAGGATCCTTTAGCTTTTCCGGTTGAAGTATACGTAAACCTTTCTCTATAGCAAACGTTTTTACGGCAGATTCTTTTATTTTTTGTCCACGGCCGGCAGGTTTATTGGGTGCTGTGACTACACCCACGATATCATAGTTTGCCTCCAATAAAGCATTTAAAGAAGCAACAGCAAAATCGGGCGTACCCATGAATATTATCTTCATATTGTTATGTAGGGCATTATTGATATAGCAAATACTTCCTTCGCATAATTTTATATTGTGAAAGGCCGGGTTCCCAACTTAGGCGAATTTCTTCTTCTGTTTTGCCGGCTATAATCTGTTGTTTTAATGTTTCCGTTCCTGCCAGCTTATCAAAATTTCCCATTTGATTACTTTGTTTGTAATCGAAAAACTTTTCTTTGTATGGATAAGCCTTATAGAGTTCAATAAGCCAGCTTAAGTTGAGCTCCCCCAAATTTCTAATCTTGTTTGTGTTGTATTTTTGAAGATCGAGTCCATAACAGGTTTTATCCTGATGTAAAGGGGTTTCGCTCATTCCTTTTATACTTACGGGAGTAAATGAAAACTTATACTTCCCTTTAAGATCAGGGTTTCCTAAAACAGTAAAGGGAAAATAAGTGCCTCGTCCCTGACTTATAACCGTACCCTCAAACAGGCAAAGTGATGGATATAAAAGTATAGATTGCTGAGTATTTAAGTTAGGAGATGGTTTTACAGGCAATGTATAGGGTAATGAATGAATGTAGTTTTCAACTTTTATAATTTTGAGTTTACATTTTGTTTTGTTTGCCAGCCAGCCTTCGCCATTAATCATTTGAGCATATTCAGCAATGGTCATTCCATGCACAATGGGTACAGGGTGCATCCCAATAAAAGATTTAAATTTTTCTTCCAATATCGGTCCATCTACATAAAAACCATTTGGATTCGGGCGATCAAGAATCATTAATTCTAAATTATTTTCTGCGCAGGCTTCCATTACATAATGTAAGGTAGAAATATAGGTGTAAAAGCGTGCGCCAACATCCTGGATGTCAAATATCAAAAGATCCAATCTGGCCAGATCTTCCGGAGTTGGTTTATTATGTTTGCCATACAATGAAATAATAGGAATTCCTGTTTTAAGATCAATACTATTTCCGACTTTTGCACCATTACTTGCTTCACCACGAAAACCATGTTCGGGCCCAAATACTTTTACAATATTTATTCTCAATGATTTAAGACTATCTACACTTGATGTATTTCCTATAATCGAAGTTGGATTAACCACCATTCCAATTCTTTTCCCCTTTAAGTAGGACAAGTATTTTTCAGTCTGGTCAGCTCCGGTTATTATTTCCCCCTTCGGCTTATTTATTTCAGCAATATTTACTTTATAAGGATTTGGAACACCGGAATTTAAAGGATGTATTTGTTGACCACATGAAGAAGATGCGGAGATAATGAATAATAAGAAAAACAGGACTATATTGCTTTTCATAAATTTTATAAAAGAGACGATAAATCCTATTCGAGTAAAAAAATGCATCTTTGCTAAGGTAACAAAAATCCATTTAAAGCTTGAATTTACCCTTTTTTATCGCTAAGCGAATCACTCTTAACTCCAAACGCACGTTTTCAAAGCTCATTGTGCGCATTGCTATTTTAGGCATTATGCTGGGGCTTGCTGTTATGATTTTAGCTGTGGCTATAGTTAAAGGGTTTAAATCAGAGATCCGGGAAAAAGTGAGAGGATTTTCAGGAGATATACAGATCGTAAAATATGATCTGAATGCTTCTTTTGAAAATTCACCGTTTAGTATTCGTCCATCTACATTAAAATCTATAAAAAACTATTCTGAAATAGCTTATGCTCAGCCTTTCGCAACTAAACCAGGCATTATCAATACCAATAATGAAGTGGAGGGAGTCGTATTAAAAGGAGTTGATAAAAGCTATAACTGGACTTATTTTAAAAATATATTGGTAGCCGGTAAGATTATTGATTTCTCGGACACTATTCAATCCCAGCGACAAATACTCATTTCTAAATACATTGCCGGTCGTTTAAAGTTAAAAGTTGGTGATGATTTTTTGATGTATTTCGTTCAGGAACCTCTGCGTAAACGTAAGTTTATTATTTCCGGCATTTTTGATTTGGGAGTGGAGGAAGTAGATAAAACCTACGTGATTGGCGATTTATCATTGATCCAACGGCTAAATAATTGGTTGCCAAATGAAGTTGGAGGTTTTGAATTGCGTGTTAAAGATTTTAATCAGTTAGATACTACAGCAAATAAGGTATACGAGAATTTAGATCTGAATCTGAAATCGCTTACTGTAAAAGAATATTATCCCACCATTTTCGAATGGCTCTCTTTATTAGATGTAAACACACAGGTAATTTTAGCGCTTATGCTGGCTGTAGCCGTTATTAATATGATTTCGGCCTTGCTGATTATGATTTTAGAACGCACCAACATGATTGGCATTTTAAAAGCATTAGGTAGCGATAACTGGAGCATCCGTAAAATTTTTCTTTATAATGCTGCTTATTTAATTGGATTAGGATTATTATTTGGTAATATATTAGGAATAGGATTGGGTTTGTTTCAAAGTTATACCCACTTTTTCAGCCTTGACCAAGCTTCTTATTACATGACCTTTGTACCCGTTGAACTGGAGTTAACAGATATTATACTCCTCAATGCCGGAACATTATCTATTTGCATTTTTGTTTTGCTGATTCCTTCCTTGCTGGTTACGCGGATATTGCCTGTTAAGGCTATTAGTTTTAAGTAAGAAGCCTCCTTTACTTTATAATAATGCTCTTGATGCTTCCTTCCACTTATAGTTTAAGAGATCTTGAATCAGTCATTGCTTTTTATTCTATGATAATAAACGTATGACACTATTAATATTCCAAATGTAACTACAGGTATAAAAGATTTAAGAATCAGGCCATCTACTGAGAGATGGGCTATCAAAGCTGAAATATAAACAATGCCTAATGCTACATAAGCCCATTCTTTAATGCGTTTCCCAATAAAAGGAAGTATCAGTATAAGCCCTCCTATAAAGCTTCCTATACTTAACTCTAATCTAAACCATTCTGGTAAACCAAGGTGTTTTGTCCCTTCTATAGCCATAGGAGTATTCATGAAAAAAATTCCGGGCAGTATGAATAAAGCTAAAAGTCCTGTAGAAACCCAGTAAATAATTTTTGCCATTTTGTTACTTTTGTTGCTTGTTAAGGTTGTCATAACTTTGGATTTAATTAAAGTTTAAAGTGAACACTAAAGATATATAAAGTAGTCAATATTTGAAAGAGGCGCTTCCACCCCTGTTAAGTCTTTGTTCTGTGACGTTCTCTCACTGAATTGGAGAAGGAGTTTCAAGGGAAAACAGTAAGTCTTACCCCAAAGGATTCTATTAATACTTCAAGCAAAAAAATTAAAATAGATAAGGGTAACCTATTTTTTAACTAAAATTTCATGTTTTAATTCTTTTTAATACTTAAATCCTTCAGGAGTTCAAAAACTCCCGAAGGATTCTTTTGTCCTAAATTCCTGCTACCTAATACCTAATACCTGATACTTTAAGTTTAAGTTTGTTAGAAATATGACCATCTATCAGATCCTTAAACAATATTGGGGCTTTTCAAAGTTTCGGCCTTTGCAGGAAGAAATTATCCAATCCGTTTTAAACGGGAAAGATACATTGGCATTAATGCCTACCGGTGGAGGAAAATCACTTTGTTTCCAGGTTCCTGCTTTACTTCATCCGGGAATATGCATTGTAGTTTCGCCGCTTATTGCCCTCATGAAAGATCAGGTTGAAAACCTCAAAGAAAAAGGAATTAATGCAGTTGCTATTATCTCCGGTATGGGAAAACGGGAAGTAGATATTTTACTGGATAACTGTATTTACGGACAGATAAAATTTCTCTATCTCTCGCCTGAAAGATTACTGTCAGATTTAGTAAGAGAACGCATCAGGCACATGAACGTAAACCTTATTGCCATAGATGAGGCGCATTGTATTTCGCAATGGGGCTATGATTTCCGACCGCCTTATTTGCATCTTACCGAATTAAGAGAACTTCATCCCAAAGTACCTGTTTTAGCTTTAACAGCCACAGCTACAGAACGGGTTGTTGCAGATATTCAGGAAAAATTGGCGTTTAAAAATGGACAAGTATTTCGTAAATCTTTCGAACGTACAAACCTCAGTTATGTCGTTTTCAATGAAGAAAATAAATTGCGAAAACTCATCGCGATAGCTAAAAAAATAAAAGGAACGGGCATTGTATATGTGCGTAATAGGAGAGAAACCCAGGAAGTTGCCAATCAATTAAATCAGCAGGGAATCTCTGCCGACTTTTATCATGCGGGTTTGGATACTCCTTTGCGGATGAAAAAGCAATCCGATTGGAAAACAGGAGCAATAAGGATTATGGTGGCTACCAATGCTTTTGGGATGGGTATTGATAAAGCTGATGTACGATTTGTGGTGCATTTAGATCTGCCCGAAAGCTTAGAAGCCTATTACCAGGAAGCGGGTCGAGGAGGCCGGGATGAAAAAAAAGCCTATGCGGTGCTATTATATAATGCATCAGATAAAATTCAGCTTCAAAAACGATTCGAACAAAGTTATCCTTCCATAGAGGAGATTAAACAGATTTACCATCATTTAGGAAATTACTTTCAGCTGGCTTATGGAGCAGGAGGGGGCTTATCCTTAGAATTTGATGTGGCTGATTTTTGCAGTCGCTTTAATTTGGATGCTATCAGAACCTTAAACGCCTTAAAATTTTTAGAACGGGATGAATATATTGCTTTGAGTGAAACGGTTTATCTGCCATCCAGAGTACAAATTATGGTTGGACAGGAAGATATATATCGTTTTCAAATAGAACAACCCGGATATGACGCATTTATTAAAACCATGTTGCGCTCTTATGGTGGTATTTATGACCATTTTGTTCCTTTAAAAGAAACAGATCTGGCTAAAAGAATAGGAATTTCAAAAGCCGAAGTTTCTGATATCTTAAATAAGCTGCAATCACTGCAACTTATTAGTTATATCCCCCAAACCGATAAACCACATATTGAATTTATAAAACAAAGAGTAGATACCGGGCATCTTTTAATCAATAAAAAATATATTACCGAGCGTTACCAAATCCATAAGCATCAATTAGAATCTGTTATTGCTTACGCTGATCTGGAGTTATGCAGAAGTAAGCAATTATTAAAATATTTTGATGAACCTAATGCCCCAGAGTGTGGTGTTTGTGATGTCTGTCTAAATAAAAAGAGAAAATCGAAACAAGAATTTATAGCAAATGAAATTACGAATGAACTACTTATTTTATTAACAACTACCGGGCGCATGTTTTTGGATGAATTGGTTAACGGTATTAAAAGCGGTAATGAAAAGGAAAGGTTAGCTGTAATACAGAATTTGCTTGATGCCGGAAAAATAAAATCCGACGGCGAAGGATATTATCTATAAAATTATCTTGTTTATCTCATTAATAAGAAGATAAGAATCTCATTATTGTCTAAAATAATTTCATCTAACACCTCTCTCGGCAAAAAGTTTATTTAGATGGCTTTAAAGAGGGAAAACCATCATGTAAAGCATTTATATTTTCTTACTATGAAAATATAAACAAACCTTTCCTAGTATTTTTTAAATTAATTTGTAACCTTTGCATTTTTAATGCGTCATATATCATTGAATGAGTATCAATAAAACATTTTTAAAAGATAAATCTAGTATTATGTATTGCATAGTAGTAATTTATTGCATAGATTTGTGTTATTAATTAATTGTTAAATTAAAAGAAACTAAATAATATTCAAAATGAAAACAAAATTTATCCCAATGTTAGCTGCAACAGTTATGGCTTTCATAGTTATTAGTACAGGTTTTAAAAGTGCCCGGGCATCTGAAAATGATGGAAAGGTTACAGAACTTAAGGAAGTAAAACACATCCATAAAATAAGTGTTACCGGCAATGTGGATGTATACATTACACAGGGTTATGCAGAAAATCTTAAAGTATATGATGATTACTATGCTAAAAATGCTTTGGTTCAATGGGAAAAAGGTGTTTTACGCATCAGCTCATATAATAAGGAAAAATTGGCAGTATGGGTTACTGTTACAGACTTGAATACGATTGAGGCTTCAGGAAATGCAGTAATACATTCTATGAATAAACTAAGTGGTATTAATTTGGATGTAACTTTACAAGGCAGAGCCAATGCTAATGTGGAAGCTCAGGTAGTAAACTTAAATACAACTATTTCAGATTCATCACGCTTAGAACTCTCGGGTGATGCTGAAAACCAAGTAATAAACATGAGCGGAGATGCACAGTTAGAATCCTCTAAGTTAGTAGCTCAGGATAAATCTATTGTAATGGCTGATAATACATTAGCTTCCTTTAATCAGGATGGGAAAACAACTCAGATAAAAACAACAACCCGTTCTTTTAGTAAAAATGAGCTGCTGGGCTTAGGAGAATAGTAAATTTTGATTCACCATACATTCAGAAAGATTTGTCTCTTAGCGGCAAATCTTTTTTGTAGAGTGTAACCTTACTTATAAATTCGAAGTCATAATAAATAAATAAATAAAATCATGAAAAGATCCATTTTAATTTCCGGCTGCTTAATCTTTGCCGGCACACTTTTAGCAATTTCCGGATGTAACCATTTTGGTTGTATAAGTGGTTCTGGCCATCAAATATCTCAAAACAGGACTACCGAACCGTTCAGTAAAATAGAAACCAGTGGTTCTATGAAAATTGTTTTAAAACAAGACTCAAATCAAATGGTCCGTATTGTTGCCGATGATAATATTCAAAAAGATATTAGAACTAGTGTACATGGCAGTACATTAAAAATTGATATGGATGGCAATTTTTGCAATACAGGTCCCATTACAGTTTATCTTAATGCAAAAAACTTTGAAGGAGTGGATGCTTCAGGAGCCGTTGAAATTGAGAATACTGGTAAGTTAAATGTAAAGGATTTTTCTTTGGATTTAAGCGGATCAAGCAAAGTAAACCTAGATTTAACCGCTGCAAATGTGAGCACTCAATCTAGTGGTTCTTCAGAAATATATCTTAAAGGCCAGGCAAGCAGTCATCATATTGATTTAAGCGGATCGGGGTCTATAGAAGCATTAGATTTTGTAGTAGGTAAATGTGATATTGAATCATCAGGGGCTTCAAAATCACGTGTTAACGTATTAAACTCTTTAGATGTTCACTCCAGTGGATCAAGTGATGTAGAGTATCGTGGTAATCCTGCTCATGTTTCAAATGATGATTCTGGCTCTTCAAGTATAAAAAAGATTAATTAATTTAAAATTGCGTTCTTTATTAAACTGATTATATGATTTTAATTTGCTAAGATTACATCAATTTTTATGCAGTGATATCATTTAATAACAGTGATATCACTTTAATAATCGATATAATCGTGTATGAAGAATGATAAAAAAGTAATCAGAGCATGGTACATGTTCGATTGGGCAAATTCAGCCTATAATCTGGTTATCACCTCCACAATTTTCCCGGCATATTATACTATTATTACCACTACACAGGCACATGGTGATAAAGTATTCTTTTTCGGAAAACGATTTACAAATACAGCCTTATCCAATTATGCGCTTGCGGTAGCCTATTTAATTATGGCAATTATGCTGCCTATTTTATCATCTATCGCCGATTACAGGGGCAACAAGAAAATATTCATGAAACTCTTTACCTATGTAGGAGGTTTAGCTTGTATTGGATTGTTCTTCTTTAAACTTGAAACCCTGGAACTTGGAATTATTTGTTTTGCCTTAGCAGCAATGGGATATATTGGAGGAGTATTATTTAATAATTCCTATTTGCCCGAAATTGCTACGTTAGATCAACAAGATAAAGTTAGTGCCGAAGGATTTGCTTACGGATACGTAGGGAGCGTTCTACTGCAAATAATCTGTTTTGTATTTGTATTAAAGCCAGAGATGTTTGGTATTACAGATGCATCTTTTCCAGCCAGGTTATCATTTTTATTGGTAGGAGTATGGTGGATCGGTTTTGCGCAAATTCCATTCAATAAATTACCAAAAGGAAGTCCCAACTCTACCCGGAAAAATACAAATATTATAAAAGGTGGTTTCCACGAACTGGCAAAGGTTTGGAAACAGTTAAAACATATGAAAGTTGCTAAACGCTTTCTTTTAGCTTTTTTCTTTTATTCGATGGGTGTACAAACTATCATGTTGGCAGCGGCAGGCTTCGGAGAAAAAATCTTAAAATTGGGTACATCCAAATTAATAGCTACCATTTTAATTATTCAATTAGTGGCCATTTTAGGAGCATTGATTATGTCTTATTTTGCGAAAAAATTTGGAAATATAAAGGTGATTATCTTCGTTGTAATTATTTGGATTGGCGTTTGTGCCGCTGCTTATTTTATTCAAACTGAGTATCAGTTCTATTTAATGGCAACTATTGTTGGGTTAGTAATGGGTGGAATTCAGTCAATTTCCAGGTCTACTTATTCCAAATTGCTCCCAGAAAATACATTGGATACAGCATCCTTCTTTAGTTTTTATGATGTAACAGAGAAAATGGCAATTGTAATAGGTTTATTCAGCTTTGCATATATCGAAGAACTAACAGGAAATATGCGCAATTCTGCCGCAAGTCTGGCTGGGTTTTTTATATTGGGATTAATGGTATTAACGTCTATTTTATTTTTAAAACCGCAATCCTCAATAAATGTAAGTGTTCAAACTGATAGATTTTTCTTAATTTGAAAGCCTATTATTAGCTCATTTATAGAACTACCAATATATAATATATGACTGTTGAATTATTTATTCCTTGTTTCATTGATCAACTTTACCCTCAAACGGCTTTTAATACCATAAAAGTTTTAGAGAAAGCAGGATGTAAGGTTGTTTACAATGCAGAACAAACCTGTTGTGGACAACCCGCTTTTAATGCCGGATTTTGGGATGAAGCTAAAGTTGTAGGTAACAAATTCTTAACTGATTTTTCCGGAGACAATTACATTGTTTCGCCATCTGCTTCCTGTACAGGGATGATTAAAAACTATTATAATGACCTATTTACCAACACAGCAGTCCATAATAAATGCCGAACTATTCAAAGCAATATTCATGAACTTTCAGATTTTCTAATCAACATTATTAGCAAGGATTATTTTGGCGCAGAGCTCGAAGGCCGGGCTGTTTATCATGATTCATGTGCTGGTTTGCGTGAATGTAAAATTAAAGAAGAGCCCAGACAATTGTTAAGTAAAGTCCATGGCCTAGATTTGGTAGAAATGAAAGATACGGATATATGTTGTGGCTTTGGTGGGACTTTCGCTGTGAAATTTGAAGGTATTTCCAGTGCTATGGCTCAGCAAAAAGTGAATAATGCATTAGAAATGGATGCAGAATATATCATATCTATAGATTCATCCTGCTTATTGCATTTACAAGCATACATCGATCAGCATAAACTACCAATTAAAACAATGCACCTTGCTGATGTGCTCTGCAGTGGTTGGGGGAATGTATAGTCTTCATTTCTTAACTCTTAACTTGTTTGTATTTTAAAACTAATTCTGCATCTTTAGGAAAAAAATTAGAGCCTATGAATGCCATATTCAACAAGAATAATTTCTTTTTAAAACAGCAAACAGGTTTACTGTCAGTTACTCAACGATATGAAGTATACGATTCAGAAACTAAGCAACAGTTGATGAAGCGCAAGGAGCCAAGCTTTGGGATCCTTAAAGATATTCTGAGATTTGTTGGATATACTGCATCAATTCCTTTTTATATTACCGTTTCAGATATGAGTGGTACACAATTGTTTAGCGTGAGGCGTCGTTTTTCTTTATTTAGGCCTAACGTGAAAGTATTTGATGAGAATGAGATTTGTGTTGGAACAATTAAAAGATCAGCATGGTGGGCTTTTATGGCTGATAATTTTAGAATAAGAGATGCTGAAGGCAAAAAACTATGCAGTTTCAATAATAATTTATACAGTTTTTCAAAAAGTGATACAGAGTTTGCTCATTTAAGTGGAGATATTAAAAATTTGCGGGCAGACTTAATTGATATTACTGATGAATTTAAAATGCAATTCAAAGGTACTGTCCCACAAAATGACCCATTACGGATACTAATTTTTGGAGCAGTTATGAGTGTTGATTTATTAGTACAGGAAAGAGCCAAGAACAAGCCGTTGCGTGGTGGATTGGGTTTTGATATATAAATAGAAATGAAATTCCTTTCATCTTTATCAGAACTTTTTCTTTGTATTTCTCTCTTAACAATTTATAAAAATAAATCAACAAATGATTCCCAGATAAATATTACCCACACTTCTACGGTAAAAAACACTAGTTTATCTCAATCAACACAAGATTCAGGTAAGATTACCAAAGCAAGTAAATACAATTATTTTTTTGAACCAGAAATTTCGATAATTAGTGGGATATTTAAAACCAAAATATACTATGGGTCACCTGGGTATGGCGAATCTCCTAAAACGGACTCTAAGGAAACTGCTTATATTTTTTATCCAGACCATATCATCAACGTAATTAATAAAAAATCTGAAAAAGCTGATGGGGAAGGGGTTGACGTAACAAGAAAAGGAGTTATAAAATTTCAGCTAGCTCCAATGAATGGAATTTCTCTTCATTCACTTATAGGAAAAAGGATAAAAGTGATAGGAACATTTTACGGAAAACATACAGGACATCACCATACGGATGTTTTATTAGCTGTTACGAAAGTGGAGAAATTATAATAACAAATTATCACCATAATTTGTAGTTACACATATTGGACCTAGCAATCTTAAACGCTTTCTCATATAATTCTTTATTACGAATTACACTCTATACTAATTTTTAACTTCTTCAAATCGATGAAATCCCTCAAAATAATATTATTTTTGCTTCACAAATTTAAAATCACTTTGTAGGTGATTGCTTTTTTATTTTCTCACAACTTCTAAATCATATTGTAGATGATTAATATTACACTTCCAGATGGCTCCGTTCGTGCATACGAAAAAGGAACTTCAGCACATCAAATTGCTTTGTCTATTTCTGAGGGTTTAGCCCGAAATGTTTTAGCAGCCCAGGTAAACGGCCAGGTTTGGGATGCAAGCCGTCCAATTGAAACAGATGCCAGTGTTAAATTATTAACCTGGAATGATCTTGATGGAAAAGCCACATTCTGGCATTCATCAGCGCATTTAATGGCCGAAGCTCTGGAAGCATTATATCCGGGAACAAAATTTGGAATCGGCCCCGCTATTGAAACAGGTTTTTATTACGATGTAGATTTTGGCGATCGCGAATTTTCTTCGGATGATTTTAAAAAGATTGAAGATAAGATATTAGAATTGGCTAAAATCAAAGCCGAATTTTCCAGAAAATCAGTTTCAAAAGCAGATGCAATAAAATACTTTACTGAAAAAGATGATGAGTATAAACTGGATCTGATCAAAGATATGGAAGATGGTTCTATCACTTTTTATACTCAGGGAAATTTTACTGATTTATGTCGCGGCCCACATGTTCCGAACACCGGATTTATAAAAGCAGTTAAATTAATGAATGTTGCCGGTGCTTACTGGCGTGGAGATGAAACAAGGAAACAATTAACCCGAATTTATGGCGTAACCTTTCCGAAGCAAAGCGAATTGACAGATTATCTTCACATGATTGAAGAAGCTAAAAAACGTGATCATCGTAAGCTTGGAAAAGAATTAGAGCTTTTCGCTTTTTCAGAAAAGGTAGGAATGGGACTTCCATTATGGTTGCCAAAAGGTACCGCTTTACGTGAAAAATTAGTCAACTTCTTGCAAAAAGCTCAGGTTAAATCAGGTTATGAACAAGTAATAACTCCGCATATCGGACATAAAAACCTGTACATTACTTCAGGACATTATGAAAAATACGGAGCAGATTCTTTCCAACCGATAAAAACTCCGCAAGAAGGAGAGGAGTTCTTTTTAAAACCAATGAATTGCCCCCATCATTGCGAAATTTATAAAACTAAACCACGCTCTTATAAGGATCTCCCGGTTCGTTATGCGGAATTTGGAACGGTTTATCGATATGAACAAAGTGGCGAATTGCATGGTTTAACCCGTGTGCGTGGCTTTACTCAGGATGATGCACACTTATTTTGTCGCCCAGATCAGGTTAAAGAAGAGTTTAAAAAGGTAATTGATCTTGTACTTTATGTTTTTAAAGCCTTAGGTTTTAATGATTATACTGCACAAATATCCTTACGAGATCCTCAAAATAAAGCAAAATACATTGGTTCTGATGAAACCTGGGCTTTAGCAGAATCAGCAATTATTGAGGCTGCTGAGGAAATGGGATTAAAAACAGTTATTGAATTAGGTGAAGCGGCATTTTATGGCCCTAAACTTGATTTTATGGTGAAAGATGCGCTTGGTCGTAAATGGCAGTTGGGCACTGTGCAGGTTGATTATAATTTGCCTGAGCGTTTTGAACTGGAATACACAGGGAGTGATAATTTAAAACACCGTCCTGTAATGATCCATCGGGCACCTTTTGGATCATTAGAAAGATTTGTTGCCGTATTGATAGAACATTGTGCCGGTGAATTTCCTTTATGGTTAACACCAGAGCAATTTATCATACTTCCCATATCCGAAAAATATGAGGATTATGCAAAAAAAGTTTTAGAATCGCTTAATAATTCCGATATTCGCGGCTTGATTGACTCTAGGGATGAGAAGATCGGACGCAAAATTCGTGATGCTGAAGTTAAGAAAATCCCTTATATGCTTATAATAGGCGAGAAGGAAATGAATGATGGTATGGTTTCTGTAAGAAAACATGGACAGGGAGATTTAGGAAGCATGACTATAGAGGAGTTTAATAGTCAATTAGTTAACGAAATTAAAATTTAATAAAAATAATTTGGCATTAGGAAGACCAGGCTTTAACAGAGGACCACGACCTCCGTTTAAAAAGAAAGAAGCAGAACATAAGATCAATGAATTGATCAGAGCGGTTGAAGTCCGCCTTACTGGTGATAACGTGGAAACTGGCATATATCCTATCAGGGAAGCATTAGCTCTTGCCATTGAACAGGATCTTGATCTGGTTGAAATATCTCCCAATGCAGTTCCGCCCGTTTGTAAAATTGTTGATTACAACAAATTTATATACGAGCAGAAAAAGAAGATGAAGGAAATTAAGTCCAATGCAAAACAAACGGTTATTAAAGAAATTCGTTTTGGACCTAATACCAATGATCATGATTTTCAATTTAAATTGAAGCATGCTATAGGTTTTCTTGAATCTGGCGAAAAGGTTAGAGCATACGTTCACTTTAAGGGCCGTGCGATAGTTTACAAAGAGCAGGGAGAAATTTTATTATTGAAATTTGCTCAGGCTTTAGAAGAAGTAGGCAAGGTTGAGCAGCTACCAAAATTAGAAGGTAAACGGATGTTTTTGGTGGTAGCACCTAAAAATGCAGGAAAAAAATAGTTTTTTGAATGTGCTAATTTGTCCTTCGACTCCGCTCAGGATGACAAAAGCAAAAAAGACTAAATAAAAAACAAATAAACAAACAACAAATAATAATAGTTATGCCAAAAATGAAAACGTGTTCCAGTGCTAAAAAGCGTTTTAAGCTTACTGGAACAGGTAAGATCGCCAGAAAGAACGCATACAAAAGTCACATCTTAACCAAGATGAGTAACAAACGTAAGCGTGGCTTAGGCCAAACCAGTTTAGTATCTGATGCTGACATGGGCAACGTTAAACGTATGCTTTGCATCGGAAAATAATCAACAAATTAATTTAACCAGGTATCAGGTTATAAGTTTCCGCAAAAGGAACACCGCTTACCAAAAAACAAAACAACATGCCACGTTCGGTTAACGCAGTAGCGTCAAGAAGAAGAAGAAAAAAGATCTTAGATTTAGCCAAAGGCTATTGGGGATCAAGAAGTAAGGTTTATACCGTTGCTAAAAACACAGTTGAAAAAGGTTTGCAATATGCTTACCGTGATCGTAAAGCAAAGAAAAGAGAATTCAGAGCATTATGGATCCAACGTATTAACGCAGGAGCACGCCAGCAAGGATTATCATACTCACAGTTAATGGGTAAGTTAAACGCAAAAGAAATCGGGTTAAACCGTAAAGTTTTAGCTGATTTAGCCATGAATAATCCGGATGCTTTTAAAGCAGTAGTTGATATGGTTAAGTAAAACCAATTATAGATATATAGAAGGGAATCAGTTTTGATTCCCTTTTTTTATGGCTTTTATTTTCCCTGAACTAATTTAACGAATAGGATGTTAATCAAAATAATATATATTTAAACTTATGGATTTCGGCCGTGTTGCACCAGAACTTATACCACAGGTAGATTTTACCTTACCACCTGATACATCCCTAACTAAAGCAACGTTTAAAAAGACGAAAAAAGTTGAAAAATTTGAGATTTATGTGGGATGTGCAAAATGGGGTAGGAAAGAATGGGTGGGAATGATCTATCCTGAAAAGACAAAAGAGGCCAACTTTTTGGATGAATATGTGAAACATTTTAATAGTATTGAACTTAATGCTCTATTCTATAAAATGCCAACTGTAGATCAGGTAGTGAAATGGCGGGAAAAAGCAGAGAAAGAGCGGCCTGATTTTAAATTTTGCCCCAAATTTACGCAAAGTATAAGCCATATTAAACGCCTGCAAAATGCGGAAGAACTGACTACAATTTATCTGGAAAGCATCTCTAACTTTGGAAAATACTTGGGTCCTTCTTTTCTTCAATTGAGTGATAGTTTCGAGCCTAAGAACTTTAATATATTGCAATCCTATCTGGAGAATTTGCCCAAAGATTTTGATGTTTTTGTTGAATTACGGCATAAGGATTGGTTTGCTGATGAAGCCAGGAAAGATGTATTCCAAATGCTTGCTAAGCTTAATAAGGGAGCTGTGATAACTGATGCAACCGGACGTAGAGATTGTGTACATATGGAATTACCAACGCCTCATGCATTTATTCGTTTTGTTGGTAACGGACTTCATCAAACAGATTATAGTCGTATTGATGAATGGATAACGCGTTTAGCTAGATGGGAAAAGGAGGGTCTACAATCTTTATATTTCTTCCTGCATCAGCATGATGAAAAAGATACTCCTGTTTTGGCTGATTATACCATAAAACGAATGAATGAGCTTTTAGGAACTTCATTGCAACTGCCCAAATTTCTGGAAAAGCTACAGACTTTATTCTGAATCTGCATATATTTATAATTAAATCTTATGGATATCACATATCTTTTACATCTATAACTAAACTTTATTATGAGGAATCACAAAAACATCATTTGTATTTCTATTATATTTTTTTCTTTGTTAGCAGGGAACGCTATGAGTAAAGCAGTATCTAAAATTAATAAACCCCAATCGGCAATAGGTAAATTAAAAATAAACGAAAAAATAACAATTACAGTTAATTCTTTTACTCATACAGTATTGTTATTAAAAAGAATTTTAGTTATCCAAAGAACGAAACAAGGCTTTATTGCTACTTATAATGATGGAACTATTTCTTCCACTAAACTTATGGATGCATATCTTCTTAATAAATTTAAAGAGTTTGAAAAGCAATTAAACTTCACAGAAGATATTACAAAAGCATTTAGTTGTACAAAAACTTCAGAATATTTATTCGCATCAAGATACAAAAACTTTAAAAGTAGAGATACTCAATGTAAATTTGAGGCTTTTGAAGAGCTAATTCAGAGTTTATATACTAAGAAGATTTAACTAACATTTTATAGACATCTTTAAATGTAAAGGAGTTATATAAAACAAAAAGCCTCGCATAACGAAGCTTTTCAAAATATTTTCTGCAATTAAAGTTATCTATTGTTGACCACTATATCATTTTTCTAGTACCTGGGTAACCAAAGCTGCTGCTTCTTTTAATAAAATGGCTGAGTAGACTTTTAACCCTGATTCATCAATCAGTTTTTTGGCTTCAACTGCATTTGTTCCCTGTAAACGAACAATAATTGGAACCGGAATATTACCAATTTCTTTATAGGCATCAATTACACCCTGAGCCACACGATCACAACGTACGATACCACCAAAAATATTAATCAGGATGGCTTTTACATTTGGATCAGATAAAATGATGTTAAAACCAGCTTTTACCGTTTCTGCATTGGCTGTACCACCAACATCTAAAAAATTAGCGGGCTCGCCACCGGCAATTTTAATAATATCCATGGTTGCCATAGCTAAACCTGCACCGTTAACCATACAACCCACATTTCCATCCAATTTAACATAGTTTAGGTTAGATTTACTGGCTTCAACTTCCGTTGGATCTTCTTCACTCGTATCACGCATGGCTGCATAATCTGGATGGCGGAATAAACCATTATCATCCAGGTTTACTTTGGCATCTACAGCCATTATTTTATTATCAGACGTTTTTAATACCGGATTAATCTCAAACATAGAAGAATCTGTATTTTCATACGCTTTGTATAAAGCAGCAATAAACTTCGTCATATCTTTAAAAGCATCACCGCTAAGGCCTAAATTAAAGGCAATTTTACGAGCCTGAAAAGCCTGTAAACCAACTTTCGGATCAATTTCCTCTTTAAAAATTAAATGCGGAGTATGTTCAGCAACTTCTTCAATATCCATCCCGCCTTCGGTAGAATACATCACAATATTGCGCCCTTTGGCACGATCAAGCAAAACACTTACATAAAATTCTTTGGTTTCGCTTTCGCCCGGATAATATACATCCTGAGCTACTAAAACTTTGTTTACTTTTTTACCTTCCGGACCGGTTTGCGGAGTAATTAGTTGCATTCCAATGATCTGCTCTGATTTTTCTCTAACCTCATCCAGGTTTTTAGCCAGTTTAACACCGCCACCTTTACCACGGCCGCCGGCATGTATTTGAGCTTTAATAACTACCCAGTCAGAATTATATTCTTGTTTTAACTTTTTAGCAGCCTCAACAGCCTGCTCAGGAGTATCTGCAACAATACCTTCCTGAACGCGTACGCCAAAACTTTTTAAGATTGCCTTGCCCTGATATTCGTGAATATTCATTTATTTGTGATTTGCTGTAAAACTACCATTTTGCTTTAATTGTAAGAAAATTATATTATTAAAGTTTGATAATTGATGTTGCAAGGAATAAACAAACCTGACTCATAAATTTGAAATTAGGGATATAGCTTTATAATAAGTGGTATACGCATTAAGTCAAAATCTGTATCTTCGCAGCCATGCTTGAGGCTAAAGGAATAAAGAAATCTTACGGAAAACTTCAAATTTTAAAAGGTGTAGATCTGCTGATAAACAAAGGAGAGATTATCACCATTGTTGGTGCATCAGGAGCAGGTAAAAGCACTTTATTGCATATTATAGGCACGTTAGATCAGCCGGATGAAGGAACTGTTTTTATTAATGGGATTGCAATAAACTCACTTTCGCCAAAAAAATTAAGCGCCTTCAGAAATCAGCATATTGGTTTTATTTTTCAGTTTCATCATTTACTGCCAGAATTTACTGCCATAGAAAATATTTGTATTCCTGCTTATATCGCTAAAAAAACTAAAAAGGAAACGGAGTATAGAGCAAAAGAATTGTTAGAACTTTTAGGTTTAGAACAACGTGAAAATCATAAACCAAATGAGTTATCTGGTGGAGAGCAGCAACGAGTGGCTGTTGCACGGGCTATGATCAATAATCCTTCTATCATTTTGGCTGATGAACCATCCGGGAATTTAGATTCACATAATGCAGAAAGCCTTCATCGCTTATTTGTGGATCTTCGAGACCGTTTAAATCAAACCTTTGTAATCGTTACTCATAATGAGAATCTGGCAAACATGGCGAATCGGAAAGTGATGATGAAAGATGGTCAGATTATTCAGCAATAAATGCGATGACTGTTTTAATTACCGCTGCTTCCCACGCAGAAGCCTATCGTTTAGAGCGTTTACTTCAATCAACACATGTTGTTTTTGCTGATTATCATCATCTTCCCAATTTTAGTTTTTCATCACGGCAGTTTATCAATATCCCGAAAGGAGATTCTAACACTTATGCTCATGAAGTTCTAAAGGTTTGTTTGGATTTAGAAATTGATAAAATTTATCCGCTTTACAGCGATGAAATTCTGGCCCTTGCCGGATCGCAGCAATTATTTAATGAATATGGAATTGAAGTGATTATTCCTTCCTTAAACTGGCTTAAAAGGAATCCATTTAAGAAAACTACTTACAGTAAAAACCTGGTTATATTAGAAAAAGGAAATATCACTGTCGGAGATTTACCTAAAAATGCAACATTGCCTGAATTGTTAGCTACCGGAATATTTACTTGGGATATGCATCATAATACAGTTATTTATAATTTATACACCGTTACCCATGCTAACCTACGCTAATCTTGATTCTCGTAAAAAGGCTTTTATTTTTGAATTGGATAATGTTATTTATCCAGAACGAGATTACTTGCTACAGGTTTATTATTTGTTTGCCAATTTTATAGAATACACAGAAACAGTTCCTGCTTCTACTGATTTGATTAGCTTTCTTAAAAAAGCGTATGAACATCGTGGAGCTGATAAAATTTTCGATCATGTAAAAGAGGCTTTCGGATTGGATGAAAAGTATCGTGAAAACTTCGAAAAATTACATTATATGTCCGTATTACCCTTAAAACTTTTAATGTTTGATAAGATTTTAGCCTTACTACAGGAAATTGTTGTTGACCGCAAACAATTGTTTTTAATAACGAATGGGAATCCTCTTATCCAACTCAATAAAATAAGACAATTAGAATGGAATGGTCTGGATAAATATATGACCATTTATTTTGCCAATGAACTGGCTCCAAAACCAGAAACCAATGTATTAGAGTATGTATTAAACAAACACAAACTAAACCGCAAAGATGTATTAATTGTGGGATGCAATATTGTTGATAAGGAATTTGCCAGCTCGGCCGGAGTAGATTTTTTAGAAACAGAAGAATTTTTATAAATTATTGGGATTCAGCATATTTTAAAATAAATAATATTTTTTAATTTTTATCACAGGATTTTGATTTAGTTTTAAAGGTTTATGGTGAGAACGGAGCACTAATCATTCTAACTAAATCAATATAAAAAATTAAAATGAAAATAGTAATTACCGGAGCTGATGAATTTGTAGGAGCATCTTTCTGTCGTTATTTTGAAGCTTTAGATCATGAAATAATTGCCCTTGGTGAAAAACAAAATCCGCATCCAATTATAGAGGGTTATGCCGGGTATATTAAGGTTAACATTTTAGAACCCATCCAGGTTTTTGATGCAGATATTTGCATACATGCTGCGGGTTTAATTTCTGTTACAGATAATTATAAAAGCTTGATATTAAGTAATGTAGAAGGAACTTTAAATGTAGTAGAAGCCGCTAAAAACTGCAAGTACATCATTCATATATCTTCATCATCTGTATATGAATTCACTAATACACCCGCTAAAGAATCGGATGCATCTATTGATGCCAATCTGAGCAATTATGGCGAAACCAAACTTTTGGCGGAGGAAATAATAAACTTTGAAATCCCTGTCAATCAGAAACGTCTTATTTTAAGGCCAAGGGCAATATATGGTAACGACAATCAAATAGCTATATCAGGATTTTTGAATTTTGTATATAAAGCGATCTTTTTCTGTCCTATAAAAAAGCGTGTTATTACTTCATTAACCCATGTTGATAATATAGCTGACGCCATTAAATTATTTTTAGAACAAGTGGATGCACCTGAATTGCAGATATTTAATATTACGGATGATCGACCATACTATTTAAGAAAATTAATGATTAATATTCTTTCTGAGGTGACACAGAAAAGGTTAAAAGTAATTCAACTGCCTGTAGTTAGCTTCAAATTGCTGTCAATTTTGAATACTAAACTAAATCAGTTTAAAAAACTAAATCCGCTTATAGTTAATTCTTTGCAAATAAATTCTATTTTGGATATTAGTAAAATTAAACAGGAATTGAACTACAAACCTTCCCGATATTTTTACAATTTTTTATCTGAAAAGAGTTATTAAATTCTAATAAAATATTGAACCTATTTTTTCTTTTTTTACATAAAATCTCCTTAGTAAAAAAGTAATTGGTTCCTTCTTATCCTAATTAAAAAGCTATTAGGATACTTAAATCGCAGCTCTTGCGTTTTTTGTGTAACTAAAATATTATAAATAAGTATACACCCTCCAATATAAAAGCAAACTATTCTGCAATTACTGAGTTATACTAATTAAGAAACTAAAGAATTATGAAGAAATATTCTTTTTGGTTTATGGATGTACTACTGCTTATAATTACATTACCAGCTATCAGTTGGATTTCTGTTAATAAAGCCCATATTCCGTTTATAGCAACTATAAGCAAATTATCTAATGATAATGGATCCACACCTCAACAGTTATTTGATAATTATGTTTCTGAGATTTATGATGAAGCTAATTTAAGTCAATCAAATTTGGATTTTCTTGTTTTTAAAAAGGCTATTGTTGGTTACTATAATTTTAAAGAAGCGCAACTTATTTCGCCTGAAAAATCTGTTATAACCATTATTGATTTTAATAAATCAGGCAAACAAAAGCGTTTGTGGATAGTAGATTTAAATAAAAAAGAATTACTATTTAATACGTTGGTAGCACATGGGCAGGGGAGTGGTAATGATAGGGCACAGAGTTTCTCTAATTTAGAGAGTTCACATCAAAGCAGTATAGGGTTTTATATTACTAGCAATACTTACCTTGGAGGCCACGGCCTTTCTATGAAACTAGATGGAATGGATAAAGGCTTTAATACAAATGCAAAAGATCGTTTAATTGTAATTCATGGTGCAGATTATGTAAGTCAGGATTTCATTAATCAGCATGGTTATTTGGGCAGAAGTTATGGTTGCCCGGCCTTGCCGATAGAATTAACACCAGCAATTATTAATACAATTAAAGACCATACCTGTTTATATATTAATGGATCTGATCTGAATTATTCTTCAACCTATTCAAATGAATCTTTAGCAGCTAATAATTTTCTATCAGCCTCTACAGTAATGCAAGCAAGTCTGTAACCATTTCTACTTACAAAAAGAGTCCCGATTTTTATCGGGACTCTTTTGCTTTATATATCTTTGCCACAGAACATGCAGCAACTAAAAAAAATTAAGCAAATTTTATCAGATAATAAAAGGCTTTGGAATGCCATTAAAGTCCTTCTTAAAATTGCTTTTACTATTCTTCTTATATATCTTGTACTGCAGAAGATAAACTTTAAAGAGATACAGATTCTATTTTTAAAGAGTAATCCGGTTTTTATTCTTCTGGCTTTTTTAACTTATTTCTTATCTCAGATAGTTTCTTCATGGAGGCTTTTAAGTTTTTTAAAAAGTATTGGCTTAGAGCTTAAATTCGGATTTAACTTCAGACTCTATCTACTGGGCATGTTTTATAATGTTTTTTTACCTGGAGGAATTGGTGGAGACGGCTATAAAATCTATTTGCTCCGCAAGAAATTTAAACTGCCTACAAAGCGTATATTTTTGGCACTTTTTTTTGATCGCCTGAGCGGACTTTGGGCTATTGGTTTCATTGCCGTAGTGCTAATTATATTTATTCCTAAAATAGATATTTCAATAACATGGCCCCTTGCAGCTTTATTTTTAGGAACTCTTGTTTACTTTGTAATTATTTATAAATTCTTTAAAGATTACTCTCGGTATTTCTGGATTGCTCATCTTAAAGCCGGCGTAGTACAATCGCTTCAATTAGTAAGTGTCATTTTTATTCTGCTTGGTCAAAATTTTGACGGAAAGTTTTCCCCTTATCTGTTTAGCTTTTTAGTATCAACAGTTGCAGCAAATTTGCCTCTTAGCGTAGGTGGATTAGGTGCCCGTGAGTATGCTATGACCCATGCATCAACCTTTTTTGGAATGGATCAAAATCTTGCAGTATTCATATCCGCTACATTCTGGTTATTATCTACCATAGCATCACTTGCAGGAATTTGGTCTATTTATTATTCAAAAGAATTTGAACGTTTACCTTCTCAGGAGAAGGCTGAAGAATTTGAGAAAGAAGCTGATCAGGCTCTTACAGTTCAATAACTTTAACCCGGTTCTTTTGAAAAAATCAATCCAATTTAAAACAATAAAGTTTAATTCAGTAACTTTATACTCATTCTACGTTTACAGAAATATATAACAAATGACCGACTTTAACGATTTTAACAATCCGCAAGTTGCCCGCTTACCTAATCACCTGAAGCAATTTATTGTTGAGCAACACTACGAGCATTATACACCTGTAGATCATGCGGTTTGGCGTTATGTCATGCGACAAAATTACAGCTATTTAAAAGATGTAGCTTATTATCCTTATATCCCTGGCTTACAAGCAGCAGGTTTAACAATAGAAAAAATCCCAAATTTGCAGGAAATGAATGATGCTTTAGCCAAAATTGGTTGGGGCGCTGTAACAGTAGATGGCTTTATTCCACCAGCTGCCTTTATGGAATACCAGGCTTATCGGGTATTGGTCATTGCCGCTGATATCCGCCAGATCAATCATATTGAATATACCCCTGCACCGGATATTATTCATGAATCAGCAGGACATGCACCCATTATTGCAGATCAGGATTATCATCAATACCTGAGTTATTTTGGGTCTATTGGTGCTAAAGCCATGTTTTCTTCTAAAGATTTCGAACTTTATGAAGCTATACGCGAGCTCTCCATTTTTAAAGAAATGCCTGATGCAGATCCTATAGTTCTGCGTAAAGCAGAAAAACGTGTAGAATTTTGTCAGAAAAATTTAGGTGAGCCCTCGGAAATGGCTTTATTAAGCCGGTTACATTGGTGGACAGTTGAATACGGCTTAATTGGAACTTTGGAAAATCCCAAAATTTATGGAGCAGGATTGCTTTCCTCTATTGGTGAAAGCGCAAGCTGTATGAATTCTGATATTAAAAAGATCGGGTATACTTTAGATGCTGTCAATTACCCGTTTGATATTACTAAACAACAGCCGCAGTTATTTGTAACTCCTACTTTCCAAAACCTCATTGATGTTTTAGAACAATTTGCTGATACCATGGCTTTTCGTCAGGGTGGATATGAAGGATTGTTAAAGGCAGTAGAATGTAAAAACATTTGTACAGCCGTTTATAGTTCTGGTTTGCAGGTTACAGGTATTTTTACAGATTTAAATATGGATCGTAATAATGAATTAAACTTCATTAAAACCAGCGGTCCAAGTGCTTTATCTTTTGGAAATAAACAACTAACAGGGCATGATAAATACTATCATAAAGATGGTTTTTCATCCCCGGTAGGGAAACTGAAAAACTATAATAAAGCCGTAGAAGATTTTACTATTGCCGAACTAAAAGCAGCAGGTATAGAAACTGGTAAAGTTTCTGCTCTTCATTTTGAAAGTGCATATACAGTTACAGGAAATGTAGAGAATATTGAATATATAGAAGGAAAATTAATATTGATTTCTTTTACAGATTGTACAGTAAGTGATGGAAAAGGCACTGTTTGTTTCGAACCAGACTGGGGAACATACGATATGGCTGTGGGAGAAAAGATCATTTCTGTTTTTTGTGGCGCTGCTGATAAAGATGTTTTTGAAGAGATTTCCCTCATCTCAGTAACGGCAACCCATCATCCTCACTATGATGAAAAAATGAAACAGTATCATCAGCTTTTTCAAACGGTAAGAGATTGTAGGGAAAACCAAAATCATTATAACCAATTACCTGTAGTTTGGAAAAAGCTTAAAAATGATTTCCGGCATGACTGGTTATGTTCTATGGAAGTTCTTGAAATACTGGAGCAGGAAGGATTAATGCCTGAAACAGCTAAAGAAATACGCATACATCTCGAAATGAAGGCTGCTCATGAGTCTGAACTCACAAAATTAGTAACAGATGGTTTTTACCTGATTAAACATCCGGTAAATCAGCTTACAATAAACTAACTATGAACATTATTATTACAGGAGCCAGCAGTGGAGTAGGTTTTGAGGCTGTTCTGGAATTGATATTGTCAAATAACCATCAAGTTATTGCTCTTGCCCGCAGTGAAGATAAACTCCGCAACTTACATCAAATAGCCCTGGCCTTAAATCCCGAATGTATACTTCATGTGGCTAAATTTGATATTGTTCATGACGATCATGAAACAGGCCTTATTCCATTCGTAAAAGACCGTTTTGAGAATGTTGATATTTTAATTAATAATGCGGGTTCGCTAATTAACAGGCCTATTAATCAGCTTTCACAATTGGATTTTGTGGATATGCTTCAGCACAATTTTTTGGGACATGTTAAAATGATTCAGCACCTATTACCGTTAATGAAAGAGAATGCACATATTGTAAATATTGGTAGTATGGGCGGTTTTCAAGGTAGTACAAAATTCCCCGGACTTGCAGCTTACTCTGCCAGTAAAGCTGCATTGCATAACTTAACTGAATGTTTGGCCTTGGAATTAGCTGACCGGAAAATTAAAGTCAATTGTTTAGCATTAGGTTCTGCTCAAACAGAAATGCTTGAAAAAGCTTTTCCGGAATATGAATCGCCGGTTATGGCCTTTGAAATGGGTAAATATATAGCTGATTTTGCTTTAACAGGAGGCAAGTTTTTTAATGGGAAAATCATTCCTGTAGCGGTAACCGTACCTTAAAATCATTTTATGAAAAGCCTGTTTTCGAGTATATCTATATTCTTAATTTTTTTAATATCATGTCAAAGCGATTCTAAAAAGACAGAGCAGCAGGAATCTGTTTCGGAGAACTCAGAGCCTGCTAGAGAAAAGAGGCTAGATGTACCCTGGATGGCTGTTTATAATGATAGTACTCAAATGATGGAGTTGAAAAAAAATTCGGCAGCTGATGCATCAAATCTAAATGTACTAGATATACTGGATGCACTAAATATTAAATATCCGCAAATTAAACTGGAATGGGTTAAGCAAGAAGGGCAAAAAATAGTTGTGAAAATTGCAGATGCAGACTACTTAACCCAGCGAATGGGCACTACGGGTTCACAATCTTACCTGGCCGAAGCCACTTATTCCTTAACAGAAATAAAAGGGATAAGCGCTGTACATTTTGATTTTATAGAAGGGGATCATGCTCGTCCTGAGACATTGACCAGAGAAAGTTTTAGAGACTTTAAGTAAGCCTTTTAATATAAAAACATAGAGCAGCTTTCCTGCTCTATGTTTTATACTTTATTTTTTACCCATCAGTAAAACTTCATTCACTATAATTTCTGTGATGTAACGTTTTACACCATCTTTATCGGTATAGCTTCTGCTGGCTAGTTTGCCTTCAATGGTAATTTCGCTGCCTTTATGCAAATATTCTTCTGCAAGCTTGGCGTTACGATCCCACATTACCAAATTATGCCATTGAGTTTCCTCTACTTTTTCGCCTTTATCATTTTTGTACGATTCGTTTGTAGCGATAGATACCCGGGCTACTTTCTTTTTCTCATTAATTGTTTTTACTTCAGGATCGTTACCTAAAAATCCTACCAGACGAACACTGTTCCTTAAATTACTCATGATCTTAATATTTAAAAGTTTATATGTGATTAAAGAACACTAACCGACCATCGATTAGCGACGGAACAAAGGTGCAATGATGTAAGTAAGTTAAACGGAGGGTAAACATTTATATCCGTATATATCCGATTATATACGGATAATGAGTACATTTAAAATACTGAAACCTTATTAGATTTATGGAACGTACTTGTTTAGATTGCGGTAACCCCATTAAAGGCCGTATAGATAAAAAGTTTTGCGATGATCAATGTCGCAGTAATTATAATAATAAATTAAAGCCGGAAACTCCGCCCGCTATTAAAAAAATAAATGCTATTTTAAAAAATAACCGGGATATTTTAGAAAAGCTAAATCCGGAAGCTAAAACCAAAATAAGCAAAGCTAGATTATTGAAAACCGGCTTTGATTTACAATATCATACTCATCAATTACAAACCCAAAAAGGTAATACTTATAATTTTTGTTATGAATATGGCTATTTAGCTTTAGATGATGAAACCTTTTTATTAGTTAAAAGAGAGGAAAATTTATGAATAATTAAATCCCTACAAATGGATTAGGAGATAGTATAAAACGGCATCTCAAACAAATTGAAAAAGTAATAAAGATTTTTTTAAAATCCAATGAAGAAAGTAATCATATTAGGAAGCTCAAGGAAGGGGGGAGATACAGAGAAGATTGTGAAACAGTTACAAAGCATATCTAATTGGGATATTATTGATTTAAATGATTACAATTTCAGCTATTACGACTACAAGCACCAAAATAAAGAAGATGACTACATCAAGCTGATGCAGAAAATCATTGATAATTATGAAGTTTTAATTTTTGCTACACCGGTTTATTGGTATTCAATGGCCGGAATAATGAAAGTGTTTTTTGATAGAATTACTGATCTACTAACTGTTGAAAAAGAGCTGGGGAGAAAGCTAAGAGGAAAAAGTATGGCCGCATTGAGTTGCTCTATTGGGAATAATTTGGGCGAATACTTTTGGTTACCTTTTTCTGAAACAGCAAAATATTTAGATATGAACTATCTGGGACACCTCCATACTATTATTGATCAGGATGAATCTGAGAATCTAAGAGATTTTGTGATGAGGGTAAATGAAAATAGTCTCCAACAAGTCAGTACCAAAAAGTAAGAGTTGAGTATCATTGCCCAAAGTTGTTGTTTTATTAATAATCTATCTAACTTTAAGAATCTATAAAAATATTTTTGTCAGTTTGTCCAATTCTGAAAACTCAATCGTCATTAGGGTATAATTCACATATTTTAAATAAAACAAAATCATGACATCACAAGAAAATTCACTTAATTGGTTTGAAATCGCTGTAGCAGATTTTAAACGTGCAACAAAATTTTATGAGGCAATTTTTGGAATTGAAATGCCGCAACAAGAAATGATGGGAATGAAAATGGCTTTCTTTCCTTCCGATAATATGGCTGGGAAAGTTTCCGGAGCTTTAGTAGAAGGGCCTATGCACAAACCCAGTGCAGATGGAGCCAAAGTTTATCTTAATGGTAATCCGGATCTGTCAAATGCGCTTTCTAAAGTTGAAGCGGCTGGTGGAAAAGTAGTAATGCCAAAAACTAAAATTAGTGATGAAATAGGATTCATGGCTTTTTTTACGGATTCGGAAGGAAACACAGTAGCATTGCACTCAAATAAATAGTTTAAATAAAAAGCTATGAAAGAATTTTTATTAGTTTTCAGAAGGGACTTTGTTCTAAACGAAGTTCAATCATCCCCCGAACAATTACAAGCAATGATGAAACCCTGGCAAGACTGGATGGGAAGTCTTGCTGCACAAAATAAATTGGTTAATTCGGGCAACCGGTTAGCTTCTGATGGCAGAGTTATAAAGCCAAATAGTGTAATTACTGATGGACCTTATGTTGAAATTAAAGAAGCAATTGGAGGTTATATTATTATCAGGGCTAACTCAATTGATGAAGCAGCAGAACTTTCAAAAGATTGCCCAATTTTAAGTATTGGAGGTAATGTAGAAGTACGAACCTTGGTTCCAATGGACTAAAAACAATGTATATCTTTATAGCCTCCCAATAAATATGGGAGGCTTTTTTTGATGCAGGAAAATGAACTGATCCCTCACTTATTCAGAACAGAATACAGAAAAATAATTTCAGTATTATATAAGTTATTCGGTATTGAACACATTGAAATTGCCGAAGATATTGTAAGTGATACTTTTCTCCTAGCCTCCGAAACATGGGGGCAAAAAGGCTTGCCTAAAAATCCTACAGCATGGCTTTATACAGTTTCTAAAAATAAAGCTCTTGACTTTTTAAGACGCAATAAAGTATTTCTTGAAAAAATTACTCCCGAAATAGAGAAAACAGAAACGACATCGCAGGAAATAGAAATTGATCTATCAAATAAAAACATCAGTGATAGTCAATTACAAATAATGTTTGCTATCTGTAATCCTTGTATTTCAACAGAAGCACAGGTTGGCTTATCTTTAAATATTCTTTGTGGCTTTGGAATAGAAGAAATTGCAGATGCCTTTTTAAGTAATAAGGAAACAATCTACAAAAGATTACAAAGAGCCAAAGAAAAACTTAAAACAGAAAAAATAAAAATAGAGCTTCCCAATCAGCATGAAATAAATAGCAGATTAGAAGCCGTTTTAACAACCTTGTATTTACTATTTAGTGAGGGCTATTATTCAACTTCGCAAAACACAACATTACGTAAAGACCTCTGTTTAGAAGCCTTAAGGCTTAATTTAATGCTTACAGAAAAAAAAGAAACAGATACACCTATAGTAAATGCATTATTAGCATTAATGTGTTTTCATTCTTCACGATTTGAGGCAAGAACAAATCAAAGTGGGGAGACCATCCTATATGAAGACCAGAACATCAACCTTTGGAATATAGAATTAATCAATAAAGGGGAATACTATTTAAACAGGGCATCCCAGGGCAATCAATTATCAAAATATCATTTAGAAGCAGCCATTGCTTATTGGCACACTCAAAAAAGTGATACCATCGAAAAATGGGAAAGTATTTTACAACTCTACAATAAATTGCTGCAAATAGAATATTCACCTATTACTGCATTAAATAGAACATATGCACTTTCTAAAGCTAATGGCATAAAAGAAGCTATTTTTGAAGCTGAAAAATTAAATCTTGCAGATAATCAATTCTATCATTCATTGTTGGGTAATCTTTATTCTAACATAGACAATATAAAGGCATTACAACATTTCCAGGCAGCCTTAAAACTTGCAAAATCAAAAGCAGACCAGATAACTATAAGCAATGCTATCAGCCGCCTGATCGTAGAAAAGGAAAATAATAAATCATAAGTATTGAATGGTAATTAATAATTTTGGACTATATTAAAACAATTACAACTCTAATTTTTCTGTAGAATAATTCATATCAAATGATCAAACTTATTGAATGCCCGCGTGATGCCATGCAAGGCTTGCATGATTTTGTATCTACACAAACTAAGGCAGATTACATCAATATCTTATTACAGGTTGGGTTTGATACGATTGATTTTGGAAGTTTTGTATCTCCAAAAGCTATCCCACAGCTTAAAGATACTGCGGAAGTTTTAGCTAAACTGGATCTATCTTCATCCCAATCTAAACTATTGGCCATTGTAGCTAATGTGCGTGGAGTTCAGGATGCAGTTCAACATGAGCAGATCACATATTTAGGTTTTCCTTTTTCAATTTCAGAAACTTTTCAGCGGCGTAATACTAATTCAGATATTTCTCAATCTTTAAAAACAGTGGAAGAAATGATGAATTTATGTAATCAGCATCATAAACAAGCAGTAGTATATCTTTCTATGGGTTTTGGCAACCCTTACGGGGATGAATGGAGCAATGAATTGGTTGAACACTGGACTGAAGAACTGATTAATCGTGGTGTACAGATAATTTCCCTTTCTGATACTATTGGTGTATCTGATCCTGAAAAGATTACTTATATATTCCCTCATTTGGTAAACCGTTTCCCGGAAGTAGAATTTGGAGTCCATTTGCACAGCACTCCTTCCACTTGGAAAGAGAAGATAGAAGCTGCTTATCAAACTGGCTGTAAACGTTTTGACACTGCCTTAAAAGGATATGGAGGTTGCCCGATGGCTGCCGATGATTTAACTGGCAATATCGCTACAGAAAATGTAATAGCTTATTTAAATGCGCAAGGCGAAAACTTAAATCTGAATATGGATAAATGGCAGGAAGCGGTAGAATTTTCAACTAACATATTCCGTTAACCTGGTAGTTTTATTTTTTAAATACCATTTTAAAATGTTGAATTCCTGCTTCTTCAAATTGCTGACCTTCTTTTTCGAAACCAAATTTAGCGTACAAACCCATTGCACTTATTTGTGCATTTAGATAAACATATTCTGCATCTGCAGGCAGATCTGCTAATACTGTTTTAACTAATTCCTGCCCAACTCCGATACCACGAAATTCTTTCAAGACTGCAAAGCGTTCTAACTTATAGCCTTTATCTGTTCTCCGCCATCTACAGGCTCCCGCAGGAACATCACCAACTGTAGCCAGAAAATGATTGGATTCTTCTTCAAACTCCCACTCTAATTCCGGCGGACAGTTTTGCTCTCCAACAAAAACCTCTTTTCGGATAGCAAAAACTTTATCAAGACTATCTTTGTCACTTATTTTTTGAATCTTGAGGTTGCTTTTTTGCATGTGGTTTACCTTTACGAGTTGGGCTTTGTATACTTTGTTTTTCTTTGTGAATTTCTTCTGCTACATCTATAGAATGTGAGCAATGAATATCGCTTTCTTTTTCTGCCAGTTGAGAAAGTTTTTGATAAAATTTATGAAGCTCATCTAATTCGTCCTCATTCAAATCTTCAATATCAACCATTCTGTTGCTGGCCTTTTCATGAGCAGCAATAAGTTCATTCAATTTTAACTGAATAGCTTTACCATCTTTATTTTGTGCTTTTTGTATCAAAAACACCATTAAGAAGGTAATAATAGTAGTGCCCGTGTTAATAACTAACTGCCAGGTCTCAGAATAGTTAAATAAAGGGCCTGTAACCGCCCATATAAGTACAATAGCTACGGCTCCTATAAAAGCAGTAGAGCTTCCGGTAAAGGAGGTCATTTTATTTGCAAAGGCTTCAAAAAAGCTTTTTTTCTTCTTTTCAGGCATAAAAAATAGATTAAATGTAAATGATATGTGTAAAGCTAATTAAATAGGTATACTGTAAATAATAAATTCCACTTCTTTTTAAAGAAATGGAATTTGACAGGTCTAATAAACCTATAATTATAGTTTATCATTTACATTAATACAGTTTAAATCTTCAAATGCCTGTGTTAAGCGTTTTACAAACTGATCCTCTCCTTTACGTAACCAAACTCTGGGATCGTAATATTTTTTATTCGGAGAGTCTTCGCCATCAGGATTACCGATCTGACCTTGTAAATAAGCTTCTTTAGACTTGTAATAATCCTTAATACCTTCCCAATATGCCCATTGCATATCTGTATCAATGTTCATTTTAATAGCTCCGTAAGATATGGCTTCTCTAATGTCTTCCTGTGAAGAGCCCGAACCGCCATGAAATACAAAATTAACAGGCTTTTCTGCTTTTAGTTCAAATTCTTTACGTACAAAATCTTGTGAGTTTTTCAAAATAACAGGTTGTAATTTCACATTCCCCGGTTTATAAACACCATGTACATTTCCAAAAGCTGCTGCTATGGTAAACCTGCTGCTTATGCTCATCAACTCTTCAAATGCATAAGACACTTCTGATGGCTGTGTGTATAATTTAGAACTGTCTACGTCGCTATTATCTACACCATCTTCTTCACCACCGGTAACACCTAATTCAATTTCAAGTGTCATTCCCAGGGTTTTCATACGGGCAAAATATTTCTTACATATCTCCATATTTTCATGGATGGATTCTTCTGAAAGATCAAGCATGTGTGATGAGAAAAGGGGTTTTCCATGCTGTGCAAAAAACTTTTCGCCATGATCCAGTAATCCGTCTATCCATGGAAGTAATTTCTTAGCAGCATGATCGGTATGTAAAATAACAGCAACACCATAATGCTCGGCTAGTAAATGAACATGCATGGCTGCCGAAACTCCGCCAAGTACACAAGCTTGTAAACTATCATTATTAAGAGATTTCCCTGCATAGAATTGTGCACCGCCATTTGATAACTGAATAATTACCGGAGAATTCACTGCCTTTGCAGTTTCCATTACGGCATTTATGGAGTTTGTGCCTATTACATTCACAGCGGGTAAAGCAAATTGATGCTTTTTAGCTATTTCAAATAATTCCTGTACAGCATCGCCATGTAATACGCCTTTAAAGTCTTTTAGATCCATTCGGTTCAATTTAAAAATTAGATCTCCGAAATTAAAAAAATTAGTTCCAACATTAACAACTCTGCAAGAATAATTTGAAAAGTAAAGAATGAAGAAATGGTAGAAGGATGGGAATAATTTGAAAATGAGAGAAAACAGGAAGCAATTCAACCTTTCAACTTAAAACCTACAACTTTCAACCAATACAACTTTCGTTTCTTAAAATTTTCGTTTATTTGCATTTCAATATATATCCAAATAATGGCCTGGTTTAAGAGAGATAAGAAAGGGATAATCACCTCAACTGAAGAAAAGATGGAAGCGCCGGATGGCATGTGGAACAAATGTCCGCAGTGCAAAAAGCCTTTACATTATGCAGAACAGGTAGAAAATAAATACGTTTGCCATTATTGTGACTTCCATTTGCGTGTAGGCTCCAAAGAATATTTTGAGATTCTATTCGATAATAATCAATTTACAGAGTTATTTGCCAACCTACGCTCGGGAGATCCCCTGAACTTTACGGATAGTAAAACCTATATAGACCGCCTTGAAGAAAGCTACGCTAAAACAGGCTTAAAAGATGCTATCCGGGCCGGAACGGGTAAAATAGAAGGTCATGAACTGGTTATTGCCTGTATGGACTTTAATTTTATTGGTGGTTCTATGGGATCTGTAGTAGGTGAAAAGATTGCCCGCTCCATTGATTATAGCATTGAGCATAAAATACCTTTTATGATGATCTCCAAATCTGGCGGTGCACGGATGATGGAAGCCGCATTTTCATTGATGCAAATGGCCAAAACATCTGCTAAACTGGCTTTATTGAGCAAGGCTAAAATTCCTTATATTTCTTTACTTACAGATCCTACAACGGGTGGCGTAACGGCATCTTATGCGATGCTGGGCGATATCAATATCTCTGAACCCGGAGCATTAATAGGTTTTGCCGGACCCAGAGTAATTAAAGAAACTATTAAAAAAGATTTACCCAAAGGATTTCAAACGGCAGAATTTGTATTAGAACATGGCTTTCTTGATTTTATAGTAGACAGAAGACAAATGAAAGCCAAAATCTCTTCTTTCCTGAATATGATGGAGAAATAATCTCATCAGTATATAATACCTCTTTTATAAATTATACTTTTTCCCAGGATATAACCATGGGGAAGAGTTTACTATGCTGGAAAAAATAAATACAATAATTCTGACCATTCTCTAATTTAGAGAATGCCTGTTCATCGGTATAAAACGTTTTGCCACCAACGCTAAACTGGCAAGCCCAATTAGGATCTATAGCTGCTTTAGCCGGAGTTATAAACTCCATTTTACCGGCAATAGATTCTATAGGAATAGTTTTATTTTCGGCAAGTATTTTTCCCTTTTTAGGTCCCAGATACTTTTTTAGCCAAAAAAAGTAAAGGGAGAGCAAGATAGCTGCCCCCATCACGATATACATGTCTGCTTCTAATGAAAGGCCTGCACGGAAAATCAAAACCCCGGTACCAATCATTCCGGCCGTAATAGCATATTGTACTAAATTGCCAGATTGCTGGTCTATCCCTTCTAGTTGCTTTTTAAAACTTTCTTTTTGTGTGGATGATAATTCGCCTTTGCGATTGAATATAAGGTCTTCCGGAGTAAATTGTAGCATATCCCAAAATTAGAAAAACTAATTCAGGTAAAGAATAATTTAAATATGAATAAAGATTCCAAAAATAAGGTCTAGCTTATCAATGACATCTTAGTCATCAATACTTTCATCTCCTGTTTTTCATCCTCATATTCTTCATCTTTCTCCTCATCGTCATCATCTTCAACAGGGATAAGCTCTTCGTCATCGTCATCATCCCCGTTACTTCTTGGTCCCGAAAAAGTATTTTTAAGATTAGCATAACCTGCCTCTTGTAAATTGCAGCTTAAATTACCAGCCTGATCATTTAAGATTTCTTCAATTACGTTTGTCATGATTTATTGTTTAATGGTTATTAAGAATTGGACATATACCACTAAACAACTATCTACCCTGCAATTGTTTGCTTAATCTTCAAATAAAAAAGGTACAATCCATTACAACTGGCCAAATTCTTGAAAAAGGCACAGATTTAATGATTAAACAGGTATACTTAACGATAAAACAGCCTTGTAAAGACACATAATAGTACTGTTAAGCAATAAAACAGTCCTGTTAAATGGCAAAACAGTCTTGTTTAAAGACAAAACAGTTCTGTTAAGCGACAAAACAGTCTTGTTAAGCAACAAAACAGTTCTGCTAAATGACAAAACAGTCTTATTAAGCTGCATAACAGTCCTGTTAAGTGATAAAACAATCCTGCAGAGAAATATAAAATCCCTGTTCAACATTTTTGTATTAAAGTCATATTATAATATAAAATTGTTTTATAGTATAATTAAATAACAACTATTTGTATAATACTATTTATAATGCTAATTTTATTTTAAATCTATCTGTTTGTATTAGTCTGTAACAAAAACAATGTCCTTATAATAAATGCTTGTTTTCCTATAGGAATATACGAACCAGAAGATTTTTGAACAAATTTTATTTATCTAAAAAACAAATGATCTCCATGAAAAAAGAAAGGGTTATTACAGATTATTCGCGTACGCCGGATAACAGTTTAGACAATTTAGCGCAATCTGCTTATGATAAACTGAACAACAACACCAGCTTTACTTTTGATGCTACTGTATTGCCCAATTTGTTGCTACTTATAGATGATTACAAGGCAAAATTAGACAAATCAAAAAAAGGTACCAGTACTGATGTTGCCGAAAAAAATGCAGCCAAAAAAGAACTCACAGATGAATTAAAGGCCATAGCCTTAGAAGTAAACCAACAGGCCGATGGCGATTTAGTAAAATTGACAGCAAGTGGTTTTAATTTAGCAAAAAAGGCTGCCCAGGTAGGTATATTGCCTAAACCTGTGGGTTTTGCTGTAAAAAGCGGAAAAAACTCCGGCGAACTGGCTTTTAGTACAGATAGCCATAAAAATGCAGTCGTATATTATTTTTATAGTACCCCGGTACCGGCTCCCGGCAGTATAGCAGCCTGGCGCTTAAACCCCTCTACTAAAAGCGCTGCTAATATCAATGGGTATACTCCGGGTCAGCAATATGAATGTAAGTGCGCCTACAAAGGAACAGTGGATGAACTGGTTTATAGTGATTCGATCCTGATTTACGCACAGTAAAAAATTAAAGGTGCATGTTTTGAATGTCGGTCTCCTGTTTTGGAGGTTGGCATTTTTTGGTTTTTTGCAGCTATGTTCGTCTCATCAGGAGCCTCTAGGAGAGGATCCTGTGTCATTTACGTAGAAGCAAGGTATATTTTTTAAATCAGTAACTATTTTTAGATACATTCTTCCCAGTAATAATTTTTAGAGATTCCCTTAATCTGGTGCATTCAAATAAAAATTCCACTTCAACACCGATAACTTTAATAGCATCAACCCTAACCCCATATTTTTTGATTTCCTCTATAAAACTATTTATATCAATTTCTTCAGTAATAAAGTCACCATTCTCATTTCTCATTGTTTCAACTTTTTTATCATAACTATTTTTTTCATGTTGTAAATCTATATAACAAAAAAGCTAAGGTTTTTAAAATAGGCTACATTTTTACATCACAAGTATTCTGCCCCAATTGGCAAAGGTTTGGAAGCAGTTAAAGCAGACAATATTTACTTGTGCCTAAGTAGATTTAAAATTGAGATGAGTATTTTTATAAAATAAAGAAGAAAGGCACAAGTGTGTCTAGCATAACTCAAGGATGCATATTTGCCCCAGAATGGATGAGCTACGGTTGAATGTGTTTATAATTTATCGAAGCAGACGATTTTGAAAAGGATTCCAAATAATACTTCGTACTGGAACATGGTGTACTTGATATTAACGTCCTTTTGGATTGTCGGTGCTCTTTTGTCTATAAATAAAATAAGTGCTGGTTTCCTAAGTAGTTACCTTTCAGATATAGCTTTCCCTCCATGGTTTTACATTCAGTTACGTGGACTTAATCGGAAGGATAGACATTCGTTGTCTACCCCACTATTTGGGAATTGGTTTGGACTTTCACCTTGGCGAGCAGGAACATCCATATTTATCGTTGGATTGATTTCTGAATTGCTGCAGTTGAAGCACGTTATTTCAGGGACTTTTGACATGAACGACATCATCGCTTATGCTGTGGGCTTGATTATCTGCATGGTTGTTGACTTGCGCAAAAAAAATATATAGCAGACAGCATTTATATGAAAATTATAACGTGGAATTGTAATATGGCTTTTCGTAAAAAAGCTGATTTTATTCTGCAACATAAACCTGATATTTTAATTGTTCCAGAATGTGAGCATCCAGATAAACTAAAGTTCAGTAATACCACACCATTACCAACAGATATCTTTTGGTACGGGTCAAATCTCCACAAAGGACTCGGAGTTTTTTCTTATAGTAATTATAAGTTCGAATTGCTCGAAATTCATAATCCTGACTTTAAAAACATTTTGCCGCTATCAGTAACCGGCGGTGAAATTGATTTTACATTATTTGCAATTTGGGCGAATAATCCGGGCGACAAAGACGGCCAATACATTACACAAATTTGGAAAGCCATTCAGTATTACGATAGTATCATTCTTGATACTAAAACCTTATTAGTTGGTGATTTTAATAGTAACACTATTTGGGATAAGCCGCGTCGGGAAGGGAATCACTCAACAGTGGTAGAAAAATTAGCAGCAAAGAAAATTTATAGCACTTACCATAAATTTCATAAACAGATACAAGGAAAGGAAAAAAATCCTACCCTATTTATGTATCGTCATCAAGACAAACCTTATCACATTGATTATTGTTTTGCATCTAAAGATTTCATGGACAAATTGGAAAATGTGGAAGTTGGAAGTTATCATGACTGGACGGCGTACAGCGACCATAAGCCATTAATTATTTCCTTTAATTTGTAGCTACAGCAGTTTTTGGATTCTTAAATTGAATGGCATAATCCATGGCTTTTTGAAAAGTAGTAACCCAAATAGTTTTGTTATTGGCTCTTATAAAATTCAATAATTGCTGGTGTGCTGTAGCAGATGTTGTTATATAATCACCACCTATTCCATGAAACATGATAATGCCCATCCCGCCACTTTTTTGTACCCGCTTTACATATTCAATTAATTGGCTTGCCGTAGCATTCTCTTGTAGTCCATAAGATGGGATTTTTAACCGGTCTAAATGTTTAAAATCCGTGATTATGTCATTCATATCGCCCCCTATACGTGCATATTTCACTAAACCATATTTTCTGAGTGTATCCACGTAGTCTTTTCCTCCTGCCGTGGTTTCTGCACATGGATACGCAAAGGTCCTGTCAGTCTTACCGTCAACCGCATATAAAAAATGGTTCATTACTTCTATCTCACGAATCATGCTGTAAGCTGTATAAGGGTCTGAGGATACCGGATTATCCTTTGCAATTGAGCAGGGATGATATACGGTATGATTACCCAACTCGAAGCCTTTTTTACTAAGTGCCCGCCATCTTGAAATAGTTGAAGAGCCAATATCCGAGGTTAAAAAAAAGTTGCTGGGAAATGAGCTGCTTCCAATTGCGGGACAGCAATATTTAATTGGGATTCCAGGGCGTCATCATATGTTAGTACAATAACAGCTTTTTTATGATCAGGCCAGTCAATTTTTTCTTGTGCATTGGCAGTAATATTTACAAATAAAAGTAAGAAAATGAGTTTTTTCATATGTTGAAATCAAAAACATTGAAACAACTGAATTGTTTGAAGCAATAGTTAATGATTTCTAAAACTGATGAAGGTTTGAAACAAAATATAGAAAAATTCACCTTTTTTGGTTTAAGTCTAAGACCTAAACTATCTGTTAAGCTTCAGTTTGAAACTGAGGCCAGAGAGAGGAAAATAGTACTTAATTCAAAAATTTTTAAAGTTATGATGATAATAATTGAAACAAAAAATCATAAACTAATTTCTGAGCTTAACGAAGATGTGCAAAATCTTCATGCGAAACTGCATCCAGAACTGTTTAAGAAATTTGATAAGGAAGCAATGGAAAAAGCTTTAGAAACTCTTTTCCTTGACCCAAATTGCAAATGCTATATCGTAAAAAAAGGCGATGTAGATATTGGGTATATTTTGTGCTTTATAAAAGAAGCAAAAGAAAATGCCTTTCAATATAACATAAAGACATTATACATTGACCAAATATCTATATTACCTAAATATCAAAGAACTGGTGCCGGTAAAATACTAATGAAACAAGCGGAACAACTTGCACAAGAAAACTCAATTACTAAAATTGAACTTGACCATTGGAGTAGTAATACTGTTGCCGCTTCCTATTTTAGGAAAAACGGCTACAAACTTTATAAAGAGAGATTGTTCAAAATGGTATAAGTAACAACCACTAACAGCGGTTTGGCGCAATTGCTGTTTCAAGTTGTTACAGAAACATTTCTAGTTTAAGTCTGAGATTTAAACTATCTGTTAAGATTCAGTTTGAAACTAAAGCCGGATTGGTTTCTTACAGGTAAGGTAGATGAGAACATTAGGTTTAGAAGAAAACATCGATGCTATTGTTGTTGAATTTACAACTGATGAATTGAAAGAAATTAAAAATGCTTCTTCACACATTAAGATTTAGGGAGAACGCTATTGCCATAATTATATTCAAAAAATAAATTATGGAAAAATCCCTTTGGCATCATATTTTACAAGTTAGAAAGAAATCACCTCTGGTACATAATATTACCAATTTTGTGGTGATGAACAATAGTGCTAATGCACTATTGGCTGTTGGTGCTTCGCCAATCATGTCACATGCTCATTCCGAAATTAATGAGATGATAAGCATATGCCAGTCATTAGTCATTAATATTGGTACATTGGATGAATATTGGGCACAATCGATGATTCAAGCGGCAGCTCAAGCCCATCAATTAAATAAGCCTTTTGTCTTGGATCCTGTAGGTGCTGGAGCAACGCATTTTAGAGATACTACCTTAACTCAAATATTACATTCCTGCCCCACCGTTATTAGAGGAAATGCCTCGGAAATATTAGCTTTAGCCAAACACAATATCAGTAAAATAAAAGGAGTAGATAGCACTGCCCAAAGTAACGAGGCTATAGAAGCCGCACGTAGTTTGACCCAACAATTTGGCTCTGTAATTTGTATATCAGGAGAGACTGATATCATTATTTCTGAAAATAAAGAAATACATTTAAAAAACGGGAATGCACTGATGACCAAAGTAACAGGGTTGGGTTGTTCGGCAACAGCTATTATAGGGGCTTTTATTGGCGTGATTGAAGATAAAATTGAAGCCGTTGTTGCTGCTATGGCTTTAACGAGTATTGCAGGAGAAATAGCAGCAAAAACAGCAGTAGGTCCGGGTACTTTACAAGTGCAATTCTTGGATAAATTATACATGATTACGGCTGATGAGTTTACACAGCATCTTCAACTGGAGATTATATAATGAATAATCTTTTTCCTTATCGATTATATTTAGTGATTTCGGAGGAAAGCTGTCGGGGCCGCAATTTTATTGAAATAGTGGAGCAAGTTATTTTGAATGGTGTTGATATTGTGCAATTAAGAGAAAAAAAGGTAATCTCAAAAACGTTTTTAGAAAAAGCATTGCGATTGCAAGAGGTGTTGAGTAAAAATAATATCCCATTAATTATCAATGATAATTTAAAAGTAGCGCAACAGGTAAATGCTTTTGGGATTCATGTTGGTAATAATGACCTTCTCCCCACTCTTATAAAATCTGTTTGGAAAGAATGCCAATCCATAGGATATTCAATTGAATTCTTGGAACAGCTTTGCAATCCAGAAACAGCTGCATCTGATTATTTAGGAATTAGTCCTGTTTTTAGCACTGCAACTAAAACCGATACCATTGCTGAATGGGGGCTTTTAGGAATTAGACAAATACGAACCTTAACGAATAAATCGCTTGTAGCCATTGGTAATATGAATGTGGGTAATGCTTACGAAGTGATAAAAGCAGGAGCTGATTGTATTGCGGTAGTATCTGCAATATGTCAAGCAGAAAACCCGGCTAAAGCAGCATTAGAAATTAGAAATCAAATAGAGAAAGCAATATGAAAAAATACACATATCCTTCGGTTTTAAGCATTGCGGGCTTTGATAGCAGTGGTGGCGCTGGTATTCAGGCGGATATAAAAACTATTTCGGCATTGGGTTGCTTTGCCACCTCGGTATTAACCGCTTTACCTGTTCAAAATACTACAGGTGTAAAGTCTGTTTATCCTATTCCTTATCAAGCTGTGAAAGAGCAAATTGAAGTAATTTTTGATGATGTTTTTCCTGATGCCATCAAAATAGGAATGGTACATACGAGCGAACTGGTACATACGATTGTAAATACCTTGCAAAATTATTTGAAAACACCTTTAGTATTTGATCCTGTAATGGTTGCCACCAGTGGACATAGATTGATTGAAGATGAAACTATTCAAACCCTAGTCGAAAAATTATTTCCACTTGCTGATATTATTACACCTAATTTAGATGAAGCCGCAGTACTGGCAGAAATGACTATTAAAACGGTGGATGAGATGTATCTGGCAGGCGAAAAAATTAAAACATTGGGCGCTCGCTCTGTATTAGTAAAAGGAGGACATTTAAAAAGAAAACAACTAACCTCCCTGTTTTTTTCAGAAGATGAACAAATACACGAATTTCATTTCGAAAAATATGCCACTCAAAATACACACGGTTCGGGCTGCACATTATCTTCTGCCATTGCCAGTTATTTAGCACAAGGAAAATCAATACTTGAAGCCGTAACCCAAGGACAAGAGTATGTACAACAAGCTATCTATCATGGAAAAGATGTTGTAATAGGTAAAGGCAATGGCCCATTAAATCACTTTTTTAACCCTAAGCAACTAATAAAAAATGAATTGGAATTAAAGCCTAAGAGCAAATAAAACTCACACACGAGTAGAGGAGGCTTACAAACCTTTGACCCAGCTGTTTTAAATGTTCTATAAGACAGATTGAATTTAATTTAAAGACAAGGAGGATTTATGTCAGTTAAAAAATGTCAAATATCCTAAAAACTAAGCTTTAACCAAACAAATTTCTTTGATCTTTTCTACAGCATAATCTATTTCTTCTTTGGTATTATACTTACTAAAAGAAAAACGAACAGCCGGCCGGTTGGGATTGGCTTTGATTCCATTTAACACATGAGATCCTATATCAGTACCCGAACTGCATGCGCTTCCTCCGGATGCGGAGATTCCGGCAATATCTAAACTGAAAAGTAGCATTTCTGCCATTTCCATTTCCGGGAAAGAGACATTCAATACTGTATATAAACTTTTATCCGCATCAGTTTCCCCGTTAAATGCTATTCCGGGAACGTTTGCTTCTAACTGAGCTTTCATATAGGTTTTCAATCCCTGTATATAATGTTGATGTTCTTCCATGTGCTCATAAGCCATTTCTAAAGCTTTGGCTAAGCCCACAATTCCATACACATTTTCCGTCCCACCTCTCATATTACGCTCCTGTGCGCCTCCAAATATGAGTGGTTTTATTTTAATATTATGATTGATATATAGAAACCCAACTCCCTTTGGCCCATGCAATTTATGTGCTGCACATACTAAAAAATGAACTTTTAATTTACTTAAATCATGAGGATAATGTCCCATAGTTTGTACAGTATCACAATGAAAAATAGCATTATATTGTTCGCAAATAGTCCCCACTACTTCAATGTTGGTTAAGGTACCCAGCTCATTATTTGCATGCATTAAGGATACAAAACTACGTTCATTGGTTTTTAAAAGCTCTTCCAGATGTTGCATGTCTACATTACCATTGCAGTCAACATTTACGAAGCTTAATTTAATCAATCCACTTTTTTCTAATGCTTCTAGGGTATGTACTACGGCATGATGCTCGATACGAGAAGTGATGGCATGCTTAATTTGATGATCAACTATGCCGCAACGAATAGCCATATTATCTGCCTCTGTTCCACCGGAAGTAAAGAAAAACTCGGCTGGCGAAGCATGCAAAAGCCCCGAAACAGTTTTACGTGCTTTTTCTATAATAGTACGAGCTTCACGGCCATGAGCATGTATGGATGATGGATTGCCATATTGGGTTTCCATTACCTGATACATTTCTTTTAAAACTTCTTTATCTACCGGCGTTGTAGCGGCGTTATCAAGATATACACGCATATTATTTGTAATGATTAGTTGATAGTTTGTTTATCAATCTTGTAATTGTAAAATTTCTTTGATATCTAATATGATCTTTTCAGCTAAATTCGCTGCTACTCTTTCAGAACTACCTTCGGAGTAAATGCGAATAATGGGTTCTGTATTCGATCTTCGCAAATGAATCCATTGATCGTCAAACTCAATTTTTAATCCATCGATTGTACTGTGAGGTTGTTTTTCATATTTTTTTTCTACTTCTATCAATAAAGCATCTATATCCATTTCTGGAGTTAAAGTAATCTTATTCTTAGATATAAAATAAGCCGGATAGGTAGCTCTTAATGCAGAAATAGGTTTTCCTGATTTAGCAAGATGAGTTAAAAATAAGGCAATACCTACCAGTGCATCTCTGCCATAATGTGATTCAGGATAAATAACCCCACCGTTTCCTTCACCACCTATTATGGCATTGGTTTCCTTCATTTTATTGACCACATTTACTTCTCCTACTGCTGCTGCATTATAAACTCCGCCAGCACGCTCGGTTACATCACGTAATGCCCGTGTAGAGGATAGATTTGAAACGGTATTACCAGGATTATGTTTTAACACATAATCTGCTACGGCTACCAACGTATATTCTTCGCCAAACATAGAGCCGTCTTCACAAACAAAACATAAACGATCCACATCCGGATCTACCGCAATACCCAGGTCAGCTTTCCTTGCAAGAACTTCCTTTGATAAAGCTACCAGGTTCTCTGGTAATGGTTCCGGATTATGGGAAAAATACCCATCGGGTTTACAATATAATTCATGAATAATTTCTACTCCTAAAGCTTTTAATAAAGCGGGTACAAATATTCCACCTGAAGAATTTACACAATCAATAGCTATTTTAAAATTCGCTTTTTTGATCGCTTCCGCATCTACTAAAGGCAGTAAAAGGATTTTATCAATATGCTTTTGTAGATAAGAAGCATCATACGTAACCTTACCTAATTGATCTACATCAGCATAGTTTATATCTGTTTTTTCGGCTAGTTCAAGTACGGTTTTACCATCTGCATCGGTAATAAACTCGCCTTTATTATTCAGTAATTTAAGCGCATTCCATTGTTTTGGATTATGACTTGCAGTTAGTATAATTCCTCCTCCTGCATTTTCATCGGGCACAGCAAGTTCTACTGTTGGTGTGGTAGAAAGGCCAAGATCAATAACATCAATACCTATGCTTTGCAACGTTCCAACCACCAAATTACGAACCATTTCACCGGATATTCGGGCATCACGACCGATAACTATTTTATTTTTACCTGTATTATTTACAACCCATTGCCCGAAAGCGGCTGTAAATTTTATAATGTCTGGTGGTGTAAAGCCATTGCCCGGGGTACCGCCAATAGTTCCTCTTATACCTGATATTGATTTTATTAAAGTCACCTGATCTCTATATTTTAAAGCCACAAAAATAGCAATTAAAGTGCAACCTTGTAATAAAAACATAGAGATACAATCTACTATAAATCAGGAAATGAATATGATTTAAAGGCATATTTATTTCATTGGAATACCAAAAAATAACATTTGAAAGAAAATATCTATATTTAAAAAGAATATTTTTTTTCTTTTATATGTCAGAAAAGTGGTTTCAAAACTGGTTTAACTCTCCTTATTATCACATATTATACCATCATCGAAATGATAAAGAAGCCGAATTCTTTATGGATAATCTCTGCCTTCATCTAAACCTGCATAAAAATTCACGAGTTTTAGATATTGCCTGTGGTAAAGGTAGACATGCTATTTATCTCAATAAAAATGGATATGATGTAACGGGGATAGATCTTTCTGATAGCAGTATTAAATTTGCATTACAATTTAAAAACGAGAAGCTGGATTTTTATGTTCATGATATGCGGTATGATTTCCACCTTCGGGATTTTAATATTGCATTTAACCTGTTTACCAGTTTTGGTTATTTTGAAACAGACAAAGATCATGTAGACGCTTTAAAATCTTTCAGCCAATCTCTTGAAAAAGATGGTATATTGGTTTTAGATTATTTTAACAGTGGTAAAATCATCAAACAGCTTGTTCCTCAGGAGGTAAAACATGTAAATGGGATTAATTTTAGCATCAGCAAAAACGTTATGGATGGAAAAATTATAAAAACCATTATATTTAAGCACAAAACCAAAGATTATGCTTTTAAAGAAGAAGTGAAGGCTTTTACATTTACTGATTTTGAACTCATGTTTAAAAAAAGCGGATTCAAAATTCTAAATCATTTCGGTGATTATTCTTTAAATCCGTTTGATGAAGGCAAATCTGACCGTTTAATTTTTATATGCCAAAAAGTCAATATTGGAACACCTAATACAATTTGATCAAAATCTATTTTTCGCTATAAATAATGGCCTTGCTAATCCTTTTTTTGATTGGCTCATGCCTTTATTGCGAAATAGGTTTTTATGGTCGCCCTTATATCTTTTCCTGGCTATTTTTTTTGTACGATATTACGGTAAGCAAGGCTGGATGCTTTTACTTTTTTTTGTTTTATCATTCGCTGTAACTGATTTTTCTACGGCATCTATTATAAAGCCGGCTGTAGAGCGGTTAAGACCTTGTAATAATCCTGAATTAAAAATAGAAGTACGCAGTTTAATTCCCTGTGGCAGTGGTTATAGTTTTCCATCTTCCCATGCTGCAAATCATTTTGCGCTTGCACTTTTTTTAATAACTATGTTTTATCGCAGATGGAAACCTATTTTGCCTCTGGCCTTATTATGGGCTGTTGCTATTAGCTTTGCACAGATCTATGTAGGTGTTCACTTTCCTTTAGATGTTATTTTTGGAGCTGCTATTGGTAGCATGATAGGCTATCTGATGGGTAACATTTTATTGGTAACTCAACCGTATAAAAAATGGAAAGCTGGAAATTAATTTTATTATTTGCTAGTGCTTTTTTAGGCGGGGTAGGGGTATTTCTTTTTAAACGGGATAATACACAACGGTTAAAACTGATTCTTTCTTTTAGTGGTGCCTACCTTTTTGCTATAACCGTTTTACATCTGATGCCCGAAGTATATCGTACAGGCGATCAGCAAGTAGGATTATACATTTTAGGCGGCTTCCTCTTACAAATTTTAATGGAGCAATTTTCTGAAGGAATTGAACATGGCCACATCCATCGGCATGTTCATGAGCATTATGCTTTTCCCTTCGGTATTATGATCAGTTTATGTTTGCATGCATTTCTGGAAGGTATGCCATTAGCCCAAGGCCGACACAACGAGCTTGTTTTTGGTATTGCACTGCATCATATTCCAGCAGCATTTGCTTTAGGGAGTGTATTATTACAAAATAAAATCAGTAAAAACGCTACTATTATATTTCTAGCACTTTTTGCACTGATGTGCCCGCTTGGTTATTTTTTGAGTTATCAAATAGGAGAGGGCTCTATAGGTAATTTGGATGCTTATTTCGGTCGTATTATGGGTGTTGTAATTGGTATATTCTTACATATATCTACTACCATTCTATTTGAATCTAGCGTAGATCATAAATTTAATCTAAAAAAACTCATGGCTGTGCTTTTGGGTGTAGGTATAGCATTACTGGGATTTTTGTTGCATTAATTTGAGGGTATAAGTGTTGAAATATTGAATATTGAAAGAGCCATTCCTTCTCTTATTAAATCCTTTCATCCTCTTCTCCCATTTTAAAATCAACCTCGCATTTTATCCAGTAACTTACTTAATGTTCCGGCATCTTCATCAGTGATATTCTTTTGTAAAAGATCCTTTGGAATCATTTCGGAATCAAGTTTCTTTAATATTTCAAGTCCTTTATCAGAAATTTTAATATCCACTGCTCTCCGATCTTTTTCACTGGTATCTCTACTTACCAAATTCTTTTGAACCAGACGTTCAACTATTCTTGAAGCATCACACATTTTATCAAGCATCCGTTCTCTTAATAAATTAAGGTTGGCCGGATTAGGATATTGCCCCCTTAATATGCGAAGTATATTATATTGTTGCAATGTAATGTGATGTTTATTTAAACGCTGTCTTAATAAATTAGTTAACCATCCGTAAGTATATATAACATTTACTATCGATTTTTGATAGTTACTCTCAAATTTATTGTTAATAATCTCTTTCTCAATTCTCATTCAAGTATTTTTTAGTAGAAATAAAGTTATTATTAGTAAACCAATATCTCTTTATAAGATGCTGCTCATAACTATATTCCACATTAATTTCTATTTAATTTAAGGAGTGTGCTAAATTATTAATTAAGAGAAATAAATTAAACATTATCTTATTTATATAGAAAGATGTTACAATTAATAAATATCAGCAATGATTTACTCTTTATTATTTACAATCTGTTCTTTTTCCCATATTTCCAAGGGCAATGTCTGCATTTACTTTTACAGCAATAGCCTCTTTTTAAATGATATTTTTCGGTAAAAACCATATTTCCATTTTTATCAAGATAATAATCTTTGTTTATCTTTAACACCGATTTAACAGTTTAATTGGCAATTTGTTTTCGTAATATTTTTTTAGATGATTGCCATCTCCGTGGAGTGTCCAAATCAACTGGGGCTTTACCTCTTCAATCATTGTTATAATATCATTCCAGTCTACATGATCAGAAATATACAATTTCATGTCGTTATTTTGTTGTAAATCTTTCCATCCAGAAGCAAAAACACGTACAACATTTCTAGCCCTAAAATAACTGTTAAAGGTCATTGGCGGCACGATATAAACGTAATTTTGGCCAGGTTGTTTCATCAATTTACGATTGTAAAGCTCATAAATCCCCACATTAAAGCCATAGCTTTCATATAGTTTAGTTATAGGGAGAATGGCATGATGAACCAATACCTTACGATTTGGACAGTGCTCATTAATCAAACTAATTAAACGTTGTGCTTTACCCAAAGCATAAGCACCCAGAAGAACGTTGTGTGTACTACCATTAAATTTTTTAATCTCATTTACCGGATCCGGGTGTTGAACTTTAGGATCAGCAAAAGTAGTTTCGGTAATTAATACATCAGCCCGAACAAACTCAATAGGTTCACAGGTAGAATCTTGTTGAAGTTTATAATCACCCGTATATAAATACTTTACTTCACCATATTCCATCAAAACCTGTGCAGAACCTATAATATGCCCTGCCGGTATAAATGTAATTTTCACGGCATTAATCTCAAAAGAGCTTGAAAATGGATAGATTAAAAATTCTTTACCTGCATTTTTTTTGTATCTCAACTCCATGATGGCAGCAGTTGCCTTAGTACAATATATGGTATGATTACCTCTTATAGCATGATCACCATGTGCATGAGAAATTACAGCACAAGGAACAGGTTGCTGAGGATCAAGGTAAAAATCACCAGTTTTGCAATATAAGCCACATGCATCTAATACTAGAAAATCATCAATGATCATAAATTAAAACAATTTAATAGATAAAAAATGCTGGTGTAAATCCAAAACCTGTGGTATTAATAATTGCTTTTCATCATTCACCAACACAAAATCAGCTAGTTTTTCCTTTTGTTCATCGGTAAACTGTTTATCCATTCTTAATTTGATATCATCAGCAGTAATATGATCGCGTTGCACTAAGCGCTTAATTTTTATTTCCAATGGAGATTTAACCAAAATAGAATAATTACACATTTTATAAGATTGACTCTCATATAATAATGCTGCCTCTTTTAATACATAGGGAGCATTTTGATGAGTGATAAGCCAATCATCGAAAGCATGAAATACAGCTGGATGAACCAATCGATTCAGTTTTTCTAACTCTGTTTTGTCTGCAAATACCAAATCTGCAATATATTTACGATTCAATTGCTCATTGCCTAAATAAGACTGATCTCCAAAGGCTTTCTTAATTTTCAGCCTGAGATTCTTATCTGTATTCATAATCTCCTTTGCAATTTCATCCGCATAAAATACTGGAATACCCAATATTTCGAATACTTTACAAATTGTAGTCTTCCCACTTCCAATACCACCTGTTATACCAACTTTTAACATTATTTATTTATAATAAAATCTATAGCCTGTGGTTCAATTTTAATCAGCTTACAATGATCCGGCAAACGGCTGATATTTAAAGGCAACTGTTTATAGTTTTTTGTTTTCCAGTTATTCAGGTCTGCCGTAACTTCAAAAGACTCTTTATCAATTTTAGAATAATTACTTAAAGCAGTCATAAATGTAATTTTTACCTTGTCTGGCAATATTTTTACATTATCAAATCCTTGATTATTTAAAATTTTAACGGGTACTTCCACTACTTTTTCTGTAAACTCATCAACAGGAATTTGAACATCTACTGCGGATGGGTATATATTTATGTTGGCTTTAAAAGGATTTTTGAGAGGTATTTTAGCACTAACAGTATGAGTGATGTTATGGAATTTTAAAGTATCTGTTTCCCAAACGTTTATTTTAATTAAATCCTCAAGAGGTCCGGTTACAGTAACATATTCTGGTATCATCTGCACTTTACCTGAAATATTATATTGGCCATCAAACTTTAGACGATGAAGCAATTTAATAGGAATTTTCTTCACAGATCTTGCAGAAAAGTCGAAGTACAAGGTATCTGGTTGTATATAAACTACTTTTTGATTAGAATCAAACTGTTTGTTTACCTCATTTAACTGATCTGTAAGAGTTATATAATTTGTTTTATTTAATCCTTTAAGACTAACATTAACGAATTGCGGTTTAATACGCAATTTTGAAAATAATAATTGCCAGCCTGTACCCTCAACCTGCAATTTAATAGTATCTGATTGTAATGGATGAAAGGCTTTATTTTCAGGAAAATTAACATAGTATGCCACTGTTTTAACCTGATAGATATAACGATTAGACATCGCAAAAAACAACCAGGCGCTTACAGCAAAAAATAAACAAATAAAAAATAAAGAAAGTCGGCGACTTTCCTGTCTACTTAGTTTTATAAGTGGCATATATAAATACTTGTTATCAAATTTAGTTAAATAAAAAATGCCGCTCCCAAATGGAAACGGCATATGTTTTTATATGCTTGTATTAAGCTTTTACATTTAATGCCTTTGAAGCTTCTAATGATATAGACGATTTCTCAAAACGAATTTTTGTTCCGCTCTCAACCTCTATAAGAAAAGTAGTATCATTCATATCCACAATTTTACCATGAATGCCCGAAGTAGTGATTACTTTATCTCCTTTTTTTAATTCCTGGACATAGTTTTTATGGTCTTTGGCTTTTTTCATTTGCGGCCTGATCATAAAAAAATAAAAAACGACAATAATTAGAAGCATCGGCAAAAAACCGGTCAATTGCTTCATTGAAATTTGCAATAAAATAGTGTTTAACATTATATTCTTTTTTAGTTTGTTTTGGGCATTTTAACATCACCAATAAGGTGAACTTCTGTTGTAGAAGGTACTGTATTGGCTGTTATGGTTACTATTTTATTTTGCATTCCACTTTTTGTAGCACTATTAAAAACAACATGAATCATACCGTTTTCGCCGGGTGCTACAGGGCCTTTAGGATACTCTGGAGTTGTACAACCACAAGTAGCTGTTGCATTGGTAATAATTAGCGGACTTTTCCCAATATTTTTAAATTTGAAGTCATAAGTCACTTTTTCACCTTGGGTTATTTGTCCAAAATCATACGATTCTTTTTCAAATTTAAAGGCAGGTGCATTCTCTTTTGCGGCAGCAACTGCATTAGCACTATCTGAAGCACTTCCTCCAAATAATTTGCTACTGTTATTACAGGCTGTTAAAACAGCGAAACAGGTTAGTGATAAAATAATTTTCTTCATGTTTTTATTCTATTAGTCCTCGGCCAACTTTATGGATCTTTCCTTTAGATTTTAAGTCGGAAAAAATTTTGTCTAAAATACCATTTATAAACGAATTGCTCTTTGGTGTACTAAATTCTTTTGATATTTCGATATATTCATTGATGGTTACCTTTACCGGGATAGATGAAAAATGTATTAATTCTACGATAGCCATTCTCATTAATAACGTATCCATCATAGCGATACGATCTGCATCCCAGTTTTTTGTTTTTTGAGCGATTAATTCCTGATACTCTGTTTCAAAGTCAATGGCTTTGTTAAACAGATCAATAATAAACAGCTGGTCTTCATCCCAGTTTGGGCAAATTTGAGCCAGCTTATTATCTGCAAATACTTCGCTTGAAAAGTTCTTAAACGTTTTTGCTACTAAAGCCTGTAAAACATCTTTATCTACCGACCAATTGATAAACTTCTCTTCAAAAATCTGTTCAACTCCAGGTAATTTTAAGATTAATTTTTTGAAAATATGTTTAATTACATCTTTATCAGATTTAATAGAATGATCCGTCATTTTCAAAAAATCCGAATACTCTTTAGAGTTTTTTAGCGTAATAAAAATGGATTTGGCTACTTCCGGGTCAAAGTTCCAGGAGATTTTATACTTTTTAACCGCCGCCAGATATTCCGGATTTTGTAACAAAGAATGAATGAATAAATTGTTCTGCAATTTTAAACTCGCATTCAGGTCGTCATTTGATGGTAAGTGCTTATTAGCCCTGCCTTCTGCATCAATGGCACTATAATCCGCTACTTCAACAAGTAATGAAAGTAACCAAATATACATTTCATAGACCTTATCCACGCTTTGCAATAGTGCGTTTTCAAATGGTTTTACCACTTTTGATTCAGATTGATGGTAAGCATACAATGTTTGCAATGCCTTAACCCTCAAATGCCTTCTATTTAACATGTATAAGAACGATTTATTTATTTATTTTTATTTTAAGGGAATGGTTGATAGTTAATGGTCGAGATTCTGTCCTTTATGCATTCTATCCTTCACTCACTCCTTAATAACTTCCCTTTATTTTACGCATATCTTCAATGCGCTTTTCCGCAATTTTGTTTGCAGCTTCATTTGTGGGAATATTATCTGTTTTTGATTTTTTCAATACACTGCGTGTAGCTTCATAAATATTTTCTGCCAACTGCATCGTGCGCTTTTTACTAAAGCCGGCAATTTCAGAATAACAATTGATTAAGCCACCGGCATTAATTAAATAATCTGGGGCATATAAAATACCTTTTTCTAAAAGCATTTTGCCATGTACCTGTTCATCTGCCAATTGATTATTAGCAGCACCGGCAATTATAGCACATTTTAATTTATGGATAGTTTCTGTATTAATAATTGCTCCTAAAGCACATGGAGCATAAATATCAATATCCAAATCAAAAATACTGTTATTAGCCACTGCTTCTGCACCATATTTTTTAGCTACCTGAGTTAAGCGATCTTCATTAATATCACTTATATAAACTTTGGCATTTTCTTCTCTAAGCAAATGAACCAAATTTTCGCCTACATTACCAATTCCCTGTACAGCTACCGATTTCCCGGCTAAACTATCCGTGCCATAAAGTTCTTTTACACAGGCCTTAATCCCCATAAAAACACCTTTAGCTGTAACAGGAGAAGGATCTCCACTGCCACCCAATGATTCAGGAACACCTGTAACATGTTCTGTTTCCATCCGGATGTATTCCATATCTTTAGGAGTAGTACCTACATCTTCTGCGGTAATAAACGACCCATTTAAATTCTTAATAAACCGTCCATATCTGCGCATTAAGGCTTCTGTTTTATCTAAACGGCTATCTCCAATAATTACGGCTTTACCACCTCCCAAGTTTAGGCCTGTAATTGCAGCTTTATAAGTCATTCCGCGGGATAAACGTAAAACATCCTGTAAAGCCTCTGCCTCTGTTTTATATGACCACATTCGTGTGCCACCTAAAGCAGGGCCTAATGTAGTATCATGAATGGCTATTATGGCTTTCAGGCCGGTATCCCGGTCATTACAAAAAACCACTTTTTGATGGCCAAAAATACTTAGTTGATTAAAAATGGGACTTTCTTCAGGTTGAGTAAATGACATAACGTATAAGAATATGTGATATGGCTTAATGCAGCAAAAGTAGTAAAATTTACATATTCTAAACCTGAAACTGTAAATCTGTTTTAAATCCGTTTTAAGATGTAGTTTCTGATTTATCTCGAATGTCCAGAGCAATCATCTGACCTCCCAGATGATTGCTCTGAATTTAACCACCAATCCATTGATATTGGAGCTATAATCTAATTTCGCCACTTATTGGTGTCTGCATCATCTTATACTATACTTTGATTTAATTTAATAGATATGTTTTCTAATTGAAAAAAAGGAAATTATAAGCTTCTCTGAGCTTTTAGAGGATGTTAAAATAGGAATTGCAAAACTGATCAAAAATGAAGATGCTCAGATAATATATGATTTCTCAGAAGCAGGTAATATTTTAACCTTAAAAAGTTATATTTATAGTATTTTTTTCAATCTTATTTCAAACAGCATTAAGTACAGGCAGCCTCATATCCGTCCCATTATAAAAATCACTAGTATTAAACTAAAAAATACAATTAAACTAATCTTTAAGGATAACGGCCTTGGTATAGATCTTGAAAAAAGAGGTGAACAGGTATTTGGTTTGTATAAACGTTTTCATCCTCATGTTGAAGGCAAAGGAATAGGATTATTTTTGGTCAAAACACAAGTAGAAACATTGGGGGGGAAAATAATTATTAACAGCGAAGTAAATAAAGGAACTGAATTCACTATTGAATTTGGGATTGATTAACAAAAGGGAATAATTTATAAAGTTAACTGGTATGGAAAAACAAAATATACCTGATTTCATTGTTATTGATGATGATGCCTTCAATAATAGAATTTGCAGTATGATCATTCAAAGAATATCGCCTGAAGCTGATGTACAAGCATTTACTGAGCCTGAAATTGGACTTGAACACATAAGTTCAGCCTATATGGCTCCCACAGTAAATAATGCAATTCTTTTTCTTGATATTAATATGCCGACTATGACAGGATGGGAATTTATGGAACACTATGAACAAATTGATATACAAGTAAAAAACCACATAAAAATTTATATTGTTTCTTCTTATATTGATGAAGTGGATAAAAAACGGGCCAATACTAATAAAAATATAGCGGGTTATATAGCAAAACCTTTAAGTTCTCTGGTAATCCAAGATATTCTATCTAAGCCCGAATTATAATCATCTCCATAGTATTACATATTTATTTATAAGGTTCATACTTCGAAAGTATGTAATGCATTCATCTTCTCAAGCCAGAATGCGAAAGGTCATGAGTCTTTAACATAATCAACTGAACTGTGGATTCTGATAAACCAGCATTTTGCAAATGCGATTCTTTAAATATCATATTTGATTACACAGGAAATATAATAGCCAATTACTTTATCCAGCATCCTATCTTTTGCATATTTTACCATACTTCTTCCTCATAAATTCTAATTACTTTTGCCTATCGCGAATAATGAAATATCTGGCTTATCTTAATAAATTCTTTTACAAATATCGGTGGCGCCTTTTGCCGGGAGTTATTTTTGTCAATATTTCTAATCTTTTTGGTGTATTGCCTGCACAGGTAATACGTATTGCATTTGATCTCATTAAAGAAAACATTAATATATACAGATTATTTGATGGTTTTGAAAGGCAAAAAGTAATCTATGATATTTTTGGATATAGCTTATTACTGTTTGGGATTTTGGTATTGCTTTTAGCATTGCTTCGTGGTATTTTTCTGTTTTTCATGCGCCAAACCATCATATTAATGTCGCGGCATATAGAATATGACCTTAAAAACGAAATCTACCAGCATTACCAGCAATTATCCATGTCATTTTACAGGCGTAATAATACGGGAGATTTAATGAACCGGGTTACAGAAGATGTAAGCCGTGTGCGGATGTATGTTGGCCCAGCAATTATGTACACCATAAATACAACGGTGCTTTTTTTACTGGTAATCTATGCCATGGTAAGCGTTAACCTCAAGCTTGCCATATATTGTTTATTGCCTTTACCGGTGCTGGCAATAACTATTTATTATGTGAATACGATGATTAATTATCGTAGCGAAAAAATACAACAGCAATTATCCAAACTTTCCAGCTTTGTGCAGGAAACCTTTTCTGGTATACGTATAGTGAAAGCTTATGTACGCGAAGGTGATGTGCGTGATAAATTTGCTGCACAAAGCGAAGATTACAAAACTCATTGCATGGCTTTAGTACAAATTCAGGCTTTGTTTTTTCCGATGATGATATTATTGGTAGGATTAAGTACCATCATTACCGTATATGTGGGTGGTATAGAAGCCATGAATGGCACGATTACATCTGGAAATATCGCCGAGTTTATTGTGTATGTGAACCAGCTTACATTCCCTATTGCCTCTTTAGGATGGGTTACTTCCTTAATACAACGGGCGGCGGCATCCCAAAAAAGAATAAACGAATTTTTAGAAACCAAGCCGGAAATCACATCCACTTCTATAGAGAAACCAATATTAAAAGGGCATATCAAATTTGAGAATGTCAGCTTTATTTATCCTGATACCGGGATCGAAGCGTTAAAAAATGTGTCATTCGAAGTAAACCCGGGTGAGTTTATAGCCATTATCGGCAGAACCGGATCAGGCAAATCAACCCTGGCCAATTTATTAATGCGTATGTACGATGTAAGCAGCGGACATATTATGATTGATGGAATAGCTGTTGACCAATTAAATTTAAATAACTACCGGAATCAGATCGGTTTTGTACCGCAGGAGGTTTTTCTCTTTTCGGAAACTATCCGTAATAATATCGCTTTTGGTATGGATGTAGTAAAACCCGGTAGTGTGGAACAAGCGGCTAAAGATGCAGCCGTTTATGAAAACATCATTGAATTTGACCAGGATTTTGAAACCCGGATTGGCGAACGAGGCATTACTTTATCCGGCGGACAAAAACAACGAGTTTCTATAGCCCGGGCTATTATTAAAGAACCTCAAATTCTGCTGTTTGATGACTGTCTCTCTGCCGTTGATACTCATACAGAAGAAGAAATCTTAAATAATCTCAGCAAAGTAATGCACCATAAAACCAGTATTTTAATTGCTCACCGCATCTCTACCATTAAAAATGCAGACAAAATTTTAGTGTTGGATGATGGAGAAATCATCGAACAAGGAACCCATAAAAATCTGATAGAAAAACGTGGAAGCTATTTTGAATTGTATGAAAGGCAATTGCTGGAAGAGCAGATAGTGTAAGTTCTTATATGTTTATATCAGCACAAAAATCCTGCTTAAATTAAGCAGGATTTTATTGTGCTTTTTACTTTTATTTATCATTATCCATACCCCAAATTAATTAAAAAGCTTGTTTGAAGAGTGCCAGTGAACTGTGTCAAGAAATACAAACCAACAAATTAGATATATGAAAGAAATTCTTGCATATTTAGCCTTTTAATTAATTCTTCGATATTCGGTACAATAAGCCCATATCATACCAATTGCATATTAATCTTTATCAAGGTTATACTGATAATTAGTATCTTTATGGCTTCATGAAAACAAGCTTACATATTCTGTATCCCATCTGGTTTTTATAATTCCATCAATTTTTATAATTTATCCCGATATGCATCACAGCATATTTAATATGATATAATGAGTCATCCCGAAATAGAAAAAAGAAAAACATTTGCAATTATAAGTCACCCGGATGCGGGTAAAACTACGCTTACAGAGAAATTTCTATTATTTGGTGGCGCTATAAACACAGCCGGAACGGTGAAACGAAATAAGGCTAACCAAAGCAGTACGTCTGATTTTATGGAAATAGAAAAGCAACGAGGCATTTCGGTTGCTACTTCTGTTATGGGATTTGAATATAATGACAAACGAATTAACATTCTGGATACACCAGGCCACAAAGATTTTGCTGAAGATACCTACAGAACACTTTCTGCTGTAGATAGTGTGATTTTGGTTGTGGATAGCGTAAAAGGGGTAGAAGAGCAAACGCAAAAGCTGATGGAGGTCTGTCGGATGCGCAATACACCGGTAATTATTTTCATTAATAAAATGGACAGAGAAGGTAAAGATACTTTTGATCTGTTAGATGAATTGGAAAATGAATTAAAGATCAGTGTCTGCCCGCTTTCATGGCCCATAGGGCAAGGACATACTTTTAAAGGAGTTTATAATATTTATAATAAACAGCTCAATTTATTTAAGCCAGATAAAACTAAAATATCTGAGCCTGTTATTCAGGTAAGTGATTTGCAGGATGAAACGCTAACTCAATTTCTACAAGCTAAAGAGCTAAGTCAGCTTAAAGATGATCTGGAATTAGTGGATGGAATATACGGTTCTTTAGATAAGGAAATGTACCTGGAAGGATTGTCTGCACCTGTGTTTTTTGGAAGTGCGATAAACAATTTTGGCATCCGCGAGCTTCTGGATACGTTCGTTAGCATTGCTCCAAGTCCAAAAAGCAGGGAAGCGAATGAACGTGAAGTTATTGCTACTGAAAAAGGATTTACTGGTTTTGTTTTTAAAATTCATGCTAATTTAGATCCTAACCATCGCGACCGGATTGCTTTTTTGCGGATTTGCTCGGGCAAGTTTGAGCGAAATAAGTTTTACTATCATACCCGTACTAATAAAAAATTGAAATTCTCCAATCCAATGGATTTTATGGCTAACGAGAAAAGCCTGGTTGAAGAAGCATGGCCCGGAGATGTGGTAGGTTTATATGATAGTGGAAATTTTAAGATTGGCGATACCTTAACAGAAGGTGAACAATTACAATTTAAAGGCATTCCAAGCTTTTCACCGGAGATTTTTAAAGAAGTAGAAAATCGTGACCCGCTAAAATCTAAGCAGCTAGAAAAAGGACTTCAACAGCTTACAGAAGAAGGTGTTGCCCAGTTATTTACACAACAGCCGGGTAACCGTAAAATTATAGGTACGGTAGGAGAGTTGCAGTTTGAAGTAATCAGTTTCCGTTTGGAGCATGAGTATGGAGCTAAATGTGCTTTTAGAATGCTGAGCTATCGTCGTTCGAGTTGGTTGAGTTCAAAAGATAAAAAGAATATAAACGAGATAAGCAGCCGAAGACATTCTAATATTGCAACTGACAAGGATGGAAATGCGGTTTTTTTGGCAGATAATGACTGGACGTTAAACGTAGCTAAACGTGATTTTCCGGATGTAGATTTTCATGCCACATCCGAATTTAATCGGAGTTAAAGATTATATGTTTTATAACATAAGCTTACTGCTAACCACCTCCGTCTCGTTTCGCTTCGCTGCACAATCCACCTCCGCCAGCGGAGGACAACCCTTTTCTCCTCCGCTGGCGGAGGTGCCGGAGGCGGAGGTGGTTAGGCATTTTATTATCAGTTTAAATGGACAAATTTGATGCGGTAATTATTGGAGCAGGCGCATGTGGTTTAATGTGTGCCGTTCAAGCTGGTTTCGTAGGCAAACGTATTTTAATACTCGAAAAGAATGATAAGCCGGGAGCCAAAATTCTCATTTCAGGTGGAGGCCGTTGTAATTACACCAATCTGTATTCCACAGAAGCTAATTTTATTTCAGAGAATGAACATTTTTGCAAATCTGCTTTTTCACAGTGGACCGTGGAAGATACCATTCAGTTTTTTGAAACCTACGGTATTATTGGCAAAGAAAAAACACTCGGACAGTTATTCCCAATTTCAAATAATGCAAAGGATATTGTACAGGTTTTTGAAAACTTATGTGATGAGATGGGGCAGGAAATTATCTGTCGGGCAGAAGTTAAATCAGTACTGCAATTAGCTTCCGGCGAATTTGAAATATCCTATGAACATCAGTATAAAACTAAAATGATTACATCACCAAAAGTAGTTATCGCCTCCGGCGGATTGCCGATTCAAAAAATGGGAGCTACTGATTTCGGACTAAAAATAGCCGGGCAATTCGGTTTAAGATTAACTGAAACCGCACCTGCATTGGTACCCTTAACCATTACCGGTAAAGATGCAGAATGGTATGTGCAATTATCAGGAAATACAGTTTTCTGCAGGGTTTCTAATTCCAAGATTAGTTTTGAAGAGAATATTTTATTTACACATTGGGGTTTAAGCGGCCCGGCAATTTTGCAAATTTCATCTTATTGGAAACCGGGTGAAAGTATAGAAATAGATCTCCTGCCAAACGATAATGTGACAGAGCTTATTCAAAACGAAAAGCAGAAAAGCGGCAAAAAAATACTATTTAATCTTTTGGCAGAGTTATACACGAAGAAATTTGCCGATGCTTTAGGCAAATTTCTGTCGGTAGATAAAAACCTGGCATCTTTAACTAAAGAAGAAGTTCAAAAAATTGACGAACAAATACATCATTTTAAGGTTAAACCTGCCGGAGATAAAGGATATGATAAAGCCGAAGTAATGCGTGGCGGCGTATCAACAGATGAACTTTCTTCTAAAACTTTAGAAGCTAAAAAAATATCCGGACTATACTTTGGCGGCGAATGTGTAGACGTTACCGGATGGTTAGGTGGCTATAACTTTCAATGGGCCTGGGCAAGTGGTTTTGTGATTGCACAACAGTTATAATTCATATACCTCACTATGTCATCCCGATCCTGAAAGGTGAGGGAACTTAATGTTTAATTACCAATAATTTAATAGCAGATAATAATTATTACATACTTTTGGTAAAATATTATAATAAACATAAACTTATGAAAACGAAATTTATCCCTTTTATTCTGTTAGTACTTGTATCTATTTCCTGCAAAAAGAGCACAAAAACTGCTACTTTGCCTTACCCTACTGATGGGTTAGTATCTTATTTTAATTTTGATGATAACCTGAAAGATCAAAGAGGATATGCCAATGATGGAGTAAATACCGGAGGCGCTACGTTTGATGTTGGAAAAGCAGGAAAAGCTATTGTATTAAATGGCACTACTCAAAAAATTGTGTTTAGCCCGAAAGCAGCTAAACTTAGCACCAGTATTAGTGTGGCAGTTTGGGTTAAAACAAGCGAAAATATCACAAAATTTTTTATTGATGGAGGCACTTTTACATTTGGTAACCTAAATGGTTATAAGATATTTTTTCAGACAAGCCAAGCAATAGTAGATTCATTCGTAGCCGGACAATGGACACATGTTGTAGGAACTTATGATGGAACTAACACTAAGATTTATATCAATGGTATTCTTAAGCAAACTGCGAATCCTCCTGGAGCTATCACTGGATTTAATGCTAATCTTGTTTTGGGATATTTTGATTCTGATTTTTGGGCAGGAAGCATAGATGATCTGTTTATTTATAACAAAGCACTTTCGCAAACCGAAATAAATACGTTGTATAATTTGCATAAATAGAGAAAAAATAAATAAGTAGATAGGCTGCGTGTAAGCTAAGTCTTCATACTTCATTTCTCAGCTGGTTTCGATATTTCCCGAACCAGCTTTTTTTTATTCAGGCCTTTCTGGCGTCCTGTCCTCCGCTGGCGGAGGTGGTTAAGCAATAAGCATGAAAAAGCGCATTCAATTCTGTTCGGAATTGAATACGCTCCTCCTGGTTTGATTACTTACTTAACAGCCTTAGTCCCAGATGTATTATTTACATCAAAACCCCATTCCCCTAATTCATGCGGATTTTTCTTGTTTACTGCTTTGAGTAGATCTCTGCTCGCTTTTACTACATTATCAATATCGCCCATTAAATTATCACGTTTTTCATACGCTTTTTCCCATTGCTTCCGTAATGTTTCGGCCTCATTATGAGAAGCTAGGGCCTCAATAATATTAGGTCCTATTTCATCCCAATTATAATCTTTTAGAGTTTTTAAAGGACTGTCAGTACCGTCAAGTTGATGTTTATCGTAAATTCTTTTCGCCAGAACCAGCTTTACTCCAACATTTGTGGGTATTTTAACCCTGATTGATTTTTGTAACATGATGTTTTTAATTAGATAAGGTGAAATAAATAAATATTAGAATTTAATAAATTAAAAATATAAATAATATTATATAAAATATAATTTTTAGTAAAAAAATATTCTATTATAAATAATTATAATCATAAAGTCAGTACTTCTATCGTTGTATGGGCTAGTTATAATGTTACAAGGGAGTGCTACAACGTTAAAAGAGGGGGGTATAACGCTACAGAGGGGTATTATAATGTTAAAGGAGGGAGATATAATGTTACAGTGGAGTGGTAAAATGTTAGAGGGGGTGCATGTAACATTATAAGGGGTATTTATAACGTTACATGTGGTATATAACGATATAAGTGGAAGTAGCAATTCCCCCTAATATATTTCTATTTATAAATTCTTTGCCTCATTCCAAAACAAATCCATTTCTGCCAAAGTCATATCTTTTAAATTTTTGCCCAGTTCTATAGCTTTGCTTTCCAGATATTGGAAGCGTTTAATGAATTTTTTATTAGTTTTTTCAAGAGCATCTTCCGGATTAATGCCTATAAAACGGGCATAGTTTACTAAAGAAAATAACAGATCACCGAATTCACCTTCGGCTTTTTCTTTATCAATCATCCTATTATCCGCAGCGTTAAATTCATCGCGAAACTCACGCATTTCTTCTTCTACTTTATCCCAAACCTGGGTTTTTTCTTCCCAATCAAAACCTACGCCACGGGCTTTTTCCTGTATGCGTGATGCTTTGATTAAAGCAGGTAACGAAACAGGAACACCTTCTAAAACAGATTTATTTCCTTCTTTTAATTTTAATTGTTCCCAGTTTTGCTTTACATCCTGCTCGTCGTTTACCTGCACATCGCCATAAATATGCGGATGCCTGTGAATTAGTTTATCACAAATGCTATTTAGTACATCGGTAATGGTGAAATCATTTGTCTCTGATGCAATACGGGCATAAAATACCAAATGAAGCATTAAATCGCCTAATTCTTTTTTTATTTCCTGTTTATCACCATCTAAAATAGCATCAGCCAATTCATAGGTTTCTTCAATCGTAAGATGACGAAGTGTTTCAAAAGTTTGTTTTTTATCCCATGGGCATTGCTCACGCAATGTATCCATAATGGTTAAAAGTCGCTCAAAAGCTGTAGCAGGAGTGGGAGCAATAACAGGAGGAATATTTGCAGACATGATTTTTATTTGCTACAAAATTAGAATTTATTGTAAGGAAGTATGAAAAGATATTTATTGATTATAATCTGGAAGTTAATTCCGGACTTAAAGGTTCTACTTTAGATGGAAAATATTCCATAAAATTTCCTTTTTCATCAATAAGGAATTTACCAAAATTCCATCCTACGGTAACATCTTTTACTCCATTGTTTTCTTTTTGGCAAAGCCATTGATAAACAGGATGCTGGTCTTTACCTTTTACATCAATCTTTTCTGAAAGTAGAAAGGTAACGCCATAATTCTTTTTACAGAAAGTTGCAATTTCATCCGGGGTTCCTGGTTCTTGAGATAAAAACTGGTTACAAGGGAAACCTATAATGACCAGTTTTCCTTTGTATTGATCCTGAAGTTTTTGTAAACCTTCATATTGCGGAGTATAACCACATTTAGAGGCCGTATTTACAAAAAGGATCTTTTTTCCTTTAAAATCGCTAAAGCGGATCACAGATTTACCATCTAAACTTTTTACGGATAGATCATAAATAGATTTTCCTTTGATGTTGTTTATCACGTTTCCGGAAATACCATAATTAATATAAAAGAATACTCCCACACAAGTCAGTGTAAGGATAGAGAGTGATAAAAAGCTTTTTTTGATCATGATTTTAGGATATTATAATAATTGCTGCTTTAACCAAAGATAAAAAGTTTGCAGCATATTTTAAAAAGCATAGGATGCTACCGGACTTAAATCAATATAATGAATATTTTTTTTATCATTGGGCTTATACCATTTTCCCTCTGCTTTAGCAGCCTCGATAAATCTAACCTTAAAAAGACCTGTTGTTTTCCCTCCTGAATCTGTTTCAGTTAATGCAAACCTTTCTTCTGTTAACTGGCCTTTAAGTTGTAGATTGGCTTTACTCTTTTTGTAACGATACTTTCCATTAATTTGACCATTATTCAATATTTCCAGCTGCATAATGATTGCATATTTCCAATCGACCTCTCCTTTAAAATAATGTATGCCAACCCTGTTTTTTTCCAGGTATTCTGCTTTTTGCAGGAGCAAAGAAATGGTATTTTGTAATTCTTTATAATCTAAATCATCGTTATCCAAATCATTACTTTGTTCTGCTTTTTTAAGAAGCTTGACTTTACCCAACTTTTGGCTTAAAGGAATATTTTCTTCTTTATAATGCCCGGTTCCTTTGTTGTCATAACTAATTTCGTCGGTTCTAAACTCAAAACGTAATAACCTATTATTTTCTCCTAAGATGTAGCTATAGATATCATTAAACCAGGTGTTCCCATGCTCATTGTCTACTACTAAACGGATATTTTGATGATCATCCAGATAACATGTGCGTGATGCATTTTCGCCACCATTTCTAACCCATTCTGTCGCTATAAGTTTGCCTTTATAGGAGTAAACTCTGTCTATAAATCCTTTTTCTTTGTCATCAACTAGTTTAAGGTTAAGATCTAAAGCGTTATTTGCCTGCCCAAAAGCGGTTAATACTTTTTCTATCTCTTTTTTTACTATTGTTTCATTCATAGTAGGCATGTCAGAAAAAGGCAAACGCCAGGTTGAAGGTATTTTGGACTTAGTTTGAGCATAAATTAAGAATGAAGAAAGCAAAAAAGGAATAAGGAGAAGAAACTTTATTATTTTCATCTGTAGTATTTTATATTCAATTTAGTTTTACAGCCCGTAACATTTCTCTTTTTCCAGCAGCTCCGGGTACTTTTTCAATAGAAAAACCTAATGCTTTCATGGATCTTTTCAAATTGCCGGTAATGGCGTAAGTCACAAAAACTCCGCCGGGTTTTAGATATTGACAAACTTGATTTAAAGCTTCCTCGCTCCACATTTCGGGTTGATGAATGACAGCAAATGCATCAAAGTAAATAATATCAAATTTCTCTTCTGATTTAAAATGAAGAAGCTTAACACATGCGGTTTTAAGCTTGCATTGATGATTTATCTCCGCATACTGATTAAAGGATAATGGATAATTTAATAGAAATGAATTCCATACATCTGCTGAAATATATTCATTATAGCTGGTTTGGCCGATTAACTTATCATCCAAAGGAAATGCTTCAATACCTGTATAACTTAATGGGAGATTTTGGCTGAAACAAAAATCAGCACTCAAGAGAAAATTTAAACCGGTTCCAAATCCTACTTCCAGTAGGGTGATTTGTTTTACTTGCTTTCCATCCAAAAAGTATTTTAATCCAGAGTTTAAGAAAACATGTATACTTTCCTGCAAAGCACCGTGTTTAGAATGATAATTTTCTCCAACCTCCGTATTGAAAATCGTTTTAGAGCCATCAGATGTGGGTACCAATTCAAGCAAATTTTTACTGTTTTATTGAAAATTCGGTAATCACAGTACTCATATCCATAGCTATAGCATTTGGATTTTGCGCTATAATACTGGCTCCTATGGCAGAACGATAACCACCAGCACAATGAACAACAATGGGTCTATCTGTTGGGATTTCATGCATACGCTCCCTTAATTCTGGTAAAGGTATAGCAATAGCGTCTTCAAAAATTTCACCATCTTTAACCTCATTTTCATTGCGGATATCTACAATGGTATAATTCTCAGGGTTATTATTAAATGAATGAATATCAAATGTCGGGGTGGTTTCTGTAAGTAATGCCGGAGTTAATAATGCGCCAAAAATTTGTTGTTCATAACCAATTTTTGCCGTCTTTCGGATTACTGCATCTAAAGCATTTACATCGTTGGCAATTAAATAAAATGATTCGCCTGGTGAAATTATGGAGCCAAGCCAGGTTTCAAATTTGCCGCCATCCTGCAAATTGATACTGCCTTTTAAATGGCCTGTCTTAAATAAATGCTCTGGCCTGGCATCGATAATTAGTATTCTCTTTTCTAATGTTGCATTATTATTTAAACGAGGTACCGCTGATATGGCTTCTTCAAAAGATGATGCTCCTTTTTTATTCAATTCTACATCATAACCAAAATATTTTGGTACAAATGGCTGATCATGGGTTAACAGTTTAACAAACTCAAATTCGTTCATTAATTGTAAGGCATAATTTTCACGCAATTCTTTACCAATAGTGCTATGTAACTCCGGACTCATATTTTTACCGCAAAGCGATCCGGGCCCGTGAGCAGGATATACTAATACATCTTCTGGTAAATTCATTAATTTTTCACGGGTTGTATGATACATCGCTTTTGCCAGTTCTTCTTTTTTAGCTACCAGGTTACCCACATTTTCACGCAAATCTGGTCTTCCTACATCTCCTACAAACAAGGTATCACCGGTAAACAAGGCCAATTCTTTTCCAAATTCATTAATTAATAATATACAAATACTGTCTGGGGAATGTCCGGGCGTATTAATAGACTTCAGCTTTACATTCCCTAAATTAATTTCATCACCCTCGTCAAAAGAGGTATGAGGATATTCAGCGCCAACTAATTTGCTAACATATATAGCGGCACCTGTTTTTTGGGATACTTCTAAATGAGAGCTTACAAAGTCAGCATGAGGATGAGTTTCAATAATACCTACAATTGCTGCTGCGTGCTTATTTGCAAATTCAAAATAAGGTTTTGGATCACGAGCCGGGTCTATAACAACCATTTTATGATTATTAATGATGGCGTACGAACCATGTGCTAAACCCTTATCATAAAATTGTTCTACAATCATTGGCATTTATAAGTGAAAATTAGTGACAAATATACCAAGCTCTTATTAATAAACTAAAGTTTATGATTTTCTTACTTTTCAGTGATTAATAAATTTGCCATAAGAAACTTTATAGTCTTAAATAAATATAAACATCACTACTTAATATCGAAATTTTCAACAAATGTTTCCTATTAAAATTCATAATCTTTTTTGTTTATTTCTTTTTAAGCAATCGATAAAATTTGTAACAATTTCATCGATTATTCAATTAGGTTATTGATTCATCTTATTAATATAGTATTATTGAAAATTGATCGATTTTAATTTGCCTTTTAAGCAGGCATAATTGCTTATAAAATTAAATTAATTGGGCTAATGGAATCATTGAATGAATTTATATACCATTTAAATATATATTTTATACTTTGAAGAAATAATATATAACAAATAAAAATAAAATGAATAAAATTTTACATATTTGGGTAGTAACTATGGTTTTGGGAGCTTTTTCATTAGCGAACGCACAAATGGTTATTAAACCATTATATACAATGTATAGTAATGTAGCGAAAAATTTACCCGTCCTTCAACAAGGAACTACATTTTCACTTAATCATCTTCAAGATTCTGACATACCGGAAATTAAAGTCGCTTATTTTCCAGTCTATAATGGACAGTCATATCCATTTAGTGATTTTAAAAATAAAGGGGCTGGGCCTTATGATATAATAAATAACGGTAATCTATTAATTAAAGGGGAAGAGGGTATTACTGCATATTGGTCTTTAATAGAAGCTTTTAAATATTTTAGAAATAAATTTTCTTATTACGGGGTTAATAATCAGCCTAACAAAATTACTTATTTAAATATTGTTGGTGGTTATTATTACGTTGCAATAAGTTCTGGGTTTAATAAAATTTCGATCGCTGAGGCTGGGCAAGCATATAATGTAAGTGTATTAGCTCATGAACTTACCCATTTAATAATGAATGTTAATAATTCTTATACTTCCACTATTTGTAACACAGGGTATGTGAATGAGGGTGTAAGCGATATTTTTGGAATTTTGGCAGAAAATTATTCTACGCAACAAGATGATCCTAGTGCGCCTTTTGAGTGGGGTTTTAACGTAGGTGGTAAATCACTTTATTATTTAAAAACTCCTCTAGGTATAAAACAAAGCGGTTTTCCTGTGTCTGTTAATGGAGATAACTTTGATTCAGCATGTAAAAACGAACATAATAATCGAACAATAGTTCCTTATTGGTTTTATCTGCTTTCAGAAGGTGGAACTGGTAATATCGATGACAATAGTAATAAAGAGAAGTTTCAAGTCATAAGTATTGGCACTGATCGTGCAGAAAAAATTCTATTCAATGCAATTACCAAAAAATATCTGCCATCAGGAGATTATTCTTGGGATGGTCTACGTATGGCGACACTAACTGCTGCAAAAGCTGAATATGGCAGTGGTTCAGTCGAATATAATTCTGTTGCAGATGCTTGGCATGCAGTGGGTGTTGGTACCTCCTCTGCCCAATTGCTCAGTTCTGTTCCTGCCGATGGTGCAAAAGATGCTAATCCTTGGCCGCTCAATGGAATAATGGGCTATCTGAGAGAAATTCAGTACCCGGATATTGAAAAACAGTGGATTGCTCAATTTTCTACAGATAAAGACTTTAAATCCAGTTCTCCGATCTATACTACTTCTACTTTAACAAAAGCTAGCAATACAATGTCGATGAATGGAAAACTCTATCTTGTTATACCGCCAATCAATCTGCAAACCCTTACTACCTATTACTGTAGAGTAGAAACTACCGGTTTTGATGCTTGTCATTATGGTCAAACCCCTAAGACTTGTGCCGATCTTCAGACTCAATTGGCTTCAGGTCTGGACGTCCGTTCGTTTGTAACGGATGGGAGAGATATTGATCAGGCCCAGATCGAGACGCCTTACCCCTGGGGTCCTGCTTTCCACTGGGCGACCAAGGCCGATGTGGCCGGTTCGAAGATCCAGTACTATATCCTGAACATTTTTCACAAGGATGAAAAAGAGCCCTTTATTCAGAAGGACTATGCCCCACAGGCCGGCGCCACCCAGTTTAACCCGACCACCAAGCCGGATTACCTGATCTTAAAGGATGGCACCGATTACGGCTGGGCAGTGCGGGCCATGGGTCCGAATGATGTGTTTGGAGAGAAAACCTTCAGCCTGGCTACCCGAATGGATTTCAAAACGAATAAGGTCACCAGCAGTCTGGTTTTCCCGGATAATAAGAAGACGATTGATCTGTTTAATTATCAGCTGACGCCGATCGCTCCGATCTTTCTGATCAAATGGGATCCGGCGGTGAATGCCGATGGCTACCGGGTAGAGCTCTCCAAGAGTGAAACCGATTACAGCAGTTTAGTCAAAGGCTCTGAGACAAATTACCATGGGACCCAAAAGTCCTTTAATCCGGGTGCTTCGGCCGATGGGAACAATACCTATTTCTGCCGGGTTACGCCACTGGGTCCGCCCTTAACCAATGAAGCTCCACAGGCGGAGAATCCGGGTTCAACGGGTTTTGTTCATTCCTTTACATATGATTATAAATCCACCAAACCACAGCTGAACGAATTTGCCACGGTAGAGTTTTCTCAATACCAAGTTCCTTTAACCTGGAAGGCCGTACCGGGGGCCGATTATTATAAGGTATCGCTAACCAAACGAGGCTTTATGGATATGTATCAGAGTCCGCTGAATAATGAGCAGATCATTAAGAGCGTGGCCGGTAAGACGGCTTACGGGTTCACCTATACCAAGCAAAACATTCCCTATGATATCTCTATTTTTGACCAGGGTTATGAATGGCAGGTGGTTCCCTGGAGACATGAAGCCTTGCTGGACTTTCCGGGACAGGCTGCCCGCTCGAGCTATGACCTGATGCCGGATGTAGCCACTATTAACACCCCTCAGGAGAAGGAGGTATTAACGGTTGATGCCGTTACTAATCAGAAAGTATATTACCAGGTGGGTTGTATGCTTGCCCCGGGTGGTTTTAGATTTACCATGGGTCTGGAGGGTCAGCCCACTACGTTTCTGACCCCCAATAATGTGCCCTATATCATTGCTCCTAATGCCGGTTCTGTAGCGAGTTTTCCTCCGGGAGGAAATACCGGTTTATTTGATTTCAACATTCCGGGTACGTTGTTCTGGGATCATGATTATTATGCTCAGTTTATTCCTCTGGGCCGGGCAGGCAGCGGGATAGAAGGTAAGGGAGTTATTCGTCATTTTCATACTCCGCCGGAGCCAGTGAAGAAGAAAGCTCCGGATCCGATGGGAGGTGGAACTCCAACCGGTTTCGGAGAGTTGATGTTGGAGCTGGATTACTGGAACCTGGGTGTAGATGAGAATATGGATGGCCAGGATGATCATGCAGCTTATTTTATAGCCAACATTACTATAGACGGTCCTAACGGGTTTCATGATACGGGTGACTTTAACTATTCTAATCCCAAACTTCCCTTTGGAGACTATACCGTGACACTCACTATTGTGGATGCCAGCGGCGCTCCCAAAGGCTTTGATTCGGTGAGCCATCCCCCTCATTTTATTTTAAAGAGTAATGACGGTACCTCGGTAGAGAATAGCTGGGGCTTGTTTGAGGCTGGGGCAACCACTTCGGTAGACCTGAAGTTTACCAAATAAGCGGATCCATGAGAGTAGAAGAAAATAAGAAGAAGAACAGATGAAAAAACGATTGATAACGATAGCCCTGATAGCTATCCTCTGTTTGGGCAGCGCTGCTGCCCAAACAGTACCGGATAAAGCGGGCACACGGGCTCTCAAGGCAACTCCTTGGGCCACCCGGCAGCACTTAGATCTGTACAAGAAAGGCTTGCCTAAGGTTAGTCTGAGTATCCGTGGAAATTCGGGCAACTGGACGCTTTTTGCTCCTTATCCCAATCCGTTCAGGACTGAAACCAGTATCTCTTACCTGCTGCCCCAGCAGGGAATGGTGAGCCTGCAGATCAGGGACCTGAATGGAAGAATTCTGAAAACCTGGCAGGAACAAAGGAACAAAGGAAATCAGACCACCCACTGGGATGGAAGGGATGATGCCGGAAATGAACTGGGAGCCGGTATCTATTTCTGCTCCATCATATACAATGGAACCTCTAAAGTAAAAAAACTAATCAAAGAGTAAGGGTAAGGGGACAGGGTGATTTTATAGTAAGTTACACATCAAGTAAGTTTGAAGGATATGTTACGGACCGAGATTAACACCTAAACTGAGAAATCATTTTTCATATTTATTCTGTTTGAATAAATCCTATCACATTACCAAAAGGATCATAAATACTTCCTACTCGTATATCACCGCCTACATTGGTAATTTGCTGATGTATGCTTACAGCTTTCGATGAAAATTGTTCAAAAGCTGCATCTATGTTGTCTACTTTCCAATAGGTAATGCTATGGTTACCTTTTGTGTACGTTTCTGAGCCGGGATCGAGCCCAAGTTCAAATCCGTCTATATTAAATCCCACATAATATGGTTCATCAAAATAGGGTTTA
>JANXOD010000010.1 GCA_025353765.1 Sphingobacteriales bacterium
CTATTAAAATTATATATGCTGGGTCAATTTGGGATATGCATTTGGATGCTTTAGTAATGGTTATAGATGCCATTGAAATCTTAAATAAAAAACAAGGAAATAATTACGAACTTGTAATTTATTCTCGTCCTTCATTTTGGGAAGGAAATAAGGAAAAATTAAATAAACCCGCAGTAGTTTTTAACGGATTTATTGATTATCACGAGCTTAGTCCAAAATTGGCAGAAGGAACGTTATTACTAGTCGCCTCGTCATTTTTAAAGAAATTTGAATCGTTCTCAAGATCGTCTGTTCAAACTAAGTTAACGGATTATATGAAAGTGGGCTTACCTGTTCTTTCTGTAGGTCCAAATTATGGAGCTTGTAATAATTTTGTAACTAAATGGCAATGTGGATATGTTTGGGAGAATGAAAATATTGATGATTTTGTGAAAATGTTGGCTGCCATCCCATTTGATAATTTGCTTTATCAACGATACGCCTCAAATGCATATAAGGCTGTTAAAGAGAATTTCTCAAAGCCATTAATTCAGCGTAAATTGTATGAGTTTATTAAAGAAATAAGTACTTAAACAAAATTAAATGGATAAAATAAATATGTTGTTTATTGCTGCACTTTTTGTTTAGCTATTTAAAAAGTAGCACCCGTTTAATTTTAATGTACTACTCAAATCCATTAAAGAACAAACCATCGCTGAAGAACAGACAGAAGTTAAAAAAACAGTTTATGAACATTTTAATATGGAAGTAAGCACATGTTCCGAGATTTTAAAAATGTAACTTTTAACACATGCATTAAAAAAATACTCCGTATTATAGGGTGAAAAAAAGCTCATTTTCTAATTAATTGTAATGAAGAATTTAATCTTAAAACTTTTAAAAAAAATATTTTCCTTGCAAATTAATAGAATAGTAAAAGTTATTGAAGATGACCGTGGCAATAGTTATTCAGTAAATGTAAAAAGGTTTATCGATTCTGGAAATATACTTATTGGAAGCAATTGCCGTATTGATGGCGACTTGATTTCTCCTGCTTATGTCCTTGAAAAAGGGTTTATAAACTTGGAGATTGGCGATAATTGCCATCTGATGGGATTAATAGAACTGTATTCTTCAACTGCAAAAGTTACAATTGGAAATGGGGTTTTTATAGGGCCGAAAAGTATTTTGTTTTGTAGGAAAGCAATTACTGTTGGCGATGATGTAATGATTTCCTGGGGTTGCACACTAATTGATACCAATGCTCATTCTTTAAATTCATCTGAAAGAAAAAGTGACGTAATAGATTGGAAGAAAGGTGCTGAATATAAAAATTGGGATGATGTCGAAACTAAGCCCATTCATATCGAAGATAAATCATGGGTAGGGTTCAACAGTATTATTACAAAAGGTGCAATCTTACGAGAGGGTAGTATTCTGGCTTCTGGAAGTGTGCTTAGTAAGCCAACAGAAAGGTATACTATTTTGGGGGGCAATCCTGCAGTTTTCATCAAAAATACTGAATGAAAATATTAAACTTTTAGTTCTGAAAGATTAATCAGTACGCATCGTGTCGGCTGTTTTGAAAGCAAGAAGTGAAAGTTTGTGGGTACGATTTGATTAACTAACTCAACTAAAATAGTTTTGTAATAAAATATCAAAGCCGAGCCACAGTTTTTAAAAGAAAGGTAGAATGACAAAAAGGTTTATACTTGGGTTGACCCTATTTTATGATTTTAAATCTAATCCAGGGATTGTTAATTATATTTTTAATATCATTTCCGCTTTAAAAACGCTGGATGAAGATAAAAAACCGATTATTCGCCTATTTCATACTGAAAATGCACCTCTTCAATATATTCTGGATATCAATTATCCCTATATTGAACTGCACCTTTTAAACCCTTTTTCAACCAATTTCTTTTTAAGAAAGGCAAATGGGTTACTTAGATTAATCCTTAAAAAGGACATTTATAAAAATTTTGGCTACTATAATAAAATTAAATGTGACTCGTTATACCCTGCCAATGATTTTTTTGAAAATGATTTGAAAGGTGTTAAGAGAAAAATTTATTGGCTTGTTGATTTTAATAACCTAGCCTTTCCTAACCATTATAGTGATCAGGGATTGGTGACAAGCAAATATCAGAGTGGTATTACCAGTAGTTATAACCACATTGTTTTAAGTTCCCACGCTCTTTTAGACGAATTGAAAATGTATTATCCCGCATACAAATGTGAGGTAAAGATTCTACGCTTTGCCAGTTCATTGCCTAAAATCAATGAAGAGGAACAACTTGATATTAAAACCAAATACTCATTGGATGTACCCTACTTGATGAGTCCTAATCAATTTTGGGAGCATAAAAATCAGGAGGTTGTGTTAAAAGCAATTTACTTTATAAAAACTACTCAACCTGAATTACAGTTTAAAGTTCTGTTTTCAGGTAACTTGTCAGTTGGGCGGGGCAAAGCAAATTATAGCGATAAATTATTTCAGTTAGTAAGGGAATATAATATCGAAAACTATGTAACTTTCTTGGGGACTATTAACCGGAATGATCAATTACTCTTGATGAAAGGTGGTATATGTTTGGTACAGCCTTCTTTATATGAAGGATGGAGTACATTGGTAGAAGAAGCAAAAGCACTGAATAAGTATATTATTTTGTCAGATATTCCGGTTCACAGAGAACAAATTAAGATAAATGCAAGCTTTTTTAACCCCAA
>JANXOD010000031.1 GCA_025353765.1 Sphingobacteriales bacterium
TACCCTAATTATGAAAATAAATGGGTGATAGAGATTTCTGAAGATAAAGCATTTCCAAAAGGGCCCCTAACTTATAACAAGGAATTAACCAAGGCCGATAATACCAAGTTGGTGAATGAACAAATGCATCTGGTGGTACCGCCAGTCAATTTGCAAGCTCATACCAAATATTACTGGCATGTAATAACTAAGGGCTTTGATGATAATTGCCCTTTCCGGCAAACTCTCACGGTTTGTGATGAGTTGAAGTGGCAACTGTCTTCAGGTCTGGATGTGCGCTCGTTTACTACCGATGGCCGTGAAGTGGAGGGGCAACATATGGAAGACCCCTATCCCTGGGGTCCGCAGCTCATTTGGAGTACGAAGGAGGATGTAGCGGGCTCCCGAATACAGAGCTATCTGGTAAATATGTATCACCAGGATGAAAAAGAATCCTGTTTTATCAGAGGCTTTCCTCCTAAAGATGGTGCTACGCAATATACTTCCAAAGATTCACCGGAGTGCCTGCTTTTGCAGGCCGGCGATTACTATAGATGGACGGTATCTGCCCAGGGCCCTAATGATCTGTTCGGGAATAAATCAATTGGTTCAGAGAGTAAGCAGTTGGCTTTTAAGACCAAGGTGCCTTCAACAAACCTGAGTTTTCCAACGGACAATCTGATCATTAATCCCCTAAATAATAATAACCCGGCTTATTCGATACTCAGCCTCAACTGTGAACGTATCCGCAATGCAGGCGGGTATCATTTTGAAGTGTCCCAGAAAAAAGATGATTTCAGCGATCCGGTATTAGATGTTTCTTCAGAAGGTGAATACTCTACCACCACGCCCTTTCATCCCGAGCCATTGGCAACAGGAGACAATACCTACTACTGGCGGGTTACTCCTTTGGCCCCTGAATTAACGAAGCATTCAAATGGGGAATTGCAAAAGGCCAATCCGGGTAAAACTACAGATCCATTTAAGGTGAGCTACGATTATTCGGCTACCAAACCCCAATTGACTCCCCCTGCCAATGTGGATGCCTATCAATCGGCAGTTTCTGTGGAATGGAAGAGCGTTCCACTGGCGGACTATTATACGCTCAGCATCGCAAAAAGAGGGGAACTGGGCAGTAAAAATATTATTGAGGACATCGTACTGAAGGATGGAAGGAGTACGTATGTACAGACCTATAAAGCCCTGGGCCAAGGTCAGGATTTTTTAAGTGAGTACCATGCCTCCGAAAACCCGAATGAATTCCATGA
>JANXOD010000035.1 GCA_025353765.1 Sphingobacteriales bacterium
AGGATGAGGAAGTTCTAGAGGATATAAATGGAGTGATTGGGGTTTTAGAGGATTGGATGGAAGGAAGGTGATTTAGTTTAATGCTTAACCACCTCCGTCTTGTTCCGCTGCACTGCACAATCCACCTCCGCCAGCGGAGGACAAACTTTTCTCTCCTCCGGAGGCGGAGGTGCCGGAGGCGGAGGTGCCGGAGGCGGAGGTGCCGGAGGCGGAGGTGGTTAAACGATATGCCAACAAATAAACATAATACCAATTCTTTTTGAATCATGCTTAACCACCTCCGTCTTGTTCCGCTGCGCTGCACAATCCACCTCCGCCAGCGGAGGACAAACTTTTCTCTCCTCCGCTGGCGGAGGTGGTTAGACAGAGCAGATTGCAAAATACAAGGGGATAACAAATTTTTAAATTTTGTATCTTTATAGCCTGATAAAACATCATCATGGATTTGTTAAAAAGAGTTGAAAGTGCGTTAGATACTATTCGTCCCTATTTGGAAACGGACGGTGGAAATGTTTCTGTGGAAGAAATTACTGCTGACAATATTGTGCGATTACGTTTACTGGGGTCATGCGGATCATGCCCGATGAGTATAATGACTTTAAAAGCCGGAATTGAACAAGCTATTAAACGGGCGGTGCCTGAAATACAAGGAATTGAAGCCATTAACTTAACCGATATAGATGATCCTAATGCCGTACTGCCGGAGCGCTTGCAATAATAATTTTAATTAAACAATACAGATTTAATCATCTGCCGAAATTGTTTAACACAATTTAACAAGTGCTTAGCACGATTTTTGGTAATTTTGTTTTATGCGCATTGGATTATTAGTCTTACTTCTTTTTATTTCTGCGGTTGGATTTGCACAAAATCCGGATAAGAAATTAGTGCAATTTTCTGGCGTGGTTATGAATCCGGATAGTAATACCGTTGTTCCTTATGTTAACATTACAAATGTTACCCGCCATAATCAGGTGTTTTCTGCTAATTATAAGGGATATTTTTCTTTTGTAGCCCATGAAGGCGATACACTAGTTTTTAGTGCGATAGGCTACAAGCATGATGGCATTATCATCCCAGCCAATATTTCAGATAGCAAATACACCGTCATTGTAAAATTAAAACAGGAAATCATCAATCTTCCTACCGTACAGGTATATCCATGGGCGAGTGCAGATGAGTTTAAGAAAGAGTTTCTAACTATGAAGTTTGCCGATGACGATCTGGAAATTGCCAAAAAAAATGTATCCCGTGAAAAACTTTCTGCTTTAGCAATGGCATTAGCACGGGATGGGCAGGAAATGCAGGGTTATAACTTCCAGAATAACCATAATGCCCTGGTTAATAAAAATATCAATCAGAAGTTTGCTAATCCTTTATTAAATCCCTTTGCCTGGGCAGCTTTTTTACAACAAATTACGCAGGGCGATAAAAGCCGGGATAAATAGGTATAGACTACTGCTTATTTTTTTTCTTTCCATTAGTCCCCCGATTGTTGGGTTTCATAGCCGGAAATTTCATTTTATAATCTACTTTAACCAGGCCTTTAGAAATGCAATCAAGCTTATTTTTTAGCATTGCTTTTCGCAAGGGAGTTAATCTATCTGTAAAGAGTTTGCCTTCTATATGGTCGTATTCATGTTGAACAATACGTGCAGCTAAACCGCTGTATGTTTCTTCATGGTGTTTCCAGTTTTCGTCATAATAAGAAATCACAATGGAATCCTGCCTGCTGATATTTTCGCGAACATCCGGAATGCTTAAACAACCTTCATTGAAATTCCATTTATCACCGCTTTCCTGAGTAATTTTAGCGTTTATAAAAATCCTTTTAAAGTTTTTTAAAGTTTCATCGTCTTCTGCAAAAGGTTTGGCATCAATTACAAATAAACGGACAGATAAACCAATTTGCGGAGCTGCTAATCCTACTCCATGTGCAGCATACATGGTTTCAAACATATTTGCTACCAAAGTATTCAATTCCGGATAATCAGCAGAAATGTCTGTTGCTTTTTTTCTTAAAACCGGATCTCCGTAAGCGATAATGGGGAATTTCATAATACAAAAATAGCAGTTTAGGGGTTAAGATTCCAGAGGATTAAAAAGAAGCGAAGTAAGTTGTTCTGGGTCAAACATTTGATTCGCGATTTCTAGTATTTGCGAAGCCGTAACAGCATTAATTTTAGCAAAAATTTCTTCAAGTGAATCTACCCGGCCATAATCCAACAAACTTTTAGCCATAGAAATAATTAGGCCCATACGGTTTTCTTCGCCTAAAGCAATCTGCCCTATAAATTTTTGTTTTGCCTGATGTAATTGTATTAATCCTAAGGTATTTTCTCTTAATTTTTTAAGTTCTTTGTGGACCAATTTTAATGCTTTATCAATTTTTTCTGCATCTGTGCCAAAATAAATAGAAAAAATTCCGCCATCACTCATGGGTGTATAGTTAGATTCTATCGTGTACGCAATACCATATTTTTCTCTAATTTCCAGGTTTAAACGCGAACTCATTCCCGTTCCGCCCAGTAAATTATTCAATAATAAAAACCCCACTTTATGCTCATGATGAGTAGAATAAGAGCGGTTGCCTAATACACAATGTGATTGGTTTATAGGTTTTTTAAAACTAAATGTTTGGGGAATATAGGAATTGATCTTTTCTCGATTTCTGTTTGGGATATTAGTAGCTATTTTACCAAAGATCTTTTCTGAAATTCGAATTACTTTTTTAAAATCATAGTTCCCGCATATTCCTATTATAATTTCATCGGTACGGTAATTAGATTTTAGGAAATTGAAAACATCCTTTTGCTCAAAAGCTTTTACCGTTTCTGCTGTACCTAAAATATTTCTTCCCAATGGATGACCTTCAAAAAGCAAATCCTCAAAATCATCGTTAATAGCTTCATCCGGTTGATCCTGGTAAGAAGATATTTCGTCTAAAATCACATCCTTTTCTTTCAGCATTTCATCTTCCGGGAAAACAGAGTGGAATACGATATCTTCAAAAAGATCTAAGGAGCGCTCTAAATGGGGATTTAAAAAAGAGGCATGAATGCAGGTATATTCTTTGGTGGTATATGCGTTAAGATCTGCTCCAACCAATTCCAGTCGGTTTAAAATCTGGCTGGTGTTTCGTCTTTCAGTCTTTTTAAATAATAAGTGTTCAATAAAATGTGCTAAACCATTTTTATCCAAAGTTTCATCCCGAGAACCGGCATTAATAATAATGCAGGCATGCGAAATGCTGGAAGGTGTGAGCTTATGTAAAATACGAATGCCGTTAGGCAGAGCATGTACCTGATAATCCATATAAGAGATAAGCTAATTTTTATAAACCCTACTTATGGAAGCAGAGGACTAATATTTCAACTCGTATTTTTGGGAGTTTATTTAACCTTGAGATAAAAATTTAAATTATAGTGGCCCTCCTATACTGAGTATGCGCAAAAAGAAGTACCATAAAAACAATATCCAAAACCACACTACAAATGAATAAATGGCAATTAGTGCAAATTTGGAGAATTGACGTTTTGAAAAATAATTATATGCAATTGCTGCAAATCCCAAACCGAATGGCCAGAGTATGCTAATAAAAATTACTGTTGGCCAAACCCAATCCCCATGAAACGTACTCTCATCAGGGAAAGTAAATGGAAATATAGGTGAGATTAGATAGTAAGTAAATCCTCCAAGCATTCCCAGACTCAAAAATCCAAGTCCTTCTGAGACACAAAAAGCAATAATGCTAAATTTTACAATGCCTGAGCGTGTCCTTATTTTCTCTGGGATCATTTTATATTATTTTTAGGTAATCAGGCGCTTTAAACAAGTAATCTCACTGGTTCTTCTAACAATGCTTTAAGTGTTTGCAAAAATGCAGAGCCTGTTGCACCATCTACTACACGGTGATCACAACCTAAGGTTACCTTCATTATATTTCCTGGAACAATAGCCCCGTTTTTAACAACCGGAACCTGCTGGATGCCTCCAACGGCAAGTATACATGCGTCAGGCGGATTGATAATTGCTGTAAACTCATCAATGCCAAACATTCCTAAATTAGAAATAGTGAATGTAGACCCTTCCCAATCTGATGGTTGTAATTTTTTAGCCTTCGCACGTTGCGCAAAATCTTTTACTTCCATAGAGATATGAGATAAAGATTTTCCATCTGCAAAGCGAACTACAGGTACAAGCAATCCGTCTTCAACAGCCACTGCCACACCAATATTTACATGTTCGTTATAACGGATTTTATCTCCTAACCAGGATGAATTTACATTTGGATGTTGTTTTAATGCCACAGCAACTGCTTTTAAAACCAGATCATTAAATGATATTTTAACAGAAGAAAACTCATTGATTTTTGTACGGGCCTGCATCGCACTATCCATATCAATTGACATGGTTAGATAAAAATGCGGAGCGGTAAATAAGCTTTCTGACAAACGCTTGGCAATTACCTTACGCATTTGAGACACCGGCTTCTCTGTATATTTTTCTTCTCCTATAAATTGTGGAATAGTAACACTAGCGGATGCTTTTATATCTGCGGGTTGAGCAGGAGCTGTTTCAGCAATTTGCCTGGTAGAAGGCGTAAACCCTTCCACATCTTTTTTTACAATCCGGCCGCCTTCTGCACTTCCTTTTACCTGTTGGAGGTCAATGCCTTTATCTTTGGCTATTTTACGAGCCAGAGGTGATGCCTTCACGCGAGAATCTGAATCGCTATAATGCACTTCTTCTTCCGCTTTGGGAGCAGTTGAAACTTCGGCAGTTTTTTGTTCTTTTTTATCTGCTTCGGCGGGTTTAGCTTCCGCTTTTTTGCCTGATCCTTGTTTTAATAAAGGAGTAACATCTGTACCTTCTTTACCCACAATGGCAATAATATCATTTACTTTAGCTGCCTTTCCTTTTTCAACACCAATATATAATAATGTTCCTTCTGCATAAGCGGTGACTTCCATCGTAGCTTTATCAGTTTCTACATCAGCTAAAGCATCATCACTTTTCACTTTATCACCCACTTTTTTATGCCATTCAGCGATAATACCTTCAGTCATGGTATCACTAAGCAAAGGCATACGGATAACTGTAGCACCTATTGATTCCGGATCTACCGCCGGTTCTTCCTGCTCATCAGCTGGTTTAACAGTTTCGGGCTTATCTTTAGTTTCTGCTGTTGATTTTGCTTCTGTAAGATTTTCTTTTTTATTGTCTTCTGCTTTAGGTTCAGTTTTTTCTTTCTTACCAGCTGTTTCTCCTTCTAAAACTGATTTATAATCTTCACCTTCAGCACCAATTACAGCGATAACCGAGTCAACAGGAGCAGACTGACCTTCCTGAGCTCCAATGTACAATAGTGTTCCTTCCTGAAAAGATTCGAAATCCATAGTAGCTTTATCTGTTTCAATCTCGGCTACTAAATCGCCTGAGCTAACTTTATCACCTACTTTTTTATGCCATTTGGCGATAACGCCTTCGGTCATCGTATCGCTCATTTTAGGCATTTTCACTACTTCAGCCATGTTCTTTTACAGATTAGTATTTTAGATTTAAAAAGGATTAATCGCGGATGTATGGATAATCATTCTGAACATATACATCATTATATAATTCAGATGGATCTGGCCATGGAGATTCTTCAGCATATTTTACAGATTCATCTACAATAGCTTTTACTTTCTGATTAATTTCTTCAAACCATGCCTCATCGGCGTATTTTTTATCTTCGATAGCAGCCTTAATAATTTCAATCGGGTCTTTTGCTTTATAAGCATCTACCTCTTCTTTGGTACGATACTTAGCCGGATCTGACATCGAATGGCCTTTATAACGATAAGTGCGTATTTCCAGAAAAGTCGGCCCCTCACCGCGACGGGCACGTTGAACCGATTCGTCCATGGCATTATGAACAGCTACCGGGTCCATTCCATCAACAGGAGCACAAGGCATATCAAAACCTAAGCCGATCTTGTAAATATCAATCATATTGGTAGTACGTGCTACGGATGTTCCCATGGCATAACCGTTGTTCTCACAAACAAAAACAACAGGTAATTTCCATAACATAGCCATGTTAAACGTTTCATGCAAAGCACCTTGTCGTACGGCGCCATCACCCATATAGCATACACAAACACTATCTGTGCCGTTATATTTTTCTGCAAATGCAATACCCGCACCTAAGGGAATTTGTCCCCCAACAATACCGTGCCCACCAAAAAACTTGTGTTCTTTGCTAAACATATGCATGGAACCACCTTTTCCTTTAGAACACCCGGTTGCTTTGCCATATAACTCGGCCATCACTTCATTCGCACTCATGCCTTTTGCAATAGCATGTGCATGATCGCGATAAGCAGTGATCATTGAATCTTCCGGCTTCAGCACAGATATAGCACCAGCCAATACTGCTTCCTGACCAATATACAAGTGGCAAAAGCCTCTTATTTTTTGTTGTCCGTAAAGTTGCCCTGCTTTTTCTTCAAACTTACGCATCAGGAGCATGGATTCATACCATTGTAAATAGGTATCTTTAGTTATTTCTACTGAACTCATTCGTGTTAGTATCTTTTTAGGATGACAAATCTAACCATATCTTCCTAAAAAAAGAATAAGCTAAGTGTTTTGTTTACACGTTAATAAAGAGGTCTTTAGCGTTAAATAATGTTAAAAAAGGGTTAAAGGGTTGCATATAACCCCAAATTCTTTTAGTTTTGAAACATTCTGAAATAATTTCAGGTATAAAGGCGTTGATAGTCTTTGCTGTTTTACACTATTAAACGAGTTTAGTAATGGGGAAAAAAATAATTGTAGCACTGCTACTTACAATTTCTTTTGTGTCGACTCAGGCGCAAACCAATAATAAGGAACAAAAACCAACAACTACTAAAACTGAAGATCCGGATAATTTAGTAACCGAATATTTCTCTCAGATTATGGGTGTGGCATTATCTACAACATCTAATCTAAAATTATACCAATTTGTGTACGATTGGATAGGCACCCCTTATCGTTTTGGGGGCGAATCCCGTAAGGGTATTGATTGCTCTGCCTTTACCAAGGAGATTTATGCCAAGGTTTTCAACACAGTTATACATCGTAACTCCCGTGATATTTTCAGTATGTCTATTCCAATAAGCAGAGAAGACTTGCAGGAAGGTGATTTGGTATTCTTTAAAATTAAGAGCCGATCTATAACCCACATGGGAATTTATTTAGGAAATAACCGCTTTGCGCATGCTTCTTCCTCACGCGGAGTGGTATTGAGCAACTTGGAAGAGCCTTATTATAAGCGTTATTTTTACAAAGGCGGACGCGTAAGTGAGCTTTTAAAATAACGATAAAATTAACTATCTTTTATAAAGATCCTGTTTTAACAGGGTCTTTTTTTATATCTGCTTAATGACTAAATGGATCCTATCTCTTTGCTTTTTAATTCTGGTTTTAGTAGGCTATTACCAGATGAAGCCCAACTATCTTGCTAAAGTTTATTCTAAACCGATTACTCAAAAAATAGCTTCAGATACAATAACGATAGCTGCTGTAGGTGATATTATGATGGGATCAGCATTTCCATCAATAGGGAATTTACCTACCGATGATGCTAAAGGAAGTTTTACTGCCACAGAAGAATATTTAAAATCTGCTGACATCACATTTGGAAATTTAGAAGGAGTTTTTCTTAATCAGGGTAATTCTGATAAATGTAAAAATTCTAAAGCGTGTTATGCATTTCGTATGCCGGAGCGATATATACATAATTTAGTTGAGGCCGGATTTGATGTGATGAGTGTAGCTAATAATCATTCCGGTGATTTTAATACCGTGGGGCGTAAACGTACCGCTGAAATATTAGATTCCGTTGGGATTAGCTTTGCAGGTTTTAAAACACATCCAACTGCTATATTTAAAAAAAATGGAATAACTTATGGATTTTGTGCATTTGCTCCAAATGAGGGAACGGTTTCTATAAACGATTTAGAGAATGCTAAAATGATTGTATCTGACCTTAAAACTAAAGTAGACATCGTTGTTGTTTCCTTTCATGGTGGTGCAGAGGGTTCAAAATATCAACATGTAACACGTAAGTCGGAGTTTTTTTATGGAGAAAATCGTGGCAATGTATATCAGTTTGCTCATGCTGTAATTGATGCCGGTGCAGATTTAGTTTTAGGACAAGGCCCTCATGTTACCAGAGCGTTAGAACTATATAAAAAGAAATTTATCGCTTATAGCCTTGGTAATTTTTGTACCTATGGTATGTTTAATTTGGATGGAGCTAATGGAACATCTCCATTAATGCAGATTAAAATCTCGAAACAGGGAGACTTCCTTTCTGCAAATGTTATTTCTATTTTGCAACGTAAAAATGAACATCAAATAATTGATCCTCAAGTAACAGCATTACATTATCTCCAGGAGCTAACAATTTCTGATTTCCCGGAATCAAGCCTCCAAATTTTGAATACTGGGATAGTTACTCCAAAACAATAACTTTATTAGCTTATTAGATCATATTTCCTTCTAACTAATCTATTCATAAAGAAGAAATTATTCTTTTTAAATCCCCCAATCTCTTTGCAACAATCTTGATACAGTTAAGGAAATAACCCAATATTATTTATGTTTTAACTAAAATTGCGAAAATTTATTAACCTTTAATCAAAACAATAGTATGACTCAAACAATACCAAAGCTATCAAACGATCTGGCCTCAAATGGTATAAACCAAAACCAGCAGAAACCGAACAGATTCAAAATAAAACTAAAAAATTCTTTAGCGTTTACTTTTTTATTATGTATTGCAGGACTAAACAGCTTGCATGCACAGACATGGCTTTACGCTGAACAAGATGGAGGTGACAAAACATACGTGAACTGTAAAGACATTGCAGCAGATAATAGCCCGATGGGTACAGGTAATCACTATACTACCGGAGACTGGGTAGGAGGGGAGATTACTTTAAGTGGTAAAGTATTATCTTCAGAGGAATCTTCTTTTTATGTGGCAAAATATGGCCCTATGAGTAACAAGGGTGACATAAAATGGGTAGTTCAGGGATCTATGAAGACAGACCCGGCACAAACTCCAGCTGGTGGCCCAGGGGGGCAAATTTTACCTGGTAATAAATTAACCAGTTCAGTAACAGTAAAAAATATCGAGGTGGATAAAGCTGGTAACTCCTACGTTGTAGGAGAGTTCGTAGGAAATGGTATCCTATCTATAAAGGGAGGTCCTAGCTTAATCGGATTTTTTTCAAAATCAAATTTCATTGCAAAATTTGATCCGGATGGAAAATGCATGTATTTGCGATATATTGCAACTCAAATCAACAAACAAGGTGCCGGCCCTGATTTGGGGGGATTAGCTGTAGATGACGCTGGCAATGCTTATGTTAGTGGGCTATTTTTGGGCGATACTGCTTTTGGCGGGTTTTATGGTGGTGCTGGCAGTATAGTGATAAGTGATGGAGCTCTTACCAGTGCATGGGGCACCTATATAGCAAAGTTTAATACCATAGGACTTATAGAATGGGTGCATCAATCGGGATCTCCATCTGTTGGAACTGGCTCTAGTAGTAAAGTTTCAGCCAGTCCTTCCGGCGATTGTTATCTTACGGGATCTTTTTATAATAATGCATATTTTGGTGCTTTAGTTTATATTAATGCAGTAGGCATAGGAGGAACTACCTTAGTGGCCGGTGATAATAAAGATGGTTATTTAGCTAAATATGACACCAAGGGGAATTTCAAATGGGTACAACAAATTCAGAATGTAAATCTAAAGAGCGTACTTAATCCCAGTTCAATTGTAACAGGCGCAGATACAGACGGAAATATATATACATATATAAGCGGTACTATAGGGGATCAATATTCAAACCCAGACCCTGTCGATTTTGGTGGCATTGTTGTAATACCGAATGAGAATTCCGCATCTTTTCTTGCAAAATACGATGAATCAGGAGCTGTGCAATGGGCTAAAATTGTGGGAGGAATTTTGTATCCGGATGCTCTTTCTATAGACAATAAATACTCCACTCTTTATATGGCAGGCTATAACTATAAGGAAGCAACTTTTGATTTTAAAACATTTTTAAACCCCGATGAGCAAACGTATTCAAGTCCTTATACGGGTTATGTAGTAGGGTATAATACAAAGGGAGCCTTTTCTTCTTGGTATAAATCATTTGATGCTAAGGAGGCAGGTGCGTTCCGATTAGCTTCAGACAATCATAATAGTTGCTATATGAGTGGTACCACTCACAAAGTAGATGGTGCTATGGTATATTACGAAACTAGCGGAGACTTGTCTCTGGACGATAATAATACATATAAGCAATGTGTTGCTTTGCTTAATATTAATGAGAAGGCTCCTGCTCCCAATCCTCCAGGAGGAGGAACTGAACCTGGTAAAAAAACTGCTGGTTCTAATATGGGAGATTCTGGCATTGACCAACGGGTGAGTGTATACCCTAACCCGGTTATCGATTTACTGAAATTGAGTAATGTAAAAGAAGGTTCTGCCGTGAGCATTGTTAATTCTGATGGTCGCGTAATGTACCAAGATAAGGCATTTGAACAATTAGATGTATCACGCTGGCCTTCGGGAGTTTATGTAGTAACCGCCAACGAACAACAGGTTAAGTTCATTAAACAGTAAACTACTTCTTTAAATTTAATATTACTCTTTCTGCAAGTCAATTTTAAGATTTTGCAGGAAGAGTATTTTTTTGATTAGACCTGGTAACAAGGTATATTCATACTACTTCGCCTGATCAGTTGTGTTTCTTACCAGACTGATACCTGTAAGAAAAAATATTAGTCCCAATACTGCATAAACAATTAATCCTTTGGCTCCTTCTGAGCTTTGTACAAACCCAATCGCTGCATATACTAATCCGACAATTCCAAGAATTGTTAAAATGGTTCCGAAAATACGTTTCACATTCATAATTTATATTTACTCCCTTAATTACAAATAATCTGCCATTTATATTTATTATAGATTTAGTTGCGAAGAATCATAAATACACCTGCAATAAGTAGAGCTGCTCCGGCTAAACGCATCATATTAAAAGTATGTTGAATAAAGCCAAGCAAACCAAAATGATCTAAAAATAAGGCGAAAAGTATTTGCCCCGCTACAATTAATGCCGCCGTATTTGCAGCTCCAATTTTAGGAGCAATAATAATTACACTTGTTATAAATAGAGCTCCAATTAACCCTCCTGTCCATTTATACCATGAAATAGATTGAAGATTTGTTAATACTTCTATGCTTTCGCGTTGGAATAGTAGAACATAAATCATTAAAGCAAAAGTGCCTATCATGAATGAAATGAGGGCTGCCATAACAGGGTTTCCTAATGAAGTTCTCAACTGCGAATTAACACCCGCTTGTGCTGTCAATGCAAGGCCTGCACATATTGCTAAAATATAATAAATAGAATTAGTCATGCTTTTAATTTGATTTCAAATGTAATAAAATCATCTATTTGTTACTTCAGAAGAAATTTAATAAAGTACCTTAAACAAAAAATCCGGCAGTAATTCTGCCGGATTTTTTAAATTATGAATTTGTATTTACCAAACTTTTACACGCTCATTTTCTGGACGATACATTTTATCACCAGGTTTAATGTTAAACGCTTTATAAAATTCAGGCATATTAGATAGAGGTCCGTTTACACGATACATTTCCGGAGAGTGAGGATCTGTTTGTACTCTCATCCTCATGGTTTCATCACGATCTTTAATACGCCAAACCTGTGCAAATGATAAGAAGAAACGCTGATCTGGTGTATAACCATCAATTTTTTTATCTCCTTTTCCCTGTTCGGTCATTTTAAATGCCTGGTATGCAATAGCCAAACCACCTATATCTGCCAGGTTTTCTCCTAAAGTTAAGCTTCCATTTACCTTCATATTATTGAGTACAGTAAATTTATTATACTGATCAACCACTGCCTGAGCTTTTGTTTTAAATTTGGCGGCATCTGCTGCTGTCCACCAATCTTTTAAATTACCATCTTTATCATACTGGCGACCCTGATCATCGAAACCATGCGTCATTTCATGGCCTATTACAGCACCTATTGCACCATAATTAATGGCATCATCCGCAGCAAAATCAAAGAATGGGAACTGTAAAATACCTGCCGGAAACACAATTTCATTAAAGCTTGGATTGTAATATGCATTTACGGTTGGAGGTGTCATTCCCCATTCTGTTTTATCAACGGGTTTACTCATTTTGTCGATCATGGTTTTATAATCATGTTTCGCTATAGATTGTAGGTTTTTGTAATAGCTGTTGCGATTGATCTCTACATCATCATATTTCTTCCATTTATCTGGATAGCCAATTTTTTTGGTAAAGGCTTGAAGCTTGGCAACCGCACGCTGTTTGGTTTCAGGACTCATCCAATCCAATTTCTCGATACGCGATTTGTAAACACTTTGCAGGTTATTTACTAAAGTGAGCATCCGCTCTTTAGCTTCAGGTTTAAAATGTTTTTCGGTATATAACTGACCCAACAATTCGCCTAATCCACCATCAACGGCTTCAGCCATTTTCTTCCAGCGTTCTTCCTGCTGTTTCTGGCCGCTCAACGTTTTTCCATAAAATTGGAAACGGGTATCTCGGAAAATCTTGCTTAAAGCAGGAGCTGCATCACTTAGAGCTTTGAATTTTAATTTGCTCTTCCATACATCAATAGGTTGAGTTTTTAACAAAGTATTTAAGGCCTGATAGTATTTAGGCTGACCAACCAATACAGTATCCGTTTTAACCATCATGCGACTAAAGAGGTTATTCAGATCAATATCAGGAACTTGCTTTTGAAAATCAGCCACAGCAAATTTATTATAATTCTTAACAGGATCACGTAGTTCTACAGGTGTAGAGTGAGATTTGGCAATTTCTGTTTCCAGTTTTAATATGGCATCTGCCTGTTTTGCAGCCATAGCCTGATCAGCACCTGTAAGAGTAAATAGTTTAGTCATATATTTTACATACTCTTTACGGATGTTTTGAGTAGCAGAATCATTATTGAAATAATAATCTCTGTTAGGTAATCCTATTCCTGCCTGAGAGAAATTTACAGCGTTTTTAGTGCTTATTTTATCATCCGGGCCAACGTAAAAGCCAAATAAAAATCCGTCGCCTTCTTTATAACCATCGGCACATAAGTTAATTAACTCTTTATAATCCTTAACTGCATCTATTTTTGCTAAAAGAGGCTTCACCGGTTCATAGCCTAGTTTTTCTATAGCCATAGTATCCATGCCACTTGCATATAAATCGCCTACTTTTTGATCCGGACTTCCTGCATCATTTTTATTTGCAGATACTTCTTCTAAAATTTTCCTTAAATTCTTCTGATTATCATCATACAAGGTATAGAAGGATCCCCATCCGGTTTGAGATGCGGGAATTTCAGTTTTTTTCATCCAGGTTCCACTGGCATATAAAAAGAAATTTTCACCTGGACTTACGGTTGTATCCATACCGGTTTTGTCAAAAAAAACGGTTCGCTGAGGAACATCGCTATTAGTTGAGGTACTTTTGTTTTTGCAGGCGGCAACCATCAAAACAGGAACTGCCAACCATAAAGCATGCTTAAAATTCATATATTTAATTTGATTTTTAAATCAAATTTAAACAATTGTTAATTAGATATTTGTAAAATATTGCTTGCAAATTCTAAATGATTAAAATACTTGTTTATCTTCATCAAAAAAATTCAATATGATTTCTTATTCTCTAATAATATTTGGTTTTATTGCATTAGTTATTCTTCTCAGTTCGTTTGTAACTGTAAAACAGGGTACTATCGCCGTTATAACGGTTTTTGGCAAATATCGCCGTATTCTTACTCCCGGATTAAATTTTAAAATTCCGCTTATCGAATTTATTTATTCCCGAATATCTATTCAAAATCGCTCTGTAGAATTAGAATTTCAGGCTGTTACTATAGATCAGGCGAATGTTTATTTTAAATCGATGTTACTTTATTCTGTAAATAATCAGAATGAAGAAACGATTAAAAACGTTGCTTTTAAGTTTGTAAACGATCAGAACTTAATGCAGGCTTTGATCCGGACTATTGAAGGAACAATCCGGTCATTCGTGGCAACTAAAAAACAATCGGAAGTTCTTAGCTTACGCAAGGATATTGTAGAACATGTAAAGGATCAGATTGATGCGGTTCTAGAAAGCTGGGGTTATCATTTACAAGATCTGCAAATTAATGATATCACTTTTGATGAGGTAATTTTAACCTCTATGAGTCGTGTAGTTGCTTCTAATAACTTAAAAGCTGCTGCCGAAAATGAAGGCCAGGCTTTACTAATTACTAAAACTAAAGCTGCTGAGGCGGAAGGAAATGCCATTAAAATTTCTGCAAATGCAGAGCGAGAAGCAGCGCAGTTACGCGGACAAGGAATTGCCTTATTCCGCGAGGAAGTTGCTAAGGGTATGACCCAGGCTGCCAAAGAAATGCAAACAGCAAATTTAGATACTTCTGTTATTTTATTTACCATGTGGACCGAAGCGATCAAACATTTTTCTGAAAATGGGAAAGGAAATGTAATTTTTCTGGATGGATCTTCTGATGGTATGAAGCGTACGATGGAGCAAATGATGAGTATTAATATGCTGGACAGAACGGGCAACTTTGAAGATAAAAAGAAGAAATAGTTTAAGAACTGTTCGGTATATAATTACTAATCGTCTTTTTTCTACTGCCAACATTTTAATTTACCCATAAGACCCTGCATTTTTATTTAAAATGCGGGGTTTCTGCTTATTTATTCTTCTCATTTACTTGGCACTTATAAAAGTGCCGCCTTACCAGTTATTGATTCCCTAATCCGTTCATTTGTACTGTATAAATATCATGTTTTGCTCATTTTAAAAATAAGTTCATGTTTGTTTTTATTTATACTAAATCTAAATAGCTTTGACCAAAATATATAAACATGAAAAAACTATTATTTATTGCTTTTATAGCATTCGCCTCAATCCATATAAGCCAGGCGCAAGACCGTGTATTTACATACACTTATCAAACAAACGTTTTAAATAAGGGTGACCGCGAAATCGAGGTTTGGAATACCATCCATTGGGGAAAAGCAGATTTTTATAGAGCTTTTAAACATCGTGTAGAGTATGAATTAGGTTTAGGAAGCAATTTGCAAACGGCTTTTTATTTAAACTTAACTACCTCCTCTCAAAAGGAAGGGGCAGACATCATTTCCGGATCTGAAATTAATTTTTCAAACGAATGGAAATATAAATTGAGTGATGCCACAGCAAATTCAATTGGTTCAGCCTTATATGCTGAAGTTGAAATAGGAAAAGAAAATGTAGAATTCGAGGGAAAACTGTTGTTGGATAAGAATATTGGCAAATCCAGTCATGCCTTAAACCTCGTTGGAGCTATAGAGCATGTAAAGGGTACTGAAAATGGTAATTTAATAACAGAGAAAGAAACTACTTTTGCTGCTTATTATGGCTTTTCGCATAAGGTTGGGGAGAACTTAAATTTAGGATTTGAAGCAAGAGAGACTAATGCCATTAAAGATGGAGACATAGAATTCGCTACCTTATTTGCAGGACCTGGCTTGTCTTATTATGGTGATAAATACTGGATTAATTTTACTTTGTTCCCTCAAATTTATAGTTTTAAAGGCGCAACTCAAGGCCACTTAAATTTAGATGGTCATGAGAAGATAGAAACCAGGTTACTGTTTTCCTTTCAGCTGTAATAAAATTTATAAAAACTACTAAATGCAAATCAAACACATATTGGCAGGGTTCGGCATTTTAATGATAGGGCTTATTGCCTGTAGTGAGGCCTTATATACTCCCACACTTGAAAAGGCGGGTAGTACAGAACACTTAAATTCTTTATTGGAAGGGCGTAAATTATACGTTAATTCTTGTGGCAGTTGTCATAGTTTGCATAGACTGGATGAATATAATTCTGTCGAATGGCAAAAGAATGTAGATAGAATGCAAAGAAAGGCAAAGATAAATGATAGTCAAAAGCAGCTTATTCTGGAATATTTGAACTCGAAATAAACCAACTACATATAAATCAAGAAAGAACTCTGCGATAGAGTTCTTTCTTGATTTATTGATATGTTAAACGGCTAATTTTTCAACAAAACAAAATCAGTCATTATTTGCAAACTTTCATCCTGTACAAAGTCTATCTGATCTTTCGGTTTCACCTCGTCTTTTTTGAGCGGAGGTAATCCTTTTATTGCACGACGCTGGTTATCACGAGCCAGGGTTTTAACTTCCTGTTCATCTCGCTCTTTTTTAAGCTGTGCCTCATTTAATGTTATAGAAGTTTCTAAAGCACGCTTACGAAGTTGCGCAATATCTTCTTCCAAGTTCTTAAACTCACTCGAATTTTTCATACGCTCTTCATGCTTGGCAATCAAAGTTTTTTTAGCATCTGTTAAATTGGCAAAAGCCTGATACCTACTTGGAGCAATGGTATCCCATGGTAAAGCTGAGGGCTCAGAACTTTCTCCATATTTATCAGCCGGATAAATCATCGGAAATTGAATATCCGGCATAACACCTTTATGTTGTGTGCTGCTTCCATTTACACGATAAAATTTAGCCATTGTTAAATTAACCTGGCCAAATTGAGGTGTATTTGCTCCGCTTCCGGTATCCTTTCCATCCTTACCTTTTGTGGCAGCCATGAGCATTAACTTATCAGCCGGCCCAATTACTTTAGACATATCAATGCCCTGTTGAACGGTACCTTTTCCATACGTTTGAGTTCCCATAATTATACCCCGTCCGTAATCCTGAATAGCGCCGGCAAAAATTTCGGACGCAGAAGCACTAAAACGGTCAACCATTACGCCCAATGGGCCATCCCATGCTATGGAAGGATCTTCATCTTCATCAACTTCTACACGATTTCTGGCATCACGTACTTGTACTACAGGTCCAGATTTTATAAATAAGCCGGTAAGACTAATTGCTTCCGGAAGTGAGCCTCCACCATTGCTGCGCAAATCCATTATTACAGCATCTACCTTTTCTTGCTTTAAGGTATCCAGTAATAACTTCACATCGCGGGTGGTGCTTTTATAATTGGGATCGCCGGATTGCATGGCTTTAAAGTCTGCATAAAAAGCCGGCAATTGAATGATTCCAATCTTGTATGTTTTGCCGCCAGAAGTAATAGTTTTCACAATCTTTTTGGCAGACTGATCTTCCAATACTACTTTATCCCGCATCAGTTCTATAATTTTGGGCGTAGAGGACAGTTTCTGTCCGGCAGGGATTATTTTTAAACGAACCATTGTTCCCTTGGGGCCCTTGATTTTTGTTACGGTTACATCCAATCTCCATCCAACAACATCTACGAATTCTCCATCTTTACCTTGTGCTACTGCAATAATCCGGTCGCCTACGTTTAGAGTTTTAGCTTTAAAAGCAGGTCCGCCTGGAATAATATCGGTGATTTTTACCACCTCGTCTTCCAATTGTAATCGTGCACCTATTCCTTCAAATGTACGAGCAAGCTCTTCATTAAATTCCTGTGCCTTAGTAGGAACAAAATAATTAGTATGTGGATCTACTGCACCTGTGAATGCATTCATAAATATTTGAAAAACATCCTGATTGTTAAATTTGGAAGATTGAGCAATCAAATTTTCATAACGCTTTTTTAATATCCCTGTATTTTTTGTTGGTGTTGACACCTCACTTTTCTCCGGCTTTTTTTCATTACCCATTGAGTCCAGCCCGGCGATTTTAAGATTAAGCAACTCGTATTTTACACGCTTTCTCCATAAATCGTTTGCTTCTGTTGTAGATGCTAGCCAAGGCATTTTTTCACGGTCATAGGTATAGGTTTCATTTTTGGTGAAATCAAATTGACCATTTATTTGACTTAGAACATATTTTATGCGTTCGTTATATCTTTTCTGATATACATTAAATATATAAAACGGCGCACTTAGATCTCCGGTACGCAAATCATCATCCATGGTATTACGGAATCTTTCAAAATCTTTAATATCGCTTTGCAGGAAATAGTTTTTTCCACCATCCAATGCTTTAATATAGTTGTCTAAAATTAGTGATGATAAAGAATCATTGACAGCAACTTTTTTATAATGAAAGTTCTCAATCAGTTTAACCATTTCTTTGGCTACTACAGCTTGTTGGGCATCCGGTTTGAGATCAGATGCGGTAACAACTGCTTTTATGCGGGGGGCGGCATTGCAGGATAGGGCTGCAACTATAAATAAGGCCAGACATATTTTTTTAAGCATTTCTTTGAACGATTTTAAATCCAGTGGTGAAACAATATCCATCTATTTTAATACCAAAATTTTCAATAACAAAAAAGAGACAGTTTTTCACTGCCTCTTTGTAAATAACTTATGCAAAAATAACACAAATTTTTATTCCAAAACGATTTATCATAAGGCTGATACATGAGTAAACGTAAAAAGTGCAGAATAGTTGGCAGTCCCTGAAATTATTTTAATTATTTGACAAAAAAAGTAGTTGAATAATTATTTATCAATCAAAAACAGCAAATTCTGTATCATAAGATGCCCATACCATATAGGGATGAGAGTCAGCATGGTATACTTCGCCTTTGGCAGATATGCCTATTACACCTGCAAAGCCTTCATAGGGTTTTAATTCTTCAAAAGATTTATCTGTAGCATTTTTAAGAGAAGAACCATCTGTTACCCGCGTAACAATTTTTACAGCTAAAGCTCCGCTTACAATATCTTCTCCCACCCCTGTACAGGAAATTCCGGCAAAAGGGTTAGCATAATTACCTGCTACTGTTGCTGAATCACTCACACGGCATGGAATTTCAAATCCTTTACCCCCTGTAGATGTGGCAGCAGCGAGATTTCCATGTTGATCTAAAGCTACACAACCCACTGTTCCTAAACGGATAGATTCGTTTAATTTCTTTTCATATTCTTCCCGCCGTTGTGGGGTTTCTGGATTGTAGTATTCAAATCCATTGTGCCGGGCAAAATCTAAGGCTCCTGAACCACTCAATACACGATCATCGTAAGCCAGTAATTTATCGGCAATTTGAATTGGGTTTTTAACATCCTCAATATTAATCACACCCGAAAACTTTTGTGTAGTGCCGTCCATTAATCCGGCACTTAACCTGATCTTGCCATCACTTTGAATTTGAGAACCAATACCAGCATTAAACAGTTCACAATCTTCCAGTAATGAAACAGCATAAACAACGGTTTCTAAAGCGGTGTGGGTTTTTAAAAAAACATAAGCATCTTTCACTATTTCTGAAAGTGCATCTTGTTTAGCTTTTTTAACCTCCTGGTTCGTATGCGATTCGCTGAAAAACCCACCGTGTATTATAATTTTAGGCTGCATCAATTTCCCTGATCCTTTAAATAAACACCATCTTCCACTTTAATGGCTTTGTTAATAATTAACTGATGCTTCTCCAAATCATATTTATCAAAAATAGACATGACATGTACTCTTAAACCCTCTATTGAAACCGGTGTTCCCATTTCTACATCGTAAATGCTGGTTTTACTAATATAACGCCCATCTACCAAAATGGTTAGTCCGGAGCCGATGGCTTCCATGCAATTTCCTTCTGTTACCAGTAAGCCTGCATCTTCCCCTAAACCTATGCCCAACATTCCCGGATTACTCGCTACTGCATAAAATAATCGTCCTATCCGGCCACGCTGAACAAAATGGGTATCAATAATGACGGAATCTATAAAACCCAAACCGCCCGTAATCTGTACTTCTCCTTTCACCAATGCCTCGCTGCTGCTTCCGCGATAAATCATGTTAGTAGAAGCGGCTGCCGCACCGGCAGAAGTACCTGCAATAAGAAAATTTTCTTCCTGGTACTTTTTCTTCAAAATTTGCAAAAATGGAGTGCCTCCGAAAATAGAGCTTAATCGCAATTGATCGCCACCGGAGAACATAATTACATCGGCTTTACTTATCCGTTTTAAATACTCTTCTTTATTGGCATCTTCCCGGGAACGGATATCCAACACATTCACATTATGAACCTGTAATTGCTCAAATGATTTAATATAGGCTGCACCAACAATATCGGGTATTTGGGAGGCTGTGGTAATAACCTCCACAATGGATGTTTCTGCCTTGGCAGATTCCATAATAATACGCTTTAGAATTCCCCGTTCAAAAAATTTAATATAATGGGGCTGGTTGATGTTTTCGTTATAGTTTAAGGAGCTTCCCAAATCAACAGCACCACCAATAATAACAAGTTTACCTTTTGGAACCATAATCTTTTATTAATTTATTTCTCAGCGCTCAAATATATAACCTCGCTATTATAAGTTTAAAGATTACTTTCTAAACTTTTCCACAAAAACTTTATATATTGACGCTCCTTAATGTTAAAATTAATTTTATATTCAACAATCATTCCCATAATAGTATATGAAAATTCTTAGCTTACAGGTTCTAAAAGGTCCGAATATTTGGTCGATACGGCGTAAGAAATTAATACAGATGCGTCTCAACCTGGAAGAGCTTGAACAACTTCCAACCAATAAAATACCCGGCTTCAGAGAGCGGATTGAGCAATTAATGCCCAGTTTGTATGTGCATCGTTGTTCTCCCGGTCATGAAGGAGGTTTTTTTGAACGTATTGATGATGGTACCTGGATGGGTCATGTGATTGAACATATTGCGCTTGAGATACAAACTTTAGCAGGAATGGAAACGGGTTTTGGCCGTACCCGGGAAACTAAAACCAAGGGAATATATAATGTCGTATTTAATTATATTGAGGAAAAAGTAGGTGTTTATGCTGCTGAAGCTGCCGTCCGAATTGCGGAAGCATTAATTGCAGGGATTGAATATGATATTGAGAATGATATCATGACGATGAAAAAAATACGTGAACGTGAGCGGTTTGGTCCGAGTACAGGTTCGATTGTGGATGAAGCAGTAGCCCGAAAAATTCCTTTCATCCGGTTAAATACAAGTTCATTGGTACAACTGGGTTATGGAAAAAATCAGGTTCGTTTCCGTGCCACCATGACTGATAAAACCAGCAGTATTGCGGTAGACCTTGCCGGGAATAAAGATGAAACCAAACGCATTTTGCAAGAACAAGCTATTCCCGTAGCTAAGGGTTTAACCATTTCTACAACCGAAGGTTTAGATGAGGTATTAGATAAAGTTGGGTTCCCATTGGTATTTAAACCTTTAAATGGCAATCATGGTAAAGGAGCCAGCATTAATGTAAAAACAAGGGAAGAGGCTGTTGAAGCATTTGCCTTTGCCCAGCAATACTCCAGCCGTGTTATTGCAGAGCGTTTTATCACTGGTCATGATTTTAGAGTTTTAGTTATTGATAATCGCATGGTTGCTGCTGCCCAGCGGGTTCCGGCTAACGTTGTGGGAGATGGTGTACAGACGGTCCAGCAATTGATTGATACTGAAAATAGTGACCCTCGTCGCGGATATGGGCATGAGAATGTGTTAACTGAAATTACGGTTGACCGCGATACGCTAGACCTTTTAGAGAAAAAAGGATATAACCTGGAAAGCATCCCATCTAAAAAAGAGATCGTTTTTTTAAAATCTACTGCCAATTTAAGTACGGGCGGTACATCCATAGACGTAACGGATATGGTACATCCACAAAATGTATTTATGTGCGAGCGCATTGCCCGTGTAATAGGTTTGGATATCTGCGGGATTGATATTATGGCTAATAACCTCAGCCAACCATTAACAGAAAACGGAGGGGTTGTTTTAGAGGTAAACGCTGCGCCGGGTTTCCGTATGCATTTGGCCCCAAGTGAAGGATTGCCCCGTAATGTGGCCGCCCCTGTGATTGATATGTTGTATCCTCCGGGAAAATCGGCACGTATTCCAATTATTGCCGTTACCGGAACCAATGGGAAAACGACTACCACCCGTTTAATTGCCCATATTGTTAAAAATAATGGTTATAGAGTTGGTTTTACCACATCAGACGGGGTTTATATTCAAAACTCCATGTTGCTGAAAGGTGATACGACCGGGCCAATCAGTGCTGAATTTGTATTAAAGGACCCAACTGTTGAATTTGCGGTATTAGAAACTGCCCGTGGTGGTATTTTAAGGTCGGGTTTGGGTTTTGGCTATTGTGATATCGCGGTGGTTACCAATATCCAGGAAGATCATTTGGGAATATCAGATATTCATTCTTTGGATGATTTAGCACGTGTAAAAGAAGTAGTTGTTGGTGCAGTAAAACGCGATGGCTGGGCAATTTTAAATGCCGATAATAAGCATTGTGTGAAAATGGGAAAGGATGTACGTTGTAATGTTGCTTATTTCACCTTAGACGAAAAAAATCCGGTTGTAAAAGACCATTGCCGCAAAGGCGGAATAGCCGCTGTGTATGAAAGCGGATTCATCACCATCAAAAAGGGCGATTGGAAAATACGAATTGGAAAGGTTACTCATATTCCGATCACGTTTAATGGCACCGTTAGTTTTATGACCCAGAATGTGTTGGCTGCTAGTTTAGCCACTTTTGTTTGGGGATTTAAAACGGAAGATATCCGATTATCGCTTGAAACATTCATCCCATCAGCCGCACAAACGCCTGGTCGCATGAATATTTTCGACCTGAAAGACTTTAAGGTAATGGTAGATTTTGCTCATAATCCGGATGGCTTAAATGGTATTAAAGATTTTTTGGCAACCCTGGATGCGACACATCATACGGGTATCATTTCAGGAACAGGTGACCGTCGGGATGAAGATTTGCGGGAGATTGGACGAATTTCTGCCCGCATGTTTGATAATGTCATTATTTGCCAGGAAAAATATCTTCGAGGACGCACAGCCGAAAATATCATTGGCCTTTTAGAAGAAGGCTTAAAAGAAGTGAAACCGGGTATTGATATTCAACTAATTCATAAAGCAAAAGAAGCCGCAACCTATGCTTTTAAGCATGCTAAGCAAGGTTCTTTTATTACCATAGTTGGCGATTCTGTGACGAATGCGATAGAATTAGTTCAGGATTACCAGGATAAGGAAATGGGGCTATAGCTTAAATAAAAACTAGCAGTAAGGCATAAGAATCAAGATTTTAAATTACTTTAATATCATAGGTTTAAAATCAGCGTTTATTCTTTAAAATGGCAACAGTTCCTCCTTTAGCAGAACGTATGCGTCCGGCTTTGCTGGATGATTATGTGGGGCAACAACATTTGGTTGGGTCCCAAGCTATTCTGCGTCTTGCCATTGAAAGCGGTAACTTGCCTTCGCTTATTTTATGGGGACCCCCGGGAGTTGGAAAAACAACCTTGGCTTATATCATTTCTCACCAGTTGCAACGGCCGTTTTTTAGCTTAAGTGCTATTAATTCGGGAGTGAAGGATATTCGGGAGGTGATTGATAAAGCCTCCAAACTAAAGGAAGGAAATGAAAACCTGCCTGTTTTGTTTATTGATGAGATTCATCGTTTTTCTAAATCGCAACAAGATTCTTTATTGGGTGCCGTGGAACGGGGCTTGGTTACGCTTATTGGTGCTACAACTGAAAACCCATCGTTTGAAGTGATCTCCGCTTTACTTTCGCGATGTCAGGTTTATATTTTAAAACATTTAAGTGAGGATGACCTGCTGCAACTTCTTGCTAAAGCTATTGTAGAAGATGAATATCTCAAAAAGAAAAAAATCACGATAAAGGAACATGAAGCCTTGCTTCGCCTTTCCGGCGGAGATGCCAGAAAACTACTGAATGTTTTAGAGCTGGTTGTAAATGCAGTTAATAAACCGGAGATCACGATAACTAATGATCTTGTTCTGAAACATGTTCAGCAGAATATGGCTATTTATGATAAAGCCGGTGAACAGCATTATGATATCATTTCTGCTTTTATCAAATCTATCCGTGGCAGCGATCCTAATGCTGCCGTTTACTGGCTGGCTCGTATGATTGCTGGCGGAGAAGATCCATCCTTTATTGCCCGCAGGTTACTTATTTTGGCTTCTGAAGATATTGGAAATGCAAATCTGAATGCCTTACTTTTAGCCAATACCTGTTTCCAAGCAGTTAATGTAATAGGCTGGCCCGAGTCGCGAATCATTTTATCACAAACCGTAACCTATTTGGCTTCCTCTCCTAAAAGCAACGCCAGTTATGAAGCAATTAATAAAGCACAACAGTTGATTTCAGAAACAGGCGATCAGTCGGTGCCTTTGCATTTAAGAAATGCTCCTACCAAGTTGATGAAGAACCTGGGTTATGGTAAGGAATATCAATACTCGCATTCGCACGTCGGTAACTTTTCTCCACAGGAATATTTTCCGGAGAAACTTAGCGGGACGTTATTGTATGATCCTGGAGAAAATGCGGCTGAAGAAAAGCTTAGGGAACGATTAAAATCTCTTTGGAAAGAGAAATATAAGTATTAATATCTGCCTATTAGGCCTACATTCATAAATACATCTTTAAAGTCTGTTAAGCTTAATTTAACGTAAATGTGCTAAAATGCTTTTATGAAAAAATGGCTTCTATTTATAGTCTGTAATTCTTTAATTATTCCTGTAGCTTTTGCACAGAAATCTCATTCAAATCTTGCCGATACTGCGGCAAGCCGGGCTAATCAGCAATATATTGAACGGTATAAAGAAAATGGCGAATTATCCTATACATCACCTTTAGGTGAGATTGGCGCCCCATCTAAGTATGTGCTGGAAGGTAAGTTAACCACTATTTATATGCTATTAGGTACAAAAAAATTGCCTATCGCTTTTGCTGTAATTCCTGATTTTACGGTACGGGTAAGAAATGAAAGATCTGCCGGAGTGAGGACACCCAGTTTCCGGCTCGGAGGACTTGCTTATTTTCGGCTAAATGAAGATTCAGAGCATTATAAATATGCAGAACTCGGGTTTACACATCACTCTAATGGCCAGGATGGAGATTTTTTAAATCCAGATCAATCTATCAATACGGTTAATGGGAATTTTAGCACAAATTATCTCACTGTTTCTTATCGTTATGGAAATTTTACCCGGCATGCTTCCGAAAGCCGGTTGTATTACTCTTTTAATAACCGTTTTGGTTTAGAGTGGCATAAATGGTTTAACTATGAACAAGGCTTAAAAAACGATTATGGTTTTACACGATTTCTTTATAATTTTTCTTTACGACGATACATCCGATATGGTCAAAAAGATGAGAAATACCAACAAAACAACTCTGTTAACAGGACACTTGAAAAAGAAGCTCTTCGATTAAGCCTAGAGATTTCATATGCGGTAAATAAAATGGCGGATTATGAACTTCTGTCTGCCCAAAAAAGGTTGAATACAGAAGTTTCTGTCAATTATAGCTTCCCATTTATGCATAATGCTTTTTTTATGCTTGCCAGTGGATATTATGGCGAAGATCCTTATAATATATACTATCGTGATAGATATGGTTATGTTCGTTTTGGAATATCTACAGGATTAAAGCAGGATTAAAATAGTAAATTAAGCAGATCAAATTAAGTGTAAGCTTATTTTTATATTTGATGATGGACATTGCCGGACCCGTATCTTTTACCGCCTACCTTTCTCCCATTGACGGGCCGATGATCCATCATTTGATTATATTGCCGGAAGAAGTTGCGAAAATTTTCAGACAGCCAAAAGGTGCTGTTCGAATACTATGCTCTATAAAAGGACAAGCAGAATTTCCATGTGCCCTGAATCCAAGAGGAAAAGATTATGTGATTATAGCCAGCCTCATACTAATTAAGCAGCATGGGTTGCTTTCTGATACCCCTTTCCAAATTACAATTCGCACAGATTTAAATAATGGCTTGCTACTACCCGAAGAATTAGAGGAAGTTTTGGAACAGGATGATTGGGGAAAACAACTCTTTGAAGCCATGCTGCCAGGCAGAAAAAGAGGTTTTATTTATTATATCCGAACTGCTAAAAGTGTAGATGTCCGCATTAAACGTGCTTTAGATATTATAGAAAGGCTAAAGAACGGAACATTGTATGTAAACAAAAGTGATACAATGAAGTAAAATATGCGGTTTCCCTCCTCCCAAAAGAGAATAAAATTCCTGCCCTTTTTAAAAAAGTATGTTTTAAGCATTAATTTAACCTTTTCTATCCGGAATTCAATTTCTGCTTCCGATAAATTATGAGACCTTAATAAAAGTTTATAATATAAAAATCTATCGCTCATATTTTTTGTTATCATATGATAAATTACATTAAAAGCATACTCTTATGAAATTAAAACTCTTAACAATCCTACTGGTTGCCGGAATGGCATTTATGGGATGTAATTCTAAAAACAGAAATAATCAAAGTGGAGATTCTACCACAGACAACAACAGCACAACTGATACAGTTGGCCAGGGTCAGGGTAGCACAACAAATTCCAGTGGCCAAGCAGGACAAAGGCAAGGAGGGCAACAAACTGACACGAGTAGAAGGAATAATAATACTACAGATACTACTATGAGGAGAAATAATAAATAAAGTATCTATTTAATTTTAACCACTTACATTGGTTAAGCTACAAATAAAAATCCCGTTCTGCAATGCAGAACGGGATAACTAAATTATTACTAAACTATTTTTTAAAACTTGTATCCTAAGCCCACCTGAAATACTTGGTTTTTGTATTTGGGTGTTTCAGAGGTTCCATTTTCATTGTTCTTTTGAAAGTCTAAAGCGTAACGTGCATTTAAACTAAGTTGTGATGCTATATCAAATTCGGCGCCTATAACTCCACCAACTAGGCTTTTCTTTAATTTTTTATTATCCTCATTAACGGTGTTTTGATAAGCGCTAGAGCCTTGTTTAAACGTCTCTGTAGTTGAAGTAAGGAATGAAACCTGAGGGCCTAATACAATACTGAAACTATCTGCAGCTTGTATTTTGGCTAAAATAGGTACTTCAACAAAATTAGAAGTTAGAGAATACTCTGTTGGTTCGTTAAAGAATGTACTAGTTCCGGTATGTTTATAACCCTTCTGTGAGTAAACTATTTCTGGTGCAAAAGATAAACGATCCACAATAGGAATTTCTAAAGTTAAACCAACATGGAAACCTGGTTTATATTCGGTTTTAAAATTGTCGTCTCCGGTTTTTATAATGTTGGAGAGATTGGCACCAGCCTTAATGCCAAATTTTACATCACCAGATGTTGATGCGTTTGTTTGTGTTTGTGCATTAGCTACTCCAGCAACTAATACACCTATGGCTAAAATCAATACTTTTTTCATGAGTTCTGTTTTTATTTAATTAACACTCTTCTTAGAAAAACTATGCCAATTTTAGTCTGTGGAAGTTTATTTAATTGTTAAAAGTATACCCTAAAGCATTGAAGAACACACTTTATATACATTTTTTAAAATTAGTTCACTTCTGTATGAAAATATGCTAGCTCGGGACATAAACCCTGACATAACTGTACTTTTTTCAATACACATTGATTGATTTTATTTTGAAAAACAAAATGAAAATAAGTTTATATAAGAGGATGTATAGTATAATTTCTACTTTAGTTATCGGCTAAGAACATAGGAGTTCTTAAAACAAATATCGTTTATGCATATTTTTATGAATAAAATTAAACTACTGCTTTTTCTATTGTTTGTCATCCCTTTTATCAGCTTTGCGCAAAGTAAAAAGCCATTTGTTGAAACCTTAAATGATCCTAATCTGTGGGTAGATTCTGTTTTCAAAAAACTAAGTAAGCATGATCGTATTGCTCAGCTTTTTATGATTCGGGCCCATACAGATAAAGGCAAGCGTTTTGAAGATTCAATTGCCAAGGTGATTCGGAAACAACATATAGGAGGCTTAGTTTTTTTCCAGGGTGGTCCAGGCAGGCAAGCTGCACTTACAAATCAATATCAGTCTATATCAAAAGTTCCATTACTGATTGCCATGGATGGAGAATGGGGTTTAGGTATGCGCTTAGATAGCACGATATCTTATCCTTATCAAATGACATTAGGTGCCATACAGGATAACAGCTTGATTTATGAGATGGGGAAACAGATCGCCTCAGATTTTAAACGACTTGGAATGCATGTAAATTTTGCTCCAGATGCCGATATCAATAATAATCCTAAAAATCCGGTCATTGGCTTTCGTTCTTTTGGAGATAATAAATATAATGTAACAGCTAAGGTCGGCGCTTATATGAAAGGTTTGCAGGATCAAAACATCCTGGTAAGCTTAAAGCATTTTCCCGGACACGGTGATACGGATGTAGACTCTCATTTGGATCTTCCACAATTACCATTTACAAGAGCCCGTTTAGATTCCTTAGAAATATACCCTTTTCGAGAGTTGATCAAACAAGGCGCATCCGGAATTATGGTTGCACATATGAGCATTCCGGTTATGGATAATACGCCACATTTACCCTCTACATTATCTCAACCTATAGTTACCGGTGTTCTTAAAAATGAACTGGGATTTAAAGGGATAGTTTTTTCTGATGCGATGGAGATGAAAGGAGTGATTAAATTTTTCCCTAATGGGGAAGCAGATGTACGTGGAATTATTGCCGGAAATGACGTATTAGAGCTTTCCCAAAATACAAAACGGGCTATAAAAATGATCCGAAAAGCTATTCGTCATAAACAAATTACCTGGGAACGGATCAATGAAAGTGTAAAAAAAGTGTTAAATGCTAAATATTGGGTCGGTTTGGATAGTGTTAAACCTGTCAATTTAAATAACATTATTCCAGATCTTAACGGCCCGGAAGCCCAGGCTTTAAATCAACGTTTAGCAGATGCTGCGGTAACCATTTTAAATAGCGACAGCCTGATTAAAGGGATTGATTTTTCGAAAAAAACAGCTCTTGTTAGTATTGGTAATGCTGATTTGAGCATACTTCAAAAAGAATTAAAGCCTCAGTTTAGTAATTCATTGAATTTTATTTTAGCCAAAGATGCTTCCGGAAAGGATATTTTAAATGTGAGTAAGGAACTAAAGGATTATGAACAGATCATTGTAGAACTCCATGATATGCGTAAGCGTCCGCAAAACGTATTAGATTATTCCACAGGAGTGAAGATATTTATTGCAAATCTGGCCAAAATGAACACTATGGTCTGTGTATTTGCAAATCCCTATTCCATTGCAGGTTTACCGGGTATAGAGCAAAGCAAAACATTAATTATGAATTATCAGCAAAATGATGAATTGCAAAAAGCCACTGCCAAAGTAATCCTGGGCCAATTAAAAGCAAGCGGTAAATTGCCAGTTAATATCAATGCTTTTTTTAAGTATGGGGATGGGATAACTCAATAGTGTTTAATTTTCCGGTGTTTCCACCTGACAACACAGGCGGGTTAAAGCCATCAAATAAAAAAATCCTGCTTTATTTATGCAAAGCAGGATTAATGAAGCAAAAAGAAACTGTATTAAAATTTGTACCCTAAACCCAACTGAAAGCTTTGGTTTGCATATCGAGGGATTTCTGAACCTGCCTTTTTAGTATTCTTTTGAAAATCTAAAGCATAACGTCCATTAATGTTAAATTCTGGTGTAATGTCATACCCTGCACCTATAACACCTCCGGCATAAACTTTATTTAAGTTTTTATTTTCCTCTTTAAAAGTAGCCTGATATTCTGGAGAACCTTGTTTAAAAACAGCCTTTGGAGTGGAGAGAAGAAATGAAACCTGTGGACCTAATACCACATTAAAATCATCAACAACCTTTATTTTGGCTAAAAGAGGTACTTCAATAAAGTTTGAAGTAACAGAATATGCAACGGGTTCCTTAAGTACTAAACTGTTACCGGTTCGTTTATAACCCGTTTGTGAATACACCACTTCCGGAGCAAACGCTAAACCATTTGTGACAGGAATTTCTGCAAATAAACCAACATTGAAACCGGGTTTAAATGAAGTTTTAAAATCGTCATTCCCTACCTTTATAATGTTAGAGAAATTAGCCCCAGCCTTTATGCCAAATTGGACATCATCAGATGTGGATGAAGTAGATGTTGTTGTTTGTGCCTTGGTTACTCCTGCAACTAATATACACGCAGCTAAAAATAATGCCTTTTTCATGAATTGAGTTTTTATTTAATATTATTGGTAAGACAATACTAAATGCAACATTCCCCTATGTTGAGGCATATTTTAAATTTATTGGGCTGCTGGTTTTAGTTTATCGTGTGTTTTCGGTTGTTTCTGGCCCGGTCAAAAATTGTATAAGCACTGTACGAAATCTTACCCTGCCATTTCCCAACCTGCGAGTACTGTGCGAAATTTTACCCTGCCATTTATCAACTTTTGTGCTTCCACCTGACAACAAAAAGCAGTACCTTCAACACCTATGCAAATCAGATCTAAATACAACGATAACTTCCTTCAAGCGCTTGAGCGCCTGAATGAAAATCAGCTGAAAGCAGTCAACCAAATCGAAGGCCCTGTACTGGTTATTGCCGGGCCTGGAACTGGCAAAACGCAAATTCTGGCTGCACGCATCGGGAAAATATTGCTGGATACCGATACCCAACCTCACAATATTTTATGTCTTACCTATACAGATGCTGGTGCAGTTGCCATGCGAAAACGCCTTTTCGATTTTATTGGTCCGGAGGCTTATCGTGTGAATATTTACACATTCCATGCTTTTTGTAATGATATTATCCAGGAAAATCTGGACTATTTCGGCAAGATGGAATTGGATGCCATTTCAGACCTGGAACGTATGGACCTGTTTCGCAAACTGGTGGATAGCTTCGGGAAAGATCATCCGCTTAAGCGTTATCGTGGTGATGTGTATTATGAAGTAAGCCGTTTACAGCAGTTATTTTCAGTAATGAAACGGGAAGATTGGACACCAGAATATGTGAACGAAAAGATCGATGAATTTATTTGTCTGGTTGAAGATTGCGATGCAGGCTCAGATTATTATAAAGAATATAAATACGCAAAAAAATATCTTAATAAAGAAGCGGGATCTCTAAAACCTGCTTTTGATATCTTAAAAGAAAACCTCGAAAAACTAAGTGTCGCCGTTAATGAGTTTCCAAAATATCAGCAGATGATGCGTGATATGGGCCGTTATGATTATGACGATATGATCCTTTGGGTACTCAATGCTTTTAAAACTGACGAGCAATTTCTGTTGAACTACCAGGAACGTTTTCTTTATGTTTTGGTAGATGAATACCAGGATACGAGTGGTGCGCAAAACGAACTAATTCAATTGCTGATTAGCTATTGGGAAACACCTAATATTTTTGTAGTTGGCGATGATGATCAGTCTATATTTCGTTTTCAGGGTGCAAATATTCAGAATATAGAAGAATACAATTCCCGTTATGCTAATGATCTATATCACGTCATGCTTACCGATAATTATCGCTCATCACAGCATATTCTGGATACGGCGCAGGTTTTAATTGAGAACAATACAGAACGAATTAAACTCCCGGGCTTAAGTAAAAACTTAACAGCACGCCATGAATCACATGGAAATACCATCATCCGCCCACAAATTAAAGCATATCCCAGCCAATTCCATGAATTTGCAGCTATTACAGATGAAATTGATACACTTTTACAGGATGGTGTTGCACCGCAAGATATCGCAGTAATTTATAAAGAGCATCGCTCGGGCGAAGAATTAGCCAGGTATTTTCATTTAAAAGGTATTCCGGTTAATACAAAACGGAAGGTTAACATTTTAAAAGAGCCTTTCGGGATGAAGATGATTAATATCCTGCGTTACCTGGTTATGGAAAATGAATTTTCATATAGTGGCGATGAATTACTGTTTGAGATTATGCATTATGATTTTTATAGCATTGAACCTATGGATACCGCAAAAATCAGCGTAGAGATAAATGAATATAACAGACACCATAAAGATAAAATATCAATTCGTTCAAAGATCTATGATTTAGCACGAAAAACAGGAACCACCTTATTTGATACCGAAAGCCATAAACACCTGAAGCGCTTAAGTGATGATCTTGAATTCTGGATTAAAGAAGTAAGCAATCTCACTTTACAGGGTTTATTTGAAAAGATTATGGTGCGGGGCGGAATTTTAGCTTATATCCTAAAATCACCTGATAAAACCTGGTTGATGCAAGTCCTGTCATCCTTATTCAACTTTTTAAAAGAAGAAAGCCGTAAAAAACCGGATCTTAAATTGAAAGAATTTGTGATGCTGCTAGATCTGCTGAAAGAAAACGATCTTTCTTTAGAACTGAACCAGCATATTTTTAATGAACAGGGTGTAAACTTCCTTACCTGCCACGGTTCTAAAGGTTTGGAGTTTGAATATGTTTATTTAATTGGCAGCACTAAAAATGTTTGGGAGAAAAAACGGAAAATGAATTCCGGCTATAAAATGCCCGATACCATGTTTTCATCTTTACCATCATCCAAAGATGAAGAAGAGTTACGCCGCTTGTTCTATGTAGCCTTAACCCGTGCTAAAAAGCATTTATACATCTCTTATCCCGAACAGGATACAAAAGGAAAAGAATTAGAACCTACTGTTTTTATTGGTGAGATATTGGCTGCAACCGATATGGAAATAAAATATCCAGTGGTTTCTGAAGATGTTTTAACCGATTTCTTTGTTCTTCAATTCACACAAGATGAGCGTCCGAATATCGGATTGGTAGATACACAATACATCAATCATCTTCTTGAAAATTATTCATTAAGTGTTACCCATTTAAATAATTACCTGGATTGCCCTCTTAAATTTTACTTCCAAAATCTTATACAGGTTCCAAGTGGTAAAAATGATACCATGACATTTGGTTCGGCGGCACATTGGGCGTTAAATAAATTGTTTCGGTCTTTGCCGGATAATAATAATGAATTTCATAGTCTCAAACAATTCATGGATGATTTTAACTGGTACATGCGTCGTAACCGTGAGGCATTTACCAACGAGCAGTTTAAACGCCGAATGGAATATGGAGAAAAAATCCTGCCTGAATATTATAATAAATATATCCATACCTGGGAAAAATTTACGGTGACTGAATATGCCATTAAGAATGTAGAAGTAGATGGTATTCCTGTAAAAGGTGTTTTAGATAAGATAGAATTTAGAGGTACCGATGTAAATGTGGTAGATTATAAGACCGGAAGTTATGAACGGGCAAAACCCAAATTCAAACGTCCGGATGAGAAATTACCCAACGGCGGAGATTATTGGCGGCAGGGAGTTTATTATAAATTGCTGGTAGATAATGACAGGCGTAAAGATTGGCGGGTGGTAAGTACAGAATTCGATTTCTTAGAACCGGAAAAAGGAGAATATATCAAGCAGAAAGTAGTCATCACACCAGAAGATTTAGATATTGTAAGATCGCAGATTAAAGATACATACACTCGGATTAAAAATCATGAATTTACTCAGGGTTGCGGAAAAGAAGATTGCAATTGGTGCACATTTGTGCGCACAAACTTTCAGCAACCCTTAAATCTACTTGAAAAAGCAGAAGGCGAGGAAGAGGATCAATCTAAGTCTTAAATAGCCCAATAGTGCAGAGCCTTGCACACAATTTTGTTTTCAAACATTAAACTTATATTTGCGTTCCAAAATTGAATTATACATGAGAGAAATACAGTTTAGAGAAGCACTTCGCGAAGCATTAAATGAAGAAATGCGCAAAAATGAGAAAATTTTTTTAATGGGAGAGGAAGTTGCCGAATATAATGGTGCTTATAAAGTAAGTCAGGGAATGTTGGATGAGTTTGGTGCGAAACGTGTGATTGATACACCTATTGCCGAATTAGGTTTTGCAGGGATTGGCGTGGGAGCTGCCATGAATGGTTTAATCCCCATTATAGAATTCATGACGTTTAATTTCTCTCTTGTTGCTATAGATCAGGTAGTGAATTCTGCCGCCAAAATTCTTTCTATGAGTGGCGGTCAGTTTTCATGCCCCATCGTTTTCCGTGGCCCGACTGGTAATGCTGGTCAGCTTGGGGCACAACATTCGCAAAATTTCGAAAGCTGGTATGCCAACTGTCCGGGTCTAAAAGTAGTTATTCCATCTAGTCCATATGAAGCCAAAGGTTTATTAAAGCAATCTATTATCGATCCGGATCCTGTTATTTTTATGGAATCTGAAGTCATGTATGGTGATAAAGGCGAAGTACCCGAAGAAGAATATTACATCCCATTAGGTAAAGCAAACATTGTAAAAGAAGGAACAGATGTAACCATTGTAACTTTTGGTAAAATGCTTTCGCGAGTGGTTATGCCCGCTGTGGAAGAATTAACAAAAGAAGGAATTAATTCAGAAGTAATTGATTTGCGTACCGTTCGCCCCATTGATTATGAAACCGTAATTAATTCTGTAAAGAAAACAAACCGAATGGTTTTTGTAGAAGAAGCATGGCCATTAGGCTCTATTGCTACAGAAGTTACGTTTAAAGTCCAAAAAGATGCATTCGATTTTCTGGATGCACCCGTTTTACGTATAGCTTGTGCTGATGTACCCTTGCCTTATGCACCTACACTAATTAAAGAAGCATTACCCAATGCCGAACGTGTAATTAAAGCCGTAAAAAGTGTATTATACGTAGAGAAATAGAATACGAGTTTTGGCTAAAGACTGTCGGGATGCAATAAAATATTACTCTTGTTATTCTTAAATTACCTAAAATAATCTTAAAAATTAAGCCATTAAGTAGGGGTAAACCCTTGTAGGGGTGTCTTAGTTATAATTAATTATTTAATATAAACCTTATCCAAATTAAAAATGAAAAAATTAAACTATCTATTCTTGTTACTCTTCGCATGCGTTCTTTCTTTTAGTGCCCTAGCGCAAGATAAAATTTACAAAAAAGGTGGAGATGTTGTGGATGCCAAAGTAACAGAAGTAGGAACCAATGAAGTAAAATACATTATTTATGCTGATCAAAATGGTCCGATCTACTCTTTAGACAAGGGCAAGATTTTAAAGATTGTTTATCAAAATGGCCGCACAGAATCTTTTCAAAGTAATTTAAAAGATCCAGAACTGTATGCAGACCAATCTAAGAATGCAATAAAACTTAATTTTTTAGCTCCTTTATTAGGCTACACTCAAATAAACTTCGAACATAATATGCGACCTGGAAGAAGTTATGAGCTAGCATTAGGTATAATAGGCTTGGGAAAGCGCCAGGAGCTTGATAATTACTATGGTACTGAAGTTAAATATCGTAATGCTGCCGGAGCCTTTTTGGGTGCAGGTTATAAGTTTTCTAAAATCCCTGATTTTGTAAATAATACTGAAAAATACAGTCATGTATTACAAGGGCTTTATGCCAAACCAGAAGTAATATTGGGCGTATACGGAGAAGATGAAAGTAATTCTACCTTTTTCGATCCGCAAACTACCGAGGTAATAACACGTAAAACGGTAGTTTTCGGAGGTTTTTTGGTAAATGGAGGTAAACAATGGGTTTTAGGTGATGCCTTTCTAATTGACGTTTATGTGGGATTAGGTTATGCATTTGATAATAACAGTAGAGACAGTAATCTTTTGCCTGAGAATCATTTTGCATTGGTCGGTGGTGGAGATTCCGGATTGGGATATACCGCAGGTATAAAAATTGGTGTTCTGTTAAACAACAAGAAAAGGACTACACAGGATTAAAGAATCAAGAGCAAAGAATAAAGATCTATAAATCCTTATTCTTTGCTCTAAAATTAAACCATTTACAGTTTTTGTTAAACATAAATTATCCTGATACTCTTGCTAATCGATACTTTATACCAGACTAACCTGCCGCTTAATACTCTCTTCCAGAGAAATAAATGTTTCGGTACGCTGAATGCCCTTTATAGCCTGAATCTCTTCATTTAATACATGCCTTAAATGATTGGTATCTCGGCAAATGATTTTAGCAAACATGCTGTATGCACCTGTACAATAATGTAGCTCAACAATTTCTTTAACCTGTTTTAAGTTTTCAACGGCATCTTTATAATGCGACCCCTTTTCAAGGAAGATTCCCAGAAAGGCGCACACGTCATATCCCAGTTTCTGTGGATTAATGAGTAAATGAGATCCTTGTATCACGCCTAAATCCTGCATTTTCTTCATTCGTACATGAATAGTACCACCGGATACGATTAGTTTTTTTGCTATTTCAGTGTAGGGAATAGTGGCATCTTCCATAAGGATGCAAAGAATCTGAATATCCAGATTATCAAGTTGGGAATTTTGAGTACTATTTTGCATATCGAATTATGATTATATTAAAATTAATCAAATATAAATACGATATACATAAAAATTATCTTTTTTGTTTAAAATATTTGCAGTGAATATGTAATTCCTTTACATTTGTATCAAGCAATTAAGAAATATATTTGCTTACACACTGTAGGGTGGTGAAATTTGGCAGACACACCTCCTTGTCTCGGTGGCGAAGGTTCGGGAAATAGGATGCTTAGGCAGAATACATAACTACTTCGTGAAGGTTCGACTCCTTCCCCTACAGCAAACCTCATTTTTAATGGGTTTATAATTGGTTAGGTTAAACAAGTTTCTGCTCATCAGAAACTTGTTTATTTTTATAGCTACCATATTTCTGTGTAAAAGCGGCTTTAAATGTAAAATTTTGAATACACAGCAAAATATTTAACTCTAATATTGCTTCTCTTATAAATAAAGTTGTAATTTAGCACAATATATTTTTTAAAATACGCTCAGTTTGATTTCAATTATTCTTAATACTTTCTCTAACCTAAAAACCAATCTTAAAAAATCATGAAAAAAATTTTACTGAAAACAATTAAAAACAAATGGCTCCTGGCAATATTGCTGGCAGCTCCTTTGTTATCATTTGCACAGCTTACGGGTGTAAAAGGAATAGGTAGTCTTCCAAGTGATAGTTATACTTCAGTTGAATTAGCTATTGCGGCTTTAAACACTCAGGGCGTTGGTGGTGGTGGTGTTACATTCAATATATCTGCTAACTATGCAAATCTGTCAGAAAGTCCTAGTGCTCCACTTGCTATAACTGCAACAGGAACGAATGCTAATCCTATTAAGTTTGTAAATGCTAGTGGAGGTACATATACTATTATTGCACCTTCAGGGGGTACAGCTACTCCTACTACTACTACAGCTCAAAACGGTATTTGGAATTTACAGGGATCTGATTTTGTAACTATTGATGGATTTACCTTGAAAGATAATAATTCAGGTAATGCAAGTATGGAATATGGTTTTGCTTTATATAAAGCAAGCGCAAGTAATGGTGCTCAAAATAACCTCATTCAAAATTGTACGATTACTTTAGATAGAAATAATAATACCGCAGGTACAGCTCCGTTTGCAGATGGTTCTGTAGGTATTGCTGTTGTAAATGCGTTGGTATCAGCCCCTACAACGGCACTTTCCTCTACAACTTCCCCGGGTGGAAATGCGAATAACGGATTTTACAAAAATACCATACAAAATTGTAATGTAGGTATTGCTTTAATTGGTTGTACTACTAATGTATCACCATATATTGGATCTGATTCTGGAAATGGAATTGGAAATCCTTCAGTATCAACAAGTGGTAATATTATCCAAAACTTTGGGAATGGTGGAGTTTCATCTCCAGCTGCTGGTATTGTTACCTTGGCACAATACAATTCATATATTGTTAATAATACGATCAATAATATTGCAGGCAGTGGTATTGCCCACCATAGTGCCTTATACGGCATTCGTAACAATGCAGCTGCTGGTGCTAGTTTTAATATAGTGCAGAATACTATAAGCTTGACATCCGGCGCAACGTCTAGTCCTTTGACTGCTATTGAAAATTCGGCAGGTAGCGGAGGCGCTTCTAATTTGATTTCTATTTCTAATAATGTGATTAAAAATTGCTCCTATTTAACTTCAACTACTGGAAGTTTTACTGGTATTAGTAATACAGCTAACCCCGCAACCGTTGATATGGCAGGTAATAACATATTTAGCAATGCTATTACTTCCACAAGTAGCGGAGACTTTACAGCTGTTAGTAATACGGGCAGCCCTTCAACTCTTAATATTACGAGTACTAATATATACAGCAATACGGCTTCATTAAGCACCGGAGACTTTATGGGTATTAGTAATACAGGCAGTTCTACAGTTGCTAATATAAACGGCAATCAGGTTGGTGTAAGTGCTTCTGGAAATACTGTAACTTCAACTAGCGGAACTTTTACTGGTATTAGTAATAGCGGTAATCCTACATTTTTTACTATTGGAACTGTTGGGGCAAATAATTCAGTACTTAATAATACACTTTCAGGAACAGGTTTACTTGTAGGTATTAATGCCGGAGATTCACAAACTCTTTCATTAAATAATAATAATATATCAAATAACGCAAAAACCGGATCAGGGGGTTTTTATTGTATTATTACAGGAGTATCAGCTGTTAACTGTGCAAATAATACACTTACTAATAATACTTTTTCCAATTCTACAGGTGGTACTACAGCACTACTTGTGGGATTTGTGAATGCTACATCTCCAACATCAGAAACATACGATAGTAATACTATTAGTGGTTTAACTGTTACAGCAAGTAGTACTGTCACAGGGAATATCTATGGCATATATGCAAATTCAGCTGTTAATACAGCTACAATAAGCAATAATAAAATTAACGGACTTAATTTTACTACAACTGGTACTGGCTCGGCAACTGTAAATGCAATATATCGTCAAGGCGCTAGTGCTACCGTTAATATTTCGAAAAATGAAATACGCAATTTAAGCGCTGATGGTGCAGTTGGTTTGGCAGAAGGTATTTCTCTTAATAATGGTACAACCTGGAATATAAGTAATAACTTAATTGGTGATTTGAAATCACCTAGTAGTGGTCAAGGAGTATTCGGGATACTTATATCAGGTAATTCTACAATTAATGCGTATTATAATACAATTCATCTAAATGCAACTAGCACCGGAGCCAATTTCGGGTCTGCTGATATTTTAGCTCAAAATACAGCAACATTAAATTTAAGAAATAATATTTTTGTAAATAACAGTACAAATAATGGGACTGGTATAACAGTAGCTTTTCAAAGGACAGGTGGTGTAGATAAAACAAAATATGCTGCTACCTCTAATACTAACTTGTTTTATGCAGGTACCGGATCAGGCCATTTTATTTTTAATGATGGCACGAACCAATCCAGTAATTTAGCATCATTCAAAAGTGTGTTTACTACGGGCAACGGAGGCCAAAATCAAGATCAGGCTTCAGTTACAGAAAACCCTCCTTTTCTAGCTACATCTGGTACAACTAATTTTCTTCATATCAATACGAGTACTCCTACCTTAGTTGAAGGTAACGGACTACCTATTTCTGGTTATGCTGATGACTATGATGCTGTTGGCTCAAGGAATGGTTCAACGCCGGATATTGGTGCCGATGAAGGAAACTTTACAGCCATTGATAATAACGGCCCTGTTATTTCATATACTGCGCTTAGTGACTCACCTTCTGGAACAAGTGTGACTCTAACAGCAACTATTAGTGATGCTTCGGGTGTGTCAACTACTACAGGTCCCACTGGTGGTATGCCTGTTTTGTATTATAAAATTAATAATGCAGCTTCTTATACAGCTGTGCAAGGAGCAAATCCAGCAGGCAATACGTTTACCTTTACATTTAACCCGGCAACAAGTGGCGTTACAGGCACTGATCAGGTTAAATATTATGTTGTTGCACAAGATTTAGTTGCTACTCCAAACGTATCTGTATACACCAGTGCAGGTCAGGATATTGTATCAACCGGATTAAATTCAAATCCACCTATCACAAATAATTATGCCGGTACACCGGATGTATATACGAGTACGGGTACTATGTCGGGATTGTATACAGTTGGTTCTGGAAAATTTTACCCATCATTAACAGCTGCTGTTACTCAATTAAATCAGAGAAAAATAGTGGGTGCGGTAACCTTTGATCTATATGCACCAGCCCAAACAGAAACTTATCCAATTGTAATTAATGCAAATGTAGGAAGTAGTGCAACAAATACAGTCACTATTAAGCCTGCAAGTGCTAATGTTTTAACGTTTACCAGCACTAACACTACTGCTAGTAGTCTTATCCAATTAAATGGTGTTGATTATGTAACTATTAATGGTTCAAATAGTGGAAGTAATTCACAAGACTTAACTTTTGTAGGTGGAAATTCGAATACATCAGGCATGATTTGGATTTCAAGCAACGCTGGTAATGCGGCAACTAATAACACCGTTAAAAACTGTGTTATAACGGGAAAATCTAATATTACAAACTATGGTATAGTTAGCAGCGATAATAGCAGTATTAATGCAATACCAGTGGTGGCAAATAATAATACTACGATACAAAATAATCTAATTAGCACGTGTTTATATGGAATATATACTAAAGGAAATGCGACTACTAAAAATACAGGAACGAATATTACACTCAATAGCATGGGTCAAGGTGCACCTGCTAATGTAAGTAATGGTATTGCTGTATTTAATGAAGATGGTGTACAAATAACTAAAAATGTTATTAAAAATATTGTTAACAGTACTAATAGTTTCGATAATATAGCCATTAATGCAGGATTTCCTTCAGGAATTGTTACTAACTCAACTGCTGTTAGTGGTTTTGAAGTGATCAATGCGGTTATTACCGGTAATACTATTGATAATGTTGTTAATAGTAACAGCTATTCTGCCAGTGGCATTGCATATGCAAGTGTTCCATCAGGTACCAGTACCATAGCTAATAATATGATAGCTGGTGTTAACAGTAATGGGACTTCCCCTGATTTTGCTTCTGGAATCTTTTTGGGAGGAACTACTGGTGTTACCGGTGCTGCTGTAAAGGTTTACTATAATTCGGTAGCTATGGTTGGCGCTCATGGAACTGTAACTGCTCCTAATTTTGCTCTTGCTATTAATGGTAGTGACCCTAACGTAGATGTACGGAATAATATATTATATAATACAAGTACAGCTACAAATCAATCTGCAATTTTAAGAAGTACTGCTATCGGGTTAGGTTATGCCGCTCCTTTTGCAAACCTGACTCTTAATAATAATATTTATTATGTAACTGCAGGTAATACAGGTTTTGCCGTTGGATCTATAAATAGTTTAACATCTGCTGCTGCAGTACCAAGTCAAACTCTGGCTGCATGGAAAACTAATTCAGGAAAAGATGCTGTATCTGTAAGTTTTCTTCCAGAGTTTTTTCAAGTTACTCCGGGCTTTCAAGCTAATTTACATTTAAACCCGGCAGTAAAAGATATTAATTATGCAGGAGCTGCGATAGCAGGTGTTGATTTTGATGACCAGGCTCGTCCGGCATCTTCGCCATATATTGGTGCCGATGAGGTAACTACACTTGCATTACCATTAGATTTAGTTTCCTTTAGCGGTAAAGCATCAGAACATGCTAATCATTTAGCCTGGAGTACTGCAAATGAATCTAATACGTCTCATTTCGATGTAGAGCGTATGGTAAACGGTGTTGATTTTGTGAAGATCAATGTAGTTGCTGCCGCAGGAGATAGCAAAAAAGTGTTAGACTATAGCTTTACAGATAATAACTTAGTAAGCAGTGTAAACACCTATTACTACCGTCTTAAAATGGTAGACCAAAATGGTGACTTTACCTACTCTAAGATTGTGGATGTAAGCGGAGCCTTAAAAAGCACATTTGATGCTTTTGTTTCTCCAAATCCAAGCAATGGTTCTGTAGCAGTTAGTATACTAAACCCAGATAAAGAAAATGCAAGTGTTGATGTATTTAATTTATCCGGAAAGAAAGTAGCCAATGTACAGATCACTAACCAGGATGCTTTTTACACACAAACATGTGATTGGAGTAACTTACCAAAAGGAGTTTATGTGGTTAAAGTAAGTACAGCATCGAATGTTAAAACCATGAAAATGATTATTGAATAAGTTCTTTAATAAAATTCTAAACAAAAAGGAGCTCCAATTTTGGAGCTCCTTTTTGTTTAGAAACTTTCTTTATTTAATAAATAGACCATCGTAGTCTACCGTAAGAAAAGACAGAACTATTTTCTCTGTCTTTTTTTAATTATCTATCATACTAGTTTCTGTATTTTGAATTTTACATTCCATTTTTACAGTCTTGCTTTCCATTAGCTTTTAAAATGAGGGAATAGAAAATGTCTATACGGCAGTGATGAAAGCAGGAGGTACACCCCATAGTGCAAATAACCTGCTTAACAATAAAATTAGGAATATACGTTTTGATCATCTGGAAAAGATCTGCATCCTACTAAACTGTACACCTAACGACCTGATGGCCTGGCAAGAAAATGCTCATACCATTTTACACAATAATCATCCCTTAAAACAAATGCAGCATAAACCGGAAGAGGATAACCTGTATCATACACTCAGAGGCCTTCCCCTGCAAGAACTAAAACATATAGCCGGTCTTGTGCATAATAGCGTTAATAATCTTTCGGATGAATAAGAAAAAAGACAAACCTCTTAATGCGGGTTAATCTGTTTTAAACTGAGCGGGATTAAGCGTTTTGTTTTCAGGTAAGTAACTGCTACTACGGCTAAGGTCATGGTTCCGCCAAATAATACAGAGGGTATGGTTCCCATTAAGCGGGCGGTAACACCAGATTCAAAAGCGCCAATCTCGTTGGAAGATCCAATAAACATAGAGTTTACAGCAGATACCCGTCCACGCATTTCATCGGGAGTTAATAATTGCAGAATAGTGGAACGGATAATAACACTCACACTATCAAAGGCTCCTTCAAAAAATAAGAATATGAGCGAGAGGTAGAAATTTTTGGATAAGCCAAAAGCAATAATAGAAAGCCCGAACCCGGTAACGGCAAATAGCAAATTACGCCAGGGTTTACCCATAGGAGGATATCTGGTCATCATAAACATGGTGATGACAGCACCAGCTGCCGGAGCGGCACGCATAATGCCCAAACCTTCTGAGCCTACTTTCAAAATATCGTGTGCAAATACAGGCATTAGAGCCACTGCTCCGCCAAAAAATACAGAAAATAAGTCCAGGCTTAAAGCCCCTAATAACATACGACTTTTAAAAACAAAACGAATCCCTTCAGAAAGACTGTTATAAATATTTTCCCTGGGAATAAAATGAGGATGATGGTTGTCTACAAAAAACACAATACAAACCAATGATAAAAGCATAAATACGATAATAGTTACAAAACAAGATGTAACGCCACTAAACCCATATAATAAGCCGCCAACTGCAGGACCAATAATAGATGCCGTTTGCCAGCTTCCGCTGTTCCAGGTAGATGAATTAGGGTAATGTTCTTTGGGAATGATCTGGGCCATTAAGGAGAAGGCTGCGGGCGAATAAAAGCCACGGGCAATACCAATTCCAAATATCATTACATATATCAGGATAATAAGAGATCCTTGAGACGCATAATGTGTTGCCTGAGGCATGGTGATCAGAAAAAGGATACAAGAACAAAATGTCATAGCCGAGATAATCCAGATGAGCAATTTTTTCTTGTCAGATTTATCGGCCACATATCCGCCATAAAGTGCGATGGTGATAGACGGAATAGCTTCTGCCAAACCAATAAGCCCCAATGATAAGGGATCTTTGGTAAGCTGGTAAATATGCCAGCCAATTACAACGGCTTGTATTTGATAGGCAAATGTTAAGAAGAACCGCATTCCGATATAGGAACGAAATTCACGAAATCGTAATGCTATATATGGATCATTCTTAATAACAGGTTCTAGGTTTTCCAAGTTGATTAGTTTATGTCTTACAGATCATAGTTAATTTCATCACAGGGGTCTATCAACCATAATCTATGATCTATCTCTTATTTCATCCTATGCTGATCAATTAAATAAATAAATGCTGCCATAGAGGCTCCACCTAATTCAAGCTCTCTTCGGTTTACGTTTTCAAAAATATCCAGCGCAGAATGATGGATATCAAAATATCGCTGACTATCCGGACGGTATTCCATTAATACGATACCGGGATTATTCTCTTTTAATGGGCCAATATCTGCTCCGCTACCACCCGAAACGATATCATCAACTTTATAAGGTTCTAATAGCGATTTCCAGTTGGCTTGTATATAGCTTAGGGCCTTGGGCGAGTCGTCTACTGTAAAGCCCCTTGGTGTAAAGCCCCCTTCATCAGATTCTAACGCTGCTATATGAATTTCCTTATTTTGTTTAGCTAATTCAGCATATTTTAATCCGCCGCGTAAACCATTTTCTTCGTTCATGAATAACACAGCACGTATAGTATGCTTGGGTTTGTAATTTATGGTTTTTAATAAGCGCAAAACTTCTACAGATTGCATTACTCCAGTACCATCATCATGTGCACCTTCCGCTAAATCCCACGAATCTAAATGCCCGCCAACGCTTATAATTTCTTCTGGTTTTTCGCTTCCGCGGATTTCACCTATCACGTTATATGATAATACATCCGGCAAGGTTTTACAGTTTTGCTTGAAGTAGAACTGGATATTGCTATTTGCAAATTTCAACAGATCACTAAGCATATTAGCGGCTTTGGTGCTTATAGCTGCCGCTGGTATTTTTGTAATATCATCTGCATAACGCATGGCTCCTGTATGCGGATGGTCATCCAAAGCATGTGTCATAGAGCGAACAATGACACCAACAGCTCCCAGTTTTGCAGCTTCAATAGCTCCTTGTCCGCGTTGATTAACCGCTCCTGAATAAGATGGAAAAGTTTCTATTGATTTTTGGTCAAAGGCACGATTGAAGAAAACAATTTTTCCTTTTATCACACTAGCGCCCAAAGCCTTTAATTCCTCAAAACTTCGAACCTCTATTATTTGAGCAGTAATTCCGTTTACAGGAGTTGATACAGACCCACCCAATGCAGCTATGGGAACAGCGATACGCTTTTTACCTCCTACAATATAAGCAACTTCTTTATCGCCTCGCACCCAATGCGGAACCATTACTTCCTGAAGAAAAACATGGTCAAATCCATAGCCATCCATTAATTTTTTAGTCCATTCAACTGCCTTTTGTGCATTGCCAGATCCGCTTAACCGGGGACCAATTTGCTTACATAGATATTCTAAATTTTGATAACTGTGGCCATTAACTAAGGCTTCATCATAAAGTTTCCGAATGAATACCGAGTCGGCATTTTGTGCGATGGATGATTGAACGATGAATAAAAAAGCAATCAGGAGTTTTAGTGATTTCATACTATAATGGGTTTAGGCAAATTTAATTTTTTTGGGATAAGAATGAGGAAAAATGCATTTAAATAAATCAGCCTATGGGTTAAAAGAAAACGAAAGTCTTGGCGTATTTATGGTAGTCGCTACCGCGAGTCATACTTTTTTTCTACAGGGGAAAAAAGTATGCATGCCGACCAACGGGAGACCATGAATACCATTAAAATATAAACACTTATGAATAACAACCCCGCGGCTGAGTTTGCTGCTTTGAAGGTTTCTGTCGGGGCTTTGACTGTGCTAAACGCAGCAAACAAGGCCGAAAATAGTAAAATGTAGGGTTTGTCCGTTGGGTACTGCTGATGACTAATGCATTAGTAAAAGAGAGAATAAATTCATCATTTCAATATTCAGCATTCAATATTACAACCCTCAGGAAATTTTATCCCAACTAATACCACCGGCCTTACGTTCAAAATAATCATGCAATAGTTGGTTGCTTTCATCTTTAAGCTCCGGATCTTTTTCAAAGATATCGATAACCGTTTGGCGGGCTTGTTGTAAAATATGCTGATCGTGTGCTAAGTCAGCCAGTTTAAGATCCAAAACTCCGCTTTGCTGCGTTCCTTCAATATTACCCGGCCCTCTAAGTTCCAGGTCAATCTCCGATATTTCAAATCCATCATTGGTACGAACCATCGTATTTAAACGCAATTTGGCATCATTACCCAGCTTATTGCCTGACATTAAAATACAAAAAGATTGATCTGCTCCACGTCCAACCCGGCCCCTTAGCTGGTGCAGTTGTGATAAGCCGAAGCGTTCTGCATTTTCAATGATCATCACACTTGCATTAGGGACATTTACACCTACTTCGATCACCGTAGTAGCTACCATAATTTGTGTTTCACTTTTTACAAAGCGCTGCATTTCAAATTCTTTATCCTTAGGTTTTAGTTTCCCATGAACAATGCTGATGCGATATTCAGGTAATGGAAACTCAATCGAAATATCTTCTATTCCGGCTTCTAAGTAAAGCAGATCTAATTTTTCACTTTCTTTGATTAGAGGATAAACGATGTATATCTGCCGCCCTTTTGCTATCTCTTCCCGCATAAAACCAAACATCCGCAAGCGCTGACTATGGTATAAATGAATGGTTTTAATAGGTTTTCTTCCTGCCGGGAGCTCATTAATGACTGATATATCCAGATCCCCATACAAAGTCATGGCTAAAGTTCGTGGGATGGGTGTAGCCGTCATTACTAAAACGTGTGGAGGAGTGCTATTTTTGCGCCATAATTTGGCACGTTGTTCCACACCAAACCGATGTTGCTCATCTATCACCACTAAACCTAAATTTTGAAATTGAACAACATCCTCAATTAAGGCATGAGTGCCAATTAAAATATTCAGACTTCCATTTTCGAGTTGTTCATGCAGTATTCTGCGTTTCTTTTTAGGAGTGGAACCTGTAAGGAGTTCTACGGTTACAAAACCTTCTGTATTTCCAATAAGTTCTTTAATAGAATGATAATGCTGATTAGCCAATATTTCAGTCGGAGCCATGATACAGGCCTGAAAACCGTTATCAATGGCCAATAGCATGATCATTAATGCGACAACAGTTTTACCGCTTCCTACATCACCTTGCAAAAGCCGGTTCATTTGTATACCGCGTTGGGTATCCAGCCGGATTTCTTTAATGACTCTTTTTTGGGCATCTGTTAATTCAAAAGGCAATTTTTCGGAGTAGAAAGCATTGAACTTATCACCCACTTTATCAAAAATATTGCCTTTGTATTTTTGAGTGCGTAGTAATTTATTTTTGAGAAGTTTAAGCTGTATAAAGAATAATTCTTCGAACTTTAACCGGTTTTTCGCCTCCTGCAATAATGGAACATCTGCCGGGAAATGAATGTTATATAATGCTTTTCGTTTACTAATCAGTTGATGTTTTTTTAATAAATGATCAGGAAGCGATTCTTCGATCTCATTAATAACGGTATCAATCAACGTAGCTTGTAAACACTGAATTCCTTTACTATCCAGTGAAAACTGTTTCAATTTTTCTGTTGAACTGTAAACAGGCTGAAGGGTCAAATTGCCCTGCGTTATGGCATTGGCTTTATAAGGTTCTATTTCGGGATGAGATATCGAAATACGTCCGCTATAGATACTGGGTTTCCCAAATACTATAAAAACTAATCCTGGTCGGATAATCTTTTCCATCCAGCGGATACTTTGAAACCAAACTAATTCGATGACTCCGGTTTCATCTTTTAGCTGAGCTACAAGTCTCTTTGTATTTTTCTGACCTAAAATTTCTATGGAAAGAATTCGCCCAATAATTTGTACGGCAGGCAGATCGCCATTCAGCTCCCTGATCTTATAAAATTTGGTGCGATCTATATAACGGAAAGGATAATGTTGTAGAAGAGCCAGGTAGGTAAAAATGTTCAGTTCTTTCTTAAGTACATCTGCCCTTTGCGGGCCAACGCCTTTTAAATACTCAATAGGTGTTTTTAAAACCTGCTCTGTCAATCAATCCTAGTTTATGGGTAATTCTTTAACCGCTGTTTTATCAACTCTTTTAGTGAATAATTCGCGTATAATCCCCCAATTAAAAACGACTACAGCAGCCATCAATAAGGAGTATGCATATAATTGATGCGGGCTAATTTCTTCATCAAAATAAAAAAATGCTACTGCAAAAGCAACAATGGGATTTACGTAAATTATAATTCCTAAAGTTGAAGAAGGCAGTCCGATTAATGCATATAAACTTAAAAATAAAGGTATAATGGTAAATACAACAGCAATAATTAGAATATGGATCCAGAAATAAATATCTGTAGGGAAGGACTTAAAATGATATATAAAAAGCGGCAGCATAATAATTGTTGAAATTATCAATTGCACTCCCAACATATTAAACTTATCTATTTTGGTGATTACACGTTGAATAATAAGGTAAAATGCATATAAGGTTGCTATAAAAACGGACCATAAAACATCTGTTACAGAGCCTTGCGCTAAAATGAGAATACTGATAACTGCTATTCCAATGGCTGTTAATTTGACTGTGGTAAGATGCTCCTTTAATATTAAAAATCCACCCATTGCAGTAATTAACGGGCATACCATATAAGCAAATGCAGCCGATTTTAAACTCACATGATTAACAGCATAAATAAAAGAAAACCAATTGCTGGTAACTAATAAGCCCGCCAGTAAAGTGAGTCTAAATAGTTTTTTTTGGTTTGCTTTGGTTTCTGTTTTGAGATAATCAATATCTGCTTTAAGTTTACTCCGCCTGAATAAGAATATAACCAGCCAAGTGATTACTAATGAGGTAAAAATCCGGTAATGCAAAATTTCATCAGAGGGATAATTTTTTAAATGGCGAAGCGGGATAGAAAAAAATCCCCATATAGCCACAGATATGAATGCAGCTAAAAAATATTTAAATCGTCCCTTGTTCAAAAAGATTAGGATTTATAGGCAGTAATAGAAATTTCGACATTTACATTTTTAGGTAATCCGGCTACGGCTACTGTTTCTCGTGCCGGGAAATTGGAATTGAAGTAGGAGCCATAAACCCCATTCACTTTAGCAAAATGTGCCATATCACTTAAAAATATAGTGGTTTTAACTACATCGTTAAAGGTATAATTTGCTTGTTTTAATAAAGATGCTATGTTCTTCATTACCTGATCTGCTTCTTTACTAATATCTCCATCAATCAATTCATTATTTGATGGATCAATTGCAATTTGCCCGGATATGAAAAGCATATTCCCTGCAATTACCGCCTGACTGTATGGTCCTATTGGAGCGGGTGCCTGTGTTGTATGTATGATTTCTTTCATTTCTTAAGTATGAACCAATCTATCAATTTATAAATAATGCCTGCTAAGAACATCAGGATGGCTATAGCATTTATATAATGCATTACCTTCAGATTAAAATTTGCCGGTCGGTTAGGATCTTTTTTTCTAAAAAAATACATAGTGTAAAGTTAATAAACAAAAAAAGAGTCTCGGTACTACCGAGACTCTTTTTACAATATTACTTGTTTAGTTTATTGTTTTTTTACTTCTACGCGTCTATTTAAAGCACGACCGTCTTCAGTTTTATTAGATGCTACAGGATTAGATTCACCATAGCCTTTTGTTGAAACTTTATTAGCATCAACACCTGCATTTACCAAATACGTTTTCACAGCGTTTGCTCTGTCGTTTGATAATTGCATATTATGTTCATCTGTTCCTTCAGATGAAGCATATCCATCTAATTGAATACCTGAAATTGCATTTGCTTTTAAATTGGCAACAGCTTTATCTAAAACAGAATAAGCAGATGTCATTAAAACAGAAGAATTAAATTCAAATTGAAGAGTAGCATTCTCAAAAGGAGGAATTACCGGAGCCGGGCAACCGTTTAATTCTACAGTACCTTTTTCTGTAGGACATGCATCTTGTGAATCAGGGATACCATCGCCATCAGTATCTACAGGAGCTACAGGCTTTGGTGGCTCAGGAGCTTTTACTACAGTATCAACAGGAGGAGGAGTTACAACTGCTTTTTTTGCTTTACATGAACTGAACAACAGTGCTATAACTGCAAAAGCAATTGTTAATGTTGTTAATTTTAGTTTTAAAAATTTCATATTTATGCTTTTTAGTTTGATTTATTGCCAAAAATAGTCACAATATTTTAAATTACGTAAAATAGACACAATTTCAAGTAAGTTAAAATAAAGATTAAGTCTAAAATATGGTTACAAATTGCATAAAAATAGATTATGGACTTTAATAGAGCGTATTATTCTCTATTAAACTCCATAACCTCTATAGATTAAATTACTCTTTACTTTTTTATTTTTTTACAAATTCAACTCTACGGTTCTTTTCACGACCCTCCTCCGTTGCATTAGAAGCAATTGGACGAGTTTCACCGAAACCTTTAGTAGTAATTTTATTCGCACTTACACCAGAGTTCACTAAGTAAGTTTTTACTGAGTTTGCTCTGTCTTTAGATAATTGCATATTATACTCTTCTGTACCTTCTGCAGACGCAAATCCATCTAATTCCATGTGCATATTAGGATTAGATTTCAATTCTGCGGACATTCTATCTAAAGTAGGATATGCTGATGTTCTTAATACTGAAGAATCAAATTCAAACTGAATATTGTCAGTTACAGCAGAAGCCGTTGCGGGGCAACCGTTTAATTCTGCAGTACCTTTTTCTGTAGGACATGCATCTTTTGAATCAGGAATACCATCACCATCAACATCTAAAGGACAACCTGAACCATCAACCTTAATACCAGCTTCAGTATTAGGGCATTTATCAAATTTATCTGGAACACCATCACCATCACTATCTTTCGACAAATCACTAACATTGGTTTCAATAGTTGATACACGGCCTTTTAAAGCTTCCACTTCCTGACGTAATGTTGGATCCTTTAATTCGTCATACATCATGGCTACCGGATTAACCCAATCCAGATTTGGTTTTGCAGAAGAACCTAAAGAGAACTCAATACCACCATAACCATATGACCATTTATCTTTTGAAGTGCCTTTTGCATAAGTTCCATCCAAATCGTCGCCATCTAAGAAGTACATATTGTATCCTAAATCGAAATTAACGCGGTCAGATAGTTTAAATTTAACTCCAACTCCTACCGGGATAAACTGCTTATTAATATGGCTTTCATTGCCAGCGGTACCGTACTTACCACTATAATCAGTAGTTACATCATTAGCATCAGTAAGTTTATAAGAATAGCCACTATAACCATAACCAGCTTTAACAAGGAAATTTACACTATTTTCTCTCCTAAGAAAATCAATAGTTGCTACATTAACAACTCCCATTATACTACCAGAATAACTTAACTCAGTTTCAAATGATTTTAATCCATTCTGAACTCCTCCTACTGCATTTGTGTTATTTCCCGATAGTTTACCACGAAGAAAACCTAATTCTAAACCAAAAGAATGGCCTAATTGCTTACGTAGGGTAGCGCCATAACCTAGATTTACATCCCAGTTAGTAAAATCGTTTGAGCCACCAATAAATACTAGGGGAGCTAATACTCCAGCATTAAGACCAAATGACCAGGTTCTGTACTGTCCTCTACCACCAAATACCTTGGCAGTGGGATTCATCGTTGCTTTGTTTGCTGTAGTATCTTGTGCATTTACGGCAGTAAAGCCTAACACAGCTACCAAAGAAAACGCAACGGCTTTCTTGATTGTAGAATAATTCATACCCATTGTTTTAATAGTTAACATTTTTAAATTGTGTAATTTTTGTAAAATATTCATAGGTTTGATTTTACCAGATAAACAAATACTGTTCCACGTTTTTTATTGTTCAACATTTGTTTTCTTAAAAAGTTTTAATTAATTCTAAATTTTATAGAATCATGAAATATTCTTCCATAGATCAAAATCTATTTCAAACCAACAGAAAAAACTTCATTAATAAACTAAAGGTTAAATCTATAGCTATTTTTCATGCTAATGATGAGTTTACAAGGAGTGGCGATCAAACCTATATCTTTAAACAGAATCCAGATTTATTCTATTTAACAGGAATAGATCAAGAACAAACGATATTAATTTTATTTCCAGGCTGCCCTAATCCTTTATATAGAGAGGTGTTGTTTTTGAGACAAACTAATGAGCATATTGCAGTATGGGAAGGCCATAAATATACCATAGAGGAGGCTAAGAAGGCATCGGGCATCGAAAATGTGTATTGGCTTGATGAATTTTGGAATATAGTGCCAAGCATCATTCATTATGCTGAAACCATATATCTTAACACAAACGAAAATGATAGATACGTTCATCAGGTTCCCTATCGAGATTTAAGATTTATTAAAGAATTAAAAGATCGATATCCTTTACATTATTATGAAAGGGCTGCTCTTATTTTGCGTGATTTGAGGCCGGTTAAATCTACTATTGAAATAGAATTAACTCAAAAGGCATGTAATATTACCAGAGATGCATTTATACGTGTTTTAAAATTTGTAAAACCCGGAGTGAATGAATATGAGATTGAAGCAGAGATCATTCATGAATTTATCAAGCAAGGTGGTACCGGCCATGCTTACAACCCGATAATAGCTTCCGGACGTAATGCAAACATTCTTCATTATAATGATAACAATCAGATTTGTAAGGATGGGGATGTTATTTTGTTTGACTTTGGTGCCGAATACGCCAATTATAATGCAGATTTAAGTCGTTCTGTGCCGGTAAACGGGAAATTTACTAAACGTCAAAAAGATGTTTATAATTCTGTTTTACATGTGATGAAAGAAGCAAAAAAAATGCTTGTTGCAGGAACTATATGGAACGAATACCATGAAGAAGTAGGCAAGATCATGGAAAGTGAATTAATTAAACTGGGTTTATTAGCTAAGCATGATGTAGCTAAGCAAAACCCGGCTATGCCGCTTTATAAAAAATACTTCATGCATGGCACATCCCACCATTTGGGTTTAGATGTGCATGATTTTGCAAGTAGATATAAGCCCTTTGAAGTTGGTAATATATTAACCTGTGAACCTGGAATCTATATTCAGGAAGAAGGATTGGGAATACGTTTAGAAAACGATATTTTAATTACAAAAGATGGAAATATCGATTTAATGGCAGATATTCCTATTGAAGCAGATGAGATTGAAGATATTATGAATTCTTAATTTCTTTATCCTGTATAAGAGAATATTTATCTATAAATAGATATAAATTAAAGCCTGGCTTTTGAGAAGCTTCAGCAATATCTTGCTGAAGCTTTATTTTGTTTATTCCACTCATGCGCTTATGCTGGATAAGTTTCCATGCTTTCTCGCTTAGCAAAAACTGTTTTCTTGTATTTTTATGCTTTGTTTGTTTATTGATAGCGGTTATCAGGTCAGCAATTCCTTCATTTTTATCAGCAATAGTTTTAATTACAGGAATTTGAATAGTTTTTTGATGAACCAACTTTTTTAAATTATTGGCAAATCTTTCTGCACCTTCCCGATCTGCTTTATTAACTACGAAAATATCAGCTACTTCCATCAACCCAGATTTAATGCTCTGGATTTCATCGCCGGCTTCAGGTACTAAAACAACTATGGTAACATCTGCTAGGCCGGCTATTTCTACTTCAGATTGCCCTACGCCTACGGTTTCAACCAAAATATAATCAAATCCCGCGGCTTTAAGAACATCAACTATTTCAATAGTTTTAGCTGATAATCCACCTAAAGATCCACGTGTAGCTAAAGAACGGATATACACATTAGGCTTATTAAAATGTTCTGCCATCCGGATACGATCTCCCAGCAAAGAGCCCAAATTAAAAGGAGATGTTGGATCAATTGCAATGACTGCAATTCGTTTATCCTCTGCAAGAAATAAATTTATTAAAGAATTAACTAAGGTACTTTTGCCAGCTCCTGGCGGACCTGTAATTCCGATCACAGGAATATTGTGTATAGTTTTTAGGTCTTTTAAAATCTCTTCTGCTCCTGTAAGATCATTTTCAACCAGAGTTAAAACTCGTGCAAGCAATCTAAAATCACCAGCTTTTGTTTTTTTCTCTAAATCTAAATTTTCCATTGATACAAAAAACACAATTTTAATTAGTATTCCTAATTATGACACTCTTTTATCTGATCTTAATACATTTGTAAATTATCAAACTGCATGTATGAAGATCGCCGGATTTACTTTTATTGCCAATGCTATTAAAAATGACTACCCCATAGTTGAAGCGATAAAATCTATTTTACCCATCTGTGATGAGTTTATTATTGCTGTTGGAAAATCTGAAGATGATACACTTTCATTGATACAAAATATTAATTCTCCTAAGATTAGGATTATAGAAACCGTTTGGGATAATACCCTGCGGGAAGGAGGGCGTACTTTTGCACTCGAGACTGATAAAGCTTACAACGAAATTTCTGATGATACAGACTGGGCATTTTATATACAAGGTGACGAATGTGTTCATGAAAAATATCTACCAGTAATAAAAAAAGCTATGGAAGATAATTTATCTAATTCGGAAGTAGAGGGTTTATTATTCAAGTATCTGCACTTTTATGGTTCGTATGATTATGTGGCATCATCCAGAAGGTGGTATAGAAATGAGATTAGAGTTTTGAAATTTGATAGAAACGCAAAGTCCTACCGGGATGCGCAGGGTTTTAGAAAAAGCGGAAGAAAAATTCAGGCAAAGCCCATTGATGCTTATATTTATCATTATGGTTGGGTTAAACCTCCAAATGGACTATCTCATAAAGTGAGGAATTTTAATACATTTTATCATGATAAAGAATGGGTGGAATCAAATTTACCTTCTAATTTTGAATTTGATTTTGGCAACGCGGACAGATTATTAAAATTCCAGGATTCTCATCCAGAAGTGATGCGACAAAGAATTAAGGAAGTAAACTGGAAATTTGATTTTGATTTAACGACCTTGAAAAACAAAATGACTTTAAGACGCAAAATTTTACAAAAAATTGAAGACTGGACAGGCTGGTGTATAGGGGAGTATAAAAATTATAAAGTGATTTGATTTTATGACCCGCCCAAGTTCATCTCTAATTATCTCCACCTATAACTGGCCAGAAGCTCTCGAACTTTGTTTACTTAGTATTCAAAAGCAACACACTTTGCCCGATGAAGTGCTGATAGCAGATGATGGTTCGGGTAATGACACCCGGAAACTGATTGAAAAATTTCAGGAGGGCTTTCCTGTTCCTTTAATTCATATATGGCATTCGGATGATGGATTTAAACTGGCTAAGATTCGAAATAAAGCCATCGCGGCCGCAAAAGGCGATTACATTATTCAAATAGATGGAGATTTAATTTTACATCCTTATTTTATAGATGACCATCTACGCTTTGCAAAACCGGATATTTTTGTGAGAGCAAGCCGCATCTATCTGAATCAGTCATTATCATCAATTCTTTTTAGTAAAAAAGATATAGGTGTTTCTGTTTTTACTTCAGGATTATCCAATAAATTCAGTGCACTCAGGATTCCTTTTTTATGGCGTTTTTTTGAAAGCGGCTATAAAGCCCATGAACTTTATGAAATACATGGATGTAATATGGCCTATTGGCGGCAAAATATTATAAGTGTGAACGGATACAATGAAAGCTTTCAGGGTTGGGGTCCGGAGGATAAAGAATTAGTTGTTCGGTTATTAAATAAGGGCTATAAAAAACGATTTATAAAAATGGGTGCATTGGTGTTTCATCTCTGGCATCCAGAAAATTTGAAAAACAACCTTGTAAATAATGAACGTGAGTTCCATTTATCCATTTCAGAAAAACGAACTTTTTGTGAGTTGGGACTTAATCAATATCTCTAAATATGCAGGTCAGAGCTTCTTTGCTTATTTCTACTTATAACTGGCCTGAAGCTTTAGATTTAGTTTTCAGAAGTTTACTATTACAAAAAAAACTCCCATTAGAAATAGTTATTGCTGATGATGGTTCCGGATCAGAAACCCGCACACTAATTGATAGTTATCGTAATCAATTTTCAATTCCTATAAAGCATGTTTGGCATGAGGATAATGATTTCCGTAAAACAATCATTATGAATCAGGCGGTTCAGCAAATTGATGGAGATTATATTATTCAAATTGATGGAGATATGATTTTGCATCCCAGATTTATTGAAGACCATTTGCAGCAGGCTCAACCCGGATTTTTTATTAAAGGCAGTAGAGGTATGTTAAGTAAGGAGAAATCAGAAGAAATTCTTAGAACTAAACATATACAAATGTCTCCTTTTGATAAAGGTCTTAAATCTAAGATAAATGGAACCCGTTTTACCTTCGCCAGCAGATTTTTTTATGGAGATCCTAAAAAAACAAGTGACTTGAGAGGGTGTAATTTTGCAGTGTGGAAGAAAGATTTTATAGCTGTAAACGGCTATAATAATTCGCTCACCGGTTGGGGACATGAGGATATTGAACTGGCCGCACGATTGGTAAATTCTGGTATTAAACGTAAACAGCTCAAAATGATGGCTGTTTGTTATCATCTATATCATCCGCTCAATTCTCGTCAGCAAGAAGACAGCAACTACCGGGTTTATGAAAATGCAGTAGAGAAAAAAATAGAGTATTGTGAAAACGGATACTTGCAAGTATTAAAAACAGAATAAGAGGAATCCTAAGATTAACACTAAACTCATTTTAATAATCTTCCATTTATTTAATCTGAAAGGTGATGGATTAGGCTTATTAAAACCAACATCAATCCGTTTACCTATATTTAATAGCCTACCATGACTTAGGCATCCCCACAAAAAACCTGCTTCATAAGCATTTTTATGCCATATCATTTGCCAGGCGAGAGGTATAGAAAATGACTTTGAAAATGCTATGGATCTAATCATATTGGTTAGAAATTCTGAAATTATAATGATGAAAGCCAATGTACAAATCCAATAAATATTTCCATTAAAAAGCAGAGCTAATAAAGCAGATAGAATCAGGATGAAAAGCGTTTCGCTGGTATTCGTAAAATCGCGGTAGCTGTACAATTTTATATGTGGGATGTCTACAATTTCACTTGCTCCTAAACCATAGCGGAACATTCGCCTGGTTTGAATTTTTCCATCATTCCACCAGGGATGAGTAACCATAGCATCAGGTACAGCACGGTATTTTTTATTGTTTTCTAAGCTGTTTCTAAATAGCAGTTCAATATCCTCGCCACCATTTACCAATTGCGGAAGAAACCTTCGATTACCCAGTAGACTGCGGTTAAACATTACATTGGCAGTAGGTGCCCACGATAGTTCTTCCTGATCTAACCCGGATTTGAAATGACTTACTGATCCATTGAGAGCTAAAGCCTTGGTAATAGTATTAAACGGTTGTGGAAAATGAGTTATACCAATAAATCCTAGGCTTTCAGGATGGTTTTTAATAGCTTCGGCATATGAAATTAGCAGGTTTTCTTCAGGTACAATATCATCATCCAGGAATAATATCCAATCGCCGGAACCAGCCTCAATGCCCTTATTGCGTGTTTTAGAAAAACCAAGATTTATTGCATTAATGAGCAAATTCACCTTATTTGAGTTAACCATTTCCATAATACTATCAGAAACTGTGATAGCAGGATTATCTGCAATAAGAAAAAAGTTTATATCAACATTTGCAGGTTTTTTTAAATTAAAGATGCGAATTAAAATCTCTTCATCTAATCTAAAAGAAGGTATAATCACATCAATACTGTACTGCATAGCTTTAATTTTCTGCAAAATAAGTTAATTTTAGAAAATCATCAGGCACTATATGCAAAGTAAAAAATCAGGAGGAAGTCGGGAATATTTTTTTCCTGTTATTGATAACAAATCTTTGATAAGCATTATTATAGTTACCTATAATGCTGGTGAATACATTAAAGGTTGTATTGAATCTATCATTAATCAACCATTTAAGAATATTGATCTGGTGATTATTGATGGCAATAGTACTGACCAAACTTTAGAAATCATTAAAACATACGATCAGTATATTAGTTATTGGCAGAGTGAGCCCGATAACGGAATTTACGATGCAATGAATAAAGCTGTTAAATTTGCTCGCGGTCAATGGATTCTATTTTTGGGTGCAGATGATCGCTTGCTGGATGGCTTTAGCAGATTAGCAGAAAAATTGGAGGATAAGGATACATTATATTACGGGGATTGCATAGTTAACGATCAACCTTTGGGAGGAGAGTTTTCTGCTTATAAATTGGCTAAAATGAATATCTGTCACCAGGCATTATTTTATCCCGTAAAGGTTTTTAGTAAATATCAGTATCCTGTTAAATATCAGGTTTTTGCTGATTATGTACTAAACATTCAATGTTGGGGAGATTCATCCATTAAAAGAAAGTATTTCCCATATCCAATTACCAGCTATAATCCTGGTGGTTTTTCTGCAATAACTGCAGATAATCTGTTTAAAACAGATAAGTCGCAATGGATTAAAAAATATCTTGGCCGGATAATTTATATTCGGTATTGTATCCGTAAATGGAAGGAAGCAAGAAAGAATGGTAGCAAGTTTTTTTAAAGAATAATGCAGATTAAGAACAGAAATTTATTCCGGCTAAGCCGGCTAGTTCTACTCAAGTTTCCTTACATATTTAGACTATTATCTCTATTCAGAAAAAATAAAAAAAGGTTATTGGTCATTAAACTGGATGCAATAGGCGATTATATCCTATTCAGGAACTTTTTGGAAGTGCTAAAGCATTCTGAAAAATATAAAGATTATCAGATTGATTTATTAGGGAATGAATTATGGAAAGACATAGCTTTAACCTATGATCAATCTTTTATTAGTAACTTTTATTTTACCAAACCACATAGCTTATATGATCAGCCTTTACAATGTCTGAAGTTAGGATGGAAGCTTTTTAAGAATAGTTACGAAATTGTTTTACAACCCACTTATACCAGAACACTAATTATTGATGGCTTGGCGGCCCTTACTGTGGGAAAAGAAATTATTGGGTTTGAAAGCGACAATGAACTTATACATCAGAAATACAAAAGGAAAACAGATAAATTCTATTCTCAAAAACTAAAATTACCTATAGATACGATTTTTGAGTTTGAAAGAAGTAGATATTTTTTTCAGGAAATAATAGGCGAACCCATTAATTTAAAGAAACCGTATTTCCCTATTAATCCCACTAAAAATAATTACATTGTTGTTTTCCCGGGAGCCGGGTTTATTAAGCGAGAATGGGGAATAGAAAAATTTCTATTGCTTTGCGAATTAATAGTAGCACATACTAACTTCATAATTGTTCTTGCTGGTGGGGAATCAGAACTTTCTCATGCAGAATCTCTGATGAAAAAACTTCCTCCGGATAGAATAATTAATCAAATAGGAAAAACTACTTTGCCGGAGCTTATAAACCAGATAGCGGCATCACGTTGTGTAATATCTAATGATACCAGTGCAGTTCATATAGCGGCAGCCTGCAATACTCCTGCTATATGTATACATGGAGTTGCACACTATAAAAGGTTTATACCTTATCCGGAGCATATTTCAAGTAACCTGGTATTTATTTATGAAAAGATGCCTTGTTTTAATTGCAATTGGAACTGCATTTATGAGACAAAAGCAAATGAACCTTTTCCTTGTATTGCTATTAACACTGTTGAACAGGTATGGGAGGCATTTAATAAATTAATGGAGAACTAAGAATTAGGCAGCTCCACTAACTGTTCTTTACAAGCTCTTTAATCTTTTTCCAACTCCTGGAAAGGAATGTTTTTTTGGGTTTGTTAAAAATGCCAAGCTCAGTATTTAAGGTGAATAGATCAGCCTCTACATCCTGTAATATAAATGCAGGATGTATTATGTCTTTCATTTCTGCCAGAGGAATATCTGCAAATGGATGATCACTTTGGGTATGGGTAGCCTCTGCATCACAGCCAATATTAGTAATTAAGTTGGTGTTTGGCAAAATAGCAAGCCGGTTGTTAATAAGATGATGATAAGCATATTGGCTGTCCCAGGTATCAAAATTATCACTATGTACCCGCTCGAAACCTTGAAGCCAATATTCTGAAAATTCAGAATAGGCTGGAATGGTATAAATTAATCCGGAATCCTTAAATGCTGGCAAAGTTGGAATATTTACATCATATCCTTTCCATGCTCTTCGCCAGGATGCCCATCCCCATATATGCGGTATTCTGGAAAAATAATATGATCCATCTCCACGATGATTTCCAAATTGGAAGTTTGATCCTGCTATATGCCCTATGCGATCGTCATTGCGATATGTATTTAACATGGCTTCACAAAATGTAAAGAAGTCGGGATGTGGCAGACAATCGTCTTCCAATATAATTCCCTCTTCTTCCTGATCAAAAAACCAGCTAATCGCTGAACTTACAGCATGACGGCAGCCTAAATTTGGTTCTCTAAATAAAGTAAAGAGCTGACATGGCCAGTCAATCTGGCTTATAATTTCTTTAGTTTGCCGGCATTTTTTAAGTTCTCCCTCTTTTTCACTTCTTGGACCATCTGCAGCTATGTATAATTTCAAGGGTTTTATTCTGGCAATTTCATTAAAAATTTGAGCCGTTTGTTCCGGGCGATTAAATATTAATAGTAAAATGGGAGTATTAAATAAAGAGCTCATTTACCAATCTGATTTTTAGCTTCTTCCCAATCTTGCTGCAACAAACTTTGTCTGTTTCTTAATTTTTTTTGGTCAATTTTTTTAAGGTATTTGCGAATCTTCCTAATGAAAAAAGTTTCACGTTCTGCTATTAAAGGATTTTTCTCCAGCTTTTTAGCTGTAAATAAGTGCATGGATAATCCATTTGTACACAAATTTTTATTAAACTTTTTAGCAATGTATTCTAATGACTCAATAGTATAAAATGAAACATGTTGGCCTATCTGCGGACTGAAATACCACCACTCGTTTGGATTTTTTATACCTAAAGGAGGCACCTCGGTAGAAAAAAGTACGTTTTCTGAATAACTTAGCATTTCCTCAATTTCAATATAAGGATCAGTAAGATGTTCAAACACCTCAAAAGCCGTTAATATTTCGAAAGATTTTTTTTCGATGTTATTTACAAGATCAAAGTTTTCTGCAAAAATATTCTGGCAAAATTTATCTGTAGTATAAAAATCAAATCCTTCATCACGCATTAAACGAGTAAATAATCCATATCCTCCGGCATAATCCAGGAAATATTTATCCGGATTATAATATTGAGCAATTAAGGGTGCTGTGATATTGGCAAATTCTATATTTCGTTTAAGTAATCCAAGGTCTAACTTTGTAATAGCCGAAGAATATGATTCTTCCAACCAATAAGGTTCCTCTGTTTGAATAAAGCCAGTTTCAGTGCATTGGAAATACTTTACATCATACTTATTTAGCACCTTTGCTGTAAAAAGGAGATGCGTGGTACCACCCGTAATTTTGCTTTTCATAATTGCAAAAATGCAAATTTTTCAAGTAATATTCGATAATGTAAATCTATGAGCATTAGGTCAAAATTTATGTTTTTAATGTATAAAAGTATCTTTATTGCAGCCAAAACTAAGTTTATGAAAGCTAAAATGATTTATAAATGGATAAATAACTCTTAGGTATAATTAAGTCAAGGAGATCGAATATTTAAGTAATAAACTTGAGCGGGTACATATCTATAAAAATGTTTTTAGCATCGCTTATAAGACTTAGCATTCAACCAATATTGATATCTGTAAAAGGTTATCTGCCCGAAATTAATTATATATATAATACAAAAAGATCTTTTTAAGATATATTTCTTTTATTGAAAAAATAAAACATTTTTTTTAAAATAAAATCTTAATTTGTGAATGTATCCATAATTGGTTAGAGGAAGCCGAAAATCTATCATAGAGTAGGCAAAAATTGTATACGTAATAATATGAGTTTTAAAAAATTTCAATTCAGAAAGGGACACCCTCTTTCCCCCATTTGCTTATTAACATTATTTTTGGTTTTTAATTCTTGTACTAAAGAAAAATTATCCATTAATAACGTACAAGAGATAAAAACGGACAGTTCAATTCTTGCTTATATAAAAGAACTAGGTTATAATGATTCAGACATAAAAGATTTAGGTGAAGAGTATTTGGTGGATGGGGATATAGTATTTTCTAAGAATACAATTATAAAAAATACTACCAAGGCAAAAGGATTGAAAGTTAGCCAATACGGTACTGGATCTCACACCAATGAAAATGTAGTTATCCAAATTGACCCTTCGATGAATAACTATATAAATGAGATATATTCTGCTGTTACACATTGGAATAACGTTCTTGATTGTAGTTTAGATTTTAGTGTATACTCTCCTGGGCAAACTACTCCACCAAATATAATAATCACTAATGCCAATTTGGGTTCAGGTGTCTGTGGTCAGTCATATTTCCCTGTTAATAATAAGCCTGGTAGTTTGATTCGAATAAATATTAATGAAATCTCCGGCCTTCCTTTTGAACAAAGGCAACGTACAATCACTCATGAACTTGGACATGCCATAGGACTTAGGCACACTAACTGGCAGGGACATGAGGCCACCACAGGAAATGATCCTTCTAATGGAGCCTATTATGATGCGATTCATATTCCCGGGACTCCAACAGGAATTGATGCCTCTTCATTAATGAATAGTGGAGAATGTGGAACTGGTGCTACGTACTTGTCTGATTATGATAAAATTGCAATTCGATCTCTTTATTTTCAACCAACTCCCAATTGGCAGCAATTAAGTGGAGGAGCAAGAGATATAAGTATAGGTGCAGATGGAAGTGTATTTATCATAGGAACGGATTATAATTATAATAATGGAGGTGCCAGAATATTTAAATGGGCGAATAATGACTGGACACCAATTGGTGGATATGCAATTGCTATAGCAGTAGCACCCAATGGAGTGCCATGGGTAGTCAATTCATTTGGATCAATTTTTAGAAGAGATGGCAATGTTTGGACTCAAGTTCCTGGAGGGGCTAAAGATATTGGTATAGGCGCAGATGGAAGTATATTTATCATAGGAACGGATTATAATTATAATAATGGGGGTGCCAGAATATTTAAATGGGCGAATAATGACTGGACACCAATTGGTGGATATGCAATTGCTATAGCAGTAGCACCCAATGGAGTGCCATGGATGGTTAATTCATTTGGATCAATTTGTAGGAGAGATGGTAATGTCTGGACTCAACTCTTTGGTGGTGCCAAAGATATTGGTATAGGCGCAGATGGAAAGGTTTATATAATAGGAACAGATACTTTAAATGGAGGATATGGCACTTTTACTTGGACAGGCAACTCTTGGAACAAATTTAGTGGCGCAGGCATTAAAATAGCTGGGGATCTTAATGGAAAACCATGGTTAATAAACTCCTATAATGTAATATTTAAATATTTTTAAATAGTGTATAAAAGAGGTACTTACTAATTTAAAAGCTCTGAAAGAGGTTTTCAGATTTATGATAACACGAGTTGCGTGAGTAACTGGTGTTGTGTTTATAACGCTTTCTAGTATTTTATTGCCAAGACAGATGTAACCATAATTCTTGTATAATTTACAAATTTCTCCACTCATCTTTACTTCCCATAATCACAAAAATGCAAGTTTTTTCTACAATTAAACAGTAACCCTAAATATACGCTGGTTAAATTATAAATTTGGAACTTAATAATCCTTAATGAAGACTTATTTCAGACTATTATCTTTCGCAAAACCAATTGAAAAATTTGCTATACCCTATATTGTTGTAACTGCTATATCTCTAATTTTTAATACTCTGAACTTTGCTTTACTAGCGCCATTTCTAAATACTTTATTTTTTACCCAACATGCAGCTATTTTACCAACTGCTGTCCCCGAGTTCCATTCTATATTTGACATTATGGCTATGTTCAAATATTTTTCAAACTATGCTATTTTCTATTATGGACCATGGGGGGCGCTAAAAATTGTAATTGCAATTATTGTAGGTTGCAATTTATTGAGTAATCTATTCAGATATTTTTCTCAGCGCATTATGGAAAATTTGCGTGTGCATACCTTATTAAATCTTCGTAAAGCCGTATTTTTTAATGTAATGGATCTTCACCTGGGATACTTCAGTAATGAGCGAAAAGGGGATATCATTGCTAAAATTTCTTCAGATGTTCAAACTGTTCAATATTCGGTAACAAGTACACTTCAAATTGTATTTAAAGAACCTATCCAATTAATTTTTTACCTGATTACGCTCTTCGCCATATCTTCCAATCTTACCTTATATGCTTTGCTTGTTATCCCTATATCTGGCTTTATAATAGCACGTATTGTTAAGCGCTTAAAACATCAGGCACAGGAATCCCAAAAATCGTTTGGAATGATGATCAGCTATCTTGATGAAGCTTTATCAGGCATAAAAATTATTAAAGCTTTTAATGCAGTTAATTATATAAAAGATAAGTTTCATAGCGAAAATAAACGATATTCGGCCATTAGCAAATCCATGGCCAGAAGACAACAACTGGCTTCACCTGTATCTGAGTCGATGGGTGTATTAATGGTTGCAGGTGTGGTCATGTATGGTGGATATTTGATCCTGAATAAGCGGTCTGATTTAGATGCAGCAGCATTTATAGCCTATATTGCTTTATTTTCACAGGTAATGCGTCCCGCTAAAGCAATTACGGATTCTTTTAGTAATATCCATCAGGGCCTGGCTGCCGGTGAACGGGTATTAGGGTTGATTGACACAAAACCGGCAATCATTAATTCACCAAATGCAGAAAAAATAAGCTCTTTTCAGAAGGCTATTACTTTCCAGAATGTATCCTTTGCTTATGATAGTAAAATGGTATTAAAAGATATCAGTTTTACCATTCCTTATGGGAAAACTACTGCTCTTGTTGGCCCTTCAGGCGGAGGTAAAAGCACCATATCTGATGTAATTCCACGGTTTTATGATATCTCGGGAGGAGAAATCTTAATTGATGGCAAAGATATCCGTAGTTTAGAAATAGAATCATTGCGTGAACTGATGGGAGTTGTAAATCAGGAGTCTATTTTATTTAATGATACTATTTATAACAATATTGCTTTTGGTAAACCCGATACTTCCTTAGAAGATGTGGAACGTGCCGCTAAAATTGCGAATGCTCATGAATTTATAGTTAAAACAGATCAAGGCTATCAAACAAATATAGGCGATAGAGGAGTGCGGCTTTCAGGCGGCCAACGACAACGTTTAAATATTGCCCGGGCTGTTTTGCGAAATCCCCAGATATTAATTTTAGATGAAGCAACATCAGCATTAGATACCGAATCAGAAAAACTGGTGCAGGAAGCTTTAAATAATTTGATGGCAAACAGGACTTGTTTAGTTATAGCACATCGACTTAGCACTATTCAAAATGCAGATCAGATATTGGTTATAAATCAGGGAGAAATTGCAGAGAGAGGAACTCATAACGAATTAATAAACCGTGACAATTCGATTTATAAGAAACTAGTTGAAATGCAAACGTTGGAGGAATAGAATCCTATAATTATAATAAAACGTTCTAAATATTGTAGTAAATACTAACTCCAGAGATTAATATCTTCTTTCCCCTCTTAATTTTCGATTTACTCTATCGGTAAAAGATTCAAATGTGGATTCTTTATTTGAATAAGCTAGTCGCACGTTTTTTGAATCTTCTATAACTTCCACCAGTTTTTTCAAGATGTTTTCATGAAGGTAATTTTCATTGATCTTATTGCCAGGTAACCATGGTTGCTCCAAGTATGATCGATATAGAGTTTCATCAGTATCTATCTTGATAATATGCTCTATAGCTAAATCTACTGATTCAAAATCTAAAATATTAATAAAGCTTTTGCTGTTAAAATCTAGGTTGACTAAAGGATCTCCCCAATAAATGGGAATTGAATTTACCAACATTGGCTCTACGATTTTCTCCGTTAAATATCCTGGAGAAGACCGGTTTTCAAACGATATAACAAATTTATAACTCTTTATAAATGAATTTTTATCGGCAACTGGTCCACCAATATTATTCATATATCTACCACCTGAATTTACCTTTTTGTAAGTTGAAAGTTTTTTAAAAAAACTATTTCGTTCCTTGCAATCACTATTGGAAACTACAAAACAGCAGAATTTACTTTTCTGAGCTATTATTTTATCGGGATCAGGCTTGTTCAGTAACTGCCGGATATCTGTATACAAGGCAAACAGGGGCAATCTATAATTTCGTTTATCCTGTATGTAAGAAAAACTAAACGCCAGATCACAATTTCTAAAATTGGGTTGGTAATATTCGCCTGTGAAAAATATTCTCAGGCAATTGTATTTCTTATACTGCTTACCAAAAACAGAATAAATTAATACATCTGGTTCATTAGACAATTCCAGCTCATAATGAGTAGATAATAGATTCCAAAAAAAGTTATCTTCCTTTTTAAAACCAGTCCAGAAATCAGAAAAATCGATTTTTAATTTCATGATAACAAAAAACCCGGATATATCCGGGTTAATTCTTTATGAGATAATTGAGTTTACAACTTCCTTTTCACCTCAACCTGTTCGTAAGATTCTACAATATCTCCCACTTCTATATTATTGAAGTTATGAATATTTAAACCACATTCGTAGTTTGCTAATACCTCTTTCACATCATCTTTAAAACGTTTTAGCGAAGCCAGTTCACCTGAGTAAATGACAACACCATCGCGGATGATACGTATTTTACTATTACGGGTTATCTTTCCTTCAGTTACCATACATCCGGCAATTGTACCCACTTTACTAATTTTAAACACTTCGCGTATCTCAACGTTAGAAGTAATTTTCTCTTCAAACTCAGGAGCAAGCATACCTTCCATCGCCGCTTTCACTTCATTAATCGCATCGTAAATAATAGAATATAAACGGATATCAATTTGTTCCTGTTCTGCCAGTTTACGTGCACTGGCAGATGGGCGAACCTGGAAACCTATAATGATTGCATCAGAAGCGGAAGCTAATAATACATCCGATTCTGAGATTTGACCTACTGATTTATGAATGATATTAACCTGAATTTGTTCTGTTGAAAGTTTTAATAATGAATCTGATAATGCTTCAATTGAACCATCCACATCACCTTTAACAATCACGTTCAGTTCTTTAAAGTTACCAATGGCCAAACGACGACCGATCTCATCCAATGTGATGTGTTTCTGAGTACGTAATCCCTGCTCACGTTGTAATTGTAAACGCTTATTGGCAATTTCACGTGCCTCCACTTCGCTTTCCATCGAGTTGAATTTATCACCTGATGTTGGTGCACCCTGCATACCTAGCACCTGCACAGGCGTTGATGGACCAGCCGCTTCAACTTTTTGCCCGCGTTCATTATGGAGCGCTTTTACTCTACCGCTATAACATCCCGCAAGGATAGGATCACCTACGCGTAATGTACCGGCCTGAATTAAAACTGTAGTCACAATACCACGGCCTTTATCTAAGGCAGCTTCGATAACTGTACCAACAGCACGTTTATCGGGGTTAGCTGTTAATTCTAATAAATCAGCTTCAAGCAATACTTTCTCTAACAAAAGATCAATACCGGCACCTGTTTTACCGGATATTTCCTGGCTCTGATATTTACCGCCCCAATCTTCAACCAAAATGTTCATGGTTGATAATTCTTGACGTATTTTTTCCGCATTTGCTCCCGGCTTATCCACTTTACTAAATGCAAAAACAATAGGAACATTTGCAGCCTGGGCATGGTTAATTGCTTCCTTCGTTTGAGGCATTACACTATCATCAGCAGCAATTACAATAATTGCAATATCTGTTACTTTAGCACCACGTGCACGCATTGCGGTAAACGCTTCGTGACCCGGTGTATCTAAAAACGTTATTTTACGTTCGTTTTCAAGCGTTACTTCATATGCACCAATGTGCTGAGTAATACCTCCAGCCTCACCGGCAATTACATTTGTTTTACGTACAAAGTCAAGCAAGGATGTTTTACCATGATCTACATGGCCCATCACCGTAACAATCGGAGCTCTTGGAATCAGATCTTCCGGAGCATCTTCTTCTACAAGTGCATAGGTTTCTTCATCTTCAGGTTTTACAAATTCAACTTCATAACCAAATTCATCGGCTACTATGGTCAATGTTTCTGCATCCAAACGCTGATTGATGGACACAAACATTCCCAAACTCATACAAGTGGAAATAATTTGTGTTACCGGCACATCGAGCATACTTGCTAATTCATTTGCCGTTACAAACTCTGTAACTTTTATTATTTTAGACTGAAGCTCACGCTCCATTGCAGCATCTTCCGTTGTTTGGGCAACATCATCACGTTTTTGACGACGCAACTTAGCACGTTGCGAAAATTTGCCAGATTTACCTGCACCACTTAAACGGGCAAGAGTTGCTTTAATCTGATCCTGTATTTCTTTATCTGTAGGTTCTGCCTTCGGCGTTTCTGGTGTACGTGCCTTATTCCTGAAATCAGGACGGGGGCTATCACCTTGAGGGCTTCTTGTAGTGTTTCTAAAATCAGGACGGGGGCCAGATATGGTATTTGTACCAGTTCCGGCAGTTGGTGCCGGACGGTTTGTACCCTGGCCCTGCGTTGATTGTCCGGGTTGATTATCCTTACGTTTACGTTTACGTTTATGATCGCTACCTGCAACATTAGATGAAGATGCAACGGGTTGTCCACGACGTGGAGGTGCCGTAGGCAATACTATTTTACCAATTACGTTTGGCCCGGTTAAACGCACTGCTTTTGCACGAATTACATCGTCTGTACCGGAAATCGGTGCTTTTTCTTCTGTAGCACTTGACGTTCCATCAACTGCAGCAGGAGTTTCTGCTTTAGGTTCTTTAATCGGTTCAGGAATAACTGTTTTCTTTTCTTCTGTAACAGTTGGTTTCTCTTTCTTTTCCTGAGATGAAACAGGTTTTGTAACTGCCTCAACTGGTTTAGCTTCTTCGACTACTTTTGTGATTTTTTCTTTCACAGGCTCTGCCGACTTTGCAGCTTCTGGCGTAGTCTTTTCTGCTTGGGGAGTTTTCTTTTCCTGTTCAACAGGTTTCTTATCAGGGCGAGTTTTTGTATTCAGATCATTTAAATTAATCTTACCTACAATTTTAACACCCGGTAATGTACCCTCATCTGGCTTTGTTTCTTCTGTTTTCTGTTCAACAGGAGGTTTCGGCTTTTCTACCGGAGTCGGAGTGAATGGATTTACGTTTTTAATCAGAATTTCCTCTTGCTCAAAATCTTTAGAACGCTGTGGCTCTATTTTTTCAGGAGTTACAAGAATATCATCACGACGGATTTTGCCAATAACAATTTGTTTGGCTTCATCCTTCACATTCTTATCGCCTTGAAACTCTTTCAAAAGAACATCATACATCTCATCGGTGAGTTTAGTGCCGGGCCGGGCTTCTACCTGATGGCCTTTTTTCCCTAAAAACTCAACCGCTGTGGATAATCCAATATTCAGCTCTTTTGCAGCTTTAAGTAAATTTGTGCTTTTACCTTCTGACATTTATTATTTAACCTCGCTATTATTTTTACAAAAGTACGTTTTTTATATGATGTTGTAAGTTTTGCCTGTTAGCTTTTCCTTCTTTAGGATAAAATTACATGTTATACCTAATCCTACAACACAATATATCTAACAATTACTCAAATTCTGATCTTAAAATTTCAAGTACATCTTTCACTGTATTTTCTTCCAAGTCTGTACGTTTAACTAATTCGTCGGCAGATAATTCAAGTACAGATTTGGCAGTGTCCAACCCAATTCTCTTAAATTCATCAATCACCCAACTTTCTATTTCATCAGAGAATTCTTCGATATCTACATCCTCTTCATCTTCATGCGCTTCGCGATAAACATCAATTTCATAACCGGTTAATTTACCTGCTAATTTAATATTATGTCCGCCACGGCCAATAGCTAATGAAACCTGATCTGGTTTCAAATACACTGCTGCACGTTTTTCATCATCATCCAATTTAATCGTAGTGATCTTTGCCGGACTTAAAGATCGTTGAATGTATAACGAAATATTGTTGGTATAGTTTATTACATCTATATTTTCATTTTTCAATTCACGAACAATACCATGGATACGTGATCCTTTCATTCCTACGCAAGCTCCAACCGGATCAATACGATCGTCATAAGATTCTACTGCTACTTTAGCACGCTCTCCAGGTTCACGCACGATCTTTTTAATAGTAATTAAGCCATCAAAAATTTCTGGAACTTCCATTTCAAATAAACGTTGCAAAAACTCAGGTGCAGTACGTGAAATAATAATTTTGGGATTACCGTTTAACATTTCCACTTTAGAAATGATGGCACGTACAGAATCTCCCTTTTTAAAATAATCCGCAGGGATTTGTTCCGTTTTAGGAAGCAGAAGTTCGTTACCTTCATCATCTAATACCAATGTTTCTTTTTTCCAAACCTGGTAAACTTCACCGCTTACAATTTCGCCTACACGATCTTTATATTTTTTGAATATTTCGTCTTTTTCTAATTCAAGAATCTTAGATACTAACGTTTGACGGGCAGCTAAGATCGCTCTGCGGCCAAAACTTTCTAAAGTGATCTGCTCAATAAAATCATCGCCAACTTCCAGTTCAGGATCTGCCTGATGAGCTTCTGCCAATTCGATTTCCAAATCGTCATCTTCAGAAAAACCGTCTTCCATAACTGTACGGGTACGCCAAATTTCCAAATCTCCGTTATCGGGATTAACGATCACGTCACAATTTTCGTCGGTGCCAAACCTCTTGCGTAACATGCTACGAAAAACTTCTTCCAGTACACTTATTACTGTTGGGCGATCAATATTTTTAAGATCTTTAAACTCCTGGAAGGAATCAATTAAATTAATACTGCTCATTATTTATTATGATTTTAACTAATTTTGAAAGATTAACACTGATTATTTGGTGAATCTTTCTAATCTTTTTAAACTAATCTTATTTAAAACTTATAATTACTTTACTTTCTGATATTTGATTAAAAAAGATAAAATTTTCAACTATTTGTACTTTCTTCCCTTTTTCTTTTACGCTTTCTTCTATTTTGATACCTGTGTCTTCCGCCCCTATTAGTTTCCCTTCACGCTTTGTGCCATCGCTTAATTTAATGCTTAAGGAGCGGTTTAAATTTTTACGATACTGACGCAAAGATTTTAAAGGTGCATCTAATCCAGGAGATGAAACTTCCAGGTTATAAGCCTGCTCAATAACATTTTCCTCTTCCAGATAGAAGCCTACATGGCGGCTAATTGCTACACATTCTTTAATGCCAACTCCCTGATCTCCATCTACTAAAATGGATAAAATTCCGCTGCCATGCATCTGCACATCTACCAAAAACAGATCCGGACGATCAGCAATTTTCTCTTCAACTAATTCTGTTACCCGTTTCTCTATGTTCATAATCAATCTTTTATTACGATACCTAAAACAAGGAAGTAAAAAAAAGAGGGAACAACGTGTTCCCTCTTTTAAGATCGATGCAAATATAAAAAAACATTTTGGCTTAGCAAAGAGCTGATTTCAAAACATTTGGTAAATAATGTGAGTAAGGATTGATCTGGTTAAAACTGAAACTTGTATTCAATAAAACCTCCTGAAGACATTAATTTTTTGCTTTCAAATAAATTCTGAGACTTCAGTAATATTTCTTTTGTATAGCATTCAGCAAAATATTTTTGATTCTTTTTAAACCCAGCATGAGGAATAAATATAATGAGACTGTCTTTAGCTGTATAAGTTCCTTTTAAAGGCGACTGAATATCTCTTAGTTCTGAATCCTTCGGGTCTTCATAAACTGCAAAAAAACTTTTCCATTTATGCTGTGCTAAGCTATCGGTTTTAAAATTATTCAGGATGAAAGAGGGTATATTATGAAGTTCAACTCCAGTGCTATCTGCTGAAACTTGGATTACAATGCCTGTGTCTGATGTTTCTTTGGCAGATTGTTTGCAAGCATAAAGTATTGGAAAAATAAATAACATCAAGTGAAACACTTTTTTCATCTTTTTTTGTTTTTAGCGGTGATGAAGCTATCATGAGAAAAAAATTATTTATCTGTTTGATAAACTACTGCTCATGATGGCTTCAATTTCATAGTTAGCTATATTTACTCAAAACAATCAAACTTATAAATTATGAAACTAATCATTGAAATTTTACTAATGGGTGCAGCCGTTGCCATTGCTGCCTATCTAATTCCAGGGGTTACTGTGGATAATTATTGGAGTGCGATTATTGCAGGTGTTTTAATTTCTCTCGCTAATGCTACAATCGGCACTATTTTACGTATTTTAACATTCCCTGTCAATTTTTTAACATTGGGATTAATGTCTTTTATTATAACCGTTTTGATGGTTTTACTTGTTGATCATTTTATGACGAGCTTTCATACCAGAGGCTTTTGGTCTGCTTTTCTTTTTGCAATTGTGTTATCATTAATAAAAATGATATTTGGAGCATTTAGCCCTCAAAGAGATTAATTTTTGCTTAGTTTAACCAATTCAATTTTATTTGCGAGCCTCAAGTGTTGCTTTTACTACACTTGAGGCTTTGTCTTTTGCAGTTTGATTGAAAATAGAACTGTTATCCAGAGTACTAAATGCTTTGCTTAAAACCTGAACCGCAGAAGCTCGCACATGTGAGACCTCATCATTCAAGGCAATTTCGGATAACTGTTGGTATAGTTTTCCCCCTTCTGCCTGATCTAAATTTGCAATAAATTTTACAGCTAATTGGCGGATATACCAGCTCTTATCCTTTAATGCCTCTATTACCGTCTCTCTGGCTTCTTTATCTTTAGCAAAAGTTTGCAACATCAATATAGCTTCAAGCCTGTCAATAAATAAGGGTGCATGATAATACTGGAAAATATATTGAGAAAGTGGTTTAACTTCCTTTTTTTCTGCCAGAATGTATTTTTCTGCATCTACATTAACTAAATCTGGAACTGATTCTGTTAAAAATATGAATGTTTGATCTTGTTTATCTAAAATAACTTTCTTGCGTTCCACTTTGCCATTATAATAAATATCTATAGCTATTGGGATGCGATATAAAGGGGTCTTAGCCAGATCCTGATTCTGTTGAATAGTAATCACTGATTCTTTCTTTTCAGGATTATAATTAGTTTGGATATTTAATATGGGATGACCCGAAGCTAAAAACCATTCATTAAAAAACCAGTTCAGATCTTGTCCGGTAACTTCTTCAAAAGCAAGGCGCAGATCGTGTATTTCTGCAGTTTTGTAAGCATTGCGTGTTAGATACAGGTTTAGCGATTTAAAAAAGGCATCATCACCAACAGTTTTACGCAGCATGTGAAGTATCCGTCCGCCTTTTTGATAAGTTACCTCATCAAACATATGCTCACGGTTTGCATAATTAAACCGAATTACATTTACCTGATTTTTTTGGGAGCTGTTAAGATAGGCTGTTAAATCTTCCAACCCCTTTAAATCAGCAGTTTCACGCCCATATTTATATTCATCCCATAAATATTCCCCATAGGTTGCAAAAGACTCGTTTAAAGGCAAATTAGACCAGGATTCAGCCGTTACCAAATCGCCGAACCAGTGATGAAAAAGTTCATGAGATATCACATCTTCATGGTTTTCATCCAAATATTGAGCCTCGCTCATATTCATTTGATCGAAGAGAACGGTAGCGCTTGTGTTTTCCATTGCTCCAGCTACAAAATCTCGTACTACAATTTGCGAATATTTATCCCAAGGATATTCAATCCCCAATTTATTAGAAAAAAATTCCATCATTTCGGGAGTATTGCCAAATACTAATTTTGCTGTTGATGCATACGCAGGTTCAGTATAATAGTTTACTTCTTTATCATGCCATTTATCTTTCGTGATGGTGAAATTTCCAACAGCAAGCATGGTTAAATAGGTTGAATGTGGTTGTTCTTGTCGCCAGCTATCAGTACGTGTGCCATTTCCATTCAGGCTTGAATATTCTAAAGTTCCGTTAGATAAGGTTACATATTCATTGGGAACAGTAATGTTAAGTTCCTGTGTCATTTTTTCTTGTGGACCGTTAATCGTAGGAAACCAATTTGAATTGCATTCGGTTTCTCCCTGTGTCCATATTTCGCGTGGCTTATCTTTTTCCTTTCCATCTCTGTTAATAAAATAAAATCCTCTGTCTCCTGCTGATGCGATATCTTCCCCAATTTTCAACTTATTGGGCATTGCTATATAATCTATGAATAAGGTATATGTCTGATCTTTTGTATATGTTTTATCTAATTCAATGATCAACTTTTTGCCATTGTAGGTATAGCGTAAAGATTGTTTCTCATTACTTTTAATTAAGGACACATCGCTGATTTTAAATCCGTTAGCATCTAAAATAATCTGATTTGAAGTATAGAAATATGGTTTAGCAGATATAGCTGCCTGCCCTATTACAAAAGCACTATCCCAGTTAAAACTTAAATCAAGACGGGTATTAATTATTTCAGTTAATTTAGGATAGCTGCCTTGATATATATTAGAGCCGGAGTTTATAGTTACCGGATCTAAGGTTACTTTTTTTATAGTGGAACAAGCCATTAAAAAAAATGCTGTCATTAGGAGACAGCATAAATTATTTTTAGGTTTCATAGAATATTACTTTTCTGCAAGCAAATCATTAATTGTTTTTTCGAACTCATTTACGAATTCTGCATAATGTTCTCCTGTTCCCGGGCCGTTAAAACCTGTATGTATTTTACGAACATCTCCTCTTTTATCAATTATGATAGTTGTAGGAAAGGCCATAAAATTATTAAGCATAGGCAAACTTTTTAGTACCTCCTGTTTGTCATTTGTATAACCCGTAATTAACGTATTATAGGTTACACCAAAACGATCTCTCAATCGTTGAATATTTTTCTGAGATTTTTTAAAATCAGTAGACCGCTCATAGGCTAAACCGATAATCTCCACTCCACGGGTTTTATATTTTTTATAAAAAGATGATAAATAAGCTGTTTCATCCATACAATTAGGACACCATGAACCCAAAAACTGGACTATGACAACTTTATTTTTATACTTAGCATCCGAAAGGGAAACTTTGTTTCCATTCATATCTGGGAAGGAAAAATCAATTTTTTGATAATTGGGTTTAAGCTTAGTTAATGAATAAGCATCTGGCAATATGGCTTTATCATCCTTTTTAGCAGTCCAATTGTCAATGGAAGAAAATCCGGAATAGAATTTCCCATCAGTTATGATGGTATCATTTTGCAATTTACCGATAAATAAAAATGCATGTGATCCATCAAAACAAGACAGGTATAGCTTATTACCTGAAATAGTTCCTTCAAGGAAGCGGTAATCGCCTGTGTTTGTTAAAAATGTACCGGATATTTTGGCGCCCTCTTGTTGAAACTCGCCTATAGCCATTGTTGTATCTTTGCCATCCGCACTTATAAATGTACTTGACCAGCGGTTTGATAAAGTATTTGTAGGAGGCACATCCGCCTTAAAAAAGCGCCAGGAGGCATCGGGCTCGGCTTCAAAGCTCATGGATACATCTTTTTTCGCCAGATGTTTAATCCACTTTCCCGATAATCCACCTGCTTTAATAACCGTTTTAATTTCAGAATCAAACAAAGGCATTTGTATGTTTACAGAATCGGTTGTTATAGTAACTTCATTTACGCGAAATTTTTCCTTACCATTTATAATATCTATCATCTTCTTACCAGCAGAATCAATAACTTCAAAATTGAAAGGAATTTCTGCACCGGACTCTGTTTTAAGGGTTGCCCGCCAAACTCCTTTTTTGAAATCAGATGTTTTTTTGGTCTTACAGGCAATAACCATTATAACCAATATCAGCAGGTAAATTACTTTTAGTATAGGTTTATTCATGGTTTTTCTTTTTGAATTACTTTAAAACCTCACGTGCTATTACAATTTTTTGTATTTCGGAAGTACCTTCATATATCTGTGTGATTTTTGCATCACGCATTAATCGTTCTACGTGATACTCTTTCACAAAGCCATAACCGCCATGAATCTGCACAGCTTCTATGGTGGTTTTCATAGCCACCTGTGATGCAAATAATTTCGCCATAGAACTTGCTTGTGCATAAGGTAAACCCTGATCTTTTAGCCAAGCTGCTTTTAAACACAATAACCTTGCTGCTTCGATTTCTGTGGCCATATCTGCCAACTTAAACTGAATCGCCTGATGATCTGCAATTTGCTTGCCAAATGCTTTACGTTCTTTAGAATATTGAACAGCTAACTCATAAGCACCTGATGCAATCCCCAAAGCCTGAGCAGCAATGCCAATACGGCCGCCTTCAAGCGTTTTCATTGCAAATTTAAAGCCAAAGCCATCTTCGCCAATACGGTTTTCTTTGGGAACCTTTACATCCGTAAACATTAAAGAGTGTGTGTCAGAACCTCGTATACCCAATTTATTTTCTTTTAAGCCAACCATAAAACCCTCCATACCTTTTTCAACGATGAGGGCATTAATGCCTCGGTGTCCTTTGGCTACATCAGTTTGTGCAATTACCAAATAGATAGAAGCTGTACCGCCATTGGTGATCCAGTTTTTTGTACCATTTAATAAATAATGATCTCCCATATCAATAGCGGTGGTACTTTGGGAAGTTGCATCGGATCCGGCTTCTGGTTCTGACAAGCAAAAAGCACCTATTTTTTTACCGGAAGCTAAGTCTTTCAAGTATTTTTCTTTTTGAAATTCACTGCCGTATTTTTCTAGACCATAACATACCAGAGAATTATTTACGGATACTACCACTGATGTTGAAGCATCTATTTTTGAAAGCTCTTCCATAGCCAGTGCATAGGAAACCGTATCCAACCCCGAGCCATTATACACCGGATTTACCATCATGCCTAAAAAGCCTAATTCACCTAATTTCTGGACTTGTTCAGCAGGAAATTTTTGGTGTTCATCTCGTTCTATTACACCTGGTTTTAGTTCATTTATAGCAAAATCCCTCGCTGCCTGCCGGATCATTACCTGCTCTTCGGATAGTTCAAAGTACATATAATACCAAATATTTGATTGATTTCAAAAATACTATTTAAAATGAATGTTTTATTTTGATAGCAAGTATTTTATCTGGAAAATACATTTATCGCTAATATTTTTTACCATAATCATTTTATAATCTACGCTTTAAGACAAGGAGTCCTTCTCAATAAAACTCTTTAAATATCAATATACAGATCAATAATTTTTATTTTAAAAATATTTAGTTGTAAATAATTTTATTAAATTTTTTACAGTAATTTCGACTTTTAATAGCCATTTGTTTTTTAAAGAAACCCACGAGATGACTTTTTAGTCATTTTATATTAAAAATTAAAATATTTATCATTGCATATAAGGCTATGGCATTAATGGATTTTAAATATTTATTAGAAACCGAAGGCGAATTTCGCCAAAAAGTAGTTTTGCAATTAAAACGTCTGCGTAAACAAAAGATGATTTCCCAAGAGCGGTTTTATATGGAAACTAACATCAATATAGCTCGGTTAGAAACTGGGAGATATGGCATTCGGTTGGAAACTATTCGTAAAATATGTTATTATTTTGATATTACTATATCTGCATTTTTCCAGGATGTTTAATAAGAATTCTTAAGTTTTTGTATTTTTTGTTCTATTGCAGTGGTAGAATAACTTGGAAGAAACTCTATCGTTTTAACTTCTCTACCATTTTTCAATACTAGATCTGCTCCAATTATTTGCTCAATAGTATAATCTGCTCCTTTCACTAATATATCCGGCATGATATTTTGTATTAGCTGTAAAGGCGTTTGCTCTTCGAATAAGACTACCACATCTACAAAAAATAATGCTGCAAGTATTGCAGAGCGTGATTTTTCATCCGTAATGGGCCTATTCGGTCCTTTAAGTTTTGCGGTAGATTTATCAGAATTAAGGCCTATAATTAATATATCACCCAAGTCTGCTGCTTTTGCTAAGTAATCAATATGGCCTAGATGGAGCAGATCAAAACACCCGTTAGTAAAAACAATTTTTTTCTCTTCGGAGCGCCAAATGTTTAGAAAAGGTTTTAGTTTGTCAATAGTTTTTATTTTACGCTTCAATAAGTCCAATTTTTTCATTTCTGTCTTGTTTGGGTGAATCGATCATTATAAAAAGCAAACTTGCAGCCCCAGCAAATAATATGAGAAGGACCTGGGAGGAATGTATAATTGTAGCATAAGATAAACCATCTGTTCGTTCAATATGATATATTGTTAAACCTTCGGCAACCATCCAATGATAAGCACCAATTCCTCCCTGAACGGGTGCAATCATACCTAAACTACCAAAAACTAACACTGACAGGGCAACGATTAAGCCAAGATTAGATGTAGCGGTTATTGCAAAAAAACACAAATAGGTAGCCAAATAATAAAGAACCCATATTAATATGGAGTATAGTATAAAAATATTTTTATATTGTAAATACCTGATGGAATTAAGTCCACTTTTAAGCCCTCCCCATAAACCCTTAATTTTCTCGGCAATACCAAAAATATCTTTTTTAATTATTAAGTAGTATAGACCAAGTGTTGCTGCAAAAAAAATCAGGATAAAAAGAATAATATTAGCAGTGTTAACTCTCACCGCAAGCGTTAACAAAATATTGGTATATAGGAAATGTGATATAAATTTAAATTGCAATGCTATAGTAATTAATATAACGAGAACAAGCATGAGCAGATCAATCATGCGCTCTATAATTACGGTACCTAATAATTTATTTATGGGAACTTTATTTGTCCTGTTTATTACTCCGCATCTTGAAATTTCGCCCATCCGTGGAAATGCCAGATTAGCTAAATACCCTATCATCACAGCATAAAACATATTTGCATTTTTGGGTCTGCCATAGCCAAGGGGCCCAATAAGCATACCCCATCTTAAAGCACGGAATATATGTGCTATCAAGCAAAACAGTGCGGATACAATAACCCAAAAATAATTGGCTTTTTTAAGATCATGAAGTAATTTATTTAAATTTTGTCCTCTAAAAGCAAAAAGCAATAGGAAAATGCCCAAAGATAAGAGAAACAGGTATTTTAATACTTTAAGATAGGAGGTTTTCAAAAAATTAATGGAAAAGGTTTATTGTTATCAAGTATTTATACACTTCAAAATTAGCAATTTTTCGATCATCCCATCCTGAATTGATAATAGATAAACCTTAATTTGATGAGGGCTTACTTTAAAATGATATTATCTATGAGTCTTGTATGACTAATCCTGGCTGCAATAAGTGCTACTAAACTTTTTGGTTGTTTAGAAGACACAGGCATAAGCGTTTCTCCATCACATATCTCAAAGTATTCTAATTGAATGCCTTCGCGGATATTTATGGCATTAACAGCATTGCTTTTTAGCTCACTAATATCATATTGGTCAAATTCACTTTTAGTTCTTATTAATGCTCTTGATAATACTAGTGCCTGAATACGCTCAGTTTTTGATAAATAAATATTTCTGGAACTCATTGCAAGGCCATCGGGTTCACGAATAATCGAGCACATAATTAGTTTAACATCCAATTTTAGGATATCAACCATTTTAGATATAACCATAAACTGCTGATAGTCTTTTTGGCCAAAAAAAGCATAATCCGGTTTTACAATATCAAAAAGCTTTTTTACAATTTGAGTAACACCCTGATAATGTCCGGGGCGTATTTTGCCTTCTAATATTTTATCCAAGTCACCCAGATCTATTTGCCAAACTTCACCTTTACTATACATTTCTGCTACATCCGGCAAAAACAAAATATCACAAGGGCTATCTTCTAATTTCCGGATATCTTTCTCAATAGGCCTGGGATAGTTCTCAAGATCTTTGGGATCAGTAAATTGTGTTGGATTAACAAATATGCTGCATACCACTAAATCCGTTTTACTGGCCGCATTTTTCAAAAGAGATAAATGCCCATCGTGAAGAGCACCCATAGTAGGTATAAATCCAATAGTCTTACCCGTATTTTTCTTTTTTTTTAGATAATCAGATAAAAGTGCACCAGTTGTAAATATTTCCAAGATTCAATTAGTTTTAAAACGGTCCCAAAATCGGCAAATACTTAAAGAAAACCAAAACTCTTCGTATAAATCGTTGATTTTTGTTAAAATAATGAGTATATTTGCAGTTCGAATTTTTTTCTTAATATTAAATAATCAATTGGAGATGGCAAAAACGAAGCTTCTGTTTATTACCCATGAGATGTCGCCTTTCCTGGAACTTACCAAAATTTCTGAGATCACACGCAAACTTCCGCAAGCAATGCAGGATAAAGGATTAGAGATCCGCATCCTTATGCCTCGTTTCGGGAATATTAATGAGCGTCGCAATCGATTACATGAGGTAATTCGCTTATCAGGAATGAATATTATTATTGATGACAATGATAATCCACTAATTATCAAGGTGGCTTCTATTCCGGCGGCACGTATGCAGGTTTATTTCTTAGATAATGAGGAATATTTCCAACGGAAATACGTTTTCAGAGATAATAGTAATAAATTTTACGAAGATAACGATGAACGTACAATCTTCTTTTGTAAAGGTGCGTTAGAAACTGTTAAAAAATTAGGATGGTCTCCTGATGTAGTTCATTGTCATGGATGGATGAGCGCATTAGTTCCAACTTACTTAAAAACTATTTACAAAGATGACCCTACTTTTAAAAATTCTAAGGTAGTTTATTCTGTGTATGAAGATGAGTTTAGCGAAAAACTTAGTTCGGAGTTTGCCCGCAAAGCAGTAATGAATGGTATGCTTGCTGAGCATACTGAAATTTTCAAAGCAGCGGATAATACAGCACTAAATATTGGAGCAATAAGTTATTCTGATATGGTAGTTTTTGGAAGTGAAACCATTAATGAAGAAGTGTTAAAGTTTGTTAAAAAAGCTAATAAACCGACTTTAGAATACGCTTCTGCTTCAGATTTCGAAAATTTTTACAACCTTTACGAAGAAATTGCAAATGAAGAACTCGTTTCTTTAGCTTAAAAAGTAGAGTACATATGAAATTATTCAAATTAGACTTATTAACGTTGTTGATAAGTCTTTTTATTTTAGGGAGTTGCAAAACTTCTGATCAAATAGGCATAAATCCGGCAAATGATATAAACGGAATTTTAGTAGAGGAGGCAGTAAAAACAGCTACAGTTGCTGAAGATCCTGTTATAACAAACAGTTTATCAAAGTTCCCTATAGGTTATTTCCAAGATCCAATTTTTGGTAAAACCACAGCTAATGTGGCCATGTCATTAAACACACCTAGTACCGACTTAACATTTGGTACTGCACCTGCTTTAGATTCTGCCGTATTAGTTCTAAAGTATGCCGATGGTTATTACGGGGATGCTACTGCCAAGTTACAATTTGAAGTATACCAACTGGCGGCAAGATTGCAGCCTGGTAAAGTATTTTATAATACAGACGTTCAAGCCTTTGATAATTCTATACTTGTTGGAAGTAGATTAGCAAAAGTAAATACTGTAGACAGTGTTTTGGTTACAGAAATTGTAAAAGGTGCACCAGACGTGCAGAAAAAGAAAGCCCCCCAAATTCGTATTACGTTAGACCCTACCTTTATTAACTCTAATTTTTTAAATGCAGATGTGGCTAATTTCAAAACCAACAGTGCATTTAATAATTTCATTAAAGGATTATATGTAACAGTTAATGGTGCGCAAACTACCGGCGCAGGCGGAATTGCCTATTTCGATTTAAGCAGTGCAGATGGCAGCAAGCTCGAACTATATTATAAAAATACATCCGGTACAACCGTGGATACTACAGTAGTAAGTTTCCCCATACAAAATTCTTTAAGCCCTGTTGCTGCAGAGTTTAAACATGATTATACAGGAACTCTTGTTGAAACTCAATTAAATAATCCTAATACAGAATATGATGATACTTACGTACAGGCCATGGCTGGTGTTAAAACACGAGTTAACTTCCCTAATTTAGATCAGTTAGGTAAAATAACTGTTAATAAAGCAGAACTGATTGTATCGGTTGATCAGGGAACTGCTGATGTATTTAAACCTGTCCCAAGATTATTTTTATACCAATCTGATATTGCCGGACAAAAACAATTAGTTCCGGATATTAGTGATCATGACTCACGTGCCTTAACTGATGCGGGATTTGGCGGATTTTATGACAGCACTAAAAAACGCTATACATTTGTACTTACTTCATATGTACAAGATTTGCTAAGTGGCAAGCTGAAACAATACAATACCTATATTTCTGCCGTTGACTCCCTGGCAAATCGCTTAACTGCTTTACCATCATCCGGAACAACTGCTGCCAGAGTTGTTATAGGAAGTGGCAAAAGTACCTCAAACTATAAAATGAAGCTGAATATCATTTATACTAAAGCGAATTAAATTCATTCGCTTTAGTATTGTTTTCTATATATTTATTCGATTTTTATTAAATCCGTTCACAAGAATTTTACCTCAATTACCTTTTTATGTGTGGAATAGTTGGATATATTGGCTATCGTGATGCATGGCCAATTATTATTAAAGGATTACATAGATTAGAATATCGCGGCTATGATAGCGCTGGCGTAGCTCTAATAAATGGTACTTTTAATATTTATAAAAAAGCTGGTAAAGTAAGCGATCTGGAGAAATTTGCTGAAGGGAAAAATTTATCCGGCCATATTGGAATGGGCCATACTCGTTGGGCTACACATGGAGTCCCCTCTGATATTAATTCTCATCCACATACATCGGGAGATGGCCGTTTGGCAATTATTCATAATGGTATTATTGAGAATTATTCAAGTCTAAAGGAAACGCTACTTTCAAGAGGGCATGTCTTTAAAAGCGATACAGATACTGAAGTATTAATTCATCTTATCGAAGACATTCAAGATCAAACTAATTTAGACTTACGTGAAGCAGTACGTATTGCATTAAATGAAGTGATAGGTGCCTATGCTATCGTTATTATGAGCAAGGATGATCCTGATCAACTTATTGCTGCGAGAAAAGGAAGTCCGCTGGTTTTAGGTGTAGGCGAGAAAGAATATTTTATTGCTTCTGATGCTTCGCCCATAGTAGAATATACAAAAAACGTTATTTATTTAAATGATAATGAGATCGCTTACATTAAGCGTGATGAATTGCTTATAAAAAGCATTGATAACGTAGTTCAAATCCCTTACGTACATGAGCTGGAATTAAAATTGGAAATGCTTGAAAAAGGTGGTTATGACCATTTCATGCTTAAGGAAATATATGAACAGCCCCGTTCCATCAGAGATTGTATGCGTGGACGCATCTATCCTCAGGAAGGAAAAGTCCAATTAGGTGGAATTAAGGAATATGCCGAAAAGCTTAAAAATGTAGACCGTATCATTATTGTAGCCTGCGGAACTTCATGGCATGCTGGATTAGTTGGTGAGTATTTAATTGAAGAATGTGCCCGCATTCCTGTTGAAGTTGAATATGCTTCAGAATTCAGGTATCGTAACCCGATAATTTCAGAGAAGGACATTGTAATAGCTATATCTCAATCAGGAGAAACGGCAGATACTATGGCTGCCATTCAATTAGCCAAGGAAAAAGGTGCTACTATATTTGGCATTTGTAATGTAGTGGGTGCTTCTATCCCAAGATTAAGCAATGCCGGAGTTTATACTCATGCCGGTCCGGAAATTGGTGTGGCATCAACAAAAGCGTTTACTGCCCAAGTTACCGTACTTACCTTAATGGCTCTTTATATGGCTCAGCAAAGAGGCACTATAAAACAATCTGAATTGATTCGCTTATTAACGGAACTGGACAATATTCCATTACTTGTAGAAAGATGCCTGGCCTACAACGATCGTATTAAAGAGATTGCCGAGAAGTTTAAAGATTCAAGGAATTTCTTATTCTTAGGTCGTGGAAGTGGATTTCCTGTTGCTTTGGAAGGAGCTTTGAAACTAAAGGAAATATCTTACATACATGCTGAAGGTTATCCTGCAGCAGAAATGAAACATGGGCCTATTGCTTTAATTGATGAAGAAATGCCGGTTGTAGTTATTGCTACCAAAAACGCATCTTATGAAAAAGTGATCAGCAATATACAAGAGGTTAAAGCCCGCAAAGGCATCGTGATAGCTATTGTTACCGAAGGCGACAGAGAAGTAGTTCAAATGGCTGATTATACCATTGAAATACCAGATGCGGATGATATCTTTTTACCGCTTTTGGCTACCATACCATTGCAGTTACTTTCTTATCATATTGCTGTAATGCGAGGTTGTAATGTTGACCAGCCGAGAAATTTGGCCAAATCCGTTACGGTAGAGTAAATTATTGCTTTAACAAAAAAGCTTTAATTATATATTTTTCCGACCCTGTATAGTTTAATCTAGGCAGGGTTTTTTCTATTTATCCGAAGAATTTTTAATACCATTATGAATTAGCCCTGCAATATTTTTTAGTTCTTGCAGGGGAAGACTTTTAAGGGTTTGATAGAGATTTTCTTCTTCCGGTTTATGTTGCAGTTGTTTTAGGGCATGGCTATCGGGTAATGGTGTGTTGGCATCCGGCCTCCAGGTCAGCAGATCGTTGGGTGTACAGTTTAACAGGTTACATAGCTTTTCGAGATGATCGAAACGCATACTTCGGATCTCGCTATTGAGCAAGCTGCTTGTGCTATGAGAGTATATGCCTGCTTTTATAAGTGTAGCATGCGGATTTTCTATTCCTCTCATTTTAAAAAGGCTATTGAGGCTGAAGTATAACATAGTTTCTTATTGTTTTTAGGTTTAACATAGTCGGAAAAGTCCGGAAGTTTAGATGAACTAAAATTACAAGAAGTAGTTTTTATTTCAAAAACTTAGGGTAAAAAGCGAGATAATTTGGTAAATATTGGTAAATATTGTTGTAAAGTGGGAGTGATATTGCTGTTACCGGACATGCTGTTTGAATAAGTGGGAGTGCCATTTGAATAAGTGAGAACATCATTTAAAAAAGTGGGTATGCCATTGGAATATGTGGGAGTGATTTCTAAAAAAATGGGATGTAATAATACCGTAGAGAGTGGCGCCGAAATGTATCGCGTCACTTTCTATGGTATTAATTTAGGGATAGTAAACCAAAAGGTAGACCCTGTTCCAATTTCACTTTTTGAGTAAGTTCTTCATAAGTTAATTAATTAAGCATATAGCAATAGTCAGGCCCAATATTGAAGAGAGTAGTACAATTATATCATGCATTATAAACAATTCTCCTTATTAAGAGTATTCTTTATCAGAGTACGAATATAAAATCTTTATATCTTACTTTAACCTATGGGAAAAGAGGGTAGTACAAGTTCTGAAGAAGGAGCATTAGACCCTAAAGAGGAACTAAAAAAGATAGGTGTGAGGTTAAAAAAATTTCGTAAAAAAACTAAATATTCCAGTCCGGATAAATTTGCTTACGAGCATGATATTAACCGGTCACAATATGGCAAGTATGAGGCCGGCTCTGAAGATCTGCGAATGAGTTCTCTTATCAATGTACTTAATAAACTAGGACTTACACTGGAGCAGTTCTTTAATGATGATAAACCAGCCTAAATATCCTGGATTTAAATTTAGTCTTACAATTTTCTACTTATCTGTATCGTATAATACAACCTAAAAAATTCCAGTACAATCACTAACCGGAATATCCATTCAAATACAAGCGGGTGAGGATAATATTCGCTGATGAAGGTTAGAAATCCGAAAGAAAATACCCATACCACAAGTCTTAATGGAAATTGAATATAATAGGAAACAGATCCCCATTTCTTTTGCATAAACAACCCAATAGCAGAACCCAAAAGCAAAGGATAAATGATCAACAACACTATGATTTTAATTATGGAAGGTGTTGTTGTAGAAAGGTGATTGATATCGGATAAAATAGAATAAACCTGTTTACTTAATAATGCGATACTGATGATATCCAACAGGCTAAAAAAGCGGAGAGTATATCTCATTCGTCTTAATTTTCTTGTTCAGGTTCCTCGGCCTGACGTGGTTCTTTGCTTATTTTATCGAATATTTTATCCATGCGTTCTACATAATCGCTGGTATCATCTACAAAAAACTCTAATTGAGGGATGATCCTGGCCTGATCTTTTATGCGGCTTCCTAACTTATATCGTATTTCATTAACATGAGCTTTAATGGTATTTAAAGCCAGTGTGGTATTATTGCTATTAAAAAAACTTAGATAAACACGTGCTAAAGCCAGATCGGGAGAGATCCTTACCTTAGTGATAGTAACCATCACGTTAGGCAGTAAATTCGTTGCTTCACGTTGAAATATCTCGGCTAAATCCTTTTGTATTACACCGGCAAATTTTTGTTGACGCTTTGATTCCATATTGATATAACGTGTTAATTGGATGATGTTTTACAAATAAAGTGATAATTCATGAATTATTCCTACGATCATATTGCTACCCATTAGAGAATTATATATTTGTGCTTGTATTAATTCCGTTATATGAGGAAATTTCTTCTTTTTGGTTTTTTTAATTGTTTATTTCATATGGCTTCTGCTCAATTAACTCCTTTTGAAAAGAGTATAAATAAAAATACAACGGCAACTTATGCTCAGGTTATTTCTTTTTATCAGCAACTGGATCAAAAATATGATCAGTTAAAAATGATTACCTGTGGGTTTACTGATATTGGTAAGCCTTTGCACTTAATTGTTCTTTCTAAAAATAAAATTTTTGATCCGGCGCTAATACGCAAACAGAACAAGCGGATTTTATTAATCAATAACGGCATTCATCCCGGTGAACCGGAAGGTATTGATGCCAGTATGATGCTTGCACGAGATCTGTTAGAAAAAAACAAACTTCCGAATGATGTGACGATTTGCATTATTCCGGTTTATAATATTGATGGCAGTCTTAACCGGGGAGTTTCAAGGGTAAATCAAAATGGGCCTGAGAGTTATGGTTTTAGAGGGAACTCTAAAAACCTGGATCTGAACCGCGATTTTATAAAAACAGATTCTAAAAACTCTTATTCTTTTCAGGAAATTTTTAATACCTGGCAACCCGAAATTTTTGTAGATAATCATACCAGCAATGGAGCCGATTATCAATATGTGATGAGTTTAATTGAAACGCAGAGGAATAAACTAAATCCTATATTAGCCTCATTTATGACCAAGGTTATGGAGCCTGAGCTTTATAAACGGATGAAAAAAAGCGATTTTGAAATGACACCTTATGTAGAGCATGATGGCGAAACACCGGATTCGGGGATTACCGCATTTTTGGAAACTTCGCGATTTTCTACAGGTTATGCAGCTTTACATAATACCATTGGTTTCATGCCCGAAACGCATATGTTGAAGCCGTATGATAAACGTGTTTACGCTACCTACGAATTTATAAAGCATGTTATTGAGTTTACGCAAGAGCAGTCAAATGAAATAGGCCGGATTAAAGCGGAGGCAGATGTAAAGGTTAAAAATCAACATACTTTTCCTTTGACTTGGGAATTGGATAAAAGTAAATTCGACAGCATTACTTTTAAAGGTTATGAGGGAAAACATAAACCCAGCGAGGTAAGTGGCTTAAGCCGATTATATTATGACAGAGATGAGCCTTTTGAAAAGAAGATCGGTCTTTATAATACCTACATGCCCGCATTATCTGTAGAAAAACCTTTGTGTTATATTATACCGCAAGCCTGGCAAAAAGTAATTGATTTATTAAAGTTAAATCGTGTAGTAATGAAACGCCTTTCGGCGGATACAGAGATGGATGCAGATATGTATTATATTGCTGATTATAAAACAGGTTCTAAACCTTATGAGGGGCATTATATCCACAGCAATGTAAAACTGAATACGGTAAAGCAAAAAGTAAATTTTCATGAAGGAGATTATGTGGTTTATGTAAACCAGCCTCAAAACAGATATATTGTAGAAACATTAGAGCCGCAGGGAACGGATTCATTTTTTGCCTGGAATTTTTTCGATTCTGTACTGGGACAAAAAGAGTATTTTTCGGCGTATGTATTTGAAGATGCTGCTGCAAAAATGTTAGAGCAGGATCCAGATTTGCGCAAAAGGCTGGAAGAAGAAAAAATTAAAAATCCGGAGATAGCTAAAAGTGCAGCAACTCAATTAGATTGGGTTTACAAAAACTCAGCATATTATGAAAAAACATATTCCAGATACCCCATTGGGCGCATGTTGACCAATATAAAATTAGATTTAAAATAATGGAGACCTTTATCACTGACACTCCGGTTGCTACAGTTATATTTTTATTTACCATCATAACCAGTTTATATGCATTTTCAAACCCAACAGTGTATGGTAAATTCATGCTTCATCCCTATAGTATAAGTCGTGGAGAACGTTTATATTCTTTAATTACAAGCGGCTTAATTCATAAAGATTGGATGCATCTGTTTGTGAATATGCTTTCCTATTATTTCTTTGCTTTTCAATTAGAGCGTACGTTCGTATCACTTAGTAGTTGGGGTCATGTACAATTTGGAGTATTATATTTTGTAAGTATCGTTTTGAGTGATATTACATCTATATTAAAACATAAGGAAGATTTTTGGTATAATAGTTTAGGAGCATCGGGTGCGGTTTGTGCTGTAGTGTTTAGCTACATTTTATTTTATCCCATGAATAAGATGATCATTTTGCCAATTCCTATTCCAATTCCGGCGGTTTTATATGGATTTCTTTTTCTGGGATATTGCTGGTATGCATCCCGCAGCTCCCGTGATGCCATTAACCACGATGCCCATTTTTATGGAGCGTTAACCGGTGTATTCCTAACCATTATTTTCTATCCGGATGTTGCAGCTTATTTTGTACATCAGGTAATTGGGAAGTAAATTCTTGTATTAAGATGGCAGATCAATCGACTCAAAAGATTTAAATTGTTGATTTTCATCTAATAAATAACTCATTGGGTTTTCAGGGTCTTTGATGATTTCAAACAGTGTAAGACCCCAGGGTTTCCAAAAATTTTCTAAGACCTGGCCATAGGTTTTAGTCTGCCATATATCGAATAAAGGCTTATTACTCACACCCATTAAGGGCATGGGCTCTATGTAAATGCTTTCGTCGGTTGGAAGTATGGTATATTCGGGCAAGCGGTTAAAGAGATAATTAGAATAAAAAAACCTCGCACATAATTCTTCATATTGAACAGGATGTAAAGCCTCGTTTTTTATTTTTTCTAATAGATCTTTATGATAAATGGCATTTGCTCCATTATCCTGAAGACAGGCAATTATTCCGAAATCACGCATACCTAAAGAGAAGCTAAGCGTATTAATTTCATCACGATAGTTGAAGCTATCCGTACCATTTTTAACCTCAAATACCTTGATGGTCCAGGGTAAATTCCCTTCAAAAACAACCTTATAAATTAAGGACTGAAGCATTAAATGCAAATTACTGAATTTATGCACCAGCGATTGCGATAAAATAAATTCTTCGCCTAATGTTTGCTGTTGGCGAATTCCTATTCGTATTTCATTAAATAGAATTCCGTAAATTAACTTCGCCATCCATTGGAAAAGACGTATTTCGGGTAGGTTTTTGACCTGTTGATATCCCGCTAAAAAAGCTGTTTTAACTTCTTCTTCAAGCGGGCCAATAGTCTGTTCTGCTAAAGAGAATTGACATGGTAATTTAAAATCCTTATAAGTAGCTGTACTTTCATCTAATAGCTTAAAGGGCTTATTTTCCAACCCGTAATGCTGCATAATCCATAGAGGGAAAACAGAAATTTCTTCTTCTGCAGAATTTAATTTATCCCCGCTAAGGAAACAAATATCTTTACTAAAGTTTAGTTTTTTAAATGGGTTATAAGGAAGTATGGCCATGAATGGCAAAGATAATAAACACGAAGAGATGAATTAGATTATTCGTTAATCATTAACAGCCAGTGGCTTAAACCCGGGGCTATTTAATGAAAATAAAACGATTAATAATGGCTATAAAAATTTCTAATCTTACCTGTTAACTGACTATATATTGGTTTTGTAAATTCCAGAAAAAGAGCCTGTGGAGCAGGTGCTAAGCCTTCGCGTTTTTTAGTGATTTTAAGATAATTATCAGATAAAGCTCGTTCATCACCCTGATAAGTTCCCCATTGATCTTGCCAAACAAAAGTGCCCGGCATTTTTTCCTGGGTTATCACATTTTTAGTCCGCCAATCTAATACTCTAAAATCTAATAATCCGGTAGAAGTAATCGTTTTTTCAAATACGCTTACTTTTGCTTTAACTGTTCCGAATACATCGCTACCTCTTGAAGTTCCAACTTTTACGCTATCGCGTTTAACTTCCTCAACCCGCTCTTTTACATAAGTTTGGCCAACTACAAAATCATCAAAACTCAGTGATAAAACCTGGTCTGGCACTAAATCTTCCCGTTTAGCTTGTTTGGGAGTATAAAATTTTATAAAACTTCTGGCTTCATAGTTTTCCAGGTATTCAAATATTTTATTTTGGAAATACTCATTGCTTAATTCATACACACCTCTGTGAACCTCAACCGGCTCGACTACCACTTTGAGTACAGCCGCCCAGTAAGCATCATCTATTTTTTGTTTGGCATCTTTATAGCCCGGGGACAACTGTTCAGCTCTTTCAAAATCTTCATATGCCTGCTTTGCACTTTGTCTGTTTTTTTCTGCCATTAATTTTAATCCACGGGCATAACGTACATCGGCAGCATTTAATTTTGCTTCGGCCAGTTCAGAAATAAATTTAGGGGGATTAGGAATTTCTTCAAGATATGAAGGGCATTTTCGTATTGCATCTGCTAAATTATTTAGGGCCTCATACTCCTGTATAACCTGTTCCCAACGTAATATGTTAGAAGAGAGTTTAGCTTCGCGGATTTTTGTCTGATGGTCCTCGGTTGCCAGATCATACGCTTTTCTTAAGGTATTTAAGGCTTTACTATTACTTGTAGACTTTTGCAGCCTGTTTACCGCTTTATAAACAGCTTTGTCATAATCGCCTTTTTCTAAAGAACGCTGCCCGGTACTACAGGCTGCCATTAAAACGAATAAGAAAAGAAAAAAGCAACGGTAAATAGAAGGTCTCATAAATAAATAATTAAGATTATAATTCTTCAAAAATACAAATTGGCTGCCATAATATTTTGTTATTTAGCAGAGTCATTATTTTAAAGACGATGGATTATGAAGATTAGTTACAAACCCTTTGAACTTGAATTAAAATATCCTTTCACTATTGCCCGTTTTTCACGCACATCCACTCCTTTAATATTACTTGAAATTAATTATGAAGGCTTTACAGGATATGGCGAAGCTTCTATGGTGCCTTATCTTGGCGAAAGTGTTCAGACTGCTTCTTATTTTTTATCCAAGGTTGATTCATCCCAAATTAAGTATCCATTTAATTATGCAGAAATTCTTTTCTATTTGGATGAGATTCAATCGGGTAATTCGAATATAAAAGCAGCTATAGATATCGCTTTGCATGATCTGCAAGGAAAAATAGAAAATCAACCCTGTTATAGTTTGTTTCGCTCAGATCCATTAAACATGCCGGCTACTTCTTTAACTATCGGGATTGATACGCCTGAAATAGTTATTCAAAAAGTAAAAGAATCAGAAGATTGCAAGATCATAAAAGTTAAACTGGGGCGGGATAATGATAAAGAACTGATTAATACCATTCGCTCTGTAAGCGATAAACCCTTATATGTAGATGCAAATCAAGGCTGGGCAGATAAACACCAGGGCCTGGATATGGTACATTGGCTGCATGAACAAGGTGTGATTTTAATTGAGCAACCCATGTCAAAAGATGATCTGGATTCAAATGCTTGGATTACGGAAAATAGTCCTGTTCCAATTATTGGCGATGAAGCTGTTCAACGATATGCTGATGTAGAAAAAGCAAAGGGAGTTTATCGTGGCATCAATGTGAAGCTGATGAAAAGTGCAGGTATGTATGAAAGTTACAGGATGATTATTAAAGCAAAAGAATTGGGTTTAAAAGTTTTAATTGGCTGTATGAGTGAAACCAGTTGTGCTACCTTAGCAGGAGCAGCATTAGCTCCACTATGTGATTGGGCCGATCTGGACGGACCATTTTTAACCCGCAATAATCCGTATCAAAATCCGGAATTCGAAAATGGCAAATGGGTTTTAAGTGATGCACCCGGTTTAGGTTTAGTATTTAGGTAATGTTAAGAGCGCTGGATATTTTTTTCACGTTTCTACATCTGTTTATCATTGGCTTTAATCTGATTGGCTGGGCATTTAAATCAACCCGGAAAATTCACCTTCTTGTTATTTCGGCTACCATAATCTGCTGGTTTATACTTGGAATTTGGTATGGAATTGGTTATTGTCCCATAACCGATTGGCAATGGCAAGTAAAAGAAAAGCTAGGTATATACAACCTCCCCAACTCTTTTATCAAGTATTTTGCAGACACCATCAGTGGACAGAATATTGATGCAGGATTAATTGATATATTAACTGCAGTAAGTTTTGCGCTGGTAGTTTTGATTACTTGTTATGTAAATTTCCTTAAGAAATCCTCTAGGTTAGATGGGGCTAATTCCCTCCCAAAATAACAGGTGCTCCTTTGCTGTTTCCCATAATAATTACTTTGGTGTTGGGTGAAAGGGCTATTTCTTTTTGAGCTTTTATAGTTTCGTATTGCAATTGCTTATCACTTAAGCCAGTTGATAATATTTTTTGATAATCGGCTATACCTTGTGCTTCTACACGTTTACGCTCCGCTTCCTGTTTTTCTTTTTGCAAAACAAAGATCATTTTCTGTGCATCCTGCTCTGCATTAATTTTAGACTCAATTGATTTTTTTACAGATTCTGGTAAGGTTATATTTCTAACTAAAAGCTGTTCTAAAACCAGACCGCGTTTAGCAAAACTTTGGTTTATGGTTTTAAATATCCGATCCTGAAATTCCTGACGTTTGGTAGAATATAAAGATACTGCTTCATAATATACTGCATTATCACGAATAGCTGTACGGGATATCGGGCGAACAACTTTATCTAAATAATCATCCCCTATTTGTCGTAGGATCTGTGGTGCTTCGGATGCTCTTACTTTAAATAATACTGATAAGTCAATGGTTACTTCTAAACCATCAGCCGAAAGTACATGTATAGCATCATCGCCAGCTTTTGAACCTTCATCATGCACGCCAGACATGGTATAGTTCTGTGTTTTTACGTCAAAAGGAGTTACTTCTGCAATGGGATTAATAATATTTAATCCGCTGTAAAGCACATCATCATCCACTTTACCAAATACTGTTTTTACACCAACTTGTCCAGCATCTATCACTTTAAACATGGAAGTTAAAGCTCCAATAATGATAACCACTAAACCGGCTATCCGAATAAAAGAACCAAATCTGGCAGCCGGACTATTCTGTTTTGATAAGATGAATCCCACTGCTATAATAAGTAAGCCAAGTATAATGAAGAACATAATTGAGAGTTTAAGTGTATCAAAGATAATATTAAAAACAACATCCGGATAGTGGTAAATAGGGAAAGAAAACCTGTCTAAAAAAGTTTTAGGGTTTCTTAGTCATGTCGCGTACACTTTTAACCAACTGAATTTTCAGATAGACGAATAAGGCAAGTGCAAAAATTCCTGCAATGGCATACTGATAATAGCTATTACTAAATGCCCAATAAAGGCTCAATAGCAAAGTAATAATAGAGATGTTTATAAGAATATTTAATACGATTTTTTTAGCCATAACCTTAGTAAACCTGCATATCTGGTTCTATCTCTGTCGCCCAGGCGATTATACCTCCTTTTAAATTATATAAGTTGGTATAGCCAAACTGTTGTTCTAGTTGCATAATTGCTGCCGTACTTCTGGCTCCGCTACGACATTGGATTACCACAGGTTTGTCTTTACTGATTTTGGAAGCTTCTATAATAACACCTGCCAACGGAATATTTTCTCCTCCCAGGTTAGACATTTCGTATTCAAATTGTTCACGTACATCAATCAACTGAAAATCTTCTTTCTTGTCAATTTTTTGCTTTAGTTCCCTTACTGTAATTTCTTTCATAATTAGATGGAATAATTTAATAGTCAAATGTACTGCTTTTACACTAATTTTGAAGCAATATGATCTGTAACGCTAAATAGTAATCTAAATTTTGTTGATATTGTAACAAGTACGAATTCAAGCCGTTTTAATAAAAAAATATTTCTGTTTTAATATTTTGGATGAAACCATCATGAGCAGCGGCTTACAAAATTATATACTGTTTTTTTGTTCATGATAGCTTCATCACCATTAAAGAACACATTATTTGAATGAAAAAAATTACCGATTTTTTCTGGTTCTGTTCCGGAGCCCATGTAGATACTTTAAAAAAATATCCTACCGAACATAATAAGTATGTGGGTATTGGGGCAACTATATTTTTCACGGCCTTATTCGCAGCTTTATCTGGTGGCTATGCGATGTATTTTGTATTTGCAGGGAGTTCAACTGCAGAAATCTTTGCTGTGCTTTTTGGCTTAATTTGGGGTTTAGCTATTTTTAATATGGACCGTTATATTGTATCAAGTATCAGTAAAAGCGGTACAACCAATCAACAGATATTACAAGCTACACCAAGAATACTGTTAGCTATCATGATTGGACTTGTTATTTCCCGTCCACTTGAATTAAAGATTTTTGATAAAGAGATTCGCCAGAAATTAAAAACCAGTTACCTAAACGGGCAGCGTTCAAAAATAGATACTCTTAATAAAATATTTTCGAATAAATATGGATTAGAATTACAAAAAACATCCGATTTAAAAAAAGAAAAAGATTCACTGGAAAAAGATATTAATCGTTCCAGGTATATACTAAACCAGGAAGTTTTTGGTGATAAAACCAATCAAACTTCGGGCATTACAGGCTATGGAACTTATGCCAAACAAAAAGAATCTTTAGTTGTGCAAAAAGAGCAAAGACTTGCGACTGTACGTGGGGAGTTGGGTAATATGGACAATTTTTTCAATCGTCGAAAAGAATTAGACGGACTTTCGGAACAACGCATGTTTAGCGGAAGACAATTGGATAGTCTTTCTAATGTAGCAGGTTTTGCAGATCGAAACTGGGCTTTAGGACAATTAACATTTAAAGAAGATGGCAAACGAGATCTGGATAATTATCTGGCCATTTCATTTATAGGTTTCCTGTTTATATTATTTGAATGCTTGCCCGTTTTTGTGAAATTAATGAGCAATAAAGGCCCATATGATATCGCTTTACAAAATGTAGAAGAATCTGCTATCCATGGTTCATATAAAGGCAAAGAACAAGATATAGCCATAACAGACGGCCTTCAGGATACTAAAATAGATACTGAAACAGAAAAGCAAAAACAGATCATTAAGCGCAGTTCTGTTAGAGATTTAGAAAAATATAACTGGGATTAAGTGTTGATATTTAAGTTGTAGCAAATCAATTATGAGGTTAACCCTTATACTATTTTAAAAGAAGAAACTATTTTCAATTTTATAATAATTTTTAGAGTGATTTCGAGTTATTACATCAATTTTATGCTAAAAAAGTGCCATTATTGTGCTTAGGCAACTACTAAAAATCGCTTCTTAATTCTTTATCCTAAGCTGAACCAAAAATAAATCCATCTAACAATGCAATGGATGCTTTTATTTACTCAATCACCAAGAATTGGCTTTGGGTATCTATTCCGTCAGTCCAAATCACGTTATAAATGCCTGTCTTTAATCCATTTAAATCTACTTTAGTTTGCAAAACATCTTTCTCAACAGAGGTAGTTTTAAATATTTTTCCAGCCATATCTACTAACTTTAATTGTGCAGAGTTGGTGCTGCTTGGGTGTTGTACCCACACATCCTCTCTGGCTGGGTTAGGATATAATACTATGTTAGATTGCTTTAAGCTTATTTTTACCTGTATAATATCACTGTAGGTAAATTTCGCATCATTATCCATCATTTTCAGACGGTAATAATTGCTTCCATTTTTTGGTGTTTGATGTATAAAAGAATAATATCTGATAGCCGTACTATTACCGGCTGCTGTTATAGAATCAATAGTGCTAAAAGTTTCGCCCGTACCGTATTCAACGTTAAAATGTGATGTGTTTTCCTCACTGGCTGTTTTCCAGTTTAGTTGCGTTTGATTACCCACAACCTTACCATTGAAGCTAATTAATTTTAGTGGAAGTGGAGTAAAAGAACTTTCATACGCTCCCATATCTACTATACCACCATTTTGTGAATTAAATATTCGTGCATTACCGGCTATATCTTTACTATTTGGGGCAATGGGCGTATTGTCTCCTGCATCAACTGCCGGTGAAGTTTGCTGTAGATATAGGCCATCGTCACTTGTGGCATATAGGCCATCATTGCCGGCAGGGTTAGCCGAATTTACAAACAGAGGATTTGTAGCTATATTACCCGTTCCCACATAACCACCTTGTACCAAACTATAGTTAACTGCTGATGAATTGGTATTACTACTGCCAACAATCCCGCTTGTATTACCATATATAATCGAATTTTGGATGGTGAATGTTGACCCCGAAATATACATTGCACCTCCTTGATTAGCACCTGCAGTATTATTGGTAAACGTGCTACTATAAATGGTTATGCCAGGGTTAGAGATACTATATACTCCACCACCAAAAGAAGCACTATTGCCAATAAATATACTATTATTAATATCGGGTGAAGCATTGTCATTAAACATTCCACCACCATAGCGTGTGGCGGTATTATTGCTAAATATGCAATTACTAATGCCCGGAGATGAAAAACTATTCAATATTGCACCCCCATCTAAAAGTGTGGAATTACCTATGAATATACTATTAGTGATAGTTGGATTGGAAAAGGATGCATTATATATTCCATTATTTAAGTTGTTTTTAAATGTGCAATTATTAATGATTGGCGAGGACCCAGAGTTATACATTCCGCCACCTTGATATTGATAAATACCTACACCCGATATAACTGAAAAAGTACCGCCATTTGCATTTCCATTTTTAATATCAAATCCATCTAAAATAGTACTGCTATTATTATTAACAGATACTACCACATGATAAGCATTATCGGTAACATCGCCAACAACACCAAGGTCGCCACTTAAAATAGTAGGATTAGTAGCAATAATGCGCTGAGATAATAAAGTTTCGGTACCTGCAAAACCACCATATAAAATGACTCCGTTTTTTAATACAAAAGTTAGTTCTCTATTATCAATACTGCCTGATACGGGGTTAATAGTAGGTATATAAGTACCTTTTGATACCCAAATTTGAGTAGCGGCAGCCGCATTATTAATTAAAGTTTGTAATTGTATACCCGGAGCGGCTTTTGTCCAACTTGAGCCATCTTGAGGTGCACTGCCGCCATTTGGGGTTACATAAATAGTTGCTTTTGCAGCGCCTGCGATCAGAAGGAAAAAAACACTAATGAAAACAAGTAATTTTTTTTTCATGATATTATTGTTTTAGATTTTTTATGGGAATTAAAATTATGTAAAAATACATATTTTGTTAATAAACTAATAAGACATAGGAATGATTGCCAATAGTATAAAATTTGTTAAAGATATTATACAGTTTTTTATTAAAGACAGATCTTAAAGTTAAAAACTTAAGACACGCCATATAATAGTAGTGTTAATAGGCTCTAACAAGGGAATAAATGACATAGATCCTGGACTTCTATTTCAACCTCTCCTTTAAATCCAGCTTATGTTTTCTTGCTGTGTCTAGTGCAATATCGTAACCGGCATCTGCATGACGTATAACGCCCATTGCCGGATCGTTATGTAAAACCCGCTTAATTCTACGTTCTGCATCTGCGGTACCATCAGCAACGATAACCATCCCCGCATGGATAGAATAACCAATACCCACACCGCCGCCATGATGTAAAGAAATCCAACTCGCTCCGCCAGCGGTATTGATTAATGCATTTAAAACCGGCCAGTCAGCAACGGCATCTGATCCATCTTTCATGGCTTCGGTTTCCCGGTTGGGTGAGGCTACAGAACCTGTATCTAAATGATCCCGGCCGATTACAATAGGAGCTTTTACTTTTCCATCTGCAACTAATTTATTAAAGGCTAGTCCGGCTTTTTCGCGTTCGCCCTGGCCAAGCCAACAGATCCGGGCGGGTAATCCCTGGAAAGCAATCCGTTCCTGTGCCATGGTGATCCATCGGCGCAAGCCTTCATTTTCCGGGAAAAGTTCTAAGATCAATTTGTCTGTTTCATAAATATCCTGCGGATCTCCACTTAATGCTGCCCAGCGGAAAGGCCCTTTACCTTCGCAAAATAAGGGACGAATATAGGCTGGTACAAATCCGGGGAAATCAAATGCATTTTTAACTCCGGCTTCTAAAGCACGTCCGCGTAAATTATTGCCATAATCAAACGTAATAGCGCCGCGTTTTTGCAGTTCCAGCATTTGCTCCACATGTTTTGCCATGGTTGCATAAGATCGTTTTACATACTCATCCGGATTTTGATCCCGTAAAACTTTTGCCTGTTCAACAGTTAATCCTTCCGGGAAATAACCGATCAGCGGATCATGTGCGGAAGTTTGGTCAGTTAGTATATCAGGTATTATATTCCGATCAATTAATCGCTGTAAAAGATCAACTGCATTGCAAACTACGCCTATAGATAATGCTTTTCCTTCTTTTTTATATTGAAGTGCTCGATCAATCGCTGTATCAATATCCAGTTCAATTTCATCAATATATCGTGTTTCCAATCGTTTACGGATGCGCCATTCTTCTACTTCCGCCGCAAGGCAAACACCTTCATTCATGGTAATAGCCAAAGGTTGTGCGCCACCCATCCCACCTAAACCTGCAGTAACAGAAAGTGTTCCTTTTAATGAACCATTAAAATGCTGACGGGCAATTTCCCCAAATGTTTCATACGTGCCCTGCACAATTCCCTGTGACCCGATATAGATCCATGATCCGGCTGTCATCTGGCCATACATCATTAAACCTTTATCTTCTAATTCATCAAAATGTTGCTGTGTTGCCCATTTTGGAACCAGTTGAGAATTTGATATCAGAACACGAGGTGCATCTTTATGGGTTGGTAATATGCCAACTGCTTTGCCTGATTGAATAAGTAAGGTTTCATCATCTTCCAGATCTTTTAAAGCTTTAATGATCAGCTCAAGTGCCTCCGGATTTCGGGCTGCTTTACCTCGTCCGCCGTATACAATCAGCTCTTGTGGCCTTTCCGCTACATCCGGATCTAGATTATTTAACAACATTCTTAATGCAGCTTCCTGTACCCAGCCTTTGCAGTTTAATGCAGTTCCGGTAGGTGTATTTTTTATAGATAGATCAATTGATGGTGATAGGGTAGCCATGTGAATATTTTTTATAGTATTACGCGAACAAATTTAAATGAATTAGGTTTATATATTTTAATTACTTTTGTTTCTCTCATTGGTATGAAAGGTATAAAAAAATCTATAGGAATTGCACTATCTCTGGTGCTGTTACTGAGTTTCTCGGTAACTATCATTCCATTGGATTTTCTTCATAGCCATCAAAACTTACGCACAGTTTGTGAAAATACAAAAACGCATACACCCTGTAACCACAAAGCACATGTAGCGTCAAAAGCAGATTTCTGCTGGGTTTGTGCCGTGCATTTTGATAAAACATTTACAAAAACATCCCTGCTTGATAAAATAAAATCATCTCCTGCTTTATCCCTGTTTACTGATAATGACTTTACGGGATATTTTATTGAGCAGTTGTTTGCTACTCTACGAGGTCCTCCTTCCGAATAAATTTTAATTTCTTTTATTAAAAAATGCTATGCCCATCACATAAGCATTCTTATTTATTGTTTTCTTATTTTTTATCATCATGAAATTGAAATATATTTTTCTATCTATTACTGCTTTATTGCTGTCTGTGACAAGCCTGTTTGCTCATGAAATTGCAATGGCCGGTAAAGTTGTGGATGCTCAAACTAAAGAGCCTTTGCCTGGAGCAGCGGTGTCTCTTCCGGATCTTCGTATAACTGTGATAACTGACGTTAACGGAACATTTAATTTCAAAAATATTCCTTCCCGTGGGCGTTTTTTAGTGGAGGTTAGATTTATTGGATATAAAACATTAACCCAAACGGTTGATCTATCCGTAACCACAAATTTTGAATTTGCATTAGAGCCCAGTATGATTGAAGCTCGCGAAGTTGTAGTAACCGGTTCTGCCTTTAGTTCTGATAAGCGTAAAAATAGTACGTCTGTTGCATCGGTTGGTAAGGCAGAGTTGTTGAGCCGCCCTTCTACTAATCTGATAGATGCCATATCTCGCATACCAGGCGTAGCTCAGGTAACTACCGGAGCAGCTATTTCAAAACCTGTAATTCGTGGTTTAAGTTATAATCGTGTGTTAACCATGAATAATGGTGTTAAACAACAAGGACAACAATGGGGAGATGAGCATGGTATCGAAATTGACCAGTATAGTGCAGATCGTGTGGAGGTATTAAGAGGTCCCGCAAGTTTAATGTATGGTTCTGATGCATTAGGTGGTGTAATTAATATCTTGGATGCTCTTCCTGCTCCGGAAGGGACTATTCAGGGAGAGTTTCTTACAAATTATGCCACAAATAATGGCTTATCAGGAAGCTCATTAATGTTTCAGGGGAACGATAACGGCTTTATTTACAGAGTTCGGGGTTCATATAAAAATGCCTATTCTTATGAAACACCAACGGGGTATGTTCCAAACTCAGGTTTTAATGAAACCAGTTTTGAAGGGCAAATCGGCTTAAATAAAAAATGGGGCTATGCCCATTTAGATGTATCCAGCTTCCGTAATAATATTGGTTTTTATGAGCCTAAACTTGATGCAAATGGCAATTTTATTGATGATAATGGGAATAATTTTACCGAATCTCAATTTAAAGACAGAACACTTGCATTTCCTAAGCAGGATGTTCGTCACTATAAAATAGCTTTAAACAGTAATATTCTTGTAGGCGATGGTAGTTTGAAAGCTACTTTAGGCTTTCAGCATAATCTTCGCAGAGAACTGAGCGCAGCTAATACAAATCCGGATTTGTTCCTTAACATGTATACCTATAGTTATGATCTTAAATACGCTTTTAATGAAGTGAATGGCTGGGCTCCCATCATTGGTGCTTCAGGTGAAATGATCCATAGTTTAAATACCCAGGGTAATGAGCAATTAGTTCCAGATTTCGACTCAAAAGCATTGGGTGTGTTTGCTTACGTTAAAAAAACATGGGGAGATAATACCTTCAATGTTGGTGGGCGTTTTGATTATCGTAAATTGCATGGAAAGGCTTTTGATAATGGCAATGCTTCATTTAGTGCTTTTTCAAATACTTTTTCTAATGTAAGCGGCGCAACTGGCTATACACATGAATTTAATGATCGATTGAGCTTTAAAACCAATTTAGGAACAGCGTTTAGAGCACCCAATATTGCAGAACTATCTTCAAATGGGGTACATTCAGGTGCATTCCGTTACGAAATTGGTAATCCTGATTTAAAACCTGAACAAAGTTATCAGTTTGATGCATCTCTGGATTATCAATCTAATAAAGTTAGTGCAAGCCTTGGCGGATTTGCCAATTATATCAATAAATACATTTATTATAGGAATACTCCTGGCGAAACTATCTTAGTAGACGGGAATACCTATCCTGTATATCGCTTTGTTCAGGATGATGCCTTGTTACATGGTTTAGAGGCTACCTTAACCTTACACCCTGTTAATTTTATTCATTTCGAAAACAGTTTCTCTTATACTATAGCAACTAATCGTATAACCAATCAACCTCTTCCATTCATTCCTGCAGCTGTTTTACATAATGAGTTACGTTTTGAGCCAAAAATTAGCAGAACTAAAAAATCTTATATTTCTGTAGGATTGGATAATACTTTTAAACAAGACAGGGTAGATCAGTTTGAAACCACAACTGGCAGTTATTCATTACTAAATGCCGGAATTGGTACTACCATAAAACTGAGCAAACAGCAAGATTTGACACTTTATGTATCCGGAAAAAACCTGTTAGATAGAAAATATTACGATCATTTAAGCCGCTTTAAACCAGGCAGATTAGATGCATCAGATCCAACATTTGGTATCTACAACCCGGGGCGTATCATATCATTTGGGCTTACTTTACCCTTTGCTTTTAAATAAGTCTTCTTTAATGTTTAATTCTCAAACCCGTTTACTGAAAAGTAACGGGTTTTTTGTTGTCTTAGTTAGAGAAATATTTGAGTTAGGCAAGAATATGATTATTTCCCACTGCTCTTAGTGACCATTTTCTTTATATCATTTACAGTATAATTCATAAGCATATCAGGCATTAACCATATTACGTTTGAGTGATATTTTCCATCTGTACCGCGTAATCTGAAAGAAATCGTGTTAATACGTGGAGTTCTATGTCCGCCATAATCCCCATGAGCTCCAAATATGGGGTCAAACTCAGGAAATGCTTCTTTTATTACTCCAGAAATTCGGTTCATTTCAATCTTTGAAGCTTTCCTGTTTTGATTTCCCATAACTAAGTTTTCTGAAATTTTTATCGTTCAAATTTTAACTTGTTCTTGACCTTAAATATAAATTGATAAGGGTGAAATGTTTTTCTATAGTCAAATGTAAGTCATAGACATTAGAGATCGGTTGCGGTGATTATAAATTTTGAACAAAATTCATTTATCTTAAGTCTTACATCTCACATCTAATTCTTATTTTGCATCCATGCAGTTTAGTGATATTATTGGGCAGGAAGAAGTTAAGCAACATTTGATTCAAACTGTTTTAGAGAACAGGGTTAGTCATGCGCAGTTGTTTCTTGGTCCGGAAGGGTCTGGGAGTCTCCCGCTTGCATTGGCTTATGCTCAATTTATTTCCTGTCAAAATCGCCAACCTTTAGATAGTTGCGGAGAATGCTCATCCTGCCGGAAATATAATAAACTGATACATCCCGACCTTCATTTTTCTTACCCATTTTTTGCCAAACATAAGGATGATACTGCTTTAACTTTTTTAACAGAATGGCGGGAAGCTTTTCTAGCCAATCCCTATTTAAATTTGGATGAATGGCGAAATCAGCTGGATGCAGCCAATAAGCAGGCGAATATTAATATTGCCGAATGCCATCACATCATCCAAAAATTGAGCTTAAAGCCATTTGAAGCTGAGTACAAAGTGCTTATTATGTGGTTGCCAGAATATTTGGATAAGGTTGGTAATACACTGCTTAAAATCATTGAAGAGCCTGCACAAAAAACATTGTTTTTGTTAGTTTCCCAAAACCAGGATCACATATTAAATACCATTCTTTCCAGAACTCAACTAGTAAAAATTCCGCGTTTAAGTAATGATGAGATCAAGAATTACCTGGTTCAATCAAAAAGTATTTTAGAAACTAAGGCCTCACAAATTGCTTATTTGAGCGAAGGAAATTTACATGCCGCTCTGAGTTTTTTGAAAGAGGAGGAGAATGATAACTTCCAATTTTTTTCGGAATGGATGCGAATGAGTTTTGCAGATCAGGGAATTAAAATTGTTGATTTTGTAGATATCGCGGCAAAATTGGGTAGGGAGAATCAAAAGAATTTTTTGCGTTATGGCATTAACCTTATCCGCGAAAGCGTCATGATACTTTCTGGAGCATCAAACCTGGTGCATTTGTCAAATGCAGAGCTAGAATTCATCACTAAGTTTAGCAAACAGTTGAATTTGGCTAAGGCCGAAGCATTGATAAATGAGTTGGAAAAAGCTCATTATCATTTAGAGCGGAATGCAAATCCGAAAATTTTATTTTTAGATGTATCTTTACAATTCGTTAAAATTTTAAAGTTTAATACGCTCCCTTCGGGGACTCAATATATACTTACTTAATATGGGATGTGGAAGTTGTTCAACAGGCGGTTGTGCGCCTGCAGGCTGCAAAAGTAATGGTTCATGCCTTACAAATGGTTGCAGTAAATTAGATGTTTACGATTGGCTGTCGCACATGGATATGCCATCTAATTATAAGCCCTTTAATATTATTGAGATTAAATTTAAGGGCTCAAGGAAAGAGTTTTTTCTCAATATAGAAAATCTATACCTGGAAGCCGGGGAACTGGTTGCCGTTGAAACTACTACAGGAGGCTATGATATTGGCCATGTTTCTTTAACAGGAGAATTAGTGCGCATGCAATTAAAAAAGCGAAATGTGCGTACTGAGGATGTAGCTAAAAAGATTTACCGGAAAGCTACTCCCGCTGATGTAGAGAAGTGGAAATTAGCAAAAGAAGCCGAATTTGAAACCATGCATAAAGCTAGGGTTTTGGCTAAAGAGCTTGGCCTGGCTATGAAATTAAGTGATGTAGATTACCAGGGAGATAAAACAAAAGCTACGTTCTTTTATACTGCCGGAGGCCGGGTTGATTTTCGTGAATTGATTAAACGTATGGCCGAAACGTTTCATATCCGTATTGAGATGCGGCAGATTGGTATGCGGCAGGAAGCCAGCAGATTGGGTGGAATTGGATCTTGTGGACGTGAACTTTGTTGCTCTACCTGGTTAACTGATTTTAAAACAGTTTCTACATCGGCGGCACGTTACCAAAATCTTTCTTTAAATACATTAAAGTTAGCCGGACAATGTGGTAAATTAAAATGCTGTTTAAACTATGAATTAGATACCTACATGGATGCCTTAAAAGATATTCCGAATAATGTAGACCGACTGGAAACAGTCATAGGAACAGTAAGGCACCAAAAAACAGATATCTTCAAAAAATTAATGTGGTTTAGTTACCCTAATGATGATAACTGGATTCCGCTAGAAATTTCACGTGTGAAAGAAATACAGCAATTAAATAAAGAAGGCATTAAGCCAGATTATTTGAAAGAGGAAACTGCTGAAGCAGATAAACCGGTAACGGCTAAGGTGCTGGATTATGAAAATGTAGTAGGCCAGGATAGCTTAACCCGATTAGATCATAAAAGAGGCGGTAACGGGAAAAACAATAATCGGAACAATCGCAATAAATCCAAGCCGGGACAGCAAAACCAGGCTAAGCCGAGCAATGCTTTGGTTGACGGTAACAAAACTCCGGATAAACCCGCAGCACCAGAGAATCGTGCTGTAAACCCTAATAGAAATAATAATCGCAGGCCAAATAATAATAGAAACAATCGTCCAAAACCTACAGAATAAATGAATTTCATTGGAAAGCGATCTTTAACTGCAGCTTTTTTAGTTATCACTGTTTTTTTTACTTCCTGTGAGGATACAAAAACCATTGTGGATACTAACCTGGAAATGAATAGCCATGATTGGAGTTATCTTAATAAGGTGCGCATCCCCGTAACTATTCAGAACGAAAGTATAGCCTATAATGTGTATGTGAACTTGCGTCATACGGCGGATTATAAATATTCTAATATCTTTTTATTGATTGAAACTACCGGTCCCGATGGTAAAAAAACGACAGAACGTAAAGAGTTTACTTTAGCTCAACCCGATGGGGAATGGTTGGGAAAAGGCTCCGGTAATATGTATAGCTATCAATTGCCTTATAAAATGGATTATCGCTTTGCTAAGAAAGGGAAATATACATTTCAGTTAGAGCAAAATATGCGTGATAACCCTTTACGTGAGATTACAGATGTTGGGATAAGGGTAGAGAAGGCGGAGTAATTCCTTAATTTGAAAATTTGATAATGTGTTGATTTATCTCTTGGCACAGTTCCGTGAACGCTCTCTCATTAAAACTATTTTCTAAGACCTCAAAATGATTTGCGGAGTCATCAAAATGAATTTCTATGTCATTAAAACTATTTTCTAAGACATCAAATTGATTTTCGAGTTATCAAAATGACCTGCGAAGCCATCAAGTAAAACTTCTATGTCATCAAAATGACTTGCGAAGACATCAAAATAAACTTCTATGTCATCAAAAGTATTTTTACCACCTCTCCCGAAAATCGGGATTCCGCTTCGCTACACAATCCACCTCCGCTGGTGGAGGTGGTTAACCCGCTACATCAAAGGTATGAGTTCCTCCAACTTCATCCCACGAGAACCTTTAATAAGGATAGTCGCATTTACAATCGGATTTTTCTTAAGAGCTTCAAATGCTTCATCTGTAGTTTTGTAGAATTCACTATTTCCGATACGCACTTTGTAGAATTCATCTCCAATAAAAATCCGTCGCTCTGCATCTGTTGAATTTGCTTTTTGAATAATGGCTTGATGCTCTTTAGGAGCTTCATCGCCCAGTTCAAACATATCACCTAAAATGATGACTTTATGCGCAGCAGTGATTGCAGCCAGGTTATCTAATGCGACCATCATACTGCTTGGGTTCGCGTTATAATAATCGCAAATAAGGGTATTGGTAGCCGTTTTAGATAGTTGTGACCGGTTGTTTATGGGATTATAACAACTTATACCGGCATTAATTTCATCGGACCTAAGATTAAAGAAACAAGCAATACAAATAGCAGCAAGAATGTTTTCGAAATTGTAATTTCCGGTTAAGTTTGATTTAGCCAGGTGCTCCACATCATCCATTTCCATGGCTTCGCGTTCCCATTTTACGGTCAGAAAAGGATCAGAGCTCAGGAGTTCTCCATTGGTAAAACTGTCGGTCCCGGTTCCGTAATACACTACCCGGTCCAGGTTTTTCAGCCGCATCATTTCTATGAGTTCATGGTTATTACGATTGATGAAGGCAATACCATTTGTATCTTTTAAAAAGGAATACAATTCGCCTTTGGCAATTTTAACACCATCAAATCCGCCAAAACCTTCTAAATGTGCTTTACCAACATTGGTAATCAGGCCATGTGTGGGTTGTGCAAGGCTGCATAAAAACTCAATTTCCTTTTGGTGATTCGCACCCATCTCAATAATGGCTATTTCAATATCACTGGTAATGGAAAGAATAGTTAAGGGAACACCAATGTGGTTATTCAAATTACCCTGGGTTGCATAGGTTTTATAATGTTGCGATAAAACAGAATATAGCAATTCTTTGGTAGTCGTTTTTCCATTTGTCCCGGTAATACCTATAATTGGGATGGTTAATGCATCTCTATGAGACTTAGCCAGCTCCTGAAATGTGTTTAACACATCATCAACCAATATAAAACGGTCATCTGTATGATACTTGGCATTATCAATTATCGCGTAAGCAGCACCTTTTTCTAATGCAGTTTGTGCATAGCTATTACCGTCAAAGTTTTCACCTTTTAGGGCGAAGAACAAACAATCGGGTGTGATTTTACGCGTATCGGTACAAATTACCGGGTGTTTTAAATATATCTGGTAAAGTTGATCTGTATTCATTTTTACAATATTAAGATTTTTGCAGAATGCAAAGCTCAACATTTAAAGAGTTTTTATAGAAAGGATATTCGTTTTATGTACTATATGTGATACTTGCGCTATTGATTATCATTTGTAAATTAGGAGCATGAAAAAATGTATACTCTCTGTTTTTCTCTTTTGTATTGGTTTTTTAGCTTCCGCACAATCCCTGCAATCTCCTTCAGAATTTTTAGGATATAAGCTTGGCGATCAGTTTACACCTTATTACCGTGTAGTGGAGTATTATAAATATATCGCTACTGCATCAAAAAATATAAAACTTCAGGAATACGGGAAAACCAATGAAGGCCGTCCCTTAATGGCTGCTTTTATAGCTTCGGATGAAAACATTGGAAAACTGGATGATATCCGTAAAAATAATTTACGCCTTGCCGGGATAGAAAGTGGTGTGGCAGATGCGAAACAACCGGCTATTGTATGGCTCAGTTATAATGTTCATGGGAATGAGGTTGTTTCTACAGAAGCATCTATGCAAACAATTTATGACCTGGTTGATCCGGCTAACAGTCGCACAAAAGTTTGGTTACAAAATACAGTGGTTATCATTGATCCATGCCTTAATCCGGATGGGCGTGAGCGATATGTTAATTTTTATAATTCAACCAAAAACAGTATTCCCGATCCTGTTTCATTTTCACGCGAACACAAAGAACCCTGGCCGGGAGGAAGATCAAATCATTATTATTTTGATTTGAATAGAGATTGGGCATGGCAAACCCAAATGGAAACGCAGCAACGAATGGCCTTATATAACCAGTGGTTGCCCGAAGTCCATGTAGATTTTCATGAGCAGGGTTTTAATGAGCCTTATTATTTTGCACCCGCAGCAGAGCCTTTTCATCAGGACATTACGAAATGGCAGCGGGAGTTTCAAACCATTATTGGTAAAAATAATGCCCGGTATTTTGATCAGAATGGCTGGATGTATTTTACCAGGGAGGAATTCGACTTATTATATCCTTCTTATGGAGATACTTATCCCACCTATAATGGATCTGTCGGGATGACGTTTGAGCAGGGCGGTATTGGTGCGGGCCTATCGGTAATTAATAATGATGGGGATACACTGACTTTAAAAAATCGCATTGATCATCATTACACTACAGGAATGTCTACCATTGAAGCAACTTCCCAAAATGCAACTAAAGCTGTGGCAGAATTCAAGAACTTTTTCAGCAATAGCAAATCAACGCCTCCGGGAGAATATAAAGCCTATGTGATAAAAGGAGAAAATCCTGAAAATTTAAAAACACTGGCTAATTTGTTAAAACGAAATGGAATTGAATTTGGCTATGGAGCTGTAAAAGGTGCCAGCGGATATAATTACTTTTCGGGCAAGACAGAAAGCTTTTCTGTAGATAAAAATGATATGGTAATTAGTGCTTATCAGCCCAAGTCTGTATTGGTGAAAGTATTATTTGAGCCCAAGACATTTGTGTCAGATTCAATTACTTATGATATTACCGCCTGGGCTTTGCCTTATGCCTACGGATTAAAATCTTATGCCACTCGTGAAGCATTAAAACCGCAAACAAATACATTAAATATTCCCATAGTTGCTAATCCTGAAATTGTAAAACCGGTAGCTTTTATTGCTGACTGGAATTCTTTAGCAGATGTTAAATTCCTCTCGGAATTGCTTAAAAAGAATATTAAAGTTCGTTATTCAGAAATTCCGTTTGAAACAGGTGGGAAGAATTTTAATGCAGGTTCATTAATTATAGCCCGTACCAGTAATGAAAACCTGGGTGATCGTTTTGTACAAGTCATAACCGATGTTGCTCAAAAATCGGGAGTTACTTTGCAGGCTCTTGCTTCTGCATTTGTAGATAAGGGTGCTGATCTGGGATCTAGTAAAATCCGGTTTATTAGCAAACCTAAAGTGGCGGTGATAGGTAGTGATGAAACTTCATCTCTTGCCTTTGGTGAAGTGTGGCAATTTTTTGAACAGCAAATTCATTATCCTTTATCGGTTATACGCTATAAAGATTTGGAGCGGGCAAATTTAAATGAATTTAATGTGATCATTTTCCCGGAAGGTAATTATGATGATTTGGGTAATGATAAAATGCAGGCATGGATACGCAGCGGCGGTAAGTTGATTGCAATGGAAGGAGCAGTTTCGCAATTAGTCGGTAAAAAGGGATTTAATCTAAAAGTAAAGGAGGAAGAGAAGAAAGATGATAAAAATAAGGATCCATATGAAAATCTTAAAACCTATGAAAACCGAGAGAGGGAATCTGTGAGAAATAGTATCCCGGGTGCAATTTATAAAGTCAATTTAGATAATACTCACCCATTGGCATTTGGCTTTCCTGATTTCTATTATACCTTGAAATTAGATGATCAAATTTATCAATTCATTGATAAAGGATGGAATGTAGGCACCTTGAGGAAAGACAATTACGTAACCGGATTTGTGGGTGCACAAACTAAAAAAAAGTTGGCAGATGGTTTATTATTTGGTGCACAGGATATGGGAAATGGCTCGGTTGTATATTTAACAGATGATCCGCTATTCCGTAGTTTTTGGGAAAATGGGAAATTGCTATTTAGTAATGCTGTATTTATGGTGGGGCAATAAGAAAATCTTAATACTAATTAAACAATTTACTATATTGTGAAAGTATAAATTTTATATGGGCGACTTCTTCCTATTATGCTAAACTATAAATCCATTTTTTTTATATGTGCATATTTTTCATTTATATCTTTTTCAAACGCACAGATAAATCCAGGATTTTCTATAAATGGAATCGTAGTTGATTCAAATAAAAATGCTTTGGAAGGTGCAACAATTATTCTGTTGAGAGGGCGGGATTCTAGTGTTGTTAAAATAGCCTTAACAGATAAAAAAGGATTATTCGAGTTTCCTAATCTTTCTAATGATAGCTATCTCTTATCGGTAAGTTTTGTAGGATTTAAAAAACAACTAACGCAACCATATGCTTTTTTTGAAAGTAAACCCACTCAGGATATAGGGGTAATAACCTTATTGGCCTCGGATAATGCCTTAAATGAAATTACAGTTACCGCTGCTAAAAAACTTTTAGATGTTCATCCCGGAAAGGTTATTTTGAATATTGAAAATAGCATTATAGCAACCGGAAGTTCTGCATTAGAATTACTAAAGCGAGCGCCTGGTGTTCAGGTTGATAATAATTATAATATCAGATTAAATGGGAAACAAGGAGTTTTAATAACCATTGACGGTAAGCAAACTTATATGGATAATGATGCTTTAGGCGAATTGCTTCATAATACCAGAAGTGAGAGTATAGAATCAATAGAGTTGATTAGCAACCCGTCCGCAAAATATACTGCCGAAGGAAGCGGTGCTATTATCAATATTAAAACCAAAAAGAATAAAAGTTTGGGAGCTAATGGCAGTATGAATATTGGTTTTGGAAATAGCGATTTAGGTAGCGGTTTTAATCCTAACCAGCGCTATAATGGCGGAATAAACGCAAATTATAGAACTCAAAAATTAAATATATTTGGCAGTAATAATTATGCAGATCAAACCTTTTATCGTACGTCTTTATTAGACCGAAATATTAATAATAACAATCAGGTCACTAATATAAAAGTAGATTACTTAAGTAAACAACAACGTAAAAGTGATACTTACAGAATAGGAACTGATTATTTTATCAGTCCTAAACAAACTATTGGATTTCTTGTCGCGGGAAATTATAGTAAACTTAATATAGCCAAGCAAAATAGATCGGATATCTCTGATGGCAATTCAAATTCATCTATTGAAACAAAATCTGATCAAAACCGCAAATTCTCTAATATTGGATTCAACTTAAATTACAAAGGAAAATTAGGCAAGAAAGAAAGCGAATTATCAATTGATCTGGATTATTTCATCTATGATAGAAGTTCTTTGGAGTTTTTGACAAATAATTATTCAAATGGTACAGACAAGTTTTTTAGTAATAGTTCACCATCAGATTATGATATTAAATCGTTAAAAATAGATTATATCTTACCTATAAAAAAGGATCAGAGTTTAAGTATCGGAATACAAAGCAGTAATGTAAGTGGTAATAGTAAACTTGATTTTGGGGAAATAGTTTCAGGCGCTTATCAGCCGGATGCTATGCTAACAGGCCAATTTAAGGTTAATAATCAAATAAATGCAGCTTATGTTTCTTATAAACGGGATTTTAAAAAATCGGTTTTAGAATTAGGTTTAAGAGCAGAACAAACATTCCCTGAAGAAGATCCGTTACCCGGGAGCAGCACCAAACTCGGCTATTTTAACCTATTTCCAAACTTGCAGTTTACTCAAAACCTAAATCAAAATAACCAACTTCTTTTTTCTTATAGTCGCAGGATATTAAGGCCGCCTTATGAAGATCTGAATCCTTTTGTGGGTTATCTGGATCAATATACTTATCATTATGGTAATCCACTTTTAAAACCATCATATACTCAAAATGTAGAACTCACCCATGTTTATAAAGAAAAATACACCACTACTATCAGGGCAAGTTTAACCAATGATGTTTTTTTAAACGTACTGGAACAGGATAATGTCACTATGGTTAATAAAAGCATCAGAAGAAATCTGGATAAGCAATTTACCTATGGGATATCATTTAATGCTCCACTTACTGTTTATAAAAATTGGAGTATGGATAATACGATAGAGGCATTTTACCAGCGCTTTACAAATAAATCTATTGCTGGCAATTTAGATAATGGTAGCCCGGATGTTACATTTACAACGCTGCAAAGTTTTACATTCCCACATGTATTCAATGCAGAATTAAGTGCTAAGTATGAAACTCCAACCTCATATGGCATCAGCAAATACAAATCTTTATATAGCATGGATTTTGGGATAAGCAGATCTTTTTGGGACAAGAAAGCAAATCTAAAATTCAAAGTAAGCGATATTTTTAATACAGATAAAGACAGGTTTAGTTCTAATTATCAAAATCTCGATTTAAGGGGTGTTGAAAAAACGGAATCGCGTATAGCTCAACTAAGTTTCACCTATTTATTTGGGAAAAAGACAGTTAAGGCCGCCCGTAAAAGAAGTACCGGAAGTGAGAGTGAACAAGAACGGCTTAAAACCAGCGGATAAAAGGTGATTACATTAACTGCAATCACCTTTTTTAGTATGACTAATCTAATTCCAAAAATCAATTCTTCATTCTGTTCGTTTCATCTTCTAAACCGGTTGAACGGCGGCGTGCAGCTTTCACCTCATTTTTACCAAAGCGATAAGTTAATGTAACTCTTGCAATTTGTGATTCGCCGGCTTCGGTAAAATTCAGATTCATGTTTTGATAGGTTGTAGATAAACGCTGCTTACGGGTATTAAAGATATCATTCATATTAAACTTTAAATTCACTTTATTACTCATAAATGATTTCTTAAAACCGGCATTCATGACCGTTTGCGCCTGAATTTTGAAAATGCCATATTGTAGCGGAGATTGATATTGTACTGATGCCTCTGCTGTAAATGTTTTGTTAATGGTAAATGAGTGGTCCATATTATACGTTACAGCAGTTTGACCAGAATTTAAAGTGCCGCCATTAGATTTTGATTTAAAACTCATGTCAAACACTTGTAAATTGTTGTTGATATTCCACCATTTTGCTAAGGGAACCGGAGCGTAAATAGTAATCCCGATAATTTGCTGCTCATCAAGATTACGCTGAATGGCGTACGTTTTCAATGTGGCATCTTCCTGTTCTGTAACTGTAGTCATTACATCTTTCGTATGACTGTAGTTAAGTGTAGTTGTAATTCCACCTTTGTATGTATGAGAAAGGTCAAATGAATTAGTAAACTGTGGATTTAAATATGGATTACCTTTTTGAAAGGTGTATTCATCTAAGAAGTTTAAGAAAGGATTCAAATCATCATATCCCGGGCGGTCAATTCTACGACTGTAGGATAGACCCAACTCATGATTTTTGCCTAATTTTTGTGATAAGGAAACACTCGGAAAAAATTCTAAATAATTGCGTTTTGTAACCTGGTTTTGAGTGATCGAGTTTCCTGTAGAAATGGTATTTTCAGCTCGTAAGCCAAGCTGAATACCCGTGTTTTTAATTTCTTTACTGAAATTCATATAAGCTGCATTTATATTTTCATCATATAAAAAGCGATTAGAGTAATCTGCATCAGCAACCCACATATTATTAACAAGCGTTGCATATAAAAGATCATTATCTGTTTTAACAATGCTTGATTTTAAACCTGCTTCAAACTTTGTTGTTTTATTAAGAGGATGAGTATAATCAACCTTAACAGATTTTACATCAATATTTGAGAGAGTATAATTCTTTACATTCGAATTCTCTTTGGGTGGTAAATTAGTTGTGGTATAGGAGTTATTTCTAAGTTCATCATGATTGCCTTTGTAATTAGAATAATCAACATCTACAGATAGTTCTTTTCCGGCAGTATCAAGCGTGCCTTTATAATTTAAATTATAAGCCATGTTATGATATTTCTCTATGTTATTCCCAAGTACATTTATAATTTCAGTTTCATCTAAATTATTTTTACGGGTGGTATAGCTATTACTTTTTTCATCATTTTTATTAGCATATCCATTCACTAAAACTCCTATGGTATTATTTTTATTGATGGAATAGTCCATCCCTCCTTTAAAAGAGTTACTAAAACGACGATTATCCCAGTCATTTAACTGCACAAAATTAGTGACTGTGCCTGCATCATTAACCTGCCGATTTAAATTCAAATTATTTAACCGTCCATTATTAGCATAACTATAATTACCAAATACATTTACGTTATTTTGACGATAATTTAAAGTTGTACCACCATTATATTTTGAAGTTTTACCATAACCGGCACCGCTTGTTAATGTACCATTAAAACCCATATTCTTGCTTTTTTTAGTTTTGATATTGATGATACCCGAAGTTCCGGCTGCATCATATTTAGCGGATGGGCTTGTAATCAACTCAATACTTTGAATTTCGCTGCTTTGCATATTTCTGAGCATGTTAGATACATCTGCGCTGCTCATATAGGTTTGTTTACCATCCAACATAATTAATACGCCTTGCTTTCCTTTCATGGAAATATTATCATCCTTATCTACAGTAACTCCCGGAGCTTTCTCTAATACCTCCATGGCTGTATTTCCTGCCGAAACGCTACTGCCTTCTACATTCATTACCAATTTATCCATTTTACGCTCTATAAAGGGCTTTTGTGCAACAATGCTTACTTCTTTTAGTGTTTTACTTTCTGTGGTAAGTCGTATTTCATCAACCCTGATTATAGAATTAGTCTCACTTAAATTAAAGGGCTTGCTATAAGCCTTTTTATAGCCTACCATGGTTGCAGAAATAAGATAGTCTCCAGTTGTTATATTGTCAAAACTATAATTTCCCGAAAGATCTGTTAGGGATGTCTTTACCAGCGTTGAATCTTTGGCTTTTAGCAGGCTGATGGTTGCATAGTCAAGCGATTTTTGCTGTTCATCTATTACTGCCCCAGTAATTTTGCTTCCGGATAATTTCGCCTGTGCAAATGCAGGAGAGTTATACAGACTTAATACTGTGATAAACAATAATAACAAGTATATGGTGTAGTTCTTTTTCATGATTTTTTTGAGTTTATTTTAATTTTGTTTAGAAAATGAGCATATAATTATCCTATAAGGGGATTAAAATGCCCTTTCATTCTATTTAGTGAAGTTTTGTTATTTTCTTTTAGTCGCCTTGGCGAATATTAATTTTAGAACGATTTAATATTAAGACGCTCTAATTGAAGTCTTGGTTACAGATTTAGTTTTTATAAAATCCGGCTATTTTAAAGCCGGATTTTTCAGGCTATTTTTATTCGTTCTCGTCCTCGTGTCTATTCTTCTTATACAGGGAATCATTTTTGCATTTTAAACCATCATCTGTCATGATCCATTCGGACAAGAAATCATCTGATGAATCTTGAGGCTGGCAATCTCTCAGGTTATGATCTCGCAGATAACGGTTCAAATTACCTTCAATCATTAAACGGGTGTTTTGGGGAACACGAAGTACAAGCTTCATCCGCTGATCGCGATATAAAACATTTTTGCCGATATACATATTTTTATCAAACTGTATTATTGAATCAGTTTGTTTAACCTGATATTTAATGTTGCGGGCATTTGTTAATGCACGTTCAAAATCAGATCCTTTAGCACTAAATTCCTGGGTCAAAGTTGGCTTATCAGTACCCGCTTTTTCGATGATCAGGTCTATATCATCATAATTAAAATCATGGTCTCTTCCATTAATAACAATTCGCCCTTTAAAATCGCTGGAATCAAGTTTATAGCTTTGGCTATCCTGTTTCGATAAATATTTTTCAGTATTTAATTTCAAATAATAAACTTCAGAAGGCTTTATATTAGTTACCTGTGAGAATGAAGCATCTTCAGTAAAATCTGCACCTACTTTTGCACCATAATAAGCAGCTAATCCTAATCCGCCAAGCCAGATAATCAACATAGCAAATGCTCCGCTGCGAGTAACGACTTTACGGTTAAAAAGGACTCTAATGGCGAATAATAAAAGAGCAACAATCGGGATAAATACGGTAACAAATACTCCAAAAGATAAAGCAGACCTGTATTCTGGATTAATCAGATTATTAGCGAATGGACCCATATTACCTGCTTGCCAAACTCCAAGGAAAGCCATTAAACCTATTACCAAGCCCAATAAAACCATTGCACCAATAAATATGATGAATGCACCCACAATCTTAATAAAAATCTTGCCTACGTTGCCTAAAAAGCTTCCGATTTTATCTATTGCAGGCCCTGCTTCACGATGGGCACGGTGTATGCCATGGCGTAAACCCTCCACTTCTTCATCAAAATTCTTTTTAAAATTCTGAAGATTAATCGGTTCACCTTTCATGGCCATTTTATCAGTACGTGTAATAGCTTTAGGCATCACAATCCATAATATAATGTAAAGCATTAAGCCCGTACCGCCGAAAAAGAACATAATTAAAGTGATTAAGCGTATCCAGCGTGGTTCAATATCAAAATAGTGCCCAATGCCTGCACAAACGCCGCCAATAATACGGTCATCTACATCTCTGAACAATTTTTTACCAGCTTTAAACGTACTTTGTGTATTGTATACAGGTTCTTCTTCTTCTACATCAAAATCGCTTGCGTTACCCATTTGTGCAGTAACTTCCTGTACATCCAGTAAAACAATTACCTGTTTATTATCTTTGGTAAGCCTTTCGCTAAACATCTCAGCTAAGCGGTTTTCAATATCGGTTACAATCTCATCGCTATCCGGCGAATAAGCGAAGTGCCTTTTTACTTCCGTCATATAACTTTGCAGCACTTCATAAGCATCTTCTTCAATATGAAAAACGATACCGTTTATGTTAATTATTATTGTCTTGTTCATGATCTTAACTTAAATTAATGTTTTCAGATTGATTATTTGATTCATGTAGTTTGCGGCCTTCCAACGAGGTTGTAACGGCATAGGCAAGTTCTTCCCAGGTTTTATCCAGTTTTTGTAATACCTCTAAACCAGCCGGAGAGAGTATATAATATTTTCTCGGTGGTCCGGATGTAGATTCCTGCCAGTTATAACTTAGTAAACCATTATTTTTTAATCGGGTTAATAAAGGGTATAATGTTCCCTCTACTATCAACAACTTCGCTTTTTTAAGCTCGTTGATTATGTCTGAGGCATATATCTCCCCTCGGGAAATAATTGAAAGAATACAATATTCCAGTATTCCTTTCCTCATTTGGGTTTGGGTGTTCTCAACTATCATGAAACAAAGATATATGTTTTGCTTAGTATTATGCTATACATAGTAGTAAATATTTTAAAATAAATATTGTAGTTAAAATAAATCCAGGTTAATAAAAACAAAAATCGCTGTTTTTGAGTATTTACGGCTGGTTATATGGACATGAAAAAATCTTTAATATTTTTTAAAACTTTTTTCGTCGACTGCGGGTTTATTGAACAATCATAGGTTCTCTTTAGTAGCTGCTGGAATAAAATGAGAATTGAATTAACTAAATAAATACATAAAAAGTAAAACAAAATGAAAACACTAACATTTAAGTATCGGTTTCTATTTGCACTATTAACAATTATTGTTGGTTTTAGTAATTGTAAAAAAGAGACAAATACCCCTTCACCTACCGGCGTAGTAAATTCCAGCATGACTAATGTAATAGAAAGCCCTACTTATGTTAAATCGTCCGTGAAAAATATTAAGGATAGTTTTCGACGTTCAACCTATGATTTCGTCATTCAATTTTATTCTGATCCTGAGTGTACAATTCCAAAATCAGTAAGCAATTTAACTGTTTACTATAAAGAAACAAGAGAGGATTATTCCACACAACCCCATCCAAGAACTGAGAGGATTGAGCAAGTAATTTGTAATGGTACTGAAAAGGTTTTATCAGATGTTCTTTTCATTAGGCGTAATCTATTTGGAGAGGAGCACGAGCATTACTATCATCAATTATTTCCATCTCCTGATTATATAATAGTTATTAATAAATACTAAGATCGATTACATAATGGAATATTAGTCTGCTTTCTTTAATAATTAGCCAATAACTATTAATTCCATTTAAAACTTATTTGCCAGTTTATTATTCCTTTTGAATTACATAGTCTATGAAAAATTTTCTAAGTCTTTTATACTTAGTGCTATTCATTTGCAGTAGCGCAAGAGCTCAAGATCGTACAGTTACAGGAACAGTTACAGATAAGGATGATAAATTGCCTCTTCCCGGTGTAAGTGTCATTGTAAAGGGTACAAAACTGGGCACACAAACCAATGCAGATGGTAAGTTTGCCTTAAAAGTACCCGAGGCGAATACCTCATTACAGTTCTCCTTTATCGGTTATACCACTCAGGAGATTAGCATTCCTTCATCCAATATTGTTAATGTAGTGATGGGTACAGATACCAAACAATTAGAAGCAGTTGTTGTAACAGCATTGGGTATAACCCGAACCCGTAATCAGGTTCCATATGCAGCACAACAGGTAACTGGTGATGAAATAAGTAAGAACCGATCAACTAATGTTTTAGGAAGTTTTTCGGGTAAGGTTTCGGGTTTGGAGATCCGCCAAAACAATGCTTTAGGTAGTTCTGTCAATGTGGTTTCACGAGGTATTCGATCTATTACAGGAAATAATCAGGCCCTGTTTGTTATTGACGGAGTTCCGGTCAGTAATGATAATACCAATGAGGCTAATACAAAGAAAGGGACCAGCCAAAACCAGGGTAGTGGCGGGTATGATTACGGCAGCCCGGCATCAGATATTAACCCGGATGATATTGCTTCTATTACTTATTTAAAAGGTGCTGCTGCCTCTGCTCTTTATGGTTCCAGAGGAGGTAATGGCGTAATTATAATTACCACTAAAAAAGGTAGTAAGGGTTTAGGAATCACCTTTAATTCGGGTATCAGTGTCGGATTTATGGATAAAGCCACATTCCCTAAATACCAAAAAGAGTATGGTGGTGGGTATAGTCCGGAGTTTCTAAAAGAGGATGTTGACGGAGATGGAATAAAAGATGATGTCTATCCCACAAACGCAGATGCATCTTATGGTGTTAAGTTTGATCCAAACCTACAAGTTTACCAATGGGATGCTTTTGATAAAACCTCTTCAAACTTTAAAAAAGCAAGACCTTGGGTTGCAGCGGCGAATGATCCGAGTAGTTTTTTTGAAAATCCTATATCAGATAACCAAAGTATTTTAATTACGAATGGAAATGATAACGGTACTTTTAAATTAGGCTATGCCCGCAGTAATGAAAGAGGTTTTCTGCCAAATAGCAAAATAAACAAAAACACAATTGATTTCGGCGGTACATACAACATCACACCAAAATTAATTGCCGGTGCATCTGTTAATTTTTACAATGTGAATGGCTTAGGCAGATATGGAACTGGTTATGATAATGAGAATAGAAACATAATGACCAGTTTTAGAGAGTGGTGGCAGGTAAATACTGATATTAAGGAACAGAAAAATACGTATTTCAGATCTGGAGGAGAAAATGTGAGCTGGTGTCGGAAAAGTCCAACTGATCTTACTCCTATTTATTGGGATAATCCTTATTTTGTAAGGTATCAGGATTATGAAAATGATACTCGTAACCGTTATTTAGGCAATATAAATCTAAATTATAAACCTTTGGAATGGCTAAATATTTTAGGCCGTATTTCCTTAGATTCTTATGCACAACTCAAAGAGGAAAGAAAAGCATGGGGTACTGTCGGGTTTCCTTATTATTCCAGAGAGAACCAGTCTTTTAATGAAACCAATTATGACCTGTTGGCAAATATGGATAGAAATGTATCGCCAGATCTTAATTTTAAAGGTTTATTGGGCCTTAACATTAGAAAACAGCACCAGGAAATCATAAATGCCTCTACTAATGGCGGATTAGTTGCACCTAAGGTTTACTCTTTGGCTAATTCTTTAAATATTCCTGAGCCGCCCATAGAATTTGATAGAAGGCGAGAGGTTATTGGTGTTTTTGCAGGTACTACCTTCACTTATAAAAATATGTTAAGCCTGGATGGTACCATTAGGAGAGATGTTTCCACTACCTTACCTAAAGGCAATAATGTGTATTACTATCCATCGGTTTCATTAGGATTTACTTTTTCTGAATTATTAAAAAATTCAGCAGAGTGGTTATCATACGGTAAATTAAGGGCGAACTATGCAGAAGTAGGAAACGATGCCGACTATTACAGTACCATAGATACTTATGAAAATATTGCTCCATTTGGTTCTTCTTCCCAAACGAGTGCCGATCACACTAAAAACAATCCTAATTTAAAGCCGGAGCGTACACGGAGTATAGAAACAGGCTTAGAAATGTCTTTTCTTAATAACCGGCTGGGTTTTGATGCCACTTATTATAAAACAAATACAGTTAATCAGATTTTACCGGTACTTGTTTCAGCAGCAACAGGCTATACAGCAAAATATTTAAACTCAGGTACCGTTCAAAATAAGGGTTTTGAAATCTCTTTGAACGGGACTCCTATTCAGGCAACCGATTTTATATGGAAAGTTACGGCCAACTGGACAAGAAATAGGAATACTATTACCGAGTTATTTAAAGATGCAACAGGCAAGCAGGCACTTAATCTTCAACTGGGCTTATTCCAGGGAGGTATTACATCCAATGCAAGCTTAAATGAACCCTTCGGCATGTTAAGGGGTACTGATTTTATTTATAGAGATGGGCAAAAAGTAGTAGGCAGTGATGGTAATTATCTAAAAACAAACACTTCAAATGTATCAATTGGTAATCCCAATCCCGATTGGATAGCCGGCATCACTAATAGTTTTACCTATAAAGGAGTATCTCTGAGTTTTTTAATCGATATCCGTAAAGGGGGGAGTGTATTTTCTGCTGATATGTATTACGGTTTGGCTACAGGTTTGTATCCCGAAACGGTAGGCTTAAATGATCTGGGAAATCCTTCAAGAAGTCCAATCTCAAAAGGCGGAGGATTTATCAGGCCGGGTGTTACCGAAGATGGCAAACCAAACACGATTAGACTGGAGAATAATGTCCAGGCATTTGGATATAGTAAAAATCCAGACGCAGCCTTTATTTATGATGCCAGTTATGTTAAATTACGAGAAGTCGTTATTAGCTATTCACTTCCCCCATCGCTAATCACTAAATTCGGACCTATAAAAGGTGTTGATTTATCTTTAATTGGCCGTAACTTGTGGATTATTCATAAAAACTTGCCCTATTCCGATCCTGAAGAAGGCTTAAGCTCGGGAAACCTTCAAGGATACCAGGTAGGAGCTTACCCAACTACCAGAACCTTTGCTTTAAACTTAAAGCTAAAATTTTAAGACTTACTAAGATGAAAAAGATTTTTATATCCATTATGATCTTGTTTTGCCTCGGAGCCTGCAGGAAAGATTTTACCAATTTAAATATAGATCCAAAACGGCCTCGGGATGTACCCCCTTCGGGATTGTTTACCTATGCACAAAGAAGATTATCCAATACCATAACATCTTCCAGTGTTAATTTAAATATATTTCGATTGATAGAACAGTATTGGCAGGAAACAGAATATACGGATGAGAGTAACTACGATATAACCACACGCCCAATCCCGGATAATATATGGAATGCATTATATACAGATGTACTAAAAAACTTCGAAGAAGCAAAGAAAAAAATCCCTACTCAGGTAGCGAATGTTACTGTACAAAAAAATCAGATAGCCATAACAGATATAATGCAGGTTTATACCTGGTATTATCTGCTAACTACTTATGGAAATATCCCATATTCTGAAGCACTAAATATCGACAAACCATTCCCCAAATATGATGATGCCAAAACTGTTTATAATGATCTTTTAACTCGTTTAGATGCAGATATTGCTGCATTAGATCCGGCTGCCGGAAGTTTGGGCAATGCAGATATAATTTATAACGGAAATGTTAACTCTTGGAAAAAATTTGCCAATACTTTTAAATTAAAAATGGGTATGCTGCTGGCAGATATTGATAATACTAAAGCACAATCTATCGTTGAGTCTGCAATGTCTGCCGGAGTTTTTACATCCAATGCAGATAATGCTACTTTTAAATATCAGGTTAGTCCTCCAAATACAAATCCCGTTTGGGTAGATCTTGTTCAAGTTGGCAGAGATGACTTTGTTGCTGCAAGCACCTTGGTTGACAATATGAATACGCTTAACGATCCAAGGCGCCCTTTATATTTTAGAATTAATAAAGCCGGAACTTTTACGGGAGGTAAGCCGGGTGAAAAAAGCAATAATGGCTCTTTTTCTTATCCGGCCGTTAAATTAACCCAGCCGGAGTACCCCGCTTTATTATTAAGCTATGATGAAACTGAATTTTTCTTAGCTGAAGCTGTCGAAAGAGGGTATAATGTAGGAGGGCCCGCTGAAATCCATTATGATAATGCTATTATTGCATCGATTAACTATTGGGGTGGTTCCGCAGCAGATGCTACAGCTTACCTTGCTAACCAGGCTGTAGCCTATTCAAAAGCATCGGGCACATATAAGGGAAAAATAGGCAATCAAAAGTGGATTGCATTATATAATAGAGGATGGGATGCCTGGATTGATACCCGGAGATTAGACTTCCCTAAATTAACAGCTCCGTCAACAGCAGTTAGTGCTTTTCCTGTCAGGTTGAAATATCCAATTAAGGAACAAAACGTTAACGGAGTAAATTACAGTCAAGCCGCCGCCGCTATTGGTGGAGATTTAGTAATCACTAAATTATTTTGGGATAAGTTTTAAGGATTAAAATATTATACAAAAAAACGACTGTCAAATTAATGGCAGTCGTTTTTTTATATAATAACTTTCAAGAAATTTTTATAATTTATGTGAATATGATAAAAATACTGTTGAAGAGGTTATAAATACTTAATTATATAATACTGATTATCAACATTATAATAAAATTATTAAAAAAATTATTGCGAAAAATTTTGATGTACAAGTATATATACCGATTTTTAAAGATTAAATTATTCATTAACTAAACTAAATTTATTAATTAATCAGTATGAAAAGACTTCTACAAAGTTTCTTCCTTATGCTATTTGTTGCCGTACAGGCCTTAGCCCAGGAACGAAATGTAACAGGAACTGTAACCGCAAAAGAGGACGGGTTACCCCTTCCGGGTGTGAGTGTAAAGGTGAGTGGTACACAAATCGGCACACAAACAGGTTCAGATGGTAAATTCTCTCTGAGAGTGCCAAGTTCAAATAGCTCATTGCAATTCACTTACATTAGTTACAAAACGCAAACTGTAACTATAGGTAGTGATAATACAGTTAATATTTCATTATCTCAGGACTCTAAACAATTAGGCGAGGTAGTTGTAACGGCATTAGGTTTAACTAAGACCCGTAATCAAGTTGCTTACGCAGCACAACAGGTAAGTGGGGATGAACTTAGTAAGAATCGTTCTACCAATATTCTAAGTAATTTTTCTGGTAAAGTTTCTGGTTTAGAAATCCGTCAGAATAATGCCTTAGGTGCTTCTACTAACGTTATCCTACGTGGTGTCAAATCTATCACAGGGAATAACCAGGCCTTATTTGTAATTGATGGAGTTCCAGTAAATAACGATAATACTAATGGATCTACTCAAAAACAAGGTGGTGGTGGTTATGATTATGGTAATCCTGCTGCAGATGTGAATCCGGATGATATTGCTTCTGTTACTGTTTTAAAAGGTGCGGCGGCATCTGCTCTTTATGGTTCAAGAGGTAGTAATGGGGTTATTTTAATTAATACAAAAAAAGGGGGTAATGGGCTCGGAATTACTTTTAATTCTGGTGTAAGTATAGGATTTGTTGATGAATCTACCTTTGCTACTTATCAAAAAGAATATGGTGGCGGTTATGGGGCATATTATCAAAACAAAAATGTACCTAAAGGCTCAGCATTATACAAAAGGTTCCTTTATCGTGATATTAATGGAGATGGAACCAAGGATTATGTATTTCCTACAACTGAAGATGCATCTTATGGTGCTGAGTTTGATCCAAAGCTGATGGTTTATCAGTGGGACGCTTTTGAGAAAACATCTCCTAATTTTGGTAAAGCTACTCCTTGGGTTGGGGCAGCTAATGATCCAAAAACCTTTTTTGAAACCCCCGTATCTGATAACCAAAGTATTTTAATTACTAATGGCAATGATAAGGGTACATTTAAATTAGGGTATAATCGAAGTAATGAAAATGGTATTCTGGCTAATAGTACAATGAATAAAAATTCTGTTGACTTTGGTGGTACGTATAATATAACTCCAAAATTAACAGCGGGCGCATCAGTTAACTATTATAATACGAATGGTTTAGGCCGATATGGAACTGGTTATGATGGTGCCAATGGCAGAAATGTAATGACTAATTTCAGAGAGTGGTGGCAAGTGAATACTGATATTAAGGAGCAAAAAGATGCATATTTCAGAACTGGCGGGAAGAATGCAACATGGAATTACTCAGATATAACAGATCCTACCCCTATTTATTGGGATAACCCTTACTTTGTGAGATACCAAAATTATGAGACTGATACTCGTAATCGTTATTTAGGAAATACTACTTTAAACTTTAAAGCAACAGAATGGTTAAATATTTTGGGAAGAATTTCTTTGGATACCTATTCACAGATTCAAGAAGAGAGAAAAGCTTTAGGTAGTGTTGGAGTCCCTTATTACTCAAGAAATAACAAATCTTTTAACGAAACCAATTATGATTTATTAGCGAATATTAATAAAGATTTGTCCTCTCAATTTAACTTTAAAGCATTATTGGGTACTAACATTAGAAAGCAACATACAGAAACAGTATCTTCCATAACTAATGGTGGTTTAATTGTTGCGGGTATCTACTCTCTTTCTAATTCAGCTAGTGCACCTAATGCTCCACTGGAGTTTGATGGAAGAAAAGAAGTTGATGGAGTTTTTGCCGGTACAACATTAACATATAAAAATATGTTAGCTTTAGATGGTACCATAAGAAGAGACGCCTCTTCTACTTTACCCAAAGGAAATAATGTATATTACTACCCATCAGTATCTTTAGGCTTTACTTTCTCTGAATTAATGAAAACTTCAGATTGGTTATCTTATGGTAAATTAAGAGCAAACTATGCACAAGTAGGTAGTGATGCAGATTTCTATAGTGTAAATGATACTTATACCATTTCACCTCCATTTGGAGGTTCACCACAGGTTGCAGTTCCAACAACTAAAAATAATGAGAATTTAAGGCCAGAGCGTACAAGTAGCTCAGAAGTGGGATTAGAAATGTCTTTTTTAAAGAATAGGTTAGGGTTTGATGCAACATATTATAAAACAAGTACCATTGATCAAATTTTGCCAGTAACAATTTCTACTGCAACAGGTTATAGCTCAAAATTTTTAAACTCAGGAACAGTTGAAAATAAAGGTATTGAGTTATCTCTTAATGGAACTCCTGTCCAGACAAAGAACCTTACATGGAAAATTACAGCTAACTGGTCAAGAAACAGAAACAAGGTTACAGAGTTATTTAAAGATGGAACCGGGCAACAAGCAACTAATCTTCAATTAGGCTCTTTTCAAGGTGGTATTACTGCTAATGCAAGCCTAGGTGAACCTTATGGTATGTTACGTGGTACCGATTTTGTTTACTTAGATGGGCAAAAAGTTGTTGGAGCTAATGGAAATTATCTAAAAACAGCTACGTCAAATGTAGCAATTGGTAATCCAAACGCAAATTGGATAGGTGGTATTAATAATAGCTTTAGCTATAAGGGAATATCATTAGGCTTTTTAGTAGATATTCGTGATGGTGGTAGTGTATTTTCTACAGATATGTATTACGGCTTAGCTACAGGTTTATATCCTGAAACTGCCGGCTTAAATGATCTGGGAAATCCTTCAAGAAACTCAATTGCAAATGGAGGAGGTTTTATCAGACCAGGTGTTACTGCGAATGGGCAACCTAATACAACAAGAGTAGCGAATTCAAATTATGGAGCTTATGGTTATAGTATTAACCCGGATGCAGCATTTATTTATGATGCCAGCTATGTTAAATTAAGAGAAGTGGTTATTGGTTTTGCAATTCCTAAATCTTTGATATCTAAGTTAGGCCCTGTTAAAGGTGCTGATTTCTCCTTGATTGGTCGTAACTTATGGATCATCCATAAAAACTTACCTTATTCAGACCCAGAAGAGGGGCTAAGCTCTGGAAATCTTCAAGGATACCAGGTTGGAGCTTATCCAACTACCAGAACCTTTGCCTTAAATTTAAAACTACATTTCTAAAAATAGAGAATATGAAAAAGATTTTTATAGCGTTTATTCCTGTATTTTTCCTTGCCGCATGTACTAAGGATCTTAGCAGCTTAAACGTTGACCCTAAACGACCTCAAGAGGTTCCCTCTTCTGCATTATTTACGAATGCACAGAGAAGATTATCAAATACTGTAACATCTTCAAATGTTAATTTAAATATTTTTAGATTAGTTGAACAATATTGGCAGGAAACAACTTATCTTGACGAGAGTAATTATGATATTACCACTCGCCCTATTCCTGATTTATTATGGAATGCATTGTACAGAGATGTTCTTAAAAATTTGGAAGAAACAAAGAAAAAAATTCCAAATGATGTATCTGGCACTAATGAGCAAAAGAATGCAATAGCTGTAACAGATATCATGGAAGTCTATACTTGGTACTATTTGGTTACTACATATGGAAATGTTCCATATTCTCAAGCACTAAATGTTGAAAATGCATTTCCAAAATATGATGATGCAAAAACAGTTTATTATGACCTGTTAACTCGTTTAGATGCCGATATTACCGCTTTAAATCCTGCTGCCGGAAGCTGGGGTGGTGCCGATATCATATATGGTGGAGATGTTGCCTCTTGGAAAAAATTTGCGAATACCTTTAAATTAAAAATGGGTATCACTATCGCAGATTTTGATGATGCTAAAGCTAAGGCCGTTGTTGAATCAGCAGTAGTAGGTGGAGTTTTTACATCTGCTGATGATAATGCTTCCTTTAAATATTTAAGCAGTCCTCCAAATACAAACCCTGTTTGGGTAGATTTGGTTCAAAGTGGAAGACAGGATTTTGTCGCTGCAAGTACAATAACTAACACCATGAACACACTTAATGATCCAAGAATTTCATTATACTTTACAGTTGATGCAAATGGAGCTTTTTCAGGTGGTGATCCTGGCGCAAGTAGTGATTATACAGCTTTTTCTAAACCAGCCGTTAGTTTAACAGCCCCAGATTATGCTGCTACATTATTGAGTTATGATGAAACTGAGTTTAATTTAGCTGAAGCTGTAGCGAGAGGTTATACTGTAGGCGGAACAGCTGCAACTCATTATAATAATGCAGTTACAGCATCCATTAACTTTTGGGGTGGCTCTGATGCAGATGCTACGGCGTATTTGTTAAATCCTGCAGTTAACTACTTAACGGCATCAGGTACTTATAAAGAAAAGATAGGTACTCAAAAATGGATTGCTCTATATAATAGAGGATGGGATGGATGGATTGAAAATCGGAGATTAGATTTTCCGCAGTTAGTTGCTCCTGTTGCTGCTGTTAGTGATTTCCCTGTTAGACTCACGTACCCAATTAATGAGCAAAATATTAATGTAATTAATTACAACCAAGCATCTACTGCTATTGGTGGTGATGATGTTGCTACAAAATTATTTTGGGATAAATTTTAAATTTCATTAAGATTATTTTAGGCTGCCAATAAAATTGGCAGCCTTTTTTATTTAAAGAGATATGAGCATTTTGAATAAATGTGAGGCATAGTAATGGGCATGTTATTAAGGAGGGCTCAATTTTATCTTTTCAAGTCTTTATTAAGCGGTGCTCTAAATACAGTCTAATACTATTACTCACTTAACCAATACTACTTCCACTCTCAAATTTTTTAATTCTTCTTCTGGATCATTGGTGTTTACCAAGGGATTTTTACCACCCATGCCTGTGCAGGATATCCTTTTTTCAGATATAGCATTTTGTGTTAAAAACTTCTTAATAGCCAAGGCACGACTAAAAGAAAGTTGCTGTAAATAACGGACAGATGTGAAAACATTGTTATTGGTATGGCCAACTATCTTTGCAGACCAGGAAGGATGTTCTTTTAAGAAAATAAGTAGTCTTTCTAGCTCAGGTTGTGAAGTTGGTAATATTTGGTCTTTATTAGGATAAAAATGTATGTTAACTAAAATCAATTTATTGCCTGCAGATAAAGTATCAAGTTCAAAATCCAGGGTAGTATTTTGAACATTCTTTATAGTAAGATCTTTTGTGGCAAATAAATACTTGATATTAGAAGCTGTTACATTTAAGGCTCGGTAAGTAGGGACATTTAATTTATACTTACCAGTTATGGGATCGGAAATTATTTTGGCAATAGCTGTTCCGGTGGAATCATCTTCTGCGATTACCTCTGCTGATAAAGGTTTTTTCGTTTTTTTGTCACGTACAATACCTTCTAAAGTAATGAACGGGCTACTATATTTAGGCAACAAATTAATTTTAATATCAAACCCACCACCATTGTCATAAATATTATCTACAATTAAGGCCAGTTTTTCTCCGGAATTTACATCAAGTGTTTTTGAATAATTATTCCCCTTTCCGGGTCGCGTAAAAGTTTGTGCAACAGTAGGTTTTAAGCCTGTTTTACTGGCTATCGACTCCTGGTTTCGAGTATTGTTTGTTCTCAAAGGCTTTGCTGTACCTTTTTCAATTTCTTTTTGGAGTCCATCAAAATCAAACAACATCCAATCATAGTCATCATTTACATTATGTGGCACTATCTCAAAGGTTAATATTCCTTTAAAAGGGATATTTAATGTAAACCAGGCAGTATTACGTTCTTCCTTGAAAATATAGGGTGATCTTTTTGAACTGATTTTAAACTCTTTTATTAAACCAAAGCCAACAGGCGATTTGCTAAATGAATATTTTCGATTTACCTCCAGTTGTTGTGCTCCTTTTAAATCCCCGTTTAATTTAAGATTTGTTTGTGCTTTGCAGAAGCCGATACTTAGCAGTAAAAATCCCAACAGATAGCATGAACGCATAAATTATTTTTTATCTACGCTATACTTTCCCGGGCCAACAAAAGAAAGTCCTAAAAAGACAATTCCTAATTCTATAGCATGAGACGCAGTCATTAATCCATCGCCACTTTTTAAATGCATGATGGAAGCAATAAGCATTGTAAAAGCGAGTAATAAACAAACAGGCCTGAAGGCTAATCCCAATACTAATAAGAAGCCTCCAAAAGTTTCTGTGGCCGCTGCTAAAAATCCCCAAAAGGATGGAATAAATGAGATACCTATATATTTCATTGCACCTCCTATTTCATTCCATTTTGCAGGTCCGCCCAATAATTTAGGATAACCATGATACATAAGCATAACTCCTAAACCTAATCTCATAATTAAAAGGCCTATGTTTTTATAATTACCAAGTTTTATTAAGAAAGCCATTATAGATAGGTCAAAGTTATATCACAATCATTTACTTCTAAATTTACAAATTTTCCTAATACCAATGCCTGATTATCTACTATATGTCCTGCGGGGAAGTTAAAGCAAACAGGATAGTTATATTCTTTAACATGAGCCATAACAATATCTTCAGGAGTTTGTCCGAAAGGAATGTCATTATTTTTGAGTTCTGTAAATCCGCCTATAATAAGTCCTTTTAGATGAGTTAGTTTGCCCGCACGTTTTAAATTCCACAGCATACGGTCAATAGAATATAGGTATTCTCCAACATCCTCCAAAAACAAAATTTTATCTGTATAATCTATTTCCGAAACAGACCCTGACATTGCTACTAACAATGATAAATTGCCACCAATTAAAATCCCGGTTGTATTTCCATTCCTGCTTTTTAATTCACTTTGATAATTATAAATAAGATTTTCTCCAAAAAGTGCTTTGCGTAATGTTTCTAATGAAGGTTTTGTGCCATCCGGAATAGTTAAGGGCATTTGGCCATGTATGCTCTGAGTTTCATATTTAGCATACACATGACTATGCAAAACCGTAATATCACTAAACCCAACTATCCATTTTGGTTCCTTTGCAAATAAGGAAAAGTCTATTGCATCAATAATACGTATAGTTCCATATCCTCCACGGGCAGCAAAGATGGCTTTAATGTTATCATCATCCAGAAAACGCTGTAAATCTTTTGCCCGCAATGCATCATCACCTGCAAATTGATGATAGGAAGCATAGACAGTTTCTCCCAGTACAACCTTAAGTCCCCATGACTCCAATAATTTTACAGCATCTGTTATTTCATGAGGAAGTTTTTTAGCCGGACAGGTAATAGCAACAGTATCGCCTTTTTTTAGTGGTTTTGGTTGATTTATCATTATATCAAAAAACTTATCTTTGCAAATTATAAAAAGAAGCTAAGAAACACTAATACATAAATTTTGAAAGACCATAGATTTAAACGGTACACCGTTACGGCAGCACTTCCTTATACTAACGGACCCGTTCATATAGGCCATTTGGCAGGTGTTTATGTACCTGCGGATATTTATGTAAGGTATCTTCGATCTAATAAAAAAGATGTTGTTTTTATTAGCGGATCTGATGAACATGGTGTTCCTATCACGTTAAAAGCTAAGAAAGAAGGAATTACTCCGCAACAAGTGGTAGATAAATACCACCGGATAATTGGTGATTCATTCCGTGATTTTGGTATCTCATTCAATATCTATCATCGTACTTCATCCAGAACACACCATCAAACAGCATCCGATTTTTTTAAAACGCTATATGATAAAGGTGTTTTTACCGAAGAAGAAACAGAACAGTATTACGATGAAAAAGCCAATCAGTTTTTGGCCGACAGGTATATTGTAGGTACATGTCCGAATTGTAATAATGAAAATGCCTATGGTGATCAGTGTGAAAAGTGTGGTTCATCGTTGAGTCCAACGGAGTTGATTAATCCGAGATCAACTTTATCTGGCGATAAACCAGTTTTGCGAAAAACAACTAACTGGTTTCTCCCGCTTGATAAAATGCAGCCGGAAATTGAAGCTTATATTGATTCTCATAAAGAATGGCGCCCTACAGTTTACGGGCAATGTAAATCTTGGCTTAATGGCGGTTTACATCCCAGAGCCATGACCCGCGATTTAGATTGGGGTGTGAAAGTTCCTATTGCCGGAGCGGATGGAAAAGTGTTGTATGTTTGGTTTGATGCACCTATTGGCTATATATCAGCTACAAAAGATTTATGTAATCCAACTTTAAGCGAACAGGAAAAAACAGATTATTACTTTAATGAGACCTTCAAACCTTCAGAGCAATGGGAAAATTACTGGCAGTCTGAAGACACTAAACTGGTGCATTTTATTGGGAAAGATAATATTGTTTTCCATTGCATCATTTTCCCGGCCATGCTGATGGCTCATGATAAATTTATACTGGCAGATAATGTTCCGGCAAATGAGTTCCTTAATCTGGAAGGAGATAAAATATCAACTTCCAGGAATTGGGCGGTTTGGCTGCATGAATATTTGGAAGATTTTCCTAATAAACAGGATGTACTTCGTTATGTTTTAACAGCAACTGCACCAGAAACGAAGGATAATGATTTTACATGGAAGGATTTTCAGGCAAGAAACAACAATGAACTTGTCGCTATTTTTGGAAATTTCATAAATCGTGTTTTAGTTTTATCTCATAAATATTTTGAAGGTAAAGTAATGTTCGGCTCCGAACCAACCAATACCGATCAGGAAATCATCGCAGAATTAAAAGCATATCCTGCTAAAATTGCCTCTTCTATTGAGCAATATCGTTTCCGGGAAGCTTTGTCAGAGTTTATGAATGTGGCCCGTTTGGGGAATAAATATTTGGCCGATGCCGAGCCCTGGAAGTTAATTAAAACCGATGAAGAGCGTGTTAAAACTATTCTGAATATAGGTTTACAAATCGCCGCGAATCTGGCTATCCTTGCCCAACCATTTTTACCTTTCAGCGCAGATAAATTGGTTGCTATGCTTAATCTTGATATAAAGGATTGGGATCAAGCTGGAAGAGTTGATTTACTTGCAGATGGACATCAACTTAATGAAGCAGAATTATTATTCGAAAAAATTGAAGACGATGCCATTGAAGCGCAAATGCAAAAGCTAATGAATACCAAAACTACCAATGAACAGGAAGAAGTGATATTACCTGCTGCAAAAACAAATATTACCTATGAGCAGTTCCTGACTATGGATATTCGTGTAGGTACAATCTTAACCGCAGAAAAAATAGCTAAAACAAAAAAACTACTTAAGCTTACGGTAGGTACAGGCATTGATCAGCGCACAGTAGTGTCTGGTATTGCAGAGCATTTTGAACCCGAGCAAATTGTGGGTAAACAGGTTTCTATAGTACTTAATTTAGAACCGCGTGAAATTAAAGGGATTTTATCACAAGGCATGATATTAATGGCTGAAAATGCGAAAGGTAAACTTAGTTTTGTATCGCCAGGCGAAAAGTTAGCAAATGGCAGTGTAATCCGTTAAAAAGGAAAGAACTGTAACAACTTTTACTCTTTAACCCCGTGGTTAGTATCCTTACTAACCACAACTAACTAAAACAATCAAAATTCTCATTCAATCACTTGATAATTAAAGTTATTAACATATCTTTGCAGTCCCTAATTTTAGGGATAATAGAAATTGTTAAATAATTTAAATTCAAGCAAGTGAATACGTTAAGTTACAAAACTGTCTCTGCCAACAAAGCGACCGTCAACAAAGAATGGGTAGTTGTTGACGCTCAAGGCGAGATTTTGGGGCGCTTGTCTTCTAAAATCGCAATGATTATTAGAGGAAAAACCAAGCCATCGTACACCCCACACGTAGACTGCGGAGATAACGTCATTGTTATTAATGCAGACAAAATTAAACTGACCGGAAACAAATTCGCTGAAAAGCAATATGTTTCTTACACCGGATATCCGGGCGGGCAGAAATTTATTTCTCCAAAAGAGTTGATGGCAAAGCATCCTACTCGTATAGTAGAGAAAGCTGTACGTGGTATGTTACCTAAAAACAGTTTGGGCCGCACATTGTACAAAAACCTGTTTGTTTATGCAGGTACTGAACATCCGCATGCAGCGCAAAATCCTAAAACCATTAAACCGTAATTAAGAGAAATGTCAACTACAAACACTTCAGGAAGAAGAAAAACCGCAGTTGCCCGCATTTATTTAACAGAAGGAAGCGGCAACATTACCGTAAATGGTAAAGATTACAAAGAGTACTTTCCAACATTGCCATTGCAATACATTGTTACGCAATCTACAGAAGTTTCTGGTTCTACCGGAAAATTCGATGTGGTTGTTAACGTTGCAGGTGGTGGCGTAACCGGACAAGCATCAGCTGTTCGTTTGGCAATTGCAAAAGCGATTGTTGAACTGGACCCAGAGACAAAGCCTTCATTGAGAGCTAAAGGTATTATGACCCGTGATGACCGTATGGTTGAGCGTAAAAAACCAGGTCGTAAGAAAGCCCGTAAGAAATTTCAATTTAGTAAACGTTAATCTCAGGAGGATCAGACAATGGCAAGAACAACATATCAGGATTTATTGGATGCAGGTGTACATTTTGGTCACCTTACCCGCAAATGGGATCCGAAAATGGCACCGTACATTTTCATGGAGCGTAATGGCATCCACATTATAGATTTAAATAAAACATTAACAAAATTAGAAGAAGGAGCTGCAGCGATTAAACAAATCGTTAAATCCGGACGTAAAATCTTATTTGTTTCTACCAAGAAACAAGCTAAAGATATTGTTGCTGAACAAGCTCGTTCTGTAAACATGCCGTACGTAACCGAACGTTGGTTAGGTGGGATGTTAACTAACTTTGCAACAGTACGTAAGTCAATCAAAAAGATGTCTAACATCGATAAGATGACTAAAGACGGAACGTATGATGTACTTTCTAAGAAAGAAAAATTAATGATTCAGCGTGAGCGTATTAAATTAGAAACCCTTTTAGGAGGAATAGCTGATTTGAACCGATTACCTGCAGCATTATTTATCATTGATGTTAAAAAAGAACATATCTCTGTTGCTGAGGCGATGAAATTAAACATCCCTACATTTGCAATGGTTGATACGAACTCAGATCCATCAAACATTGATTTCCCTATTCCGGCGAATGATGATGCAACCAAATCTATCACTTTGATTATGGATGTAATTATGAAAGCGATACACGAAGGTTTGGAAGAACGTAAACGTGAGAAGGAAGAAGAAGCGGATAAGGAAGCAGCAGCAGCAAAGGCTAAAGTTGATACAGAAGGCGAAGAAAAAGATGCACCTGCTGCTACTGGTAAACGTACACGTAAAGCAAGTACAGAAACAGAAGCAACAACAACTGAAACTGCTGTAGCTACAGCCGAAACAGAAGCTGAGCCAACTGCTAAAAGCGAAGAATAATACACGTTGTGGGTTGCAAGTTGTGAATGGCAGGGAAACCTGAAATCTTCAACTTACAACCCACAACTTTTATAGAAACAATTAAAAACAAAAAAACATGTCTACAGTACAAATTACTGCCACAGATGTAAATAAATTACGCCAGCAAACCGGAGCCGGGATGATGGATTGCAAAAAAGCATTAACCGAAGCAAACGGTGATTTTGAAGCAGCTATTGATTACCTGCGTAAAAAAGGAGCTAAAGTTGCAGCCAGCCGTCAGGATCGTGAATCTAATGAAGGTGTTGTTATTGCAAAAACTACAGCAGAGGGGAAACATGGTATTATCGTAGAGATAAACTGCGAAACTGATTTCGTAGCCAAAAACGCTGAATTTATTGCTTTTGCAAACAGTATTGCTGATTTAGCGATTGAAAAAAACCCTACTTCTATTGAAGAATTAGTAGGTTTAGAATTAAACGGAGCCAAATTATCTGATACTATATTAGATCAAACCGGGAAAATCGGCGAAAAAGTTGGAGTTTCTAAATACGAAAAAGTTACAGGCGAAAAAGTAATTGCTTATATACATGGCAATTACCGTTTAGGTGTATTAGTTGCTTTAAGTGCTAATGCGGCTCAGGCTGACGAAGCTGGAAAAGACGTTGCTATGCAAATTGCGGCCATGAATCCAGTTGCTTTGGATAAAGGTGATGTAGACTCAAAAACGATCGAACGCGAATTAGAAATTGCAAAAGATGTGATCCGTGCAGAAGGTAAACCAGAAGAGATGGTTGAAAAAATTGCTGCAGGTAAACTGAATAAATTTTATAAAGATTCTACTTTATTAAATCAGGAGTTCGTGAAAGATTCATCTAAAACTGTTGCTCAGTTTTTAAATGATGTACATAAAGGCTTAACTGTTACCGCCTTTAAGCGGGTTCAATTAGGAGCTTAATATTTTATCCCGATGATTTCATCGGGATTTTTTTTGCCCTATACTTTTTCGATGATATGAAAACTGCACTAAGCCACAAAGTTAAAACCAGAAAAAATTAATTAGTTATACCTTTTTAATACCTTTATTAAACTCTTATCTCAAATGAAATATAAAAGAATCTTATTAAAATTAAGTGGCGAAGCATTGATGGGAGATAAGCAATACGGTATTGATATAGATCGTGTTGCCCAATACGCGAAAGATATTAAAGCAGTGCATGATAAAGGTATTGAAATTGCCCTAGTTATAGGTGGAGGCAATATTTATCGTGGTTTGAGTGCAGAAAAAGCAGGTATGGATCGAGTTCAGGCGGATTATATGGGTATGCTTGCCACCGTAATTAATAGTATGGCCTTGCAGGATGCTTTAGAGAAAGTAGGTGTAAAGACTCGATTGCTTACCGCTATAAAAATGGAGCAAATTTGTGAGCCCTTCATTCGTCGCAGGGCTGTACGACATCTTGAAAAAGGAAGAATTGTAATTTTTGGTGCCGGTACAGGGAATCCATATTTTACAACGGATACTGCCGCTTCTTTAAGAGCCGTAGAAATTAATGCAGACGTAGTAATGAAAGGTACTCGTGTAGATGGAATTTATACATCAGATCCACTTAAAAATGATGATGCCATACGATATGATGAAATCACATTTGATGAAGTGTATAAAAAGAATTTGAGCGTAATGGATATGACAGCAATTACACTTTGTCAGGAAAATAATCTTCCCATTATTGTGTTTGATATGAATAAACCAGGTAATTTCATGAGAATTACCAATGGTGAAACTATTGGCACCTTAGTAAAAGGGTAAGCTCAACTAATCAATAGAGAATAGGGATATCAGTCAAATACATTTTTTCTTATTTTTACAGCTTGAAACCGCAATTTTATGAATGATCATATAAAAAAACAGTTAGAAGATGCGAAGGCTCACATGGAAAAAGCCATAGAGTTTTGTGATAATGAACTGGTAAAAATTCGTGCAGGTAAAGCCATGCCGTCTATGTTGGATGGTATTGTGGTTGATTATTATGGTACACCAACTCCGTTGGCTCAAATCGGAACAGTTAATACTCCCGATGCCCGCACATTAGTGGTTCAGCCTTGGGAAAAAACAATGCTTATTGCTATTGAAAAAGCAATTATGGAAGCCAATATTGGACTTAATCCACAAAATGACGGTATAGTTATTCGTTTAAATGTACCGCCTTTAACTGAAGAGCGCCGTAAAGATCTGGTTAAGAAAGTAAAAGAAGAGGCGGAAAAGGGGCGTATTGTAATTCGAAATATTCGTAAAGATGCTAACGAAAAAATTAAACGGTCAAAAGCAGAAGGCATTTCTGATGATGATGAAATAAAACTTGGCGAAGCTGAAGTTCAAAAATTAACAGATGGTTATATTGTAAAAGTAGATCACCTTGCAGAACTTAAAGAAAAAGATATTATGACTGTTTAAGCGTAATCTAATTGTAAAAAGCAAGGGAATCATGTAAATACATCATTCCCTTTTTTAATTTTATATCCTTCATGAAACCTGCATGGACTTCCGATCACAAATAGAAATAAATAAGTTCATGCAAGCTTCATCACTATTAAAAACTTAGCGAAGCACTCTCTTGAGTGCCATTAAAACCCCAAAAAAACAAAAAAACAGTTTAATTTGATGAAAATATTACTTAATTACTTAAAAAATTATAAAGGTTTAATTGTTATTGCTTTGCTTTTAGCAGCAATAAGTCAGGTCTTTACACTTTTAGATCCGCATATTACGGGTAAAATTGTAGATAATTTTATTGAAAAACGGGCAGCTTTACCCCGTTCTGAATTTATAAAAGGTATTCTCTATTTGGTGGGATTGGCCGTTGGAGCTGCTATGGTATCGCGTATAGCTAAAAATCTGCAAGATTATTTCACAAGCATCGTGGTTCAGAAATTGGGCGCTAAAATGTATGCCGATGGGCTTAAACACTCTTTAGAGTTACCATACCAAACTTTTGAAGATCAGCGAAGCGGAGAAACATTAGGGATTTTACAAAAAGTACGAATGGATTCCGAAAAATTCATCACCTCTTTCATCAGTATTTTATTTGCCAGTTTGGTTGGGATGATCTTCGTTGTGGTTTATTCATTAACCATAAGCTATAAAGTAACTTTAGTATATTTTGCTGCCGTACCCATTATTGCTTTCACCAGCTGGATGCTAAGCCGTAAAATTAAGGTCGTACAAAAAAGTATTGTTAAAGAAACTACCTCATTGGCGGGTTCTACCACAGAATCACTACGTAATATAGAATTAGTAAAAAGCCTTGGACTCGCAAACCAGGAAATTGAGCGTTTAAATAATACCACCTACAAAATTCTGGACCTCGAACTTAAAAAAGTAAAATATGTAAGAGGCATGGGTTTTTTACAAGGAACCACTGTAAATTTTATACGAAGTGTGATGGTGGTAATTTTACTGATGCTCATTTTCGATAATGAGATATCAGCAGGTAAATATTTCACGTTTCTTTTTTATTCATTCTTTTTATTCGGGCCTTTACAGGAACTGGGTAATGTCATTATTGCTTATCGCGAAGCAGAAGTTTCTTTATTAAATTTTGATCGTATATTAAATCTGCCTAAAGAGGTACGACCATTGAATCCGGTTAACATTGGTAGAGTTACAGCACTTAGCTTTAACAACGTTAGTTTTAAACATCAAACAGCAAAACATAATGCTCTGAATAATATCTCTTTTCAAACTAATAACGGACAAACGATTGCTTTTGTGGGCCCGTCAGGATCAGGAAAAAGCACACTGGTAAAACTTTTAGTAGGCTTATACCCACCAAAAGAAGGTACAGTTTTGTATAATAATATTTCAAGTACTGAGATAAACCTAGATGAACTGCGTGAAAAAATAGGTTTTGTAACTCAGGATACACAGCTATTTTCGGGAACTATTCGCGAAAACTTATTATTTGTAAGGCCATTTGCTACAGATGAAGACTGTATGATAGTATTAAAAAAAGCAGCCTGCCAAACCTTGCTTTCCCGTGCTGATAAAGGATTAGATACCGTAATTGGTGAAGGCGGAGTAAAAGTTTCTGGTGGAGAAAAACAGCGTTTATCCATTGCACGAGCTCTATTGCGCCAGCCAGATATTTTAGTATTTGACGAAGCAACCTCTTCTTTAGATTCCATTACGGAAGAAGAAATTACAGAAACCATACGTGACGTTTCGGTCATTAAAGATCACATCACTATTTTAATTGCACATCGATTATCAACCATTATGCATGCGGATAAGATTTTCGTGCTTGAAAAAGGCCAAATTATAGAATCTGGTAAACACGAAGAATTATTGGTAGAAAAGGGATTATATTATGCCATGTGGCGCCAGCAGATTGGTGAAAAATATGCAGTAGAAGTTTAACATCTAAAAAAATAGTATATTAGACTCTTAATAAAGTTTAAACCATAAAATAAATGCTTGCAAAAATAACTCTTTCAGCCATCTTACTATCTTTCGGTTATAATATTTATGCCCAGGAAATTGCGTCGGCAGATACCATAAAAAGTTCAGTGAAATTAGATATCGGATTTGGATATACTCCCACAACTGACTATACTAATACTCAAAATACCGAATTAATATCATCCCCAATAGTAAGCCCTGGCATTGCATATTCTCATAAATCTGGTTTTGGTCTTTCACTAAATAGTTCATTTTTATTAAGTAACTCCAACAACCAAAGCCTTTATGAGATGATTATATCGCCCTCTTATAATTATGGTAAATCTAAATTATATTCATTGGGAGCTTCTTATTCGAGATTTTACTATAATAAGAATAGTCCAATTCCTCAAACTCCTATAAACAATGAGCTATACACATTTTTCAGTTATGATGATCTTTTTATAAAACCATCTATAGAGTTTGATTATGGCTTTGGAACAATTAAAAATGCAAAGGTATATTCATTTAAGAAAAAAACGAGCTTGGGTTCTCAAACGATATCCGGCCATGATCTTTCAGTAACCTTAAATGCATCTAAAAGTTTATCCTTTGATAATTTGTTAACTCCAGAAGATGAATTGGAGGTTGCTACTAAAGTATCATTAATAAGCGGTACAGAAAATTTTTTCAGGAACTTGAAAACTTCCAAAAATTTATCAAGAAATAAGCATTTTCAAGATAATTCTACTTCAGCTACATCCACAGATGGAAGTAAATTTGAACTCCGTTCTTTTCAAACTGCTGTAAGTTTAAATTATGCTATAGGGAAATTTAACTTAATACCTCAATATGATATTGCTTTTCCATTAAGCGGTGATAGCAAAACTCCTTATGGATATTTCACCGCTAATCTTCAATTTACATTTTAATCACTAGATTTCTACAACTCGTTTTTTACCTAATCTAAGTATCACTTTCCCTCTTGTACTTCGTTCATATCTTCTCCATTGCATGCTACAAATATGAAAGAGGCATATATGTTTTTTGATTGTACTTTTTCTAATTCGTTCATGGAACTATACCAGACAATAAAAACAGCCTGCTAAAAAAAATATTATTTTATTCAAGCCCATCAATACTAATAGAAAACTTACCTTTTGCAACTACCATAGTAATGATAGCATTAGATGTTAAAAATATTTTATTAGGAGCCAGTTCTGTCATTGAGCCATTTATTTTTACTCCTTTTAAAGGTTGATAATTATTCAAATAACCCGCCATTTTCTTTTCGCCTTCTTTTAACTGATCTTCAATAGAAAAACTACAACTCTGCTGAATTTTTTTTAGGATTAATCCATGTGCCAGCCAATCGCTTGTTTTTAAGAGCTTATTTTTAGAGTCGAGCACAAAATCAACCTGATCTAAGTAAATTTCTTTTTTAACAGCATCATACATCGGGGTACCGGAAAGATAAACCTCACCATTAACAGAACCACTCAGATTCAATTCAATAATTAATTTCCCATCTTTACCCCAAAGATCAATTTTATTAACGGTTACAGAACGTTTTCCTGATTCGAATTTTTGTCCGGCGAAGTTTTTCTGGACCAAAGCAGCGGCATTAGGATAGGTTACAAAGCCTGCAATATTCGCATTAAATTCATTTGGTATTTTATCTACAGCCATCAACATCAGTTTATTTTTATCAAACTGAAGAGTAGGTTTTGAACCTACAGCTGTTTCCAGGTAAGCTTTCATGCCCAATGTCAGTGTTATTTTTTTATTGGCCACACTGGCCTTGTTTGTATAAAGTTCTACAGGTTGAAGGGCAAACCAGGTATGATAATCTGTATTTACTTCTAGCGGCTTACTCACCTGCTCCAAGGCATCCATTACGTATGGTTTAATATCAACAGATTGTGCAATGGCATTATCAATTGCCTTGGCTAACTTATTTTTAACTAGCGGCAATGCAGGATTAATAAGGTAAGTTATGGGTATATTTTTACCGGCAATAGTTACACTCGGACTTTCTGCCCAGTCCACACCTTCAATCTGTGTATTGGTAGTTAATTTCCAGTTGCTTAGCCCGGCTACTGTATTCATTTTCATGATACCGTTTAGATTTACCTCACGGGTATCATAAGCCGAAAGTCCAAATTTTTCGATCCCATATCTTATTTTTATCCAAATTTTTAAGGGGAATTGCATTTCCAGTTTTCCACCTTTTTCTGAAATTAAAAAGGGAGCTTGCTTCCATACTTTTAGCATCATATTATCATCTTCTATATCCTTATCCTCATAAATTAATCCGTTAAGATATTTATTGGTTTGCGTTTGTAAATCAGACAAACTTATCTCTACCGGAAGATTTACGTATGATAATTGTTTATCATATACCACTTCAGAGCTGTAATCAGGCAATGGTTTAAGGGCCTGAATTTTTTGTGTTGTGCTGCAGGATGATAAACAAATGAATAATGTAGTAAGAAACAAATAGGGATAGGTTAATTTCATCTTGTTGGATAATTGATTTCCGAAGATATTGTTGATTTTTATTATTATCAAATGGTTTGTTGGTATATGTGATAAATCATTTTTTAATTATTAAATGCCAAGGCAAATAATCAATTTTTGTTAGATAATGATAATAGTAATTATCTCATTACAGTTGATATCTTTGAATTAAAATAAAAATATAATTATGTATAAATTCTTATTAAGCCTGCATTCGGGCTTTCGTTATATTGTGCTGGTACTTACAGTTTTGGCTTTAGTACAATCATTGGTAGGATTATTCGGCAAGAAAAAATATACGGAGACTAATCGCAAAATTAATCTCTTTACTCTGATATCCGCCCATACACAATTGCTGATTGGCTTGGTATTGTATTTTTATAGTCCATTTGTAAACTATGGTAATATGGGCGCAGCCATGAAAGATACTACAACCCGTTACTGGACAGTAGAACATTTAGCCATGATGATTTTTGCAATCATATTAATCACAATAGGTCATTCAAGGTCTAAAAAAGCAATAGATGCACTAAACAAACACAGAGCTATTGCTTTATATTATGGCTTAGCTATTCTTATAATTCTGCTTGCTGTCTACCAGAGTAGCCGTCCGATATTGGGAATGTCATAAATAAAATAATGGAAAATTTGAAATATCATTTTTCTTTATATTTTTGTTGAAGATGATTAGAGAAATAAATATTCTTAACTATTGGTGGCCTGTAATAACAACAGCGCCCGGGACAGGTATTTTGAAATAAACTAATCAACCAAAACCTAAACAAATGTAAAACCCGACGCTCAACCCGTTGGGTTTTTTTGTGGCCGAGCCTCAACTCTATTTTAATATAAAATAGGAACATCTTTTATGAATCATCATGAGCCGTATCTTACAAATAAGAATAAATAAATTTCACTTATGACTTCATTATCGCTTAATAACAATTTGTTCTAATGAAAAACTATAAATTATATACATCACATAAAAAAATATTGGCGGACACTACCACTCCGGTTAGCATATATCTGCGTTTACGCGATGCTTTCCCTAACAGTATTCTGCTGGAAAGCTCAGATTATCATAATCGGGAAAATAGTTTGAGCTACGTTTGCTGTGATCCGATTGCAGGAATTATGCTAAAAGAGGATAAGTTGGAAGAGTATTTTCCGGATGGCAAACTAAACAACTATTCTTTACAGGATGTGGATTTAAAAAAACAAGTTTCAGAATTTAGAAACCAGTTTGAATCAGTATGTGATACCAATTTTAAATTTATATCAAACGGCCTCTTTGGTTACTTTGCTTATGAAACTATTCAATATTTTGAAGATATAAAACTAAACAATCCATCCGCCGAAGGGCGTAATATACCCTTAATGCAGTATCATGTTTACCGATATATTATTGCAATTGATCATTTTAAAAACGAATTATATCTTCTTGAACATCGTATAGACAAGAATGCTCCAGATGGATTGGAAAAAATTCAATACCTGATGCAGAATAAAAGCTTCCCGGAATATGCGTTTAGTCAGAATGGAGAAGAGAAATCTAATTTTACTAATGACGAATTTTTAAGCATTATTGAAGGAGTAAAAAAGCATATTTATCGTGGTGATGTCTTTCAAATGGTATCTTCAAGAGCATTTTCAAAACCTTTTTTAGGAGATGAGTTTAATGTATACCGGGCATTGCGCTCTATCAATCCATCGCCTTATCTATTCTATTTCGACTATGGTGATTTCAAGCTTTTTGGTTCATCGCCGGAAGCACAACTTACTATAAAAAATAATGAAGCAACTATTTACCCCATTGCCGGAACGTTTAAAAGAACAGGCAATGATGTATTAGATGCCGAATTAGCAGAAAATTTGAAGAAGGATACCAAAGAGAATGCAGAGCATGTGATGCTGGTTGACTTGGCAAGAAATGATTTAAGCCGGCACTGTGAACAGGTTGAGGTGAAATCTTTTAAGGAAGTACAATATTATTCGCATCTTATTCACCTAGTATCTAAAGTTGTCGGTCAACTGCAAACTGATGTTAACCCCTTTGATGTGGTTGGCGATACTTACCCAGCAGGTACATTGAGCGGAGCGCCTAAATATATGGCTCTTCAATTAATAGATAAGTTTGAGAATCAAAAACGAGGATTTTATAGTGGTGCTATAGGCTTTATGGGGTTTAATGGGGATTTCAACCATGCTATTATGATCCGCTCTTTCTTAAGTCAAAATAACGTCTTGCATTACCAGGCTGGTGCAGGTATAGTAGCAGATTCAGATCCGCAAAGTGAACTAGACGAGGTGAATAATAAAATAATGGCTTTACGAAAAGCTATTGAAATGGCAACGAAGATTTAATTGTAGTATCAAGTATTTAGTATAAAGTATATAGACCGGATACTTAAATAAAAATCTTGATACCTTATACTTTATACTTATTTATTTTATGGAAACTATTTTAGTTATAGATAATTACGATTCTTTCACATTTAATTTAGTCCATTTGTTGAATGAAACGGGGCACAAAGCTACGGTTTGGCGTAATGATAAATTTGCTTTAGCAGATATAAATACTTTTGATAAGATTCTGTTATCGCCAGGCCCTGGAATACCATCTGAAGCAGGTTTACTGCTTGATATAATACGTAAGTATGCTCCCACAAAAAGTATTTTAGGCATTTGCTTAGGGATGCAGGCCATTGCAGAAGTATTTGGTGCCCAATTATATAATTTATCACGCCCAGTGCATGGAAGAGCTACCTCAATTGAAGTGTTGGATAAAACTGAAAATCTGTTTGCAAATTGTCCAGTGGAGTTTAAAGTTGGACGCTATCATTCATGGGCGGTTTCCAATGAGGATTTGCCTGATAAACTAAAAATTACTGCTCAGGATGCCGATGGCGTAATTATGGCATTAAGTCATGTAAGCCTTAATGTAAAAGGCGTTCAGTTTCATCCAGAATCTGTACTGACTGAGCATGGCAAATTGCTGATATCAAACTGGCTAAAGAGTTAACAATGAATATACTGGATAAAATTGTCGCAAAAAAGAAAGAAGAGGTTGCGCTTTCAAAACTCAAATTTCCTTTTATACGATTGGAAGAAAGTGAATTATTTTTTCGTGAGTGCTATTCTTTCCGTGATTTTATACTTGATCCTAAACGTACCGGAATTATCGCAGAATTTAAGCGGCAATCGCCATCTAAAGGAGTCATCAACAATAAAGTAAATGTTGCAGAAGTAACTCATAACTATGCAGAAGCCGGGGCTTCTGCTTTATCTGTTCTAACGGATACAAGCTTTTTTGGCGGATACAAACGAGATCTGGTAGAAGTCCGTAAAGCCAATAGCATTCCTGTATTGCGTAAAGATTTTGTACTTGATGAATATCAGGTAATTGAAGCTAAAGCGCTGGGTGCAGATATTATTTTACTAATTGCTTCAATATTAAATCCGCAAGAGATTGAAAAATTAGTAAAACGTGCTAAAGATTTAGGCATGAATGTGCTTTTAGAGGTTCATAATAAAGAAGAACTTTCCCGAAGTTTGTGTAACGATTTAGATGCAGTTGGTATAAATAATAGAAACCTATCCGATTTTTCTGTCTCACTTAATCACTCCTATAGTTTAGTTGATGATATTCCGGACCAATTTTTAAAAGTTTCAGAAAGTGGAATTAGTGATCCTGAGACTATAAAAGCATTAAAAAAAGTAGGATTTAATGGGTTTTTAGTAGGTGAAAATTTTATGAAAGAAAGTGATCCGGGAAAAGCCTTTCAGAAATTTATTGAGCTATTAAAATAGGAATTCAATTATTATTGCAAAATCGAGAGAATTTGCTTTAATTATTAAATGGCGAATGAAAATAATCATTTCAATGTAAATAAAATAAAACTATATTTGGTTTAATTAAATTTCTAACTTAAACAAAATATCATTATGATTTACGGACTTACCTTAATTATTTTAAGTATTTTAGCAGTACCATCACTAATACTGTCTAAAAGACCAGATGCCAAAGAAATGCTTGATAAATTTGCTCCTTATCAGGGATGGATCGGATTAGTTTTCTGTTTTTGGGGTGTTTGGGGTATTATTGGCTCTGTTTTACACATGGGTTGGTTAACTACTTATCCCATTTGGTGGATTACCCTTTTAGCAAGCAGTTTAGTAGAAGCAGTATTAGGCTTTATGTTGGGCTATGGAACAATATCTAAATATGTACTTTCTAAAAATGAAGAGAGTAAAAAGAAAGGCGAGGAACTTTTAGCTAAATTAGCTCCTATGCAAGGTAAACTAGGTATTTTTGGCATTATAGTGGGTGTGTGGACTATTATAGCCAGCATGATGTTTTTCATGTAAAATATATTTTACAAAATTCTATTTTCTTAGAATAAAAATTAACCCCTGAGAGTTCTTACTCTCAGGGGTTAATTTTTGTCTGAATGAGTCTATCTGGCAATTTTTTTAAACTAAAGGACAGGGACTAAAAAAATTTCTGCTAACATACACCTTACACTCCCACCACCATGCGTTTCAATAGTGGGAACCTTTCCGATAATCGGTTTGGCATGTTGGCCTAAGAGAATTAACTGATCCTCAGAAAGTGAATCAAAAGCAGAATTTGATAAAATAACAAGTTTTTCCCCGGCCTTATTTTTTACGAAAAGCATATTGCCTGCAAATTGATTCATCTGCTCATAACTTATTTCCAATATTTTTTTGCCAGATTTACTTAGCGAAGCAATTACTTTATCTTTCCCTGATGAAATAGCCTCTGTACAAATTACAGCTAATGTATCGCCTAAAGCCATTAAAACATTAGTATGATATACAGGTATGGACTGTTGATCACAAGCTTCAAAAGTAATAGCCTTGTAGTCCATTGATCTACAAAAATCTTCCATTACTGATGAATTAGTTCGTGGGGAAATACAGGCATAGGCAATTGAATTTTCTCTATCAAGTACCATGCTACCCGTTCCTTCCAGAAATTTTTGTTCCCGTTCATGCGGGCTTAGGTCAATAACTGATTTAATATGAAATATTCTTTTTAATTGTTCAATTATTTCCGTATTACGCTCCAGTCTACGATTAATAGCCAGCATTGGATAAAGAATGAGAGTCCCGTTGCTATGTGTGGAAAACCAGTTGTTAGGGAAAATAGCATCCGGCTTAGCGGGTTCAGGGGTATCTTGCAAGATGAATATCTCCAAACCTGCAGCTTTTAAAGTTTCTGCAAAAGCATCAAACTCGGCCAATGCTTGTGTGGAAATAAGAGAGACATTTTTATTAGCAATATGTTGGAAAGTATTTGAAGGGGCAGTTTCCGGATTAAACCCAAAACAAGCCGGCCTTATCATCAATAATTGATGTGTTAGCTGGTTATTCATATAATTCAATAAAAGTAAACATAAAATAAGCTTTAGTGTATATTTGAAAGGTTAAGATTCTAATGGCAAAAAAAAAACTTTACGAAACGGCAATAAAACCTGAAAGGGCAGTTTTGGTGGGCATTATTAAACCTGGCGAAACAGAGGAACAAACCAAAGAATACCTAGATGAATTAAAATTTCTGGTAGATACTGCCGGTGGTGAAACCGTACACTCATTTACTCAAAAAATGCAGCGACCGGATAGAGCGACTTTTGTGGGTACGGGTAAACTAGAAGAAATTAATGACTATGTAAAATCTGAAGAGATTGATATTGTTGTTTTTGATGATGAATTATCTCCTTCACAACTTCGTAATATTGAAAATGAATTACAGGTTAAGGTTTTAGATCGTAGCAACCTGATCCTTGATATTTTTGCAAAGCGTGCTCAAACATCACAGGCTAAAACACAAGTTGAGCTTGCACAATTACAGTATTTACTACCACGTTTAACCCGTTTATGGACCCACCTTGAACGTCAAAAAGGAGGTATTGGAATGCGTGGTCCGGGTGAAAGCCAGATCGAAACCGACCGTCGTATCATTTTAAATAAAATCACCTTGCTTAAAGAAAGACTTCGAGAAATTGATAAGCAAAATGAAACTCAACGCAAAAATCGTAGTCAATTAATACGTGTAGCTTTAGTGGGATATACTAATGTTGGTAAGTCAACCATTATGAATATGATCTCCAAATCTGAGGTATTTGCAGAGAATAAATTATTTGCTACGTTGGATACTACTGTTCGTAAAGTAGTAATAGAAAACCTCCCATTTTTACTTTCGGATACGGTTGGTTTCATTCGTAAATTACCACATCATTTAGTTGAATGTTTTAAATCTACGTTGGATGAAGTTCGGGAAGCAGATACCCTCATTCATGTAGTTGATATTTCTCATCAAAACTTTGAAGATCAAATTAACACCGTAAATGAAACATTAAAAGAACTTGGTGTAATTGATAAAGAGATCATCACAGTTTTTAATAAGATTGATGCGTATAAACCTGCAGATGTAGATCCTCAGGAAGAACAAGCTCCTTTAACCTTAGCTGATTTTAAAAACAGCTGGATGAATAAACATAATATGCCGGCTATATTTATTTCGGCATTAAATAAAGAAAATATTGAGGAGTTTAGGACCTTGCTTTATGAGAAAGTAAAAGCCGTTCATACAGAACGCTATCCATATGATAAGCTGTTATTTTAATTATCTATTATTATTTTCAGGATTTAACAAAGCTTGTTTATTTTTTGGCAGACTTTTGACAACCAGATCATAGGAATGGTCAATCATTTCAAGTAACTGTTTATCCGTTAGCTTTCCGATAATGTGAACGGTATTCCAATGGATTTTATTCATGTGATAACCAGGTTGTATTTCTTCATACCGTTCACGTAAATGAACAGCCCTTTCCGGATCACATTTTACATTCATCCGATCAGCGTTATTAAGATTCATAAGGAGAAACATTTTATCCAGCACTTTGAAAACCAATGTTTCTGCACCAAATGGAAAAGTTTCGGTAACACTAGGTTTTGAAAGACAATAATTATGAATAGTTTCAATATTCATATCAGAAATTATCTATGAAGTGTGCGATAGAAAAGTCCTTCGGGACCAAAGCAGTATTTTACACCTATAGTTGTATAAGTATAATAATCGGGCGCTTTGTTTTTAAATTTAGCAGACGGATCGTTATAACCATCTAAGCCTTCGCCAAGAGTTATATTGGTTTGGTAATTGGCACTTAATATGAAACGGGTCTGATCATAATAATCTTTTAGCCCAAAACTTATACCCAAATTAAAAGGAAATGAAATATTGGTACTATTATCTTTGCCAGGGAAAATATAATTTGATCCATCGGGTTTAATACGAACAATTTCTTTCATATTATTTTGAATAACCCCTATTCCTACACCAGCATAAAGTCCTTTAATAACATTTAAAATGGGTTGGTACTCATAATCAACAAACTGACCCAACTGTACTTTCCCATTAAAGCCAAAAGATTTATAACTATTTTTAAAAGCTCGTAAATGTGGGTCTGTAATAGTATTTCCACCAGCTATGGTTCCGAATTGAGTTTCCATTCCTACAGTTAAAAACGGACTTAAATAATAATCGGCATTAATGTGATAGGCCAAGGCATATTTCCCTTGTTGAACATCTGTATAGGATCGGGTAACACCCACACCAGCACCCGCACTCCATAGGCTGTAATTATATTGAGAAAACGCATTGAAAAACGTCAAGAGACCAATTGTGGACAATAAGAATTTTTTCAAAGCGCTAAATTGTATAGTAATGAAAGTAAACTTACAAAATTTATTAAATTAAAATCCTGTTTCAGTTCATTCTAATTCGAAATTAGCATTATTTTACGGAAAAATTAAATTTTAGTTACTTATAAACCATGACAATAAAAGATCAATTTAGTTTTACAGCGCTTGAGCGTTTTCTTAAATATGTAAAAATTGATACCCAGTCTGATCCTTATTCTTCTACCCAACCTTCTACTGAAAAGCAAAAAAACTTGGGCTCAGTATTGATTAATGAGTTGTATACTATGGGGATTACGGATGCTCATTTAGATGAATATGGTTATGTATATGCTACCATTGCCTCAAATACTCCTAAAAAAGTGCCGGTTATTTGTTTTTGTTCTCATATGGATACCTCCCCGGATTGTTCTGGAAAGGATGTAAAACCCATTGTCCATAAAAATTACCGGGGACAGGATATTATTTTACCAGATGATCCGACCCAGATAATTCTAATGAAAGACCACCCTGATCTTAAAAATCAAATAGGGAATGATATAGTTACTGCCAGTGGTACTACTTTACTTGGTGCTGATAATAAAGCTGGTTTGGCAGAAATTATGGATGCAAGCTATTTTTTAGTCACTCATCCTGAAATTAAACATGGTACCATAAAATTACTTTTTACTCCAGATGAAGAAATTGGTCGCGGAGTAGATAGGGTAGATATTAAGAAATTGGGAGCTGATTTTGCTTATACAATTGATGGTGAAACTGCTGGGTCTATTGAAAATGAAACCTTCTCTGCAGACGGTGCTGTGATTACCATTAATGGCGTAAGCTCTCATCCCGGTTTTGCCAAAGGTAAAATGGAAAGTGCCCTGAAAATTGCCTCAGAAATTATAGCTGCTTTACCGAAAGATCAGCTTTCGCCGGAAAGTACAGACCAAAAAGAAGGGTTTATTCATCCTACGGGCATTAAAGGAAATGTTGAGCAGGCAACCATAGAACTCATCATTAGAGATTTTACGGATGAAGCTTTACATGCTCATGAACGGATTTTAGAAATTATTATCAATGAAATTCTGGCCGGATACCCTCATTCATCTTATTCTTTAGAGATTAAAGAACAGTATCGAAACATGAAGAAAGTCCTGGATTTACATCCCAGAATCATTGACTTTGGTAAAAAAGCAATCGAGCGTTCGGGCTTAACTCCAAAATTACAAAGTATTAGAGGGGGCACGGATGGTTCGAGACTTTCTTTTATGGGATTACCGTGTCCTAATATTTTTGCAGGAGAACATGCATTCCATGGTAAACAGGAATGGGTTTCTGTACAGGATATGCAAAAAGCAGTAGAAACTATTATTAATCTGGCTGTAATTTGGGAGGAAGAAAGTCAGAATTAAAGGTAATGTCGAATTATTTATCTATTGAAAATGGCTGGGTTTGATTATGTCAATTCTCTTAAAAAATGCTCATTCTATTCTTTGAAATTTTGAATGAATAGTGATAATATATTCTATTATATTCTTTCATCCCCAAATAAAAACTTAAGCAAACGTTTTAGCTTTTTTCGTGTTATATAAGGGTATTTACTTATAAACTATGAATAAAACAGAGCCAAAGATCATTAAGACTAATGGTATTAAAACAGCAGTACAATTACCCTCCAATTTATTATGCTTCTCCCACTTAAGGTGGGATTTTGTATATCAAAGACCACAGCATTTATTAACACGTTTCTCTAAAATATTTAATGTTTACTTTTTTGAAGAACCAGTTTCAGAGAACATAGATCATCCTTTTTTAGCTATATCAGTAATAAATGATAATTTATGGGTACTAACTCCGCATTTACAAAAGGGATTAAGTCATTCTGAAAGTATATATTATCAAACTGATATGCTGAATAAGTTCCTTCTGGATAAGATCCTTTCAGATTTTGTGTTTTGGTACTATACCCCCATGGCATTAGAGTTTTCTAACCAACATTACCCTTCTTTAGTAGTTTATGATTGTATGGATGAATTGTCTGCATTTAAATCTGCCCCCTTACAATTAAAGGAAAATGAAAAAAATCTTTTAATTAAAGCACATCTAGCTTTTACCGGCGGACACTCCTTGTATGAAGCTAAAAAAAATCAACATGAAAACATTTTTCCATTTCCAAGCAGTATTGATAAAAAGCATTTTGAAAAAGCCAGGAGTATAAAAATTGATCCCAATGATCAGAATAATATTCCTCATCCCCGAATAGGCTTTTTTGGAGTTATTGATGAGCGGTTTGATATAGATTTGATCCAAGAAATGGCAGAAGCCAGGCCGGATTGGCATCTGGTCCTTATCGGCCCGGTAATAAAAATTGACAAGGCTTTATTGCCTCAAAGAAATAATATTCATTATTTAGGCCAGAAAAACTATCAGGAATTACCAGGATATCTATCAGGATGGGACATAGCTTTGATTCCATTTTTAATGAATGAGTCTACCCGATATATAAGTCCTACTAAAACCCCCGAATATTTAGCCGCAGGAATACCTGTAATATCAACTCCAATAAAAGATGTGGTAAAGCCTTATGCTGATACCGGAATGGTACATATTGCATCTAACTCCAAAGAATTTATTCATGCTATTGAAAAAGAATTTATTTCATCAAAGGAGGAATGGCTTACACAGGTAGACGAATTTTTAGAACAGAATTCGTGGGATCTAACTTGCTCCAAAATGCTCCAACACATCAGAGAAACTCTGATTAGTAAAGGTAATACAGTAAAAAAATATAAAAATGTTTGACTATTTAATTGTAGGGGCAGGATATGCAGGAAGCGTATTGGCAGAAAGATTAGCGCAAGTTGCAAATAAAAAAGTATTAATTATAGATAAACGAAATCATATAGCAGGCAATGCTTATGATTATTACAATGAAGACGGCATATTAATACATAAATATGGCCCTCATATTTTTCATACAAATAGTAAAGATGTTTTTGATTACCTATCAAAATTTACAGAATGGCATTACTATCAGCATAAAGTACTGGCCAGTGTTGACGGGCAAATGGTTCCCATCCCCATCAATCTCAATACGATAAACGCTCTTTATGGATTAAGTTTAAACAGTAATGAAGTAGAAGATTTTTTTGCCTCTAAGGCAGAAGATGTAAAACAAATTGCTACATCAGAAGATGTAGTAGTAAGCAAGGTAGGGCGAGAGCTTTATGAAAAGTTTTTTAAAGGGTACACCAAGAAACAGTGGGAGTTGGATCCATCAGAACTGGATGCTTCTGTAACTGCACGTGTGCCTACGCGAACTAATAAGGATGATCGGTACTTTACTGATACTTACCAGGCTATGCCTCTTTATGGTTACACCAAAATGTTTGAAAAAATGCTCGATCATCCCAACATAAAAATAATGCTGAATACCGATTACCAGGATATTATTGATGAAATAAGATATAAAAAATTAATTTTTACCGGGCCGGTTGATGAATATTTTAACTATTGCTACGGCAAACTACCTTACCGTTCATTAGAGTTTAAGTTTGAAACCATTGACAGAGACCAATTTCAGCAAGCAGGTACCATAAACTACCCTAATGATTACGCATTTACCCGTATTACCGAATTTAAACACTTAACAGGGCAAAAGCATCCTAAAACATCATTAGTTTATGAATATCCAAAGGCAGAAGGCGATCCGTATTATCCTATTCCAAAAATGGAAAATACATTACTGTATAAAAAGTATCAAGCTTTAGCCGATCAATTAACAAATACTTATTTCGTAGGCAGATTAGCAACTTATAAGTATTATAATATGGATCAGGTAGTAGCTCAGGCCTTAACTACTTTCAAGAAAATTCTTACCCAGGAAACCACAAAACCATCTACCAATGGAAAGCAAATACTTAAGTCCAAAAATTGAGATATGGGGAGGAATTGAATGTACTATAAACAGAGTCCTTGATATCTATTTTGATCAGCTTCATTATTCAGGTCATTATGAAAGAGATGAGGATATTGAATTTTTTGCCGAGTTAGGAATTAAAAAAATGAGATACCCCATTTTATGGGAAAAACATGAACCTGAACTTAATACTTCGATTGACTGGGATAAAACAGAAAAGAAATTAAACAGGCTTAAGGAGTTAGGAATTGAACCTATAGCAGGCTTAGTACATCATGGCAGCGGACCAAAATTTGCTAATATTTTTGATGAGAAATTTCCACAAGCTTTGGCAAATTATGCTGCTAAAGTAGCCGAAAAATTTCCATGGATTGAATATTATACTCCAATAAATGAACCCTTAACAACAGCCCGCTTTTGTGGTCTTTACGGGATCTGGCATCCTCATAAAAAAGATGATAAAAGCTTTGCAAAAATATTGGTTAATGAATGCAAAGCTACTGTATTATCTATGAAAGCCATCTGCAAAGTAAATCCGAATGCAAAGCTGATACAAACCGAAGATTTAGGGAAAACCCATAGTACTGTCCTGATGCAATACCAGGCAGATTTTGAAAATCAGCGTCGATGGTTGGCATTTAATCTGCTTTGCGGCAAAGTAACTCCTGTTCATCCCATGTGGCAGTATTTGATTTGGGCAGGTATAGATAAGGAGGAACTACTTTTTTTTATTGATCATACTTGTAAACCCTTTATAATCGGCTTTAATCATTACCTCACTTCAGAACGGTATTTAGATGAAAATATAGAGAGCTATCCACTCCATACTCATGGAAATAATTGTCAACATAGTTATGCGGATGTAGAGGCTATACGTGTCGATTTTGAAGGAGTTTGTGGTATTGAAGGTCTGATAAAAGAAGCATGGGATTATTTTAAATTACCTATAGCTATTACAGAAGTCCAACTACATTGTACACGGGAAGAACAATTGAGATGGTTTAGCACTGTTTGGAAATCTGCTCATAAGCTGGTAGAAGATGGCATTCCTATTAAAGCAATAACCACCTGGGCTATGCTGGGATCTTATGGCTGGAATAATCTTTTAATCCACGATAAAGGGGATTACGAGTCTGGGGTTTTTGACGTTCGATCGGGGAGTCCCCGAGCTACCGCACTTACAAAAATGATTAAAGCTTATGCTGCTAATGAAAACTATCATCATCCTGTTCTCAACAATGAAGGTTGGTGGTTAAGAGATAGCAGAATTATATACCCTTCCAGAAAGAAAATTGAAGAATATAATTTAAAACCGATGTCGCCGCTTCTAATAACCGGCAGAACTGGTACGCTTGGAAGTGCATTTTCTAAAATTTGCACTTCCCGTGGCATCACCCATTTATTATTAGGCCGGCAGGATTTGAATATAACAGATCCGGCACAGATTGAGCATCTAATCTTAGAAACTAAACCGTGGGCCATAGTAAACACTGCCGGGTTTGTAAAGGTTGATGAAGCAGAAAATGAAGCAATAAATTGCTTTATGGTTAATGCTATAGGGCCCGAAAATTTAGCTCTCATTTGCCGGAAACATAACGTCAGGCTACTTACGTTTTCTTCTGATCTGGTTTTTAATGGTGAAAAAACAGAACCTTATTCAGAAAGGGATAAAGTATCCCCATTAAATATTTACGGGCATAGCAAAGCAATAGCCGAACAAATTGTTTTAAAAACTGATCCTTCAGCTTTAATTATACGAACAAGTGCATTTTTTGGTCCTTGGGATGCTTATAACTTTGCAACTCATGTTCTTTTTAAGGCACAAAATAATCAGGAGTTTAAAGCTGCAAATGATATTTTTATCTCACCAACTTATTTGCCAGATCTGGTAAATACAAGTTTAGATCTCCTGCTGGATCAGGAATGTGGGGTTTGGCATTTAGCGAATAAGGGTGAATTAAGTTGGGCAGAGTTTGCGTATAAAGTAGTTAATCGTGGAGGATATAATGCAAATTTAATTATTCCTTCACCGCTTAAAGAAATTGGTTTTAAAGCGACGCGACCCCGTTACAGCGTTTTAAAAAGTGAACATGGCTTATTACTGCCTTCTTTAGATGATGCTTTGAGTAGATATTTTTCAGAACAGGAATTATTGAAATTATAAATAGAGTTTTAGTAATAATTTAATTTAGTTTCTGCTCCTAACAAAATTTAACAACCTCTCTCAAAATCCTTACCTATATTGCGATCAATCTAAAAACAGGTTATTAATAATTTTTTCTATGCATAATATTTCACAATGGCTGAAATATCCAAATAAACCGTACTAAACCTTTTATAGTTTGCTTAGTCACACCTAATAATGAAATATAAATTTCTAATACTTCCTCTATTTTTATCAGTACTAGTGCAATCTAAAGTTGCTTTCTCTCAAAAAAAGAAAGAAGATAGTACAAATATTTGGGCAAATAATTCAATAAAAATTGATGGAAAGCTAAATGACTGGAATGATAGCTTAATGCTGTATAATGATGATACCAAGTTCTATTATGCTATCTCTAATAACGATGAAAACATTTATTTAGCCATAAAGGGCCTTAATACTGCTGATATTTCCAGAATATTTGCTGGAGGAATAAGCTTTATGATTAATGTAGAAGGCAAAAAGAAACCAGGGCCTAAAGTAACTTTTCCTATTATTGACAGAAAGGGAATGAAAAAGGGAAAAGATTCACAAAATAAGGAAAAACCTTCAGTAGATATAAAAGAAGTAAGAAAGCAAATGCTTTCTCAAATAAAAGAAATAAAAGTAGAGGGCTTTAAAAGTATTATTGATGGTAGTATATCTTTATATAATACGTACGGCATACAGGTAGCTGTAACATTTGATGATAACGATAACCTGATCTACGAAGTTGCTATACCCCTAAATTTGCTAAATGTAACTATAGAGAACTCTCCTCTATTAGCTTATAATATAAAAATTAATGGATTGGTACGTCCCCAAATGCCAGGAGGCCAAAAACCGGGTGAAAGGAGTAATATACAAGGTCGCTCAGGATATGATGGGTTTAGGGATGCTTCCAATCGGCCAGATAATAATATAGAAACAAGCAAATTGTTTTCATCGACTGATTTCTGGATAAAATCCTGCCTGGCACAAAAGCAATAACGTTTTAATTTAACATGAAAAAAGTCTTATTAATATTGTTGGCCATTAGTTTTAATTACACCGCTTTTGCACAAATCAATAGAGAGGTAAGTGGAGTTGTGAGAGATTCTACAGGGGAAAGTGTTATCGCTGCAACGATAAAACTAATTATTGCAAAAGATACTATTTTTACGCGGACAGATATTGATGGAGCATTTACTTTTAAAGCTGTAAAATCATCGACCTTCCTATTAACGATTTCTAATTTAGGCTATCAAACTTTAAATAAACGCTATTTGTATAACGATGATTCTTCGCCACTTAAACTTGATCCCATTACTTTAAAATCTCAGAATAGATTGCTGAATGAAGTGGTTATTTCTGGTATACCTGCGGTAACTATAAAAGAAGATACGGTTGAGTATCGTGCATCTGACTATAAACTAAGAGAAAATGCTCTTGCTGAAGATCTTTTAAAAAAATTACCAGGAGTTGAAGTTGACAAAGATGGGAATGTAACGGCCCATGGGAAAAGTGTTACTAAGATTAGGGTTAATGGCAAGGATTTTTTTGGAGGAGATGTAAAAACTGCAACGCAACAATTGCCCGCAGATCTTATTGATAAAATACAAATAGTTGATGATTATGGAGATCAGGCAAATATAACCGGAATAAAAAATGGCGATCCAGATAAGGTTTTAAATATTCAAATCAGGCCCGATAAAAATAAAGGATATTTTGCCAGGGGAAGTTTAGGTGCAGGAGATAAAGAGCGCTATCAGGCTTCATTAACCGCAAATACATATAATAATGCAGAGCAAATTTCTTTTATAGGAAATTTAAATAATACCAACAGCTCTGTTTTTAATGCTAACGGGAACGGAGGTAATACGGGTGGAGGCCAGCGTATTCAAATAAATACGGGTGGAGGCGGGCGTAATCAATCTGGAAACTCTAATGGGAATAATTCGGATGGGCTTACCAATGTAGGTTCAATAGGTTTTAATTATCGTAACGACTGGGGCAAAAAAGTAGTTTCTTACGGAACTTACAATTTCTCTAACCGTGATAATAATGTAGCAAGTAGCTCTTTAGAGCAAAATAACTCTTTAAATAAAACTGATAACAGCATTACCAATACGTTGAATAATAATCACAGGTTAAATTGGAATATAGAATATCGTCCGGACACCTTGAATTATATTAAGTTTTCTCCTTCTTTTAGCTACTCAAAAACGGATGCTAATGGTATATCAAATTATAGACAGTTAATTGATTCTCAATTAAGTTCTGATGGATCTTTATCAAGTGATAACAGATCAGAAATACCTAATATTGGGAGTAATATTTTGCTAAACCACCGTTTTTCAAAACGAGGACGCAATATATCACTTAATTTATCCTTAAATAATTCTAAAAATAGCCAGAATAACGACGCTTTAAATCAGTATACAAATTATTCAAATCAGAATAGTAATGATATATATCAAAATCAACAAATAGATATCATTAACAGGAATATCAGTACAGGTGCAACATTATCATACAAGGAACCTTTAAGTAAGACTGCTAATTTAGAGTTTAACTATGCCTACAATTATACTAAATATAAAAATGAGCGGGAAACCTTTGATATTGACCAACAGGGCATTTCTACCCAAAATTCTACATTGAGTAATAATTATGATTATTCATTTACAACAAATAGAATTGGTTTAAATTATAAGGTTACCGAGAAAAGATATAATTATTCATTAGGGGCCAGCGTACAACCTACTATTTTAGATGGGAATTCTGTTATATCCAGCATCTCAAATTCATATCATATTATAGGATTTAATTTTATACCTGTTGCCCGCTTTGCTTATAATTTTTCGAAAACACGCTCATTTAATATCGGTTATTTTGGAAGGAGTAATGAACCAAGTTATTCACAATTGCAGCCAATTCCTGATTTATCTAACCCTCAATATCCGGTATATGGAAATCCGGATTTGCAAGCTGAATTTAATCATACCATAAATTTAAGATACAACAGTTTTGATTTTAATACAGGAGATGTATTATTTACCAATATTTCAGCATCAGTTGTAGAAAATAAAATAGTTTCAAACATTATTTCAAAAATGGATCCCAATTTGGGTTTAGTGCAGGAAAACAGGTTTCTTAATACCAATGGTTATTATGCCTTAAATGGTTTTTACACGTTCTCAAAACCTTTCGCTGAGAAAAAATATGTGGTTTCCTTAACTGGATCTGCTAATTATAATAATAACATTTCATTTAATAATAACCTTAAAAATACAGGCCGCAATACAGTCTTGTCACAAGGCTTAAATGTTCAGTTGAATCCCAATAAATCTTTCGAACTAAATCCAGGTATTAATTATAGCTATAATATTAATTCAAATGATCTGGTTACCAATGCGAATACGGAGGTATCGGCATGGAAATATAATTTCAATAGCAAAGTGTATTTTCTCAAAACCTGGCTAATTGGAGCAGATTTAAATAAGACTATTAATAATGGTTACAGCAGCTCTCTGGCAATAGATCCACTTATTTTAAACACTTACTTAGAGAAGCAATTTTTCAAGAATAAAACAGGTACCTTAAGATTACAAGCCTATGATTTATTTAATCAGAATACAAGTGTTACAAATACTGTGAATGCAACTACAGCGTCTACTATTCAAAGCCAAAGTAATAAACTATCGAGGTATTTTCTCTTAAGCTTTACCCTGCGTCTTCAAAAATTTAGCGGACAAGCACCACAAATGCAAACGCCTGGTCGTGATATGATTAATATAAAAAGAGATGGTATGGGATTCTAAAAAAAATATGCTGGGATATTTTAGTAATTGAGATAAAATTTTATCTTTGCTCAATAACTATTATAAAATCATTATGGAAAAGAAATACTTATATTTTTTTGTTGTTTTTATTGTATTTTTTGTTGTTATTATTCAAATTGTAGAAAAATTAAGTATTTAATTAGTGCTTCACTAATACTTTTACATACAATACAAGTATACGCACTAACTATTTAAAAGTTACAATAACAGTAATTTGAGTTGCTATGCCCGAAGAATCTGCCTTCCAGCTAGGGCCGTCTTTAATTAAACGTATAGCTTCTGCGTTGTAAGCATCACTAAGTCCTTTTATAATATAAAAACTAGTTAGTTTTCCATCCTGGTTTACCCAAAATGATAATTTTACTTTCCCTTTTACTATTGGTTGATCTTTCAACTGATGTGTATTTTGCTCTAAATATTGCTTATAAGAACTCCAACCAGTAGTTGGTTGAGCAGGTGTAGATTTTGATTTTGAAAATACACCTGTTGTTTCAGCAATTCCTGAAAGCTTCTTAAAATCACTAGTAGTTAATGAGCCAGTTACCGGATCCTCTGGCTTAGCTTTAATTTCTGTGGAAGATGCTGTTAAGGGCTCTTTTTTTGCATCCTCAAGATCAGCTATCTTGTTCTTCAAACCAAAAGCAGCATCTTTTGCACTAACTGAAGCCAATTGATTCTTTTTTAAATTTTCAGAGGTAGCAGGTTTATCAGCAAGAGTTACACTTGGTTTAACTGTTGGGGGTAGATTAGCAACAAGAGCGTCCTTTTTCAAAGAACTGTTTTCCTTTGGAGAAGGATTTACAGGTTGATTTAGATTAGCTTTTAAAGTATCTGCAGGTGTTAAATTAGTTTCAACCTGTTTAATATTTGAGGCAAGTTTAGTATCCTGTTTTTGACTATGCATCCAGAATAGGATACCTGCACTTATAAACATAACAGCTGCAGCGGCAGCTACGCTTAACCGTTTCCAAGTAAGGTCAAAAACTTTTTTGTTTTCCTGTAAATGAACAATTAGCTCCTGTAATTGCCGCTGTAAAATACTTAAATTATGTTGTGGATCTGCTGTATTTTCATATCCTTCTAATGCTTCAAAAAGAAATGGATCATCCATTGCCCGCTTCTCCAGCTCATGCATCAGTTTAGGATCCAGCTTACCTTCAATGTATTGCTGGATTGTTAAGCTATCAGGATAATTAATCTTCACCGTTTTTTTCTATGCAAATTTTCAGATTACGTTTGCCGTTCTGAATATAACTCTTCACTTTATTTAAATCATATCCGGTAATACCAGATACCTCTTTGTAACATTTTTGCTCAAGATAAAAAAGAGAAATCGTATCTTTTTGTTCCGGAGGCAGCTTTTCTACGCATTTTTCCATCATACTAAGCTTTCGCTCACGTACATCATCAACATCCAGATGCACAAAAGCATTGGTTTCCATAAAATTATCATCGATAGGAACAAATTCCTTCTTTGAAGATGAACGTAGTTCCATTAAACAATAATTTCTTGCTAATGTATACAGCCAGCTTTTAAAATTTGTTACTTCATGCACTCTCAATTTATCAATCAATTGTTCAAAGATCTGCATTACGGCATCTTTGCTTTTCTCTTCATCTTTAAGATACTTCAGACAGAGACCATAAACCAGTGACATATAATGTTCATACAATTTCCCAAGCACCTCTAAATCTCCCTTACGGTGATACTCACGGAGCATGGAAAGCTCGTTAAAATCAGATTTAAAAGAGTTGTTTTTGATGAATTTCAATTTATTAAATGTTTTTCAGCTCAAGTATAAAAAATATTTAGCAGATTTTATGGAAAGTTATGCAATTGCCCATCTCATCATAACAACAAATGTATGTTATGAAGATTTTTACTATTTGCTTTTTGTTATTTACTTCCAAGTTTACTTATGCATTTACTTCTAATAAAACGAGAACCATTACCGGAACAGTAAGAGCAAGAGAAACGAATATCCCTTTAGCCAAAGTAATAGTTACTGTGAAAGGAACATTTATTGGAGTCCAAACAGATAAGGGTGGGAATTATAAAATTAAAGTACCCAACGGATATAAAACATTAGTATTTAAATGTAAAGGATATAAATCCCAGCAGGTAAAAATAAAAACAGGTTTAGAAGACGTTTTAAATATTGAATTAATGACTGAAGTAACCAATGAAATAGCTATAACAAATCCAAAGTCATTCGTTAAATTACAAAAACCCTATTCTATAAATTCTAAAGCTATATTCATTTCAGGGAGATATTATGTGAATGAATGGCAAAAAATTCGCGAACTGGTTGGAAAAATAAACTTATGAAGCCACATGAAAATAGAAATGAATAAGTTATATAATTGTTTATTCACAATAACAACAAATCAAACATTATGAAAGCTCTCACTATTTACTTTTTGCTATTTATTAGCTTCTCAATTTATGCATTTACTGCTGAGGGGGTTAGAACTATTACTGGGACAGTAGTTGCAAAAGAAGACGGATTGTCCCTTCCGGGAGTAGCGGTTGCTGTGAAAGGAACCTCTAGTAAAGTTTTAACCGATAACAATGGGAACTATGAAATTAAAGTCCCAGATGGTAAGAGAACGTTAGTATTTAAGTACATAGGCTACAAACCAAAAGAATATAGTATTGGAAAGGAGAGTATTTTGAATGCTGTTCTTGAAACGGATAATCGTGCTTTATCAGAAATGGTTGTAACCAGCGCCCTTGGAGTTAGATCAGCAGCTAAAATGGGATGGGGTATGACTAACCCAATTTCAAGCGGAAATTATAAGTTCAAAAGTGAAGATGAACCTGCATTTAATACCGAATCTTATAATGCCATTAATGAGAATCGCTTTATGGAAGCTAAACAAAATCCGCTTTCTACTTTTGGAATAGACGTAGACGCAGCATCATACAGTAACATTAGGCGTTTCATAAATGATGGCCAACTTCCACCGATTGATGCTGTCCGCATTGAAGAAATGATTAATTACTTTGATTATGAATATCCACAACCCCCAAATTCCGACCCTATATCTATCCAAACTGAAATCTCTACTGCACCCTGGAACACAGAACACCTTCTGGTAAAAATCGGTTTACAGGGGAAAACTATTTCAACAGATAACCTGCCTGCCTCAAACCTGGTTTTCCTAATTGATGTTTCCGGATCTATGGATGCACCAAATAAATTACCATTGTTAAAATCATCTATGAGATTACTCATTGATCAACTACGTTCTAAAGACAAGGTGTCTATTGTTGTTTACGCCGGTGCAGCCGGACAAGTTCTTGAGCCAACTTCTGGCGATCATAAGCAAACTATAAAAGAGGCCATTAACAAACTCGAAGCAGGAGGTTCTACCGCTGGTGGTGCAGGAATTAAGCTGGCTTATAAACTGGCTCAGGAAAATTTTATTAAAGGGGGCAATAACCGTATTATTTTAGCTACTGATGGCGATTTCAACATAGGAGCTTCAAGTGATGCAGAAATGCAGCGTTTAATTGAAGAAAAACGAGAAACTGGTGTTTATCTTACTGTTTTAGGTTATGGGATGGGGAATTATAAAGACAGTAAAATGGAAGCCCTTGCTGATAAAGGCAATGGTAATTACGCCTATATTGACAACATCAGTGAAGCTAAAAAAACATTGGTCAATGAATTTGGTGGTACATTATTTACAATTGCTAAGGATGTAAAATTACAGGTGGAGTTTAATCCACTCAAGGTAAAATCTTACCGCCTCATCGGTTATGAAAACCGGCTGCTGAGTAAAGAAGATTTCAATGATGACAAAAAAGATGCGGGCGATCTTGGTTCCGGGCATAAAGTAACTGCATTGTATGAAATCATCCCGGTAGAAGTAGGGAACTACTGCCTTGCTAAAGTCGATGATTTAATATACCAGGACATGCCGGAAGCCAACTCAAAGGCACTTACCAACGAATTACTTACAGTTAAACTCAGATATAAAAATCCAGATCAAAAAGACAGTAAGTTAATTTCAAAACCTGTTTTAGATCAAATTATAAATTGGAATAATACATCAGATAATTTTCGCTTTGCGGCAGCTGTTGCCGGATACGGAATGCTTTTACGCAATTCGGAATTTAAACAAAATACCAATTACAGTAACGTTATCAATTGGGCAGGAAATGCTTTGGGTAAAGACAAAGAAGGTTATCGGGCTGAGTTTTTGAAAATGGTGAAATCAAGTGAATTAATGGCAAAAGATTTGTTAACTTCATCAGAAAAATAAACTGATGAAATCCTTAAAAATTATTGCAATACTCACTTCCGTTCTTTTTATTACCAGTTGTGATACTTTAAATCAAGCCAGTCAGATTTTAACTCAATCTGGCATTGGTAATCCAACCCAATCTGAAATTACGATGGGATTAAAGGAAGCTCTTGAATTTGGAACCAGCTCCAGTTCAGACCGCTTAGCTATAAAAGATGGTTATTTTGGAAATCTTGCCATTAAAATCCTCTTCCCCGAAGAGGCTCAAAAAGTTGAACGAACTTTAAGAAGTATCGGCTTAAATTCATTAGCAGACAATGTTATTTTAAGCGTAAACCGTGCAGCAGAAGATGCAGCTAAAGAAGCAAAACCCATATTTATTGCGGCAATTAAGCAAATGACCATTGCTGATGCTACTCATATTTTGCTGGGCACCAATAAGGATGCGGCTACTCAATACTTTAAAAGAGTAACCAGCGAAGAGTTACGCAGCAAATTTCAACCTATTGTTCAAAATAGTTTAACTAAGGTTGGTGCAACCCGTTATTGGTCTGATGTAGTGACGCGTTATAATCAGATCCCCCTGGTAAATCATGTAAACCCAGATTTGGAAGGATATGTTACTCAAAAAGCAATTGATGGGTTATTTGTAGAAATTGCCCGGGAAGAATTAAAAATACGGCAGAATGTTTCTGCAAGAAGTACCACTTTATTACAAAAAGTGTTTGGTTATGCGGATAAGAATTACGGTGGTTAATTGCACATTGAAAACAAACAAAAAAGATCAACTTATTAAGCTGATCTTTTTTGTTTGTAGACTTTTGTCTCTGATAGAATGGGGATCTTTGATTTAGCTCCGGTTTCTGAATTTAGAGAGTATCCAGATAACCAAAGCTACAAGAACCACTACTATAAATATTCCTGTGTAAGCTCCAGCTTTAAATATGTCGCCAATAACTTGACAGCCTGATAAAAGGGTAATAACACACAGAGCGGATAATAGACTAAATTTTCTCATGTTTTCTAAGTTTTAAAAATTGATATACAAAACTTACACCAATTTTTAAACCTTGTATAAAATGTTAATTATTTTTTCGCTTTTGCAAAACGATCTGCAACAGCATTCCAATTAACTACATTCCAGAAAGCCGCAACATAATCTGCACGCTTATTCTGATATTTCAAATAATAAGCATGTTCCCAAACATCCATTCCTAATATCGGAGTACCTTTTGCCTCAACTATATCCATTAAGGGATTATCCTGATTAGGAGTGGAGCTTACCTGAAGTTTTCCATCAGCAGCAACAGTTAACCAGGCCCATCCGGAACCAAAACGGGTAACACCAGCCTCAGCAAATTTCTTTTTAAATTCATCAAATGACCCGAAAGCAGCATCTATAGCTTTTGCTAATTCACCAGATGGATTGCCACCACCACTTGGCGACATAATTGACCAATATAATGTATGATTAAAATGACCACCACCGTTATTTCTAACAGCCATAGGATATTTTGAAACCGTATGCATGATCTCTTCAATTTTTAGATTTGCACTTTCTGTGCCCGCTAAGGCTTTATTCAGATTATCTACATATGCCTGATGATGTTTACCATGGTGAATTTCCATAGTCATTTTATCAATATGGGGCTCTAAAGCGTCTGTTGCGTATGGTAACGCGGGTAATTCAAATGCCATGTGTTTTATGTTTAAAAGGGTTTATAATTATGTACAAATATAACTTTGTAATGCTAAAACTTGTTTTTTGTTATCAACTTTTATTCCGTTTACTTAAAAAGAAGTCCTTCACCAATTGTGCAGCTTCATTGGCTTTAATACCACTAATAACCTCTGTTTTAGGATGAGTGATGCGTTGTTTTATTTGTGAAAACCCCCGTTGAGGATCATCGGCACCATATACTATACGGCTAATCTGTGTCCAATAGGATGCGCCTGCACACATTACACAAGGTTCGATGGTTACGTAAAGTGTACAATCTTTTAAATACTTGCCGCCTGTATAATTAGCGGCTGCTGTAAAAGCCTGCATTTCTGCATGAGCTGTGACATCTTTTAATTGTTCGGTTAAATTATGTCCGCGTCCGATTATCCTACCGCTATGTACAATTACTGCGCCAATAGGTACCTCATCTAATGCTAAGGCTTTTTGTGCCTCCTTCAAGGCTTCATTCATAAAAAATTCGTCGGGAGCTATAGTTGGTTCATCTGTGAAACTGATGTATTTCATTGTAGTATTTTAGTATTGCGTAATGAGTATTGCGTATTGCGATGTTAAATTGTAAAATGTAAAAAGTGCGATTTTTGCTAACTGCTAACTGCTAACTGCTAACTGCTAACTGCTAACTGCTAACTGCTAACTGCTAACTTCCCTGGCTACTTCTCAAATAAGTTTCGAACCATTTGGGACAGGTCGTTCAATGCTGCCTAAAACAATATCTCCTTGTTCATTTGCAAAACCGGTTATTAAAAATTCGGATATGAAATTTGCAATTTGCTTTTTAGGAAAGTTAAGTACCCCAACTATTTGTCGTCCGATTAATTTGTCCTTTGTATAATTTTTAGTAATCTGTGCGCTGCTCCATCGAATCCCAAAATCTCCAAAATCAACTCTTACTTTGTATGCCGGTTTGCGGGCTTCCGGAAAATCAAGCACCTCAAGAATAGTTCCTGCACGCAGTTCTACTTTTTCAAAGTCAGCCCAGCTAATCGTCTCGCCCGCTGTTTTATTTTCTTTAACATCACTTTTTAAAGAGTGGTTATTTCTGGAATCCATACATCAAATATAGAAAACATGGCCTTCTGCTTCAAACGAAAGATTGTTTAGATTTGCCCCATGTATTCGGTAAGATTAAAAAAAGGAAAAGAAAAAGCGGTTAAGCAATTACATCCCTGGATTTTTTCCGGTGCGATAGAACAGGTAAAAGGCAAACCTGAAAACGGGGATATCATCACGCTTACTGATTATAATAATGATTTCCTGGCTTATGGATTTTATAATGACCAATCACGCGTAGCGGTGCGTTTATTAGAATGGAACCAGGAAACAGAGATTAATGAAAGCTGGTGGCGCAAAAAAATACAAAAAGCGGTGGGAGCCCGACAAGATCTTATCCAAAAAGAAGATACCAATACCTATCGTTTAATATTCAGCGAAGCCGATTTTTTACCCGGATTAATTGTAGATCGCTTTGCAGATTTTCTTTCTGTACAGTTGCTTACTTCAGGGGTCGAACGCATTAAACCTATTTTGTTGGACGAACTTCAGCAATTATTAAAACCCAAAGGCATTTTCGACCGGAGTGATGCATCATCCCGTACGCATGAGGGTTTAGAGGCTTCATCCGGCGGAGTTCTTTCAGGAATAGAACCGCCGGAATTTCTAACGGTTAAAGAAAATGGGATTTTATACGATGTAAATATTGTCCAAGGTCAAAAATCAGGCTTTTATTGCGATCAGCGGGATAACCGCCGGTTGGTAGCGGATTATGCAAAAGGCAAGCGTATGCTGGATTGTTTTAGTTATTCTGGTGGTTTTACGTTGAATGCATTAAAGCAGGGCGTTTTGGAAGTGGTGAGTGTAGACAGTTCTGCTTTAGCTTTAGAAACGCTAAAACGCAATATAGAAATCAATAAATTCAATAAAATACCTCATCGTTTCATACAATCTGACGTCAATAAGCAATTGCGCCAGTTTCGCGAAAGCGATGAAAAATTTGATATCATCGTTCTCGATCCACCTAAATATGCACCTTCACGTTCTGCTTTGACTAAGGCTTCCAGAGCGTATAAAGACCTCAATCGCATGGCTATGCTTTTATTGAAAGAAGGTGGTTTACTGGCTACCTATTCTTGTTCCGGTGCGGTTAATATCAGTTTATTCAAACAAATTATGGCCTGGGCTGCCCTGGATGCCGGTAAAGAAGTGCAGTTTATCCATCAGTTTTGCCAGCCTTCAGATCATCCTATTCGTTCTTCTTTCCCCGAAGGAGAATATTTGAAAGGTTTGCTTTGCAGGGTGGGGTAGTTGATCGGCGCAGGCTGAAGTTTGATCGGTGCAGGTCGGAGTTTGATTGATACAGGTTGAAGTTTGATTGATGCAGGCTGGAGTTTGATCGGTGCAGGTCGGAGTTTGATTGGAGCAGGTTAGAGTTTGATCGGCGCAGGTTAGAGTTTGATGGGTGCAGGTTGAAGTTTGATTGATGCAGGTTGGAGTTTGATTGGTGCAGGTTGAAGTTTGATTGATGCAGGTTAGAGTTTGATCGGCGCAGGTCGGAGTTTGATTGGTGCAGGTTGAAGTTTGATTGGAGCAGATTGAAATTATAAATTATTCGCTTCTTAGTAAGACTTAACCACCTCCGTCTTATTCCGCTTCGCTTCATAATCCACCTCCGCCGGCGGAAGACAGGCCTTTTTTCCTCCGTTTGCGGAGGTGCCGAAGGCGGAGGTGGTTTGTAGACAGACCTTGAAGAGAAATTTTATTGAACCCGTTTAAATGCCAGTTTAGATATGGCTTTACATTGCACATTCTCTTTCGTAAATACTCCTTTAACGTACTGTTTAACTGCTAAAGCTGTATCTACCAATCCGCTCTCATTCGCATATAATTGTGTATTGCGTAAGCCACGGGCGCCGTCAAGCACGGTTTCAATGGTATCAGCAGAATCATTAATAGCCTTCATTTCGGCCAGTAAAGCCCGCAAGCTATTCACCGAAAACTCTGCCTCATTGGGGGCATAAGCCGGGTTAGCAGCCAATACCTCAATAAACTGTTCCATATTTTCATAAATACTATCATAACTCTGGCGTGAGGTAGAAATACTCTTGGCAGTTGGGTCTGCTGGATCGGGACTTTTTGCCGCCGGTTTTTTACTCATAAAACCACGCATCAAATCGGCCAGGTGCTGTGCCGTATCAATTTGCGCTTTATTGCTCACCGATGATCGAAACAAGTTTAGCGTACGGGTAATAAGCTTAGGCAGCGGCCCGTAAATGGCCTCCCGCTTATCCACCATATCAGCATAAATGGCTTTAGCCGTAGCCAGTGCAGTTAATCCACTTTGTGCCGCCTGTAGCTGTGTTTCTAATTGTGCCTGTTGTAAAGCAGTTTTTGCAGGGTTATACGCTGCTCCAAAAGCATTGGTGCGGGTTACTAATTCGCTAAAATTCGCAATGTTTTTAGCGTGTCCAGTTTCTGAAGTTGATGCCATCATGTTTTTATTTAGATAAATTAAAAAATAAATAGAAGCTCAATAATAAGAATTTATATTTTAAATATAAGTCAGAAATTAAATAAATTTTATATTATGAAATAGTAAAATATGTGAAAACCTGCCTGAAATGTGTGTTAGGGTATATGTGATGCCGGTTTTTTAGAAAAGCAATGCTTTGGTTTTCATCGGGTCCAGTAGTCCCGCCATTTGCTCATACGGCTGAAGGCCTTAGGCTCAAGGGCCGGTATCCACGGCTGTCTGGTTTAGGGGGGGAGGGGATTTAAGGTGTGAAAAACTTTTGTAATTATCTTGTTACATAACTGTTTATATTTATCCAGATAATTAATCTAATTAATTAGGAAAAGTTAATATGAACAGAGTTTTAAATCCTTCGAAATACCTTAGAGGTATTGTTAAAGAAAATCAAAAGTATTACATAGGCTTTGGTGTTAAAGATTTAACAAATCTAGCCAAAAGCTATCCTCCTATTAATGATTTAATTAATGGGAAAAGATCAACTATTGTAGTATCTGGAAAAAAAGGAGTGCTAAAAGAGAACACAGAGGGTAAATGGGTGAGAAAACAACCAGAATCTAAGCATTATGAATGGAAGCATATAGAATATTATAGCAAAAAATTTGAGAAAACTATTGAGTATGATAGGGAATTCGAAAAGTGGATAAAAGTTATACTTCACCAATATAACTTGGAACTAGAGTTAGCTAAAAGTCCTCAAAATGAAATTATATTGCATTTCCCACAATTTCAATTTAAGGATGCAGAGGATCATTATTTGATAGCAGGAGCTGCTATGAATATAGCAATTTTATTAGGTAGTTAGTTTATGCCTTATGATTTGAAATTTGACCCTATAATAGTTACAAAATATGAGGATCGAAAACTTCTTCCATCGGGTAAGAATTATACCATTAAAGAAAAATTAGAAATTATTGAAAATAGAATATCAGATGAAAAAGCAAGGGATAAATCAATAGGTAATAGCTACCGTTTTGCAATGTTAAAGGAACGAGTGCCTACAGATGTTACTATGGGAATTGGAGGATTCAATGAGTATTTAATGTTTGAATATATTGAAGAAAATTTAATGATATTGGAGAATTTGAATAGTGGTAATGCAACCTTTATTTTCACTTTGAATAAGTTTGATAAAGAAAGGCCCTTAAACAAACAGACAGCTTCAAAAGATCCTTCTTTTTTAAAAAGAATAGTACATGATAATATAGAATCTTGGGGCACTCAATTGAGTCAATATTTTAAAAGTGTATAAATTCAATATTTTTTATTCCTTCTCATACTAATTTATGCTAGAAATTTAATAATGTGATAATGACAACAACAGCCACAATTAAAAAATATAGTTAAATTTTCGAATTATGACTAACGTCAAAAAAGCTACTTCAATTAAAAAATTAGAGGCAAATAATATATAAAGTGACATCATAAATAAGAACGTAGAAATTAAAGCTAAATGAATTATACAGACAGAATTTTCCCAACAAATAAAGGGCTGACAACCTATCTTGATGAATTAATGGCCCAAAACTATCAAATACCAACTTTTCAAAGAGAAGTTGTATGGGAACCTGGAAATGTCAAAAAACTTTGGGACAGTATTTATAAGTTTTATCCTTTGGGGAGTATTCTTATTTGGAAAACTGACTTAAAACTTCAAAATCATAGAAAAATTGGCGGGCATCAAATTACTGATCCTAATTTTAACAGAACAGAATATCAATACATTTTAGACGGGCAACAAAGAACTACATCATTACTTACTTCATTACATGGAGGAAGCATTGAGAGAAAACCGGACTTTAATCCATTATTATATGTTGATTTGACAATTCCTATTGATAACGATACAGATGACGAAAGTTATCATAACCGTTTTTTATTTGGGAGTGAAATAGATGACAGAAACGGAGAAATCAGACAAAATATTGGAAAGAAAAAAAGATTTGATGATGGATTAATTGTAAAACTAATTGACATTAAAAACAACTTTACAAAGGTGCAAGCAAATGTATTCAATAGTGAAGTTGTAAATAAAGACTTTAATCATTTTATTCTTACAGAGCTTTCAAAGATTAAGGGCGTTCTTGACAATTATAGAATTTCATTTATAGAAGTAAAGGGTATCCAAGTTTCAGAAGTTTGCCAAATTTTTGAGAGAATAAACCAAGCAGGAAAACCATTAGATATCTTTGACATTGTTGTCGCTAAAACATTTAAGCCATTAACACAAACATCAACAGAACAAGTTGATAACGGGTTTTACTTAAGGGATTTAATTGACGATTTCAGAAACCACAATAACAGCGAGTTTTTAAAAATTGGTGACTTGGACTACCTGCAAATTTTAGCAGTAATTATCAATCAAAATGTTCCTAATAGTGGGGTGGCAAATATTACAGATCGCTATTTAAATGAAATAAAAACAGAGCATATTTTGGCAGTATGGGATGAATCAAAAAAAGCAATGTTAAAAACCTTTGACTTCTTTGAAAATCATCTTCATACTAAAACTCCTTATCTAATTCCATTCCGATATTTTTATTTTACTATTACAACTTACTTTTATAAAAACAGTTCTCCAAATTATGACTTTCTTAAAAAGTACTTTTGGTTTAACAGTTTTCACAATGAAGATTTATTAAGCAACACAACTCAATTATTTCAGCATATCGAATTTTTAAATACAGAAAAGCAAAATCGAGCTTTACAATTTAATAGGTTTTTAATTGACAAGCAAAAACTTCGCTCTGCTACTTACAGTTCCAAAGGTCGAATGAGTAGAACTATCTTATCACTTTATGCAAGCGCACAACCTAAAGATTGGGATCATTGTGACAGAGAAGTTTTAGTACAAAACTTTTTCTTTACAAATGACAAACCAAATCTACATCACGTATTCCCAACAAATTCAGAGTACGTATTGAACAACCAACATAAAAACAGAGTTACAAGTGATAGTTTAATGAATATTGCATATTTGACACAAACCACAAATCTTGATATTACTAACAGACCACCACTTGAGTACATTAAGGATTATGATAAGGCAGAATTTGAAGCAATTATGCCTTCTCATCTTTTGCCATTAGAAATTTTAGAATGGGCAAGGACTGGCCAAATGCCTGATAATGCATTAGATTTATTTATTGAAAGTCGTGTAGATAATATTTTGGCTGACTTGAAAAGTAAACTTTCAGGGATAGTATTTGAAGAAATGGATACAATTGAAGTAAAAGAAACGATAATGATAGAAGAATAGATTTCAATAAATTAATATTAGTATAGATGTTTTAAAGAATTCATATGCAATAATCTGAAAAATATTGATCAGAGTGCTATATATAAGTATAAATAAATAATAATGAAACGAAAAAACATAGACATATCAAGTAACTTTCGGAAATTTGAGCAGCTTGTAGTTGATAGAAAGAATACGACTCAAAAAGTAATTACACTTGATACTCAAAAACAAAATCGCAATGACATTAATTATTTTGAATCAAAAGTGAAGCATATAACTCTCGCAGACGAAATTTCATTAATAATTGAAGCTAAGGTTAGAAATCACAGTGATTTTAAATTTAAGTTGCGTTGCAAATCACTTACAGAAGAACCTTATTTTAGGTTTGACTCTGACGGAGTAGCTCATCAAAATAAAGATCCAGAAATTCCATTGAGAGAGCAAATGGTAACAACACCTCACTTTAATTCTTTTGACAAAAACGGCAGATCTATTGCTTATAAAACTGATAAACTTAAGGACGAAAGAGAAGCAAAAGCCTTGGAGGATATTAATTTATGCTTTGCCCATTTCTGTTTTGAAACAAATTTGCGCTATTTGATTGAAGACATCACTGAGATAGTTCCAACACCTTCAACTGAACTTTTTTTCGCTTCAACAAGTAATGAAGATATACTTTCAAATATTACCTTCATAAAATGAATATGACAGAAATATTTTACAATGTAAAAGAATCTTTTTGCTCTTTATGGTCTTTTAAAGTTCGTGGAAAAACATTAGAAATTATTACTCCATATTCGACCACAAACTTCAAATTTATTTCAGTCTTTGTTACCCAACAAAGAGACGAATTAATAGTTACGGACGGAGGTTGGTTGGCATGTGGTGAATATGAAATAAAGCCTGATTTTGATGATGAAATATTTATGAAAATATTCAATCATTATGAAACATTTTATGAAATAAATAAATTAGATAATTCATCCAATACTTACTACTACAAGACAACAAATAAAGTAGATCTCGTCCCAAATCTAGTCTACGATTTAACAAATTTTTTATCATCAATATTAAGCACATCACAAATTCAATTCCTTGACCAAAAGGAAAAAGAAGAGAAAGAGAATTTTGGGAAAATGGCTGACAGTTATTTGTCTAGTTTTATAAATAAGGATAATCTTAAATTTCGAAAAGAACTTGGTGATAGCTATAAGACAGTTCGTTTTAATGCAATAGTTTCAAAAGGTCCAAAAATTAATTTAGTTAAATATATAACAGGTTCAACACCTAACTATTTTTTAAGCAGCTTGACAAAGGCAACTGTTGATTTTGAAATAGCAAATCATTCTCCTTTCAATGACCATATTGATAATCGCGTTGCTTTGGTAAATGACATTGCATCAGGTTTTGATGAACGGAAACTTTATCGTTATCTTGAAACATTAGAAGAACATACCAAAAAGCCAAGTATAAAATGGTCTCAACGTGAAATGCTGACACTGGTACTTTAAAAGAAGTCTAGGAACTAATTGGATACAAGTATGAAGTGCAAGAAAGGAAAGCAGAAGGCAACATACTTGTGCTAAACTGAAGAAGTAGAGTTGAATATTACTTTTCCCTTTCTACATTTCACCCCTCATTTTATATATTTATTTTTCCTTGGTTATCATGCCAGTCATCAGTAAATAAATTATGTTCAGTCTCCAGCAAATTCAAGCCGCACATGCCAAAGTAAAAAGCGGGGCAGATTTTCCGGCCTATGTGCAAGAGCTTATTCAATTAGGGCTCATCAGTTATGATACGTTTGTAAGCGATGGTCGTGCAGTTTATGTTGGAAAAGATAATTATTCTGTTCAGTCGGATGCGAAATACCCGGTACTTCTTATAGCCGAAAAAAGTGAACCAGAAAAGTTTAAAGCTTACTTAAAAATTCACCAGCAAGGGCAAACGGATTATCTTACTTTTTGTAAGCATTCGGCAGAAACAGGTGTGGAGAAATGGACAGTAGATTTGCTTGAAATGACTTGCACTTATTATGATAAAGCAGGGAGTATCATGCTGGTGGAGGAAATACCGGGACGGCGGTTATAAAGGTCTGTGAGGACACAGACCTTGGAGCGAAATGGAACTTTATATCTGCTAGTTTTTTATAGTCTTATCAATCATTAATAAGTAGGGCCGAAAATATATACGGTTTTCTATTGCATCCAATTCTTCTCCTTCCCTATAGAAAAATACTGACATTATATTATCAGCAGGTCTATTATGTGCAGGGAAGCTCTTTAGTGTAGTATTTGCAATGTCCAATAATACCGGAAAAATGAAGATAGCTTGTTTTCTATCCTTCATAAATAATCCATAGTTTATTGTTTCTAAGAATTTATACTTTGGATAAATTGTGTAAGCTATTGTATCATTTGCTGTGAGAGAAATAAGCTGCGCTTTTCCTTTTGTATCTTTCTTAACTACTGCTTTAAAAGCAAAAGCATAAACCATATTAGAGTCCTTTGTTGTATTTATAGGAATATTGTTAGAAAAGAAATCTTCAATCCGTTTTTGCTCCGTATAAACAGCATCCTGCTTTTTTTGTGCATATGCCATTTGTATTCCCAATAAACATAAAAAAATGAAAATATTTTGCTTTAGATTGTTCATATTATAAATTTATATTTTTTCTTTAATTACAAATTGGAGTGCCTGAATATTTAGTTATATAATTTCTGGAAATATCTCCTAATTCTTCTTTAGCCATTGTTCCACCCGGTTGGCAGGCCTCTGCAAACTATTTATTTCAATCGTGGTCTATTTTGAATAGGAAGAATAACGTCATCTTTAAATGCTTGCTTAACTAATTCTGTCAGCTTAGTATACGTATTCACAAAACCCTTAAGAATTCCATATTCCGGATTCGAGGGATAGCAGTTTTTTAAAAAAAATGAAGGGGCATATGTATTAATACCTTTTTTAGAGTTTTTAGTATATTCAAATATATATAAAGTACTATCGTCATATATTTGTTCTTCAACAGTATCAGTTCCCTGAATTACTGTGCAGCTTTGGGAAACTTTAAGATAATCCTCATTAGAGAATTTGAATGCTTCTGAAGATGCAATTTCCTTTAAATAGATTTGTGCTTCTAAAGCTGTGAGTTTCTTTTGATTAATCTTGAACTCTGGCTTTTTCGCATACACGTCTAAATTTGCTAATCTCATTAAATAGTAATCCCTTTTCTTTCTAATAATGCCATAAAATATATCATCTAAACTAATCCAGTTAGAAGTAGAATAAGTGATTAATGCATAATCAATCTTATTTAATTTTATAAATTGTTCAATAGAATCAACTTGTGGAGTAAGAAATTTTCGTGTATCATTTTTTAGTTCTATCTGGGCATAGCTTCCTGTACTTAAAAAGAATGTAGCTATAAATATTAATTTCTTTAAATGCCTCATAATATAAATTAATTACAAACGGGTATACCTTAATATTTAGTTACATAATTGCGATAAATATCCCCTACTTCATCTTTAGTCATGGTCCCTCCTGGATAGTCAAAATTAGTTGAATTAATATAGCTATTTGCATTTCTTAATCCAGTCCAAGCTAAAGCTGTGGCATCTTTTATAGGAATATTATACAGCCCGGAAAGAAAATTAGTCATGGGTTGTATATAATCAGTTGCCATTTTTTGATGTTCTATAGAAGATAGTTTGTTGTTTTGTCCTGTATAAGCAAAATACGCATGGACTATTTCATGAACTATGGTAGCAGCTGTATTCTCCTTCGTACTAATTGATAAGGTATTTATGCTTATGGTGATAGTGCCAGAAAAAATATTAGTTGTCGAAGTTGGATTTGCTTGAAATTTAGCGGCTATAGACTCACCATTACTATTATAAACTTCCGGCGCATCCACCACGTTAATTTGCACTTTGGTATTTTCATCCAACGCACTAATAATGTCGGATATTTTGCCGGCGATATTAGAATTTTTTAATGTGTTTACTACCGCTTTCAAGCAAGGGTCTTGTACATTATTGGTTATATCTGCTGATGCCGTTGCTGGTTCTACTGGAGTAGGTGAACCACCACCACCTCCACCATGAGGTGGGTTAAAAGGAGCCTGAGGGCCACCAACAGGAGATGAAGGAAAATGAATGGCATGCTCATTGGGATCAAAAGGATGATTGTCTCCGGGGGCAGTAACAATTACCACAGGCAATTCAATAGGATCTTCTCCGCCTCCAATAGGATCATCATCACCCGGAACTCTAGAGGAGGGCGCTCTCAGGATTCTAAACTTAGGGAAGTTATTAAATTTATGCATATCATAACGCCTGCTCTCCAGAAATCTACCACCATCTCTATAAACATTCAATAGCTTCTTATCTAATAAGTATTGTTTAATAATCCCATAGTTTTTACCATTTTCAGCTAATACGTTTAACTCTATATAGCTTTGGGGAGAATTCGATAGTGGTACTCCAATTATGTCTTGCCCATCTATATTTTTAACGATTTGGGCTTTGCTCCAATCGGGAGTATAGGTTTTCAGATCTACAGATCCGGGTGTAGTGGTTAATAACCTTTGGTTACTATACCAGTCTTTGGCCTGTTGTAGTAAATAAGGATTTGCAGAGGGCTCTACTTTGATAGGTGCATCTTTTCTGCATGAAATAGAACATACAATAAGTGCTGTTAATAGGTAGGGATAAATCTTCATGTTAATTATAAGTAATGTTAGTTTCTATAAGTTTTTTAAGTAAACCTGCTTTAATTAATAATGTTTTTTGTTTAAGAAATTTATTTCCTGGTTTGCGCACCGGTGAGGAAAACCCATACCGAAAGTTTAAGCAGTACTTAAAAATTCACCAGCAAGGACAAACGGATTATCTTACCTTTTGTAAGCATTCGGCAGAAACAGGCGTGGAGAAATGGACAGTAGATTTGCTGGAAATGACTTGCACTTATTATGATAAAGCAGGAAATATCATGCTGATGGAGGAGATACCGGCATAATATGGAATTGTGAAAGAGTAGGTTAATTAAAGGGTTTGCTATTCGCATCGGGATGCCTCATTTTATTCGACATGACTACGGTTATAAAGATCTGTGGGGGCACAGACCTTGGGGGGAATAATTTAATATCGCTTTTATAATTCTTTATTAGATAAATTAAAGGGGCAAAATGCCCCATTAATGGTTTTTTAAAACCGATAGGCTTTATGCCGGCTTACCCTTGTACTACCCACAAACAGGTTGCTGCCCCGGATGCACAATAATTAGCAATATCGGCATTGATTGTTGATTGTGCAGGCTGGTTACTGCCTGTGTAAAACCATTGACCAGTACCTCCTGAGCAGGTGCAGGTATATTTTACATCATTTTTAAAGCCACCCATCAAATTTTTCATTTCTGCTCTTGATAACTTTTTCATTTTTTTTAAATTTTAATTGTTTTTTGCTGCAAGGCTGCCTGTTGCAACGGATTAATTATTATTCTTTAGCAACCGGTTAATTGCTGCGAAGCAATTAACCAAAGTAGTTTTGTTTGTAAATATTTCTTTTTATCCAGGTACAGTTTGCTTCTAGATATAAGTAACACCAATAGATCATCTTTTGTGTTCAACTTGAAAATATAATGAAACCATCATGAGCAGGGCATGAGAGGAACTGTTCTAATTTGATAGTATTTATGGCGTCCCTGATTAGCACTAAAAGTTTACGCATTCAGAATCTCTGCTTAAAAATAAGATTTTGAATATATACGATACCCTTGGTGAGTATACCAACTGCGGTAAAAAGGTCTGTGAGGACACAGACCTTGAGGATATTTTGGATCTCTTTTATTCGCCGGTTATTTCATTAATGTTATTGTGGAGAGTAACGGGCTTTTTAGAGCGCATTTTAAGATTTAACATCTCAACTAATAAAGAAAAGGCTATTGCAAAATATAAGTATCCTTTAGGCACAGTTCCAACTTCTGAGGTTCCGAACCTAACATTTGCGATATGGGCACCTTCCACAATCAGCATAAAACCAATCAGAATTAAAAAGGATAAACCAAGAATTTGCATGGTTGGATGTTTATTAATGAATTTTCCAATGGGATGAGCAAATAGCATCATGATAAAACCCGATAAAACAACAGCAATAATCATTAATATAAGCGCTCCTTTAACTCCGGTAGTCATTCCAACTGCAGTAAGGATAGAATCAAATGAAAAGATGATATTCAGAAGTGTAATTTGAAGTATGACGCTGATAAAAGAACTTCTTTTAATTTCGCTTTCTCCCGCTACATGATCTTCACCTTCTAATTTATCATGTATTTCTGAAACAGATTTATATAATAAAAATATACCTCCTGCTATTAATATTAAGCTTTGCCCACTAAAAGCGCCGCTTATACCAATAAAATTGAAGCTAAACCAAGGCTTTTTCATTCCTATTAAAATGTTTATTCCAAATAGCAGCATAATGCGTAAAGCCATAGCGATAAGCAATCCTATATTTATAGCATTCTTTTGCTTGTTTTCTGGTAGTTTATTAGCTGCTATAGTTATAAAAATGATATTATCTATTCCCAGAACAACTTCTAAAAAAGTAAGTGTTAATAAAGCAATCCAAGCCTCAGTATTATAAATCCATTCCATAGTTTGATTTAAGATTGGCTAAAATAATAAAGAAAAACGAATAGTGCTGATAACAAAAAAACCTTCCAGATAGTTTCGGAAGGTTTAGATTTTAGAAAACTATTTTTATAAAAACTTCACCCCGCCATAATCAGATTTAATAATAATGCGAGAATCTGATCCTTTACCAAAATGTCCTTTGTAATTTTTAGTTGGGTTCCATCCTCTTTCTTTATCCTCTGGCGTTTTGCTGGTGATATTAACCTTATCATCATTATTGTAATTAAAGACGGCATAACTAACCGTTACATCAAAATCAAAGTTGGCAGTTTCATCTATTCCAAGCGTAACATTGGAATAAGAAGAATTAATATGCAGGTCCTTCACATTCTTATCCACTTCATCAATTTTAAAACCTCCGGTATAGCTCACATCAATATTACCACTATTGGTTAATTTCGCAATTTTTGCACTGCCATAACGAATATCTGCATTCAATTTATCTGCATTAGTTAATTTCAAATTTCCGTATGAAACATCTAAATTACCATTCGAAAAACCTATAATATCTGCTGATCCGTAGCTTACTTTTACCCGGTTTGCTGCATTATCTAATTTTTGAGCTTTAAAAGAACCATAAGAGCTATTAATATTTACCGGCCCGTCAAAATCTGGGATAATAGTGCCACCATAACGGTTACTAATATCTAAAGGGTTTTTAGATGGCATGTAGATCACGTAATTTACTTCAACACCACGATGTTCTTCTTTACCATTTTTAACATGCGACCACCAATTCATATTATTTTTTTCAAAATTGGTTTTAAAACTAATTAAGTCATCCTTACGTGATTCTGCAATACTTACACCGTCTAATAAATCCTGGGCTTTACTGTCTGATGATTCATAAGCCTTAATCTCCACATCTACTTTGATCTCATTTTTAGCCCATACATTAACAGTTACTTTTCCGTATTGATTGTTGATGGATAGCTTGTCTTTACTATCTACCGAATACGTTTTACTGATAAGCTTTATCTTTTCTGCTCCCTGAGTGTAGTTATCATCCCGGTTGGAACCGGATTTTTTATCAACATCTTTAAAAGCTTTTTCGAATGATTTATCAAAATTAAAATCAAAGTTTTTATCAAAATCTTTAAAGCTATCAGCCAATTTGATATTAATATCAGCCATAGCCAGATTTAATTTTTCCAGGTTTTTAACATGAATATCTTTCAATTTAACATTGATATCTTTCAATTTCAGATCCAGATCTTTCAAGTTAACATCTAGATCCTCCATAAAATTTGGGGCAATAAGCGGTTCAACCGGTGCTACAGGAGGCATGGGTGGTGCTATCTGGGCAAATAAGGGCTGAGTAAGTAGTATGGCCAGTACAAAACCAACGATACTATTATATAGTTTGCGTTTCATTTTTCTGTTCTTTTTTTGCTTTATTAATTTGTTGTATAATATCCAACTGCTGGTTTAACACCTGGGTTTGTATCTGCAAGTTCCGGATCATTGCTTTTACAGTTTCCTCCTGGTTAGGGCTGTTGGGTAAATCGTTTTTGAGTTTTTGATAACTTTCATCCATTTTTCTGATCTCTGATGAAAATTCCTGGTATAATTTCGGTTCTTCTTTTTCTATACGCTTTAACTCATTGCGTTTAATTTCAATTACCGAAGCATAATGAACTTGTTGTTGCGCCAATTGCGGATTGATATTGCTTAAATCCATAGCTTGTTTTGCTTGGTACTGATAAAACCACAGCCCGGCGCTAAGTACCAATATAATCGATGCCGCCATTTTCAACAGGAAGCTTAAACGTACAACCCGTTCTTTTTTAGGTTGTAAAATTTGCTTTTCATCCATTTGCTTTTCTATTTTATCCCACAAAGCAACAGGTGGTTCAAGCTCGTCAAACTCTTTTTTATTATCTCTGATAAAATTTTCTAATCTGTTTTTCATCTTCAATCCCTTTTAAACCTCTCGTAGGAGGACGAACAATTAATTATAATTAATTCCTTTATTTCTTAATATTTCCACCAGTTTACGCCTTGCACGCATAAACTGCGTTCTGGATGTATTTTCACTAATCTTTAGGATGTGTGAAATTTCTTCATGATCATAGCCTTCTAACAAATACAGACTAAGTACAAACCGATAACCGTCCGGAAGCTGCTGAATAGCCAATCTTACCTGCCTTACCTGTAATTCTAACTCTTCGGTATCCACGTCTTCTTCATCAGGTATTTCTTCTACATCTATCTCATCTATAGCTACCAGATCCAGTTTCTTCTTACGCAAATGGCTGATGGATTTATTGATCACAATCTGCTTCATCCACAAACCAAACGTAGTTTCTTGTCTGAAATCTGCCATGCGACCAAAAGCATCTACAAATGCTTCCTGCAACACATCGGCAGCTTCATCTTCATTATTTATGACACGCATAGCGATATTAAACATAGCTTTTGAATAGAGCTTGTATAATTCGTAATGTGCCTTTCTACTACCGTTTTTGCACTCAACCACCAGGTCGAAATGCTTATCTACGTAAACAGCTTCCAAATTTTTTACGCTTTTCTTAATATGACGCAACAGGTATTACAACGTTGCATGCGGTTAACAAAAATTAAAAGTAGTTCTAAAAGTCAGAAAAGTTCGGAAGTCGGAAAGATTAGAAGTTTCCCATCAATCGCAATACCCAATACTCATTACGCAATACTTATATAAAATCAATACTTTTACCGCATGGCGAATATCAAACCAGCTATCCCGAAAGGAACCCGTGATTTTTCACCTTCAGAAATGGTGAAGCGGAACTATATTTTTGATACCATTAAATCTGTTTTTAAAAAATATGGATACCAGGAAATTCAAACTCCAACTATGGAAAATTTGGATACCTTAACCGGGAAGTATGGAGATGAAGGAGATAAATTGATATTTAAGATTTTAAATTCAGGACCACTTATAAGTGAATCTTTGGTAAGTCTAAGTTCAGATATTCAAAAACTAAAGGAAGAAAACATTAAAATTAATATTGAAGATGAAAGGATCATTAGTCAAATAGAGGGAGCTAATGCATATGAAACCTTAGGAAATTTTTTGTGGCAGGATAGAAAAGACTACGATGCATCGTATAAAAAAACCAATTATGATTTAACAAAATTATTATCCGAAAAAGCCTTACGTTACGATCTAACCGTTCCCTTCGCTCGTTATGTGGTGATGCATCAAAATGATATTTCATTTCCTTTTAAACGTTTTCAAATACAACCTGTTTGGCGTGCAGATCGTCCGCAGAAAGGGCGCTACCGCGAATTTTATCAATGCGATGCGGATGTGGTGGGATCTGATAGTTTATTAAATGAAGCAGAATTTGTTCTCATCTATTATGAAGCATTAAGTAAACTTGGTTTAAAAGATTTCACCATTCAAATTAATAACCGCAAAATCCTATCCGGCATAGCCGAAATAATTGGCAAACCAGAACTGATTATAGATATGACCGTTGCCATTGACAAACTGGATAAAATCGGTTTAGATGGCGTCATAAAAGAACTAATTGAAAGGGGCTTCACAGAAACGGACATTGAGAAACTAGAACCCATTATTTTGTTGAAAGGTTCCAATGTTGAAAAGTTGGAAAGTTTGCGAAATGTGTTATCCAATTCCAAAATCGGCTTAAAAGGAATAGAGGAAATAGAAGCCATTTTCAACTATTTATACAAACTCACAACTCATAACTCACAACTCACAACTGTACAACTCGACATTACTTTAGCCCGCGGATTAAACTATTATACCGGGGCAATTTTTGAAGTTAAAACCAACGAAGTAGCTATGGGAAGCATTGGTGGCGGCGGCCGTTATGATGATTTAACGGGTATGTTTGGTTTGAAAGATTTAACGGGAGTGGGTATTTCCTTTGGGGCAGATCGTATTTATGATGTATTGGAAGAATTAAATTTGTTTCCTGAAAATACCGGAGAAAGTACTCGTGTACTAATCAGTAATTTTGATAGCGAAGCTGAATTGTATGCCCTTCCTTTATTACAACAGCTTCGGGACGAAGGAATTGCAGCAGAACTTTATCCCACAGCAGCGAAACTGAAAAAGCAAATGAGCTACGCAAATGATAAGCATATTCCTTATGTACTGTTAATCGGCAGTGATGAAATGCAATCAGAGAGGTTAACTCTAAAAGATATGCAGTCGGGCGAACAGGAAAAATTATCGATTCGAGAGATTATAGAAAAATTATCATAATCAAATTCACAAACACATCATTCTTTTCGAAAATTAATCTCAATAGATTTTTTATCTTTTTTATTTCTCCAATAAACCTTTTTGAATTTCGTCTCGTAACGCTTAATATAAAGCATTCGTCATAGCTTGCTTTATAAATTTGTATCATTTTTTGTTTTTATTAAAAATATATTTTATTTCATAAATATTAATTTATAAATTAGCTTTATATTAATTTTATAACTTTAATCAATCATCATGGAACGTAAAGATTTTTTAACAATGTTAGGTATGGGCGCAGGCTCTATTGTAATTGCATCATGTTTGGGTGCTTGTGGTAAAAGTGATACAGGAACTCCCTCTACTCCAACAAATCCTGGTAACGGTAGTAAGCTTGATTTTACTATTGCTGATGTAACTGCTAATACTGATTTTAATAACAAAGGATGGACTATCCAACAAGGTGTTATTATAGCTAAGAATGGAGCAAGCTATATCGCTTTATCGGCAGCCTGTACTCACGAAGGAAACCCATTGAAATATGATTCGGCTACCAATACTTTCCCTTGTTCATTGCCTGCTCCTACTCATGGTTCTATATTTGATGCAAATGGTGTTAAACAAAGTGGGCCAGCACAAGCTAATTTAAAAAAATACAGTACCACACTTACTGGAAATTCTTTGCGGGTTTTTGAAGCATAAACGGTAGTTTTATTATACAAATTTGTTGATTTATACTATTTTATTCAGTAGTATTGATCATTCAAAATTATACTCTTATGCATAAATTAATTGCTTTTCTCCTCCTTATTTTACCTTTTTCTGCTTTAGCCCAAGATGATGACCTTATGAAAATGGCTACAGACAGCTCGGAAGTTATAGTTAAAACGGCCACATTTAAAGCTACCCGTATTATTAACGGACATTCTGTAGAAACCGTAGGTAAAAACAATCTTGATTTTACCATCTCTCATCGCTTTGATCGTGTAAACCGTGGCTTTGAAGACTTTTTTGGCTTAGATGCCGCAACAAATCATCTTGGTTTGGAATATGGTCTAACTAATAATGTGATGATTGGCGTTGGAAGAAGTTCTTTTCAAAAGATCTATGACTTTTTTGGGAAATACAAACTGTTAAAGCAAAGTACTGGAGGCAGTAGCATTCCGGTTTCTCTTACTGCTTTTACAGGCTACTCCTTGCGTACACAAAAAACAATACCACAACTTTCGGGCAGTGACCGTAGCAGTTATACCGCACAATTATTAATAGCCCGGAAGTTTAGTGAATCAATATCTATACAATTATCTCCAACATATATCTATACCCAATTACCCGATGTATCAACTGATTCCAAGGCTATTTTTGCTACCGGAATAGGGGGAAGAATAAAAGTTACTAAACGGACTTCTATTAACGGGGAGTATAATTATGTTTTTCCGAACCAAATTGATAAAAACTATACTAACAATCTCTCATTCAGTTATGATATTGAAACCGGAGGACACGTTTTTCAATTACTTTTTACTAACTCTTTCGGCATGATAGAACGCCAATTTATAACCGAAACCACAGGTCGCTGGAGCAAAGGCGATATTCATTTTGGTTTTAATATAGCCCGTACTTTTTCATTCGATAAGAAAAAAAAATATAAATCATGACCAGAATATTTTTATCAGGCATAATTCTGCTAATCAGTATTTTCTCTGCATCTGCACAGAATTCCATTTTTTCGACCAAAAACGGAGAATTTAGTTTTTACTCTAAAGCTCCCATGGAAGATATTGAAGCTAAAAATACTAATGTTACTTCTTTAATTAATGTAAATAACAATGAGGTGGTTGTGCGAGTACCTATGACTCAATTTCAGTTTAGCAATAAGCTGATGCAGCAGCATTTTAATGAAAATTACATGGAAAGTGAGCGATATCCGTATGCTACGTTTAAAGGGAAGATCAATGAGATTGTAGATTTTAAAAAATCAGGTATATACAATGTGACCTCAACTGGTGTTTTGAATCTGCATGGTGTAAATAATAAACGCACTATTAATGGTAAGCTAACAGTAAAGGACACGGGTTTAGCACTGGAAACAAAATTTGATATACTGCTTGAAGATTATAAAATTGAGATCCCAAAGCTTGTATTCAAAAAAATTGCTGAAAAGGTTGCTGTAACTGCCAACATGAATTATTCTCCTTACAAAAAATAAAAAAGGTACATATTCATCGATTTTTTTCATTTTTGAAAGAAATTGCCAGAATGAACAATTACTCAATAGGTTCAGAACGTTTATCATTACCTCTGCTGCAAAAAATCAGAGATAAAAAATCCCATTTAGCTCTATCTGAGAAAGCTAAGACTTCTATTCTTAATTGCCGTAAATACCTTGATCATAAGCTTTCTGAAAGCCCATCGCCTATTTATGGTATCAATACTGGTTTTGGCTATCTTCAAAATATAATTATCCCCAACGATAAGCTTACACAACTGCAGCATAATTTATTGCTTTCACACGCCTGCGGTACTGGTGAATTAGTGCCACAGGAAATTGTAAAGTTTATGCTGTTGCTCAAAATTCAATCCTTGTCTTATGGGAATTCAGGTATCAGTTTACAAACGGTTGAACGCTTAATATACATGTACAACCATGATGTATTACCTGTAATTCATACACAAGGATCTTTGGGAGCTTCCGGCGACCTTGCTCCGCTGGCACATCTGGCTTTACCATTAATTGGAGAAGGAGAAGTTTGGATAAATAACCAGCGGATCACAAGTGCAGAATGGTACGCAAAAACTGATTTAAAACCTTTAAAACTGCAAACCAAGGAAGGTTTGGCACTTATTAATGGTACACAATTTATGGCTGCTTACGGAGTATATATTTTGCTTCATAGCCAGCGGCTATCTGATTGGGCTGATACTATTGCTGCGCTTTCCGCGGATGTTTTTGATTGCAGAATTGATCCGTTCAAACCCTTAAGTCACCGAATAAGGCCCCATAAAGGACAGATACAAACTGCTGAAAAATTATGTAGTTTACTTTCAGGAAGTGAATTAATAAAACAAGTGAACAAGCAAGTTCAGGATCCATATTCGTTTCGCTGCATTCCACAGGTTCACGGAGCCAGTAAAGACACAATAGCCTATGCCTGGTCTATATTTGATACGGAAATTAATTCGGTTACTGATAATCCCAATATTTTCCCCGCTGAAGATGAGATCATTTCCGCGGGAAATTTTCATGGCCAACCTTTGGCTTTTGCATTTGATTTTCTAAGCATTGCGTTAGCAGAATTAGGCTCCATCTCTGAACGAAGAATATTTCAGTTAATATCCGGCCAACGCAATTTGCCTAATTTCCTAGTTAAAAATGCAGGCTTAAATTCAGGTTTAATGATTCCGCAATATACAGCAGCATCTATAGCTAGCGAGAATAAACAATTAGCTACACCAGCTTCTGTTGACTCCATTGTATCTAGCAATGGACAGGAAGATCATGTAAGTATGGGAGCCAATGCAGCCACAAAATGTTTACGGGTTTTAAATAATTTGGAACGAATTATAGCTATTGAATTACTTACAGCTGCACAAGGTTTAGAGTTTAGAAGGCCTCTTAAAACTTCCCCAAACTTAGAGGAATTAGTTTTCATGTATCGTAAGAAAGTAGCTCCAAATGATTATGATAGGCTATTGGCTGTTGATATAGAACAATCTATTCAATTTATCAGGAAAGATTTATAAGTTTAAAATTGGGCAAACATTTTTATCCTATTGAATATTGTTAAGAAAAAATGGAAAAGGTGAAAGTAAAAGAAATTAGCGGATGGCTTAAATGTACAGGGAAGTTATTTATAGATGCATTCAACTCATTTATAAATGATAAAGCATTGAAAATGAGCGCATCATTAGCCTATTATACCGTATTTTCTATGGCTCCTTTATTAATTATGCTTATTTCACTTGCTGGCTTAATTTATGGTAAAGATGCGGTTGAGGGTAAAGTTTTTTCAGAAATTAATGGTTTTGTAGGTAATGATGCAGCTTTGCAGATACAGCAAATCATTAGTAAAATTAGTCAGTCTGGGCATTCAACATTTGCCGTAATTATTGGTACCATTACTCTTTTCGTAGGCGCTACAGGAGTATTTATAGAAATCCAGGATTCTTTAAATCAAATTTGGAGAGTTAAAGCCAAACCCAAAAAAGGCTGGAAAAAAATGATAATGAACCGAATTTTATCATTTTCAATGATTTTAGGTTTGGGATTTTTACTGATTGTATCGCTAATTATAAACGGGATAGTTTTGGCTTTAAGTAATAAATTAAACTATTACTTTCCGGATATTACCATATTGTTGGTACATGCATTTAACATCGCATTAACTTTTCTTATTATTTCTACGTTGTTTGCTATTATTTTTAAATTTTTGCCGGATGTTAAAATAAGATGGAAAGATGTACTTGCAGGTGCCTTGTTTACAGCTATACTTTTTATGATTGGTAAATTTATTATTGGACTATATATTGAAAAAGTAGGCCCCGGATCAGCTTACGGTGCTGCCGGATCTCTTATTATTATATTAGTTTGGGTCTATTATACAGCAGCTATATTATATTTTGGTGCAGAGTTTACTCAAGTGTATGCAGAATGTTATGGTGGTAAAATAAAACCAGCAGAATACGCTGTGCATATAATTCAAACCGAACAGGAAAAGGATGTAAAAGTATTGCCTTCACAAAAGGATGAAGACATTATTTCTAAAAAAAATTAGTTGCAATTTTTAGATGTATTAGAAATAGGTTATTATAAAACTTCTGGAGCGTAAGCAAAATATTTATGCCAAAATGATATGAATAGGATTACAAGCTGTAACTTGTGATTGTATGTTAAACTGTTTACATAAAAAACTATCGTTTTTAAATATTTTGTTCCTGTTAATAGTATTACTATTATTTAGTATAAATATTTATGCGCAATCTTTTGAGTTTACGGGTAAACGGAAGCGTGAAACTGTTTCATTCAAGCTGGTAAAAAACCTGATGATCATCCCCCTAAAAATAAATGGGAAAGGTCCTTATGATTTTGTTTTAGATACCGGTGTAGGACTATTTTTGATAACAGATCCCAGCTTAATAGATACCCTTGAAATTAAAAATATTAGAAGTATTAAAATTGCCGGTTTTGGTGAAGGAGGTGATTTAAGTGCATTTGTAACGCCATCTATAGAAGTGGACATTGCCAGTACTAAAGCCCAGTCTATACCTGCGGCGATTTTAAAGAAAGACCTGTTTGATTTATCGAGTTTTGTAGGAATGCCTATACATGGATTAATAGGCTATGAGTTTTTCAGTAGTTTTATTGTCCGAATTAATTATCCTTTAAATACAATTACTATATATCGCCCGGAAACGGCTTATGTTCCTCGAAAAGGAACCCGAATTCCCATTACTATTGAAGAAAGAAAACCTTATATCATTACTGATCTAACCTTGAGCAACGGCCAAAAAATTGCAGCCAAACTGATTATTGATACCGGTGCCGGTCATCCCGTTTCCTTAGAAACCAATGCGGGTTTGCCCTTTGAAGTTCCGCAAGTTAATATCGCTGCCAATTTAGGGATTGGTTTAACCGGGCCTATTAAGGGTTATATTGGCAGAATTCCATCTGTAAAACTGGGAAAGTATGTGCTAAACAATGTCATCACAGCTTTCCCTGCTTATGAAGATGCAGCAGCCAAAATCACATCCATTGATCGTAATGGAAATATGGGTAACGGCATATTAAGGCGCTTCGATATTGTTTTTGACTATAACAGAGCGGCTATATATTTGAAACCATCCATCCTATTTAAAGAGCCTTTTGAACATGATATGAGCGGTATGGAGTTGACCTCTGGTGGTGATGATTTTAAACATATTATTATTACCCGAATTGAGCCGAGCTCGCCTGCAGAGCAACAGGGCCTTTTAAAAGATGATGAAATATTAGGCATTAATTTTAAGCCTGTAAGTGAAATGTCTATGCAGGATATTGATAATATGTTTCGCTCAAAAGATGACCGGAGTTTTATAATAGAAGTTATTCATCAAAGCAACAAGAAAAGAGAGCGAATTATTTTAACCTTGCAGAGGAGGATTTAGTACGTGTCTCTAGATCAAATCAAAATAATATCTTACTACTAATTTCTTTATCAATTGTAATATAACCCGGGTAATTTATCAATTTACCAGCTAAACTTATAGTAGGTTTTATTTTAAGAGTGACGATGCCTTTCTTTTCTGTACCATTAGTATCTCCGCCTTTAATAAAATCGGCAATTTGCTGCATCGTTTTACCATCCGAAAGAAACTGGTAAATATTGGCGTTCACATTTACAGGAACAGTGGTTGAACTTCCAGGCTCAACGCTTACTTTTTGGTTTATAAAGCCGTTGGCAAGTTCCTGGCCCTTTATTAAAATTTTATATTCAAACTGGTTAATGGCAGCAAGGTTCGCTGTTGGGTTTTTTATTTGCAGGTTTAAACGTGCTTTCAAAGGGATATCTTTTCTTAAATAAGCAAAAGCTAATTCGGGCATGCTGCTTATATCAATAGTTGCATTATTTATTAGTTTGCTTACATCCCTGCCAGCAACATAAATACTATCTGCAGAAGTGATCTGGTATTCACATTTTTCGAATGCTTTAACCTGTCGGGCTTGCTTATTTAAACCGCAGCTATATAGTAAGATTGCTGCAAAGCAAAGTAAAAATAAATTTCTCATATCGTAAGAACGCACCATATTGCTAATTATTCTAAAAAATACCTATTTACAAATAGATAATGTAACTTTCCTGTTAAAGGACTATCTAACAAATATTCTGATTATAATTTGATAATTTCCCATAAACCAACCTATACAAAATTCAATAATATGAATAAAAGCATACGTTATGCCCAATACCTAATTCTCACAGGTCTTATTATTTCTGCAAGCATCAGCAATACGAAAGCTCAAAGTAAAAAAGGTACATCCGAAACACCTTCTGTAACACCATCTAAATCAGGAATAAAACCTTATAGTGAAGTAATTACAGATAAAGCGGTCTCTAAAACCGGATTGTTTACAGTTCATAAAGTCGATGGTAAATTTTACTATGAAATTCCTGATTCTCTTTTAGGTCGTGAAGTGCTGGCGGTTACCCGTTATGTAAAAACTCCAGCTGGCTTAAAAGGATTTGGGTCTTATGGCGGCGAGCAGGTAAATAACCAGGTGTGGGAGTGGGAGCGCCATGATAAGCAGATTTTTATCCGTGTACCCAGTTTCTCTGTAAAAGCAGATAGTACAAGTGATATGTATCAATCTGTACAAAACTCAAATTTACCCACTATACTTGCTGCTTTTGATATTAAAGCTTTCAGTAAAGACACAAGCGGAGTAGTAATTGATGTAACGGATTTTTATAATTCTGATGTTTCTGCTACTGGAATTCCCGATGGCCTTAAAAAACTCTATAAAATTACTACGTTAGATGCTGCTCGTTCTTATATAGATACCATTAAAACATTTCCAATAAATACAGAAGTTCAAACAGTAAAAACCTATAAGTCGACAGAATCTCCTACAGATAATTCAACCGGAGCTATCACTTTTGAATTAAATACTTCGATGATATTATTGCCTAAAGTGCCTATGAAAGCCCGTTTAATGGATGCCCGTGTAGGTTATTTTGGTCAGCGCCAGAATGATTATGGTACAGATGCACAGGGAGCAGAAGTTACGGCATATATTCATCGCTGGCGGTTAGAACCGAAAGACGAAGCAGCCTATGCACGCGGTGAACTGGTTGAACCTAAAAAACAAATCGTATATTATATTGATCCGGCTACACCGAAAAAATGGGTGCCTTACTTGATAGAAGGAGTAAATGATTGGTCAAAAGCTTTCGAAGCTGCCGGATTTAAAAATGCAATTATTGCTAAAGCAGCGCCAACAGCAAAAGAAGATCCGGATTTCAGTACAGAAGATGCCCGTTATTCCGTTATTCGCTATTTTGCTTCGGATATTGCCAATGCTTATGGTCCGCATATTTCAGATCCCCGTTCAGGTGAGATTATTGAAAGCCATATTGGTTGGTTCCACAATGTGATGGATCTTTTACATAATTGGTATTTAATTCAAACTGCCGCAATTAATCCGAATGCCCGTAGTGCTAAATTTACAGATGAGCAAATGGGTGAATTAATCCGCTTTGTATCATCTCATGAAGTTGGGCATACCTTAGGTTTACCACATAATTTTGGTTCAAGTTATGCTTACCCGGTTGATTCGCTGCGTTCTAAATCCTTTACTGATAAACATGGAACAGCACCCTCGATTATGGATTATGCCCGGTTTAATTATGTAGCACAACCTGGCGACGGAGTAACTAATCTATATCCCAAAATTGGTGAATATGATCTTTGGGCAATTAAATGGGGATATTCCTGGTTTGCAGATAAAAAAACAATGCAACAGGAAAAAGAAATCCTCAATCAATGGACTACAGAACATGCCGGAAAGCCGGAATATTATTATGGCCGCCAAGGAACTTCCCTTGATCCACGCCTGCAAAGCGAAGATTTAGGAGATAATGCGATGAAAGCAAGTACTTATGGTATTGAAAACCTGAAACGCATATTACCGAATATCGAAAAATGGAGTTTTCGGAAAGGTGACAATTTAGATGAGGTTAAACAATTATATAATGAGGTCTTAGGGCAATTTAATCGTTACATGGGTCATGTATCCTTAAATGTGGGTGGGATGAATGAGAATTTTAAAACCTACGACCAGCAAGGTGCGGTATACGACTTTGTTTCAAAGGATCTTCAGCATGATGCGATGTTATTTTTTAATAAACAATTATTTACAAGCCCGCTTTGGCTGATGAATAACGAAATAATGGGCCGGTTTGATAACGGAATATTAGTAAACCGGATAAAGAATCTTCAGGTAAATACAGTAGGTTCGCTGGTGAGTTCATCGCGTTTAGCCAGAATGTTTGATAATGAGATTAAAAATGGAAGCAAGGCTTATACCGTTGCAGAATTATTAACAGACTTGCGAAGCGGTATTTTTACTACTGATCGTCCCGATGCATTCAAGCGTAGTTTGCAACGTGGATATATTGATAAATTAGCAGATTTAATGATAGATGCACCCGAATCTCAATCCCCTCCAACTCCAGCGGATGTTTCAGCATCAATTGGTTTAACTCCAATAAATGTGGCATTGTCTGATATTCGTCCAATGGTTCGTGCAGAATTAAAAAACTTATCGGCAATAGCTAAAATTCGCAGTTTAGCAGGTGATGCTATTACTAAAGCTCATTACGATGATCTTTCAGTTCGCATCAATGATATTTTGTATCCTAAAAAATAAAAAGTTTTAATCCTGATGAGAATAATTAATAAAAAGAGACTGCCTTTTAAGCAGCCTCTTTTTATTAAGATATGATCTGGCTTAGTTAATTAATCTTCATTAGTACACAGATCTTTTGCAAGCTATTATACTGTAGCACACAGCGGTAAACCCCCGGTTTGGTTTCCCTTCCTCTGTCATCCCTTCCATCCCAAACCACGGATTGCTTTTCTTCACTGCTATTTCCTTCCAGAACTCTTACAACCTGGCCATTGATATCCAGGATTCTAATACTTGCGTGTCCCCCACGAGGAATACGATAACCGATGGTTACTTCTTTGGTAAAGGGATTAGGAGAAGCAGGCTCAACGGTAAAACCTTTGAGCAGTTCTTCCATATCTGCGGTGGTTTCTTCTCCAACGGTGATTCGTCCGATAGGCTGGCCGGAGAGGCTTAAAGGACTGCTCTGTCCGGAAGCCCCTTTGAGTTTAAAGCAGATGGCAAACAGAATGCTGCCATCGGGCAGAGCCTGCACTTTCCTGGAAGGATCCTTCCAGGAAAAGTGTAGTGTGCCGGTCTTGACCTGACTGATGTCAAAGTCAGATTCAGCCAAGCCCCTCAATCCAAAGCGTTCCACGTTTATAAAGGAGATTACAGTGGGATCCCACTGAATAGAAAATTCACTGCTGCTGCCTTCAAAACGTTTGGCTTTAATGGGGATGCTTACTTGAGCATTTTGAGCAGAACCCACCACTGCACTATAGATTTCCACGGGTTGTTTAAGCCGCCCCGAGGTAGGTTCTTTTGCATCTTGTGCCTGCAGGGATGAGGTGGCCAAGGCAACCAAACCCAGCATGCAGGCAATGACGCTATTTTTTATCTTATTTTTTATTTTGTTTTTCATGATCTTGTTATTAATAAATTGTTTCCCATTATTGTAATTAACTACACCTGTAGTGACACCCCTTTTGATATTACTTATTGTATCGTAATTGGAAAATTCCATGTTCTGCCTTGGTGATAATCACTCGGATGGATATCCATGGGGAAGTTTGTGCCATTTGCTCCGATAGTAAAGGAACCACAGGTGTTTAAATTACAAGCAGGTGCAGGACCCGGATCCTGAAATACCTGTACCTGGAGAATATAATTACCTTTTTTCACTTTCCCGGTACTGCCGCAATCTCCACCCCATGGGCCCATATCAAAGGTCTGGTTATTCCATAAAGCATCTTGTACTGCCTCCTTGAAATCAAATGGCACGCCATCGGGGTTGGTGATCACAATATTTAAAGGTAATCCGCCGGCATTTCCAAAATCGAAGGTTAAGCCCAAGTCCACACATTCTTCCACCGGATCCTTCTTTTTTTCCGGCTCGGCCGGGGTACGGAAATGGCGGATTTCTCCGGTGCCTTCCAATCCGCTACCCGGGCGGCCTAAAGGAATGAACTGTGCAAAATATTCGGTATCCCATAAGAGGTTACTCTGTTGATTCAAGGTATACAGATCGGTGGTGTTCAGCACCTGCATAAATCCATTCAGAGCTCCGTTGGCATCGGCCTGAAGTGTTATGGGCTGTCCGCCCGGAGTCACCAGATCGGTTATTTGTCCATTCTGATCTAAAGCAGTTCCCATCTTAAAGGTAAAACCGCCCGGAGCAAAATTACATCTCATCTGGTAGTAAACTTTCTGATTCTGGACATCTGCTGCGTCCAATACCGCATTATCATCCGCAGGAGACAGAATCAGGGCGGTTCCTGGCAGCACATCATAAGAAGATCTGGCTGGTTCACCTGGGAAATCCTGCAGTGGGTCTGTTTTCCAGGCCGTCACCTGCCATTCATAACCATCGGCACTGCTGGCCAAATCCTTTAAAGGAAGATTACTGGTGCCGCTATATACCCGGTCGAAGCCCATGATTCCATTACCCAGACTAACCAAAGCCGTCTTGTCTACCACCTCTATCATGGCCGGAGCATCCGGATTCAGCATCCCTTTATGGCCCAGGATGATTTTATAATAATCCGCACCGGGTACTTCCTCCCATGAAAAATGAATCTGAGATTGTAAAGCCGCTACGGAAGGGAATTCTCTCAGTTTGGGTTTGGTGGATTTATAATCGTAGGTAAAGGAATGAACATCACTGGTGCTGCCCTCATTTAGCACGAGCACATCTTCACTGGTTAAGGGAGGACCTAAAGGAGTCACCCGCCAGAAATAGGTATTATTCTCATCAGGCGAAGGGCCCGGATTAAATAGTTGTAAGGTACCTTCATAATCGGGGTCTGAACCCGGAACCAGTTTGCTGAAATCAGTCTCACTCTTAGAGAACTCTACCCGGTAGCCCTCTGCATTTACCGCAGGCTGCCATTTGGTGAAAAAGATGGGCGCAATTTCTACATCGGTATTATAATGGAACAGATCAATCTTCTTATCATCTTCCGGGAAAATCAAACCGCTGGTCACCTCATCGGTCTTGAAATCCATGCGGTTGGCCAGGCTAAAGGTTTTTTCCCCGAACACATCTTCTGGGCCCATGGCTCGTACGGCCCAGCCGTAATCGGTTTGGGGTTTCAAGACCAGGTAATCCGGCTTGGTGGTCGGGTTAAACTGGGTAGCTCCCGGTTTGGGGTCATAAGCACGTTGAATAAAGGACTCTTTTTCATCCTTGTGAAAAATATCCAGGATATAATACTGAATCTCGGAGCCTGGTACATCAGCTTTGGTAGCCCAGTGGAAAGCGGGGCCCCAGGGGTAAGGCGTCTCGATCTGTGCCTTATCAATATCCCGGCCATCGGTTTTAAACGAACGCACGTCGGTTCCTAAAGATAATTGGGTTTTTAACAGGGCACAATCGGTAACTGTTTGGCCAAAATGACACATGTCAAACCCGACAGTGCGTACTCGCCAGTAATATTTGGTACCTGTTTGCAGGTTCAGGTTCAGGGAGGGAACCAGCAATGTGCGTACGCCGTTATTATCTACTTGGGTATCCTTGTCCCGGGTTAGATCTTTAATCGTATGAATTGGAATAACTCCTTTAAAGTCTTTATCGGTAGAAATATCCACTTCCCATGCATTCTCAAAATCCGAATAAAGGATTTCTTTTTTCAAACCTGTTGGGCCATTTAGTGGCCATGGGTTAATTTCTACTTCCTCATCTTTAGGGTTGGATGCCAGGAGCTCTTCAGGCGAAGGGCCCACACCAATGGCATAAAAAGCCTCCTGAACGGCATGTAATTCCGGTGGAGTGGTGGTGGCAGCTTCCGCCGCTTTACGCAGGCTCAAAAAATCGGTTACTTCGCCGGGTGCCGAATTCATCACGGCAGCCCAGAGTATCTCTTCAGCCTCATAGGTGCCAATACCCAGAACGGAGTACAGCGGCTTAGAAGGATTATTATCTAAATGGCTTGTTCTACCTTCTGCTAGAATATTAAACCAGAAATTTAGTAGGCTGCCGTTATCTCCATCATTATAATACTCACCTTGGTAATAGGTGGGTTGTTTTTTGGACTTCGGATCTGAAAAGCTGCGTAAATAATCGGTTCCTTTAAACAAGTCTTCGCCGATCGTCCATACGGTGGGTTTACCTTGGGCCAGAAGCTCCTTGTTTTTAACTGTAAGGCCAATGATATCTCCGAAGCCTTTACAGATGGCATCTGCTTCACCCGCCGGATCGGGTTTTAATTGGAGATAAGCGGCCGCATAGCCGATATTGGAACCCACCAGGTCCATGCTTACGGCCGGACGGGGGTTACCAGGATCTCCGTCATAATCATAATAGAAGGCCAGATCATCCGGACTAAAGCCGGAGACTTTTGTATCCTGGCTAAGGTAGGACTGGATGGGTGTCGCTCCTGTTCCGTCTATGCCGATAAAGTTATGGATACTATACAGGTGCTCGGCCGCTTTTTGGCTCGCCCAGTGGACTGAGACTGCTGATTGGGAACGGTCCTTATCATCTAATAGGTCATATATCTTATCTACATCATTATCTGCATCGTACGCCTCATCTATGCTCCCATCAGTATTGATATACTCCGTTTCAAAGGCCGGCATAGTGGGTGTCGCACAGGTCCTTAAAGTAGGAACCGTATAGGTTTTATCGGGTAGACCCAATATGCTTTGATCTTCTGTTCCTATTGAAAGGGAGCCATTAAATGTTACCTTACTATTGTACCGGCTGTATCCTTGTAAGGCCAGTGGGGCACTGGGACATGGAGCTGGAGTAATGGTACCTGCAAAATTAGTTTTCCCAAGACCCACAGCAAACCAGGCATCTTTTATTGAAACAACTGCAGGCGATGCGTAACCAAAATATTTAAATGAATGACTTATACTTGCACGAGCAAGGGTGGGTAAATCTTCTATCAGTTGTGATGTACTCGAGTTGCCACAGGTATGAAAAAGAAATTGCGAAGCCATTTCCATTGCGATATACGGATTTGTAGTTAATGGTTTAACATTATACTTATACCCGGTTATCGGTAAACCCGGATCAGTGATAGTTCCCTGTTCACCTACACATAGCATATGAAGCCATTGCAATAAGATGGTAGAATTTTTATAAGGGTTAAATAATGGGTCGCCATATGGATGATAATTAAGCCCTTTATAGACTGTTGGAAATCCATTATTTTTTAGATCGTCCGCAGGAATAGCCTCTATCTCATCGAATGCCGACCATGATAGAGGCTGGAGCTGTTTGTGCAGATAATAATTTTTTGCTGTTAAGCCCAGTACATTACAAATGCCTTCCTCTGCCTCAAGCTTCTCTTTAGATTGTATATGATTATAGTATTTTGAGTTAAAAAGCATCCCGTGGCACATCTCATGTCCGATTACATCTAATGTAATACCAGGTAGACCATTTGGATCCACTCCGAAAGTAAACATATTTGTATTTGGGTCAAACGAAGCTATAGTTTTAGGACCAAGGCTGGTGCTAAGCTTTGCACTAACAGGAAGCTTTCCATCTACATCCAGACCCTTACATTGATATAAAGGCTCATTCAGTGCCAGGATATATTGTATTCCCCAAAAAAGGTTTGCCGCCATTTCGCTGGTATAGGCGGTATTAGTATACACGGGCTTAGTAGGATTGGTAGTTGTTGATTGCAGAAAAGTGTTGGTTATCAATGGAATAGGCAAATCTGGTTGAGGGATCGGGCCAATCTCATCTGTAAATGCATTTACTCCAAATGGCGATGTAGGATCCTCAGCTGTTACCAATACTGGTGTAGTTGGATCAATAATAGGAAGACCTCCTCTATAAAGCACAAGAGCATATACTTTAGGTACGCCAGGGGGATAGAATGGGTATACATCATATTGATAGGCCTCAAAAGTTTGCGGGCCATAATGATAAGTGTCTGCTCTAACATTAATAAGATGAGGATTATACATCGTGCCAAAGTTGCTGAAGTTTATTATTTGGCCATATACCCTGATATTGGGTAGTAAAAAGGTAAATGCCAAAAGAAAGGCAAGGACCAGCTTTCTATTTAAAGCAAGCAGTGTAAAATAATTTTTCATAAGTAAATAGCTATTATAGTTGTTAGTTATTTTTATATCAATAATTTGTGTTTTTAAGAAACTATATACAATATTAATATATTTTTTAATTAATTCGATTACGAAAAAGTGCTTAAATTGTAACAAATTAGATATATATGAAAACGACATACATCATATATTGAAAAATTCATAAATTTTTATAGATATAATAGTTTTAAGAAAATAAATTGATTAAAAATATTTAATAATAAAAAAATAATGAAAGAGATATTAAGGAGGCCAGCGTAGAGAGAAGCTACTCTTATATGTAGATATTTTGGTATAGAAATTAAAATATGGCCTGGTATAGAGATAGAAAATTGTGAATTAGCTAAAGAACCAAGTATAGCCTGAGCTGTTGCTATTGATACAATGAGTTGTAAATATTGAATTAATCATAATCTATGCAAACATGTAAAAAAACAGATAGTCACAGTAGTAAAGATTATTTTAAGTCTAATTGGGTTATCGGTAAACAAGAAAGGCTGCCTTATTTGGCAGCCTTTCTTGTTTAATAAGTTTCACTATCGGGTGGTATACCATAGTCTGCTGTTACCTTCTTGTGTTTTTTAGGTTTAGCGGTTTTAATCCATTCGGAAGCTTTATCAATCCAATTGGCAATTACATCTTTATTTACTGAAGTTGCAGCTTTTTGGGATACTAATGCTACTAATGATTTTAAGATAAAACCTGATCTGGGAAAGATGAACTTATTTAGAAATACAGGTAAACCAATGCGGAAAGTACTTGTAATCCAATCCTGTTCTCCTTTAATGTGATCTCCTTTTTCGGAGAAAGGTTCGCCAAATAAAGAGCTGATTTTATGTAAAATCATAGAAGGAAAACGGAATATATCTGTAATCTTTTTTATTTCTGATTCCAAGATAGTCTCCTGCTCGAAACGCTGCAGTTTTAAACGAAGTATTTCTGAACGTAAGTCATCTATATTTTCAATTTTAGTTTTCATATATATCTTCGTTTCGTTCTTTAAAAACTTTTTTAATCACAGCATTAGCAATTGGTTTCTCCAGATATTTATTTTTTGTAAATGCTACAATCAAAGCAATTAATAAATAAAATCCTGCCACAATAAAAAAACCAGAATAAGTATTTCCCATTTTTTCAGATATCATAAATCCGCAGGCAAAACTTCCAATAATTAATGCAAATAAACAGCAAATGCCAAATACAATATTAGTTACCAGGTTAGCGAACAATTCGGATGCTTTATCAGCAGCCGTAAGCATGATTAATTCTTTTTGAACCTGGGCGTATTCCTTAATTCTGTCTATAAGACCTGGTTCATCTTTTTCTTGTTCTTTCATTACAAATTTTTAGAGATGCAAAATAGGCAAGTCATTAAGATTGATTAGAACTGGTTTCAGTTTTATTTGAAGCCTTATAAGACTGAGCTTTCGTATCGGCTATATTTAAATATTCATCTCCAACTTCCTGAAGTTTAGATTTAATGTTGCTAACTACTTTGTTTTTAAAGTCAGACAGATTTTCAATCTCATCTGCAGCACGATCTTTAATGCTGTCGCCTAAGTTTTTTAATGAATCATTCAACCGGTCGCGGGTTTCTGATCCTTTTTCTGGTGCGAATAAAATTCCAATTGCAGCTCCGGCAGCTAATCCGGCTAATAATGCTGCTAATACTTTTGAATTGTCGTTCATGATGTTTTTATTTAAAGGTTTGAAAATTAGTTTTAGTTAATACAATTTAAATATTGAAGTGTTTTCTACTTATTCTTCTTCTACAGACTTTATTCTATCAAGTCGCTCGGAAGCCAGCTTGGTAGTTTCATAAATCCGGATAGTAAGTATAAAATAAGATAGTAGTAAAGGACCAAAAACCAGGCCTAAAATTCCAAACATCGGAATTCCAATAATAACTCCTATAACTGTTATAATGGGATGGATATCTGCCACACGTTTCGCAATCGTAAACCGGATCACATTATCTATGTTTACAATCAATATAAGTCCCCATAATAATATTCCCCATCCTGCGGTAGTATGCCCATTCGCCAGCTCTATTAATGCAGCCGGGACAAAAACCAGGGGTGTTCCAACAACAGGTAAAAAAGATCCAAAGGTGGAGATTACTCCCCAAAATATAGCGTCATGTATACCAAAAATAAAGAAGCCTATACTTACCAAAGAACCCTGCACAATAGCAATAAAACCCTGGCCTATAACATTAGAATACGTTGTGTTTTTTAATGCATTCGCAAATTTTAATGCATTATGTTCACGAAAAGGAGCATATTTCAATAATGCCTGTTCAAATTCTTCTCGTTGCGTAAACATGAAATAGAGTAAAAAATACATAACTATCAGCCCTAAAAAGATATCGGCAGCACCGCCCAATATGGAAGGAAATAAATCACTTACCAAGGTGCCGGCTTTAGCTATACCCTTATCTACAAGATCCGGCTGGTTTAGTTTTGATCCTGCAAATTCATCTAATTTTTGCACAAACATTTTAATCCGCATGGGGTCTTGTTGAAACTCGGTTATTTTATTAATAACCATTAAACTGAGGGTTAAAAATGGGAGAACAATAATTACCAGAGAAAAAATAATTATTGATAATGCAGACAGCCACTTTTTTATATGCCAGTTTTCTGTTAAAAAAATATACACTGGCCTAAAAATAGTATACAATACAATGGTGCTTAATAACGCACCTGCAATGGTGCGTAAGGAGTAAAGGATAAAGCATGCAAGCACTATCAGAATAGCTAGTACAATGACATTACGTTGCTTATAGCTATATATGGACATGTTTTGTATATATTATAATGTGATATAAAGTTAAAGGTTTCATGGAAGATACTATTTCTATATTTCTTTAGAAGGCGGTTTATTAATTATTTACCTTTAAAAGCAGGATTTCGTTTTTCTGCAAAAGCGGCTACTCCTTCTTTAAAATCTTCATTTCCAAAACACTTTCCAAATTCACTGATCTCTGTTTCAAAACCATCGTTTGTGAATGCTGCATTTACAGCTCTTATTGCACTTGCCAGCGCACAAGGAGAACGGCTTATGATCTTTTGCAATAATTCTTCTGCCTTTAAAAGCAATTGGTCCTGAGGAACCACATGGTTTACTAATCCAATTCGATAGGCCTCACTGGCAGTAATCATATCCGCACTTAAAATCATTTCCAGGGCTTTTCCTTTACCTACCAATTGAGGTAGGCGTTGAGTACCACCATATCCGGGAATTAAACCTAAGCTAACTTCAGGCAAACCCAATTTAGCATTTTCAGAAGCAATGCGAATATGACAGGCCATGGCTAATTCCAGTCCGCCGCCTAAAGCAAAACCATTAACTGCTGCAATTACAGGTTTATCACTGTTTTGTATCACATCAAAAACTTTAGTTTGACCTTCGCGGGCCAGGTTTCTACCCTCATCCACATTAAAACTCGAAAATTCAGAAATATCTGCACCTGCAACAAAAGCTTTTTGACCTGTACCGGTAATGATAATACCCTTCACCACATGATCTTTAAATGAATCTGTTAATGCAAAATGAAGATCTGCCAAAGTGTCTTTATTCAAGGCATTTAGCTTGCTTTCACGATTGATCGTGATATATAGAATATTGTTTTTGGTCTCAAGAAGAAGATTTTTATAGATCATGGTACTTATTTTTTGAGTAGATTTTTCCTTTTAAATAGCAAATAGCGTACTAGAAGTTTCTATGCTCTGTTACCCAATCCGTAATATAAGAGATAATGTCCTTTGTATTCGTACCAGGAGGGAATAACTGTCCAATTCCAGATTCATTTAAGGTTTTCATATCACTATCGGGGATGATACCTCCACCTGTAATTAGTACATTATCTAGGCCTTTTTCTTTCATGATCTGGATGATCTTTGGGAAAACGGTCATGTGTGCACCGGATAATATGGAAACACCGATGGCATCCACATCTTCCTGTAAAGCAGTATTTACTACCATCTCCGGGGTTTGACGCAGGCCGGTATAAATCACTTCCATACCTGCATCCCGTAAGGAAGTAGCAATAATTTTTGCACCACGGTCATGGCCATCGAGCCCGACTTTGGCTACCAGTACACGTATCGGACGGTTTAAAGATTTCGACATCATGCTATAAAAGTATAAAGAAAAACGGACTCTGCGTAAATGGTGCAGAGTCCTCCCGAGAGACCCTGCCGGGACTAAATGTCATGCTGAGATTTTGTACAGTACTTCCTCACCCGAGAAATGGCATGCTAAGATTTTGTACAGTACTTCCTCACCTGAGAAACGGCATGCTGAGATTTTGCACAGTACTTCCTCACCTGAGAAATGTCATGCTAAGATTTCGTACAGTACTTCCCTACTTGAGAAATGGCATGGTAAAATTTCGCATAGTACTTCCTTAACTGAGAAATGGCATGGTAAAATTTCGCATAGTACTTCCTCACCTGAGAAATGGTATCATTAAAATTTATGGAGCACTTCGCAGGTTTGGAAATGGTATCATCAAAATTTATGGAGCACTCATACATCCGTATAATGGCATCGTACATACAACCTTAATTTTACTATTTTTGTCCGTATCGCAATATATTGTATTATGAGTGAAGAGAGATCGTTAAATTTTTTAGAGGAAATTATTGAAGAAGATATCCGTAATGGTAAAAACGGCGGGCGTGTGCTCACACGTTTCCCGCCGGAGCCTAATGGATATCTGCATATCGGACATGCCAAATCTATTTGTTTAAATTTTGGACTGGCTCAAAAATATAATGGTAAAACCAATCTCCGTTTTGATGATACCAACCCGGTTACCGAAGAAACCGAATATGTAGATAATATTAAAGCCGATATTAAATGGCTGGGTTTTAATTGGGATGAAGAGCTTTATTCGTCTGATTATTTTGACCAACTTTTTGATTTTGCAATTGAACTGATCAAAAAAGGATTGGCCTATGTGGATGATAGTACGGCCGAAGAAATCGCGGCAGCAAAAGGAACACCAACCGAGCCTGGCAAACCTACGCCTAATCGCAGTCGCAGTATTGAAAAAAATATTCAGCTTTTTGAAGAAATGAAAGCGGGTAAATATCCTGATGGAGCAAAAGTCCTTCGGGCTAAAGTTGACCTGGCTTCCCCAAATATGCATTTGCGTGATCCATTAATGTATCGCATAAAACATGCACACCATCATCGTACAGGGAATAAGTGGTGTATTTACCCCATGTATGATTTTGCGCATGGCCAATCGGATTCCATTGAAAAGATAACACATTCTGTATGTACGCTGGAATTTATTCCACACCGTGATTTATATGAATGGTTTATTGAGCAACTGGGAATTTTCCCTTCCAAACAATATGAATTTGCACGCCTAAACATGACATATACCGTGATGAGCAAGCGCAAACTATTGCAATTGGTGAATGAGAAATATGTGAGCAGTTGGGATGATCCGCGAATGCCTACGATTAGTGCTTTTCGTCGCCGCGGATATACGCCTGAATCCATTCGTAATTTTTGCGACCGTATTGGGATAGCCAAACGGGAGAATATGATTGATTATAGTTTGCTGGAATTTTGCATCCGCGAGGATCTGAATAAAACCGCATGGCGCAGAATGGCTGTTCTTGATCCTATAAAGATGGTGATTACGAATTACCCTAAAGGACAAACAGAGATGCTTCATGGAGAGAATAATCCGGAAGTGGAAGGTGGTGATGGAGTACGTGATTTGCCTTTTAGCTCTGAACTGTGGATAGAACGTGAAGATTTTATGGAAGAGCCGCCAAAGAAATTTTTCCGCCTAGGAGTAGGGCTTATGGTGCGTTTAAAAAGTGCGTATATCGTAAAATGCGATGATTTTGTGAAAGATGAAAACGGAAGAGTTACTGAAATTCATTGTTCGTACATCCCCGAATCAAAAAGCGGTAACGACACTAGTGGAATTAATGTAAAAGGAACGATCCATTGGGTAAGTGCGCCTCATGCAAAAACTGCCGAAATTCGTTTATATGATCGCTTGTTCCGGGTTGAGGATCCATCTAACGAGGAGGGTGATTTTAAAGAATATATTAATCCGGATAGTTTGGAAGTGATTAAAAACGTGTACATAGAACAGGATTTAAGTCGTGCTGTACCGGGCAAAGGCTATCAGTTTATCCGTAAAGGATACTTTACATTAGATACGGATTCAACACCGGATCATTTGATTTTTAACCGGACCGTAACTTTAAAAGATGCCTGGGCGAAGGAAGTGAAGAAGGGTTGAGAAGATCTTTTTATTCAATAGAAACAGTTAATCCTTCCTGCTGAAGGATTTTCCGGTAAACTTCAATCTCGGTAAAGGAACCTTCCAGAATAATACATTTGCCATCGTTATGGACGGTCCAGGCAATGCGTTCTGCCTGTTTTTCTGTATAATCAAGGTATTTTATAAGGCAATAGATGACGTGTTCAAAGGAGTTTGTATCATCGTTCCAAAGAATAAGGCGATGGCTGGTTTTTAATGCAGATAGTATCTCGTCCAGTGTTAAAGTCTCCTCTTGTGTCTGCGTTCCCATTAGGCAAAAGTAGCAATTATTGGCCTATTATGGCAGTTACCTCAATTTCAATTAATAGTTCCGGATCAATTAACCTGCTAACTTCAACCATCGTAGTTACCGGTTTAATGTTTAGAAAAAATTCCTGATGCGCTTTTCCTGCTTCCTGCCATTTACTAATATCCGTTATAAACATTCTTGTTCTAACTACATCTTTTAGAGATCCGCCGGCTTGTTGTAATACTTTTTCGATTTTTTGAAAAATAAAATGGGTTTGGGTATACACATCACCTTTGCCAATAAGTCGATCATCATCCATAGCCGTTGTACCGGCGACTTCTATAACATTCCCACTTCTAACCGCTCTGGAATAGCCTACCACATCTTCCCAAGGGCTTCCTGATGATATGTTTATTCGTTTCACGGATTTATTTAGTTGAACGGATCATTTGTTCAAGTTTATCCCACATATCTGGAGTGATAGCTTCTAAACCATTAAATTGTCCTGCGCCTTGCAGCCATTCTCCTCCATCAATAGTGATTACTTCACCATTAATATAACTTGAAAAGTCAGACATCATAAAAGCAGCAAGGTTGGCTAATTCCTGGTGTTCTCCAACACGTTTAAGAGGAACACGGTTTTTAAAATCAAATTTTTTTGCCATTTCTCCAGGAAGAAGCCTGTCCCATGCACCTTTTGTGGGAAATGGTCCGGGAGCAATAGCATTGGTACGGATTTGATATTTACCCCATTCTGCAGCCAAAGAACGTGTCATGGCTAATACACCCCCTTTTGCACAGGCGCTCGGAACCACGTAGCCGGAGCCTGTAAATGCATACGTGGTTACAATATTTAAAATGGTACCGGCCTGTTTTTCTTTGATCCAGTGTTTGCCAAAAGCTAAAGTGCAGTTTGCCGTTCCTTTTAATACAATGTCTATAATAGTCGAAAATGCATTAGCTGATAGGCGCTCTGTTGGCGATATGAAATTTCCCGCTGCATTATTAAGTAAACCATGTACTTCTCCAAAACTCTTTAAGGCTTCTTTGAGAACATTTTCAACCTCATCATTATTACGAACATCACAGGAAACGGCTAACACTTTACCGCCAGTTTCCTGCTCCATTTCTGCCGCAGTTTTTTGCAATACGTCCAACTTACGACTGGTTATTACCACGTTTGCCCCTAATTTTAAGAAATAAGTGCTCATGGCTTTTCCTAATCCAGTTCCGCCACCAGTAACTACAATGGTTTTTTCTTTAAGGGCATCATCACGCAACATGGGCTGGTTGTACATCAGGCTGATTTTTTTTGAAGATTCTGAATAATAGTATGTAGGATTGACCGGGTACTTGGCGACCACCATTGCTTTAGCATAATCTCTAAAGTTTCAGACTGATCTACACTCACTTTATTGAGTAGTTCCTTTCGTAAATTCATTTTACTTTGCTGCCAGGTGGTCCAGTCCAATTGTATGTATTTTTGAATTCTTCGCTCTGCGGCGGATAAAATACTATCCGGATTAACAATTTCATCTATTAAACCTGCCTGTAAAGCTTCTTCTGTTTTCATCAGTTTACCCTCGAGTAAATATTGATAAGCACGTGCATTGCCCAACCAAAAAGCATATAAATTAAAAACGCTATCAGGAACTATAATCCCAACCGGAACCTCGTTTAAGCCAATTATGAATTTTCCTTCTGCCATAATGCGGTAATCACAACAAATGGCAAGAACGCATCCTCCAGCCGGGCTATGTCCGCTAATTGCAGCTACCATTGGTTTTTTGAAAGATGCAAATGCGGTAACCATATTTAAAAAATTCTTCCAGAATTCTTTAATCTTTACCTCATCATAATCATATAGTTCTATCAAGTCTAATCCAGCAGAAAAAAAGCCTTCTTTTCCTGTTAAAATGACTCCGCCTATACTGTCATCGTTTTCTATGTTGCGTATCATTTGATGCAACTCTGCAACCATTTCGGCATTGATCGCATTGGACTTTCCACGATCCAAACCAAGGATAGCAATTTTGTCTTTAATGGTAACTCTTAGGGTATTCATCTAAACATCTAATATTTAAAATGTATTTTTCCACATCATACTTTCTACCGGTTTAGTTGTTTTATTATTATACTTCGCATTACTTTTTGTGTTATACATGGTTTCAATTTCGCCATCTACAACAAAATAAATTAACTGGCCAATAGGCATTCCGGCATAAATGCGTACTGGTTGTGCACATGATATTTCCAGCGTCCAGGTATTGCAGAAACCCACATCACCTTTACCGGCTGTGGCATGAATATCTATACCTAGGCGTCCTGTGCTTGATTTGCCTTCTAAAAAAGGAACATGTGCATGTGTTTCGGTATATTCTAATGTTACACCCAAGTACAAGGTATTGGGCTGCAAAACAAAACCGCTTTTGGGTATTTCAAAATGATCTATTTCATTATGAACTTTTGCATCCAATACCCTGTTTTTATAGGTTGCCAGGTATTTGCCTAGATGCACATCGTATGAATTGGTGCCTAAGCATTCCTGATTGAAAGGCTCAATAATGATAGTTCCCTTATCAATTTCTGCCATAATAAGTTTATCAGAAAGAATCATAATACATGTAAGATTTGCCCTAAATTATGATTAATTTGAGATACTTTTACACGTATTGGTATATTAAAAAATGGCCCTTGCTTATCGCAAAGAAATAGATCAGCATACATCGTATGCTATCTGGAAAATTGAAGAAACAGCTGAAGAACTTGTAGCTCAACTACAGTTAAAAGAGCATGAAAAATCATACCTGCAAACATTAAATAAAAGCAAACGAAATTTACATTGGCTAAGTACTCGTGTTTTGCTTCGAAATATGATGGATACCGAGCAGTACATAGATTGCCGGGTGGATGAACATGGAAAGCCATATTTAATCAATTTCCCTCATCATATATCCTTAAGTCATTCGTATGATTATGCAGCTGTAATGGTGAGTAAAAACCAATCTGTAGGAATAGATATTGAATTCATCAAAGATAAAATTGAGCGTGTTGCACACAAGTTTATGAGTATAGATGAACTTGCATTTATTGATCCGGATCATAAAATAGAACACCTTTATGTATGCTGGTGCGCTAAGGAGGCTATTTATAAATTGCATGGTAAAAGCAACGTTTCTTTTTTGGCAAATATTAAATTAAGTCCATTTCTTTATCAGCCAGACGGCAACCTGGAAGTTCGTCTTGAAGTAGAGAATTTTCTGGACAATTATATAGTTCACTATCATACATTTGATGGTTATATGGTAGGCTATGCGACGGATAATGAATCATGAAGAATAAAAAAGTATCCTTTCAGGATTGGGGTTTGTTAGATTATCAGTTAGCCTGGGATAAACAGGATGCTGTTTTTTCTGCTATCGTCAATTCAAAAACTCAAAACCGCATTAATAATACTGAAATCCCGACAGAGAATTACTTAATTTTTGTGGAACACCCACATGTATATACTCTGGGAAAAAGTGGTAAGCCTGATCATTTATTGCTTAATGAAGATGAATTAGAAGAAAAAGAAGCCAGCTATTATAAGATCAATCGCGGAGGTGATATTACGTATCATGGTCCCGGACAATTAGTAGGTTATCCCATTCTTGACCTGAATAATTTCTTTACAGATATTCATTTATACTTACGTACATTGGAAGAAGCTGTTATTTTAACGCTTTCAGATTATGGCATTCAAGCTGGAAGATATCCCGGATTCACCGGAGTATGGCTGGATGCAGATAATGTAAAAGCCCGAAAAATATGTGCTTTGGGAGTTCGGTGTTCCCGATGGGTTACTATGCATGGTTTTGCTTTAAATGTAAATCCGGATCTTACTTATTTTAAAAATATTATTCCCTGTGGTATTGATGATAAACAGGTGACCTCAATGGAGCAGGAATTAGGTAGAAAAATAGAGATGGATGAGGTTAAGCAAATCCTTCGCAATCATATTTCCGTATTGTTTAATATGGAACTCGTAATATGAAAGCTATAGTTTTTTTCTCTATTATTTTGTCAATTTCAGCATGTCAAAAACAGATAACAACAAACAACACATTGAAAAGTATGGATAAAACATATTTAGCACTTGGCGATTCTTATACGATAGGAGAGTCTGTTGCACAGGCAGAGTCATTCCCATATCAGTTAGTAAATACATTAAAAGACCAAGGCATCAAAATAACAGATCCAAAAATTATTGCGGTTACCGGTTGGACAACAGATGACTTAATTGGAGCAATAAAGAAAGAAAACCTGCAAAGCAAATATGATATTGTGACACTTTTAATTGGTGTGAATAATCAGTATAGAGGTTATTCTCAAGAGATCTACAGGAAAGAGTTTGCGGAATTACTAAATACAGCCTTAAATTATACCGATGGAAAGAAGGATAGAGTTTTTGTTATTTCTATCCCTGATTGGGGCGTAACTCCTTTTGCTAAAAATAGCGGGCGTGATTTAATAAAGATCAGTAAAGAGATCGACAAATTCAATGCTATAAATAAGGATGAAACCCTTAAAGCAGGCATTGCTTATATTGATATTACACCCGGTTCAAGAAATGCTGCAACAGATATTTCTCTTTTAGCTCCAGATGAATTACATCCTTCAGGTAAAATGTATAAGGAATGGGCAGATGAACTACTGCCAGAATTACAGAAAATTAAATAAGTCAAAAGCATTATAATTTATTAAATAAATTTTATAGTTTAGCTTAAAGAAAACCTAAATTTTATTTTTATGGAACAACAGCCTATTAACCAAATGCCTACACTAAGACCTAAAAACTGGCTTGTAGAATCAATTCTTATAACCCTTTTCTGTTGTTTGCCTCTCGGTATTGTAGGCATTGTGAATGCTGCTCAAGTAAATAGCAAGTATGATTCAGGAGATTATGTTGGGGCAGAAAGTGCTTCAAGGGAAGCTGGTAAGTGGGTTAAATATGGCTTTTTTGGAGGCTTAGTTGTAATTGTATTATATGTTCTTCTTGTAGTTGTATTAGGCGTGGGTGCAGCATCTATGAAATCCTTTCGATAATTTTTGAAAAAACTGTACATTTTTTTTGGAATAATTACGTCAATAGCATTTTTACTATGTTATTACTTATTTAATCCGGCAGTGTACAGCTTTTTTCCTCAATGTCCATTTCATAAACTTACAGGCTTAGATTGCCCGGGCTGTGGCTCTCAACGAGCCATTCATTGCCTGCTGAATGGTAATTTAATTAAAGCAATGGATTACAATTTAATGCTTGTAATTAGCTTACCTTTTTTATTTATAAATTCAGTTTATACACTCTGTTCATTTTTTAAACATAAAAAAATTAGATGGAGGATCATTGATCATCCATTAACTCCTAAAATTATATTGCTTTTAGTAATTTGTTTTTGGATACTACGTAACATTCCAATTTATCCTCTTACCTACCTGGCTGCCTAATTAGTTTGTAATTACGGTAATTATAATCTATCAATACCAGCAACCGACATTTTGAACTCAACTCTAGTAAAATTTAGACATTCAGAATCTAATACTCGGAAAATTAAAATTTAGAAAGGGATTCTTCTGTAAAATGCAATAAAAGTAGCGCAGCACTTCACAATTCTACTAAGATAAATTATAATTTTTATTAATATTATATTATTTAATAATATAATTTTTGTCTAAATTTATCTTATAATATAGAATTTATGATTTGGGTATTTATTTTTCTTGTGTTAAAAAGATATAAGAAACAAAATCTTAAATTCTGTACAATGGCCTTTTCAAAGTATAGAGGAGCATATAAGTATATTATACTTTTAGTATTACTCGCAATTTTAATATCATTTTTTAAAACAATAGGTAAATGGTTAGCATTTTAAATATAGTTTCTCCAGTTTTTGGATGTTTTGTGCTATTTTTTATTGCAGAAGCAATAGCTGCAAAAAGTAAAAGCAAAAATTTAATGGACGTGTTATCGGGATCGGGTATGATGAACTTTTTGTTGTTTAAGTACATATTAGGGATCTTTATTTTAAGCCTAGGAGTTGCATTTGGGATCTTATCTGGTGCCATTAATCCTTCGATATTTTTACTCAACCGAAGTCATTTTAATGTAGTAGGATTAGTGGCGTGGATTATTGTTCTACCCATAACAGCATTTATCAGTTTTAAGTCGGTAAAAAAAGATTTAGCGAATTTACAGACTTCTTTTTCGGGCAAATGCCTCAATAAAGTAGAGGCTAATCGGGTCCTTACTATTCGTATTGCTTTCCTGATAGTTTATGAATGTTTTTTCCGGGGCCTTCTTTTGTTTTTTGCAATAAGCTTACTAGGAATATTTACTGCAGTAATTATCAATGTTATGTTCTATATGCTCATACATTATTTCAGTAATAAAAAAGAAATTCTTGGTACCATACCTTTTGGAATTATGCTATGCGTTTTGTCAATTATAAATGAGTCGGTATGGCCTGCTATTACAATTCACCTTACGTTGGCATTAACTTATGAGATTTCTATTATAAAATCCTTTGCTATAAACCATAAAAATAAACTACCCAGATGAAAATTTTAGTAACAGGAGCCACCGGCTATTTTGGCCATATGCTAGCACTTACATTAGCTAAAAAAGGAAATATTGTGCATGCACTGGTTCGTAATCCACAATCACCTCTGCTCCCACAACATGAAAATATTATAGCTTTTAAAGGTGATATAACAGATAAGAACTCTATACGTCCCGCAATCAAGGATTGCAAAGAGGTGTATCACAGTGCTGCTCTTGTCAAACTTTATTCAAAAGACCCTTCTGCATTTTTTAAAATAAATGTTGAAGGCACTCATAACGTATTGTCGGTATCCCTTGAAGAAGGCATTAAAAAATTAGTGTTCACCAGTAGTGGTGGTGTAATGGGAGCCTCGCTTAAAGAGCCATTAACAGAAAAAGATCCACGCATTACTGCGTTTGATAATGATTATGAATTGACCAAATACATAGGTGAAAATATAATTAAGGAATACAGTGCTAAAGGTTTGTTTGCAGTTACGGTATATCTTACAAAAATATTCGGACCTGGTATAGAAACGCATCCTTTCAGTATTAATACGATGATCAAAAAATTTATCCGTAATAAGATAAGTTTTTACCCAAGTCCAGATCATTATATCTCCAATTATGTTTTTATAGAGGATGCGGTTAATGGCCATATATTAGCAATGGAAAAGGGCTTGGGAAATGAACGGTATATAATTGGCGGAGAAAACAGATCTTTCAAAGATTTTTTTCGTGTATTGCGTGAACAGGCTGGCATGAAAGGCAAACTTTTTCCACTATCAAAATTACTCATTTCAAGTTTAGGATTATGGAACATATTACAAGCAAAATTAAGTGGAAAAGAGCCATTTGTAACCAGCAAGAGCATCAATCACATTTATTGCAATAAAGCTCTGTCCAGCGAAAAGGCTATCAGGCAGTTGGGGTATAAAATAACTCCATTTGAGGAGGCCATTCGAAAAACTATTTTCTTCCTGGAACAAAAAAGCAATGCCTGCTAAATTATTTACACTTATCACTGGTGCCAGCGAAGGATTGGGAAGATCTTTTGCAATAGAATGCGCTCAAAGGAATATGAATCTTGTATTGGTAGCTCTGTCCGGAAGCGGATTGGATCAATTAGCAGATTTTATTTATAGAAATCTGGGAGTAGAGGTTTTGATATTTGAAAAAGATCTTACTCTGGATAACAGTTGCCAACAATTATTTGCTGATCTGGCTGTAAGAAAGGTCCAGCTTAATATGCTGATAAATAATGCCGGAATGGGTAATACCCATTTATTCGCAGAAGGCAGTGCATCTTTTTACGAAAAGCAGATACGACTGAATGTGTTGGCTACAACACTTATTACTCATTTATTTTTAGCTAACTACAGAAAGAATACTCCTTCGTATATTTTGAACGTAAGCAGTATAGCCTCTTTTTTTTATCTACCCCAAAAACAAGTTTATGGTGCTACAAAATCTTTTATTTACTCTTTCTCCAAAAGTCTATGTAAAGAAGTAAAGAAAGATGATATTCATGTGAGTGTATTATGCCCTGGCGGTATGAATACAAATCTCGCCATAATTTTAACGAATAGAACAGTGAACTGGATTTCTCGAATGTCGATAATGAATCCTGAAGATGTGGCATTTATTGCAATAAATGCATTGTTAAAAAGCAAAGAAGTAATCATACCAGGGAAAATGAATCGTTTTTTTATCCTCTTGAGTAAAATTCTTCCCAAAGTTTTGAAAAACTTAATAATTAATCATACAGTGAAAACAATACAGCCGGATAATAAATGGATTCGCTATTTTAAAGGGCCTCAAACAGTTTTTAATTCTTCTGTTAACAGTTAATCGGTAATACCTGTTACAGACTAACAAAATAAACCCATCTGAACCGAAGAACTATAGAATTGCTTTTCACAAAAAAACCTGCTCAGTATTTGAGCAGGTTTTTTTATTGTATTTAGTAGTTTTAAGCTGTATGATATTACATCATTCCACCCATTCCACCGCCACCCATTGGAGGCATACCACCACCTTTTTCATCTTCAGGATCATCTGCTAACACACATTCTGTAGTTAACAACATCGCGGCGATAGAAGCAGCGTTCTCTAATGCTACACGGCCAACTTTAGTCGGGTCAATAACACCGGCTCCGATTAAGTTTTCGTATTTATCGGTGCGGGCATTATAACCAAAATCACCTTTTCCTTCTTTTACTTTTTGAACTACAATAGAGCCTTCAATACCTGCGTTTTCGCAAATTTGACGTAATGGCTCTTCGATAGCACGTTTGACGATTGCTATGCCGGTAGTTTCATCTTCATTTTCGCCTTTTAAATTATTCAAAGCCTCAATCGCACGAATGAAAGCTACACCACCACCGGCAACAATACCTTCTTCAACCGCAGCACGTGTTGCGTGTAACGCATCATCAACACGGTCTTTCTTTTCTTTCATTTCCACTTCAGAAGCTGCACCGATATATAATACTGCTACACCACCAGAAAGTTTTGCTAAACGTTCTTGTAGTTTTTCTTTATCATAATCTGATGTGGTAATCTCTATAGAAGTTTTGATTTCATTAACACGTTTCTTAATGTCTTCCGGTTTACCAAAACCATTGATAATAGTTGTATTGTCTTTATCGATAGTCAATTTTTCGGCCTGACCCAAATGAGTTAATTCAGCGCTTTCTAATTTATACCCTTTTTCTTCTGAGATAACAGTAGCACCTGTAAGGGCAGCAATGTCTTCTAACATCGCTTTACGACGATCGCCAAAACCAGGGGCTTTAACAGCAGCTACTTTTAAAGAACCGCGAATTTTATTTACTACCAAAGTAGCTAATGCTTCACCATCTAAATCTTCGGCGATAATTAGTAATGGTTTACCTGTTTGTACTTGTTTTTCTAGAATAGGAAGCAATTCTTTCATCGAAGAGATCTTTTTATCATAGATCAGGATGTAAGGACTTTCTAATTCTACTTCCATTTTATCTGCATTAGTTACGAAGTATGGAGATAAGTAACCACGATCAAACTGCATACCTTCTACCGTTTTTACTTCAGTCTCAGTACCTTTTGCTTCTTCTACAGTGATCACACCTTGTGTTCCAACTTTTTTCATAGCATCCGCAATCATTTCGCCAATCACATCGTCATTATTTGCAGAGATAGAAGCTACTTGTTTAATTTTACTAAAATCATCTCCAACATCTTGCTTCTGTGATTTCAGGTTTTCTACAACTGCTCTCACAGCTTTATCAATACCACGTTTTAAATCCATTGGATTTGCGCCGGCAGCTACGTTTTTGATACCTGCAGTAACAATAGCCTGAGCTAAAACAGTTGCAGTTGTGGTACCATCACCAGCAATATCCGCTGTTTTAGACGCAACTTCTTTAACCATTTGAGCACCCATATTCTCAATAGGATCTTTCAGTTCAATTTCTTTGGCAACAGTTACACCATCTTTAGTGATTGATGGTGCTCCAAATTTTTTATCGATAATTACATGACGTCCTTTTGGACCTAATGTAACTTTAACTGCATTGGCAAGTATATCCACGCCTCTTTTCAGAGCATCGCGGGCTTCAACATTATATTTAACTTGTTTTGACATTTTTTAGAGATTTTAAGAATTAATAAATGATAGAATTAATGAATAATAGAATGAGGGAATGAAAGAATATTTAATCCTTCAAAATTCAATCCTTAAAGAATTGCAAAAATATCAGATTCACGCATAATCAGATATTCTTTTCCTTCCAGTGTGATTTCTGTACCCGCATATTTACCATATAAAACTTCATCACCTACTTTGTAAGCCATCGGTATTAGATTGCCAGTCATATCTGCATATTTCCCTGGTCCTACAGCAACTACGGTACCTTTTTGTGGTTTTTCTTGTGCAGTTTCAGGAATGTATAATCCTGAAGCAGTCATTGTTTCAGCGGCAGCAGCTTCGACTACTACTCGGTCTGCGCTAGGTTTAATATTTAATGCCATGTAATTATGTTGTTTAATTATTGAATTTTTCTATTAGGATTTAGTCAGTAATTATGCCAAATAGGATTATAATTAGATTCTTGTCAAAATTTCATCCTTAAAGTACTTAGAGGAGTTTTATATACTAAGTCGATGTCATCGTGTCAGCTAAAATGTCAGCCAATAAAAAAGGCTTCCCTAAAAGGAAGCCTTTTTTATGCTTTATATAAATATTTATTTTTTTGAACTATCAGCAGGCAAATTGGGTAAAGTTGTTGGTGCAGAAGCCGGAGCAGGTTTATTTATTTGCTTTTGAATTTCGTTATTCTGCTCATTTACTACACCGCCTTTAGGTATAGCCACATTAATAAGTAAAGCTAAAACCATAAGTGTGATAGCCAGAAACCAAGTCCCTTTCTCTAAAAAATCTCCGGTACGTTGTACACCCATGATATTGTTCGACCCGGAAAATCCTGAAGACAAACCGCCACCTTTAGGATTTTGAATCAGAATGATTAATCCTAATAACACACAAACGACGATGGCCAGAATAACTAATGCGTAATACATATTTACTTAATTTATTTTCTTTTCTAATTCACTAATTTGGTCGGCAAAGTAAACGCTTTTTTCCGGGAATTTCAAACTTAATTTTTTGTAAGTATCAATGGCTTTGTGAAATAGCATCTGATCAATATATATGGATGCCAGTGTTTCTGATACGAGATCATTCGCATCTTCCGCACTTTTACGGGCCTTGTTTTCTGTATCCAGCTTTTCCGGCTGTGCCGCTTTAATCTGGGGTTCTTCTTTTATAAAGTTCTCAATGATTTGTTCTTCTTTACGTTTAACATTAAAAGGAGCTGTTGTTGGTGCTATTTCTAATTGCTCTAAAGGAGATTGCAGATGAAAGATATTTTCTATAATCTGGCTGTTAAGTTCATTTATGTTGTTTCTTTTAATATCCTGATTTACGTCAGGTCTAAAATTAACATAAGGCTGATATATCTCAGAATGTTCTTTTCGGGTTCTATCTAGCCACCACAAAAAAGTATATGGCAATTTATCATCATCGTATTTAGATACTTTCCGGCCATCTGAATCATTTATAGTTTGAGGTGCAATACTTGCCTGATATCCTGTAGCAGATTCTTCTTTTGAATCGATACCCAGTTTCTCCTCAAATGCAAAAAAATCTGCTGATGCAATACTTCCTAGAATTAGCTTTTCTTCTTCAGGATGAGATAGAGTTCGCTGATTTAAATCCAGATCTGCCATAGATTCTTCGACTGTTTCTTCTATAACATATTCTTCATTCGCATAGTTACTTGTTGGAGGTTCGTTTAAAGGCTCCAATTCTACATCTTTCAGTTTTACCGATTCAGACTCTTTATCTTTAGTTTCAGCAGAAACTTCTAAATTATTTGATTGTTTTTCTTCCGGTTCAGTAGAAATTACTTTTTGTAGTCTTTCAGGATGGTTAATAATAGTATATAAAGTAGTCCGCTCGGGCATATAGATTGAAGCCTTTGAAAGTTGAGTTTCAAACTGATCAGTATTTTGAGTGTGTAAACATTTCGCATAAAAAGCGTGTAACAGTTGGCAATAAGGATATCTATCCAATGTAATTTCCAAACTCTTAGAATCAGTTTGGTTTAATATAGCCGGATTTGCTACATAGCTGGAAAATAATTCCTGATTTACTTCTTTATGATCGGTTTGTTCCACTATTTTGTTTCTATATGAGAGCTATAAAAGTTTACCAATTGGCAAAAGCCCGGTTAAAAATAGCTTCTGTAAGCTTTTGGTTTATTGTTGCTATTGATTTTGGTTCTTGTGCCTGAAGTGAGGTGCCGGATGAAGGGAAATCGTCTTTTTCGCTGAAAGATTGTTCAAAGCTCAATTCTGGTTTTAACGTGTTTTTATATTTTACACTCACCGTAATAGTTAAACGATTAAGCCCTGCCCGTTCATTACCCTGAATAGCAACCGGAACAATACTGTAACCGGTAATGCGGCCTTCAAAACTGGCATCTGCATCTGCTCTTATAATACTTAAACGCGATTGATTACGTATACGATCTTTTAATGCTTCGGTAAATTGCTGACTTAGATATGGAACTACCAGAGGGGCATTATTTTCAAAAAACTGAACAGAAATAGTTTTCATATTGTCGGGTATAGAGGCACCCGAAAAAGTATAAACATCGCATCCCTGTTGCAAAAACAACAGAGCCATAATAACTAAGCCGATTACTTTTTTTACTATTTTCTGCATTGCTCAGACAATCAATTGAGTTCTAATTCTTTTATTTTGCGATATAATGTGCGTTCAGAAATTCCCAATTCCAATGCTGCTAATTTACGTTTGCCTTTGTGTTTTTTCAGTGCTTTTTTAATTAAATCTGATTCTTTATCTATTAAGGATAAGGATTCTTCCACTTCTTCTGCCTCATCCATCATATCATAGGCTTTATCGGTATTTGGTTGATGAATAGTAAGTGTATTATAATCGCTGTTATTACCATTATTAGTCGGCAATTCAATATCACGGTAAAGCTGATTGATGGCTTGTTGATTTGATGATAAAGCAGCAGTATTATCGCCATTTTGAATAATATCAGCAACTAGTTTTTTTAGCTCCATCATGTCTTTTTTCATATCAAAAAGAACTTTGTATAAAATATCCCTCTCAGAAAAATCTTCTTTATTATTATTCTGAATACGCATAGGTAACATATTCCCCGATTCGTTGGGGATATAGTTGAGCAAACTTTGAGCGGTTAAATCTCTATTTTTTTCTAAAACAGCTATCTGTTCAGCAATATTTTTAAGCTGACGAACATTCCCTGGCCAGCTGTAATCCATCAGCATTTGCTGGGCACCTTGATCTAAATGCACAGATGGGCTACGATATTTATCAGTAAAATCTGCAATGAATTTCCGGAATAATAGATAAATGTCGTCTTTACGCTCACGTAAAGCTGGTATTTTGAGAGGAACAGTATTTAAACGATAATACAGATCTTCCCGAAATTTTCCATTTCTAACATCGTCGAAAACATCTTTATTGGTAGCGGCAATAACACGAACATTTGTTTTCTGAACTTTTGAAGATCCCACTCGAATATATTCGCCGGTTTCTAAAACACGTAGCAACCGGGCTTGGGTTCCCACAGGAAGTTCTGCAACTTCATCCAGAAAAATAGTACCACCATCCACTACTTCAAAATACCCTTTGCGTGCTTCATGTGCACCTGTAAATGATCCTTTCTCATGCCCGAATAATTCTGAATCAATAGTTCCTTCAGGTATCGCACCGCAATTAACTGCGATAAATGGCCCATGTTTACGGGCGCTCATAGCATGTATTATGTGCGAAAATACTTCTTTACCACTTCCACTTTCTCCGCTAATAAGTACAGAAATATCAGTAGGAGCAACTTGTCGTGCTATATCAATAGCTCTATTTAATAAGGGAGAATTTCCAATTATTCCAAAGCGGTTTTTTATATCTTGAATGTCCATGTTTTTTATAGTAAAGATTTAAGATCAAGAGCCTGGTCATTATCAATTATTCTTCCAATCAAAGTAGCAGGTGTACATCTTTCTATAGTAACGTATACATAGTCGCCAGGTTTGAAGCGATTATCAACCGGAAAAATAACAGTCGTATTTTGTTCGCTTTTACCGGCAAAATCTTTGTCAGACTTTTTTGAAAAACCATCGATGAGCACTAAAAGTGTTTTCCCAATCTGTTGTTTTACACGATTATGTGAGCATTCCTGTTGTTTAGCCAAAATTTCATTAAACCTGCGTGTTTTAATATCTTCAGGAATATCATCTTTAAATCGCTTTGCTGCTAACGTTCCAGGACGCTCGGAATAAGTATACATATAAGCAAAATCATATTGTACAAAATCCATCATACTCAATGTATCCTGATGTTCTGCTTCTGTTTCGGTACAAAATCCAATGATGACATCTGTAGAGATACTGCATTGAGGTAATATTTCTCTAATCGCATTTATACGGTTTATATACCATTCACGGGTATATGTCCGGTTCATGATTTCTAAGACTCTTGAATTTCCTGATTGCACAGGGAGGTGAATGTGTTTACATATATTTTCATGTTTTGCCATGGTATATAAAACTTCATCCGTTATATCTTTAGGATGCGAAGTTGAAAACCTGACTCTAAGTTTAGGATTAATTAAAGCTACGCGTTCCAGCAGATTGGCGAAATTAACGGCCCCACCCCGGCCCTCCCCAGAAGGGAGAGGGACATGTTTATATGAATCTACGTTTTGGCCAAGTAATGTTACTTCGCGATAGCCTATATTAAACAAATCTGTAGCTTCTTTAACTATTGATTGCGGATCACGACTGCGTTCACGGCCGCGTGTAAAGGGAACAACACAGAAAGAACACATATTATCACAACCCCGCATGATAGAAACATAGGCAGAAATCCCATTGCTGTTTAACCTTACGGGACTAATATCTGCATAGGTTTCCTCCTGGGATAATACAACATTTACTGCCCGGTTGCCTTCATCTGCCTGATGGATTAAGGCAGGTAGATCACGATAAGCATCAGGGCCTATAACGATATCAACCAATTTTTCTTCTTCCAGAAATTTTGATTTCAGACGTTCGGCCATACAGCCTAAAACTCCAATGGTCATTCCCGGTTTATTTTTTTTTGCAGCGCCAAATTCTTTTAGCCGGTTGCGCACGCGTTGTTCAGCATTATCTCTTATAGAACACGTATTTATAAAAATTACATCCGCACTTTTGTAATCTGGTGTAGTTTCAAAACCCATATCAAGCATAAGAGAGGCAACTATTTCACTGTCAGAAAAATTCATAGCACAACCATAGCTCTCTATATATAATTTTCGTCCGTTATGGTTTTTAGGTTTAGCTAGTACCAGAGCTTCTCCTTGCCGTGATTCATTATGCATGCTCGTAGGAAGACTAAATTCACTTTTTATGTTTTTAGAATCTTTTATTGTTAATTTTTGATTGAACATTCACTTTAATACTATGGTGCAAAAATACTATTTTTATAAGTATAATGACAGTTTGTCAGCCATTTTGTTGTAAGCTTTTAGAATGGTATGTTTAAAAGGAAATTATAATAGATCGTACCAATAGTAAAATATTATAGAGCATGCCATTATTATGGAAAAGAATTTTATTTGCATTGCTCACATTTATAACTATTGTTATTATTATAGCTATTTATTTTAATTTCCATCTGAAGCCTCTATTAACAAAGAAAATAAAAGAAGCTATAATAACATCTACTGATAGTTTGTATACTATAGATTTTGATGATGTAAGTGCAAATATTATTACCGGTAATGTAAGTTTTACGCACATTTTATTTAAACCAGATACTTTCGTTTATAAAAAATTAATTCGTAAAAGGTTAGCTCCCAAACATCTATATCGCATTCAAGTTTCATCATTGATATTGAATCAGTTACACCCTTTAAAGGTTTATTTTAATAGAAACCTGCAAATTGGGGCTCTTGTAATCAATAAACCCATTGTTCGAATGATATATCAAAATGTACCAGATTCCCAGGACACCATTGCCGACGATAAACGGACTTTATATCAACGCCTCTCTAAGTACCTTAAATCCGTAAAAATTGGAGACATTATTTTCCATGATGTTGATTTTCAATATATCGATAAAAGTTTAAAAGATAATCAGGAAGCGGGGCTAAAAAACTTGGACATAAAAATCAATGATTTCCTTATTGATTCTATTTCTCAATTTGATAAATCAAGGTTTTATTATACCAAAAACATTTTTGTGCAACTGAAAGATAATCAATGGCTAACAAATGATGGTAATTATGCAATTCAATTAAAAGAGTTAACCGCATCAACGGCAAATGGGTTTGCCACATTAAGAGGCTTAAGTTTGATTCCGAGATATTCTGAAATGGGTTTTGCTGAGAGAATTAAAGTCCGAAAAGACAGATATTCCATAAAATTTAATGAAATATCTCTACAGAATATAAATTATAAAGATCTGCTTATTCGGCGTCGAATCATTGCCTCCAGCCTATCATTAAATAATGGGAGTATAGCTGTTTTTGCAAACAGAGCTCTACCTAAACCTGCTATTATTATTGATAAAGCGAGGAATTTTCCTTCCATAGCTTTTAAACGTTTAAGCTTACCTATTCTGATTGATACCATTAAATTAAACAATTCCTCCATCAGCTACTCAGGATACAGCCCCGAATCTAAACAGAAAGGCACTGTTTCCTTTAACCAATTAAATGGACAATTCTATAATGTAACAAACGATTCATTGTCGTTGTTGAAAAATAAGTATAGCAAGGCTGATATTACAGCTTTAATTATGGGCAGTGGCAGAGTGAATTTGCATTTAAATTTTAGCTTGAATGCTCCTGACGGGGCATTTACTTATAATGGTAATGTGGGTAAAATGAACGCTCGTGTATTAAACCGGGTAACAGGTCCTTTAGGACTTATAGAAATAAAATCGGGAAAGGTACAGGAGATGAGTTTTTCCGGAAAGGGAAGTATTGCAAAATCTGAGGGTAAGGTGACCCTGCTTTATAATAATCTAAAAGTGGCACTTTTAAAAAATAATGCTGATAGCACACATCTAAAAAAGAAAGGAGTTGCCTCTCTTTTTGTGAATATATTCATTATTAAAACAGATAATCCAATAGAAAATAATTTAGTCAGGATAGCAAACTTTAACTATAAAAGGCCTTTGAATATATCTTTTTTTAATATGTTTTGGAAAGGATTGTTGAGAGGTATTATGGAGATTATTGGTTTTGATGAGCAAACAAAAAAAGCTATGCAGAATAAAATTCAACAAATGAATATTGAAAAAATAGATCGTGCTGAACGTCGTGAGAAAAGAAAAGCCCGGCGAATTGAACGTAAACGCATTAAATCCAAAAAATCTTAAAAAGATAGATTGGTCAACGTATTGTAATACAATTCATAGTATTACAAGAGGTAATTCCACCCTAATGTATCCGGTATTAAACCATAACGAATCCCATTTAAGGCCTTAAGGGCTTTATTAGAAAATGCACGCAAAGCAGGATTCGGAAGGATGTAAATTTCACCTTCATAACCTATTTCTGAAATATGTGCAATAGTGGCCGCTGTGCCGGCTCCAAATGCTTCCTGCAAAGTTCCGCTTTTTGCAGCTGTAATTACTTCCTCAACTGTGACCCTGCGTTCTTCAACCTTCATTCCCCAGGCATTTGCCAAGGCTATAATAGTATGACGGGTTACGCCATCTAAAATCGTATCTCGGGTAGACGGGGTAATTAATGTATCATTGATGACAAACATCACGTTAGTAGTACCCGATTCTTCAATGTATGCATGTTCTTTGGCATCTGTCCAAATTAACTGATCGAAACCTTCTTTTTGGGCTTGTTTTGTGGGATATAATGAGCTGGCATAATTACCGGCAGTTTTTGCATAACCTACGCCACCTTCAACTGCACGGGCATAATGAGTTTCAATTTTTACACGTAATGGCTTTGAATAATATGCTCCCGCTGGCCCGGTAAGCACAACAAATTTATAAGCATCAGAAGCATGTACACCTAAAACCGCATCTGTAGCAAACATAAATGGCCGAATATATAAGGATTGGCCTTCTTTTGATGGAACCCAATCACGATCCATATCAATAAGCTGAATAATACTTTGCATAAACAATTCTTCCGGAACTGTTGGCATGCACATACGATCGGCAGAAATATTAAAACGTTCAAGGTTTCTTAAAGGTCTGAAAATCCCTACGCGGCCATCTGGCTGTTTATAAGCTTTTATGCCTTCAAAAATTGCCTGGCCATAATGTAAAGCAGAAGCTGCCGGACTAATTGCTATATCACCGTAAGGTTTAATTTCAAAATTTTTCCATTCTCCATCTTCAAAATCGGCTTCAAACATATGGTCAGAAAAGGTTCGACCAAAAAGAAGATTGTTAAAGTCCGTTTTTCCTAAACGGGATGCAGATGTTCTGCTAACTTTTATATCCAGAGTATCAATCACTGTATTTGCTGTTAGTTTCTTTTCAAAATTACATAAAAGCTAAGTACTTTGTTTAATAATATTTTAGACTAATGGTGTATTTACTACACTTATAACCCAATTTTTACCCCAATCTTCTAATTGATTTGCAGTCCATAACCCCGGATAAAATATACGTTTTTGAAAACGGGGAGGCAGATATTTTTGCCAGTTTGTTCCGCCGGTAGCTTTAATTTCTTCCGGTTCCCGGTTTAAATATTTTACTGCAGATTTATAATGTGCAAGCGGCCAATTTACATTTACATGAATGTCTAACTCACGTAATTCCTTTTCTAAGCCCGATGTTTCCCGATTTTGTGATTTTAAGTTTCTTAATAAAGCACTGAAATTAGTATGACGGGTATCATTTGCTAAGGCAATAAGTTCATCACCATATTTTTTTTGAAACTGCTTCAGTGTTAAAGTTTGCTTTCCGGATGAAAGTTCTGTAGCCCCAAATTTCCAGTAAATAAATTCAAATTGCTCTTGTAAGGATGCATTACGCAACTCTTCCCGTTTATCTTTAGAAACTAATTGTATAAAATCTGTGGCATAAATTTCAATCATGCGATATTGGGCAGATTGAAACCCGCTGGCAGGCAACAAAGACATCCGGAACTTCAAAAATTGTTCTTTTTCCATCCCTTCTACCATAATCTCAAAAGAATTAGTTAGAATCTGGAAATAAGAATTGATACGTTTTACTCTTGCAGTAAAAAAATCAACTGTTAAAGCCGGATGATCGCTTATTTGTTTGCATTCATGTAGAGCCAGTTTGAAATAAAGCTCGGTAATCTGGTGATACATGATGAATATTTCTTCATCCGGAAAAGATGTTTTAGGACTTTGCAAACTTAACAACGTATCCAGGTGAATGTAATCCCAATAAGTTAAAAAATTTGCATGAAGCAAACCATCCAGGTACGAAGCCATATCCTGACCCATTGCTTCATATTTTTCCTGTAAATTTTCTAATTTTAATTTTATTTCCGGAGTAATTTCCATGCTGTAATTTATAATATAATTTCTGACTACTAATGTTTGATTTAGTTTTAGCTCTATTAGGTTAATTATCCCAATACCTTTACAAGTGCCATTCCCAAATACAAACCGCTTATACTAAGAGTAAAATTGAGAATGATATTGCCTATCGCCATCCCGTTTTGCCCGCTTTTAAATAATTCAACAGTTTCAAAAGTAAAGGCAGAATAGGTACTAAAACCACCACAAAAGCCTGTAATTATTAATAATTTGAGCGTGTAATTGACATTAAGCTTTTGTACACCCAACATTAAGACAAGTCCAAATATAAAGCAACTTAAAACATTGACTGTAAGTGTAGCTAAAGGAAAATCAGGTTGCCAAATCTTATAAAGTTTTGCTATCAGAAGGCGTGCGACACTGCCCAATCCTCCGCCAACAAAAACTAAACATAATTCTCTCATGTAAATTAATATAAAATCCTGAATTTTATAGTATGATCTATTTGCTTCAGATCTTTTAAAACCTGCTTATCATATTCGGTATTTACATCTGTGATTACATATCTAATTTGAGCATTAGTCATTAAAAACTGCCCTGCAATATTCATGTTATGATGTGCAAAAACCTGGTTTATCTGTGCCATGATCCCTGGTATGTTTTTGTGGATGTGAATTAAACGATGCGCATTTTCCATTCGTGGAAGCTGTAGATTAGGAAAGTTTGAACTTAAATAAGTATGGCCTTTATTAATAAATTCGATCATACGTTTTGCAATGAATTCAGCATTGCGTGGATTATTTTTCGGATCATCAAAAACTACAATCCCCATATCCGTGCAAAGCTCATGGGATAATTTTTGTTTGATATTACCTAAATAGCCGATAGTTTTTAGTTTTATTGCACGTTCTAGTTTTGTATCATCCAAGCGCTCACCATTGGCTAAAAGCATCATACCCACATTTGTCACATATTTTTCTTCAAAACTTGTTTTATGCCGGATAGAAAAACCATCTTTTTTTAATGTTTGAATGGCAAGATCAGGCACATCGCCTATAACTAAGCAAAGTATCCTGTTTTTAGGATAAGAAATAGCCCGTGGTAGTTTATTTACATATAAAAATTCATCAAAGCTGGGTGTCACATGATCTGCTTTTTCGGCCACCGTTTTGCGTTCAATATTCTCTGTAAAGGCATAAAATTTTTTAATCATTCCAAATTCTTTAAGTTGAAAATCAGAATGCCCATCTCCAATTCCATAAATATCTCCCGGCAGGTTCAGTTCTTTAAGTAAAGTAACTTTCCCACCCTCTTTTGATAGCGGATTCATATCATCATAACCTATAATCTGATCATCCTTATCAAATATAAATGTATTGGCATAAATATTTTCTTTCCGGATATAATAAGGCAACACAACAGGAACTATAAATTCCTTGAATCCACCCGAAACAATCAAAATAGTATCAGTATGCTTTTTAAAGAAATTTTTGTTTCGTGAAAAGGATAAGGAAATTTTCTTTTTTAAACGGGTAATTAACTGTTTTAAATGATTTCGGTTTGCTGCTAAAAGTTGAATACGGCTGCTTAAGCTTTCGCGAAAGGATAGTTTGCCTTCCATAGCTAAATTGGTTAGATCTTCTATCTTTTTATAAATAGCTTCACGATCAGGATGCTTTTTTAAGGATATACGTGCCAGCTCATCCAAAGCTTCAACTTGGGTAAAGGTGCTGTCAAAATCAATGATATAGAACTGTTTCAATGTTGCGATAAATGCAAATATAGGAATATGAAGTTACCAGATTTTCTTCTTTTTATAAAAATCAGTACTGTTTCTCATTATTCTAAATAAGTAAGCAGATAGATAAATCGGACATTGAGTGTATTCTTCTTTAGTCAAAACACTCCATAATATTAATTAATATTTCTCATCACAATACATGTTATATGAACTATTCTGTATAAATTTTTTAATGGTATAATAATTGTTTATGCCTGTAATTCAGATTTTATAATAGAAAAGAATTGATGAATAAACTTATACTAACCCCAAAAAACTAATGAAAAAGAATCTAGCAAAGAAGTATGTACTTCTTTTTTTCGCAATGGCCCTTACGCAAAATCTTTTTGCTCAATGGTCTACGTCGGCTACAGTTAATAATGCTGTTTGTGCATTAACAGGCCAGCAAACAAATCCGGTTTCAGTAAGCGATGGTAGCGGCGGAGTTATTATTGCCTGGGAAGATAATCGTAACGGCAATTACCAAATTTATGCCCAGCACATTTTGGCCCTAGGTACTTTAGATCCTACTTTTCCTCTTAATGGATTAGCTATTTGTCCTACTGCAAGTGGGCAGCAGGTAAGTCCATCTATAGTAGGTGACGGAACTGGCGGTGCTTATATAACATGGCATGATACTCGTACAGGTGGCGAAGGTATTTATACCCAATACATTGTTGCTGGTGCTGAAGTATGGCAATCAACAGGTATACTTGTTTCAACTTCTGGACCTTCTGTAGCACTTCCGGCTATAGTAAGTGATGGTAGCGGCGGAGTTATTATTTCCTGGGATGATTTTCGCAATGGCAGTGCTGATATTTATGCCCAACATATTTTAGCCGCTGGTAATGTAGATGCAACCTGGAAACCTGGTGGGGAAGACATATGTGTTTTACAACCACAATCCCAAGATCATTCTCAAATAATAAGTGATGGAGCTAACGGAGCTATCATAGCTTGGAATGATTATCGTGCTAATGGCGGTAGCAATATTGATATTTATGCTCAGCATATTGATATGAGTGGGGCTACACAGTGGGCCCTAAATGGCGAAATCATATCTAGTGATCCAAGTCCTCAAAAGAATTTTAAAATGGTAAGTGATGGAGCTAGCGGAGCTTTTTTCTGCTGGGAAGATAATCGTAGTACCGCCAGTAGAATTTATGCTCAACATATTGCCTCTAATAAAGCTTTATTAGCTAGTGATGTAGTTGTAAGCACAAATGCTAATGTGGGGGTTAGTCAAAAAAATCCGGATATGGCAAGCGATGGTGCTAGTGGAGTTTTCATAACATGGCAAGATGATCGTAATGGGAATACTGATATTTATGCTAGGCCAGTTAATATTGCAGGTTTCACGGGTACAGAAGTAGCTTTATGTACTGATGCAAACACTCAGGATATTCCTAAAATAATAGGCGTTGTAGGAGGTGCTATTGTTGCTTGGCAAGATCAACGGAATGGCAATACTGATCTGTATGCCCAGCGTGTTAATGGCACACCTTGGATACAAGATGGTGTAGCGATTTCTACTGCTGCAAACAGTCAAAATGTACAAACTTTAGTAAGTGATGGAACTGGTGGAGCGATTTTTACGTGGGGAGATGGACGTAGTCTTTCTAATACCTCTGATATTTATGCCCAAAATATAAAATCTGATGGTACTCCACTTCCGCTTAGTTTAGTAAGTTTCACTGGCAAACTAGAAGGTAACCAGATTAACTTAAGTTGGCAAACGGCAAGTGAGCAAAATACATCTAAGTTTGGCATTGAATATAGTACAAATGAAACCTTTACAAACATAGGTACAGTAGTAGCTGCAGGCAATAGTAGCAGCACAAAAAACTATAGTTTTATGCATAGAAGCCCAGAAAAAGGTAATAACTATTACCGTCTTAAAATGACAGATGCAGACGGACAGTGTACTTACAGCCCTGTTGTATCAGTTAGACTAAGCCTTAAGCAAGGCGGAATGGCATTATACCCTAACCCAGCCAGGGAATATGTAATCGTTGAACATCCAATAACTATTACCAATCTTGCACAAATTAAGTTGGTAGATATGAAGGGCAGATTAGTTAGAACAATTAAACTGGCAAAAGATAGTTCTCAAGCTAGAATTGAGTTAGAAAGTTTATCGCCCGGAACCTATACTATAATATGGACTGAAGGAGAAAATACCAAAAGCCAAACTTTGGTAGTAGAATAACCCAAAATATTATTGCTGGAAGCGTTCTGTAGACTTGCAAGTCAACAGAACGCTTTTTATGTTATTTTAATGCGAAGCATATGTCAGCAAACTCCTTTTATTTTAGATTGCCCTATTAAATTATATAAGGCTATTTCTTAAACTTTAATGGTATTATAATTGTCACTATATTTATTCATATTAATTTAAAAAAATCATGAATACACTTATACTAGTAACTAAAAAGCTAACAAAAAACGCTATCATAAGAGAATATAGTTTTTTTTTGTTTGCAATTGTATTTGTGCAAAATGTTTTTGCCCAGGCACCCACCATTAGCTTATTTTCGCCGGCAAGAGGTCCTGTTGGAGCATCAGTAACCATAACGGGGACCAATTTTAATGCCACGGCAAATATTGTTTACTTTGGAGCCACGCGGGCGCCAATAACAAGTATTGTCGGGAATACGATAATGGTTACTGTACCAACAGGAGCTACCTATCAACCTATTTCTGTATTGAATGTTACTACAGGTTTAACTGCTTATTCTTCCAAACCATTTCTAGTAACTTTCCCCAGTACAAATGAAATTACCGCAGCAGATTTTGAACCTAAATTTGATTTTACAGCAGGCAATGATCAATTTGAATCTTTAGCAATTAGCGATTTGGATGGTGATGGTAAACCTGATCTGGTAATGCCTGGTGGCTTCGGTGTAAGTATATTCCATAATTCATCTAGTTCGGGTAGTTTCACTTTTGATAACCCCCTTACTTTAGCTACTGGTATTAGTTCATCTTCCATTCATGTAGCAATAAACGATCTGGATGGCGATAGTAAACCTGATTTGGTAGTAACTAATAGTTCTGATAATACAGTATCTATATTACGAAATACATCCAGTCCAGGTATCATTTCCTTTGCCACCCATATTGATTTTGCTACGGCATCTAACCCTTATGATATAGCAATCAGCGATTTGGATGGGGATGGAAAGCCTGATTTGGCAATATCTAGTGGGAATAGCAATAAAATATCTGTATTACACAATACATCTACTTCTGGCAGTGTTTCATTTGCCGCCAAAGTTGATTTTTCTACTGGAGGTACGGGTTCTCGTTCTGTTGCAATTGGCGATATAGATAGGGATGGTAAGCCCGACTTGGTAGCGTCTAATTTTGGAGATAATACTTTATCTGTATTACGTAATATATCTGTTTCGGGTACTATTGATCTTTCTTCTTTTGCCACTAAAGTAGATTTTCCAACGAGCATTGGCTCTCCTAATAAAGTAGTGATTGGTGATTTGGATGGCGACGGTAAACCCGATCTGGCCATTGGCAATCAAGGAGCCAATGTTATATCAGTATTGCATAATACATCTGTTTCGGGTAATGTCGCTTTTGATCCAGAGGTTGATTTTACCACTGGTCAGAATGCTGCTGAATTAGCAATTGGTGATTTGGATGGCGATGGTAATCCAGATCTGGCAGTATCAGATGGTGACGATGATAATATATCTGTCTTACGTAATACATCTGTTTCAGGAACTATTAATTTTACTACCAAAGTTGATTTTGCGACTAGTCTTGGCTCAGCAAGTCATATAGAGATAGCTGATTTAGATGGCGATGGCAAACCCGATATCGTAACATCTAGCTATTCAGGGCCTGCCTCTATACTTCGCAATAACCCTCAGGGCGTGCTTCCACTTAATTTAGTAAGCTTTAACGGTAAACTTGAAAGCAACCAGGTTAACTTAAATTGGCAAACAGCCAGCGAGCAAAATACATCTCATTTTATTATTGAATACAATACAGATAAAACCTTTACAAATGTTGGTACGATAACAGCAGCAGGCAATAGTAATAATACTAAAAACTATAGTTTTACGCATAAAACACCTAAAAATGGCACTAATTATTACCGCTTAAAAATGATAGATAATGATAAACATTTTACTTACAGCCCTGTAATTGCGGTAAAAATAAGCCTGAAAGAAACTAATTTCTCAGTTTATCCTAACCCAACTACAGGAGATTTTACTGTTAAATTGGATGGAGTAGCAGATGATAATATTACCATACAAATAGCCAGCATTGGCGGAAAAAAAGTTTGGGATAAAAAATACTCAGTTAAAGAAGGATCCATCCAAATAAAGTTGGATAATGCTGTTTCGCCTGGTGAATATATAGTAACTCTAACAGCAGGCAATCATCAAGAAAAAACAAAACTGATGGTAGTAAAATAGGACAAGCTAGAAATTTTTTAATTTCACATAAGTTAGAAAGAGTGGGCCGTATAATACAAAGAGTTCTTCCTTTGGTCGAAAAATGCCGTCATTATGAAAGAGTTCCTAATCCAACACAGACTTCAGTAATAGTTTTTTTAACAGGCTTAAATTCTATTCCTATTGCTTTTTGAATCTTATCATTAGAATAATTCTGATTTTTAAATGCACTGCGAACGGTGTCTTTTGTTAGGCCGTAGCTATTTCCTGTAATAGAAGATGCCAGTTTAGAACCATAATAGGCTAATTGTAACATCCAGGGTTTTAAAGCTATAGAAGGAGGTTTTAGGTGAAACTGGTGTGCTATTTCCGTAAACAAATCGCGGTAAGTCCAATTTTCTGCATTGATTAGAAAACGTTCTGCTGTAATATCGCTTTCCATCAGAGCGATCATGATTTTAGCTACATCTTCCACGTCCACCAGTCCGCAACTGCCGCCCGGATAATATTTTAATCCTTTATGAACAGTTTCAAAGATTTGACCGCTTCCTTCTTTCCCTGCATTTTTACCAATAATAATAGATGGATTTACCACCACTGCATTTAATCCTTCGGCAATTGCCCGAAAAACTTCCATCTCGCTCTCGTATTTGGAAATAGAATATCCGCTTTGATGGGTATTAAACTCCCAATGATCTTTTTCGGTAATTAACTGGCCTGCTTTTCCATCGCCAACGGCAGCCACAGAACTTATGTGCACCAATTTTCTGATAGAATGTTCCAGGCATAAGTTCACTACATTCGTAGTGCCTTCTACATTTATCTTTAACATTTTCTTCTTGTCAGATGGATTAAATGAGATAAATGCTGCACAATGGTAAACTTCAGTAACATCCTGAAAAGCCTCTCTTAAAGAAAAATAATCCAAAGCATCAGCGGTTTGCCAATCAATATTTTGTTTATTTCTTAATATTTCCGGGATGATAGAATCTTGCCGTTTAATAGCTCTTACAGATTTCCTCTGACCAATTAATTGATGGACCAATTCTGAACCTAAAAATCCGGTTGCACCCGTTATTAATATCATTTGAATGAATTTTTTAAATGCTTTCAAAAGTAATTGATTAATTGGATATTTGTTATTAATGGCTTCATTGTTAATCTATCGTTTTCAATCAATTTTATCTCAACCAATTCATGTCAATAGCTGATTTTTTATCACCGGTAGAACTTCCTAAATTATTACCCAAAGATGGTTTTTACACTAGCCAGATGGGATCTAAAATAGAAATTTACAGTTCTGATTTCCCAGATTTGGAAAGCAATACCTATGATATCGCCTTAATTGGGGTTCTGGATGATCGTAATGCTGTAAATAATCAGGGGACTGCTTTGGCGCCAAACCATTTACGTGAAAAATTCTACCAGTTAAACCAAGGGAATTATAATACCCACATAGTTGATTTGGGGAATATTAAAGCAGGTGCTAAGGTATCAGATACCTATATCGCTCTTAAAATGGTGGTAGCAGAATTAATCAAAAAGAATATTTTACCAGTGATTATTGGCGGCGGGCAGGATCTCACTTATGCTCAATACATGGTCTATGAAGAATTGGAGCAAAAGGTAGATCTTTTAGTAATTGATTCTCATTTTGATATGGACGAAAGTAAAGAAGGGACGATTGAAACTACTTCTGCTGCCTATTTAAATAAGATATTTTTACACGAACCTAACTATCTATTCAACTTTAGCAACATGGGTTATCAAAGCTATTTTGTGAACCAGGATAGTTTAAAGGTAATGGATAAATTATATTTTGATGTTCACCGCTTAGGCGATGTTTATGGTAAAATAAACACAACAGAACCAATTATACGTAATGCAAATATGATCAGTTTTGATATATCTGCCATCCGTTCATCAGATGCAGGTGCAAATGCAAATGCGACTCCAAATGGATTTTATGGAGAAGAAGCTTGCCAGATCTGTCGCTATGCCGGGATGAATGATAAACTTTCATCCATTGGGTTTTATGAATTTAATCCGGCTTTTGATACCAACGGACAAACAGCCATGTTGATGGCGCAAATGTTATGGTACTTTACGGATGGATTTTATAGCCGCAAAAAGGAATTACCTTTACAGCCCAAATCGCAGTATACTATTTATCGTACTAATTTAAAAGATGGCTCACATGAACTGGTATTTGTAAAAAGTAAAAAAACAGACCGCTGGTGGATGCAGGTGCCTTATCCAACCGGATTATCTAAAAATGAACGCTATCATTTGGTTCCTTGTCGTTATGAAGATTATCAATTGGCCAATTCCGGCGAAATGCCCGATTTATGGTGGCGTACCTATCAAAAGCTGAGTTAAACCCATTCACCTATACTTTTACTATCTAGTTAGCATTTTAACTAATTGAAAAAATAAAATAATCGTTATATTTATTTGATATATACTTTTATTTGATATATACTATTGTTCATTTCTAAATCTTTTAATTATGAAATATACTTTACTCTCTTTCTTTGCTCTATTAACACTTCTTACATTTCATCCCGCACAGGCCCAACAGCATCTGTATGGCATGACAATATTGGGAGGTAAAAATAATGCAGGTACGTTTTTCAAATGTGATATTGATGGTAGTCAGTATGTTGTATTACACGATTTTGATCCTCAACAGGGAGGGGTTAACCCTAATGGGAATCTTACCTTGGTGGGCAACAAGCTTTATGGCATGACCTCTAAAGGAGGAGTTAATAGTAGTAATAATGGTGGAGTGATTTTCTCCTATGACCTAACTACTAATAACTATACTGTGTTACATGAATTTGATTCTTCTGGTAATAATGATGGAATATTCCCTTATGGCAGTTTAGTATTAGCATCAAATGGCAAACTTTATGGGATGACCTCTGCTGGAGGAAATAGTGGTGATGGCATAATTTTCTCCTATGATCCTGTAAATGATGATTATATTAAAACCCAGGATTTTATTTTAGTTAATAGCGGGAGCGCTCCTTGGGGAAATCTAACCGAATTAAATGGTAAACTTTATGGTATGACTTCTGCGGGAGGAGGCGACAATTTAGGCGTAATTTTTGAATATGACCTATCACTTGACAAAATTGACCAAACATTTGAATTTGGGCAGAACAATGGTATATCAGATGGGGCAACTCCTTTTGGGAGTTTAACTGTTTTTAATAACAAACTTTATGGTATGACTTCTGCCGGAGGGGGACCAAATGATGGGGGTGCAATTTTCTCCTATGATCCTAATCTTGGGTATACTCATTTAACTGATTTTGATAATAGCGGATTTAATCCAAATGGTAGTTTAATAGTAATGGGCACTCAACTGTATGGTATGACTAAAAATGGTGGAACATTGGGAACACTTTTTTCATTTGATCCGGCCAATCCAAGTACTATAACAAATCTCGTAAACTTTAAAGGCACCAGTAATGGTGCTAACCCTCTGAGTAGTTTAACTGAGTTTAAAAACGTATTTTATGGTATGACCCAACAAGGAGGGGCTAATAGCATTGGAGTGGCTTTTAAATATGATCCTGCTGCCGGAACTCAGTATTCCATCTTACATGAGTTTGATGACTTACCGCCCAATGTTGAAGGAAAATACCCAGCCGGAGATCTTATTGTTGTTGATGATGTTGTATTGCCAGTTAATCTAAACAGTTTTACAGCCAGAGCAGAAGGCCAAAATGTTAAAATAGAATGGGCCACAGCATCCGAGCAAAATAACGACCGATTTGAAATAGAACGTTCTTTAGATGGTATTAAATTCAGTAAGATGGCAACTGTTTCAGGGCATGGTACTACATCTGCGCCACAACGCTATATAGCTTATGATCATAATCCTCATGATGGAATCAACTATTACCGGTTAATGCAAATTGATTTAAATGGCCAGTCTGCTGATAAAGGAACTAAATCAGTGAAATTTAGTCTGAATCAATCACAGACTGCATCATTACAGGTTTCCCCAAATCCGGTGACAAGTTCAATTAAATTTAAACTGAATAATTATACAGGCAAGGAAGTGAAAGCAGTGCTAACTACAACGTCTGGAAAAATTCTTCACAAGGAAACGGTTCAGGTCAATGCAGAAAATACATTAAATTTTACATTAACTCCAGGATCATATATTTTAAAAGTAAGTGGAGAAAGAGGTTTAAATCTTTCTAATGTGGTGCTTGCTCAGTAAAGAATAAACAATAATATGCTAAAACTAATTAAGGCTGCAGAAATTAAAACTGCGGCCTTTTATAGGAAAGCAGATGTGTATTATTCCACTCATTAAAACAAATCTGCACCAATATCATTTCTAAAATATCTTCCATCATAATATATTCTGCCAGCATCGGCAGTGGCAGTTTGTACAGCGTCAAACAGAGTTTCTTTTAAAGAAGTAACTGCTAAAACTCTTCCCCCAACACTTTTCACAATGTCACTATCTAATTCAGTACCAGCATGAAATACAAGAGAATGCCTTACGTTATCTATCCCGGTAATAGCTCTTCCTTTTAAATATTTACCCGGATATCCGCCTGCAACCAGCATGATTGTAGCTGCAATTTTTGGAGATATAATTAATGATTTTTCTGCGAGATTTTCATTGGCAACTCCTAAAAGCAAATCAACAAGATCGCTTTCAATTCTTGGGATCACGCTTTCCGTTTCCGGATCGCCCATCCTTACATTATATTCGATCACATAAGGATCATCATTCACTTTCATAATCCCAATAAAAATAAATCCCTTATAAGGAATCGCATCTTTTTTTAATCCTTCAACAGTTGGGATGATAATACGCTCTTCCACTTTTCGCATAAATTCAGCATTGGCAAAAGGAACTGGAGAAACTGCGCCCATACCACCTGTATTTAAACCGGTATCACCTTCTCCAATACGTTTGTAATCTTTAGCTTCCGGAAGAATTTTGTATGATTTTCCATCTGTTAACACAAACACAGAAAGCTCAATGCCTTTTAAGAATTCTTCAATGACAACAGTATTACTGGCTTCTCCAAATTTGGCATTTACCAGCATAGCCCCGAGCTCAACCTTGGCTTCAGTTAAAGTTTCGCAAATTAAAACACCTTTGCCTGCGGCTAATCCATCCGCTTTTAAAACGATGGGAAGTTTTTGGCTTTCCAGATAAGTTAATCCATCCTGTAAAGTAGCTTTTGTGAAAGATTTGAATGATGCCGTTGGTATACCATGCCTGATCATGAATTGCTTGGAAAAATCTTTGCTTCCTTCCAGTTGAGCACCTTCACATTGCGGACCAATAACCGGGATGTGTTTTAAATCTTCATCTTGCAGAAAATAATCATGAATTCCCTTCACTAAAGGTTCTTCCGGACCTACAACAACTAACTTGATTTTGTTCTCTAATATAAATAGCCTCATACCTTCAAAATCCGTCGGTTTAAGATGTATATTTTTGCCAAATGATTCTGTTCCTGCATTTCCTGGAGCAATAAATAATTTGGAACACAAAAAACTTTGAGATATTTTCCAGGCAAATGCACTTTCACGTCCGCCGGAACCAAGAATAAGAATATTCATAAAGCAAATATATTTATAGATGTGAGATATGAGGCTACAAAAGCGGAGATATTTTAATGGATCATATTAAGGCAAAGGACTTGAAGGCCCTCTCTAATCTTCATTTAAAATTGTAATTTTGCACTCCGATTGTGCCAATGTGACTTATAATTGCCTATGGCTTAGTTGTTGTATAAATCAGATTTTTAATAGTAAAATATAAGATGTTAGGATTTTTAAATAAAATTTTCGGAAGCAAATCAGATCGCGATATAAAACTCATCCAGCCACTGGTAGAGAAAACAAAAGAAGAATATGCTAAACTCGCCGGTTTAAGTAATGATGAATTACGAGCTAAAACATTTGATTTTAAGGCTCGTATCCAGGCTTATTTAACAGATATAGATAAACAATTAGCTGATATAAAGGATAAAGCAGAAGCAGAGAATCTTCCCATACATGAAAAAACAGCTTTGTATGACGAATTAGACAGACTGAAAAAAGATCGTGATAAAGAACTTGAAAAAGTCCTTTTGGAGATCCTACCTGAGGCTTTTGCAGTAATGAAAGACACAGCCCGCCGCTTTACTGAAAATAAAACTATTGAGGTTACGGCTACTCAGGCAGACCGGGAATTAGCGGCACGAAAATCAAACGTTCTTATTAAAGACGATAAAGCTATACATCATAACACCTGGTTAGCAGCAGGTACAGAAGTAACCTGGAATATGATCCACTATGATGTACAGTTGATTGGTGGTATTGTATTGCATCAGGGGAAAATTGCCCAAATGGCTACAGGTGAAGGTAAAACCTTGGTTGGAACCTTACCAGCGTACTTAAATGCATTAGCCGGACAAGGTGTGCACATTGTAACAGTGAACGATTACCTGGCCCGTCGTGACTCCGAGTGGAATGGTCCTTTATTCGAATTCCATGGTTTAACGGTAGATTGTATTGATAAGCATCAGCCTAATTCTGAAGAACGCCGTAAAGCTTACTTGGCCGATATCACTTTTGGTACAAATAATGAGTTTGGATTTGATTACCTGCGTGACAATATGACATTGAGCCCTGAAAGCTTGGTTCAACGGAAATTGCATTTCGCAATGGTGGATGAGGTCGATTCAGTTTTGATTGATGATGCCCGTACGCCATTAATTATATCCGGTCCAATTCCCCGTGGTGATGAACATGAATTTTATGATCTTAAACCAAGAATAGAACGGTTGGTTACCGCACAGAAAAATTTTATCAATGGAGTTTTAATAGAAGCTAAAAAATCAATAAGCGAAGGTAAATCTGGTGCAAATGATGGTGGTTTAGCCTTGTTGCGTGCACACAGAGGTTTACCCAAAAGTAAAGCGTTAATTAAGTTTTTGAGTGAGTCCGGGATGAAGCAGATTCTCACCAAAACGGAAAATCATTACATGGCAGATCAAAGCAAAGAAATGCCACAAGTTGATTCGGAGTTATTCTTTGTTATTGATGAGAAAAATAATCAGGTTGAGTTGACTGAAAAAGGGATTGAGCTCATTACAGCTTCCGGTGAAGACCCACACTTCTTTGTAATGCCGGATGTTGGAACTGAAATTGCAGACTTAGAAAAATCAGCTTTATCTAACGATGAAAAAATAGCAAAGAAAGACGAGTTGATGCGTGATTTTTCCATTAAATCAGAACGTATCCATTCCGTAAATCAATTGCTTAAAGCCTATACCTTATTCGAAAAAGATGTAGAGTATATCATCGACGAAGGCAAAATTAAATTAGTAGATGAGCAAACCGGCCGTATTATGGATGGCCGCCGTTATTCTGACGGATTGCATCAGGCTATTGAAGCAAAAGAGAATGTGAAAGTAGAAGATGCCACTCAAACCTATGCCACTATTACCTTGCAAAATTACTTCCGTATGTACCATAAATTATGCGGTATGACGGGTACTGCAACTACAGAAGCAGGCGAATTATGGCAGATCTATAAATTAGATGTAGTTGAAATTCCAACCAATGTACAAACTCAGCGTAAAGATCATGAAGATATGGTTTATCGTACCATACGTGAGAAATACAATGCTGTTGCAGATGAAATAACCAAATTAACACAAGCTGGTCGCCCTGTTTTGGTGGGTACAACTTCGGTAGAAATCTCGGAATTGTTAAGCCGGATGCTGAAACTCCGTGGTATCAAACACAATGTATTGAATGCGAAGCTGCATCAAAAAGAAGCAGATATTATTGCTGAAGCCGGACAATCGGGTACGGTAACTATTGCTACTAACATGGCAGGTCGTGGTACAGATATTAAATTAGGAGAAGGAGTTAAAGAAGTTGGTGGTTTGGCAATTGTAGGTACAGAACGCCATGAATCCCGTCGTGTCGATCGTCAATTGCGTGGTCGTGCAGGCCGCCAGGGTGATTCGGGTTCTTCTCAGTTCTTCGTTTCTTTAGAAGATGATTTAATGCGTTTATTTGGATCCGAGCGTATTTCAAACATCATGGTTAAGATGGGAATTGAAGATGGAGAAGTAATTCAGCACTCTATGATTACCAAATCTATTGAACGGGCACAACGTAAAGTAGAAGAAAATAATTATGGTGTACGTAAGCGCTTATTGGAGTATGATGATGTCATGAACTCCCAACGTTCAGTTATTTACTCAAAACGTAAAAATGCTTTATTCGGCGAACGTCTGGATGTAGATTTGAACAATACCATATTTGATGTGGTGGAAGATATTGTATCAGAATACAAAGAGGATGGAAATTTTGAAGGTTTTCAACTGGAGATTATTCGAATTTTCTCGGTAGATCCGGAAATTAGCGAAAAAGATTTTTCAGATCATACCATTCCTATTTTAACAGATCAGGTTTTTGAAAAGATCGAAGACTTTTATCATCGTAAATCTGAATCTATTGCACAGCAAACCTTCCCGATCTTAAAAGACGTTTTAAAAGAACGGGGAGATCATATCGAAAATATTGTTGTTCCATTCTCTGATGGAATACGTAACGTTCAGGTTGCTACTAATCTTCAAAAAGCAGTAGAAACCAAAGGGCATGAGGTTTTTAAGGCATTTGAAAAAACAGTTGTTTTGGCTTTAATTGATGATGCCTGGAAAGAGCATTTGCGTGAAATGGATGAATTGAAGCAATCTGTACAAAATGCAGTGTATGAGCAGAAAGATCCATTGATTGTTTATAAAATGGAAGCCTTTGACCTGTTTAAACAAATGCTTGCAACCGTTAATAAGGATGTGGTCAGCTTCCTGTTTAAAGGAAATATACCATCTCAGGAACCAGCAGAAGTACGTGAAGCTCGTCCGCAACCTAAGCAGGATCTAAGTAAATTAAAAGTTTCGAAACCAGAACTGGGGCAGGTTACGAATGGTATTCCGGTTGATGATACTCGTGAGTTGCAAAAAACGCAGCCTATTCGTGTAGAAAACAAAATTGGAAGAAATGATTCTTGTCCATGCGGAAGCGGGAAAAAATATAAGAATTGTCATGGTGTTGGCGTAGTATAAATGCTATGAAATATATCAGACTGATCGTTGGATTTTGTTTAATAGTTTCTCTTTGTCAGAGTGCATTTGCACAACATACAGGTAAAGTAGAAGTAATTAAAGATCCCCAAATAGATAGTCTGATAGCAAAACGGATTGAATTAAATAGATCTTCAAATCTCGGATCTGCTGTTTCAGGTTTCAGATTACAAATTTTCTCGGGCTCTGATCGTAAAATAGCTTACGAAGAACAGGCACGTTTTAAATCCTTATATCCGGCAATCAAAACATATATTAGCTATATACAACCAAACTATAAAGTGCGTATTGGTGATTTTCGCACAAAACTGGATGCAGAGAAATTAAAGGATGAACTAAAAAAATACTATCCCACAGTTTTTATTTTCTCTGAAAAAATTAATCCAAGATAATAAATGATAATTTTCTTATTAAATGAACATATAATTACTTCTTTTTTTAGAGAGAAGATTTGTAAAGCCCATTGCAATGGTAAATGAAACTCTAAAGCACAAGATTAGCCAGCTCGCTAATCAAATCCAACAGGATGTGATTAGCAATCGCCAGCATTTACATGCCCATCCGGAATTATCTTTTCATGAGTATGAAACTTCTGCTTTTGTTGCAGCCAAATTGGATGAATTAGGTATTCCTTATCAAAAAATGGCCGATACCGGATTGGTAGCCTTGATTTCAGGAGAAAAACCATCTGGAAATGTCGTTGCACTGCGTGCTGATATGGACGCACTTCCAATTATCGAAGCGAATGAAGTCCCTTATAAATCAAAAAATGTGGGAATAATGCATGCCTGCGGCCATGATGTACATACTTCGTCTTTACTTGGAACAGCTAAAATACTGAGCGAATTAAAAAGCGAATTTGCAGGAACTGTGAAATTGATTTTCCAACCGGCAGAAGAAAAATTACCAGGTGGTGCTAGTGTAATGATTAAAGAAGGGGTATTAGAAAACCCTAAACCTCAGGCAGTGATTGGCCAACATGTGATGCCATTGATTGAAGCAGGCAAAGTGGGTTTCCGTTCGGGGAAATATATGGCATCTACAGATGAGATTTATGTTACAGTACACGGTAAAGGCGGACATGGTGCACAACCTCAGCAAAATATTGATCCGATTTTAATTGCATCTCATATTATAATAGCGTTGCAACAAATTGTAAGTCGTGTTGCCGATCCCAGATTGCCATCTGTTTTGTCTTTCGGTAAAGTGATTGCCAATGGTGCTACCAATGTGATTCCTAATGAGGTATATATGGAAGGTACTTTCCGCACGATGGATGAAGAGTGGCGTGAAAAAGCGCATCAAAAAATGAAGAAAATGGCCGAGGGTATTGCCGAAGCGATGGGTGGAACCTGCGATTTTAATATAGTTCGAGGTTATCCATTTTTAATCAATGAAGAAAAACTAACAGAACAGGTTCGTGGTTTTGCAGAAGAGTATTTAGGTAAAGAAAATGTTCTTGATCTGGATATATGGATGGCCGCAGAAGATTTTGCATACTATTCTCAGGTTGCGGATGCCTGTTTTTATCGATTAGGAACACGTAATGAAGAAAAAGGAATCATTTCATCGGTGCATACACCTACATTTGATGTGGATGAAAATTCTCTGAATATAAGTACCGGCCTGATGGCTTATATTGCTTTAAAACAGCTAGGGAATTAAAGAGAAACTGGAATAAATTAATGCCTTCTAAGTATTTGGAAGGCTTTTTGTTTAATAATATGCTATGAAAAAAATAATTTTGTCACTCTTTGTGATATTTATATCAAGCCCAAGTTTCGCACAGCAAATACCTCGTTTTAACCCGGATACTGTTTTAACAATCGTTATAGATTCTGCCGTTTCTATCAAATCTACACGTCTTACAGCAGAATCGTTCATCCAGGAAATTGTGAACGATACCAGTTTCTACCAGGCTTTTCGTAACATGAAGAAATATAGTTTTAATGCCGAAAATCGCATTTTTACCTATGATAAAAAGAACAATATAGAAGGAAAGATCTATCGCAAAATTCACCATAATAATAATGGCCCGCACAAAATGGAATATCTGGCTAAGCAGGATACGGGTAAACTTTATAAAAAGAATGGTAAATATTCGCTGTATACCGTAGAGATGTTTGATTATATTTTTATGAATGCCTACAACTCAGACTTTGTGCCTTCTGCACCTGTGGCTGGTGCAAAAGGAGAAAGTAATGAATCCTACAAGGATAAATTAAAAACACTCATTTTTAGTCCGGGGAGGCCCATAAAAGGGCTTCCATTTATTGGCAATAAGACCCAAATTTTCTCAGCAAATATGCGCCAGTATTACGATTATACGTTTTATAGGGGAACTTACCTGGATTCCATTCCGGTGTATCGTTTTAAAGTGAGTATAAAACCAGATATATCTGGCTGGACCAAAGACGGCTTAATGATTAAAGAACTAACTACCATTTTTGATATGCGGAACTTTCAGATTTTAGGCCGGTATGTGGACATGAAATATAATAATATGCTTTTTGATTTTAATGTCCAGATGAATATTGAGCTTGGTTATTTCGACAATAACGAGGTTTTATTACCCACTAAAATAACTTACCAGGGGAACTGGGATATACCCTTCAAAAAAGAAGAACGAGCCAGTTTCTTGATTTTGCATAAAGGTTACCAAATGGGAAAGAAATAAACAAAGCAAAAAGTCCACCTCTTCTAAGACGGCCTTTTCCAATTTTATGCTTTTTATTAATTTTTCACGACAAATAGAGCTTCGGCATCAATATTTTGTGAACCATCCAAGCCAGATACTTTTTTACCATTTTTCCAGAGAATACTTCTACGGGACATAGTTTGGGCATCAGTAAAAAATCCGGTTACATACACATTATTTCCTGCTACCGCTATGGCAGATGTATGTTCATCTGTAGAGCTGGTAGGTAATATAAAAGGGCTACCATTATTCCAGTACATCGCTTTATAAGGAGTTGCTGAATAGTCATATCCGGCGATGTACACTTTATTATTACCTACTGCTATACAATTTATGCTCGTACCTGAGCTACCTGTGGTGCCAAGACTATAAAGAGGAGTGACAGCAGCAGATATCCCATCGTATTTCCAACACTTTATGGTGTTATTTTCGTACCCACTTATATATACGTTATTACCTGATGTGGCAATGCCCTCACCAAAAGCATTAAATGTACCATTAGTTAATGGAATGTATGATCCTCCATTTCGCCATATTACAGCAATATTTTTAGAACCATTATATACAATCCCTGTAGTATATATATCATAACCTACTATAGCAATACCATTAGCATAAGTATCATTGCTTTTATAACTCCCTTTGCTTAAGGGTAATGACGTTGATGAATTCCCATTTGCAGGTACTTTCCAGAATTTAGCAACAGCACTGCTGCCAATACCATCATTTTGATAACCTGCTACATAAATATCTCCTATATCAGATAAAGCAATACTGGTTGCATAAGCCTCGGCTTCGCCATCTAATGTTACTTTAATCGGAGTTGTTTTATTTTTCCATAAAAGAACCTGACCGGGGGTTGAAGTAATGTAGCCAACAGAATATACGGTATTTCCATTTACTGCTATTGCTGTGACAGAACCTGCAGTATTTGTCATCAGGGTAGTTCTCACACCATTTTTCCAGTAAGCAGGCACTTTTAAAGTTCCAAAGAAAATTGTTGTATCAACTGATCCGGCTACATATACATCCTCCGTTTTTACAGTTGGTGTGGCTACTTTCTTTTTACAAGATGTTAAGATAAGACTAAAGCCCACTAATATAGAAAGTACATAAAGGCTAAAAATTTTTGCTCTTTGTGACATAGGGGTTTGATTGTTCATCTTTACTATTAACAAAGATAACGCCAATTAGCTAATTAACTTATTTCCTTACTTTTGTTTTAGAGTTCACCGAAAATAAATACATTGATTCCACAGGAAACCGTCGATAAAATTATTGAAACATCACGTATTGAGGATGTTGTTGGCGATTTCGTGTCTTTAAAAAGACGTGGAACCAGTCTAATTGGCTTATGTCCCTTTCATAATGAAAAGACTCCCTCCTTTCACGTTTCGGTAGGAAAAGGAATTTACAAATGCTTTGGCTGCGGTAAAGGTGGCGATGTGGTTCGTTTTATCATGGATCATGAAACAGCTTCTTATCCTGAAGCTTTGCGTTATCTCGCCAATAAATACAGTATAGAAATTGAAGAGGTCGAAAATTCACCCGAAGAACAATTGGTGAATGATCGTCGTGAGAGTTTATATATTGTTTCTGCCTGGGCCGGCAAGTTCTTTCAGCAGCAAATGACAGAAAGTGAAGAGGGAAAAGCCATTGGTTTAAGTTATTTTAAGGAGCGTGGTTTTCGGGATGATATCATCAGTAAATTTGAATTGGGCTATTCGCCCGATGGCTGGGATGCTTTAACTCAAAAGGCCATAGCCGAAGGTTATAATATTGAATTTCTAGAAGAAACAGGCTTAACCATCCGTAAAGATGGCGAAAAACTATATGATCGTTTTCGCGGCCGTGTTATTTTCCCTATTCATAGTTTTACGGGTCGTGTACTAGGTTTTGGTGGTCGCACGCTTAAAACAGATAAGGCTGTACCCAAATATGTGAATTCGCCAGAGAGCGATATTTATCATAAATCGAATGTTCTATACGGATTGTTTTTCGCTAAGAAAGCCATACGTGAAGAGGATAATTGCTATTTGGTAGAGGGCTATGCCGATGTTTTATCTGTACACCAGGCAGGAATTGAAAATGTGGTGGCTTCATCAGGTACATCCTTAACTACAGAACAGATCCGCTTAATTGGCCGGTTTACAAAAAACATAACCATATTGTATGATGGGGATGATGCCGGTATAAAAGCGTCATTACGTGGACTGGATATGATCCTGGAAGAAGGCCTTAACGTAAAGGTGGTCCTTTTTCCTGATGGAGATGACCCGGATTCTTATGTTCAAAAGTTTGGGAGCGCTGCTTTTAAAACCCATATAGAGCAAAGTAAAAAAGATTTTATCCTGTATAAAACGACCATCCTGTTAAAAGATGCAGGCACGGATCCCATTAAAAGAGCAGGAGTAATTCGGGAAGTGGTGGAAAGTATTTCAAAAATACCTGATGGCATAAAGGCATCTGTTTTTGTGCGGGAATGCAGTTCTTTACTTCAAATTGAAGAACGGATCCTGATTTCGGAATTGAATAAAATGCGCTTAGATAAATCAAAGCGTAATAATCCTTCGCAAAAACCAATCCCTGTTGAACTGCCAGCTGAAGAGCTAGATGAATTGCCTGCGTTTACACATACGGATGAATACCAGGAAAAAGAAATCATCCGTTTGCTCATCAATTATGGTCACGAGCAGGTGAATTGGGATGGAATTACAGATACTTACATTGCGCCTTATGTGATTGCAAATCTCGCTGATGTAGAATTTGAACATCCAGAATGCCGTTTAATCATTGATATATACAAAGCGAAACTGGAAGAAGGTGAATTGCCAACCAACCAGGAGTTTATTAAACATAGCAATCGTAAAATTGCAGATATGACCATATCATTGGTTTCATCACCCTATATTTTAAGTGAGAACTGGTACGCCAAGCGAAAGATCTATGTGAGAAATGAAAAGGAAAATCTCCGGGCTACTATTCTTGGCGGGATCTTCCATCTCAAAAAACAAAAAGTAGAACTCATTCTGAAAAACATCCGTGAAGAGATTCAGCAGGAGAACGATGCGGATAACCAGGCTATTTTGATGAAGCGCTATATGCAGGTAAAAGAAGTAGAAAAAGGGATCTCCATTTTCCTGGGATCGGTGATTCTTAAATAATGGCTCAGCATAATACTTTTGGACAACAAGGTGAATTATTAGCTAAAGAATACCTGGAAAAATCTGGTTACGAAATATTTGATGAGAACTGGACGTTTGGGAAATCAGAAATTGATCTGATCGTTTATAAAGACGGACTGATCATCTTTGCAGAAGTAAAAACCAGAAGTGGTAATGTCTTTGGTGAGCCTGAAGATTTTGTAGATCAGGCCAAACAAAAACAGATGGTTTTGGCAGCAGAGGAATATATTCACATTATGAATCATCAAGGTGAAATCCGGTTTGATATTATTTCTATTCTATTTGATAAATCAGGGAAACATACATTGAACCATATTGAAGATGCATTTTGGCCTGAAGGATAAAAGCTAAATTGTATCTTGCAACTATTAAAAATTTTCAAATGCGCATCCATCTAAAATACATTGCTCTTATTGGTATCTTTTTTTCTTTCCATTGTACTAATGATAAAAAAGGAAATCCCACAACCGCAACCTGGACTAAACCTGAAGCAGGTACTGCCTTTAACCTTGGGGATAAGGTAGTTTTAGAGCTTCAGCTTCCGGATGGTAAAGTGGATTCCATTGTATATTATGCAGATACTGTGAAACTGGTAAAAGCATTGGACAGTAAACCGGTAACGGTCAATACAGATAGTTTGCCCTTAGGGATCCGCTCTATAACTGCAAAAATATATCAGGCTGGATCAAAACCCGATGAAGCGACCACCAATATTGTATTAAAATCTAAACTGATCCCAAAGAAATTTGGATACCAGGTAAAACAGGTTTTTAAGCATGATACCGCATCTTTTACCGAAGGCTTAGAGTTTCATAACGGTTCTTTTTATGAAAGCGATGGAGGAAACGATGATAATATCGGATATTCCAGTTTGAGGCGGGTGGAACCATCTACCGGAAAGGTTTTGCAGAAAACAGATATCGATAAAAAGATCTTTGCAGAAGGGATCGCCATCATTGGCGACAAAATTTTGCAGTTAACTTATAAAGAAAATATAGGTTTTGTGTATGATCTTAAAACCTTAAAACTCATCAAACAATTCGCTTGTCAGTATCCCCGTGAGGGATGGGGTTTATGTTTTGACGGGAAGAAAATTTACAATTCGGATGGTACGAATAATATCTATTTCCTGAATAAAGACACTTATAAACAAGAAGGATATATAGAAGTATACGACCAGAACGGACCGGTGCAGAATTTAAATGAATTGGAATATATAGACGGGAGATTGTATGCGAATATTTGGCAAACTGAAAGGGTAGTAATTATCAATCCTAAAAACGGACAGGTAACCGGTGAAGTAGACTTAACTCAACTATACCCTCAGGAAAAACGGAATGCCAAAGCTGATGTGATGAATGGAATAGCTTATGATAAGAAAACAAAGCGTCTCTTTGTGACCGGGAAAAAGTGGGATAAATTATTTGAAATCACTTTAGTTAATAATTGACAGGTATGAAACTTCAAAACGCAATGTTTGGTGTAATTGCTGCCATTGGAATATTGGGCGGTATGGGTTGGGGTATCAAAAATTATATCTTTTATCAAAAATCTGTTCCGGTTGTAGGTACTGTTATCAGTGTAGCGCATAATTCCTATTATGATACACGATCACATAGTATGCGCTATTATGATTATCCCCTTATTCAGTTTACTGCAAATGATGGGAAGAAATATAAATTCTATGGAACGGCTTCTATCAATATGACAGGATATGATGTGGATGTGCTCTATCAAAAAGATGATCCTTCAAAAGCCTCCGAAAACTCCCTGATCATATGGCTATATCCTTTAGTGGTATTTTTTGTAGGATTGATTTTTATGTATGTCACTTATGTGAATGTGAATGCAGGAAGACAGATTAAAAGAGAAATGGCAGAGGATGCGAAGGATTTAGAGGATGATTGACATATAACCGTCTAACCACCTCCGCCAGCGGAGGACATGCTCTTTCTCTCCTCCGCTGGCGGAGGTGGATTGTGCAGTGCAGCGGAACAAGACGGAGGTGGTTAAGCATTAAACTAAATCACCTTCCTTCCATCCAATCCTCTAAAACCCCAATCACTCCATTTATATCCTCTAGAACTTCCTCATCCT
>JANXOD010000036.1 GCA_025353765.1 Sphingobacteriales bacterium
CAGGGCAGACGCATTAAAAATTAATGAGCATTAGTAAGAATAGTTGTTAAGTACTCATTGCTCCATCCTGCTTTTTTCCTTTTCGACTTCACACTTAGTTTTGTTGCTCCTTTCTTCTGCTCACTTTGCCTGACAGCATTCAGTGCTATTTTACTGATTACAGAAAAATTTTCTGCTGCATTGCCGGCCCTTTTCATGCTGTTGTCTTCGTTAAAAGCCACATCCAATATCCAGTGCAAATTATTTTCTATAGCCCAGTGTTCCCTTATGGCTTCATTAAATCTTTTGGCTGTTGACAGGACACTGCTAATGTAATGCCGGGTTTGGGTTTCTTTTACGCCCGTTGCCTTTATTGTCCTTTCGCTTTTTATTTCTATTAATGTTTGTAAGCCTATCCAGTCATCACTTTTACATACCCATTCCATTGCCGTTATTATACGGCAGCTACGCTTTTCTATTCTGCCGTGGCCAAGATTGCTTTGCTCATGCACCTGCTCTATGATACCATGTTTAAAAGCATCTTTTATGTCGTCATGCAAGTGCCCCTGATTATCTTTTACGGCTAGGATATACTCGGCTTCTTTAGATTTTATTTTAGCAGCAATATCTTTTTGGCAACCCATTGCATCTATCGTTATCCAGCAACCCTTTACCATCAATAAATCCAGCAACGCTGGTATAGCGGTTATTTCATTGCTCTTGTCATTTACTTTTATCTGCCCCAGCACCATGCTGTTGGTATTGCTCCAGGCACTTACCATGTGTATGACGGCTTTCTTTCCCTGCTCCCCACTGTTACACATCCGTTTACCATCAATGCTGATAATTTGTCCATCGGTTATCTTGGCTATTGATTGTACCCAGCCAATAAAATATTTTTGTAGCTCCACAGGATCAATAAGTGAAAACACCCTGTTGAATGTATCATGTGATGGAATGCCCGAAGGTAGTTCCAGTATGCTTTTCAGCCACTCTTCTTTTTGCTCACCATATAATTCTATATCATTCCAGTCTTCTGCCCCACAAATAACTGCTGCTATGGTAATAAAGAGAATGTCTATTAATTTATGCTCTTTTTTATGCTCCTTCGTTCGTGGGTCAGTAAGACTGCTAAAGTGTTCAATGATACTTGACATCGGTTTTTTATGCAAAAACCAACTTGTAAGACAATATGCAACATACTCTTAATCCACAGGTGGGGATAACCATAAAATTTTAATGCGTCTGCCCTGATATGATTATTATACTTACCGCAACTCTAAGTATCTTTTCTTATTTTGCGGGCTAAATATTTTACTAAAATTTTTGAGAACCGAAAAATTAACCCGCCAAGAATTAATTGACAGCCACTTAAAAAAGGCTGGGTGGGATGTTAATGACCACACGCAAATAGCTCAAGAATATGGCATAGCATACAAAAAAAATATGGCTGCTGAAGAACAGGCTATATACGGAAATCAATTTTGCGACTATTTATTATTGGGAAAGGATAGAAAGCCAATAGCAGTTTTAGAAGCAAAAAAAACCTCAAAGGATGCTCAGCTAGGGAAAGAACAAGCAAGACAATACGCTATAAATATCCAAAAAGAAACAAAG
>JANXOD010000004.1 GCA_025353765.1 Sphingobacteriales bacterium
TTTCATTAAGTAGATATCAGGACGCTATTATTGGTGAATTTAATTCGCTTGGAATGCAGGTAGTGATAAGGGAAAAGCAAAAAACAAATTTGACCAATATAGATTCCGCTTTTTTAAAATCTGAAACGATCTGGAAAGAACTTGTCCTGGAAAATATTATCCCACAAAGCGGTCTTAATCAAGTAGCTAACATAACGATAAAGATTGAAGTAGACCGTGAACCGCCTTTAGGGTTTGATACTGAAGAAAAATTATTGTTGCGACCTGCATCATTTTATGTAAAGTGCTTAACACTTCCTAACCTTTTCGCAGGAAAGATGCACGCTTTGCTATTCCGTAAATGGGGTAAAAATGTTAAAGGCAGAGATTGGTACGATATGGAATGGTATATCCGGAAAGGCATACCGCTTAATTTAAGTCATTTTGTGATCCGGGCGAAGGACAGCGGAGATTGGGATAAAGACGAAATCACAGAGGCGGAATTTAGAGAATTGCTCAAACAAAAAATTGATGCTGTAAAAATGGATTATGTAATAAATGATATCAGGCGTTTTATAAAAGACCCGAAAGTGCTCGACATTTGGTCTCCTCAATATTTCCATGACCTGGTGAGTAAGCTGAAAGTATTAGGATAATTTTTTGGCATGTTGGACATCTGCCTGGCAAACAATTAATGAATCCATAAGGGGCACAAATGACACCATTAAAGGCTAGTAAATTGCTTAATTTTATTAAACAGGGGATTTGTATAAAAATGGCAAAAATTCCCATTGCGTCATTCGTAGAGTCCTCAATAAATTAAATAACTACCGCGTTGTAAATCAGTTTATTAAACACAGGGTTCGTCGTTTTCGAGGGACAATTGTTATCCTAGTATTTAACGCGTATGATTTTTATTAAAATTCTGAATATCAGTTATTTAATAAATTATTTGATTGTATGCAATATTATTTTGCTAACCAGGCTTTTTTCTTGCAAGTTTTTAGTTTTTCAAAAAATTTGTATATTTACGTAACGATTTAGAGTCATTCTACCAGTTATTGCGTGATTCGTAAAGTACTTGATAATTGCATTTGTAACATATTGGTAATGAGGCGCTTATGAGCGAAGTTCATGACCCGTCCATTCCGCTAAAAGGGTGTCAAAACCCTCTTAAACCGCCTAAATCAATGATTTAAGCGGTTTTTTTATGTCAAATCCGCTCGTTTCAGACCAACAATTATGATTCACTCGGTTACCTATTCGGTTACCTATTTGAATCACTTAATTTAGGTAACCGAATACAGATTTAACTAATTGATTTTGAATGAATTAAATCGATGCCAAACAGCATCAAAAGAGTTCAAAAATTATTAATTCGGTTACTTAAAAAATGGTTACGTATGAAAAATTCCAACAGCTTTTCGATCCTGATCTGGGCGAACAAAGCAAAAGCAGCTGCCAATGGGCAAATTCCCTTATATGCACGGGTTACCGTAATGGGAAAAAGAGCGGAGATCTCGCTAAAAAAGAAAGTAAATCCTCAAAAATGGGATGCGAAGACAGGCTTTATGAAAGGCAGCGGCAATGACGTACGCACAATCAACAGCTATATCCATCAAGTTTCAGATGAAATTTTCAGGATCTACGCTGAGTTGCAGAAAACCAGCGACTTTATTTCTGCCGAGGAAATCAAGAACAAGTTCACTGGTACACCTGATGAGCGAAGATCGCTTTTAGATGTATTTGATGAACACAATAGGGACGTAGAAAGCCTGGTGGGCAAAGACTATGTAAAAGCGACGCTGACGAAGTATAAAACGATCAGAAGCAAAGTTTCTGATTACATTGTCCACAAGTACAACAAAACTGATATCTACCTTGATAAGCTCGAATACGGCTTTATAACGGGATTTGAAAAATATCTTAAAATAACAGCAGGTATTGACCACAACACGGCCATGAGTTATATTAAACGGCTTAAAAGGATTATTTCCATTTCTGTAAATAATCATTGGATTGGCTTTAACCCTTTTTCTGCTTTTAAATGTACTACTCGCAAGGTTGTACGCGAAGAATTATCTGAGGAAGAAGTTAAACGGCTTGTCGAAAAAAAGTTTACGATCAAACGTCTGGAAGAAGTAAGGGATTGTTTTCTTTTCAGTTGTTACACAGGCTATGCTTTTATTGATGCGTCAAAATTAACATTGGCTAATATTGCGATAGGTAAGGATAATGAAATGTGGATCAAAACGAGCAGGACAAAAACTGAGATCTCCGCAAACGTTCCCTTATTACCCCAAGCAATTGAGATCATAAATAAATACAGGGACCACGAAATCTGTATTGTCAGCAACCGCATCTTGCCGATGAAAAGCAATCAAAAGATGAATGCTTATTTGAAGGAGATAGCAGACTTATGCGATATCAATAAAAATCTAACTACACACATGGCCAGGCACACATTTGCCACAACGATAACGCTGGGAAATGGTGTGCCGATTGAATCAGTAAGCAAAATGCTGGGACACACTAAAATTACGACAACGCAAATATATGCTCGGGTGAGAGAGCAAAAAGTGAGTAGAGATATGAAAGCCCTCCGAACAAAAATGAATTCTGAAGCCGTAATTGAATTATAAAATGAATGATGCAACAACTGAAATAACGATGCAAGATGA
>JANXOD010000012.1 GCA_025353765.1 Sphingobacteriales bacterium
TAAGGCGGGGAAACCACAAACCCGGTGATATCCGCTATTCCCTGTTGCTGAACCATACGGATGCTTCCTGGAGAAGATTTAGCTACACCCCGGTTCTGAACAGTACTGCTCATCGGAGTACTGCCTGTAACGGCACCCGACTGTTTACTGATCGTTAAGGCTGTCGCCTTTCTTTGCGGCTCGGTCTTGCTTTGTGCCTGTACTGCAGCACTGATCAGCAAGATAATTCCTGCAGTAAAACGTACTATTTTTATGAATTTCATTTCTTTTCCTTTTCTTTTTCTTTTCTTTTTATTTTGTTTCTTACCCTTATTTAACTCATTACTCTGTCTGTAAGAGTACCATAGCTATTACAAGGTAAAGGGAATACTGAATATATGACCAACCGAATAATCTGATGAAGTCACCGGGTGGTCATACAATACTTTATCGTGAAGATCATCATTCGCCCAGATATTAAAAAGATTCGGAGTATTATTATCTACACTGGTAACATTTAACCTCAGCTCCCATTTACCGGCAGGCAATTTACCCCATATAGTCGTTACTTTATCTACATTATAGGGTGCAAAATGGCCCGCCACTCCGGCTTGAACAAGATTGCCATCTGCATCAATAATATCTACCGTGGTAAACTCCGAGCCATCATCCAGACTCACCCACTTTAGCCCAAGGCTGGCACCCGTATTATTCATGACCGTAATGTGGTAGTCCACCAGATTCGCTCCATTAGCCGGCGGCTGTTTGGAAGAGGGATCTTTGGGGGTTCTGAACGAACGTACCTCACCGGCTACGTCCAGTCCACTTCCCGGGCGGGCTTTACCCACAAACTGAGCAAACAACTGGGTATTCCATGGAAGCTGAAAGGGGTGGGTAAAGGCATAAAAGTTATTGGGATCATTGGCCGTGGATAAAGAAAGAGGTAAAGTAAGCAGGTCCGTCACCATCCCTTTATCGCTCTTTAGGCCTACCATAAAATCCAGCCCCCAAGGAGAAATGTAAGAACAGGATAATTCATAATAGGTTTCACCGCTTTTTACACTCTTCACATCCAGCACTTCTCCATCACCCGGAGTGATGATCTCCGGTTTCCCGGGCAGCACATCATAGCTGGATTTAGCTAATTCGCCTCCAAAAGCACTGCCTTTGGTAAAGGCCTGAACGGACCACTCATAGCCATTGGCATTGGAAGACAAGGGTAAATAGTCACTCGGATTTTCAGCTTGATCGTACTCGGTTAAAAAATCTCCACCCTCACCTCCGGATTTATAACTCCGGGTATAGCTTGTACCGCCATCATTTAATATAACCTGGCCATCAATGATATTCTTACTCCCCAATTCCCCTCTGTTGGCCACATAGAGTTTATAATAATCAGCCTTTGCACCCGTTTCCGGCTTCCAGCTAAAAGAAACAGGAGATTCTAAATAGCCTACACCCGGAACTTCTACCAGTTGTACTTTGGTCGAAGCATAATCGTACGTAACGGTAAATGCCGGAGCGGTGGTTTTACCCGGATTCAGGTCCTCCGATACCGTATTGGCATCTTTCTTGGTTAGTTCCGGAGCTAAAGGGGTCACCCGCCAGTAGTATTTATTGTTCCCGTTAGCCGATGGTGCGGGATGAAAAGGGGTGGTCATGGAATATTGGCCCCCCGAAGAGGAAACATCTAAAACCGGATTGCTTAAATCCGCTTTTTTAGATATTTCAAAATGATAGCCTGAGGCATTTACAGTATGCCCGCAATTCAGGCTAAACAGACCAAAGTTCGGGTCCGGGTTCACAAACGGGTTAATGATTAGATTATCTGTTGGAAAGACCATGCTGGTGGTGGGCAATAACGTTTTAAAACCCAGTTGTTTACTCTCTATACCAATCGATTTATTCCCAAAGACATCATCAGGACCCTGGGCTGCTATCGTCCAGCGGTAAAAATTATTCGCCTGTAAAACCAGATAGTCCGGTTTAGTGGTCGGGGCAACCTGGGTAGCAGCCGCAGTAGCGGTAAAAGATCGTTCAAAAAGCTCCTCTTTATCGTCCTGATGATACACATGAACAATATAATTCTGAATCTCTGATTTGGGAACATCTGCTAATCTCGTCCAGGTAAAAGGAACTCCCCAGGGATAAGGACTCTCCACATGCTGGCCC
>JANXOD010000016.1 GCA_025353765.1 Sphingobacteriales bacterium
CGGTACCACCAGATGCATTTGTTCATTCACCAACTTGGTATTATCGGCCTTGGTTAATTCCTTGTTATAAGTTAGGGGCCCTTTTGGAAATGCTTTATCTTCAGAAATCTCTATCACCCATTTATTTTCATAATTAGGGTATTGTATCTCTTTAGTAATTCTACAGGGCCAAGGATTAATCTCAACCGCTTCCTGGGCAGGGATAGAAATGAGCCGTTCTTGGGGTGAAGGCCCCAGACCAACTGCATAAAAAGCATCCTGAACGGAATGCAACTCGAGGGAGTTTTCGCCATACACAGCCGTAACATCCTGCTCTACAGAATGGACAAAACCACTAAAATCCATAATGGCTCCCTGTGGAACCTCCATTACAGTACGCCACACTATCTTTTCGGCCTCCTCGGCACCAATACCCACTACCGAATAGAGAGGTTTTGTATCATCTTCATCTGGGTAACCGCTTCCACCTTGAGATAAAAGATAGAACCAGAAATTCAGTATGTTCGCATTCAGGATTGGATCAGCAGCTAATTCATCATAATATTTCCCTTTATAATAGCTCGGTTGGTCCCTTGATTGAGGATATGCAAAGCTTCGCAAATAATCAGTACCATTATACAAATCTTCTCCGATAGTCCAAACGGGCGGCTTGTTTTGAGCAATAAGTTCCTTGTTTTTAATGCTAAGTCCAATAATATCTCCAAAACTTTTACATACAGAGGTAGTTTCATCTGAAACATCCGGGTGTAATTTTAAATATGCCAAGGCATATCCAATCTCAGAGCCTACCAAGTCTATACTCACAAGAGGCATAGAATTGGTACCTCCATCATAATAGAAACTCTTACCGTAAGTATCAAATCCGGCAGGTATTGTTCCCTCATTCTGAAGATAAGAATGAATAGAAATATTCCCTTGGCCGTCTAAACCAATAAATGCATGTTTTTCAGAAAGGTACAAAGCCGATTTTTCGCTAAATGAATGTATTGATACTGCTGCTTTTGAACGGGCTGTATCATTATATAAATCAAATACACCATCACCATCAGCATCAATGGCCTCTTCAGTATTGTCCTTAGAATCCACATAAAGGGTCTCAATACCAGGCATAGTAGCTGTAGGACAAGTTTTTAACATATATATAGGAAATTCTTGATTGGGCTTCTTGATAATGCTATTATCAAGAATACTGGTTGCCAAAGTTCCGGTAAAAGTAACTAGGCCATTATACCAACTCTGGGCTTTCAAGCTGATTTGACCATCGGGGCAAATTGGACTGGTAATTGTTTCCTTAAAATTTTGGGGTAATACTCCTATAGCAAACCAGGCATCATGTACCGCTATGTATTCGGGGCTTCCAAATCCAGGATGTTCAGCTTCATGTACTGTCATAAATTTAGCAACATCAGTAAAGCCATTAATTTTACCTCCCCAAATTGTATCTGTATAGGTAGCAAAAAGGAGTTGGGCAGCTTTTTGCATTGCTGTAAAAGGGCTCTTATCTAAAGCTTCAACACGGTAAAATGACTTATTATAATCTTCATCAAGATGTCCCATTTTTCCTACAGATAATTTATGTAACCAACTTAAAGTAATTGAAGCATTTGTTGCAATGCTATAACTTTTATCATTGTAGGGTTTATACAAAAGTCCTTTATAGGTATTAGGGCGCCCGGCTGCTTTTAAATCATCAATAGAAAATATAGAACCATTGCCATCACCACTCATAAACCATGATATTGATTCGCCTTTTTCCTGCCTATAATAATTTCTTGCTACTAATTCCGAGGCATAGGCTAAACCTTCATCTAGTTCTGCCACTTGCATATTTAACTTATAAGCACCATCCTTATTGAAACTTGAGTTCCATAGCATCCCATGCATCATTTCATGGCCAATCATATCTAAACCTACATTAGGAATTTTATTAATTACATTATAATTAAGGGTGCTTTTCTCCGGAAGAAAATAAGCCAATGTAGTTGGCTTTAAAGATGTATCCGATCTTAGAAAAGAAATAATTGGCTTTTTTCCGGCACTATCAAGGCCTTTCCAGTTATATAACTTATAGTTCATCGCCATTATATATTGGGTGCCCCAATAAACACTTACCGCCATTTGGCTGGTAAAGGGAGAATTAATAACAGGTGTTAACGTATTAATATTTTTTACTGCAATAAACTCTGAAGAAGTAATAGGTGTAGGGTTTACAAATTGCATTTCTTCCGTATCAGTATGGCCTACTACTCCTATCATCGGAGCGAATGGATCATAAATATCATTCCCTCTTTCCAGTATAGATGCATAGTAAGTAGAATTAGCAGGATTTGGATTGTACCAAAAAGTAACAAAACTTACCTTACCGTTATAATAGCTTTCTGCACTATTAATAAAAGGTTTAGGATCAAAGATAGTTCCCATATAAGCTGGTACCTGGGCATAAACCTTATTATTAAGTAACAAAAAACTAAATACGATTAGAAAAGCAATCATTAATTTTCTAGCTAATGTTGAGAGAGAAAGATATGTTTCCATGAGTTAATTGCAGTAAAAAATATTGTTATTAAAGAAGAAAAAGATCATTAGAATTAGTTGGTTTTATAAAAAAAGAGCAAGAATATGGCCATTAAATCCATTTACTGTAAAAAATCAATATTTAAGTTTTACCGAAGCACCAGATAATAAGAAATAGCATACAAAAGCACAGTTAAATAGGCAAAGGCAGCAAGAAGTCAGCAATCTCTATACTCTTTAAAATATTTTATTTATCATATAAACTTATCATGCTTTGGAAAATCTGTACGTTTGCAGTCTATGAATTTTAACCGACTAAATCTGGATGATAGTACCCTGCTGAAATTTTACAAGCGTTTACTAAAGCCCCGCATGATCGAGGAGAAAATGCTTATTTTATTGCGTCAAGGGCGAATAGGCAAATGGTTTTCGGGCATTGGTCAGGAGGCTATTGCTGTTGGAACAACCCTTGCCATGCAACCGGATGAGTATATTTTGCCTATGCATCGCAATTTAGGTATATTTACAAGCCGGCATATTCCGCTATCAAGGTTAATGGCGCAATGGCAGGGAAAAATTTCAGGCTTTACCAAAGGCCGCGATCGTTCTTTTCATTTCGGTACCCAGGAATATAAAATTGTGGGAATGATCTCTCATCTCGGACCGCAATTAGCCTTGGCAGATGGCATTGCCTTAGCGGATGTTTTAAAGCAGAATAATAAAGCAACCCTGGTTTTTACAGGAGAAGGAGCTACCAGCGAAGGCGATTTTCATGAAGCCTTAAATGTAGCTGCTGTATGGGATTTGCCAGTAATATTCATTATAGAAAATAATGGTTATGGCTTATCAACGCCAACAAATGAGCAATACCGGTGTGAACGATTAGTGGATAGAGCCATAGGCTATGGAATGGAAGGTCGCCGTATTGACGGGAATAATGTACTGGAAGTTTATAATACCATTCATGAACTGGCCACAGACATTCGCCAAAAACCAAGGCCTGTCCTAATTGAATGTATGACTTTTAGGATGCGTGGCCACGAGGAAGCATCGGGGACAAAATACATCCCACAGGAATTATTTACAGAGTGGGCTAAAAAAGATCCGGTTACTAATTTCGAACAATATTTAATAGAATTAGGCATTTTAAACACCAACCTGATTACTGAGATTAAAGCTGATTTTAAAAAAGAAATTGAGCAGGATATTGAGCAGGCCTTTGCTGAAGATGATGTGAAAGTGAACACAGAAACCGAAATGGAAGATATGTACGCTGATTTTTCAACTTCTCAAATTTTTGATATTTCGACTCTGCAATCTTCCGGTCAAAAATCGGAAAAACGTTATTTGGATGCTATTAGTGATGGACTAAGGCAAGGAATGCAGAAATATTCCAACCTAGTTATTATGGGGCAAGATATTGCAGAATATGGCGGCGCTTTTAAAATTACACAGGGTTTTGTAGAAGAATTTGGAAAAAGCAGAGTACGCAATACACCCATTTGCGAATCTGCTATAGTTGGTACGGCATTAGGCCTGTCTATAAATGGTTACAAAGCCATTATGGAAATGCAATTTGCTGATTTTGCTACCTGCGGTTTCAACCAGATCATTAATAATTTGGCTAAAACACATTACAGATGGGGAGAAAAAGCCGATGTGGTTATTCGTATGCCTACGGGTGCAGGAAGCGGGGCCGGACCTTTTCATTCGCAAAGCAACGAGGCTTGGTTTACTAAAACTCCGGGTTTAAAAGTTGTTTATCCTGCTTTTCCGGCAGATGCTAAAGGGTTATTACTCGCTGCCATTGAAGATCCTAATCCGGTTCTCTATTTTGAGCATAAATATTTATATCGTGGGATCTCAGAAGAGATCTATGATGATTATTATATCATAGAAATAGGAAAAGCAAAACTCCTTAAAGCAGGTGAACAGATAAGTATTATCACTTACGGCTTAGGTGTGCACTGGGCATTAGAGTATGCAGAAAAACATCCCGAACTACCTATTGACCTTTTGGATTTGCGCAGTTTACAGCCCTGGGATAAAGAGGCAGTTGAAACATCCGTAAAGAAAACAGGAAGAGTTCTCATCTTGCATGAAGATACCTTAACAAGTGGATTTGGAGGTGAAATTAGTGCCCATATTGCCGAACATTGTTTTGAATATTTAGATGCTCCGGTTATACGATGTGCAAGTTTAGATACTGCAATTCCCATGAGTAAAGCTTTAGAAGATAATTTTCTGGCTAAATCACGTTTGCATGAAGATATCAGTCGCTTGCTGAATTATTAAACTCAATACAATACTGAAGAATCTATAAACAATGGGAATTTCTGTTAACCTACAGCCATCACCTCTGCCAGAGGATTGAATAAATAAACCAATCCCGTTTTTACTTCTACACAACGGTATCTTTTCCGTACCAGGCTTTCTTTTCTGAATATTTTGCCGCTTTTCATAGAGAACAAAGCATTGTGTCCAATTTTTTCAACATGCACTATTCCATCAGCCTTCGTATCATATTGCTGAAGCACTCTGAATAAATTCAAATCTGTACAGCTGGACGCGGAAGGGTTTTCGAGATAATTGATGATCGCTGTTTTTATATCCTGCGGAAAAACTTCAGTCTCAAAAAAAGGTTTCATCATTCTTTTGAAATTAGCTTTCCACTCGGCTCCGTGTGGTTTAGCTTTGCGCTTATGCTCATTCCAGGTAAGTAAATGAGCAAATTCGTGTACCGTAGTTACCAAAAAAGCAAACTGGTTTAAATTATAATTGACAGAGATCCGGTGGCCTTCGTCTTTAAAAGGAGGCCGATAATCGCCATATTTAGTATTACGGCTGCGGGATACTTTAAATTCGCATTGGAAATAATCTATCCATCGTGCTATTATTGGAGCAGCGCCGGATGGTAAATACCTTTCGAGTATGTTTACTTTATCCAAGGATCTATTTTAACAGCTGATATGTAATTAAGCTTGCAATATAAGCCAGAACAGTCATGTAAGCAAATTGAATAGTGGGCCATTTCCAGTGTTTTGTTTCACGATATACCACGGCAATAGTGCTCATACACTGCATCGCGAAAGCATAAAAGATCATTAATGAAAATGCAGTAGCTGTAGTAAAAACGGGAAGCCCGGTATCGGGATTTCGGGCACTGTGCATTTTTTCACGCACCGATGCCAAGTGTGATTCATCCGAATCTACACTATAAATAGTTGCCATCGTACCCACAAAAACCTCTCGTGCAGCAAACGATGTGATTAAGGCAATTCCAATTTTCCAGTCGAAGCCTAAGGGTTTTATCGCAGGTTCAATAGCTTTGCCCAATATACCTGCATAAGAATTTCCCAGCCTTGCAGATTCTTTTAAAAGACCTAACTGTTGAGCTGAATATTTTTGAGTATAAACCGGAGACTGATATTGGCTTTCAATTTTTTCAAACCGGCCTGATGGTCCGTATGAAGCCAAAACCCACAATATAATCGAAACTGCAACAATTACTTTCCCGGCCTCAAAAACAAATGTTTTTACCTTCTGATACATGGTTAAAGCAATATTATTCCATCTTGGCATCCGGTAAACCGGTAGTTCCATTATAAAATAACCCCGTTCGCGTGAGCGGATGATTTGCTTCATTGCCCAGGCAACTATAATGGCACTTACTATACTAAGCACATACATCGCCATTAAGGCAACTCCCTGAAGGTTAATAAACCACCATACTTTTTTATCGGGAACTACTAATGAAATTAACAAAGCATAAACCGGTAAGCGGGCAGAACAGGTAATTAAAGGAGTAACCATAATAGTGATCATCCTGTCCTTCCAATTCTCAATGTTTCGGGCACTCATAATAGAGGGTACCGCACAAGCAAAACCGCCAATCAGCGGGACAACAGATTTACCGCTTAAGCCAACCTTACGCATGATTTTATCCATCATAAACGTAACCCGAGACATATAGCCTGTATCTTCCAGAATTGAAATAAATGCAAAGAGTATTGCTATTTGTGGGATAAAAACAAGCACTCCACTTAAGCCTGCTAAAACACCATCCAAAAGTAAATTAGTAAGTACTCCGGCCGGAAGTAATTGATGGCCTGTATTGGCTAACCAAACAAATAATTGTTCGATTAAGCCCATGGGATAGGCAGACCACGCAAAAATAGATTGGAAAATTAAAAAAAGAATGGCAAAAAATATAACAAAGCCAAATACTCTATGAGTAAGTACTTTATCTATCCGGTTACTTATGGTTTCCTGTAAAGGGTCTGCTTTAAAGTGAATGGTATCAAATAATACATCGTTAATAAAATTATAACGTGTTATAGTTTCGGTAGCTTGAGATTTTTGAGACTGAAATGAAAATTCCTGTTCGATTTCTTCTATTCTATCGCTTTGCTGGACTGTTAAAAAGCTCAATTGCTCATGCTGATGTGCCAGTTGTAAAGCGATATAAGGTATATCTATCTGCATTTCTAAACAGATCTGTTGAACCAATTGGGGAGCTAAAGCTTCTACTTCTATAGAATCAACCTGTAAAGGGATTTTACTGGCATGCGTTATCGTTTGTTTTAGCTCATCTATACCTTGTGCATTCCGGGCTGAAATTGGGATAACTTGTACACCCAGTTTTGAGGCAAGCTCATCTACAGAAATTTCAATGCCCGACCGTTCAGCCAAATCCATCATATTTAAAGCAATGATGATAGGTATTTTAAGATCGGCAACCTGTGTATAAAGAAGTAAATTTCGTTTGAGGTTTGAGGCATCTGCCACAAAAATGATCAGATCCGGATGCGCACTATTGCTTTTATCGGCAAGAGCTTCCATTACAATACGCTCATCTCTACTTTTAGGATAAAAACTATATGTTCCGGGAAGATCTATTATTTGAGCAATTCGCCGATCAGGAAGTTTACAAAACCCTGTTTTCTTATCAACAGTAACACCAGGAAAATTTCCAATTTTCTGATTTAATCCGGTTAAAACATTAAAAAGTGTAGATTTTCCAGAATTAGGGTTTCCAACAAGAGCAATTTTTAAATCAGCATTCACTTATTATAGCAAAATTATGGTTGAAGCTTCATGCTTCCGCAGACTTAATTGATAACCCGAAACAGTGACTGCAATCGGATCTCCAAGAGGTGCAAAACGCTCTACAACAATGCATTCTCCTGGTAAACAACCCATCTCCATCAATTTAACTGACATTTCTAAATCGGTAAACTCTTTTATAATACCTTTTTGACCTGGTTTAAGTTGCGAAAGATTCATGTTATACTTTAAGGTTATCCCAAAAATATAGCTTATTTAAATTAAATCCAAATAAGGATAGGCTTTAATTGTAATAATCGCCGTGAATACTGACGGTTTATTTTTTATGCAGTAGTATTTGCTGACTAAAATGCGGGCAATTACACTTTTTTTTAAAAATACCGCAAGACGTTAGGCCTATTAGAATGAAAAATAAGCACAAAAACTTAGATTGATTTTTCATTTGAATGGGCTCTATGCAAAAGAATATAACTGAAAATCCCCATTCCAACGCCAATCATATCACAGAAGAAATCCCACCATTCGGCAGAACGGTACGTGAATACTTTCCATTGAAGTAGTTCTATACCTCCGCCTAACATGGCCGTTATAAAAAGTATTTTCAATATGGTGATGGTACGATAATTATAACTTGATTGTTGCTTTATCTTACCAAAGAATAATAATACCGTAAGAACAAAGAAAAAACCGGTATGAACCAGTTTATCAAAGCCCTCAAATACAGGAACACCCTTAGTATCCGACATTGGGATATTACATAAGACTAAAACAATAATAGCCCAAATAATGGCTAAATATTGATGCTTAATGGTATTAAGCATTAGGCGCCAACTTGCGTTTTATAATCATCTGCAGATAATAAACCGCCCATTTGAGAAGCATCTGAAAGTTCAATTTTCACCATCCATCCATCGCCATAAGGATCGCTATTAACCAGTTCTGGATGTGTGTCTAATTTCTTATTGATCTCAGTTATTTTACCCACGATTGGCATAAACAAGTCGGATACCGTTTTTACAGCTTCTACCGTGCCGAAAACCTCATCCTTGCCTACTTCTTTGCCCAGCGTATTAATATCTACATATACAATATCGCCTAACTCATGTTGGGCAAATTCAGTAATTCCTACATAAGCATGATTGCCTTCTACACGTACCCACTCGTGATCTTTGGTGTATTTTAATTCGGATGGAAAATTCATATTGATTTTTTATTTGGTCAAATTTAGAACTATGCACCACACTTGCAAAGTGTTTAGTATTTATTTATTGTAATGTAAATCTTAAACTTACTCCAAAATTGCTAAAAGAGGTATTAAACGTTTGAGAGGTATAAGGTTTGGTTACATTACCATCATAAAACATGCGAATATTAAATCTTTGATTTAATACGTAATCTACAGAAGGCCTTACGGTGATATTTTTAGCACCCGATGAAACCTCTGCATCTTCTACATCTGCACGGTAGATCACTGTTTTGCGATCTGTAAGAGCAAAATCAACCTTAAAATTCATATCATTATCCAGTTTTACCGTTTTGAATAATCCAAAAGGGAAACGAAATTTTGTAGTACGGTAACCCATTCCAAATACTACTCCACTTTCTTTTTGCTGAGCTAACTGACTGTTAGATAAACTAAGGCTTAACGTTCTGGATTGGCGATACTCAAAATTGGTAGTTATATTGTTTTTAAACCTCACATCTACGCCCAAAAGAGGTACAAACTGCTCGGCTAACGTAATTTGAGAAAATTGATAAAGTGGAAGAAAATCGCCGTTGACATCTCTCACACTTACCGCTCCATTAGTTTCCTGATAACGCACCAATGAATTAAATCCGTTTACATTATAAGTAGAACGATAAGAATGATTAATATCAACGGAAGCAAAAATCTCATTAAAGAACTCATATTTAGTTAGGCCGTTATATGATATGCGCCAATTAGGTATAGGAATCTGGGGGAAACGGTTAAGTTTGATATTGTTAGCATCTTTACCTGTATAAGCTGCCAGAAATGAAGCAATTAAAACATCCTGAGAGTTTTTTCCATACCCATCTGCAAAGCCATCCGTTGTACCAACCGAATTAGGGTTTTGCCCGGCAATTCGTTTTGATATAATAGACCGGTTATTTTCAAATTGTGTAAATAAACTTGATGAATTATTGCTTTTATTGTCTTTACTAAATGCGGTTAACAGTGAAAAATACGATATACTAAAATCACCGGTAGTAACCGGGCTTAAGTTTTCGAAACTATTGTCTACAGGCAAAAATCTAAAATTAGTAGAATAGTTAAAACTGCGGCTACGCAAGGCTGTTAATTCAATACGGAGATCTTTAAACGGTTCTAAAGTTCCACGAAAATTAAGATCTTCTTTATAGGTTGTGACATATAATTGGCTGAGTAATGGATCGTTTGTGATCCATCCATTAGCTAAAGCCCGCCCGCGTATATCCCGCTGACTTCCAAAAACAAAATCATAACCGGGAGCATCCGAATAAAAATCTTGCCCCAAAAATGTTGATTTTGGAATATAACCTGGTAAAAATGTGCCTTCTGTACGAGTGTAAGAGCCACTAACATTTTTTATACCTGTTAAAAAATTAATGAAAAATTTCCCCAGATTATCTTCGTTTTTGGCATCATTAGCTTTTCGCACAAATCCAAGTTTATTGTAAAGCGATGCAAAGCTCAGCGTTGGATTTACTTGAATAATACGGCTGTTCTGTATTGTGTTTCCAAAATTAATAGTGGGATCATGCAGTGTAATTAAGGGCTCGCTTTGCCAGTTAAAACTGCCGCTGTAACGGGTTGAAACAGTTATAAAATCTAAACCGGGTATTTTATTAATAGGCAAATTATAGGTTACATTAAACGTATGGTTATAGTCTGTAGTTCTACCCAATTTTTTTAAATTTTGCCAGATCGTATCTCTAACCAAACCAGTAATACGGCCATCGGGCTCATCTATGATTGAATTATTAGAGGCATTAAAATCTATTTGCATAGATTTTGTTAAACTCCAACTAAGGCCGTACACACGAGACATCTGGAAGTTTTTATTGAAATTTGTATTAAGAGGCAGAAAATTAGCAGGGTCATTATTGCGCAATGTATTTTCAGAATAAAGGCGATTTACATCTATGCGGAAATTAAATAACGATGGCAGCAGGCTAAAATTAAAATCACGGATTAAAGAGAATTTCTTTGATTTGATCAATTTTTCAAATGGAGTAAATGATTTTGACTGATTATTATAACTATAAGCTAAGCCGGCTTTATATGTTTTTTGCAATGAAAGTTCATTAATAAAGTCATGATGATTAGATTCATTATAAGCATAAGTAGCACTCCAATTTTCAATATCCCAAGGGTGATTTTTACTAGATGAACCTGTTTTAATCTTCCTCACATTCGTAAAATTAATCCCTCTTCGTACAGTATAATCCTGCGCAATACGAAGTATAGAATCACGCTTGTCCTTAGGAGAATTAGCTAATGCCGTTTTTAATTCAATATCTGGTGTTTGCGGATCATATTGAGGAGTACTGATTTGTGTTGAATAATTAACATATACCGGCAATTTAATCCCAGATTTTTTAGGCAAAAACTTTCCTAATTCAATACTGGAAGAAACATCAAAAGAAACATTATCTGCACGGTTTCGCTCACTTACACGTTTATCTATGGAGCCAAAACCAACAGTACTTTTACTGCCCGATACGGTGACATCACCTAAATCTGCAAGCCTTGCACTTAACCTGGCGTTGGCGGCCCAGCCTCCTCCTTCATCAAAATCTGTGAGGCGAAGTTCATTAAACCAAACTTGTGCAGCTTTATCTAAGCCATCATCCCCAGGATTTGCCGGATTTGTAAGTGGATTTCTAACACCTAACATATATACACGAACTTTACTCAAATCCGGTTGCCCAAGCACAGTAATAGTATTTGCACCATCTTTATATGTGAAAGGCTTATTAGAAGGCCAGTTAGCATTATTACGAGCTGTTTTAGCGATCTGAAATAATTTTAATTCTATATCAAGTTTATTTTGATCAGGCCAGATAGAATAAGGGTCACTCGTACCCGGATTTGTTACTTTTAAAGGAATATTATATTCATAGTAGTTATCCTGATTATCAGATCCCACTCGAATGAACGCACTTACATCATTATCTTTTAACTGATCTCCCTCAGCATGAATAAACATTTCCATGTGCCCATAGGACCGGAAATCATTATATGTGGTACGAAAAGCTGCTCTGCTATAACCGTCACGCAGTTGTTTCACATCTACGGTTAAGGACTGCTCATTTTGTTGGGTATTGCCCTGGAAATTACTAAAATCGCGTTCCCGCGTGATACCTGGCGGCACTACATAAGGTATAGGTGTGCGCTTTCCATTTTCTTCAATATTTACAGTTCCAACATCCAATATAGATTTATCTAAGCCAGGATTTCCTAATGCCGGATCTGCAATAGCTTTAGCCGGATTATTTTCTGCATTATATCGGCGCCACTCTCCTCTAACTAATTGTAATTTAGCAAAGCGCATGATGGTGGTGTCTGCAAAATCTGTCATGAACATGCGCATAAAGCGAATGGACTTAAAATCCTGAATATTTCCTACTTTGTCTTGGAACTCGGCAATTGGTATTTTAAACTGAATCCATCGCTCATTTCCTTTTTTACCATTTGCTAATGTCACGATAGTGTTTACAATATCAGCAATATGATTTTGGCCAACCGTTGCTAAATCCTGCGGCCGCATTGATACCTTGTATTGAAAATACTCATCAGCCTGAGTAGAGTTATTATCGCGGTTAATATCTTCTCCATCTGGCAAGGAAGTAGAAGCAGAATTATCTATTCCTGTTTGAGCAAGCGATTGCTGAGTAGTTTTGGAATTACTTTCTGTACCATTATATTTTTCGTACCGCTTTAAAATACCTGCGTTAATTTGATCTAAATTCGATCCCCTGTAGTATTGATAGTCATCTGATGCCGGATCTTCGTTTAAAACGGAAGCAGCCTGGGAGTTTATTTGGGCCTTAACTGTATTTAAGAAATCTGCAAACTGTTGCTGTTCATTTGCATCACTTAACCCATCTATACCCACATCTTGAAATTTCCTGGAATCTGGGTTATTATCAAATGCCTGTATTACGGGTTGAAGTTTTGAGACTCTGCCCCAAACAGTTTGATCTGTTTTAGTGAGGTCACCATCAGCAGGAAGACCATTTTCTAAACTCTTTCTCCCATCCTTTAATATATCTTCAGAGATGTTTCCTAGGTTAAAATATAAATCTCCACCTTGACTATTAGCTTTATATAAGAATGGATCAAGCACCCACATTTCAATAAACTCAATATTTAATGATTCAAAATCATTGGATTCCAATTTCCTGAATATTCCGCCCCAGCGACTCTTAGGATTTGCTAATGTTCCATCAGGATTTAAACCGGTTGTTGTAAAATTATAAGGGCCACGTAAAGTGGGATAATATGCAACATCGAATGTAGGAAGCGTTACAGGTTGCCCTGTAGAGGATTCTTTAAAAGGAAAAACTTCTTTCTCCAATACTTCACGAGTATAATAATTAGATAACTCTGTTTTGTTTCCTTTAATATTAGGAGGTGTGGTTGTATTACTGGTGAAAAAAATGGGATCTATACTGTAATAGGCCATTCTGGCACGATTATAACCATATTCCAGGTTGTCTGTCAATTGAGCTTCGGGGAATAATTGCGGTGTACCGGATATTTGCCAGCTAATCGCACTTTTAACATCAATTAAAGATCTGCTGCCTTCGAAATCATCCAGGTAACTGGTACCATTTTTACTTCCCGCAAAGTCGAGGGATTTTGGATGTCCCGGAACCAAATTGGCATATTCGCCTGTAAGTGTAATAGTTGAGATTTCTTTGGTATTGATGAAAGGTATTTTATCAACCATCCTGGTAAGCCAGCGAGAATTTGAGGTATAATTTCCATCTATACCCCAAATAGTATTAGATATAGATTCTTCCCCAATATTTACTTTTTGGCTTAGTGGTTTTTCGGTAAGGTTCATGAACGTACCGCCCAAATTAAATTTAGGGTTTACTTTATAATCAAACCGGGCTCCTGTTAATGATCTTTGTTGTAAGCCAAAAAGTTCATTATTTTCCATTTTTATACGGATCGGTTGCCCCGAATTTAATAAAGCCTGGTTTAAAATCCGGACACGCCCAATGTTATAATCCACTGTAAAATCAACACCTTCCTGTAATGGCAATGTACCGGCAGTAACCTGTACCGAACCCTGCGGAATATTGATGGCATTTAATTGAAACTCAGAACTCGATTGTGATTGATATGTACCACTGATAACATACCTGTTTAATTTTGGGAAAAGCTGTTGAGCAACAACTTTAGTTGAATCATAAAGCGGCTGAAATACATATTTCGCAATTAAATTATCCTCTGCACCTGCAACAAAACCTGGTTTATCAGGAGCCGAGGGTTTAAATATCAAATCAGAACCAAAAGGTTCTATAACAGGGAAAGTAATTCGTCCGTTTAAAGGATCAATGGTAACACCTTCAATAAAATCAAAATAACCATCGGCCTTACGATCATTTTGTTGATTAAGATTGTCTAAGTCGGTTAACTGAAGCCATAATTTTCCTGTGGTCTTTGATCCCTCTGTAATTTGGGGTTTTTCTACTCCAGAATTTTCATCAAGCCTGAAAATATTCATCCGGAAATCAGTACGGCTAACCTGGTAAGCGCCTAAAGAATAGATATTCTTCATCATTAAATCCCAGGTTGGGAGTTTTGTTTTTAATGTTTCGTTTTTCAGCAACTTCACAAACAAAACTTTAGGAATTTCATTATCTACCGGAATATCTGTTGAAAACTCTCCTACCTGGTATTCAACTCCATTTATAGTATAGCGAAAAGCAACAGCCAGGACTTCATCTGTATTTAAAGAAGTATTTAAAGAGATATAACCCAATTGATGATTAAGGGTAAATTCCTTATCAGTAAGTTTTCGGGCGTATGTTAATTTAGCAAAATTATCTGTTCCGCCATTTGCCTGAAAGTAATTAATCGCATCATTAGAGTTTGTAAGTCTTGAGTTGGGGGGCAAATTTTGCAAAAGATTATTAGATTGCTGTGTATAACCGGGACCTTTAAAACCTGCAGGCAGAACCGAAGTCCCTCCCTGTATTTGAACCTTATTATAAGGATCATTTTCTGCCAGATCTAAAAATGCTAAAACATCCCGGGAATCAACGGTACTACTTGTTTTGTTGGTTATCCAAACTTCTATTTTGGTGATATTAATACCTGAGGTAACTATGGGGATTTTAGCCAATGCGGTATTATAGTTATCTCTAAAATATTGGGCTAAAAAATAATGCTTATTAGCTTCATAACTATCCGCTGAAATTCTAAAGTCGTTCTGTTGAGATCCATTAGTTATGGTTATTTCTTTCTGCTGTGATTTTTGTTGTGAAAAAACCGTGGTAACATTTAAACGCCCGAACTGAAGTTGTGTTTTTAACCCGAATAAAGCCTGGCTACCTGTTATTAAACTCGAACTTAAGGGCAAACTCACATTACCAGCTTCAATTTTTTTAACTATATCATCTTCTTTGCCGGTATAATCTAATTTAACCTGATTTTCAAAATCAAATTGGGCTTCTGTATTATAATTAGTGCTGATTTTCAGGTTTTCGCCAATTTTACCCACTACGTTCATTTGAATTTTCTGATTAAAATCAAAATTTCCCTGAACGCGTTGACGTTCATTAAATAGCGGATTTTCATTGCGATTTATCCGTCCTGCAAAGGTTAGTTCTGCACTTCCCTGCGGGCGAATATCTATAATTGAGCCTCCAAAAATGCGTTCGAATGCTTTGCTGTTTACTTTAACCTGCGGAATAAAGCCTGGTTCACGGGCTTCGGCTAATGGTAAATTTGAAAGCTCTCGCCAATAATTATGTTTAATTAACTCGCTTTCATACCGTTCATATTCATCAATAGTTAAATATTGGGGAGCACGATATAAATGATCACCAATTTTTTCACGAATAACATATTTTTTTGTGAGGGGGTCAAACTCTATGCTCTTTTGAGTGTTTGAAGTATTAGGAAGTGAAAATCCAGTTTGAGGCCAAATTGGCAAAGTTTCGCGAAAGGGATTAATAAGTTTAGAAGTATCAATTCTAGCAACATTATTTTGTGCTATGGCATTTCCACCAAAAAAAATGAAGAAAAATAGAAATACCTTTAGTAAGGAAAAAGTAAAATGCTTTTTCAAATCTTCAAATAATTGGATGGTAATTATAAACTTTTCAGGGCAATTTTTATCAATTGTTCTACTGATAAAGTTTCATTTCCTGATTTAATTGCTAAATCTATAGCTTTTTCTGCAACGTTTTTTGTAAAGCCTAACATAACCAATGCAGATAACGCTTCTTCTTTCGCTGTAGTATGCAATGGCATAGAAATTAATGTGTCCGGACCTTCCTTCTTTAACTTATCCTGTAGTTCTAAAATCATTCGTTGAGCAGATTTAGGCCCAATTCCTTTAATTCGTTGTATCAAAGGAACATCTCCCTGAACAATAGCAGTTTGGATTTCGGCAGGAGTAATAGATGATAAAATCATACGTCCGGTATTAGGCCCGATACCAGATACTGAAATAAGGTGTAAAAACAACCGCTTTTCTCCTTCTTCAAAAAAACCATATAAAGTATGCGCATCTTCTTTTACATGAAGCCATGCAAATAATTTACATTCTTCTTTATCCTGTAATGCGGCATAAGTATTCAAAGAAATATTAATATGATAACCTATACCAGCCGCTTCTATAACTACATAAGTAGGGCATTTGAAAGTTAATTTACCTTGAATATAAGCATACATTATTCAGCAGATTTACGTATGCGATTAAAAATACCTTTTTTACGTACTGCTTCGCCCAAGCTCTTTTCTTCTTTTGTTTGTGCATCGACAACCGCAATAGTTACCATATTTACAATTTCACGTACCGAACTTCCTAATTGTAAAACATGTACGGGTTTTTTCATACCCAATAAAATTGGCCCAACTGCTTCAGCATCTCCTAATTCCTGTAATAATTTATAAGCAATATTACCTGATTCTAATGTTGGAAAAACTAAAACATTTGCCGGTGCTCCGTTTAGGATACTGAATGGAAAATTATCTTTTAACAAATTGGGATTTAAAGCAAAATTAGCCTGCATATCTCCGTCTACTACAACTTCCGGATATTTTTCATGCAGTATTTTTACAGCCTGCCGCATTTTTTCTGGTACAGGTCCTTCATTAGAGCCAAAGTTAGAATAGGATAGCATGGCAATACGTGGATGGATATTAAATTTTTTGACAGAACGATCAAGTAATATGGTAATATCTACCAATTCTTCTACTGTTGGATTTACGTTTACGGTTGCATCTCCAAAAAAAACAGGGCCTTTTTTAGTAAGCATCATATACATCCCGGCTACACGGTTAACACCGTCCTCGGTACCAATAATTTGTAAAGCAGGTTTTATAGTAGATGCATAATTTTTAGTCAAGCCGGATATTAAAGCATCTGCTTCGCCAAATTGAACCATAGAAGCACCGTAATGATTACGATCACGCATTAATTTTTTAGCTTCAAACAAGGTTATTCCCCTACGTTGACGCATTTGAAATAGATGTTCTGTATATTGAGCTGCTTTACTATTTTCCTCAAGCGGATCAATCATCAAAACACCCTCAAGCTCCAATTCATTTTCATTTATAATTTGTTTGATACGCTCTTTATTACCCAATAAAATAGGAATTGCGATACCATCATCCTTTACTATTTGTGCTGCTTTTAATATTTTATAATTATCTGCTTCTGCAAATACAACACGTTTTGGTGATGATTTTGCTTTATTTGTTACCGCACGAAGCAATTTATCATCCATCCCCAAACGGGTTTTTAATTCTTCTTTATAAGCTTCCCAATCTGTTATAATTTTACGGGCAACGCCAGATTCAATAGCTGCTTTGGCAACAGCGGGCGATACCGCGGTAATTAAGCGAAAATCTATAGGCTTTGGGATGATATAATCTTTACCAAATTTTAAATTCTTGATATTGTAAGCCATATTTACAGCTTCGGGAACGGGCTTTTTTGTTAGCTCTGCAATAGCTTTAACAGCCGCAATTTTCATTTCTTCATTTATCGCGGTAGCTCTAACATCCAATGCTCCACGGAAAATATAAGGAAACCCCAATACATTATTAACCTGATTTGGATAATCAGAACGGCCTGTAGCCATGATCATATCTTTACGGGTACTAATGGCTAATTCATATCCTATTTCCGGATCCGGATTGGCCATCGCAAAAACAATTGGGTTTTTAGCCATCGTTTTCAACATCTCTACTGTTAAAACATCGGGAGAAGAAAGTCCGATAAAAACATCAGCATCCTTCATTGCTTCTGTAAGCGTATTTATTTTACGGGGAGTGGCAAACTCTGCTTTAGTACCTTCCAATTTATCCCGATCAATACGGATAACGCCGGTACGGTCAAGCATCACAATATTTTCTCGCTTTGCACCTAAACTAACGTAAAGGCGTGTACAGGAAATAGCTGCTGCACCAGCTCCGTTTACTACAATTTTAACTTTATCGAGCTTTTTTTTCTGAATTTCACAAGCGTTAATCAATGCGGCAGATGAAATAATAGCAGTTCCATGCTGATCATCATGCATTACCGGAATGCTCATTTCCTCTTTGAGCCTGCGTTCAATTTCAAAACATTCCGGAGCTTTAATATCTTCCAGGTTAATCCCGCCGAAGGTGGGTTCTAAAGCCTTTACTATATTTACAAACTCATCAATATTCTTTGTGTCTAACTCTAAATCAAACACATCAATATCTGCGAATATTTTAAAAAGTATGCCCTTACCTTCCATTACTGGTTTTCCAGCTTCGGGACCAATATCGCCAAGGCCTAATACAGCAGTTCCGTTACTGATAACAGCTACTAAATTCCCCTTAGCGGTATATCTATAAACGTCTTCTTTATTTTCAGCAATTTTTAAACAGGGTTCTGCTACGCCAGGCGAATAAGCTAACGCCAAATCACGTTGAGAATTGGTGGGTTTCGTAGAAACGACTTGGATTTTCCCCGGACGTCCTTGTGAATGGTAATCCAGTGCATCTTGCTTACGATTAGTTTTACTCATTTTGAGAAATTGGTGCAAGCGGCAAAATTACAATTCTTTTCGGAATTGAGTTTAAGAAAATCTTAGTAGTTGCAATTGGGAGTTTTTATAAAAAATATTGAAAAGCGGAAGACAAATCTCAACTTTTTTTAAATAAATTAACATTTGGAATAATTTCTCATTTTAAAAAATTATCCTCATTTTTTATCTCAAATAATGAGATAATCTGTATATTTAAGAGATTGTTATGGATAGTCGGGTTTAATTCTATCTAAAATATTCATTCTAAGAATAGCCGGATTCAGACTGCCATTCTTGTGGCATCTTCAGTATAAATGTTATACTATATGGGGATATCTATCATATACTTTTAGTATTAGTCTCCTGTCTTACATTTATATAAAAACTAACAATTTATTGTGTATGATAAAAATTACATATAAATTGACATATATTAAATATTAAATTTGCAGAATTAATTACTTGTAAATGAATTTAACGACTAAGCTATCCTATCTTAATCCATTATATATGCATGAGCCTGTATCATTTACTTTATTCCAGTTTTTAAAGAAGCAGGGAATTAAATTAAATAATGATACTCTTCAGCAAGAATTAAGTCAACATCCTTACTATCCAAGTTTATTAAGTATTAGTGATGTTTTGAATGGGATGGGTATACCGCATGAGGCTTACCAAATAGGTATAGATGCATTTCTTAAGAATTTTCACAAACCCCTATTTACTCATTTAAAAATACAGGGAAAAGAAATTTTTGCTGTAATTGAACATTATGATGGTGATAAACTCAAGATTATAACCGAAAAAGCAGAAACACAATGGTACTCTAAAGAAGAATTCGAAAAAATATGGAACGGTGTTTTACTTGAACTTACTAACGAAGAAAAATCGCATTTAACTACCACCAATAATCAAAAGGAAATTTACCCATCGCCAGTTAAATATGGTGCTTTTGCTTTTGCTTTATTTGTCTTAGGGTATTTGATTTATTTAAGAACGCCCTTATTCTCTATACAGCAAATTATTTTTTTTGTACTCAATTCTGCCGGAATAGTCATTTCATGGATATTAGTTTTACAACATTTGAATAAAAACAATATACTGGTTAAACAACTCTGTCAAAGTAAAACACAGGAAGGCTGTGACTCTGTACTAAACAGCAAAACTTCTCAAATAACTTCATGGCTAAGTATAGCAGAGGCCGGATTGATATACTTTACAGGTGCGACTTTATCCGTCCTACTTTTTAGTACTCCTATATTTTATTTTTATTTGGCTTTAATTGCTCCACTTTACTCTTTATATGCCATTTATATCCAGGCTTTTGTTTTAAAGGAATGGTGTCGTTTATGTATGGGAATTCATGCTATAGTATTTACTAGCTCTATTTTTGTATTGGTATTTGACAGAACCCTTTTTTCAATACTGGCTTGGCCAGGCATCCCTCAATTTATTGTTTTCTTAATTCTTATACCCGCATGGCTAATTATCAATACTATTCTTAAAAAGATAATAGAAAGAGGGCATTATAAGCAGGAATACCTCCGATTTAAAGTAGACCCTGAACTGTTTAAATGCTGTATGAATAAACAGCCTAAAGTTAATATCCCAAATGAACTAAAAGTATTCTCCATTGGTAATTTAGAAGCTGAACATGAACTAACTTTTGTTTCTAATCCCTTTTGTGGCCCATGTGCCGAAGCTCATAAAATTATTGAAGAATGGCTACAATATGGCGATTTAGACTTTAAAATCACTGTTATTTTTTCACATGCTAACGATGAACAGGACCGGAACAAACAATTTGTGGAATGGATTTCTGGAATAACTGCTAAGGAGCAATTTAAATCTGTATTACACAATTGGTTTAATTCTGATAAAAAAGATTTTTCAGCTTGGGCGAGGAAATTGCAACTGAACAAAACAGATTTAAAATATGATACAGAGGTCCTACAGAAATGGATGGATATGGCTGAAGTAAAAGCTACACCTACTTTCTTTATCAATGGTTACCGCTTATCAAAAAAGTATCAATTAGAAGATATTAAATACCTGATTACAGAAATAGAACCAATTGCTTAAACCCTCGGGCAATTAAAAAATGTGAGGGACATCGGTTAAACTAAAATTTAACAACAAAATAGATAATCTTTAAGAATGGAGACAACTCCTTGAAGTTAAATTTAGAAACAAAAGGTAGATGATAGCCCAGGGGCAATCTAAAACAGGCAATAACCTGCCAAAAGGTGAAATAGTTTATTAATTTAGTTAATTAAAAACAAAATGGAAACAGAAAAATTAGTTTTTAAGGATATTAAGAAGATTCTTAAACGCGATGAAATGAAAAAAATTATGGGTGGCAGTGGCTCAGGTTGCGCAAATGAGTGCTCCGGAGATAGCAGAGTTTGCCCGGGAGGCCAGTATTGCCGTGAAGTTGCCTGCGGCGGTCAAACCATTTATTGGATGTGTTATTAATTAAACTATCTAGTTTATTATAATAATAAAAACTGAGTTTTCGATGTATTCGGAAACTCAGTTTTTTATTTATGATGCTTCAATAACTAGTCGAGCTACTTATACCTCACATATTTCTATATGAAAATAATACAAACGTTTTGGTCTTGCAAGCAGTCTAATTTGCTGAATTTTAATGCTGGCTGGATAGCTCCTGAGTATAATTTGATGTCATGGGCATTAAGTTGTTTGCAATTAAGGCAGTATTATGAAGATGTCACTCTATATTCTGATACCACTTCGGCTAAAATGTTAATTGATATCCTTAAACTACCTTATACTAATGTGGTTTGTAATTTGGATTCCTTAAATCATTATCATAAAGATCTTTGGGCAATGCCTAAAATACATACATATTCTCAGCAAGAAACTCCCTTTTTACATGTAGATGGAGATGTTTATATATGGAAAAAATTTGAAGATACATTACTTAATAGTAGTTTAATTGCCCAGAATTTAGAAGCTGCTACAGATTATTATGGCAAAATAATAACTTCATTAGAAAGAGAATTGGCTTTTTTCCCAAAAGAGATAATGGCTGAACGCAAGCTTAACAGTGAAGTATTCGCTTACAATGCTGGCATTTTGGGTGGTATCAATTATCCATTTTTTAAACAATTTGCTGAAAAAGCCGTTGAATTTGTTGATAATAATATCTCCTGTTTAGAGAATATAAACATCACTGATTTTAATCTTTTTTTTGAGCAATATCTATTCTATTGCTATGCAAAGCAGAAAAATTTAGAGGTAAATGTTTTATTATCTGATACAATTGGTGATAATGAATACATTAATTTCGGAGACTTTTGTGATGTTCCTTATAACAAGCAATACCTGCATTTATTAGGATCATATAAGAGAAGCAAGCAAGTTTGCCAACAATTAGCAAATCAACTACGAAAAGAGTATCCAGAATATTATTACAGAATAATTTCCCTGTATAAACAAAGTAATACGTCTCTATTTATAGATCATTATGCCGATCTAAAAAATCCGTCTGAGCAGGATTTGGTATCCCGCTACAATACATTAAATAATAAATTTCTAAAAGATAATTTATCACATGAAGACTTTATAAGAGAACAAAAATACAAAAATGATGAAATACCATGCTATAGAACTGATTTTTTAGAACAATTAATAAATTCAGCAGGGTTCACTTCGATCATGTCAGAACATTTTATTCACAACAATATTCCTCCACAAAAAGATAGAGACTATGATTTAATTTTAAAAGACCTGAAAGAATTTGAGACTACTATCATTCACATTCAAAAAACTAAATTCCATGCTTTATCTAAAGAGTATTTCTATTTGCGAGATATTCATGCAACACACTACGCTCGTTTACTCTTTGAGCATACAGAACATATTCATGAAAAAGTTATTGTAAGTGATGATTTAATAGAAAAGATTAAAAGTAGATATGATTGGAGCAATATTGAAACTAATGGAACTTTAAGTAATTATAAAACCATTCAACAATTAGCTCAGCCTCCGGGAAACATCTACACTATCATCATACCAGAATCCACCCGAATAGGATATTCCCTGTTAAACATAGATGAACTTGATTCCTTAATATTGACAACCATACAAAATCCGATATCTATCGGGAATTTCTTAAACCAAATGAAACCGTTTTTTGATGAAGAGGATTTAAAAGCATCGCAATCAGAATTTGAAGAATTGATATTGGGAAGGGTTAAAATGGGACTTCAAAATAAAACTATTAGAGTTTTACAATAGTTTTAGCAAATAGAATATTGCCTCGTTTTAACATGTCAAAATACCAACTTACCCTCTATTAATCTTTAAAATTTTGCCGGGCTGAACATTAGATTTTTTCAATCCATTTAAAGCTTTCAACTTGGATACTGTTGCTCCTTTAAATTTTTCGGCAATTTCTGATAAGGTATCTCCAATTTTAACTCTATAAGTAAGGTATTTTGTAGCCTCCTTGTGGTGGATTAAAGTTGTAGAAGAGTTTAATTTAATAATTTGTCCCGGTACAACTCTGGTGGTTTTTAAGTGATTCCAAACTTTTAAATCCTGAACTTCAACGCCGTATCGGTCGGCTACCTCATTTAATGTTTCACCCCTTTTAAGTTTATGTGAGGCCGGTTTAGATCTGTTATTACCTACATCATCTCGCGTACTTGCAGTAATGATTTGTACTTCATCCTGATTATTTAAAACCTCGTATAACGAAGCATATACTTTCTTATCCACCAAAGGAATAACAAGACGCTTGGGGAAATCTATTGAACCATTGATAAATTGTTTTTTATAGGATGGATTTAAAACAGTTAATTCTTTTATATCTAAATCAGCAGCTTTAGCAATACTTGCTAAGGGGATCATTTTATTTACCTCAATAACATCCGTAAAAATATTAAAATTAGGCGTCGTTGGTATAATATCATGCTTCATGTAATAATTCATTGCATAAGCCGTAGCAATAAAGGCAGGAACATAATTTTGGGTTTCTTTGGGAAGATAAGATCGTATGGCCCAAAAATTTGCTTCCCCACCAGCACGTGCAATAGCCCTGGTTACTGCACCCGTACCACAGTTATAAGCGGCAATAGCCAATAACCAATCCCCGAGTCTATTATATGCATCTTTAAAATATAGTGCTGCCGCATAGCTTGCCTTTACCGGATCTTTGCGCTCATCCACATAATTATCCATAACCAAACCATATCCTTTGGCTGTGGTATACATAAACTGCCATGGCCCCAGTGCTCCCGAATGTGAAACTGCATGTGGATTCAAAGCAGACTCTATAATGGAAACAAACTTAATTTCATCAGGAACACCTACTTCCTTTAATGCTTTTTCAAATATTGGGAAATAGTATTTAGATAATCCAACCATTCTGCCAATTTGATCTTTGCGTTTAGTAACATATAAATCTATATACGTCTGTACATGCTCATTATATGTTAATGGGATGCCACTTTGTAAAGAATCTAATCTCCTTTTATAAACCAGGTTTTGATACGATGATAAGGGATTAACATCAATTGGGGGCACGAATAATAATGTATCTGAAACAACATCCTGTGATTTTTTAACCTCTGTAACAACTATTAAATTAGACTTGGGTTGACTTCCTCTAGTAATTGCCATCGTTGAAATAGCAATCAATATGAATGTGGCTGTAGCCAGTATTTTTCTAATCATATTCTTTAGATTATGATAAATATCTTTTAATATTAAAAAATTAGCTTTACGGAAAGCTAAGCTAATAAGTTTAAACTACTTTTTCCTTGAAATATTTTGCGAACGCTAAAAGTTCTGCCTCGCCAAAACGCCTTCCTAAAAGCTGCAATCCTATCGGAAGGCCATTTTTATTATTTCCAACAGGCAGGGATATGGCAGGTAAACCCGCTAATGATGCTTGTACTGTAAATATATCTGCAAGATATTTTACTACTGGATCTTTACTTTCTTCACCAATTGCAAAAGCAGTGGTTGGCGTTGTTGGCATTAGAATAAAGTCATATTCTTTCAAAATTTCATCCGTTTTATCTCTGATAAGCCTGCGCACTTTTTGAGCTTTAGGATAACAAGCATAATAATCTGCACTAAGAACGAAAGTACCCAGCATAATACGTCGTTTTACCTCAGTACCAAATCCCTCGGAACGTGATTTTTTATACGTTGTTTCCAGATTGTATGCATTTTTACTTCTATATCCGTAATGCACTCCATCATATCTTCCCAAGTTGGAAGAAGCTTCGGCCATGGTTAATATATAATAGGTAGGTACTATATAATCAAGGTATTTGAAGGATACAGCCTCTACTATGTTTCCTTTGGCTTGCAACTGCTCAATACTACTTTTAAAAACATTTCCGATTTCGATATCCAAGCCGGGAGCATTTAATATTTCCGGGAAATAGGCTACTTTTCTTTGCCTTTCTTTAAGAGCTAAATTTTTAGAATAAGCTGGAACAGGCCTGCTGGAAATGGTACTGTCATAATCATCGGTTCCTGCTATAACTTCCAGTAACAGGGCAGCATCTCCAATAGATTTGGTAAGCGTACCAACCTGATCAAACGAAGAGGCGTATGAAATTATACCATGCCTGGAAACACGGCCATAACTGGGCTTTAATCCTATTATACCACAAAAAGCAGCAGGCTGTCGTACAGAACCACCCGTATCAGTTCCTAATGTTGCTAAACATAATCCGGCCTGAACTGCAACTGCTGATCCACCAGACGACCCACCAGAAACTTTTGTAGGATCTGCATAATTTTTCACCGAACCATAAATAGATGTTTCATTAGAGGCTCCCATAGCAAATTCGTCACAATTAAGGCGGCCAATAATGATAGCATCTTCTGCGATTAAACGTTCAACTACAGTGGCTGAATAAGGAGAAACATAATCTCCCAAAATTTTTGAACAAGCTGAAACTTTATGATCACGATAGCAAATGTTATCTTTAATTCCAATAACCATTCCGGCTAATTTCCCGGCTGTGCCCTTCTCAAGTTTTTCCTGAACCTCAATTGCAATAGCTCTGGCTTCATCAGTAAAAACTTCTATAAAAGCATTTAAATGCTGATGATTTTTAATTTGTTTAAGATAATGCTCTAAAACCTGGGGCATTTTTAACGTACCCTGGTGTATTGCGTTCTGTATTTTAGTTAGTGATTGGAAACCTTCCATTCGTGGCAGGGTTTATAAAAAGATAAGACTAAGGTATAAATGTACAGGAAATAATAAACCTCATAACATTCCAATTGATGGTAATACTATGAGGTTTTAGTATAAAACTATTTACGTTGCAAAGCAAATTCTAGTTGCTTTTGTGATCTTCCTTTTTTTGATCAGTATCGCCGTTTTGGGCATCTTTAAATTCCTTAACGCCACGACCCATGCCACGCATTAATTCCGGGATTTTTTTACCCCCAAATAATAATAAGATCACAACTACTATAATGATGATTTCCGGAGTTCCAAGCATGATTTAAGAATAAGGTATTTAATATAATTTAATTAATGAGTTGTAGATTCTGACTTATTAGCATCTATTGGCTCTGATGTGTTTGGTACCGGAGGTTTTGCAAGCTCTTTATCTTCATCAGGATTAACACTATTTATATTACGGTGAATCTCTTGTTTAACACCTTCGGATGCATCTTTAAACTCACGGATACCCTTTCCTAAACCTCTCGCTAATTCAGGAAGTTTTTTGCCTCCGAATAATAATAAGATAGCAAACATGATCACCAACATTTCTGGTGTACCCATGTTTAAAAATAATAATGTGGAACTATACATTTTTCAATGATTTAATTAAAGTGTACAAATATAAACAATTTCAGTGTTCAAAAGTTCAAATTAGTTTGCCAACCAGGCTGAAGGATCTACAGGATTTACCCCTTTCCATATCTCAAAATGAACTTCTGTTGTTCCATCATTAGGGTCAGTTATTACCGTACCGATAGTTTGCTTTATTCCAACTTTTTGGCCAACAGATACACTTACAGATCGTAAATTAGAATAGGTTGTAAAATACTCCCCATGACGTATCATAACTACGTATGAACCACCCACATTAAATACCTTTCTAACCTCCCCGGAAAAAACAGCCCTTACCGACGAGCCTTGTGCTGTTTTAATATCTACGCCATTATTTTCTAAAGTTACATTTGAGCCATAACTATGCCTGCCAAATCCTTCAGTGATAAATCCACTGGCAACGGGGTATGGCAATCTTCCACGATTTCCTAAGAAGTCTGATGATAATTTTGCAGATTCGGGAGTAGCAGCCAATATACCTGAGCCTTTTGAAACAGTTTTAACTGCAGGCGCCTCTCTATTCTCTGCTTTTGCTTTTGCAGCTGCAGCACGTGCTACAGCTTCTGCCCTTTTATTTTCTTCTTCAATTTCCCGCCTGATCGCATTTTGAATGGCTCTGTTTAATGTGGCTGTTTCTTTCTGCTTTCGGGTAATTTCTTTTTTCAGGTCTTTTTCCTGCTTGCTTAAGCCTGTTAATACCTTCGATTGATTATTTTTTTCTTTACCCAGTGTTTGCTTTTCCTTCTCCTGGCTAGTTAGCAAATGATTTTTCTCCTGTTTATTTTCATCAAGTTCGACGATTTTTATATGCAGGTCTTTTTGAGTTTTCTGAATATAATCAGCTTGCTTTTTGCGATACTCTCCAACTTGTTGCAAATATTTCAACCGTTTATAAGCCTGGTTAAAATCCTGGGAAGCAAAAATAAACATAAGTTTATTATAGGCGTTCTGGTTTTTAAAAGCAAACAAAACCATAGCTGCATATTCTTTTTTCAGTTGGTCTAACTGAGATTGTAAAGAGTGAACCGTATTAGTATTATCAGATATCTGATGGTCCAAAAGGTGCACTTCAGAATTTATAGTATTAATCTTCTCTTCACGCAGGTGTATCTGTGCATTTAAGGTTTTAATTTGCTTTAAAGATAGGCGCTTACTACTTGATGTCTGGTTAAGGCTTTTGTTGAGCGATTCTATTTCGCGGGTTAATGCATCTTTACGACGTTTAAGCTCAGAACTGTTTTGCCCAAACGCCTGACTTGCAATACTAAAAACAACAAGAAATAGAAAAAACTTTAACACCTTCATTGGCGCAAATGTATCTAAATTTAATTTTTCACCGAAAATCTTTTCGGAACAGTAAATGGAAAATCAAGAACTTCATCAATTCCAATTTTAGTATATCGCAAATCTATCTGGATATTTTTATTTAAAGCCTGCGATTTTAAGTTAACCAAATGAGGAATTTCACGCCCGGAAACCGAGCTAAAATCTCCGTAATAAACCACTAGATTTTGGTTAGCATCCTCATCCTTTAAATTAGCCTGAAGCACTTTATTACGTTCATTAAGTTGAGTACTATACATTAAATTTTTTAACACTCCGCTTAATGTAGCCCGATTTCCCTGCATTACCAGTTCAGCTTTTTTGGTCACAAATTCTGAGATAGTATTACCAACCAGTATGGATTGTAAAGTACGAAAGTTGATTTGATCATTAGTAAACTCATAAATATAGCTGAATGGCTTTTTGATGTAAATACCATCCATTCGGTTTAATATTTTTACACTATCAGGAGTAATAACAGCTCGGGCTACTTCTAATCCGGCAACAGCAGTTATGGATATCCATATCATCTGATCCTTTTTAATCCGGATATTCATGCTTACATCGTTGCTGTTATTATTAATATTCAAATCTGCTTTCGCCTTAATAGATATGGATTGAAAATCTGCCTGGCCTTTATTTATATCATCCAGTTTATCCTTTATATCTACTTTAATTACAGGAGCATTAGAAACGGAGGGGCCTAATATTTCCTTATGGGCTTTGCAACTTATCATACCTAAGACTAAAAAAAATATCAGCGCTTTATTCCACATATTTTTTCTCATTAATTTTATGATCTAACTGATTTGATTTTGCACCCGCTGCTTTGGCTTTTTCCCATTGTTCAACAGCTTTATCTTTTTCCCCCAATTGATATATGATATCGCCGTAATGTTCTATTTGAACTGCACTATTATTTTTATCGTGATTAATTGCTTTTTCTATCCAGTTACGTGCTTCTTCATACTTTTTTAAATGGAATAAGATCCAGGCATAAGTATCTTCTAAAGAAGCATTATTTGGGTCAAGCTGATTCGCATGCTTTGACATTTTTTCAGCCTTCTCTAAACTTTCACCTCTTAACGTTAAATAATAGGCATAATTGTTTAAGGCATAACTGTTGTCAGGATTAATCTCTAAAGCTTTTTCATAAGCCTGATCCGATTCTTTATAGCGTTTAAGTGCATTATACGAATCACCTAAACCAGAATATACCTGTTCCAATACTTCCTTATCTTCTGTTTCCAGGCCTGCTACTTGTTTAAAATAAGATACAGCCTGCTCATGTTTGTGAACTTGGGTATAAGCAATACCGGTATACAAATATAAAGGAGCCTGATTTGGAAATATGGCCAAAGCAGCATCGCCATCAATAATAGCCTGGTTAAAATTATTCTGATTAATATCTATACGTAAGATCTGCTCCCATATTTGGTAAACCTGATCATTAAGTTTTAAGGCTTTACGATAGATTTCTTCTGCTTGGGGATACTTTTGTTCCTGGAAGAGTACATCGCCATAAACAGCGAAAGTTTTAGGCTCATCCGGATGCGTTTTTACCATAATAGACGCTAATTCATCTGCATAAGCCCTTGCTTCGGCATCCGCAAATAAAGGAAAAAACGAAAGCACAATACGCACCTCTTCATCCACACTTAAATTCGGATCAGTGAAAGCTACTTTTAATTCAACAAAGGCATCCGAAAAACGATTTAATTCTCTGTAATTATCAGCTAAGCCTAAACGGACCATCGCATTAGCCGGATCAATAATTTTTGCCTTTTGCAAAATACCAACAGCCTTATCACGATTACCAGATTTGGCATATATCTCTGCTAAATTCAGGTAATTTCGTAAATCATTCGGGTTAGCCTGAATTTGTTTTTCTATTTCTGCCGCCACTTTATCGGGCTTACCCTGCTGCATGAATGCACGTTGACGAGCTTCCAATAAATCGTCCGATAGCCCAAACTGCTGCTGAATAGCATCATAAACCACCAATGCATCATTTGCTCTATTTTGAATGAGCAAAGCACTGGCCTTATCAAAATAATAATCTTCATTATCGGGGGATATTCTTATTAATTCATCAAAAACGGGCAGTAATTGTGCAATATCATTCGTTTTTTTATAAATCTCTGCGAGTAAAGCCCAATACCAAATATTATCGGGAACAACAGTAACTGCATTTCGTACCAGGTGCTCTGCTTCTTTATCTTTATCCTGCAAATGATAAATATTGCCTAATTCATACATGGCAGCATCGTTAGCGGGATCTATTTGTATCACCTGTTTAAAATAATCAGCAGCTAGCTCATCATTTTGAATCATTTTTTCACGCAATCCGTCAAAGTAAAGTTGCTTTACCAAATTGCTATCTGCAAGACTCAAAACCTTACCGGTAACAATAATGGCTTGCATTTTATTAGGCTTTACTTTTTGTGCAAAACAGGTCAAAACAGAAATTGTAAACAGGAAAAATAATATCGTGCTTCTATACATAATTACAAACCTGTATGGCCATATCCTCCTGCACCGCGTACAGTTTCGGCTAATACGTTTACTTCTTCCCAATTTACCTGCTCATGCCTTGCTATAATCATTTGTGCAATACGGTCGCCATGCTTAATTTCAAAATCCACGTCCGAAAAGTTGATCAACAATATTTTAATTTCTCCCCGATAATCCGCATCAATGGTTCCCGGTGAATTAAGAATGCTAATACCATGTTTTAACGCCAATCCGCTACGTGGGCGAATTTGAGCTTCAAAACCTATCGGTAGCTCCATAAATAATCCGCTTGGAATTAAGTTGCGCTCCATCGGTTTTAATACAATCGTTTCCAAAAGGTTTGCACGAATATCCATCCCTGCGGATGCTTCGGTTTCATATTTAGGCAAACTATTATCTGATTTATTGATGATACGGATAGTCATATTATAGTATTGAGACTAAATTTAGATGCTATTTATGAGTATTTAAATCAAATATCAGCTTTAAATCTTTTCTTTTTCTATAAAATGCAATAATTATCCATACCTAATATACTGTCATGTTAGATTTTATGGAGTACCCATACAACTGTATAATACCATCACTAAGCTTTACGGAGTACCTATATAACTGTATACCGCCAACGCTAAATTTTACGGAGTACTCATACAATTGTATAATGCCATCGTTAAATTTTATGGAGTACTCATACAACTGTATAATGCCATCGTTAGGTTTTACGGAGCTTATAGACAGTGTCTGCAACCTTTATTATTGCAGCCGCTAGATTCATAACTGCGTCCGCCGGATATCCTATTTCAAACCTAAAATCACTTTTAAATCTTTTCTTTCCATATAAAATGTAATGATAACAAATAACAGTAAAAGTCCATTTCCGATATAGATATTCCGGTTAAATAAAACAAAGGATATAAATACTAGGATTACTGAAGCTATAAGATAAGTGATGTTTTTCTTCAGATTATATGGTATTGGATAATTTTTATGGCCCATCCAGTAGGATAAAACCATCATAGTTGCATAAGCTATTAAAGAAATCCAGGCAGATGCCATATAACTGTACTGAGGAATAAAGATCACATTCAAAACAATGGTAAGTAAGGCCCCGATACCCGAAATATATAAACCAAAGCGGGTTTGATCGGATAGTTTATACCATATAGATAAATTCATATAAATACCCAGACTAACATATCCGAATAAAAGAATAGGTACCACCCTCAATCCCGACCAGTAAATAGCCCGCTGCGCTTCATTACCTTTAATAAAGTATTTTAAAATATCAATATTAACCACTAATGCAATAAAAATAAGGCATACCGCGATTACAAAATAATTCATAATGCGTGCGTATGTTTCCTTCGCATTTTTATTTTTAGAATGACTAAAAAAGAAAGGTTCTGCACCTAAGCGAAATGCCTGGATGAAAATGCTTAAAAATATAGCCAGTTTGCAACAAGCCCCATAAATCCCTACCTCTTGCTGACTGATCTCTTTCGGTAACAGGTTTCCCAAAAGTATTTTATCCAGGTTTTCGTTAATAATAAATGAAATATTAGCCACCAATACAGGCATACTATATAATAGCATTTCTTTAATGAGCTTGCCATCATACCGTAACTTAAGTTTTAAAAGCTCGGGTACTAAAAATAATAAAGTGATTAAACTGGCTGTCAGGTTAGAAATAAACACATACCCTATCCATTTAGGCTTATACCAACCGGCTAGAAGTTCAGCTCCCGGTCCATTGGATTTAATAAGGTATGGAATAAGATATAGAAATAAAAAGTTAAGGCCAATAAAGGTGAATATGTTAATGAGTTTAATTGTAGCATATCGTGTGGGCCTGCCATCAGCACGTAATTTGGCAAAAGGTATCACGGCCAATGCATCAGCTACTAAAATATAAATGAAATATTTTACATACCGTGCAAAATCCGAGTTAACATCCTTCCCATGCTGCATCCATGCTGCAATATCATCTACAAAAAAAACGGTGAAAAGTAAAAATATAAAAGCAGCACTGGCTACCGCGATGAATGTATTGCTATAAACTTTCTCTTTATCATCCTCATATTTGTTTTGATAACGAAAGAAAGTAGTCTCCATTCCAAATGCAAGAACGGCATTAAGCATAGAAGCCCAACTATATAAATAAGTGAAAATACCATAAACTTTAGCTGCATATAATCTTACATATATGGGTGTAAGAATAAAATTAAGCAATCTTGCTATGATAGTACTTACACCGTAAATGGCCGTTTGTGTGGCGAATTTTTTAACGTTAGACAAGTTTTGCTTTTATATATACGGGCTTAAAATTACAGTGATTTCTTTTTTAGAATTTCAAAATTACGATAGTTTTTTACATCCGTTTCTGTGGTGTCTATTTTTTCTACTATCGCCTTATCAGAGCCTTTTTGGCAGAATTCTAAAAACAACTCTAAAGAAAAATCATCCCCTTCTGCTTCAATCAATACAGTACCATCATCTTGATTTGTTGCAAACCCTTTAATACCCAGCTGATCTGCAACTGCTTTAATGGTGGCCCTGTAAAAAACACCCTGTACCTTGCCACTTACTGTTATATTTAAATGTTTCATTAAAAAATTAAAAATGCACCTCACTTATCTTTTGCTTTTGATCAAGAAACTCTTGCCATATTTCTTGTAATATTACTGCTGCTGGTTGTATTTCATGAATAGCGACTGCAATCTGCCCAATTTCTAATTCCCCTTCGGTCATATCACCTTCAAACATTCCCTTCTTAGCACGACCACGGCCTAATAACTGTGTAAGCTCCTCGCGGTTGGCGCCTTTTAATTCGGCCTGCTCAACCAGTTTAAAAAATTCATTCTTTAATAACCTTACGGGGATTAATGATTTCATGCTGAGTTTGGTATCTCCTTCATCAGCATGAATAATTGCATTTTTAAAATTAAGATGGGCCGATGATTCCTCAGATGCTGCAAAACGTGATCCGATTTGAACACCATCGGCACCTAAAGCAAAAGCAGCAAGCATAGATTTACCGCTTGCTATACCTCCAGCAGCAATAACCGGAATGCTTATAGCCTCTTTTATTAAAGGTATTAAACATAAGGTAGTGGTCTCCTCTCGTCCGTTATGGCCGCCTGCCTCAAACCCTTCTGCAACAACTGCATCAGCCCCACTATCTTCTGCTTTTTTAGCAAATTTAGTATTGGCAATTACATGCACTACAGTAATATCCTTTTGTTTTAAATAGTTGGTCCAGATTGCAGGATTACCGGCAGAAGTGAAAACAGTTTTCACCTTTTCATCTATGATGATCTGCATGATCTGATCAATCTCCGGATAGAGCAAAGGCACATTTACACCAAATGGTTTATTGGTAGCTTGTTTGCATTTCTGAATATGTTCTTGCAGAGTTTTCGGATGCATAGAACCTGCGCCGATTAAACCCAGACCGCCCGCATTAGAAACGGCCGACGCTAAACGCCAGCCGCTGCACCAAACCATTCCGGCTTGTATAATAGGATAATTAATTCTGAATAATTTGTTAATTGGATTCATTGCTGTAAAATTGAGCTTTTACAGTCACATGAGCAACACATTACTTATAACAATTTTTTGACCTTCGATTCTGCGCTTAATGTAAAATCCTTTACGTCTGTTATTAAATTTAATCCCGGAGTTTTTCCTTCTTCAATTGAACCGAAATCGCGATCTATTCCTAAAAATTTAGCTCCGTTAAGAGTTGCCCACTTAAGAGTTGTAAGAAGTGGAATAGATGGAAAATTCTTAGTTATAGTTTGAATTTCGGACAACATACAAAGCTTATCATTCGATGCAAGGCTATCTGTACCAATCGTAATATTAAAATCATCGAACATAAACATATCTACCTTAGGCAATCTGTTTTCTATATACAAATTTGCATTCGGGCAAAAACACCAGTTAATATCGCGGCCAAAACGACGAACAAAATATACATCCTTTAAACTGGTATATGTATTATGAACAAGTAATATTTTTTTGCCTTTGGGAATTAATGGAATGATAGACTGCAAAGAATCACGAGCCTGTGGCTTATAAAATTCAATATCTAAATTCATGTCTTTATAAAAATCAATGAACTCGCCGGATTTATACCTGTAAAATTTATTCTCCTCTTCACTTTCCTGATTGTGAATAGTTAACAAATTCTTTTCTTTATTACTATATTCCCGAATCTCTTTAAATAGTTCTTTACAAACCGAATAGGATGCATGCGGAGCGACAGAAGCTGCTAAAGGAGCAAATTGCCCTTTTAACTCTAATCCTTTATCAAATACCTCCTTTGCTTTTCCAGGTTCAAAACCTATAAGTTCCACAAATGTATGATAGTAGATAGAACTCTTAAGCTTAACCTCTTTTGATAAAGCATTGTTTACATTATCGCCAACAGCAACAATACCATTTTCAACCATGATTTTATCTGCCTTAACCATCGCCTCTACAACTTTCTTTTCGTCCGCTTTGCGTTCCGCCATAACAGACTTAATAAAAGAAATAAGGCCCTTATTTTTAGGAAATTTTTGATGTAAATGCGAAAGTTCTAAATGGCAGTGGGTATTTACAAAGCCTGGAACAATTATTCCTTTATGCTTTTCAATAGGCTCTATAATAGTGCTTGCGCTTTCTCTGTCATAAATCTTAATAATTTCGCCACTTTCATTGACAGAAACAACACCTTCTTTGATTGGTTCTCCTGATACGGGTACCAAATAGTCTGCAGAAAAAAATTTTATCATTATTCGTCTATAAAGATCCCCAGAATCTTTGATGTTAAGTTTAATTGTTTAACGAATAGGCAGCGTTTAAAGTTACTATAAAATATTGTTTCTAATATAGTGCCACTTTTATCATTATACAAAAAATAATAAATTAATTACTGATAGCTAACCTAAATCTTGAATTGTATCTTTGCAAAGTGAGTAGCAGTTCAGCAAAAATAGATATCCGTAATTTATCCATAGATAGCCTTAAACAGCATTTTATAGATATGGGGCAACCCGCCTTTAGAGCTAAGCAAGTGTATGATTGGCTATGGGCAAAATCTTGTACAAATTTTGATGAAATGAGCAATGTACCAAAATTGTTACGTGAAAATCTAAAGAATGTGTATTTAATTAACAACATAAAAATTGACCAATCGCAGTTTAGTACCGATAGAACAATTAAAAATACTTTTAAATTATATGATGGAAATATTATTGAGGGTGTCCTAATTCCTGCTACCGAAAGGATGACTGCATGCGTAAGTTCTCAGGTTGGTTGCAGTTTAACCTGCAAATTTTGCGCAACCGGCTATATGGAAAGAAAGCGCAACCTGAATCCTGATGAGATTTACGATCAGGTAGTATTGATTGATAAACAGGCGAAAGAAAACTACCTGATACCATTAACCAATATTGTGTACATGGGAATGGGTGAACCTTTATTAAATTATGCAAATGTGCTCAAATCTATTGAGCGTATAACGGCAGAAGATGGCTTAAACATGGCAGCCAAACGCATTACGGTTTCAACAGCGGGTATAGCTAAAATGATTAAAAAGCTAGGTGATGATCAGGTTCGTTTTAACCTGGCGCTATCATTACATGCTGCTAATGATGAAAAGCGAAATAAAATTATGCCTATTAATGAACAAAATTCTCTTAAGGCTCTTGCCGAAGCTTTAAAGTATTATTTTTCAAAAACAAAAAATCCTCTAACCTATGAATATATTGTTTTCGATGATTTCAATGATAGTTTGCAGGATGCTATAGAATTGGCCCAATTTTGTAAACATATTCCATGTAAAGTGAATATCATTGAATACAATCCCATATCATTTGCTAATTTTCAAAATGCGGCCATAGATAAAATTGAAATTTTTGCAGATTACTTGAAAAAACAGGGAATTACAACTAATATCAGGCGTAGTAGGGGTAAAGATATTGATGCCGCCTGCGGGCAATTAGCTGTCAAAGAAAAATAGTTCTATCTATAATTATCTACCAAATGATTATAAAACGTGGTTATTTTCAAGATTTTATATCTTTATTTTTCCCCGAGCTTTGTGTGGGATGCAATAAGAATTTGTTTAAAAATGAACACATTATTTGCACCAACTGCATTTACCATCTGCCTTATACCAATTTCCATGAAGATGATAAAAATAAAGTGGCCAAACAGCTTTGGGGGCGCTTTCCATTTGTTCAGGCGGGAGCTTATTTGTATTTCAGGAAGGGAAGTAAAGTGCAAAATATCATGCATCAGCTTAAGTATAACAATAAGCCCGAAACCGGATTTAAAATGGGTGAACTTTATGGCCATTCATTAAAAAAATCGCCGAATTGGCAGCTGCCTGATATGATAATCCCGGTACCTTTGCATCCTAAAAAATTAAAAAAACGCAGTTATAACCAAAGTGAATATATCGCTAATGGCATGGCTTCGGCACTAGAAATCCCGGTATTAACACACCATTTGATACGTGCTGCAGATACATCAACACAAACTCGAAAATCCAGATTTGCCCGTTATGAAAATTTAAAAGAAGCATTTAAAATTAAAAATCCGGAACAATTCCATCAAAAACATATACTTTTAGTTGATGATGTAATAACTACAGGCGCCACATTGGAATCATGCAGTTTAGTTTTGCTTGAGCTTGAAAACGTAAAAATTAGTATTGCTGCCATCGCTTTTGCAGAATAAAATAATTTAAAGATTTATATTGATGCGTATCTTCTTATTATTTGTAGTACTTATAGGTTCCCTATTATTTTCAGCTTGTAATAAGGATGGTATTTTTACAGTAGACCCTTCGGCAAAACTTTCTTTTTCTACAGATTCCATTCTTTTTGATACCCTATTTACATCAATAGGCTCAACTACCCGGCGACTAAAGGTTTTCAATCCCAATAAAAAAGCAGTTCATATTTCTCAAATTAAACTTGGTGGAGGCAATACATCTTCTTATCAGATAAATATCAATGGACATCCTATCAATCAGGTTAATGGAATAGATTTATCTGGCAATGACTCTCTTTACGTATTTGTAAAAGTGACCATTAACCCAACTAATGCAAACCTTCCTTTTGTTGTAGCAGATTCTATACTATTTCAAACTAACGGTAATCTGCAACAGGTTCAACTTGAGGCTTATGGTCAAAACGCCGTTTTTGTTAATGAAAAAATGATAACTCAAAATACAATATGGGATAAAACTCTTCCTTATATTATTATGAATCCTATAGTAGTAAATGAAAATGTGAAGCTAACCATAAAAGAGGGTGCAAGAGTATATTTTCATAAAGGTGCTAAGCTGGATGTTGCCGGATCACTACAGGTAGAAGGCTTAAAAAATGACACAGTAACTTTTACCAGCGACAGGCTTGAGCGTATTTATCAGGATGAGCCCGGACAATGGAATGGAATACATTTTCTAAATACGAGCATAAATAATCAACTGAATTTTACCCTTATTAAAAATGCATTGATTGGCATACAGGTAGACCAGCTTTCTACGAATAATAATCCAAAACTATTGCTTACTAACTGTATTATTAAAAACATGGAAGTAACTGCTCTGGCTATGTTTAGTACCAATGTAACAGCTTTTAATAATTTAATTTACAACTGCGGTCAATTTCTAATTTATGGCATTGGAGGTGGTAATTATAATTTTAAGCAAAATACTTTAGCCGCCATCAATATAAATTTTGCAAGACAAACCCCTGCTGTATATTTTGCAGATTTTTCCACTCAAAATAATTCTACCTCAACAGCTTTACTACAAATTGACTTAATCAACAATATTATTTGGGGTAGTTTGGATGAAGAATTAGCTATTGACAAAAAGGGAGCATTAGCAATAGGCCTTAATTTAACCAACAATTTGATTAAAACGAATACATCATCTTTTAGCGGTAATGGGAATATTATAAACGAGAATCCTTTGTTTTTAAACTCCCGCAATGAAGATTATATGTTAAGTGCAAACAGTCCATGTATAAATAAGGGCGCTGATTTAACTTCTGACCCTTATTTTAATTCTTATTTAATAAAAGATCTTAAGGATAACACACGATCATTCCCTTCAGAATTAGGATGTTATGAATCCAATTAATACAATGATCTATTGAAACTTAGCTTTCGCAAATCTTAAAATCCGCTGCCATATACTGCCTTTCCGTTTTGTAAGAAAATGCTTAATAGTATGATAGGCCTCTTTATTTTCCTCAATTTTATCGGGAAAATAAGAGATTAGATTAGGGTTTATAGCCACATTATAAATATCATTAGTTCCGGAATGAACGCCAGAACCATCATGCCCAATATTATTAACTAATGATCGCGATGGATTTAATGTCAAGCCATTTTTAAGGAAAACAGAGGCATACCAACGTATTGCCCAAGAATTATTCCTGCCCGATTTGAATTCATTCATCTGCTTCCAGTAGTTCATTTTGCCTTCAATAGAAAACTGATTTATCTTCTCTTTATCAAATTGCTTTATTAAAACTTCAATATCAGGTTCAAAATATTGCCAGGCTCGCTGCCAGGTAGCCCAGCCCCAACTGGTTGCAGTACGATAGAAGAAAGTTTCAGGAAGATTTTCGGCTTTTACCGGATACATGTACGCTCCAACATGCATTACCTGATCTTTATTTTGATAATGCTCTAATGCATCATTAAAATATTGCAAAGTATGTTCAGATGTAATAAGATCATCCTCAAAAACAATTACCTTAGCATATTCTTTTACCAATTTTGAAACCCCATCTATAATAGAATCGGCCAGGCCAAAATTTTTGATGCGATTTATGATTTCTACTTTTTTAAACCCATCTACATTTTTTATTAGTTCACGTACCTGATTAACTGCTTCTTCATCTTTTGCCAGACGAGGAGCATCAGAAAAAATAAAGAGCTTAGATTCTTCTGCAAGTTTATTTTGCTGCAAAAATTTGATGGTCCGGCGAGTATGCTCAGGCCGGTTGTATACAAATAAAGCAATAGGAGCCAGATTTTGCATCACTTAAATATATGGATATCTGTTGCTGTTTTTGTAAAAATGGTATATGCGTTACTAAAAGCCTCTTTTTGCTTTTTACCTGAACTAATACATATAATTTTTTTGATATAGTATTCCAGGTCTATTCTGAAGGAAGTGACTATGCTTTTTGTCTTTTTTTGGTTGATAAACGTATTGAATTTTGTTACCTTGGGCTCTATCATAGAAATTTTGTCATTGATTATTATAAACCCTTCTGATTTTAGCAAAAAACGTAAAGATGTTGGAGTATACACGTTGATATGCCCATAATCTAAAAAATGCTTCATCCTATTATCTATGCCATACCGATAATCTTTTGGCACTTCAATGATTTGAAATTTTGAAACACGTTTTAACTCCCGTAACAGCATTCGCTCAAATTCCACATGCTCTAATACATGAGATAATATCACCAGATCAAACTCGTTATCAGCAAATGGAATACGATATCCATCAAACGTTTTAACAGATTTTAAAGACTTAAGTTTTTGTGCTTCTATTAAATCTACTCCGCTTTGAGCTATTTCCAAAGCATATAATTCAGGTGCAAAATTCCATTCATCCAAATATTTTAAAATACTGCCGTCGCCTGCTCCAACTTCCAGCACTTTTTTAAATTTCTGACCTTTGCAAACATCCGCTATGTTTTTGGCTTTATATCTTGCTCCCAATAAACGCCATTGATCATTATGAGATTGATAAAAATTATCATAAGCAGACTTAACACCCGAGTTTATTATTTGAGGATTATCCATTCTTTATATACCTAAGCAATTATCCTTTTTGTAAAAAACCGAGGTTGACTTTCTATAAAACAATCCCGGAGAAATGCCACTGAAAGAAAGATGTTTGAATTCCTGTTGAATTAAAAATTTAATAGCTGGAGAATATTCTTTTCTTTCAGAATCATCCAAAATTAGTACTCCCCCATCAGTAAGGGCAGAGATTGATTGAATGCAACAATTAACCCTATCACGTCCATCCACAATGATTATATCCGATTTAGAACCCATACTTGCTGGCATTTTGCTGTATTCTCCATTTTTTTCTAGTTTACAAAAAACCATTTCAGAATTTAGTGGCTTTGATGCCGATATTTTTTCAAACCAAGCTTTATCATGTTCTACCGATAATACCTTAGCAGCATGTTTTGCATAAAAAAAAGTTGAATTACCAGATCCAAATTCAAATACTGTATGATTTTTGGTAAGTCTTTCACTAATAAAATCAATAAACGAATAGGTTACCCAAGGAATTGGTTCCCCATGTTCATCTATAGGTGATTTTGAATTATAGGCATTAAACCAACCTATATCTGCCAAATAACCTTTTACGCCAAAAGATAGCAAAGACCGCACCTTTGAGAACTTCATTAAACTTAAATATGAATGTTTCCTTTTCATCGTTTGTAAACTTTTTGTATCAATGAAATTAAAAATAATGACTTTAGCATCATTACACCTTGCTGTCTTGTATGAGGGAATAATAATATTGAAAATGTAGCCACACAGTAAGCTATAAGTGTAGCTATTGATGCTCCAACCCCGGCATATAATGGTATAAGCCATATATTCAGCAAAATATTAACTAAAGCACCTAAAGCTGTGCGCATAAATGAGGTAAGTGTAAATCCTTCAGCAAGTAAAAATTGGCTGCTGGCACTTCCTAAAAAAACAAAAATACCAGACCAAATATGAATGGAAAGCATAGTACCTGCACCTTCGTATTGATTGCCATAAAGCATGTTAATAATAAAATTGGCACTTAAGCTGACTACAATGGCCACTGGTATACTAATGGCAACTAATAAATCATATAAATTTTGTAAACGTATATAATAGCGATTCAAATCTGTTTTACGAGCATTTATAATTGCTGGAAATATAGAAGTAACGATAGCTACCGGAATAAAATACCAGGCTTCACTTATTCGGGCGGCGGCACTATAAATTCCGACAGCTCTACTACCATGCATTTTAAGCATTACCTGATCAATCTGCATATAAAATGAGATCATAACCGCAGTAAAAATTAAGGGCCATGATTTATTCAATAATGATCGTGCTCTTATCCAATTAAATTGCCATTGGAAAACCTGAAATCCTTTTTTTTGATAGATTATGATAAGACCTGTTGCCAATATAAATCCATCTGCTACTAAGGCGAATGCAAAATATATCACAGGCAATTTTAAAATAATAAAAAGAATTTTAACGCTTGCTGATATTACGAGACATACATTTTGAACCTGAACAACAAATTTAGATTGAACCTGCGACTGAAAATAGGAATCGATAATATTAAATGATTTAAATAATGATACTAAGGAGCACAAAGCTATTAAAACACCTAACGATATTCCGGGACTGGGAGAAAAACTTCTAAATAATAGATATATGATAACAGAAAGAGGCACAAGTATAAAGTTTACGCCGATCCGCAACCAAAACGATGTACCTAAGATTTCATCTCTTTTTTCCGGAAACTGAATAATTTCTCTGATGATAAAGCTATCCAGGCCCAAAGTTCCAACTGCGGCAAATATTGCAGTAAAAGCAATTGCAAAACTTAAGTCACCAAAAGAAGATGGCCCCAGATAGCGGGCAATAATAAACCCGACAATCATACTAAGCACTCTGCCAAGCATCAGCCAAACTGTATTTTTAAAATACTTTTGAAAAGCTTCCGGGTCAAAACCTGAAATGGCTGGTATTTTCATCAGAATAAATCGTTCTTTAATGGTGATGAAGCTATCATGAGGGTGAAATTATCTTATTCTCTTTTATGAGCTGCTGCTCATGATGGTTTCATCTGTAAATAGATATGAGTATGGAGACTATAATTTACTGCACCCCTATTAATTTGCCAAACTCGTATTCATCTTATAACAAATGTATAAAAAAGAAAAGGCTCAGCGAATGCTGAACCCTTTAGTGCGTATTTGAAATAAAATTATTGATTAACAAATTTCTTTGCATTGATTTTGCGTTCATTCTCGGTAAGGTAGATCTTCCGTAAGCGCATACTTTTAGGAGTTATCTCAATATATTCATCAGCCTGGATATATTCCATAGCTTCTTCTAATGAAAATTTAATCGCGGTAGCAATACGTGCATTATCATCTGTTCCTGATGCCCGCATATTGGTTAAAGGTTTTCCCTTAACTACATTTACTACCAGATCATTATCACGAATATGTTCGCCCATAATTTGCCCTTCATAAACCTCTACACCGGGTTCAATAAAGAAACGTCCACGGTCCTGCAATTTATCTATTGAATAAGCCGTAGTCGATCCTTTTTCCATGGATACTAATACTCCGTTTAAACGAGCTGGAATTGTACCTTTCCAAGGCTCGTACGCTTTAAAACGATGTGCCATGATCGCTTCACCTGCTGTAGCAGTTAATACATTATTCCGTAAACCAATAATACCACGTGCAGGAATCTCAAATTCTAAATGTTGTAAATCTCCTTTAGGTTCCATAATTAACAACTCACCTTTACGCTGAGTTACCAATTCAATTACCTTACCCGATACTTCGCCGGGTACATCAACAATTAATGTTTCAATGGGTTCACACTTAACGCCGTCTATTTCTTTAATGATTACTTGCGGCTGGCCTACCTGTAATTCATATCCTTCACGGCGCATGGTTTCAATTAATACCGATAAATGAAGAATACCTCTGCCATAAACCAGGTAAGAATCAGGGGAATCCGTTTCAAGAACCTTAAGAGCCAGATTTTTTTCCATCTCCTTATACAGGCGCTCACGTAAACGTTGTGAGGTAACAAACTTGCCTTCTTTACCGAACATAGGTGAATTGTTAATGGTAAAAAGCATATTCATCGTTGGCTCATCAATTTTGATAAACGCTAATGGTTCCGGCTTTTCAAAATCTGCAATAGTATCACCAATATCAAAACCTTCAATACCAACAACGGCACAAATATCACCTGATTTAACCTCGGCAACTTTAATTTTACCTAAGCCTTCAAACGTGTATAGTTCTTTAATTCTTGATTTCTGGATAGTTCCGTCGCGTTTTACTAATGAAACCGGTTGGTTTTCTTTAATGACACCACGAGCAACACGTCCAACAGCAATACGTCCAACAAAAGAAGAATAATCTAATGAAGTTATTTGCATTTGCAAGGTCCCTTCAAAAGTTGGTGCCGGCGGAATAAATTCCAAAATTGCATCTAATAAAGGTGTAATATCTTCACTTGGATTTTTCCAGTCTGTACTCATCCATCCTTGTTTGGATGAACCATAAATAACAGGGAAGTCCAATTGATCCTCTGTAGCCTCAAGGTTATAAAAAAGCTCAAAAATTGATTCGTAAACTTCTTCCGGGCGGCAATTTTCTTTATCTACTTTATTAACAATAACAATTGGCTTTAAGCCGAGTGCCAATGCTTTTTGCGTTACAAAACGTGTTTGTGGCATAGCGCCTTCGAAAGCATCAACTAACAGTAATACGCCATCAGCCATCTTTAAAACCCGTTCAACTTCACCACCAAAATCGGCGTGACCAGGTGTATCAATAATATTAATCTTAATATCCTTATATTGAACAGAAACGTTTTTAGAAACGATAGTAATACCACGCTCGCGTTCCAAATCGTTGTTATCCAGAATTAAATCTCCTGTTTCCTGGTTATCACGAAACAAATTTGTTTGATGTAAAATTTTATCAACCAACGTGGTTTTACCGTGGTCAACGTGTGCGATGATCGCTATATTTCTAATATTTTGCATTAAAAAACTACTTTATAACATTTTTGCAAAGGTAGCTTTTTAAATTTGAAAAAGCAGAGTTGGGAAAATCTGAAAATGGATTGACAATTATAACTTAACAAAAAGTAACTTTGTATTATGGAAATACAGGAAATTATAATGATAGCCTTATTTACAGCAGCTTTATTTTACGTAGGCCGCCTTATTTATAAAAGCCTGCATACCAAAAAAGGCTGCGGGAGCAATTGTAAATGCGGGGTTGATTTTTCAAACATTAACGTTCCTGATTCTAAATCTTAGCTTCATATTCCCTTCATATACTTTTATCTATGTTTGCATAGAATAAAGTATCTATGAATAGCAGGCAAATTTTTCACACATCATCTCCTAAAAGATGGAATCAATTTAAATGGTTAAGCCGCATAATTTTAAGTTTGATTGCTTTTGCTTTAATATCTGTTACCATTACTATCTTTTCCAAACAGTATCCTAAATTACCCAATCTTAATGCTGCGCTTTCCTATTCAAAGAAAGACCTGGAACAGATCAAACAATCTGCTAAATACACTCAATTTAAAATTCAGAAGGCCAAATTAATTGCATTAGAAAAAGATAAAAAGAGGCATAAACTTTTACATCCCGACAATAAAAATCGTATTAATGTGGGTTTCTTTGTAGATTGGGATGCACAGTCTTATACTTCTTTAAATGACCATATTGATAAATTGGATATGGTTATCCCTGAGTTCTTCTTTTTAAAACCTGGCACTGATTCTCTGCTTTCTGTAATAGATAAGCCAGTAATTGCCATGGTTAAAAAGCATCATAAGAAACTAATAGCTACTATAAAGAACTTCACTGCTAAAGGTTGGGATGGAAATGCTCTTCATTACATTCTTCGCTCTGATGCACGTAGAACTCATTTTATTAATCAGATCCTTCTCCAACTACAAAAATATCAGCTAGATGGTATAAATGTAGATTTTGAAGAAATGGTAGAAAAATCAGACGAGCCCATAATTGCCTTCCAAAAACAGCTGTACGAAACATTACATGCTAAAGGATTTATTGTTACTCAGGATGTAACACCGGATAATGAAGATTATAATATTAGGGTTTTACAAAATTATAACGATTATATTTTCTTAATGGCTTATGATCAGCATACTGAATTGAGTAATCCAGGAGACATATCTCATCAGGAATGGGTGGAAGAAAGATTAGATAAAATTTGCAGTGAAATTCCAAGTGAAAAAGTAATATTGGCTATTGCAGGTTATGGTTTTGACTGGCCTAAAAATAGCGTTGGGAAAAGTGTTACTTACCAACAGGCAATAAGTATTGCTCAACAGAATCACAGTAAAATGATTTTTGATGGAGTTTCAGGAAATCTTCATTATTCTTATACTAATGCCCGGAATATCGAGCATACTGTTTATTTTACGGATGCAGCTACCAATTATAATATTATTCGCTTAGCAGATGATTGGGCAACTGCCGGCGTAGCTTTATGGCGTTTAGGTTCTGAAGATCCTCGTTTATGGAAATTGTTAGGCAAAGACCTTTCTATTGATACGCTTAAGAAAACTCCCCTTGATACCCGTATTCTAACTAAAATAGAGTTGAATGATCGCGTTGATTATTCTGGTGATGGGGAAATTTTGGATCTTATCTCCATTCCTGCTGATGGAAAGCTTACAGTTAAAATTGATCCGATAAGTCAAATGATCGTAGACCAGCAATATATAGAGCTACCCACAAAATATGTGATCAATAAATTTGGCCAGGCCGATAAAAAGGTTATTCTAACTTTTGACGATGGCCCGGATCCAACATATACTCCTCAAATATTAGATATTTTAAAAAAGAAAAAAGTGCCAGGAACCTTCTTTGTTGTCGGAGTTATGGCAGAGCAAAACATCCCTTTACTAAAGCAGATCTACGATGATGGCTATGAGATTGGTAATCATACCTTTTTCCATCCGGATCTTTCTAAAGTAAGTAAAACAAGAGTCATCTTTGAATTGAATGCTACACGTAAATTAATTGAATGCGTTACAGGAAGAAGCACTATTCTTTTTAGAGCCCCTTTTAATGCAGATGCCGAACCTCAAACTATTGCGGAGGTTCTTCCTGTTGCACAAAGCCGGGCGCAAAATTATATAAATGTAGGAGAGTCAATTGATCCGCAAGATTGGCAACCAGGAGTATCTGCCGATAGTATTGTTGCCCGTGTTGTTGCCCAACAGGATAAAGGCAGTATCATTTTATTTCACGATGCAGGAGGTGACCGATCTGCTACAGTTGCAGCATTACCACGTATTATCGATTATTATAAGAAAAAAGGTTATCAATTTATTACCGTAGCCAGTATTCTGGGTAAAACAAAAGCCGAAATTATGCCCGCTATTGTAGATGATGCTGATTCGGGCATTATGGGTAGCGCTGATACATTTTTTGTAGTATCATTATTTTACGGCAGCTGTGTTTTATTTTATGTGTTCACTATTGCCATTATCCTTGCCTTTATACGCATTTCAATTGTTGCTTATCTGGCATTACGAAAATATAGTCAAGAAAAAGGAACGAACCTTACTCTACAAAATCCTTTGCCACCTGTAAGCATTATTATTCCCGCATATAATGAAGAGCTCACAGCAGTTAAAACTATAGAGAGTTTGCTCAGAATGAATTATCCATTCTTTGAAATACTATTTGTGGATGATGGTTCAACAGATCATACACTTGCGAATGTTACTAAAGTTTTCTCTGGCGATACCCTGGTTGAAATTGTGAGCAAAACAAATGGAGGAAAGGCCTCTGCTTTAAATTTTGGCATTACTAAAGCTAAATATCAACATTTGGTATGTATAGATGCTGATACACAACTACACCCAGATGCCATCAGGAATCTGATTGACTGTTTTGAAAATGAAGATATTGGAGCTGTTGCCGGAACCGTGAAGGTAGGGAACGAAACCAATTATCTTACCAAATGGCAAGCTATTGAATATATCACAAGCCAGAATATGGACCGCCGGGCATTTGATATGCTAAACAGTATTACAGTTGTTCCGGGAGCAATAGGTGCTTTCCGCAAAGATGTAATTAAGGAAGCCGGGGGGTTTACAAGCGATACACTTGCTGAAGATTGCGATTTGACAATGCGTATTTTAAAGGCAGGGTATATTGTTAGAAATTGCTCAAAAGCCATTGCATATACAGAAGCTCCTGAAAAATTTCATCCTTTTTTGAAACAGCGTTTCCGCTGGAGTTTTGGTGTTATTCAAAGTTTTTGGAAAAACCGTGATGCCCTATTAAACAAAAAATATGGTTATTTTGGAATGGTTGGGATGCCAAATATTCTTATATTTCAGATTATTCTTCCTCTTTTTGCGCCATTGGCTGATCTATTTATGCTTATTGCAATTACAAGTGGTCTTTGGAATTTAATATCGGCAGGAAATTTACATTTATCTACTCTTCAAAGCACATTCTCACTAAGTACCAGTTTTGGACAAGTACTTATTTATTACCTGATTTTTGTAATTGTAGATATTCTCTTTGCCATGCTGGCTTTCCGGTTGGAAAGAGAGCAATATAAAAAACTAATATATATAATCCCCCAACGTTTTTTATGGCGGCAGTTAATGTATTATGTGCTTCTTAAATCTATCCGTAAAGCACTTAAGGGTGAATTAAGCGAATGGGGAGCTTTAAAGCGTACCGGGAATGTAAAGAGTATTGTACTTAAGGAAAGAGCTTAATAAAGAAATAGATATTGAGCAGGACCGATTTTATTTATTTTTTTCGATCAGGCAAACTGCATAAGCTACAATGCCCTCCTGCCTGCCAATAAAACCCATGGTTTCATTTGTGGTAGCTTTTATAGAAATGTCTTCGTCCCTGATACCACTTGCATTTGCGATGTTTGTTTTCATTTCAGAAACAAAAGGATTTATCTTAGGAGCTTCAAGGCAGATCATAGCATCAATATTACCAATTGTCCAACCTTTATCCTGTAGGAGTTTAACGCATTCACGAAGTAATATCAGACTGCTAATTCCTTTCCATCTTTCATCTGTATTAGAGAAATGATATCCTATATCACGCAGGTTAGCTGCACCGAGTAAAGCATCACATATAGCATGAACTAAAACATCAGCATCCGAATGCCCAAATGCGCCCGAATGATGTTCTAAATTAACACCTCCTAAAACAAATGGATGTTTTTCTTTTAATTGATGAACATCAAATCCAAAACCTACCCGTATTTTCACTGTGTAAAAGATTTATTAAACTTTACCGAAGCTGGAATAAGAGGTATAGCTAAACAAATTAACATATACTAAAAGCTAAAGTATAAAACTTAGTTAATTTATTTAGTTGCAGCAACTTGTTGGTCAAAATTAAAAAACAGAGAAAAGCGAAGCGTTTGTGCTAAGGGACTTTTTTGTTGATTAGCCAATAGATACGCAAAGTCTAAATTAAAAACGTTGTATTTTAAACCGGCTCCTACAGTAAGATATTGTCTGTCACCTTTTGTTGGATGCTCATAAAAATAACCTGTACGAACTGCAAACTGCTGATTATACCAATATTCTGCACCTAATGAATAACTAATTTCATGAAGTTCTTCAGAAAATCCACCAGGAGCATCATTAAATGATCGGAAAATACCTGCCGGAACTGACACTCCCGTTGTCTCTTTGCCACTTATTACATTACCATTTGCATCCCGTATAGGGCTCGTAGGCACCAATAATTTATTTAGATCAAGAGCTATAGTAAACTTATTATAATCATCCAGATTAAGAGTAGTTGCTGCTCCTAACTTCATATTTGTAGGTAGAAATGATTTTTCAGCAGCATCTGAATAACTTACTTTAGTACCAATATTTGATATATTGATACCAAATGCTAGCTCTGCATCCTTACCCGAAATTACAGTTCCCTTTTTAAAATAAGCGGAAACATCTGCTGCTAAAGCAGTTGCTGGTTTTATTTCCTGCCCGTTAAATTGACCATTACTTAAACTCGATCTAATATAGCGTAGGGTTGTTCCCAACGAGAAGTTATCATCCATTTGACGGGCAAAAGTTCCATCAATAGCGAATTCATTTGGACTATATAAACCAATGTCATTTTTTGAATTATCTGTTAATTGTATAGAACCATACGAAAAGTACCGCAAAGAACCTCCAATTGTATTTCTACTATCTAAACGATGATATACCGATAAATAACCTAAATCAATATCTGGTACCAAATTTCTCAACCAAGGTGTATAAGAAACTGAAAAACCAGTTGGCTTATCTATAAATGCTAATTTAGCAGGATTCCAACTTATTGAATTGGCATCAGGAGATATAGCTACACCTACATCGCCCATAGCAGCAGATCTGGCATCAGGGGATATCAATAAGAAAGGAGCGGCTGTTTGTATTGTATTTGAACTCTTTCCGTCACTTTGTGTTTGTGATTTTGCCGGAAAATAAATTATGAGCGTTAATGCTGTAATAGAAATGAGGAAATGTTTATTGACCATAATATATCAAAAGTAAAGATTTTTCGTTTAAAAATAACTTCAGTGCTTAATTCAATTTAATAATTAAATATTTAATTATTCAACTTAGTCAGCAGAAAGAAGTAAACGTATTATAAATGATATAAGTATATACCTCTGTAAATTTTATTTATAGTCAACCTCAGATCCTCTTTTAATACAATCTTTAAAATCAGAAGATAGAATAGGAGATTTTCAACTCTACATTAAAATATTTGATATAATCAATGTGACATCCTATTCTTATTAATGGCCGATATTCTTATAATAAATTAATGCACCTAACGTTTGAAATACAAATTAAAAAATAAACGAATTGTAACCATTTGAGAGGTTTTTCGTTTTAAATAGTAAACTTAAAATAAAGTAACAATACTAGTTTATTTTATAAATGCGCTAATTAGGTTTGGCATATTATACGAATTTAGTATTTTTAGCAATTAATGCTCATTTATATTTGGAAATGAAAAGAACTTCAATATTTTTTACCATAGGTTTACTATCCATTGGTTTATTAGCAATTTCTTGTAAAGGCAAGAAAAGTAGTGGTGCCGCTGTATCTTCAAAAACAGGCATGAAGTACAATGATAAATATAATGGCGGTTTTGAAGTAAACAAAAAAGTGAAAGAAGGTCCTGGTGCAGGGTTAGTTGCTATAGAAGGTGGCACTTTTGTGATGGGAGGAAGCTTAAACCAAGATTTGTCGTATGAATACGACAATGTGCGCAGAAGAGTAACGGTAGCTTCTTTTTATATAGATGAAACAGAAGTTGCGAATGTAGACTGGTTAGAGTATCTATACTGGATCCAAACTAAGTTTCCTGAAGATAGAGAATATTATTATAACGCTTTACCAGATACCTTGGTTTGGAGACAACCCTTATCATATAACGAGCCTTATGTGAACAATTACCTTCGCCATCCAGCCTTTCAAGATTATCCAGTTGTAGGAGTAACCTGGGAGCAAGCCAATGCATATTGCGAATGGCGTACAGATCGTGTTAATGAAGAAATTTTGAGAAGTAAAGGATATTTGGCAGATTATAAAACCTTAGCCGAAGGTGGAAAAAGTAAAGGCAAAGGCAAAGCCGGAGCTGCAACTACAGCCGCTGCCGGTACTCCAACAGAGCCATTTAATACAGATATTTATCTAAATGGCCAATATCGTGGGGAAGGAATTGATGGTAAGAAAATGAAGAAGGATTTAAGTCCTTCTACAGCAGCAGCATTAGCTTCTGCTCCAAAGGGCAAAGGTAAAAGTGGTGGCCCGGTTAGAACAATCCGAATAGAAGATGGGGTGTTAAAACAAGCTTATCGTTTACCAACAGAAGCAGAATGGGAATATGCCGCTTTAGCGTTAGCCGGGAATACTAAATATGAAAATATCTCTGATGGCAAAATATATGCATGGAATGGTTTAGGTGTACGATCTGCAGATAAGAAAACACAGGGTATGATGTTGGCTAATTTCAAACGTGGAGAAGGCGATAATATGGGTATAGGAGGATATTTAAATGATAAAGCAGATGTTACAGCTCCAGTTAGAAGCTATATACCAAATGACTTTGGCTTATATAACATGTCTGGAAATGTGAATGAATGGGTTGCAGATGTTTACCGTAAACTTTCTTTCGAAGATTTTGAGGATTTCAACCCTTTTAGAGGAAATGTATATGTTAATAAAAGTTTAGCAGATAAGAGTAAGGGGATATATGCAAAAGATAAATATGGACGTCCTATTCAAGAACCTACAAAATCAGGTAAAAAACAAAAATGGGCAGAAGTTCAAAATGATCAGACAACAAAGAAAGATTCTTTAGCAAAACTAGAAAAAGCTTACAATCCAGATTTTCGTGGCCATTTAGATACTGTGAATCAGAATTTATATGGAGTTACTACCTTAGTGAATGACAAATCAAGGGTTTATAAAGGGGGTTCTTGGAATGACAGAGCTTATTGGTTAAATCCTGCTACCCGCAGATTTATGGCACAGGATGAAGCAAGCGCAGAAGTTGGTTTCCGTTGTGCCATGACCATGGTTGGTGCACCTGAGATTAACTCTAAAGGTAAACCAGAATTTACGGCCCAGCCCTCAAGAGCAAAAAAATAATTCCGGTAATATATGAAAGCAAAAGAGTGCTTACCAATTTGGTAAGCACTCTTTTGCTTTATAAGCCTTAAAGGATACAGTTTGTTTCCTAACTATTACTAATTAAATTATTCGAAAAGAATCATTACCTGGTTTTTTTCGAGCTTATCAGTAGCTTTCACCTTAATTGATTTAATAGTAACATCTGCAGGAGATTTAATGATATTTTCCATTTTCATCGCTTCCAGTACCAATAAATTATCACCTTTTTTTACCTCATCACCTTCGGAAACCAGAATCTTTAAAACTAAGCCAGGCATTGGTGCTTTTAGATCAGATATTTTAATACTATTTAGGTTATCTAAGCCTAATTGATGCAGAAGGTCATCAAACTGATCCTTTATGTTAAGTTTGTATGTATTTGAATTTACTTTTATGATACAAGTTTTATCAGCCTTATTTACCTCAACAATTTCTACCAGGTACGATTTATTCTGATGCAGTACATGTATTGTTCTCTCATTAACCTGATGTGTATCCGCAGAAAACGTCTTCGCATTGATGCTTATACCACTTTTATCAGTTTGGACTTCAAACGCATACTTATCATTAACCTTGATCTTAAACATAATTATTGAGTTAGTGCATATTGGACAAGATTAGCTCCCATTTTTAAAGCTTTTTGACGGGTTTCTTCTGTATCTCCAGCATAAGTCCCGAAATCTTCCCAGCCATTTCCCAAATCGCATTCATAAGTATAATAACAAACTATTCTGCCCTGATAAACAAGCGCAAATCCTTGCGGCCGTTTGCCATCATGCTCATGTATTTTAGGAAGTCCTCCAGGAAATTTAAATTTTTGATTATAAACCGGATGATTGGGTGGAAGTTCAACAAATTCAAGCTCCGGAAAGACCTTTTTCATTTGCGGACGAATAAATTTATCCAGTCCATAATTATCATCAATATGCAAAAAACCTCCGCCTGTAAGGTATTTCCTCAAGTTTTGTACTTCCTGATCTGAAAACGTTACGCTGCCATGTCCGGTCATATAAACAAAGGGGTAATTAAAAATATCAGAACTCCCTACCTCTACAGTTCCTTCTTCATCATCAAAATTGGTTCCTATATTTTTATTGCAAAATTTAATCAGATTAGGTAATGCTGTTCTGTTGGCATACCAATCTCCACCGCCATTGTACTTAAGCTTTGCCATTTTATAGGTGGGCGAAGTAAATGAAAACATTGCAAAAGCAAACGATAACAGAAGATATATTTTTATTAGTTTCATCTGTTCAGAAAATTAACCTCAAAACACGCTTCTAATGCTGCTGTTTCTGTACGCAATCTGGAATTACCTAAAGTGATGGGTAAAAAACCTGAACTTATAGCAAGTTCTGTTTCAGTAGAAGTAAAATCACCCTCGGGACCTACAGTAATGAGATATTTTGATTTTGAAATCACAAGATCTTTTAATGATTTTTTAGGACTATCTATACAATGAGCTACAAATTTCTGACTAGAGTTATCTAAAGTAATAAATTTCTTAAAACTTATGGGTTCATTCAATTTGGGATGATATGCTTTTATAGATTGCTTAACCGCAGAGGTTATTACTTTATTTAAACGATCCCATTTTACTTCTTTACGTTCCGAGCGCTCACAAATTAAAGGGGTGATCTCATCAATGCCTATTTCAGTGGCTTTTTCGAGAAACCATTCAAACCGTTCTATATTTTTGGTGGGTGCAACTGCAACATGTAAATAGTGATTTCGTTTGCCAAACTCCTGCTGAACAGATAAAATTTGGAGTTCTGTTTTTTTAGGGTGAGTATTTGAGATTATTGCTTTATAATATCCCCCTTTTCCATCAACCAGGTAAATCTCATCATCTTTTTGCAGGCGCAAAACTTTAGTACAATGTTTACTCTCCTCTTCATTAAGAGTATAATTATCAGATTTAATATCGGGAGTATAGAAAAGATGCATGGCTTCTAATCCTGCTTTTGTTTAATGAATATCAACGATATCATCCTTATTAATGACGAGCTCTAATTTCACAGACTCCACATTCTGTTCCGCTTTTTTTAGAATGGTAAAGTTATAGCCATTAAACTCTTTGGTTTCTCCAACTTCGGGGATTTTACCAAAAATCTCGCTCACTAAACCTGCAACGGTATCATAATCTCCATCTTCCGGCAAATCATGCGGCAAATATTCATTAACATCATAAAGAGAAGCTGTGGCATTAATAATAAATTCTACATCAGACACCTTATCTACAATTGGTTTTTCCTCATCATATTCATCCTGTATTTCACCAACCAATTCTTCTACGATATCTTCAAGCGTAACCATACCGGCAGTACCGCCAAATTCATCCAAAACTATCGCAATTTGAATGCGTTTTAATTGCAATTCGCTTAACAGATCATTTATTTTTTTAGTCTCCGGAATAAAATAAGGTTTACGGATAATATCCTTTAAAATACATTGCTGATGACTTGCTAAAAGGGGTAAAATATCTTTCGCATGAACGATTCCAACAATTTTATCAATAGTTTCGTCATAGACCGGTACACGTGAATAGCCTTCTTTGATCAAAATATCAAGCAATTCTGCATGTGGCGTATTCAATTCTATCCCGGATATTTTGGTACGCGGAACCATAATGTTTTTAACAACACGTTCATTAAAATCAAACACATTTTTAATCAATTCATGCTCTGTGGTATCTAATGCGCCACTTTCTTTACCCTGGTCTAATAAATATTGTAATTCTTCAGAACTATGATGTGCTTCATGCCCGCCTAATGTGCTTATGCCAAACATTTTTAATACCACATTGGCAAAGCCGTTTAAAAGCACAATAAAAGGACGAAAAACCAAATAAAAGAAATGTAAAGGCAAGGCAATAATCATCGTGGTATTTACCGGCCGCTGTATCGCTATCGATTTTGGAGCAAGTTCGCCAAATACAATATGCATAATGGTAATCACACTGAAAGCAATAATTGGCGCAGCTGTTCCGGAGAAAGAAGCAACAAGCTCTGGCCCTGCACCTAAAGCTGTTAGCACATTGTGCAAAATATGCTCCATTACAGCTTCACCAACCCATCCTAAGCCTAATGAAGCAAGCGTAATTCCTAATTGTGTGGCGGCCAAATATCCATCCAAATGCTGGGTGATATGTTTTGCAATCCTAGCTACACGGCTTCCACTTTTAGCTTTTATTTCTATTTGAGAAGCTCTTACCTTAACCATAGCAAACTCAGCTGCTACGAAGAATCCGTTCAGAAATACAAGAAAAAACGTAAGAAATATTTGAAAACCCATGTTTTTATTTGTTAACGAAAGTAGATTGGTATAATTCCAGGCTTTCTGCGATTACTTTATATGCATAACGCTTACCCAGCAAGTGTTCTATAGTAACCTTTTTTTGTTCTAATGATTTATAATCCTTAAAAAAACGAACAATTTCTGTCATGGTATGCGGAGGCAGTTCGGCCAGATCTTCTATATAATTTACAGAAATATCATTTTTGGCTACCGCAATGATTTTATCATCCTGCTCGCCATTATCAACCATGTGCATGACCCCAACTACTTTAGCTTCAACAATAGACAAGGGATAAACATCTACAGAACATAAAACCAAAATATCTAAGGGGTCTTTATCATCGCAATACGTTTGCGGAATAAAGCCATAATTTGCCGGGTACATTACTGATGAAAATAATACCCTATCCAATTTAATTAAACTGGATTCTTTATCGATCTCGTATTTTGCTTTTGAACCTTTTGGGATTTCGATGATTGCATTGACGATATTAGGAATGTCTTCGCCGGGAGAAACAGTATGCCACGGGTGGTCTTTACTCATATTTATCTACTTGATTTAACTCCTCTTCTTCACTCTTATCTCCACCAATTTTTCTTTTTAAATAGGTAACGATAAGTGGTATTGTGGTTATAGTAATGAAACCAATAATGATATACCACAGGTAATCATCAATTTGATTTTCAAATCTACGACCAAGAAAGAAACCTAGCAAAGTTAAAGATGTAATCCATAGAAATGCACCTATTATATTATAAAAAGCAAATTTTTTGAAATCTAATTTAACAACACCTGCAACTATGGGTGCAAAGGTTCTAACAATAGGGATAAAACGACCCATAATAAGCGCAAAGGCACCTTGCTTTTTGTAATAAATTTCGGCTGCTTTTAAGTATCGTTTCTTAAAAAAGAAGGAGTCTTCCCGGTGATATAGCACAGGTCCTGTTTTCTTTCCAAACCAATATCCCACAAAGTTTCCGGCAACCGCAGCGGCTATTAAACCTGCGAGTAGGATATAAATATTTACATCTAACCTGTTTCTGGCCACAAAAATACCCGCCATAAATAATAGATAATCTCCCGGAAGAAAAAAGCCAAAAAATAATCCAGTTTCTGCAAATATTACGAAAAGCAAGACATAAAAGCCTCCTTCATGGAGCAATTTAACCGGATCAATAAGGTGTTGCAGGGAATCCCAGATCTCGTGCATAAATTGAATAAGGGTTAAAGCTATAAATATTTATATAAGGCTGTGTTTAAAAACTGTAAATATATAGGAAGTCCAGATGAACGAGTTAATTCTAAATACTAAAATCTAAGTACTAAATGCCCCTTCATTAAAATAAATTGGATATAAACCCGGGATAAACTCCCAATAAGATAGTAATTACGGCAGAAAAGCCCAGAACAAAATTGAAATAGGGCGAAGATTGAACTTCATTACGCTCCGCATCTTTAAAATACATCGCTACAATGACTCTCAAATAATAGAATATCCCGATAAGGGCATTAATCACAGCTAAAATAACCAGCCAAACCTGATATTCTGTTAGCGCTGTGGAGAACATCATAAACTTACCAATAAAACCTGCGGTTAAAGGTATACCGGCTAAAGAGAGCATGGCAATAGTTAACGTGAAAGCGAGAAATGGATTTCGTTTTGCCAGTCCGTTAAAACTATCGAAATTATCAGAACCGGTTTGTCGTTTCACTAATATTAAAACCGCAAAGGCAATGATGGAAGCTACCGAATAGGCTGTTGCATACACAAACACCGCGTTTGCAGAGCTTGCACCCAAAGCCACGATAGCAAACATCATATACCCGGCATGTGAAATACTCGAAAAAGCCATCATCCGTTTAAAGCTATTTTGGTATAGAGCGGTTATATTTCCAATGAATAAAGTAATGACCGTGATCACCAATAAAGCGGGCATCCAGAAATCATGTAAGGGTGCGAAGCAAGTTAAAAACAATCGCAGAAAGGCAGCAAAACCAGCAGTTTTAACTACTGTACTCATAAATGCAGTAATTAAGGTAGGCGATCCTTCATACACATCGGGTGTCCAGAAATGGAAAGGAGCTACACCCACTTTAAAACAAAGGCCGATGACCATTAACATTAATCCGCTATAAAATAATGGAGAAATGCCTTTTGGATTAGAAATCACGTATTCTTTAATCACACCCAGATCAAAAGATCCGGTACTTCCGTAGATTAAGGTGATGCCAAATAGTAAAAATCCGGTAGAAAAAGCACCCATTAAAAAGTACTTTAACGCAGCTTCATTAGATTTAAAATCCCGTTTACGAATACCGGCCAGAATATATAAACTCACAGACATGATCTCTATCCCGATAAAAAGCATGGAGAGATTATGGTAAGATACCATTACCACAATACCTGCAAGCGCAAAAAGAATAATGGTATAATATTCAGCTACATGCTCGCTAATGCGTTCGAAATAGTCTTTGGATATAAACAGGATGAGTATAGTAGAGAAAATACAGATAGAAGTAAACGCAACCGCGAAATTATCAAACAGCATCATACCACTATAAATGGGCTGTACATTGGTATTCCATTCATTAATACTTAAGCCCAACGCAGCTAATAAACCAATTAAGGTGACCGGCAAAAGCACATTTTTAGCCTTAAACAGGCCTAAGTAAAGAACAACAATAGCTAAAACAGATAGGGTTATTAATGGGATCATACTTTTAAAAAATTCTAATTCTCTTTTACTACCAGTTATCTTCTAAAGTAGAAGACTTTCCGGCTTTCCTAATTAGCTCGCAAATGTACTAAATCAGTTTTTATTTGTGCTAACCCGGGTCCCTTAATTATAGAACCAGTTCTGCCCAGAAGTGAATCAGTTCTGCTATTTACTAAACTAGTTGAGTTGGGAAGGTGAACTAGTTCAGCTATTTGCTAAACCAGTTCAGCTTGGAAGAGAACCTACTTTAGTTATTTGCTCAACTAGTTCGGCTCGGAAGAGAACCTAGTTTAGTTATTTGCTCAACCAGTTCAGCTCGGAAGAGAACCAGTTCAGCTTGGAGGTGACCTAGTTCTTTAAATTAAAAAACCGGTTTGCTAATGAGCTAAACCGGTTCTCTTTTTATTCAAGCCAATAGCTTGCAAAAAAATTTAAGCTGTTTTCTTTCTGCCTTGTCCCTCAAAACGTTTAGCAATCTCTGCTACTAATGCTTTAACAGCTCCATCATTTTTAGCTCCTGTTTTAAGATAGCTGTAAACTAAATCAGCCTTTATCATTGCATCAGAACCTGCGGCTAGCATGGTATCATTAATACTTTCTAAAAGAGCAGCCAGTTCTATTCGTATAGCCCATAACTGATTTACCAAAACTACATCCTTTGCAAATTCTGCGGTATCTACATCCGCAGGTATCAAGCCAGGGAAGGATTGTGTACCCTGTAAATTCAGGCTGACATATTCTACACTTTTAGAGCCCATTTTTCGAGTGTTTTGTCTTTCCTCATTATTGAGGTTAATTACAAATGAAAGTTTTGCTTTAATCTGCCCTACAGAGGCCATTACAGCTGTTTTATCTGCATCGGGTAAAACGGCTGAGATTTTGTTTTTAGACATTGTTTTAAATTTTAGATAGTGAAAAAATAGGATGATTGTTTTCAAATATGCTAAATTAAAACTAATTAAATAATAATTATTAAAAATTGTTCTTATGGGAATATATTATACAGCGGTATACTAGTAGAGAGGTCTAAAATCCTTTATCTTTAATATTCAAACAATGAAGGAATTTTAAAACCAGCCCAAATTTCTTTTGTTTACTATATAAAAGGCTGCTTAAATAATATGAGAAAGCAGTTGTTTCAATTTTTAAAATCTAACGCTATGAAAAAGTTAACAGTAAATGAGATGAAGAAGGTCAAGGGAGGTAGTAAACTTACCCATGCCTGTTATTATGCACCAGCTGGAGCGTTCTTATCAGAATTGTTTGGGAACGTAATGACCAAAGCACTTAGCAGAACCTTTATAGGAATCTGTTGGGATAATTAAATTAACAAAATTAATTTACTTAAAAATTTTCAAGATGAAAAAGCTAACGATTGATGAAATGAAAAAGGTACAGGGTGGTAAGGTTACAGCCAGATCTTGTATGTATGCAGGTGGTGCTACCACAGTGCTTGCAATTGCTCAACAATGGTACGCCGCTGTAGCTGTATGGGGAACAGCGGCAGCGGCAGGTTGTTTTGATAAATAACCATTGCCATTAATAATGCGAATCATAAAATCACATCTGAAGTCTCTGACTTCAGATGTGATTGAAGTTAGGTGTGATTAATAATTAAAAAAGATGAAATCAATTTCCTGGAATGAAAAAATCGGTGTAGCAGTGTGCATGTGCATGCTTGTTTACGGCATTTATTTAAGAATAAATAACAATAGTGATTCTAAATTTTTCATCTTAAGTGGAGGAATCTTACTCCTTGGCTATATTTCATATTTTTTATTTAGAAAAAAAACAAAACGTATTCTTTAAAATGGCGAAGTAAAAAACCAATTGGAGATAAAGCTCACTCTTGTATTTACAGTGGTCGGTGAATAGAAAAATCGTCGACCATATATTTGCTTTTGAATTGTACTATTAAATAAATATCAAATGTATTTAACCAAATTTTATGAGAAAACAACAAGCCAGGGTATTGTGAAATACATATTATCCCTTTTTGTTCTGTCATTCGGAAGTTCGGCTGTTGCCTGGTTTATTATTCTTATTTTAAAAAAACTGAATATCGAATTGGATAATACAGAGAAACCCCTTTCACAAATTCCTAAAGGGTTAGGATTATTTTTTATAGTTTGTATTATAACTCCCCTTTTGGAAACCTGGGTTGCGCAGGTACTCCCTATCTCATTTTTTAAAAGATATTTTAATACTAGAACTGTTGTATTCTTTTCTGCCGCCATATTTGGGTTAATGCATTGGTATAGCATCGCCTATATGTTAAATGCATTTTTTATGGGGCTTGTTCTTGCCGGGGGGTATATATCATGGAATAAACCCCATATTATTCACCCCTTTTGGATAATCTGCATAGTTCATGGCTTAAGAAATTTACTCGCATTTATTTTATCATGAATAGTATGAAACCAATGTCTGGGGGAGAAATAATATGCATGTCTATATGTATCTACATACTTTTTTACGGGATTTACTTAAACTTACATCATGATGAAGATGCTCTCGCTTTCCTTTTAGGGGGAGGAATACCGCTTTCCAGTTATTGTTTAGGTATTTTATTAAAAAATATAAAATACCGTTTTTTACAATGGCGAAGTAAAAAAGTAATTGGTGAAAGGGGGTGATTTTTATTGGTGAGATTTGATCTTGTGAGGATGGAATATTAATAGAAGAACACGCGGCACGTGTGTACCAGCAAAGGAATTAAGAAACAGAAATCAGTTTTAAAAATAAAGTTTGTTGCACATAAACTGTCAAGTGCAGACACCGACAGCATATTAATTTTATGTGAAGGAATAACCCTCTTTTTTATATTTTTCTGGTGTTTCTGTACAAGGAAGCGCAACAGGAATTTTGAATTTAACTGTACTAATACTGCTATTAGAAGTTTCGTTAGAATTTGAGGCGCCTCCAGAAAATATTCCTATCACCACGCCCAAACCTGCTTTAGTTCCTTCGCCTTCAGTCACGGTAATAGCAACATTAATTTCAATGTCCTGAACATATCGCCAACCACCGTATCGTAAATATTTGTCGCCTTGGTCGCCAACTGCAAGCCCTCCTGGATTAATTATAACACCTGTGCCTTTTGTTTCGTCTTGAGCTTCTTTAATTCCTAAACTAATCTCTTTCAGGGTCATCTTGATAAAGTCTTTTAATTCCATATTGCTTATTTGTCAATAAATATTTCCATTGGCTTGATGTCCGAAGTTGTGCTGATTATCATTCGTTGGTCATGTTTGTACCGAAATGCCCATTTCTGGCGCAAGCATCCGCTTGTGTCTAATCTTCATCTTCCGCACTTTACAGACTAAATTAACCGACTATTTAAAACCCTGAATTTTACCATTCACCACTTCAACCAAATTACTAACAGCAGCTTCTGAAATATGAAGAATAGTTTGGGGATAAACTCCGATGATAATCACTAAAGCACAGATGATAAGCAAGATTGTTTTTTCTGTTCCATCTATATCGGCAAATAGTGAAGTGTGTTCATTGGTTGTACCTAACATTACTTTTTGATACATCCTGAACATATAAACAGCACCAAATATGATGGTTAAACCGGCAACTGCAGCATACCAGATGCCATACGAATAAACTCCCATTAGCAATAAAAACTCACCAATAAAGCCATTAGTTAATGGTAAAGCAACGGTTCCTAATAATATGATGAGAAAAGCGATGGCAAACTGAGGTGCAGTTTTAGCAATACCGCCCATTTGACTCAATTCCCGAGTGCCTAATCTCCGGATGATGATGTCGGCAATAAAAAACATCCCTACTACATTAATTCCGTGATTTAACATTTGGATCATCGCTCCTTGCAAACCCTGTACATTCCAGGCAAAAATACCTGCTGCTATTAAACCAACGTGAGCAATAGAAGAGTAAGCAATTAAACGCTTAATATCTTTTTGAGTAAACGCGATAATAGAAGCGTAAACAATTCCGATAACAGATAAGATCAATACGGTTTGTCCCCATGCGGCAAATCCTAGTGGGGCTACCGGGATTAACCAGCGGATTACACCATAAATTCCCATCTTCAGCATAATACCTGAAAGTAACATGGTGCCGGCTGTTGGTGATTCCGTATAGGTATCCGGTTGCCAGGTATGAAAGGGGAATATCGGCATCTTAATCGCGAAAGCCAGGAAGAATGCCCAGAAGATCCAGGCTTGAGTATGAGGATCTAAGTTCAGCTTATAAAATGCCTCTATATCGTATTTATGACCAGGTGTTTGCAGATGCAGATAAATGATCGCAATCAGCATGATTAAACTACCGGCAATGGTATAAATAAAGAATTTCAAGTTGATGCGAATACGATCTCCACTACCCCAAAGGGCGCAGATAAAATAAATTGGGAGTAAAGCGGCTTCCCAACCGATGTAAAATAAGAAGCCGTCTAATGCGGTAAATACAACCAGCAAACCCGCCTGCATGAAAAAGATTAAGGAATAAAAAGCATTGGGATTTTTCGGTTCCTGTTTAAAGCTTGACAAAATGATGAGAGGCACCAATAAATTAGTTAATAGCAATAATATCATGCTGATACCATCAATACCTAATTTAAAATGAATCCCCAAAGCAGGGATCCAGGGATAATCTACAGCAAACTGAGTGGAAGCATCGGCATTAAATTGAGATAAAAGCAGAATTGAAAAGGCCAGGGGTAATAAGGATGCGGCCAATGCCCATTTTTTAACAGCAGGCCCTTTTATAAATGCAATTAAAGCACAGAGCAGAGGAGTTAAAACAACTAAAAATATCTTATCCATGTATCTTCCTATGCCTTATTAAAATTTATAAAATCCGTAAACCAGTAAAGCAATTATACCGGCAACCATCATAAACAGGTAAAAACCTACATTACCGGCTTGTAATAATCTAAAACCTTTGCTTGCCTCGTTCGCTCCTGAACCTAAACCATTTACTATTCCGTCAATTCCGGCTTTGTCCACCACTTTAAAAAAGAAACGTGATAAGGCATCCAGCGGACGAGTAATTAAAGCAGCATAAATTTCATCCACATAATATTTATTTAAGGAAATTTTTGCTAAAGCATTCCGCTTTACCTGATCTCCAACGGGAACATGTGCATTTTTAACATAGCGGGTATACGCAAATAGTAAAGCCGCTAAAGCTCCCGCGACGGAAACTCCCATTAATATAAATTCGGTCGTGTGATCTAAACCTGATTCGCCCATTATACTGCTCGATGATCCAAAAACCGGGGATAGAAATCCGGCCAGCCAATGTTTACCTCCTAATACTTCGGGTATTCCAATAAATCCTCCGATTGCAGATAATACCGCCAGAATGATCAATGGAATAGTCATTGATTTTGGAGACTCATGCAAATGATGCTCCTGCTCATGTGTTCCTCTGAATGTACCGCTAAACGTTAAAAATAGCATCCGGAACATATAGAATGAGGTGAACACAGCACCAATTACACCAATTATCCAGAGTATCTTATTATGCTCATATACGTGAGCTAAAATTTCATCTTTAGAAAAAAAACCTGCAAATGGTGGTAGTCCGGCTATCGCGACGGTTCCAATCATCATCGTTAAAAACGTAATGGGCAATTTCTTTTTTAGTCCGCCCATATGGCGCATATCCTGTTCATTACTCATAGCATGAATGACCGAACCTGCACCCAGGAATAATAGTGCTTTAAAGAAAGCATGCGTAATGACATGGAAGAATGCTCCGGTATAGGCTCCTACTCCTAAGCCTAAAAACATATATCCCAATTGAGATACCGTTGAATAGGCCAGAACCTTTTTAATATCTGTTTGCGTTACCGCGATGGTTGCTCCTAAAATTGCAGTTGCTAATCCTATAATTGAAACTACTTCCAGCGTTTGAGGAGCAAGCGTAAAAAGAATGTTTGAGCGGGAAATCATATAAATGCCTGCTGTAACCATGGTTGCTGCATGGATTAATGCTGAAACAGGCGTAGGGCCAGCCATTGCATCGGGCAACCAGGTAAATAATGGGATTTGTGCGGATTTACCAATGGCTCCCACAAATAATAAGGCAGTAATCAGAATTAGTATTTTATCGCCTGAAACCATATTGGCTGCCTGCGGAAAGATCTTAGCAAATTCTACACTTCCAAATGTGGTAAATATTAGAAAAACTGCGATCAGGAAACCTAAATCGCCAATACGATTCATTACAAATGCTTTTTTAGCAGCACTTGCGTAAGAAGCATTGGTAAACCAAAACCCAATGAGTAAATAAGAACATAATCCAACTCCTTCCCAGCCAATGAACATGATCACATAATTGGAACCAAGTACCAGTAATAGCATGAAGAATATGAACAGGTTGAGATAAGAAAAGAATTTAGCAAAACCGGCATCATTATGCATGTAACCAGTTGAATACACGTGGATCAGAAAGCCAATTCCTGTTATTATCAATAACATTAAAGAGCTAAGCGGATCAAGCAGAAAGGAAAATGGAATAGTTAAATTTCCGGCGCTAATCCAATCAAAAAGTGGAACAATAAATGATTTTGTTTGGGATGCATTAAGCTCAAAAAATATAGTCAAACTGAGTATAAATGATAATAATACCGTTAAACTGCCTATAAAGCCAACTACACTTTTTGGAAGTACATTACGCCCTAATCCATTGATCAAAAAACCAAGCATCGGAAATAAAGGAATTAAGTAAACTAATTTTATCATTCTTATTTTACCACTTTAATTTATTCAATACATTCACATCCGTCGAATTTGTATTTCGATAGATCATGACAATGATAGCAAGGCCAACAGCAACTTCTGCCGCAGCTAAAGCCATTATAAAAAACACAAATACCTGTCCAGATGCATCATTATGATACACAGAAAAAGCTGTTAAAAGCAAATTAACGGCGTTAAGCATCAGCTCAACAGACATGAAAATAACAATCGCATTTCTGCGGATTAATACGCCTACCACTCCTATGGAAAAGATAATAGCACTTAACAGAATATAATGATTTAAAGGAACACCTTTTATAACTTGATTAACTGTTTCCATCATTTATATAGTTTGGGTTCTTTCTTAGCTAATAAAACGGCTCCCACCATTGCCGAAAGCAGTAAAATGGAAGATACTTCAAATGGCAACAGAAATTCACTAAACAACACTTTACCAAGATTTTTAACTAAGCCTAAGTTCTGGTTTTGCAACACAACTGGATTGGAAGTATCCAAAACCTTCATTGATCCTACCAAAGTAACTAGCAAACACATACCTGCAACAACTCCTGCGATTTTAAGAAGATTAGATTTTGCAGGCTCGGACTCTTTATTTAAGTTTAATAACATGAGTACAAACAGGAATAATACCATGATTGCTCCCATATAAACAATGAAATTTACAATAGCCAAAAACTGGGCATTAAGCAAAATATAGTGAATAGTGAATGTGAAAAAAGTAATGATAAGATATAAAACACTATGAACCGGATTTTTGGAAAAAATTACCAGCAGAGAAAAGAAGATGGATAAGAATGCAATAAAATAAAATAGAGATATACTCATTAACGCTAAGTTTGGATTTGCCTTCGCAATTAGGGGACAAAGGTATAATTTTTTAGGATTTCAATGGCTCCTCAACCAGTTTGTCTTTACCGTAAATAAAGTCTTTCCTTAAATAATCTGAGGGAACAATCGGTCCATCCAAATAAATTGCTTCTTTCGGGCAGGCCTCTTCACATAAGCCGCAAAAAATACAACGTAGCATATTGATTTCATACACTGCAGCATACTTTTCTTCGCGATATAAATTCTCCTCACCTTTCTGGCGTTCTGCTGCAATCATGGTTATTGCTTCTGCCGGACATGATAAAGCACATAAACCGCAAGCTGTACAACGTTCACGGCCTTGTTCATCCCGTTTAAGGGAATGCATGCCTCTCCAGTTTTCAGAAAATTCACGTTCAACTTCCGGATAAAAAACGGTTTCCTTCTTTTTGAACATGTGTTTGAAAGTAATTCCCATGCCCTGAAAAATAGCCGGAAGGTATAAACGCTCCCAGAAATTCATCGGTTTCTGTTCTAAAACTTTCTTTCTGTTACTTAATGATTCCACTTTAAATACTAAATTCTAATTCTCAATACTATTTATAACTTATCATATATCGTAATCCAGACTCCTGTTATCACAATATTGGCAATTGCCAATGGAATTAATACCTTCCATCCTAAATTCATCAACTGATCATATCTGAAACGTGGAACTGTCCAGCGTACCCACATGAAGAAGAAGATGAAAGCAAATATTTTAGCGAATAAAACAACCATCCCAATTAACGGTCCCCATAACGGTCCCATTGCATTGTTTACCCAATCCATACCCGGATAGTTATATCCACCAAAGTATAAAGTTGCCATTACTGCAGATGAGATAAACATATTGATATATTCGGCAAACAGGAAAAATCCCAGTTTCATGGATGAATACTCAGTATGATAACCTCCAACTAATTCCGTTTCACATTCGGGCAAATCAAAAGGCGTACGGTTTGTTTCTGCAAACGAACAAACTAAGAACAATATAAAGCCTAATGGCTGATATAATATGTTCCAATGCCAGCCGTGTTGTTGCTCTGTAATTTCTTTTAAACTAAGCGTACCCGTTACCAACAACAAAGCAATAATGGATAAGCCCATTGGAATTTCATAACTGATATTTTGCGATGCAGCACGTATGGCTCCCATTAAAGAGAATTTATTATTGGATGCCCAACCACCGATCATCACACCATAAACTCCTAAAGAAACGACACCGAAGATGTATAAAATCCCCACATTAATATCAGTAACCTGAAGACTAACGGTACGGCCGGCAATTAATATATTTTGTCCCCATGGAATTACCGCACTTCCTATACAAGCTGTTAAAATTGCCAAAGAAGGACCGGCAATAAATAAAAACTTACTGGAATCTGCGGGAATGATCTCTTCTTTGAAAAACATTTTAGCTCCATCTGCCAAAGGCTGGAACATTCCGCCTGGTCCGGCACGGTTTGGGCCTATCCTGTCTTGCAAAAAAGCAGCTATTTTACGCTCTGCCAAAGTTGAGTACATGGCAACAACCAAACTGAGAGAAAAAATCACTGTGATTAATACAAACTTCTCTATTACAAATGCTAATTCCATTAAATTTTTGTTGCTCTGTCAAATTCCACCTTATTGGCTTCAATAAGCAATTGATCTTTTTGAATTACCGGTAAGGGCTTAGCCATTTCATAATGATTGGAAGATATTACAGAAGTATGATCAATATGTGTTGGACCTTCAATTATCCAATCATTTGTTTTCTTGGTATCATAACGGCAAGTGTTACAGATAAATTCTTCTACTTCTCCAAACTGATCTTTACGAGCTGTAACACGCAGTACTTCTTCGCCTTTATACCACAAGGTTACTTTACCACTACATGTTGGACAATTGCGATGTGCATCTACCGGTTTAGTGAACCAAACCCTATTTTTAAACCTAAATGTTTTGTCTGTTAATGCTCCAACCGGACAAACATCAATCACATTTCCTGAAAAATCATTATCAATTGCTTTTTCAATATAGGTTGATATTTCGGAAGCATCTCCACGACCTAAAATACCATGCACACGATTATCGGTAATCTGATCGGCAACATAAGTACAGCGATAGCACAATATGCATCGATTCATGTGCAATTGAACTTTATCACCAATATCTATGCGGTCAAATGTGCGTCTTTCAAACTCGTAACGTGTTTTTTCTGCTCCATGTTCATACGCCAGATTCTGCAAATCGCATTCTCCCGCCTGGTCGCAAACAGGGCAATCAAGAGGATGATTGATTAATAACATTTCGACTATGCCTTTGCGAGCTTCAATAACTTCCGGCGAAGTAATATTTTCCACTTCCATACCATCCATTACCGTAGTACGACAAGATGCAACGAGTTTAGGCATGGGGCGGGGATCTTTTTCAGAACCCTTACTCACCTTAACCAAACAAGTACGGCATTTTCCGCCACTACCTTCCAGTTTGGAATAATAGCACATAGCCGGCGGCACAATATCCCCTCCAATCTGACGGGCAGCATTGAGAATACTTGTTCCGGGCTCTACCTCAACCGTAATTCCGTCTATTGTTACCTTAACTTTTGCTATCTCCTCACTCATAACAATTAAGAATTTCTTCTATATATTGATTTTAACTATTGCTCTTTTGCCCTCTTCTCCATGCGTTCAGCACGTTTTTCTGAATCCGGATGAGAGGAAAGTATTTGTGATTTCTTCTTTCCACTACTGACATTTTCTTTCTCTATTGCTGCCAATTTTCTGAAAGCAGTACTCATAGCTAAGACATTGTAATTGTTTTTCTTTAGGAATTCGAACCCATTATCATCCGCACTTTTTTCCTGTCCTTGAGAGAATTGTGCATTAGCCAAAGATTCTCCCAAAGCCCCTAACTGAGATTCTGATAAATAACCTACTGCTCCGTCTTGTGAACTGGCTACTTTACGAGCTGCGGAGGCCATATATGCTGTTTTCATGGCATCTTTAGAATCTTTGTTTTTTACATGGCCCATCTCATGTCCAATAACTCCCAATATTTCATCATCAGTCATTATATCCATTAATCCGGCACAAACACGAACACTGCCATCTGCTAAAGCAAATGCATTTACATCCTTTACTAAATATGCCTTAAAATTTAAGTTTAATCCACTTTCATTTACATGCTTGTCTGTAAGTTGTTTCAAACGGATAGCATATTTACTATCTGCCGGCGCAACCGGGTTGTGTTCATCCATCCATTTTGCATATTCGAGACAAAGTTTAGCTACATCTGCATCAGTAAGTGTGGCTGCTTTAACAACATCCGCCCCACCTGTAACAGTTCTGGCATTTATTTTAAATTGTGCCTTTACAAGGGTTGCTGATCCTAAAATCAGGATCGCTCCAGCTAAAATAATTTTTTTTGAGTTCATCATGTTAAGATTAATTGGTTTATATTAATTACAAAGTTAGTTTACTTATATTAAATAGCATTTGTAAATTCAGCATAATTTGCTAAACCGTAATTTCTTTCTAAAGCTTCTTTGGGATGAGTAACATGCCATTCAAATTCATCACGGAAATGACGAATTGCACTGGCAACAGGCCAGGCAGCAGCATCTCCTAAAGGACAGATCGTATTCCCTTCTATCTTTTTAGCTACATCAACCAATAAGTCAATATCACTCATTTTACCATGGCCGTATTCCAGGCGATGCAGTACTTTTTCCATCCAGCCTGTCCCTTCACGGCAAGGTGAACATTGTCCACAACTTTCATGATGGTAAAAACGTGCATAATTCCAGGTATTTCGTACAATACATTGGTCTTCATCAAATGCAATAAAACCACCCGAACCCAGCATGGATCCAGATTGGAAACCACCATCAGATAATGATTCATAGCTCATTAAGCGAGGTTCTCCAGTTATTGTTTTCAAAATCAAATTAGCTGGTAAAATTGGAACTGATGAGCCTCCGGCAACAACTGCCTTTAATCTTTTGCTATTTGCAATGCCACCACAATAATCATCCGAGTAAATAAACTCTTCAACAGGCAAACCCAACTCTATTTCATATACACCTGGTTTATTTATATTCCCTGATGCTGATATGAGTTTGGTTCCTGTACTTCTGCCGTTTCCAATTTTTGCATATTCTTCACCACCATCATTGATAATTGGAACAACAGCCGCAATTGATTCTACATTATTTACTACCGTTGGGCAACCCCAAACTCCGGAAATAGCAGGAAATGGTGGTTTAATACGTGGGTTACCTCTTTTTCCTTCCAATGATTCTATCAGGGCAGTTTCTTCACCACAGATGTATGCACCACCACCAGGTTGTACATAAAGTTCGAGGTCATAACCTGATCCTAAAATATTTTTGCCTAAAAAACCTGCATTTTTTGCTTCCGCGATTGCTTTTTCTAATATCCTGATCTGTGGCATCATTTCACCACGAACATAGATATAGGATACTTTAGCACCTAAGGCGAAACTGGAAACAATCATTCCTTCGATCAAAAGATGAGGAAGATAAGTCATCAGGTAACGGTCTTTAAAAGTTCCTGGTTCAGATTCATCCGCATTGCAAACCAGGTAACGTGCCTTACCTTCGGGCTTGGCTAAAAAGCTCCACTTCATCCCGGTAGGAAAACCTGCACCGCCACGCCCGCGTAAACCCGATTTTTTTACTTCTTCCACCACATCATCAGGCGACATAGATTTCAGCGCTTTTTCAACCGCACGATATCCTCCCTGCTGACGATATACATCGAAAGTGTTTATTCCTGGAACATTAATATTTTCTAATAATAACTTGCGAGCCATGTTTTTTAGATGTGAGATCTGAGATTTGAGATTTAAGGCTTATTGCCCATTCCCTTATCTCATATCTATATTCTCAAATCTTATTTCTTTAATTCTTGTATCAACTGATCTACTTTTTCTTCTGTTAAATGCTCATGAAATGTATATTCGGGGCCAATTTGTAAAACCGGTGCCATTCCGCAGGCAGCTAAACACTCCACACCTCTCCAGCTAAATAAGCCGTCGGAAGTAACTTCGCCTTCTTTAACTCCCAATTGTTTCTCCATATAGTCCATTATTTTTTCGGCGCCTACCAAACAACACGGGCCTGTGCGACAAACTTCCAGAACGTATTTCCCTTGAGGTTTTAAAAAATACATACTATAAAAGCTGGCTACTTCATACACTTCAATGGGTTTAATGTCTAAATGCTCTGCAACCTTATCCATTGCCGGAACACTTACCCAACCGTATTCTGCCTGCACTAAATGTAAAATAGGCAATAACGCAGCTTTCTGTTTTTCTTCCGGATAACGGGTTACAATTTCATTAAACTCAGTGATCAGTTTTGATGAAAATTCAATTGGCTGTTCTTCTGTAACCTTAAGCATCTAACTCTCCTGCAATTACGTTTAAACTACTCATATTAATGATGGCATCCGACAATAACATGCCTGCACTCATTGGGGCGTACATTTGATAATTGATAAAACTTGGTCTCCGGAAATGTAAACGATATGGCGACCGGCCGCCATCATTAACCAAATAAAAGCCTAATTCGCCGTTTCCACCTTCAACTCCATGATATACTTCTGTTTTGGGAGTATCAATTTCGCCCATTACAATTTTGAAATGGTAGATCAGGGCTTCCATATTATTGTATACTTCTTCTTTTGGAGGAAGGTAAAACTCAGGAACATCCGCATGGAAAATTCCTTTCGGTTCTTTTTCTATTTTTTGTAAAGCTTGTTCTATTATTCGCAGACTTTGCCAGATCTCTTCATTACGAACAATAAAACGATCGTAAACATCGCCTGTTGTTCCTACCGGGATCTCAAAATCAAAATCTTCGTAAGATGAATAAGGTTCGTTCACACGCACATCATAATCTACACCCGTGGCACGTAAAATTGGTCCACTCCAGCTGTAGTTTAATGCAACTTCAGGATCAACTGGTGCTACACCTGAAGTACGTTCGATAAAGATACGGTTGCGATTAAATAAGGATTCAAATTCCTTCAAAATGGGCGGGAACTTGATTAAGAATTTTTTGATTTTTGCAAAAGCAATATCATTAAAGTCTCTCTCGAAACCACCAATACGGCCAATATTGGTAGTTAATCGTGCGCCACAAACCTCTTCATAAATTTCATAGATATGCTCACGCTCTTCCATTAACCATAAGAAACCTGTAAAAGCGCCAGTATCAACACCTAAAATTCCATTACAAATTAAGTGATCTGAAATTCGTGCTAATTCCATAATGATCACCCGAAGATAATCCACACGTTTAGGCATTTGAATATTGAGCATTTTCTCAACCGTCATGTGCCAACCCATATTATTAATTGGTGATGAACAGTAGTTCATGCGATCTGTTAATGGGGTTATCTGGTAAAATGGCCGATGTTCAGCTATTTTTTCAAATGCACGATGGATATATCCGATAGTAGAAACACCACTCACAATTCGCTCGCCATCCAATTCCAGTACATTCTGGAAAACTCCATGTGTAGCCGGATGCGTTGGACCCAGATTTAAGGTGATGGTCTCCTTTTGCGGATCGTTATCTATAAAGACTGGATGATTTGTCATCTTCCGAAAAAATAATCTTTTTTATCAACTCTGTTTGGATCTTCCAATGGATGCTCTTTGCGCATTGGAAAAACCTTCATATCATCCACATTTAAAATACGAACTAAATTAGGATGGCCTTTAAATATGATCCCAAAGAAATCATAAGTTTCCCGTTCCATCCAGTTTGCACCTTCCCATAAGATTGTTGCAGTTGGAATTTTAGGATGATTCCCATCTAAAAAAACCTTTATTCGTACCCGGATATTATTAGCTAAACTATGAATATGGTAAATCACACCAATAGATAATTTTTGTTCGGGGATATGAATTCCTGTTATATCTGTCAGGTAATTAAACTTAAGTTCTTTGTCTTCTTTTAAAAAAGTAAGAACTTCTATGATATGCTCCGGCTTCGTTTCGAATGTTACTAATCCAAACGGTTCTGCAGGAACAGAGATTTGATCTGCAAAACGTGCAGTTATTTTTTGTAAAACAGCCTGATTGCTTATTTTGCCCATTACTGGATTCCGTATCTGCTTAAAAGTTCTTTATATTCGGGTGAATTTCTTCTGCGAAGTGATTCATTCTTAACCAATTCCTGTATCTTATTAAAACCATCAATGATAGCTTCGGGCCTTGGAGGGCATCCGGGTACGTACACATCAACAGGAATAATCTCATCGATTCCCTGCAAAACAGAATAGGTATCAAATATTCCTCCGCTGCTTGCACATGCTCCAACAGCAATTACCCAACGAGGCTCTGCCATTTGAATATATACCTGCTTTAAAACCGGGCCCATTTTTTTTGCGATTGTACCCATTACCATCAGTAAATCTGCCTGGCGAGGAGAAAAACTGGGTCTTTCTGCTCCAAAACGTGCAAAATCGTAGTGAGAACCCATAGTTGCCATAAATTCTATTCCGCAACAAGAAGTAGCAAAAGGTAAAGGCCATAATGAGTGCGAACGTGCTAAACCCACCACCTTATCTATTGATGTTGCAAAGAAGCCTGATCCTTCTACACCCGGAGGTGCTTCTACTAATTTTACATCACTCATAATCAAAGAAAAAAGCTCATCTAAACATCGTTTAAACAAGCCTCAAAATTACACAAATTAAATTTTTGTTTGGTTTAAAGAATTATTTAGAAACAGTCTAATGTTATTCCCAATCTAATGCGCCTTTTTTAATAATGTAGATAAAGCCCAGTAAAAGTGTTCCCATAAAAATGAACATTTCAATCATTCCCTTTATTCCCAAATCTCTGAAATTGACTGCCCAAGGATACATAAATATCACCTCTACATCAAACAGTACAAATAAAATAGCTACTAAAAAATATTTAATAGAGAATGGCTGACGGGCATTTCCCACAGATTCTATTCCTGATTCAAAGGGTACTAATTTGTCGGATGTTTTCCGCCTCGGGCCAATTAAGTGTGTAACAACCATTGTCATTATAACAAATCCTAAGGCAACCAGCATTTGAAATATAATTGGCAGGTAATTTACTGCCGTACTTTGTGCTTCCATTATCAAACTTTATCGGGACAAATATAAAAAAGAACCCCAAAGCAATAATGCTTCAGGGTTCTTTTATTAAAAAATTATACTATTTACTTCCGCCTGCTCCTTTTAATGCCTTTAAAGCACTCATAGCATATGGGTTAGCAGGATCTAATTCGGTTACCTTATTAAAATACTCAATTGCTTTAGCTTTATCTGTTTTTTGATAATATGCTCCAAGATTAGTATAAGCTTCTACTAAATTATTTTTTACAGCAGGTGAAGGAGCTTCTGCTTTAGCGGTTACCAACTCTACATACTTTTCAAAATAAGGAACCATTAATCCTTTTGAAGCCTGCTCATCATCTAATTGCTTACCTACACGTGCACGATATAAATAAGCATCGGGACTGGTTGGTGATCTTTGTATTACATAACTAAACAAAGTGTCGGCTTTTACTAATAGATCTTTACTTGGATTTAATTTTGCATTATTTTGTGTTGCATAATCAAAATAATAAGATAATCCCAAGTAAAAACTGTCATAAACAGTAGTTTTTGATCTGGGATTGTTAACTGCCAATTCATAGGTTTTTGAAGCTTCTCCATATTTTTTCGCCTTAAACAAGGCAAGTCCTATCTCACTCATTACTTCCGCATTAGTAGAGTCTAATTCTACAGCTTTTTTCAAATTATTCACACCCTCGGTTTCTGAACCCGGAGTTTTCATTTGAGCTCTTCCCAAGTACAAATAATCTTTTGCTATAATCCGTTTAGGTTCAACTTTAGCGATAAAGTCTTTTAGTGCTTGCACACTACCTGCATAATTTCCATTTTCATATGATGAATAAGCTAAATAACGCAATACTTTCGGATTCACTTTATCAATTTTTGCCATTTCATTGGCTTCTGTTTCCAGCTCTTTATATTTTTTTGCAAGTATTAAGAAATCTGCATGACGGATACGCGATTCTAAAGATCTGTCTGTCAAATCCATGTATTTCTCGTAATACTGTAAAGCCTGATTTATTCTTTCATTATATTTATTTGGCTCTGCATTTGCCCATAAGTAATAGGTTTCTGCTAACTCGCGATAAGCAGGTCCATAATTAGGGTCTAAAGCAATTACACTGTTAAATTCTTCGGCAGATTCCGGATATGCTTTTGACATTTTATTAATTACACCCAATTCTACTTTTGAACGCAACAATGTTTTATTTAGATCAAAAGCAGTACGGTAAGCGCTATAAGCTTCGCTATTTTTTAGTTGAGCACGATATGCATCCCCTAGTGCAAGATATACTTCAGCATCTTTAGCATTAATGACTTTAGCTTTTTCTAAATTAAGTGCGGCATCTATATTAGGTTTTGCTGCCTTAATATATGCTTTTCCAATAAATAAATACGTTTTCTGATCCTTTTTATCTGTTAGAGGTATTGCCTGATCAAAACTAAGTTTAGCAGCAGGTTCGTTATTTTCTGCAAGAGCAACTGATCCTAAACCAACATAATTCAAAGCAAATTTTGGGTTTGCAGTAACACCCTGATTGTAAGTCAGTTTTGCCGAATCTACATCATCTGTTTTAAGATAAACATTACCTAAATAGAAATAATTTTCAGCATTAGCAGGCTGTGAACTTGTTAGTGTTTTTAATATGGTTTTACCTTTTTGATATTGCTCGGCATCAATGGCTTTTTTTGCGTCAGCTAAGCTTTGTGCAAAAACGGCTGAACCTACTAAAATTAACCCTAAGGTTGCTTTTATTATCTTTTTCATCATTTCCATGGTTCAAATTTAAGTTAATTCTAATTTATTTTCTAATTATCACTTCACGTGGAGGAATGCTATCTGGCAAAAGCCCCGATTTTAGTACGATCCTCTGTCCGCGTTCTCCTGCCAGAAATGATGCAAACCCTGTGCCTAAACCAGGGCCACCCTGACAATTTATAATGTATATAGACCGGGTAAGTGGATAAAGGTTTAATGCCAATGCATTTTGATCTGGTTTATAATACCCATCAGATCCGGGCTTTCCGGGTAAATTTTTAACGCCTAATACCTTTAATTTTTCTACTACCTTTTCCAAATCTTTATCCGGTTGTTCTACCCTATTTATGCCTACAACGCCTATTGATCCCGGATGTTCATGTACATATTTAATCACATCGGCATTCGACTTTAAAGCATAAATGCCCTTAGCAGGAAGATCTTTAACACCTGCCAGATCTTTCAAATACCTTACTGTACTTGAGTTTGGATTATCAAAAACTAAACTTTTTATTTGCCCGGATTTGCCTTGCAATACTTTTACTATTTCATCCACTGTTGTGGTAGAATCTGCACTGAATTTATCTGTGATCAGTGCTATACCATCTATAGCAAAACGATTAACGCGTATTGTTATCTTTTTATTTTCATAAAATTTAGATTCTGCGGGAGTTAATTGTCGTGATAAAATTGCTACACGGATACTATCATTAAGAAAAAGTTTTAAAAGCTCGTTTTCTGGTTTATTAACTAATTCAAGTTTAGCTTTGGGATATATACTTTCAAACACATAAGCCTCATCTTCTATGATAGGACCGAAAGATTCATCAACCAAAATCTTTGCTTTTCCTGTAGTATAAGTTTGTATCTGGGAATTATTCTGACAGGCAGTTATGTTTAGTAGAATAACTATGGCTAAAAATATTTTTTTAAGTATCATCTTAATCTTCTCCTTTCTTATTGTTTTATTCTAAAGAACCGGATGATGGAATACACTATAAGTAATACCCCAAATGCAATGCGATAGTTTTGGGATAAAGCGATTGGAAAACCTTTCCAGAAAATTATGATTATACCTAGTACAAAATATAATACTAAAAAAATAAGTCCTAAAATAAACAGAAATCGCTTTGCGGGCGATTTCTGTTCTTCATCTTTATTAAAAAACATTTGTTTATTCTGCAGCTAAGTCCAATTTAAATGGTAAAGTATAGGCTACCCGTACCGGTCGGCCATTTTGTATACCTGGCTTCCATCTAGGGGAGCTCTTAAGCAAACGTATTGCTTCTTCTCCGGTTCCAAATCCCAGATCTCTAAGTACTTTAATATCTGTTAAACTGCCGTCTTTTTCTACAACGAAAGACATAATAACTCTACCAGAAACTCCTTGTTCACGAGCCATTGCAGGATATCTATAGTTTTTACTCAGAAATTTTGTGAAGGCAGCTTGGCCACCACCAGGAAACTCTGGGACTACTTCTACACTTGCAAAATCTTTGATACCGTTATCTTCTGTAACTTCTGCATCACCAACAGGTGCATCAATTTTAATTTCTGCATTTGGATCACCTTCAACAGTTTTCTGTCCCGGATCAGCCACCTTAAGTTCTTCTACCGTTGGGGGTTCTTCATCTTTTACCTGTTCTGCAGGTACCACTACCGGAGGAGGAAATTTCACTTGGTCTACTTTAGGCTTAGGTGGTTCTGGTGGGGGGGGTGGAGTTGCTTTATCATCAACCGGTGGCGGCGGTGCTAAAACTACTTCTGTTTCCTGAAACTTTTTTTCTTCCGGTAAAATCCCTGAAATGTATTTTATAATAAGAGGAAGGCTTACTAATATAATAAATAAAGTACCACCTATTAATACTGCCCTGCTTGTAGTATTATTATTTTCTTTACGCAATTCGTAAGCTCCATAAGCTTTATTACGGCCGGCAAATATAACATCCAGCCATTGCGGTTTAAATAAATCTAATTTTGACCCTAACATATCTTAATTTTTAGAGGGTTAATAATGCAATTACTTCTTTTTATAAATCCCGTCCCGGGTCATTAAATCTATCTCACCTGGAATTATATCAACAATTGCATATGTTTGAATGTTTGAAATTTTCATTTCATCCAAAATATCAACCAGGTTTTTGTAGTTGGATTTATCACTTGGCTTAATTAAAACAATTAACCCTTTTTTGGGATCGCCGGTTATACCCAATACTTCTTTAGATTTTTCTATTAAAGCTTTACGAATGCCATTTTTACCAAAGCCATCAACAGTTGGAGGTGCTAAAGGATTGGAAGCCTGCCCCATATACCATTCTAAGCGGTTTCCCTCTCCTAAAAGGATGTTCATCGTCCGGTTATCTGCTATGGTTAATTCCTGTTGGTTTTTCTCGTCCTTATCAGGCATTGCTAAATCCATTGCCTGAGGTTTGGCCAATGTTGTGGTAAGCATAAAGAAAGTAATCAATAAGAAAGCTAAATCAACCATTGCAGTTAAATCTACTCGTGTAGACTGCTTTTTGCTTCTTACTTTTCCGCCTTTTTTCTTACCCCCGCCGGAGGTGTCTAATTCTGCCATCGTTTAATTTTTATTTACGATTTATTTTTCTGCTGCTCTCAACGAAGTGATCAAGCTAAACTTGTTAATATTTTGTTTTTGAAGGATATCAATTACTTTTTTAACAGTAGGGTATTCCTCTTTGGAGTCTCCTTTAATACTGATACGCATATCTTTATTATTTAACTCTTTAGTAGCATATCTGGCCTGAAGTATCCAATCATTCAATTCGGATGCACGGGTGCCTACTGAATCTGCGGGGATCCCTGTTTGGAGGCCTGGCTTATTCCGGGCATCTCCATCCAGGCTAATGACCTGCTTCAAATTACCTATTGGAACTCCAAAACTTTCTATCAATGAAAAACGAATTTTCTCTTCTGGCGTGAATGAAATTCCATATATCTTACTCATTTTTTCTAAAGTAAGTTCCCGCACTTTTTGCCCTTTTACCCCAAAAAATACTTTCCCGTGACCTATAGTAAGCATGGCTATATCCAATTCAGGCAATTTAATTTTTACTATAGAGGCCGGAGTATCAACCGGAAGTGGTTCTGGTTGGCGGGCAGTTGCTGTTAGAATAAAGAAGGTAAGCAACAGGAACGCCACATCGCACATCGCCGTCATATCTATAGCTGTACTTTTTCTGGCAACTTTAATTCTTGGCATTATTTTAAGAATTTAATATCCATTAATATAGAGATGAAAATTTCCCCGACTTTCCATAAAATTGGGGGAAGAATTTCAAACCAACTATTATATTTTATTTGTGTGTACTGGCGTATGTTTGCACAATTGAGAAACCTGCTTCATCAATAGCATATGTTAATTTATCAATTTTAGAAGTAAATAAATTATACATAATGATTGCTAATGCAGACGTAGATATACCCGTTGCTGTATTAATTAAAGCTTCAGAAATACCATTTGCCAAAGTAGCCTGATCTGGAGAACCCGCACTTGATAACGCTGCAAATGCCTTAATCATACCTGTTACTGTACCCAATAAACCCATTAATGTACCTACAGAAACCAATGTGGCAATTACGGTTAAGTTTTGCTCTAACATCGGCATTTCTAAAGCGGTTGCTTCTTCTATATCTTTTTGGATAGCTAAACATTTTTGTTCAGTATCCATATTAGGCTCAACTTCCATTTCTTTATATTTTTTCAAGCCAGATTTAATAACATTGGCTACAGAACCTTCCTGCTTATCACATTCTGCCATAGCAGCATCAATATTTCCTGAACTGAGGAACCCCTGAATTGCTTTAACAAATGAATCTACATTTCCTTTTCCCGTTGCTTTGCTGATCACAAAGAAACGCTCAAAAGAAAAGACAATAACCATTAATAACATTCCCATTAATACAGGAACAATAAATCCTCCTTTGTAAACCATGCCAAAATAGTTACCCGGCAATGGATGTCCATTTACAGGATCTCCACCTTCAAAGTTTGCAGAATTACCCATTACGAATTTCCATAAAAGAAAACCAACTATGATGCAGGTAACAATTGATAAACTTGCAAAAATGCTTGAACCAGAGCTCTCTTTCTTCGCTGTTGTCGGTTTTGGTGCGTTTGCCATTTTTTTTAAATTTTAGTTTTTAGTTATGATTAGATATGAATTAATTAATTGTTTTTAACATGTACCACAGTGCGTTATTCTTCATCATCGTGTGCATAAGTGCAACCGCTTAAAGTTTAGCGTTAACAAAAATATACTTTTCACAATAATAAGAGATTATTTCTGATATTAATTTTTAATATTTTGATAAATCCCAAACACCAGCAGTATCATGTAGGGATTATAACGCTCTACTAAAAAAAAATTGCCTCATGAGAGACAATTCTTTTACAATGAAAACCAATTTTTATTGAAAATGCAAATTTCCTGTTAAAATTAAAAATTATACTACTATTGCAGTTTTGGGTGCTGCATTAAGTATCTCTGTATTAGCAAATTCTGAGAATTGTTTGAAGTTTGTTACAAAAGCTTGAGCCAAATCGCCTGCTTTTTGATCATATGCATTTTTATCTGCCCAGGTATTTTTCGGATTTAATAACTCTGCGGGAACATCAGGGCAACTAACCGGCATCATTAAACCAAATACAGGGTGTTCTTCATATTTAACCTTATTCAAATCGCCACTTAATGCTTCTGTGATCATTGTTCGAGTATAGCTTAATTTCATCCGTTTGCCAATCCCATAAGGACCACCTGTCCAGCCGGTATTGATGAGCCAAACATTAACCTGATGATTTTTCATCCTTTCTCCAAGCAATTCTGCATATTTAGTTGGATGGAGAGGAAGAAAAGCTTTACCAAAACAAGCAGAAAATGTGGCTTGTGGTTCTGTTATACCTGCCTCTGTTCCTGCAACTTTTGCTGTATATCCTGATATAAAATGATACATGGCCTGCCCGGCATTTAATTTAGATATTGGAGGCAGTACACCAAACGCATCGGCTGTTAAGAAAAATATGTTTTTCGGAATTGATGCAATTGATGGCTCAATAGCATTATCAATATAATCAATAGGGTAAGCTACACGTGTATTTTCTGTTTTCTCGATATTAGAAAAATCAACAGTACGGGCTTTTTTGTAATAATTTATGTTTTCCAATAACGCTCCAAATTTTATAGCATTATAAATTTGTGGTTCTTTTTCAGGAGTAAGATCTACACATTTTGCATAACATCCTCCTTCAAAATTAAATACAGAATCTGCTCCCCAGCCATGCTCATCATCTCCAATTAAACCTCTTTTTGGATCTGCAGACAGCGTTGTTTTACCTGTTCCTGAAAGTCCAAAGAAGATTGCTGTATCGCCATCTTTACCCACATTTGCAGAGCAATGCATGGATAATACTTTACGCTGATGAGGAAGGATAAAATTCAAAACTGAAAAAATCCCTTTTTTAATTTCACCGGTATAACCGGTTCCACCTATAAGGATAATTTTTTTTGTAAAATTCAAAATGGCAAAATTAGATTGCCTAGTTCCATCAATGGCAGCTACTGCTTTAAAACCAGGCGCTGCAATAATGGTCCATTCGGGTTGTTCTTCAGGATTAACTTCTTTAGGCCGCAGAAACATATTATTAGCAAAAAGATTTTGATAAGCTGTTTCTGTTACAACTCTTATGTTAAGCCTATATTTAGGATCTGCACAAGCATAGGCGTCTCGCACATAAATGTCTCTATCTGCCAGGTAATTAGCTACTTTATTAAAGAGTAGTTCAAATTTTTCCGGACTGAATTTAATATTGATATCACCCCACCAGACTGCATTTTCTGTAATATCATCGGCAACAATAAACCGATCTTTGGGAGATCTGCCCGTAAATTCACCTGTATCGGCTGCCAGTGCACCACTATCTGCCAAAGTGCCTTCGCCATTGCATATAGCCATTTCAACCAATTCAGCAGGCGTTAATTGATAATGTACTTTTTTAGCCCCACCTAAGTTTAGATATTTAAGGTTAAGCTTATTTACTGACATTTCGTTCATAACCACTTATGCTCTTAACAATTATTTCATACAAAAGTAATAAGTAAGGGAGCGTTTGCAAAAATAAAACTAATTAATAATCATCTCATTGTATTGATTACACTAAGTATTAATTATCTGATTATCAAATTCATAAACGTTACTTATCTGAGAAATTAACCGCCAATTTTTTTCACCTTGTATCCGTCAGTTTGAAGTAAAACCATAATTTTTTCGCGAAAATCTCCCTGAATAAGGATTTCTCTATCTTTAACTGATCCACCAACACCGCATTTTTGCTTTATTTTTTTACCCAGGATTTCCAGATCATCTGCTTTGCCTATAAACCCGGTAATAAGTGTAACAGCTTTACCGCCCCGTTGTTTTTTATCTAATTGAATGCGCAAATCTTGTTGCTGAGGAGATAGTGTATCTTCTGCTTCCTTTTTTTCAAAATCATACTGAAAATTGGGATCTGTAGAATACATGACACCGTTAATTGCTTTGTTTTTTTTTGACATGACAATATAGCTAATTTAATATAGCAAGAGACAAAGGCTTAATATGTATTTCCAATTCTGAGCTCATATATTGGGGCTCACCATCCAAATGTACTGCCCCTGCTGTTTCCCTTACTATGCGAATCTCTTTGCCTTTGATTATTTCAACGTATTTAGATTTATGAGCTGTTTTACTAAACAGGTGATATCCCATAAGGGGAAAATGATAAAGTGGGAAAGGTTTAATAATACAAACATCCAACAGGCCATCTTTTACTGAAGCGAAAGGAGATACATGAGCATTATTGCCAAACTGAGAAGAATTAGCAATACTTACCATAAATGCTTCACGTTCATAAGATATTCCATCTATTTCTATCTGATACTGTTGCGATTTATATTGCCAAATCTCTGTCAAAGTAGTTCTTACATATCCTTGTAATCCTCTTGTTTTATCTTCGGCGAAACGAGTACTAATATGAGCATCAAAACCCATACCAGCCATATTGAAAAAATTTTTACCATTTAAAACCCCTGAGTCAATAACATTAGTTTCTAGTCGGTTTAACCGGATTATTGCCTGTTTGCTTTTTAAAGGAATGGCCAAAGACCGGGCTAAACCATTGCCAGAACCATAAGGAATAATCCCCATTGTTTTGCCAGAATTTACAATAGCAGAAGCTACTTCATTGATTGTACCATCACCTCCTACAGCAACTATAATATCCATATCCCTTTTCAAAGCTTCCAGAGCAATTTCATGAGCATGCCCTACTTTTTCTGTGAACGCATAATTAGCCTGAAATATGCTTTTATCAAGATATTTATCTGCTAAACGAGGGAAATCAAGTTTAGTTTTCCCTCCGGAAATAGGATTAATAACAAATAGAATACTCTTTTTCAATGAGATGAGCTCGAAATGTGAATTGGCAAAAATACTTTTTAATTTTCCATAATTTAAAAATTATCCTACTTTTGCAGTGCAAAAAAGTGGATCGATTTGCGTTGATTGCAACCACGTAAAAAAAAGTGCTAAAACATATACTGATTTTTACCCGCCAATCACACTCCTTTCTGTTTACTTGCCTTTTATTCCATTAAATTCATTTATATGCCTTATTTATTCACATCAGAATCTGTTTCTGAAGGTCACCCGGACAAAGTAGCTGATCAAATTTCAGATGCATTAATTGATAACTTTTTAGCTTGGGATGCAGATTCCAAAGTAGCTTGTGAAACCCTAGTTACAACCGGCTTAGTAGTTTTAGCTGGCGAGGTTAAATCAAAAACCTATTTAGATGTTCAAAAAATAGCCCGCGATGTAATACGTAAAATTGGATATACTAAGTCTGAATATATGTTTGAAGCAGATTCATGTGGTATTATTTCTACCATTCATGATCAGTCCGCAGATATTAACCAAGGTGTAGATCGTGTTGAAAAACAGGATCAAGGTGCAGGTGACCAAGGGATGATGTTTGGTTATGCTACTAATGAAACTGATAATTATATGCCTTTGGCTTTAGATTTAGCTCATAAAATATTAACAGAATTAGCAGCTCTTCGTCGTGAGAATAATGCGATTAAATATCTTCGCCCTGATGCAAAATCGCAGGTTACCATTGAGTATAGTGATGATCATAAACCCATTCGCATTGATGCCATTGTAATTTCTACCCAGCATGATGATTTTGATACCGAAGAAAACATGCAGAAAAAAATACAGGGGGATATCATATCAATATTAATTCCGCGTATTAAAGCTCAATTGAAACCAGAGTTGCAGGCTTTATTTACAGATGATATCATACATCATATTAACCCAACCGGTAAATTTGTAATTGGTGGGCCTCATGGCGATACAGGATTAACAGGTCGTAAAATCATTGTGGATACTTATGGTGGTAAAGGAGCTCATGGTGGTGGTGCATTTTCAGGTAAAGATCCATCAAAAGTAGATCGTTCGGCAGCTTATGCTACACGTCATATTGCTAAAAATATGGTTGCAGCTGGTATTTGTAATGAGATTTTGGTTCAGGTTTCTTACGCCATTGGCGTAAAAGACCCGATGGGGATTTATGTAAATACATATGGTACAGCTAAAGTTGATTTTACTGATGGTGAAATTGCTCAAAAAGTATCCGAATTATTTGACATGACACCTTACGGGATTGAAACCCGATTAAAATTACGTAATCCTATTTATTCTGAAACTGCTGCTTATGGCCATATGGGGCGCCATAACGAAGTGGTAACTAAAGTATTTAATGGTAACAACGGTGATTCTAAAACTTTAAAAGTAGAATTGTTTACCTGGGAAAAACTGGATTATGTGGATAAAATCAAGGAAGCATTTAGAAAATAAAAAAATCTAATCTATTGTAAGCCTTCTTTCTGTAAATGAGAGAAGGCTTTTTTATTATTTTGAAAAAACAGAGAATCTACTTAAAAAGTATTTTCAGATTTTTTCTTTTAAAATAGTGTCTGTTTCATTAATAAAGTCCTGAATCTTATTTGTTTTATGAAATGCTTTTAATAAAAGTATCTTCCCGTTATTAAAAACTAAACTGACTGTGGTATCGCTATAAATCCCATTATATCTATTACGAGTAATCTGGAAACGAAGGAAATCAGCAAATGTAAACTCTTGCTTCAAGCTATTAAAAGCATATACGCTTATTATCATTTTTGTATTGCAATTAAATAGTAGTTTATGGGTAGCCATAAAAGCTGCAATGGGTGGGAATAAAAAGCCAAAAGCATAAGCCAAATATTCGCCAATGGGCAGATGTTCACTGAAATTTAGAGAAAATTTACTATTAAAGTATATAGCAGCTACTAACACTATTATTCCCAAAAACCACAATTTTTTACTCTTTTTTAAGTGATAAACAGAATTTTCAAGGTTATAATAATTAAAATCATGAATGTGAGTTTCAGAAGTTTTTATAGGTAACGGTACTATCGGCAATGGTACTAATGCTACCTTAGAATTAAGCATTTGCTGAATTTTTGGTAAGACTTTCCCCTGAAATTCCGTTGCATTTTTATCATCAATTGACCGATAAGCTGAACTAAGGCGAATACCTTTGCCATACTTATCTTTAGCCAAAGTGATTTTATAATATATCCCCTGCATATTAGAGGTTACAGGTACAATTTCATGGAGTTCTTCAAAACCATAAGATTGCATTTGTATCATCCCTATTTTTTTAAAAATAATTTTTTTATTCACATCAAATACAACGCTTATGTGTGAAAGAATCCAACCTATAATAAAAAATAAAATTGTCGGGATTCCCAGTAGAACCACAAAAAAGGCAGTACTAAAGTTTGCATAGGTTTTACCTAAAAATAAAATAAAAGCAGCAAGGGCTATAAAAAAAATACTCATAAACATCAGCAGCAGCAGCCTTTCATAAAAAGGGTAAACGGTTACGGTATTTTTACTAATACTAAATTTATTTTTTTTGAACATCGGGTGTAATTATTGACTACAGTTAAATAGATCAAATATAGTCAAGATCGCTAAACAAGCCTTATTTATTTAAGTTTACAATATGGAAAATAGTAAGAGCAATCCCTGGCAAACACTAACAGGCAAGGAAATCTATGATAATGCCTGGATCAATTTAAAAGAGCATCAGGTTATTAATCCCAATGGTGGTAAAGGGATTTATGGAAAGGTTCATTTTAAAAATTTGGCTATCGGCGTAGTGGTTTTAGATGAAGAAGATCATATATGGCTGGTTGGGCAGTATCGTTTCCCTATAAATCAATATAGCTGGGAAATTCCGGAAGGTGGTGGACCATTGGATGTTGATCCTGTTGATTCTGCTAAGCGGGAGTTATTAGAAGAAACCGGAATAAGAGCAAAAGACTGGCAGGAAATTCAGCGTATGCATCTTTCTAATTCAGTGAGTGATGAACTAGCGATTATTTATCTGGCACATAATTTAAGTTATGGTGAAGCTGAGCCTGAAGAAACTGAACAGTTAATAGTCCGAAAATTACCTTTTGAAGAAGCCTATCAACTGGTTTTAAGCGGCGAAATTACCGATTCATTAAGTGTAGCAGGAATTTTAAAAGTGAAAATTTTAAGATTAGAAGGGAAACTCATCTAACTGCATATTACCTTTACACCGCATGAATAAAATATTGAGTTACCTCTTTACGCCGTTCCATTACTTAGCCTTTGGATTATTTCTGTGCGTATTTCATCCTATTCAATGGCTTGCCTTAAAGTTTGGTGGAATTAAGGCTCATAAAAAATCTGTTGATCTGCTTAATTTTTTTCTGGTTAGTACTTACTATATATTAGGCTGCCGTATAAAATTCACTAATCAACAGCAGTTACCGGAAAATAGGTCTATTATTTTTATTGCAAACCACCAGAGCATGTATGACATTGCGCCTTTAATTTGGTTTTTGCGAAAATATCATGCAAAATTTATCTCAAAAATTGAACTTACTAAAGGTATACCCAGCATATCATTCAATTTAAAATATGGTGGTGGAGCTAATATCGACAGAAAAGATAATAAACAGGCTGTTGTAGAAATCCTGAAATTGGGCGAACGAATGAGAGCTAACAATTGGTCGGCAGTCATATTTCCTGAAGGAACCCGATCACGCGACGGCCAACTAAAGCCTTTTGCCGTCGGAGGAATTGCAACTCTGCTTAAAAAAGCTCCCAACTCTCTTATTGTTCCCATTGCTATAAATGGTTCATGGAATTTAGTTCAGTTTGGAAGTTTTCCATTGAGTTTTGGTGAGAAGATTAGCCTTACTGTACTTGACCCTATTGAACCGGATAAAACGGCAATAGAAGATCTAGTAGAAATAGCCAGACATGCTATCGATAAATCCCTTAAATTGTAATCCTGTTTTTATTTCTATAAATTGATCTAAGCGTCCCCATTTATCTGGAAGCTTAAACATTTACCAGTTTCCAGATCAATTAACACATTAAAAAAATAATAACCACCATCATTTACAACACAAATATCTTTTTTCCAAGTACGCTCCAGAAAATCATCAGGAATAAAGAAGTTTACCCATATTAATTTGTGTTTGTTTTCTCTACTTAAAAAACCTACATATTGGCGTCTGTATTTGGGGTATATTTTTGAGATTTTACAAATTCTGTCGGAGAGATATTTTTGTGCATTAATTTGATTTCCCTTCGGATAGCTCGCTACTATATTTCGAGCCGTCTGTTGAGGATCGGAAATATATTTTTGAACCATTTCATCTGCTTTTCTTACATCAACTTCTAAAGGGCTCCAGGAACCTTCCGCTTCTTTAAAGCCGGGTCGGTAATTTGGCCCATCTTTAGGAAAAATAATGCCCGAAGGGTTTTTTATCTCCACTATTTGAAACGATGGTGCCGTATTTTTAAGCTTTAAAGTTACCTTATATTTAGATTTTGAAATTTCCCGCGATTGTTTTCCGCGTACAGGCTCAACATGGGTAAATTGAATATCATAATCTTCTGTTAGGTATTCGCTCTTCTGTAGGCTTAAAGAGAAAACTGAGCCTTTCAAAGGTTTGTTATCTTTAGAAATTTTAAGTGTTATGGTAACATTCCCGGAATTCTGACAACCAGCATCTGCCGGACAACGCGAATCCTTTATATCTAATAAATAGAAACTCATTCCGTTTATAGTTAGTCCTTGTCCTGGCGATAAGCTAAATTCTTTATCTGCCTTAACCTGGGGAGAATTTGTATTAGGGCTTGTACATCCTAATCCCATAAAAAAGCATGAATAAGCGAAATACTGATTAAATATTAGCATATTGATTTATTTTATATATAGAATATGATGCGTATTATCTTAATTTCCACAAAATGGAGTAGAATGAATATTAAATATTCTTGTTCTCAATTAATTTAAAAAAAATGTCCCGATAGGTATCTCCAATAGGTATTATTTTTTCGGCAATTTGAATACGGCTGCGCTCAATGCTGTCTATTTTATCCAGTGCTACAATATATGATTTATGCACACGAACAAATCTACCGGATGGCAAAATTTCCTCCATTTTTTTCATGTTTTGCAAGGTAATAATACGTTCTTCTTTCGTAAAAATTGAGATGTAATCTTTTAAACCTTCAATGTATAAAATATCATTGAGGTATATTTTTTGAATTTTATGCTCTGTTTTTATAAAGATAAAATCATGATTGACTGTATTCGATACTGCTTCCGGAGATAAAGAAGTAGAACTATTGGTATTGTGCTGCAAAATTTTTTGGGCCGCCTTATAAAAACGATCAAAGGCAATTGGCTTAAGTAAATAGTCTGCCACATTTAAATCATATCCATCTAATGCATATTGTGGATAGGCCGTGGTAAGTATTACATCGCATTTACCATTAATAATTTTCAGAAATTGTAAGCCACTCAGTTCCGGCATTTGCACATCCAGAAAAACCAGATCGATATTGCCATCCCGTACTAATGATAACCCTTCAATGGCACTAGTGGTTGTTTTAACCAGCTCTAAAAAAGGAGTTTTTTTTATATAATCTTCTAAAATATCGAGCGCCAAAGGCTCATCATCAACAACCAGGCAGCGTATCATGTTATAAATCTAAATATAATTCGCAACTATAAATAGCCGGACCATCTTCAATCTGCAAGTGATGTTGATTTTTGTACAAAAGATCTAAACGACGTTTCATATTTAATAAGCCAATGCCTCCTGTTTGATCTTTATTTTGCTTGCTCTTTTTATTAGTAACCTGGAAATAAAGTTTATCAGGATCAATATTCATGGTAATAATTATCGGATTTTTTTCATCTGTAGCTACTCCGTGCTTAAAAGCATTTTCCACAAAAGAAATTAATACCAGGGACATGATTTTTTGATTCTTTGCATCCCCCTTTATATTAAATTTTATGTTGACTTTATCCTTAAAACGCAACTTCTGGAGTTCGATATAATTTTCCAAATATTGAATTTCTTTGCCCAGATCAACCTTATCTTCATTGCTTTCATATAGCATATAACGCATAATTTCAGAAAGTTTTAAAATAGCTTCCGGAGTTTTCTCCGATTTCTGGTATGCTAAGGAGTAGATGTTATTAAGAGAATTAAATAAAAAATGAGGGTTTATCTGAGATTTTAAAAAAGCCAATTCTGCAGTCAGTTTCTCATTTTCAAGTGTAGTTTTAACTTTTTCATTAATAAACCAATCTGCCATGAATTTTAAGGCAGTACTTAAGAATATAAAAAGGCAGCTTACAACTACTGATCCCACATAATACTCTCCAAAATTAAGTGGATGTTGCTTTTTAACATCTTTGGATAACATAATATCTCCTAAAGAATAAGCCAATCCATATTTTACTAATCCGGCAATCAAAACTAACAATATACTAAGCGCAAACCAGAAGTCTTTTTTTTGTTTTAAAAATTTAGGGAGTATAAACAGATAGTTAGTATAAAATACTGCGATATTAATACATCCAAAATAAAAAACTATACCGAATGTTTGATAGGTCAGTTTACCGTTCCCTGCCATAAACATAAATAGCAGTAAAACAGAAACCCATACCGCTGAATGCAGAAATACCTGCCTGGTTTTATTCATTTTTAAAAATAAGATTTATTAAGAACGAATATTTTCAGATTCGACCAACATGTATTTAAAATCTAGCAACCTAACAAAAAAATCTATTAATCGTTTCCAAAGTAAAAAAATACAGTTCGTCTATCAGAAAAGCTGTTTGGTCTAATAAATTTTTAAGCTAAACTTATTTAGTATTTCTTTGTTATCAAATAAAGTAACATAAAACATTAGGAGCAATTGGGAACTCACGAATGATTATAATAAAATCAAATGAAAAAACTATCAACCTCAGCATCGCCCTTCCTTCTTTTATTAGTGCCTCTATTCCTTATTATGGGTTTATGGTTCACTAATATGCACAATGAAATTCCTGCTGAAAAGTATCAGGCTTGTATAGAATTACAGGTTCCATCTTTTAAAGTTTTAATAGAATCTATTATAGATCTATAAAGAACTAATATTTTAGAAGAAATGTATCAATACTATGAACTGCATTTTCAAAACGTATATTACCATAACCCGATATTACTTTGTAATTAGCTTTTAATACATATAGTTCATTATGCCATATCTGCATAAAATGCTCCCGTTTATCAGGAAAATCACGAAGTGGATCAGGCTGCCAAGGCAGATCGACATCCATCAATAAGTAAAAATCATAGGGATGCTTAGGCAATTCATTCAAAACTTCTTTGGGTGATTCACCAAACATGTAATCACTCCATATTTTTACAGTAACGAAAGTAGTATCACAAATAAGAAGCTTATTGGCCTCCGGCAAGAGTTTATTTTCCAGTTCTAACTGTCCGTAAAACATATTAATTTCATCTTGCAAGTTGCAAGGTTCTGTTAGCTTTGCACAGTATTCACGGGCGTATTCAGGTACCCAAACGGTGTTGTACTGTTTTGCCAGATGAGCTGAAAGAACAGATTTTCCGGTTGATTCCGGGCCAACAATAGCGATTTTTATAATATCTGCTTTCATTATTTGAATAGAATAGGTTGGTTATCTATGGAATCCAAATCTCTTTTTTCTGGCTGATGCCGAAAGTCCTTACGCCAATCTAAATATCCAATAATAGCAATATAAATATACAAAGCATACATTCCTGATGTTAAATGCAGTCCTTTTACCATATAAACACCCACGTAAATTGCATCTACAAAGATCCAGATGAGCCAATTTTCCATTACTTTACGAGCAAGAAAGATTTGGGCTACCAGACTACAAGCGGTGCAAAAACTATCTATAAATGGGAAAGATGCATCTGTTCCCTGTTTTAAAATATAGCCCAACAACGCTGTAAAAATGATAATTGCAATGCATGATAAGATAATCTCCTTTTTAGTAATACGAGATACAGGAACTTTAATTTCAGTTTTAGATTTCCGGCTCCAAAAATACCAGCCATAAATATTAGTAATTAAAAAATATACCTGCAAGCCTGTATCTGCATATAATCTGGCTTCTAAAAAAATGATCATATAGATAGCAACGCTAATGATAGCTATTGGCCAATTCCATATATTGTTTTTAGCAGCCAGGTAAACGCATAAAATCCCGGTTATAACTCCAAAAGTCTCTAAAATACTTTGACCTTTAAGCCAATCTATAATTGCCGAAATTATATTCATCCACTCAAATATAAGTGGTAGACTCAAATAACCTAAAACAAATGATACAAAAAATCCTTCCCGATAAAACCAGGAAGGATTATATAAATTAAAAAAGTACTAAACGGTTTTTAAGGAGTGGTGTTAGGTGCAGTGTTAAAACCTAAGCTGACATGTAAACTAACATCAATAGTTAAAGTATTACGCAATACATATTCCATACGTACACGCACGGTTGAACCTTTTATATACTCATCCAGGAAATGTGAATTATCAATATCCAAAACTAAACTGTTCCCAACCGTTGAAGAAATATCGGTACGTGAAGCTACTAACACTTCGCCCGAACTGTCGCCCCGGGAAATATAGACTTTTATAGATTTAAATACCCCTAAATTTTGATTGGATGGATTGCTCGCTTCAATTTTCGCTGATGCAATGCGTACTTCTTTTACAGATGCAGTATTAGAGCCCTGTCCTGTAAAAATCTGGTCGAAACTGCTGGCAGAACTGGTGGCAGACTTAACAGTATTCGTACTGCTTGATGCAGGAACTACCAATGTTGCAGTATATGGAAATGTAGATCTAACAATAGATTGCATAGTAGCGCAACTTGTAATCATACCCGCTACCGCGGTAAGTGCTAAAAAGGCCTTTTTCATCTTAAATAATTATTTGTTTTTGTTTTGCTTTTATCCCAAAGAACTCCTTTGGGGTTTATACTCATGAGTTCGCTCCTTTGTGAGCTGCTCCTGATGGTTCATGTATATAATTTGTTTGAGTATTACAAAAGCTGTTCCAAAGATTCAGTCAAATGCTATCGTCGTGTATCCAAATGCTGTCGGATCACATCCAAATGCCTTCATCATGCGCCCAAATGCTATCGTCGTGTATTCAAATGCTGTCGGCAAAGTATCCAATGAAGTTTTTACCTTTGCTTTATGGGCAATGAAAAGACAGTTTTAAAACTACGGCTTCCTACAGACCCACGCTGGGTAAAAAATGTGGTAGAAGGTAATATTGAAAAAATACTGACTGATCATGCTTTTTGCGAACAGAAAGCGGCCAGCAATGCCATTACGCTTATTGTTCAAAATCCAAACCTCTCAGATCTGGTACAGGAAATGGCTCTATTAGTGCAGGAAGAAATGGATCATTTTAAACGTGTGCATGATTTAATTTTAGAACGAGGTTTTGTTTTGGGACGTGAGCGTAAAGATCATTACGTAAATGAATTACTTCAATTTGTGATAAAAGGAGGGAGCAGGCATGAGCAATTGATCGATCGATTGCTGTTTTCTGCCATGATAGAAGCCCGCAGTTGCGAGCGTTTTAAAGTAATGTCTGAACATATTAAGGATAAACAACTGGCTGATTTCTATTATGAACTCATGATTAGTGAAGCCGGCCATTATACCATGTTTATCACCTTAGCTCGCAAATATGCAGGGAATATTGATGTAGAAAAACGATGGAAAGATTTTTTAGAATATGAAGCGAAAGTGATTAAAAACTATGGCAAAACCGAAGGTATACATGGATAATAGTCCGCCTTTATCTAGTAACGATGTAAAATTAAGCCCTATAATTATTTCAAATGAAAAATATATACAAATTCTTTATTGGCTGCCTTATAATTATTGTGGGATGGATATTTGTTGACTTCTTTTTTCAATTTTCAGTAAGAAAAAGCATAGAAAATGTAAATTCTAACAAACCATATTGCCTTTTAATCGTAGATGCTACTAAACATCATCATTGGGCAGATTTGAAACCAGCTTCGGCCAATGAAATCCACTTTTTTAATATAGTATTTATAAATAATATGCGGCAGAATTTATATGAAACACCGCCTCATATTTTGCTAATAACAGAAAATAAATCTTATCTATGGAGTATGAGAAAATGGCGATTTATAGCTTATGAACCAGGCTCTTATGTAAGCTTAAATGAAATCAATAATAAGAAATTTATCAAAAACTGCAAATAAATTACTGTTTATATATTAAGAATATAGCGGGTTTCTTATGCAATTCCGGGATTTGCTTTTTCCATTCCAAAATAGTTTTAGTTTGGATAAATTCATCATCTGCTGTCAGGTTACAGGCAATGCATAATCTGGTTTGCAGATTGCAACTTCGCAAGATCTCTTCCAGCATGGGGTTATTCCGAAAGGGTGTTTCTATAAATAACTGGGTTTGATTGTGCCGTTCTGCTAATGCTTCCAGTTCTTTAATCTTATTTGCCCGTTGTAGTTTATCAATGGGTAAATAACCGTGAAACGTAAAACTTTGTCCGTTAAAACCCGAAGCCATAAGAGCTAATAAAATAGAACTTGGCCCCACCAATGGGACTACTTTTATTCCTTTTTTATGAGCCATTGCTACAATTTCTGCACCTGGGTCTGCAACTCCCGGGCAACCGGCTTCGCTCATTAAGCCCACATCATTCCCGGCTAATAAGCCTTTAAAAAAATCAGTTGTATTGCTATCGCGATTATGCTTGCCATAATCATGTACAATAAGCTCGCTTTGCGGAGTTTTTAACCCGGCTTCCTTTAAAAACCGGCGTGCTGTTTTACTATTTTCTACGATGTATTCTTTAATGTGATTTATCGTGTCTACCAAATATGGCGTAAAAGATTTAGCCGAAGCATCCTCTGCCAAAGGCACGGGGATAAGATATAAGGTTCCTGGGAGCATTTAGTTTTTTATCAAAGAAAGTTAAAATTGAGTGAAAATGGAATATAAATTAAACTTCCGTTTGATGGTCTAAATTTCATTGGACACTCTCAATAGGAATGAAACTCTTTTCTACAAAGCTAAATTCCTAAAAAGTGTTATATTTATCTACAAATATAATTTATTACTTAATTTAAAAAACAAAAACTATCATGAAAAAATTAGCTCTATTACTCTTACTATTGCCTGTATTACATGCATGTAAAAAAGAAACTAAAGTTGTCACTCCGCCATTAACAGTAACTGATGTAGATGGCAACGTGTACAAAACCATAAAAATAGGCACCCAGACCTGGATGGCAGAAAACCTGAAAACGACTAAGTACCGAGATAAAAGCCCGATAACTGATGGAACAGTTACTACTACATGGGTAAACAACACCGACGGAGCTTATTGCAATTATTTTGGCGATGCTGCTAATGGTGAAAACTATGGCCACCTGTATAATTGGTATGCTGTTGTAAATACTAAGAATTTGGCACCAGAAGGCTGGCATGTACCAAGTGAAGCAGAGTTTGAAACCTTAATTGCTTATGTAAAAAATGGTACCTTAACTCAGACTGAAATTAGCAATGCGCTAAGAGAAACAGGCATTACTCATTGGGAATCTCCCAATACCGGGGCTACTAATAGTACTGGTTTTACAGCCCTCGCAAGTGGTTATCGGAATGTGGATGGTACATACTTTTATTTAAAAGTAGAGGAGGATTTTTGGTCATCTGGCACCGACTCCACGTATGGGGTGTTAGCCTACTTCGATTCTAATACTTCTAGTATGGACTCTGCCCCTAAAAGATATGGACTTTCTATCCGTTGTGTTAAAGATTAAATAAGCAAAATTTGCCTGCCACATTTAGCAGTAACATTTTTAGGATAAAAAACCTGCTTTTTAAGGTGGGTTTTTGTACAATATAGAGCCTGTTGTTGATGTGCTGTCAGGTGTTTCTAACTGGCAAAACAGGAATATCATTAGTATAACTAAACCTTTCGTAAAATTAATACTCTCATAAATAAAACAATTAAATTGTATAGATATGGAAGCGCAAAAGAAATTTCCGAAATATATTTTAGGTTTATTATTGCTCCTGATCGGATCATTACCTCATTCAGTACAGGCTCAGGATCGGATTAGTCAGGATCAAACTAATGATGTGTCCCTGCAATCTTTTTACGATGAACTTTCTCCTTATGGAGTTTGGATAAATGATCCTGATTATGGGCGTGTTTGGCGCCCGGATGTGGATCAAGATGAATTCAGGCCTTATTATAGTCAGGGACATTGGGAAATGACTCAATATGGTAATACCTGGGTTTCTGATTACAATTGGGGATGGGCACCTTTCCATTATGGACGCTGGAATCATAACGACAGGACTGGTTGGGTATGGATTCCTGGTACTACCTGGGGGCCGGCTTGGGTAAGCTGGAGAACCGGCGGGGGTTATTATGGCTGGGCGCCTTTAGAACCCGAAGTAAACATCCATATTTCTTTAGGTCGCCAGATTCCTGATTTTTGCTGGGTATTTGTACCTCAAAGAGAAATTTATCATGCTTCCTTTTCAAGATATTATGCTAGCAGGAACAGGTATATTATGCGTAATACCACCTATATAAATAACACATACGTGAATAACCGACGGACTTATTATACCGGACCAAGGGCAGATGATATTAGAAGAGATACCCACCAGGAGGTAAGAATGCTTGAATTAAGAGATGACAGACACTCTGAGTTTGCAAATAACAGGAGTAACGATAGGATAGAAAGAGGAAATCCTGGTAGATTTTCAACAGATCATTCTTTAGGAGGTGGTTATTCCGATCATAAGAATGCTCCATCTTCACGACCTGAAAGATCATATGGAAATAATAATTCCAAAAATGAACCAGATTATAGAAAAGACAGGATTGATTTAAAGCCTGAGAATCGTCAAACATCAAATCCGGTTAATGAGCATACGCATAACTCCAGATCATATACACCAAATCAACCGGAGCGAAGCATACAAGCTGATTCAAATAAAGGTTCAAGGGTAAGTAGTTCACCTTATTCTCAGAATAATACATCTCCTAATGTTGAGCATCGTTCAGCAGAAAATGCAGGTAAGAATAACCGAACAGGTCGTGATAGCAATAGAAAAAGATATGATGATGGAGAAAAAGTCAGGCCGGTAAGGCAAAAGGATAATAAATAAATAAAAAAGAGGTGGTTTTAAAAGCCACCTCTTTTTTTTATTTCAATTTTTCTAAAGCTGCCTTTAATCGTGGTAACATGCCTTCAATATCGGTTAATGAACAACCACCAACAGAGGCTCTAAACCAATTTACATTCGCATCTGTTCCAAATGCAGAGAAAGGAACCATCGCCATCTTTGCTTCCTTAATGAGATAGAAATTTACATCGGCACTGGTTTTTAAAAGATCGCCATTGGGAGTAGTTTTACCTGTATAGTCTACTTTGACAGTGAGATAAATAGCACCCATCGGGTCAATAGAATCTACTGCAAAACCTTCAGATTTAAGCTCAATGATGCCGTTATACAATGTATCTAAGCTATGCTGAACTTTAGCTTTAAAAGCCTTGAGATAAGTATTTAGATCCGCGGTTTGAGTAAGGAATTTTGCTGTTGCGATTTGTTCTGCTTTAGGTGCCCATGCGCCCACATGGCCCAAAATAGATTTCATTTTACCAATAATATTTTCCGGTCCAAAAGCCCATCCAACACGAACACCAGTGGCAGCAAAACATTTAGAAATGCCATCAATATAAATGGCATATTGTTTTAATTCGGGGCGTAAAGTAACTGGATCGTAATGCTTTTTATCTGCAAAAGTGAGCAAAGAATAGATCTGATCATATAATATATATAAAGGCTTTTCACTCTCGCCACGGCTTTTATTTTCTGCTATAACCAGATCACAAATTTCTTCCAGATCTTTTTTAGCAAACATCGTCCCAGTAGGGTTTAAAGGAGAACATAGGGCCAGCATCGTTGCACCTTTCAAATGCGGACGTATATCATCGGCCGTAGGCATAAAATTATTTTCTGCAGATGTTTCTACAACTATACCATTTGCACCAGAAAGATGACAATAATGATTATTATTCCAGGAAGGTGTTGGGTAGATAACCTTATCTCCTGGATCAATTAAAGCTAAATAAGTAGCATAAATTAAAGGCCTCGAACCGCCAGCAACTAAAATCTGGTTAGTAGCATAATCCAATTGGTAGCGCTCACGCAGGAAATCGGTTATATTCTCACGTAATACAGTTACGCCATCAGCGGGTGGATAATTGGTTTGATTGGCATGATAGGCATCTATAATTCCATGCTTTAAACCGGTGGGAATAGGATAAATGGCAGGATCAAAGTCACCAATAGTTAAATTTGTAATCTTTTCCCCTTGTCTTTTCAGTTCGTTGATTTCACCGCCAATTTTGATGATTTCAGAACCTTTTAGGGTTTGCGCTAATAAAGATACACTCATGCTGTTTGATTTTATATTTTATAAAGACCACGAAATACCAATTTCCACAATATATTGATATTATGCCTGCTTTGCAAGAAGTGTACCAATTGCCTGTCTACTTTAGAAGAATTAAAGTTTATAAGATGGCCGTTTGAGATGGATAATAGCAATTAAGATCTTATTGAGAAATTTAAGCAATAGCCTTTCTTAAAGTAATGACCCTTGTCCAGTTTAAAAATCGCATAAAAGGATAGACAGGATCAATCTCAAACCATTTTTTTGCAAAATTCGGACTATTAGGATACCGATGATGATTATTCTGAAATAATTCGCCCAGCATTAAGAAGTCAAAAGGCGTGGTATTTTTAGATTTGTCTTTATTATCAAAGTTTGAATATCCATATTTATGACCGCACCAGTTTACAATAGCTCCATGAAGTGGGCCCATTAAAAAATGAATAGGTAATAATAAAAACATCCACCAATGGGTGGCAAATATAACATAGAACAATACGTATAATGCACCAAATGCAAGACGAGATGTTATCGTATTGCCAAAATGGTCAATCGATCTCCATTCCGGATAATTGCCTACAAAACGCTCTTCAGGATTTCGTTTAAATTTTAGATAATCACTGAACATATTTTTAGTTGCCCAGGTCATTTGGAAAATATCCCTAAAGAAATGGGGTGAGTGAGGATCTTGTTCAGTATCACTATAAGCATGATGCATACGATGCAAAATTGCGTAAGCACGGGGATTTAAAAATGAAGATCCTTGAAATATATAAGTCATAAAATAAAATATACGTTCCCAGCCTTTGCTAAAGGTGAACATTTTATGTGATGCGTATCTGTGAAGGAAAAATGTTTGAAAAAAAAGGGACAAAAACCAATGCCCTAAAAAGAAAATTAATATGATCATTATGTTTGTGTGGATGAGAAAAATATATAAGTGCACATTTTAGCACATTATGGCTAATATAGGTATAAGTTTTAGTTTAATGAGATTATATTATTTACATGATAAAATAAATGTCGCATTATTGGAGATATTAGATTGAAAGAGTGTATTGGAAGTCCAAGGAAGAGCATATAAAAACCCAGCTTAAGCTGGGTTTTTATATGCTCTTAATCAAAACGGCAAGTCATCATCCGGACTGTTTTCATCATAAGTTAAAGGCTGCTCGTCCTCTTTATTACCTTGTTGATCATTGCTGTTGTTATCAAAATCGCTTTTCCGGCCGAGCATCGTAAAGTTTTCAGCCACAATTTCGGTGGTATATTTTTTATGCCCTTCTTTATCTTCAAAGGATCGTGTTCTTAACTTTCCTTCAATATAAACCAGCTTTCCTTTCTGTAGGTATTTGGATGCAACATCTGCCAATCCACGCCACATGACAATATTATGCCATTCAGTTTGCTCTATTTTACGTCCATCTTTATTATATGTTTCCGATGTAGCCAAGGGGAAACTCGCTACACTTACTCCCCCATCTAAATGGCGAACTTCGGGGTCCTTGCCCAAATGTCCAACCAGAATTACTTTGTTAATGCCCGACATGCTTTCTTAGGTTTAAATATGCCTCAATTTAATGAAATTTTTGAAAAACTCAAAAATTAGTTTGGGCTGTGCCAACAGTTCTAAATCTTCGCTATTTGCATAAAACCAACTGTTTTCCTCTAAAAATTGTTCTGAAAAATTTTCTATCTCTATAAATTGGGTATGAAGTTTTTGATGACTGAGAATATGCTTTACCGGCCCTGTAACAGAAAGAATATTCACTTTATCTCCAAAGCATTTTGTGAAGCTATCTGTAAATATCAAATCTTTTGCCTTAACCGCTGTTGCCGTTTCAAATAATGGTAATTGATGCAAATTTTGCCATATATCATTTGCACCTCGTTTATGCATAAGTATGTGTTTATTTTTTGCTGCTACAATATAATAGAAGTACCGATCACGAATTTTTGTGGTTTTTAATTTTACAGGTAAATCATTAATTTTATTAAGAGTGTAGGCCTGACAATTTAATTGAAGAGGGCATATTCCGCAATCCGGGTTTTTAGGTTTACATTGTAATGAACCAAATTCCATAGCCGCCTGATTGTAGGTTCCTGGCTGCGATTTATCCATTAACTCGTTGGCCAGATCTGTAAACAATACTTTTCCTTTCCCGGAATTTATAGGAACATCGATCCCAAAATATCGCGATAGCAATCTGAAAACATTCCCATCAACAACAGCCTTAGGCTCATTAGCAGAAAAAGAAGCAATGGCCGCTGCTGTATATTCGCCCACTCCTTTAAGCTTAATTAACTGATCATAGGTTTTGGGGAAATACCCTGCATGATCTTCCATAACCATTTGGGCAGTATGATGCATGTTTCTCCCACGCGAATAATATCCCAGACCTTGCCATAATTTTAAAATCTCGTCTTCGCTGGCATAAGCAAAATCAGCTACAGTTGGATAATTTTCAGCAAACCGATTAAAATAAGGCGTTCCCTGTTCAACCCTTGTTTGTTGCATAATTATTTCTGATAACCAAATAATATACGGATCGCGGGTATTTCTCCATGGCAAATCCCGCTTATGGAGTTGATACCACGCAATAATTTCTTGTGCAAAATTCATACAGAGCAGAGCGTTTTGAGTTTTAAGATTGTAAAAATACCTTACTATTTGTTTTATAGCACGTTGGTTTAAAAAAAATCCTTATTTATTTTCCAAATCCAATTTAAACCAATACTTTTGCAACCCCAAAACAGTTAAGTATTTATAAAAAATAATAGAATAAAACAGACATGACCAAGGCAGAAATCATAACAGAAATCTCTAATAAAACCGGTATTGAGAAATTAGATGTTCAGGAGGCGGTAGAGGCATTTTTCAAAGTGGTGAAAAATTCTATGATTAATGGAGAAAATGTATATGTAAGAGGTTTTGGAAGTTTTGTGGTTAAGAAAAGAGCTAAGAAAACTGCACGTAATATCTCTAAGAATACAGCTATTATTATTCCTGAACATTTTGTGCCAAGCTTTAAGCCGGCCAAAGTTTTTATAGAAAAGGTAAAGAGCAGTAATAAGAAAATATCCGAATTATAATCTAATATCTATAATGTTAAAAACAAAGCAAGTTATAGTTGTCGGGTCAGTAGTATTACTGATGGCTGTATTGCTTTCTTTAGATATTAAAGGATTAGTTAAACCAAAGGAGCAACAAGGAATTAGCAACTCCAATGCTGGTCAAAGCGGAGCAGTACCTGCTTTAAAATTGGATGCCGTATCAACTACAGCAAAGCAAACTTTAAATGCAAATTTAGCACAGCAGATAACAGAGCTGGAGAATAAATTAAAAAGTGCTAATGGAGATGATAAGCCAAGTATTCAAAAGCAACTAGCTCAAAAATGGGAGGATGTTAACCTTTCTACTCCGGCTGCTTTTTATGATGAGTTAATTGCAAATGCAGAAAGCAATTATCCTAACTGGATAAAAACAGGTGATAAATTCACTGATGCATATCAAAATACTCAGGATACATTAACGCAACCTGCTTTGGTACAAAAGGCTATTGCAGCATATCAAAAAGCTATTGAATTTAAGCCTGGTAGCTTAGAAGCAAAAACAGGTTTAGGTATTGCGTACGTAAGTGGAACGCCAAACCCAATGCAGGGCATACAATTATTGCTTGAGGTAGTTAAACAAGAGCCAAACAACATAAAAGCGAACATGAATTTAGGATTGTTCTCTATGAAATCTGGCCAGTATGATAAGGCTGTAAATCGTTTTAAAACGGTTATAGCTCAAAAGCCACAACCAGAGGCCTGGTTTTACCTTGCCTCGGCTTATGAAAATTTAGGAAATAAAGAAGAAGCAATAGCGGCTTATTTACAAAGTAAAGAACTGGCAGCAGATCCAAGCTTAGGTCAATTTGTTGACCGGAAAATTCAGGAATTAAGAAAATAATTGATTTATAAAACATTTTAAAAACTAAGATTATGCCAAGCGGTAAAAAAAGAAAAAGACATAAAATGGCTACTCATAAGCGCAAAAAGCGTTTAAGAAAAAACAGACATAAGAAAAAATAGTCTCAAGTTATAAGTAATTTATCTTTAGTTGAAACTTCAGATTTTGCACTTAAACTTCCTATTCAAGTAAACCTCCGCAGAGTAAAAACAGTCGGAGGTTTGCCTATTTTCATTTGTTTTTAATATAGTCCTTGTATAAACGTATGCTGGTTATATTAATCAGCACCTTAAAGAGTAGCTATTGGTAAAGGAATTAATTATCAATTCATCCCCAAGCGGGGTCACTATTGCTTTACTGCAAGACAAGCAACTCGTAGAATTAAATACAGAACAGGTCAACAATAATTATGCTGTTGGCGATATTTATATGGGTAAGATCAAAAAGATCATGCCGGGTTTAAATGCTGCTTTTGTTGATGTAGGCTATGAGAAAGATGCTTTTTTGCATTATCTAGACCTGGGGCCACAGGTACAGTCGCTTGTAAAGCTGACTAAGATTGTAAAGAATGGCAGTTATAAAGATAAACTGCTGAATAGTTTTAAACTGGAACAGGATATAAGTAAATCAGGAAAAGTTTCCGAATTGCTTAGCCGTAACATGTTATTACCGGTTCAGATAGCCAAAGAACCGATATCAACCAAAGGTCCGAGGTTGAGTGCAGATATTTCTATTGCAGGGCGTTTCATTGTATTGGTCCCTTTTTCTGATGTCATATCCATTTCGAAAAAGATTAGAAGCAATACCGAGCGAAGCCGCCTGAAAAAAGTTGTCGAAAGTATAAAGCCTAAAAATTTCGGTGTCATTATACGTACCGTATCTGAAGGTAAAGGAGTTGCCGAATTGCAAAAAGATATGTTAGATCTGGTTGCTAAGTGGGAAAGTTTCATGACTCGTTTGCCTAATACGGAACCTTCTAAAAAAATATTAGGTGAAATGGGACGAACATCTACCATTTTAAGAGATATTTTAAATGCAGATTTTACAAATATTCATATTGGCGATCCTGCTTTATATGAAGAAGTAAGGTCATACGTACATGAAATTTCTCCCGAAATGGAAAAGATCGTGAAACTGTACAAAGGCCGCGAACCTATTTTCGAAAATTTTGGTGTTGATAAACAAATTAAAGGTGCATTCGGCAGAACCGTAAATCTTCCGGGAGGTGCTTATTTGGTTATTGAACATACCGAAGCTTTGCATGTTATTGATGTAAATAGTGGCAATCGTACAGCCAGCCCCGAGAACCAGGAGCAGAATGCGTTGATGGTAAACATGGAGGCCGCAAAAGAAATTGCCCGCCAGTTGCGCTTACGCGATATGGGTGGAATTGTGGTGATCGATTTTATTGATATGCACAAGCCCCAAAATCGTAAAGAACTATTTGATTACCTGAAAGAGCAAATGCTTTTAGATCGTGCTAAACACACTATTTTGCCTCCAAGTAAATTTGGACTGGTACAAATTACACGCCAGCGTGTAAGGCCGGAGATGAATATTGTGACCAATGAAAAATGCCCGGCTTGTGACGGAACAGGAGAGATTAAGGCCAGCATAATTTTAATGGATGATATTGAGAATAATCTGAACTATATTCTTAATGAGCAAAACGAAAAGAATATTACGCTTTGTGTGCATCCTTATATTGAAGCATATATTACAAAAGGTTTTTATTCATGCCAATGGAAATGGTTTTTTAAATTTAATAAGTGGATAAAAGTTAAAGCTATCCCATCTTATTATCTGACAGAATTTCATTTTTTAAATTCTAAAGAGGAAGAGATTAAGCTTTAATTTGAAAATGAGCTAATTTGAGAATTTGGAAATGAAGCATTGGCTATAAATTTTTAATTATATTTTCAATTAGCTCAAATTAAAATTATGGCTAAAACCAAATCAGCTTATTTCTGTCAAAGTTGCGGTTATGAATCGGCGAAATGGCTGGGTAAATGCCCTTCCTGTAATCAGTGGAATACTTTTGTTGAAGAGATTACCCAGAAAGCAAATACATCTATTCCCGATTGGAAAGCAGGTTCTACAAGTACCCAACGGTCGAACAAACCTTCTGCAATAAATGATATCGCATTTACTGAAGAAAACCGTCTCATTACTCCCGATAAAGAATTAAACCGGGTTTTAGGTGGTGGTATTGTTGGAGGATCTATTGTTTTAATAGGAGGTGAGCCCGGGATTGGAAAATCCACTTTAATGCTTCAGATTGCACTTAATTTGCCAGGATTAAAAGTTCTGTATGTATCCGGCGAAGAAAGTGAGCAGCAGATAAAAATGCGGGCAGAGCGTTTAAGCAGCCCGGGAAATTCATCCACCTTTATTCTTACCGAAACATCCACACAAAATATATTTAAGCAAATTGAAATTTTGCAACCAGATTTGGTTGTGATAGACTCTATACAAACGCTTTATTCTGCACATATAGAATCTACTCCGGGCAGTGTGTCGCAGGTTAGGGAATGTACGGCAGAATTACTTCGTTTTGCAAAAGAAAGCGGAACGCCTGTATTTCTTATTGGCCATATTACGAAAGATGGTATGATAGCCGGACCGAAAATTTTGGAGCATATGGTTGATACTGTTTTACAGTTTGAGGGCGATCGTCATCATGTTTACCGTATTTTAAGATCAGTGAAAAATCGCTTTGGTTCTGCTTCAGAACTGGGTATTTATGAAATGCAGGGAAGTGGCTTAAGGGAAGTATCTAATCCATCCGAAATCCTGCTTTCTCAACGCGATGAACCTCTAAGCGGAATTACCATTTCGGCCATGCTGGAAGGTTTGCGCCCCATGTTAATAGAAACACAGGCTTTGGTCAGTGTATCAGCATACGGAACTCCGCAGCGATCTGCCACAGGTTTTGATACCAAGCGAATGAATATGTTACTGGCTGTTTTAGAAAAGCGTTGCGGTTTTAAATTGAGTGCAAAAGATGTCTTTTTAAATATTGCAGGTGGTCTGCGTGTAGAAGATCCGGCTATTGACCTGGCTGTGATTGTTGCCATTATATCTTCGCATGAAGATATGCCTATTGGCACTAAAATATGTTTTGCTGCCGAGGTAGGCTTATCCGGCGAAATAAGAGCTGTAAATAGAATAGAGCAGCGCATCGCGGAAGCAGAAAAACTGGGCTTTGAGCAAATATTTATATCAAAATACAATCAAAAAGGCTTGGATATGAAACGTTATTCCATCGAAATAAAAACAGTTTCTAAAGTAGAAGAGGTATTTCATGCTTTATTTGGATAATGAAAATGTTAGAAAAAGATATCATCAGAATAATACGTCAAAATTTTAATAGCTATAAAGTTTTGGCAGATAGAACATTTGTTCAGTTGAGCGAACAGAACTTTCATTATAAACCGGATGAAACAGCTAATTCTGTAGCTATCATTATCAAACATATGAATGGTAATCTTAAATCGCGGTTTACAGATTTTTTCACAACCGATGGAGAAAAGCCAGATCGTAACCGGGATATGGAATTTAATGAAGACAATTCTACAAAGGGTGTATTATTAAATGACTGGGAAAATAGCTGGAAGATATTGTTTGATCTTATGAATACACTTACTCCCGAGGACCTGTCTAAAAAAATAACCATACGTACTGAAGAACATAGCGTATTAGAAGCATTAAACCGACAGGTTGCACATTATGCCTATCATGTGGGACAGATAGTTTTTTTGGGGAAACTTATCCTGAAAGAACAATGGATAAACCTAAGTATTGCTAGAGGAAAGTCACAGGAATTTAATAATCTATTAAATAAGTCACAGGAATAAAAAATTTACGCAACTTTACATTTTTAAATTAAATATATGAAATATTTTATACTCTTTATAAGTGCAGCTCTTTTATTAACAGCCTGCAATTCAAAACCGAAAACCAAGCTTAAAGCCATAGAAAATCTTAAGGGGATTGTTTATGGCGACTCTGTAAAAAATGACAACGTAATAGATATGGATGCCATGCTCACTGCTATGAGTAAAGAATCTAAGTTGGATATGAAAGTGAAAGGCAAGGTGAATGAAGTATGCAAGAAGGAAGGTTGCTGGATAATCATGAAACTAAGTAATGGCGAAGACATGCGTGTTACATTTAAAGATCATGCCATATATGTTCCTCAAACCCTGCAAGGGAAAGAAGTCATTTTAGATGGATTTGCTTTCACAGATACCACATCTATAGAAGACCAGAAACACTATGCAAAAGATGCAGGCAAGCTTCCTGCAGAAATTGCTAAAATTACCACTCCTAAAAAACAATTAGCTTTTGAAGCTAAAGGCTTGGTTGTTTTAAATTAATTGCAAACAAAAAAGTATGCAAATTTTACTTTTTATTATCTATAATCATAAAGCCAAAACCACCTAATAGCATAATGATGAGATAACCTAACCATAATTCTAAAGATGGATTGAAGGTAAAGGGTTCATTGTATACATAAAAGTGAAATAACTTATTAATAATAAGTATAATCATGCTAAGTAAAAAGCCTTGTAAAAAGCCAATCGTATTAAATCTAATTCTCATAAGAGTATTCATTTTTTAATAAGACCCACATATAAAAAACCTGCAAATAGTATAATAAGCAAGTGACCCAAGAATAAAGTTAAAGTGGGGCGGAATGGTTCATTTAATATATAGAACCGAAACAGTTGGGTGACCACTAATAGTAAGGTAAAGAACAGGCAGGCCCGTAAAAATTCAATAGTATTTTTTTTCATAGCAGAATGTGTTTTTACAATTAGTGATGCATAGGTAATTTTAATTGGGCTTTAAAATGATCCATTTGAAAAGAATAGACCATCACTCTTTTTTATAGCATCCCCGCTGAACTAGCAGACATTCCCCAAATAGCACCTTGTCCAATTCTTCTCCATTGACCACTTGGTTTCACTCCTCCTTTACTATTATAATCATCCCATAAGGCACTTCCCCAACCAGAAAGATACCCAAGGCAATCTAACTGAATCAGAGCAGAAGAAGATTGCCCTATGGTTTCAGAATTTATATGTAGTGCAGAAATGGATTTTTTTGATAAGCCCTCTGTAGATTTATTTGCAGGCGAAATTAAACTAGGATCAGAAAGATTATGCCAATAATTATTAGAAGCGAGTGCAATGTCTATAATACCATTAAATAATTCACCTTCATTTTCCTGATAATTTATATTTGAATACTTTAATCTTAAAGCCTCTAATTTGCTTTTTAATACCAAATAAATTTGATTTGATGCTTGTTGGCCATGAACTTCATCAAATACTTGTTTAATATCATTAACCATATTTTTTTCCCTAGAAGTAATAAGGTTATATATTTTTGAGTCAACCAAGGTATTCCATTGCTTTTTCATACCGCTTTCGCTAATATCTGCTCTTAAATCATCCAGTTTTTGTAGAAGTTCAGGTGTGCTGTTAAAAGTCAGGTGGGAATATTCAGGTTGTTTAGCCATATAGCCTATCGCACTTTTAAAAATTGTTGCAGAAGAAACCTCAGGATGTAAATTATCCGCTCTATATCCATTAGAGAAGCTTGAATTTAGACTTGTGCTTCCTGAGTTCAACCTGGGATTTTGAGAAGTTGAATTCAGAACATCGGAAATGATATACGACAAGCCAGCATTATGTACTTTGCCAGCAAGAGCTGTAGATTTTAATAAATCTTGCGACCCTGCATTTATACTGGGCTGTGATTCATTTCTTTTGCAAGAATAAATTACGAGAAGAAGGATTAGCGGAAAGATAAATTTTAAGGTTTTCATAATTTGAGATATTTATAGTTTTACTCTATTTCAAGGTTTTCGCCTTTCCCTTACTGCTTGCTAAAACATTAGTATAAATTTAGGGAGTATATTTTTTCATTATGCCAAGCGTTACTTGGCATAATGAAAAAACAATTTGTTGATATGTATTGTTAGCAAATCTCAGAAATAAGGATAGGCTTTCACCAAGAACATTGTGTAATTTAAATACACTATAAAAACCTTATTCTGATCAGCATCCTGGCATCATCAAACTTTATGTAAGTTATTTAGTTTATTTAGTTAAAATAATTACCATCTCTTTTATAAATGCATATCATCTATTACTATATATGGGATTAATTCTCAGAAAATTACGGATGGAAAAAGGCTATTCTCAACAGCATATAGCAAATTGCCTGAATATAAGTAGAAATGCTTATATGGCTTGGGAAAGCAATAAAGTAAATTTATCTATAAGGCAGATAATACAGATTTGTGAACTGTATAATGTAAAATTTAGTTCTTTTGTGGAAGAATACCTGGAAAAATAATAAGAATTCTACAGAAAAACTCATGCTAATCCCATATAATCATCTACTTCAACTATTTAATACTCAATGCCGAGTATTAAAGCATTGTTTTCGAATATTTAACATTTATTATCAAACATTAAAACTTCATTATCGATGCCTTAATATTTACAAATAAATACTAAGGCATCGATATTAAACATTTGATATTCATTGATGAATATTAAAGTATGGCTTTCAAATATTTAATATTTATTACAAAGTATTAAAGCTCGGTTTTTGTATATTTAATAATAAGTTCCATTAAATAAACATCAACTTATGATTATTGGGAGAAAATACACCATGCAGGGAGTGCATACCGGGGCACTTTTAGAAAAAAAACTAATAGAGCTACACATTAGCAAAGCTGAATTAGGCCGGCGAATAAAGCGGTCGGGCAGTACCATTTTAAGTTTTACCAGGCAACCCAGTATTCAAACAGCTGTATTAACAGAAATATGCATCGCTTTAAAGTATAATTTTTTCAATGATATTATGGATGCCCTACCGCCGGAATTAAAGGAAACACCAGCTGTAGCAGAGCCTGTAATAAGCGCTGAAGCTATAAAAGATAGTGTACAACTGGAATGGCTGAGACAAGAAAATGCGTATCTCAAAAAGATGATTGATGTGCTGGCGAAAAAATAAAGAATGTGTGTAGGGATAATTCATCAATTATCCCTACTTCGATAAATACATTGATTTTTCTTTATACAAATGTCTGAAATAGGGATCATCTAAATCTTTAATGAAACGGATAGCTTCACCGGTTGATTTCATTTCGGGGCCCAATTGTTTTTCTACTTCCGGGAATTTATCAAAAGAAAAAACGGGTTCCTTAATGGCATAACCGGTCAGCTTAGGTTCAATTTTAAAATCTTTCAATTTATTAACCCCCAGCATCACTTTGGCAGCAATATTTATGTAAGGTACATCATGCGCTTTCGCGATAAATGGAACCGTACGCGATGCCCTTGGGTTTGCCTCTATCACATAAACCTTTCCGTTTTTTATAGCAAACTGAATATTGAGCAGGCCACGTACATTTAAGGCTTTTGCAATCCGTTTGCTGTACTCTTTCATGTGAGTAAGTACATCATCAGGTAAATTAAAGGGCGGCAAAACAGCGTATGAATCTCCGGAATGAATCCCGGCAGGCTCTATATGTTCCATTAAACCAATAATATGTACATCCTCACCATCACAAATAGAATCGGATTCTGCCTCTTCTGCCCGATCCAGGAAATGATCAATCAATACCCGGTTTCCCGGAAGGTTTCTAAGCAATTTTACTACCGCTTTTTCCAAATCCTCGTCATTAATAACGATACTCATTCCCTGTCCGCCAAGTACGTAACTAGGGCGAACCAACACCGGATATCCGACTTTATGAGCAACTTCCAAAGCTTCTTCTGCACTTTCGGCAACTCCGTATTTCGGATAAGGAATATCCATTTCTTTTAGCAGATCCGAAAAACGCCCGCGATCTTCGGCAATATCCATATTATCATAAGATGTACCTATGATTTTAATACCCAGCGCATGAAGCTTTTCAGCCATTTTTAGAGCCGTTTGTCCGCCAAGCTGAACAATTACACCTTCCGGTTTTTCAAGTTCGATGATCTCACGGACATGTTCCCAAAAAACAGGCTCGAAATACAACTTATCGGCCATATTAAAATCTGTAGAAACTGTTTCGGGATTACAATTAATCATGATGGCTTCGTAACCGGATTCTTTAGCAGCCAGTAATCCGTGTACACAGGAATAATCAAACTCAATTCCCTGCCCAATCCGGTTTGGCCCCGAACCTAATACAATGATCTTCTTTTTATTGGAAACTATAGATTCATTTTCATCTTCAAACGTAGAGTAATAATAGGGCGTTTGTGCCTGGAATTCAGCCGCACAGGTATCCACCATTTTGTAAACCCGGTTTATGCCTAATTGCTTACGACGATCGTATACTTCATCTTCCGTTACATTGCCCAATAACCAGGAAATCTGAGAATCTGCATACCCTTTTTGTTTTAAGGTAATAAAGAAGTCTTTTGGGATATTAGTTAAAGAATATCGCTTTAACTCCAGTTCTAAATTAACAAGTTCCTGGATCTGAAGTAAAAACCATTTATCAATATGGGTTACTTTACGGATGGATTCCAGTGGTACACCCAAACTCATCGCATCTTTTACATGAAACAAGCGATCCCAACTCGGATGCTCCAGACTGTGCATGATTTCTTCCAGGTTCCGACTTTGCTTTCCATCAGCGCCTAAACCTAAACGATTGGTTTCCAAACTCTGACAAGCTTTTTGTAGCGCTTCTATAAATGTTCGCCCTATGGCCATTACTTCACCTACCGATTTCATCTGTAAACCCAGTTCGGTATTAGCTCCTTTAAATTTATCGAAATTGAAACGCGGAATTTTTACGATCACATAATCCAGCGTGGGTTCAAAATAAGCGGATGTAGTTTTGGTGATCTGATTTTCTATTTCATCCAAATTATAACCTATGGCCAACTTGGCAGCAATTTTTGCAATAGGATAACCCGTAGCTTTGGAGGCTAAAGCCGATGAACGTGATACCCGTGGATTGATCTCAATGGCAATGATATTTTCCGTTGCCGGATCAACCGAGAACTGCACGTTACAACCGCCTGCAAAATTTCCGATGGCACGCATCATCCGTATGGCTTGATTACGCATATCCTGGTAACAGCGGTCACTTAAGGTCATAGCCGGAGCAACAGTTATAGAGTCGCCGGTATGAATTCCCATCGGATCAAAATTTTCGATGGAACAAATAATAATTACATTGTCTTTGCTATCGCGAAGTAACTCCAGTTCAAATTCTTTCCAGCCTAATACGGCTTTTTCTACCAGTACTTCATGCGTGGGCGATGCCTGCAAACCACGACTTAAGGCTTGGTCGAACTCTTCTTTTTTATGTACAAAACCCCCGCCCGAACCGCCAAGTGTATAAGATGGCCGGATAACTAAGGGGAAACCAATTTCCTGTGCCGCTTCTTTACCTTCCAGAAAGGAGTTTGCAATTTTAGATTTTGCTACTCCAATGCCAATCTCCACCATCAGCTTGCGAAATTCTTCCCGATTTTCTGTTTTCTCAATAGCAGCTACATCCACTCCCACAATCCGAACATGATATTTCTCCCAAAGCCCACGTTCTTCTGCTTCTTTACAAAGATTTAAAGCAGTTTGTCCGCCCATAGTGGGTAATACAGCATCGATCTTTTGTTCCTGTAATATTTGTTCAATGCTTTCACAAGTTAAAGGCAAAAGATACACATGGTCAGCAATGATCTTATCCGTCATGATAGTTGCCGGATTTGAATTAATAATGGAAACCTTAATGCCCTCTTCTTTTAAAGAAAGCGCTGCCTGGGAACCTGCATAATCAAATTCGCAAGCCTGGCCAATAATAATAGGACCGGAACCAATAATAAGTACGGAATGGATAGATGTATCTCTGGGCATAGGGCTAAAAAGCTATGGGATTTCTATGCAATAAAACGAAGACCTGCATGTACTTCTGCTCATAAACAGGGATGAATAGGCTTATGCAAGCTTCATCACCTTTAAAAAGCAATTTATTATGATGAAAATCCCGACTGTGTTGTCGGGATGTAAAGATAGAAAACGTTTCTTATTTGAATCTATAATATTGTTTTTTAGTACGGTTGGAGATTCAAAATTAATCTTACAATCATGAAACATATCATTTAAGAAAGTCTTAGCTATAAAGATTTTTGCTTTCAATAAAGTTTAGCACAGTATCTGGGACAAAGAATTGCACATTTTTCTTTTCCTTAATTGATTTACGGATGAAAGTTGCCGATAATTCCATTAAAGGAGTTTGGGTTAACGTTACTGAAGGATGGTTTATGAAATCGGCATTTTCAAATTCCGGCCTCGGATAAACATGAATATGATAGTCACGCAAAATCAATTCATAGTTCTTCCATTTTTTAAAAGAAACCAAATTGTCTGATCCCATAATAAGACTAAAATCATGCTCAGGATATTTTTCATGGAGATGAATAAGCGTATCTATGGTGTATGAAGGTTGTGGCAATTTTAATTCTATATCGCTTACGCGGATACCCTCTGCATTTTCAACAGCCAATTTACACATCTCCAAACGGTCGTACATATTGATGAGATCGCTTTTTTCCTTTAAGGGATTATGTGGTGAAACAACCAGCCATACCTGATCTAACTCTGTATGATTGGCCATATAATTGGCAATGATCAAATGACCAATATGAATGGGATTAAAGGAACCAAAGAATAGGCCTATTTTCATTTCAGTTTGCAGTTTTTAGTTGCCAATTTGCAGTTAACATTATTGACCAAATTTATCGGGATTGATAACTGCCAACTGGATCCCTATTTCAAAAAATCATTAACCAATTTTTCCGCCTCCTCACAAGCAATATTAAGATCGAAATTTTTTAAAATTACATCAAAACGGTCGGCATACTTCAGCTCATTCTTAGCCTTTGTAATTCGCTCAGCTAGCTTTATCACATTATCGGTTCCCCGGCTTGTGAGGCGCTCAATCAATACTTCTAATGATGGTGGTTGTACAAAAATGGCTAAGGCCCAATCGCCGAATTTCTTTTTTAAATGTAAACCTCCTTCTACATCAATATCAAATATGACGTGTTTGCCTTCAGCCCATATACGTTCAATTTCTGAACGTAATGTGCCGTAAAAAGTACCGGAATAGACTTCTTCAAATTCAACAAACTCTTTCTGAGCAATTTTATGCAGAAACTTTTCCTGGGAAATAAAATAATAATCTTTGCCATGAACCTCATCTCCTCTTTTAAGACGGGTTGTAGCCGAAATAGAAAACCTGAGAGCAGGTATTTTTTTTAACAGATGATGTACAATAGTGGTTTTACCTGCACCCGATGGAGCTGAAAATATAATGAGTTTGCCTTCTTGCATGATTGGTATTGAAGGTTGAAGGTTAAATTTATAAGGTGTAGATTAGCTTGGAAAGCCTACAACTCACAACATACAACCCACAACTTATAAAACATTTAATAATTGTTCTTTAATTTTTTCAAGCTCTTCTTTCATGCCTACAACAATTTGCTGCATTTTTGCATCATTTGCTTTTGAGCCCATCGTATTAATCTCACGGCCAATTTCCTGTGAAATGAAGCCTAACTTTTTCCCGTTGGCATCTTTATCTTTTAATGCTTCTAAAAAATAATCACAATGGCTTTTAAGCCTTATTTTTTCTTCCGTGATATCCAGTTTATCAATATAAAATATTAATTCCTGTTCAAACCGGTTATGGTCTACATGTTCCCTTCCAACAGCTCCCTCTAAAAAGTGATTTAATCGCTCACGTATTGCGGGTATACGGTTTGGTTCCTGTTCAGCTACCAATCGCATTCCTTCTAAAATATTATTGATACGTAAAATGATGTCTTGCTTTAACACATTCCCTTCATCCTGGCGGAAGTGCTGAAAATTAGTTAATGCCTCTTCAAAAGTTTTATAGATTAATTTCCATTCGTCTTCACTTATTTCATCCACATCATACTTTACCACTTCCGGAAAATTCAGGGCTAATTGAATTAGACCGTTACCACTATCGCCTAAATCATTAGCCACAGCCTTTAGTTGCCTATAGTAATACTTTAAGAGATCTTGATTAATGGTAGAGGTTTTAGAAGTACTTTCTGCATGTTCTACAGTAATGCTGATGTTCACTTTACCACGTTCTATTTGTCTACTGCAATCGTTACGCAATAAAAATTCTTTATCAGAAAAAGCTTTGGGTAATTTTAAAGAGAGTTCTAAGAATTTACTGTTCAATGATTTGATCTCAACTGTGTATTTTGCCTGAGCATAATCATTAGTTGCCAAACCATATCCTGTCATGGATTTTATCATCGGGCAAAGATAAGATAATTGCGGAAAAGGCTTAGGTAAGTATTTAGATTATCTTAGTAAGCTATTTCCCCCCAATTTAACACATTTTCACACTTAAGGACGTTATCATTTGACTAGGTTTACAGCAATTCTTCCTCCATATGAAACCTGTTCGTTTAGTAATCATTTTTCTAACTCTACCATTTATGACAAAAGCTCAAAGCAATGATATTAAAGGAGCAATTTTTGAAAAAGGCACATCACACCGTGTTTCGCAAGCCAGAATTAGTAATATCAATCATCCGTTTATTTCTCAAAGCGATGGATTAGGATTATTTACTATAAAAGCATCTGTTGGTGATACCTTAACAATATCAAAAGAAGGATTTGCTGATCTATCTGTAATTGTTTCTTCTTATAAAGACCTGATTATTCAGTTACCCAAACCTATTCAGCTGGATGAAGTTAAAGTTGTTGGTCAGTCAAAAAAACAGGAGCTAGACGAGGTTAAAAAAGAATATCGGAATAAAGGCTCCTATTATGAAGGTAAACCACCTTTTCTTACTTTCCTATTCAAACCTCTAACAGCTTTATATGAAGTATTCGGAAAAACACCGGGTCAGGCAAGACGCTTTAATAAGTACTATTACAGAGAATTACAGCAAACAGAAATTGACCAGAGATTTAATTCGTACACTGTAAAACCATATACTAAATATGAGGGAAAAGACCTTCAGAATTTCATAGAAACATATCGGCCTACCTACGATCAGGTATTAAAATGGGGTGATTATGATTTTATAAATTATATTAGAAAATCAGCACTATCTTTTGAAGCGGCAGGCAGGCCTGCAAATACTTTACCCAAACTTCCTAAAGCACCGGATTTAAGCGAGAAACATTTAAAATATTAGTGTTAGATATTCAACACTTCACAGGCTTTTTCAGCTGCTAGTTTTTCGGCATTCTTTTTATTATAGTCTCTGCCTGTGGCGCAATTTTCACCATCAATGTCTATTTGTATGGTAAATAACTTAGAGTTTTCTCCCTCAGCATTGGCAATAACTTCAAACGTGATGTCTTTGCCATGATGCTGGCACCATTCAATCAATTTACTTTTAAAATTTGTTTCGGTAAGTTCTAAAGTATGAATATCTACATGAGGTTTCAGAATCCGTGTAATTATAAAATCTTTGGTAAAATTATAACCTTTATCCATGTAAACGGCGCCAATTAATGCTTCAAAGGCATCTCCAAGCAAAGAGCCACTTTTATTAGGATAGTTTACCATGCGATTATCAAACTCAATCAATTCATCTAAACCTAATTTCTTAGCCAACTGATTTAAGTTTACCCGACTTACAATTTTAGATCTCATTTCGGTTAGAAATCCTTCTTCTTTGTAGGGGTACAATTTAAATAACACTTCTGCTATCACACATCCTAAAACAGCATCGCCTAAAAATTCCAAACGCTCATTACTGTTTTTAGCCCCATTTTTTAATGGAATAGCTACAGATCGGTGCCTGAAAGCCATGCGATATAAATTGAGATTGCTCGGAATAAAACCCAATAAATTTTTTAAAGACTTAACGTACTTACGATGGGGAGAAAAATGAAGTTTATATATTTTAGAAAATGGCACCTACTCTTCGTATTTTTTGAAGATAACGGACGCATTATGTCCGCCAAAGCCAAAAGTATTGCTTTGTGCAACTTTAACAACACGTTTTTGAGCCTTATTATAGGTGAGATTTAATTTTGGATCAATAGCCGGATCGTCAGTGAAATGATTAATAGTGGGAGGGATTAGATCATTTTTAACAGCAAGAATAGCTGCAATAGCTTCAATGGCACCAGCTGCACCTAACAAATGCCCGGTCATGGATTTGGTTGAGCTGATGTTTAGCTTGTATGCATGTTCTCCAAATAGCTCTACAATTGCTTTAGTTTCACTAATGTCGCCAAGAGGAGTAGAAGTACCGTGAACATTAATGTAATCAATGTCAGAAGTAGTCATTCCAGCATCTCTAAGTGCATTGGTCATGACCAAACGGGCACCTAAACCTTCAGGATGTGGTGCAGTTATATGATTTGCATCAGCACTCATACCACCGCCTACTAATTCGGCATATATTTTTGCTCCGCGGGCTTTGGCATGTTCTAATTCTTCCAGAATAATTGCCCCGGCACCTTCGCCCGCAACAAAACCGTCCCGATCTTTATCAAACGGGCGTGAGGCAGTAGTTGGATCGTCATTACGGGTGGAAAGTGCATGCATCGCATTAAAACCACCCATACCTGCTTCATTAATAATAGCTTCAGAACCGCCGGATACAATAATATCAGCCATTCCTAAACGAATATAATTAAATGAATCAATCAGGGCGTTTGTTGATGAAGCACATGCTGAAACTGTAGAAAAATTTGGCCCTCTCAAACCATACTTAATAGAAATATGACCCGGAGCAATATCCAATATCATTTTTGGAATAAAGAATGGATTAAATCTTGGAGTACCGTCGCCTTTGGCAAAGTTAACGACTTCATCAAAAAAGGTTTTTAAGCCGCCAATACCAGATCCCCAGATTACTCCGATACGATTGGTATCAAATTTTTCAAAATCCAAATCTGCATCTTTAACCGCTTCATCTGTTGCGGCAAGTGCAAATTGAACAAATGGATCTAACTTGCGAGCTTCCTTTTTATCCATGAAATCTTCTGGATTAAAGTTTTTTACTTCGCAAGCGAACTTAGTTTTAAAGTTCGTAGTGTCATATTTTGTTATGGGAGCAGCGCCGCTTACCCCATTGATAAGATTATCCCAGTATTCGGGGACAGTATTACCAATTGGAGTAAGCGCACCTAATCCTGTTACAACGACTCTTTTTAGCTCCATTTATATGAGAGGTGGCGTAAATTATTTTACGTTTTTTTCTAAATAAGCGATAGCTTGACCAACAGTACCGATAGTTTCTGCCTGGTCATCTGGGATAGCCACATTAAATTCTTTTTCAAATTCCATGATCAATTCCACGGTGTCTAATGAATCAGCACCAAGATCATTAGTGAAAGATGCTTCGGGTGTAACTTCACTCTCATCAACACCTAATTTTTCAACGATAATTGCTTTAACTCTTGAAGCGATATCAGACATGGTTTTATAATTTTAAATGGTTAAATAATCTGTGCAAAGAAAAATAAATTTCGGTAAATATCAAACCTTTTTATTTTTACTACTATTATAACATACAATTTACAAGCTAAAGCGTTTTTCTTTTGTATTTTAGCAATCGCAATAAATTGAATAAAACAACTTTAAAATACGAAATTGACCTTGACTTTGTGCTTTTGGCCATTACTGCGCCGCTCAAAGACTACAGGCTGTGTTATAAAATTAATAAACAGCTTAGTATTGATTTTTGTCGAATTAATGAGTTGGAATTGCTTTTTAATACTGATGAAGAACCTTTTTACTTCAGCAGGTATTACTTTAAAGATCCACAATCTGAAACAGATTTTTATCTTCTAGTAAATAAAGGTACGGAAGGTTTTCTGGTGCCCGAAATGAAAAAGGTAGATTTCTTTTTATTAATACGTAACTATATTGATGTGGAGGACTTAAAGAAAGTAATTTTAGGGCTTACAAAAATTCCTGAAGTGCTTGTGGCGGCAGAAATTGATCCAAAAAAATTGAGATCTAAAGAAAATCTAATATTTTAGCTAAATACTTGGTGTAATTTATACACCTTGCAGCCTATTAGTATTAATAGTATATTATAACTTAAAAGAAATAACAGATGAAAGCGGTTCATAACAGAACTAAAATTGTAGCCACCTTAGGCCCGGTATCTTCTAAAAAAGAAGTTTTATTAAGTATGATTAAGGCCGGAGTAGATGTATGCAGATTGAATTTTTCTCATGGCAACCAGGCAGATCACCAAAAAGTGATTGATATTATTAGGGATATTAATAAAAAATATAAGACCAACGTAGGTATTTTAGCTGATTTGCAAGGGCCAAAAATTCGTATTGGCTTAGTAAAAGATGGTGGAATTAATTTAGTTCCGGGGAATAAAATTGAGATCACAACCAAAGAATTAATAGGTGATGATAAGCAAATTTATATCACTTATCAAAGTTTCCCACGCGATGTTCGTGCAGGGGAGATCATTTTATTGGATGATGGTAAAATACAAATGCGTGTTTTAGAAACAAACAACAATGATACTGTTACATGCGAAGTAATATATGGGGGTATTTTAACATCCCGTAAAGGGGTAAATCTGCCAAATACAAAAGTTTCTATTCCAAGTTTAACGGATGAAGATTTATTTAATCTTGAATTTGCCTTAAAAAATGATGTAGAGTGGATTGGTTTATCTTTCGTTCGTTCTGTTGATGATATTGTTGAATTGAAGCGTATCATCACCCGGAGTGAAAAAACAGCACGTGTGATTGCTAAAATTGAGAAACCCGAAGCAATTGATAACATAGATGAGATTATAGCCGCAACAGATGGTGTAATGGTTGCCCGTGGCGATCTGGGAGTTGAAATGCCAATGGAACAGGTCCCGATGCTTCAGAAAATGATAGCCAGAAAATGTCGCGATGCCGGGAAACCGGTTATTGTAGCTACACAAATGCTAGAAAGTATGATTACTGCCCCACGCCCAACTCGTGCAGAAGTGAATGATGTAGCAAATTCTGTATTAGATGGTGCAGATGCGGTGATGTTAAGTGGTGAAACATCGGTGGGTGAATTTCCTATCATTGTGATTGAAACCATGCAAAAGATCGTTCGTAATGTAGAAGAAAATGGTTATCCTTTTAATACTCCTAAAGAATTAAAAGAAAATTCTCCGACATATATAGGCGATGCAGTTTGTGGTTCGGCTGTTTTCTTGGCAGAAAAAACAAATGCTGTCGGAATTATATCCATGACTTCCTCCGGTTATACCGCCTTTGAAATATCCAGCCATCGGCCTAAGGCTGCCACATTTATTTTTACCAGTAATCGCAAATTATTAAATACCCTAAGTTTACTTTGGGGTGTTAGAGGATTCTTTTACGATAAATTTGAAAGTACTGATAAAACCATTAGTGAAGTAAACCAAATACTAAAAGCCGAAGGATTGGTTGAACCGGGTAACGTAGTTATAAATACCGCAGCGATTCCCATAGAGAAAAAGGGTAAAACAAATATGATTAAAGTAACCTTAGTAGAATAATTAGGTTATCGATTAGCATAAGGTAACGTATCTCCACCAATTTGTAATATTAAATTAATGAGGTAGCATAAAGCCAAATCGGGGCCCGCCTGGGACAAAAAGAGCTCTTGCCCTTAATTTTTGGCCATTAGTAAACATAAACTTACATCCATCCCATGTATAATCCATATAATTCATGGTCATTTCAACATTGCCAGTACAAATATTTCTTTTAGGAAAAATAGGACATCCTCCATTAGGTTTTTCATGCACAGGGGTGTCACTTACGAAATCGTTCCCGCATGGAGCAGTACCCCATATATGTTGTAAGTTTAGCCAATGTCCAATTTCATGAGTGACTGTACGGCCTTTATTGTAAGGTTCCTTCACAGTGCCAATGGTACCAAAAAATTGTGGATCTATTACTATTCCGCTAGTTGCCGGATCAACGCCCGGGTATTGCGAAAACCCTAAATAGTTACCACCATCAATATTACATATCCATATATTTAAGGTTTTAGAAGGATTAACAGGTGCTACTCCACCTTTACTAGGTGTTTTACAATCATCCCCCAAGCCCCACAGCCACCTTGAAGTAGTAAATTTCCGATCAAGACTTTTCAAAGTAAAATGCATTTGAAAATTCGAGGCCACATTTTTGAAAATATCGGGAGTGAAATTAAAATCATCATTGGTTGCACTAAAATCTTTGTTTATTACGATCATTTGTGATTCTATCTGCGCATCAGAAATATTTCCGGGAAATTGTGGACCAAACGCGATTACATGTACAGCTATCGGAATTTCAATAACACCATTAGTAGCTGAAACTAAACTTTCATTTTTGCTATTCAAAATTGATTTACTTATAAAGTTATTTGTTTGCATTTCAATAGCATTCATCTTATCAGCCAAGGTGGGGTCTGCCTGCATTTGCCTGGCTAATACCTCCATAGTTGCACAAGTTGGTTGAATAACTGATGTTTTAGTTTCTTCAACTACAGCCTTATCAACGGGGTTTTTGGTACAGGCTATCATACATAATAGCATAAAACCCCAAACATAGTTTTTAGTGATTTTTCCCATTCCGGCAAATCAAATTAATTATAGTACAATATAAGATAGCTTTAAAGAAAACCAGTGTAACAAATAAGATACAAAAAATGAGAAATTATTGTTTAAAAAAATTAAATAAAGTTATGCCTAATACTAAAGCTATTATCATTATCAAGAGTAATAAATGATAATTATAAACAAGACTACCGATAAAGATCGTTGGTAATGTGAAAGAAAAGATTGTGAATTATATGTATGCCCCTATCCAGCTATATGGGCAATGTTAAGTCATAGACTTAAAAGGCGATATTCATTTTTATATTTTTACAAGCAACGAAAATTATTAAACAGAATGAGTTTATTTTCGGATATTAAAGGATTCTTTAGTATCGGTTTGAGAGTACTGGCAACTATTAGTTTGTGTTAAAACAGAGGAACTTAACAACATCATCACTATAACTTACTTTAATAAAAAACCAAGACCTAATGAATCAGGAAATATTAGTAGGTGAAAGCAGATTGGTTTTATAAAATATATAGCAAGAAGCTAATCCAAATTAAAAAGGCCACCAGAATTTCTGGTAGCCTTTTTAATTTAATGACCAATATTTATAGGCCCAACTGGAATTTTTGGGAATTGGGGAATCTGAATTGTTGGTAATGCAGGAAGTCTATGTAATGGGATAAATCCGCTTCTGGCTGCACCTGTATTAAAAATAGCTCGTGTGCGTACTTTTTGGCCATTGGTAAACATGTACATTACAGCATCATCAACATAATCCATGTAATTCATTGTCATTTCAGGATTTCCACTACAACTACCTATTGTTGGATAAGGAGGCTTATCATAATTGGCTTTTTCAGCGACTGGAGTATCACTTACAAGATCGTTTCCACATTTCTTATCACCCCAAATGTGATGTAAGTTCAACCAATGGCCAACTTCATGAGTAGCTGTACGGCCTTTATTATAAGGACTAGGGAATGGCTTACCATTCTTATCAAGAAGAGGATCATTGACCGTTCCAATAGTACCGAAAAATTCTGGTGATATTACTACACCGTCGGTCGCTGGATCACCTCCGGGAAATTGAGCATAGCCCAAAAGTCCTCCACCAATCTTACACACCCAAAAATTTAAGTTGTTAAAAGGATAATATGGCGCCACGCCCCCCGCAGCTGGTTTTTTGCAAGAATCATCGTCACCCCACAATGCATTAGGAGAATACTTACGATCAACTTTGACCAACTTAAAGTGAATCTCAAAATCCGAAATTAAACTTTTGAAAGGTGCAGGAGTAGAGTTAAGATCAGTATTTGTTGCACTATAATCTATGTTTAGAGCATCAATTTGTGATGCTATTTGTGCATCAGAAATATTTTCCTTATTAAGATGATAAATCACATGCACCACTACCGGAATTTCAATAATTCCATCCACTAAAACTGAATTTCCATTCTTGCTATTCAGCATAGTTTTATTTACATAATCTGTAGTTTGGCGCTCTATGGCATTAATGCGGTCTGCTAAGCCAGGATCTGCCTTCAATTGTGCAGCTAATACCTCCATTGTTCCGCAAGTTCTTTTGATAGTTGTTGTTTCTATTTTTTCAATTGACTCTTTGTTATCAATTGGCGTTTTAGTACAAGCTATTATAAATAATAACATGGAGGCCCAAGTCAGACCTTTGGTAATTTTTCTATTCATTTTAATTTAGTTTAAGTTAATTGGGGAACAATATAAGTAACAAAAATGATACTATAACAATTTTAATACAATATTTAAAAAGTTAAAAGAATTCTTATTAAATAGCGGTTACAATAATTTATATTAAAAAAATAAAAAATCCAAAAGGTACAACGTTATTTATGTTTATGTGTAAGATAAAATTTGATTAAACCTTCAAAAATCAATTATTTCTCAATCCTTTTTATTGCGTTTTTAATACAACAGAACATCCGTTTTTTAGAGTTTTCCACAGGCTTAAACTTCTATAAAACAGGATATTGCTATGAACACATTCATCACAGCCTTGTTACATTAACAAAGTGTTGAAAACTCTGATGAGAGAAAAGAAACCTAACTGATAGATTTGGTTAAAAACCACCAAACATTTTTACAATAGTTAAAACTCTCTAAACCAAATAAATAAAAATAAACATGGCTACAACATCTACCACCAAAGCCTCAAAAGGAGCTTCAAAAGGTTTAAGCTTCCAACGCTATTTTACTAAAACCGGAGTGAACGTATACGATCTGTTCACTTATGAAAAACGCACATCAGTTATTCGTAATCCTGCAGGTGATGCAGTGTTCGAAATGAAAAATGTAGAAGTGCCTGCAAGCTGGAGCCAGGTCGCAACAGATATTCTGGCTCAGAAATATTTTAGAAAAGCAGGAGTACCTCAACCAGACGGATCAATATCATCCGAAACCAGCATTAAACAGGTAGCACATCGTATGGCTAATTGCTGGAAAATATGGGGAGAACGTTACGGTTACTTTGCAAATAAAGAAGATGCAGCCATCTTTTATGATGAGCTTGTTTATACTATTGTAGGACAGCTTGCAGCACCTAATTCCCCGCAATGGTTTAATACCGGTTTACATAGCTCATATGGCATTACAGGTAAACCACAGGGGCATTATTTTGTAGATCCGGATACGGAAAAATTAAGTAAGTCTACTTCTGCATACGAGCGTCCTCAACCACATGCCTGTTTTATCTTATCTGTAAGTGATGATCTGGTGAATGATGGCGGTATTATGGATCTTTGGGTTCGTGAAGCACGTATTTTTAAATATGGTTCTGGTGTGGGGACTAACTTTTCTGCTATTCGCGGTGAAAGTGAAAAATTATCCGGCGGAGGTTATTCATCCGGTTTAATGTCATTCCTTAAAATTGGCGATCGTGCTGCAGGAGCTATCAAATCTGGTGGTACAACTCGTCGTGCTGCCAAAATGGTTTGTCTGGATATGGATCATCCCGAAATTGAAGGTTTTGTAAACTGGAAAGTGGAAGAAGAAAAAAAAGTAGCTGCCTTAATTGCTGCCGGATATTCTTCTGATTATGAAGGCGAGGCTTATCGTACCGTTTCCGGTCAAAATTCTAATAACTCAGTGCGTGTTCCAAATACATTTTTCAAAGCTTTAGAAAACGGTGCAAACTGGGATCTGATTGGCCGCATCAATGGCAAAACTGTTAAATCCATATCAGCTGAAAAACTTTGGCAGGATATTGCTTTCGCCGCTTGGGCTTGCGCCGATCCGGGTATACAATATGATACAACTATAAATGAATGGCATACCTGCCCCGAAGGCGGACGTATTAATGCATCCAACCCATGTTCAGAATATATGTTTTTGGATAATACCGCCTGTAATTTAGCATCTCTCAACCTGGCACATTTCTTCGATCCGCAAACCTTAGTTTTTGATGTAAAAGGTTTTGAGCATGCCTGCCGAATATGGACTGTAGTATTAGAGATCTCTGTATTGATGGCTCAGTTTCCATCTAGAGAAGTAGCTCAATTATCTTATGATTATCGCACATTAGGTTTAGGATATGCCAATTTAGGTTCTATGTTAATGGTTTCAGGTATTCCTTATGATAGTGATAAAGCCCGTGCCATTGGCGGCGCTATTACAGCCATCATGACGGGTACAGCTTATGCTACTTCCGCAGAAATGGCTAAAGAATTAGGGACTTTCAGCAAATACGAAGAAAATAAAAATCACATGCTGCGGGTAATGCGTAATCATCGTTATGCTGCTTACAATACAAATTCATACGAAGGTTTAGAAATTGCTCCTCCGGGAATTGATCAAAAAAACTGTCCAGATTATTTGCTTTCTGCAGCATGCAATTCATGGGACAAAGCAGTTGAACTGGGCGAAAAATATGGTTATCGCAATGCACAAACTACGGTTATTGCTCCAACAGGCACCATTGGTTTGGTTATGGATTGCGATACTACAGGTATTGAGCCTGATTTTGCTTTGGTTAAATTTAAAAAATTATCTGGCGGAGGTTATTTCAAAATCATTAATCAGGGAGTGCCGGCTGCTTTACGTAATCAGGGTTATGAAGAACACGAGATTGAAGCGATAGTTAATTATGCTAAAGGTGCAGCAACTTTACAGGGCGCTCCTCACATCAATTTCGATACTCTTGCGGCGAAGGGTTTCACACAGGATGAACTGGAAAAAATTGATAGATCATTGCTTGCTGCTTTTGAAATCGGTTTTGTATTTAACCAGTGGAGTCTAGGTGAAGATTGCTTAAAGCGTTTAGGTTTTAAAACGGAGCAATATAATTCTCCAGATTTTAATTTATTGCGTACTATTGGTTTTAACCGTCAGCAAATCGCAGAAGCAAATGAATTTATTTGTGGAACGATGACTGTAGAAGGTGCTCCATATTTGAAAGAAGAGCATTATCCGATATTTGATTGTGCAAATAAATGCGGCCAGAAAGGTGAACGTTACATTCATGCTCATGGGCATATCAAAATGATGGCGGCAGCACAACCGTTCTTATCAGGAGCTATTTCTAAAACTATTAATCTTCCAAATGAGGCAACGGTTGAAGAGATTAAAGATTGTTATGAATTATCGTGGAATCTGGCTTTGAAAGCGAATGCCATCTATCGTGATGGTTGTAAATTATCCCAACCCTTATCCACTAAATCTTCTGATAGTAAAGAAGATAAGCTAGATAGTGTTGAAGAAGTTTTAGGCGAAGCGGCGAATGTTAAATTAAGCGATTTAACTGCCGATCAAGTTTTAGAGGCGGCTCGTGCTATTTTAGAACGCTCAACTGATACTAAATTTAAACGCCAGCTTTCATCTGTTGTAGAGCGTAAAAATTTGCCAGGTAAACGTGGCGGTTTCACACAAAAAGCAGCCGTTGGCGGGCAAACTGTATTTGTTCGTACTGGTGAATATGAAGATGGAACTTTGGGCGAGATCTTTATAGATATGCATAAAGAAGGTGCAACTTTCCGTTCATTAATGAACTGTTTTGCTATTGCAGTATCTGTTGGTTTGCAGTATGGGGTTCCTTTAGAGGAGTTTGTAGATAAGTTTACGTTCACCCGTTTTGAGCCATCTGGTATGGTAAACGGGCATGATAATATCAAAAGTGCGACTTCTATTGTTGATTATATTTTCAGGATGCTGGGTTATGAGTACTTAAATCGCACTGATTTAGTTCATGTTATAACCGAGCAAAAAGCGGTATTGGGTAATCCTCAAATGGCTGATGAAGATGTCAATACCGATGAAAGCAATACGTTTGCAGAAATTCCCAAAGCTGCATCAAACCTTAAATTAAAACCTGTTTTAGACATTTCCGGTGGTGGACAGTCTGATGCTCCATCATGCAGTAATTGCGGACATATTATGGTTCGTTCCGGTACGTGTTATAAATGTTTAAACTGTGGCACACAGGGCGGATGTAGTTAATGGTATAGAAATATATGTTATTAAAATAAAAAAGCACCTATTGGTGCTTTTAAAAAATGTGATCTTTTGGACGAGGGTCACAAAACACGTTCAAAGTACGAGAACAAAGATGGTCTCATTTGCCATTCTAAGTTAAAAGTTATGAAAGTGGGATTAGCGTTGGACAATCATTATAGTCCAGCGCTTTTTTGTTAAAAAAAACATTATTATTGAACAAATCTAAGCGTTTAACTCATAAATACTATCTTTCTGTTTCTTTAATTTTTAAACATATTAACATTAAGAGCACAAAAACAATAAAATGAGCAGTATATTATGTTAATAAAAAACTAGCCCAAGTATATCCCGGTACTTCTATTCTATTAAAATTGATTTAAAATGCTAAAAAAATATATAACACCGTTACCCATCACTTTTATAATATTACTTATTTCCAGTATTCGTTTATTATTGGGGAAAGATGAAGGAGGATGGGGATTGCTTATTGCGGCTGTTTTAACCGGAACAGCCTTTGTTTTATTGTTGGTCCATTTTATACTATTCTTTTATCTTAGAGAAAAGAGGTTGATTTTATGGATTGTGGAACTGATAATTGTTGCACTCCTTGTACTATATGGCGAATTAAACCATTTAATATCATGGAATCATATAATTCCAACTTTCTAATTTTCTTTACCTATACATCTAACAAGGACGTTCTCAGAAGTCTTGAACTCATAATCTGCAAATAATTTTCCTTTTTGGCAGTAGGATATTTTATGTTACCATTGGCTGTCAGCAGGATAACCTAGCCCCTCCAGCACCTCATACGTTTATAATAAAAAGCCCTTACAACTATTTGTTGTAAGGGCTTCTAACTTTAAACCTGCGGACCGGACGGGACTCGAACCCGCGACCTCCGCCGTGACAGGGCGGCATTCTAACCAGCTGAACTACCGGTCCGTTTACTTTATTGTATCGCTTTGCAGCGCATTCCTACTGGTGCAGGAAAGATACAAATTTATTATGTGATCTGGCTGGGATTCGAACCCAGGACCCCAACATTAAAAGTGTTATGCTCTACCAGCTGAGCTACCAAATCATCGTTTTGAGAACTAATTTTAAGATCGTTTTTCTTAAAAGTGAGGCAAATATACGGCATTAACCTATACAGTGCAAATAATAAAAATCTTAAATTACTCTAAGCAGTTAACCCGTTCATAGTCAAACTTAAATGCGGCAAAAATAATTAACTCATAACCCAATTTGACACCTAAATACTTACGCCATTGATCCTTCTTTCATCTTTTCGGCATTTTCAGCTAATTGTAACTGGTCAATAATCTCCTGTACCTCGCCATTCATCACATTCGGAAGGTTATAAATAGTTAAACCAATGCGGTGTTCAGTTACTCTGCCCTGAGGATAATTATACGTCCTGATCTTAGCAGAGCGATCTCCGGTGGCAACCATAGTTTTACGCTTTTTGGATGTTTCTTCCAGCATTTTAGCATGTTCCAATTCATATACACGACTACGTAATACTGCAAAAGCTTTATCAAAATTCTTCAATTGAGATTTCTGATCCTGGCATTGTGCCACAATGCCGGTAGGAAGGTGCGTTAAACGAACCGCAGAATAGGTAGTATTAACTGATTGTCCACCCGGGCCCGAAGAACAAAACAGATCTTTACGGACATCATTCATACTAATCTGTACGTCAAATTCATCTGCCTCAGGCAAAACCACCACAGAAGCCGCAGAAGTATGCACACGGCCAGCCGTTTCCGTATCAGGTACCCGCTGTACACGATGAACGCCCGATTCATATTTCAATTGCCCGTAAGCATCTTCACCAAACACATTAAATACAACTTCTTTATAACCACCTGCTGTGCCTTCGGTTACATCCACCACTTCCATTTTCCATCCTTTGCGTTCACAATAACGAGTGTACATGCGATACAAATCTCCTGCAAAAAGAGCCGCTTCATCACCACCCGTTCCACCGCGTATTTCAACAATTGCATTCTTAGCATCTTCAGGATCCTGTGGAATTAACATTAAACGAATTTTTTCTTCCAGTTCTTCCTGTTTAGGCAGTAATTCATCCAGATCCATCTTTGCCATCTCACGCAACTCATCATCCTTTTCAGTGGAAAGAAGAGCTTTGTTCGCATCAATATTGCTCATAATGTTCTTGTAAACCTTATACTCTTCCACAATCTTCGTCAGGTCTTTGTATTCCTTATTCAACTGTGCAAAGCGCTTCATATCGCTCATGGTATTAGGGTTACTAAGCTCCCGTTCAACCTCTTGCCAGCGTTCTTTAATAAATTCTAATTTCTGTAACATCTTTTTATGAAAATCAAATGCAATGCAAAAAACCCGGTGCAGTCCTGCTTTACGCTATACGCACCTACGTAAAAACTTCGGTTGGTAACGCTTAAATCAGGTTTATTTACGCAGGCCCTTTGCTATAAAGCGTACAAAAATACAGCTTTTTCAGTTAATATAGCGAGGATCTTATTGCCTTGCATAGCTTGCTTAATCTGGGTTTGTAAAGGCAGTGGATATAAAGAGGTGTCGTAATTTTGTATTTGAATCTTCTTAATGGAATTGCCTGATAGATATTGTATCGCATTCCCATTCAGTTGGAAGTAAGATAAACTATCTGTCAGAATGGTTTTAATGTAAGTTCCAAAGCGGTCAAACTGTAAAACCCCTCCTTGTTTAGCATCATGCAAATACACATATTGGTCATCAGTCTGAATTAAATCTGGTTGAAGGTCTTCTCCTGTTTGCTGGTAAATATTCCCCGACTTTAACTCATCAGTAAAGTCATTACTTAATTTAAGCAATTCCAAATTATTTTGATCAAATACCCAATAACCATTTGTATTGGCAGAGGTTACCAGGGTTATTTGTTTAGAATCATCCTGTAAAAAACTATACCGATTAATCTCATTCAAATTATTATTTAAAACTACCACCTGTTGAAATGCAGGATAAAAAAGCAGAATCCGCATCGGGTCCTTTACATCCACTTGGGCCAGTTTTCCCAAATTCTTATTGCTGTAGTTCCATTTTAGTTTACCGGAAATGTCATATTTTAATAACTCGTTTTTAGGAGTAACCAGGTAGGTATTATCCAGGTTATCTACTGCAAGTAAAACAGCAGATGTATCAATACGAGCCACCAGTTTTTGTTGGGCAAAAGTTGAAGAAGTTGTCGCCAGAAAAAAAGATATCAGAAGAAAAAATGGATCCGATCTTTTCATCATTTCAAAATAATCCCTTTGATTTGCGTTTACAAACGTTCCAGGTAAGCAATGCGTTGATCAATTGGTGGATGAGTACTAAATATCTTCTGAAACCAGGATGCGGATGTTGATTCTATTTGCGGATTTTCAATAAACAATTGTGCTATATCTTTCCGTTGTACAGCTTCAATACAAGAATCTTCGGAGATCTTGCGAAGTGCACTGGCTAAGGCTGTCGGGTTTTTAGTCATTTCTGCCGAGCCGGCATCAGCCATAAATTCCCGCTGACGGGAAATAGCAAAACGCATAAGAAGAGAAATAAGATAAGCCAAACCTGCAATTAGCATAATGGCAATGGCTATTCCGCCATTTTTATCTTTGTCGCTACGAAAGCGGGTTCGCATAGCCATTTGAGCAACAAAAGCAAAAATGCCTACAAATATGATTGAAATGATTAACATTCGTGTATCCCTGTTTTGGATATGAGTGAGTTCATGGCCAATAACAGCTTTCAGTTCTTCATCATCCAATTTGTTAATAATTCCCTGTGAAAGTGAAATAGCATAATCTCCTTCTTTAATTCCACTGGCAAAGGCATTAAGAGAATCGTCATAAATGATATAAATAGAAGGTATTTTTGCCATTCCCTGAGAAATGCAAAGGTTTTCAACCAAATTATATACCCGCTTGTTTTCCATCCGCTCTAATGGTTTAGACCCCGTGGCCGACATAATCATCCAGTTATGAAACTTAAAAGCAATAAGAAACCAGATGCCAACTATGAGTAAAACAACAGGGAAAACGGTTAAAAATGCCATATTAACCGTATCCATGTCAAATGGGTATTCTGACCTTAACGATGATTTATACTGAATCACAAAAACAATGGCCCAACACATGGCCGAAAGTAATAGCGGGAAAGCTATTAACAACCAGGTAGAACGAATATTATTTCTCCGAATTTGGGTTTGAAGGCCAATATATTCCATTTGAGTGCTTGCTTATAAATGTTCTAAGTACGCAATCCTTTTTTCGATCGGTGGATGGGTGCTAAATAATCTTTGCCATTTAGAAGTTGATTCTTCTGCCGGATTTTCAATAAATAACTGGGCTACATCTTTACGCTTTACAGCTTCAATGCAACAGTCATTAGAAATTTTTTGAAGTGCAGTAGCTAAAGCATTAGAGTTTTTAGTCATCTCTACAGAACCGGCATCAGCCATATATTCCCGCTGTCGTGAAATAGCATAACGGATAAGCAATGAAACTAAATAAGCCAGTCCGCTAATTAAAATCATACATACAAGCATGATCCATCCTTCACCATCGTCAGAATCTCCTCCTCCCATAGCCGAGCCTCTTAATATCATTTCTGCGATGAAAGCAAAGATTCCTACAAAAATGATAGAAATAATAAGCGTACGAGTATCACAATTTTGTATATGGGTTAATTCATGAGCAATAACTGCTTTTAACTCTTCATCATCCAGCTTATTAATTATACCGGTTGATAATGAGATGGAATAGCTGGATGAGCTAATTCCGCATGCAAAGGCATTTAGAGAATCGTCATCAATAATATATATAGAAGGGATGGTTGCCATACCTTGCGAAATACATAGATTTTCTACTAAGTTATATACCCGCTTATTCTCCATCCGCTCCATAGGTTTAGAACTTGTAGCCCTCAATATCATTTTTTTATGAAAAAAGGAAGCAATAGTAAACCATAAAATTACTGCTATAATAATAAAAGGAGCTATTTTGAAAAAATGGTAATTAACTATATATAAATTAAGGATATTCTGCTTCCCATCTGCAAAGCAATGGACAGCAAAAACCATTAACCAACACATACCCAATAGTAATAGCGGGAAACTGAGTAATAAACCTACAGATCGTATATTATTTTTCTGAATCTGGGCTTGAAGTCCAACGTATGCCATGAGGATTTAGAAGCTGATTTTAGGCGCCTGATCCATTACCACCCGATTTTCCTCACCTACTGTAAACATCGTTTGACGGGTAAAGCCATAACGGGAAGAAATTAATGTATTTGGGAAACGCTCTATGGCAGTATTTAATTCCTGAGTTGCAGAATTGAAGAAACGACGTGATGCGGCCAGTTTGTTTTCAATATCCGAAATTTCTTCCTGCAATTGCATAAAGTTTTGGTTTGCTTTTAAATCCGGATAGGCTTCCATCGTGATTCGTAAACCTTGTAAAGCAGTACTTAATACATTTTCAGCCTGTACTTTACCATCTGTTGTAGTAGCAGCCATAGCACCAGCACGGGCACGGGTTACTTCTTCTAAAACTGATTTTTCGTGACCTGCATAACCTTTTACTGTTTCTACTAATTGAGGAATAAGATCATGTCGTTGTTTTAACTGAACATCAATATCAGCAAAGGCATTTTCACGACGGTTACGTAAACCAACCAGTCCGTTATAAATGCTAACTAACCATAAAATTACCAGAACAACAAAAACAGCAAATACTATTAAACCTATCATAATTTTTTTAGTTTGATTAATTTACTTTTCATTAAATATCCAGTAAAATTACATTTTTATTTCCAATATGTTAACTGCAATTTTGCGCCATCAAAAACAGCATAAGAATTGTAATTGATCCATTCTCCCAAATTAATATAGCGACTTTTATGGTCTATTTGAATATCTAAAGGAAGATGCCGATGACCGAAAATAAGGTAATCATAGTAGTTATATTTTAATATTTCTTTAGAATAAGCTACCAGCCATTCCTGTTCTTCTCCTTTAAATACTTCCTTTTTATTATTAACTATACGGCTTTCTATCGACCATTTTTTTGCAATTCCTACTCCTAAATTAGGGTGTATTCGTGCAAATAACCATTGACAAAACCGGCTTCTAAAAAACGATTTTAGAAATTTATATCCGCGATCCCCCGAACCAAGCCCATCACCATGATGAAGATAGAATTTCTTACCATTGCGTTCTAAAATTAGTTCATCAGACACAATCTCTATGTTTAGTTCTTTTTTGAAATAGTCAAACATCCACATATCGTGGTTGCCTTTAAAGAAAGTGATTTTAATACTGGAATCTGCCAATTCAGCTAATTTACCCTGCAAGCGAATAAACCCTTTGGGAACAACACTTGCATATTCAAACCAGAAATCAAAAATATCGCCCATTAAATAGATTTCGGCGGCATCTGTTTTAATGAAATCCAACCAGCGTACTATCCGGTCTTCACGTTCACGACTTGAAGCATGATCCGGAACGCCGAGATGAAAATCGGACGCAAAATATAATTTATTACCAATGGGCATTTTTCAAAAGTACGTAAAGGGAACAGGATTGCCAATTCAATAAGCAGCAAGTTGAATGCTCAACCTTATCAATTTATTATTGTTATTCTGATTATTATTTGTTTTCCTATTTTTATCCTAAACTAATTTAATGCCATGAAACACTCTGTATATATTTGCCTGTTTGCTATTGTTTCTATAATGCCATATAGCATTTATGCTCAACATTCAAGTTATAAGCCAAATCCAATGATCTATCCTGAAACAAAAAAAGTAGATATAGCTGATACCTATTATGGTAAAAAAGTGCCCGATCCTTATCGTTGGCTGGAAGATGACCGGTCTGCCGATACGAAAGCCTGGGTTGATGCCGAGAACAAAGTAACCCAGGGTTATCTATCAAAAATTCCTTATCGTACTGATATTAAAAAGCGATTGGAAACTTTGTGGAATTATGAAAAATATACTGCCCCGTTTAAAGAAGGCGATTATACCTACTTCTATAAGAATAATGGACTGCAAAATCAGTATGTACTCTACAGACAAAAAGATGGAGATGGAGCTGAAGTTTTTTTAGATCCCAATCAATTTTCAAAAGATGCCACAACCTCTTTAGCTGGTATAGAATTTACTAAAGATGGTAGTCTGGCTGCTTACCAGATTTCTGAAGGCGGTTCGGACTGGCGCAAAGTGATTATCTTAAAAACGGCGGACAAAAGTATTTTGGGTGATACACTTATTGATATTAAGTTTTCCGGTTTGGCATGGAAAGGAAATGAAGGATTTTATTACAGCAGTTACGATAAACCCAAAGAAGGCAGCGAACTTTCAGGTTTAACCCAGTACCATAAACTGTATTTCCATAAATTAGGAACTCCTCAAAAAGATGATCGATTGATTTTTGGAGGTGATAAAACTCCACGCAGATATATAGGTGCCGGTGTTACGGAAGATAATCGTTTTTTAATCATTACCGCGGCAAATTCCACAACAGGAAATGAGCTTTATATCCAGGATTTATCAAAACCAAGCAGCCCTATTATAAATGTGGTTGCTGATTTTGATCATGAACATACGGTTGTAGATAACGTAGGAAGCATGTTATACATCCACACCAATTTGAATGCTCCAAATTATAAAGTGGTTACTGTTGATGCTTCTGATCCTAAACTTTCTAATTGGAAAGATTTGATTCCCGAAACCGATAATGTATTAAATGTAAGCACAGGAGGCGGAAAAATATTTGCGAACTACCTTAAAAATGCCACGTCTATGGTGATGCAATATACTATGGATGGCAAGTTGGAGCGAACAGTTGAATTGCCGGGAATCGGTTCTGCAAGCGGCTTTGGAGCCAAAAAGGAGGAGAAAGAATTGTATTATACGTTCACCTCTTACATTTATCCCCCCACTATTTTCAAATATGATATTTCATCAGGTAAATCTGAAGTATTTAAAAAGCCGGGAGTTCAGTTTGATCCGATTAGATATGAATCAAAACAGGTTTTTTATACCTCTAAGGATGGAACAAAAATCCCGATGATTATTACATATAAAAAAGGCATGGAGCTTAATGGTAAAAATCCAACTGTTTTATATGGCTACGGAGGCTTCAGTATCAGCTTAACACCTGCTTTCAGTACTTCTAATATTGTTTTGCTGGAGCAGGGAGGTATTTATGCTGTTCCCAACCTGCGTGGCGGTGGTGAGTATGGTGAGAAATGGCATAATGCCGGAACCAAAATGCAAAAGCAAAACGTGTTTGATGATTTTATCGCGGCAGCAGAATATCTCATTAAAAATAAATATACTTCTAAAGATTACCTGGCCATTTCGGGAGGATCGAATGGTGGCTTATTAATCGGTGCAACTATGAGTCAGCGGCCGGATTTATGTAAAGTAGCTTTCCCTGCGGTTGGTGTTTTAGATATGTTAAGGTATAATAAATTTACTGCCGGTGCAGGATGGGCGTATGATTACGGAACAGCAGAAGATTCTAAAGAAATGTTTGATTACCTGATCAACTATTCTCCATATCATGCCTTAAAACCCGGTGTTTCTTACCCAGCCACTTTAATTACAACGGCAGATCATGATGATCGTGTAGTGCCCGCTCACTCCTTTAAATTTGCAGCTCGCTTGCAGGAATATCATAAAGGCGCAAGTCCGGCTTTAATACGTATTGAAACAAATGCAGGACATGGAGCCGGAAAACCCACCAGTAAAATTATTGAAGAGCAGGCCGATAAATGGGCCTTTATGTTTTATAATATGGGATTGAAGTTCAATAAAAAAATATGGGATTGTTATATCATACAGCATTGAGGCTTAAGAAATAACAAAGTTTAGCGCTAAGTATGGCGTCCTCAACTGTATAATGGCATCATTAAATTTTATGGAGCGAAACTTTTATTTATCTGCATTGGCAGAAAAATCCTCACCGGGTTTACCAATGCTTTTATAAGTGCCAACACCCTTAAGTATAGAGGCTAATACGGGTTTATTTGCAATTAATTTTAACGCTTCGGTCATTTCATTATCATACTTAAAACCCTGTTCTAAACGGCCGCGTTCAAAATAGTAACGTGATGCTATTTCGTTTTCGAGTACTTTTTTTATTTCTTCTTTAAACTGAACAAGATCATTTTTTTTACTGTAAGAGACTTTAGCTTTAAGTGCTTCATATTCTGGCTTTATCTCTGCCAGTTTATTTTCTTTTTCCGCTTCGTCTTTTAAATCACTTAATAGCTTTTCAGTTTTGGTATTGTAATTATAATCTTTAGCAGACAGGTAATTCACAAATTTATCGTAATCTGAATCGGTAAGCATAAAACTTTTTGCATCAGCAATGCTTGGGTTTTCATTACGATATTGCGTAGCATAATCGAAGAAAAAATACTTACTACCCAATGTTTGTGTTATTTGATTGTACTTTACAGGCTTAACAAATACATCAGGATAAATGCCGCTACCATCATAAACAGAGCGTCCATCTTGAGTTTTATATTCGGTAATGAGTGAATCGGCGACCTTATATACACTGCCTTCTGCATCACGATGGGTATAATCCAGTGCCTGAATACATCTGCCGGAAGGTGTATAATATTTCGCAATGGTTACTTTTACTAAACTGTTATAAGGAAGATTGAATGTTTGTTGGACTAGGCCTTTCCCAAAACTACGCTGACCCACAATGATAGCACGATCCAGATCCTGCAAAGAACCCGCTACAATTTCTGATGCTGATGCAGAACGATTATTAACCAATATTACCAAAGATAAATTTGGTTCTACAGATGCATTATATGTTTTATAAGTGATTGTTTTCTCACGATTACGGCCTTTTTGAATAACCACATTTACATCCTTATCCACAAATAAATTCACAATTTTTACGGCTTCCTGTAAAATACCACCACCATTAAAACGAAGATCAAGTATTAATCCGTTCAGGTTATTTTTGCGAAGTTCAAGTAAGGCGTCTTTAACTTCCTGACCGGAATTCTCCAAAAATTTATCCAACTTGATATATCCTACATTATTCGGTAACATGGCATAATAAGGCACATTCTTTTGTTTAATTTCTTCACGAACCAAACTTTTTTCAATCAGCTTGCTTATTCCAGGGCGATTTATAAGTAATTTAACCAGTGTGCTCTTTGGCCCTTTAAGCATCTGGCTAACCTGATCATTTGTTTTCCCTTTTAAGGGAACTCCGCTAATTTCTATTATTTCATCACCAGAGCGTAAATCTGCTTTTTGTGCCGGAAATCCTTTATAAGGCTCGGATATGATAACTTTCCCATTTCTGGTTGAAACCGTAGCGCCAACTCCACCATATTGGGTACTTACATATTTTAGCCTGTAGTCCTCTATGTCAGATTCCTGAATATATTCAGTGTATGGATCCAGTTGGTCAAGCATGGCATCAATACCTGTTTTTATCATTTTTGAAGGATTAACTTCACCTACATAATTAATGTTCAGTTCGCGATAAACTGATGCGAATATGTCCAGGTTTTTAGATACCTGAAAAAGATCATCCACAAAGGCGAAAGAAAAGATGCCCGCAACTAATACAGCTGCAAGTATGCCTTTCTTTAATTTTGGCTTAAATGATGTTTTAGATTTAATCATATTATTATTCTCCTATATAAAAGTATGAAAAACCTTTTGGATAAGTAGAAGAAGATATCAGGTGAAGAAAATCAATGATATTTAATCCAGGGTAGTGATTATAGGCGATTGGTCTCTAAACTTGCCATTCCCTTTTTAAGAGTGAAAACAATATATTCCCGCTTACGCTTGAGTCGGTCAGCTAATCGATTAATCAGTTCTTCTTCCTGCCCGGCTGTGTATTCAAGATCATGGTCTGTTAAGTGGTTGTATTTACGTTGTAATTTCAATTTCAAACGCTCCCATTCTTTATTACTGATGCTGATCTCTGCCATGACTTTAATTTCTACAAAATTAATTTTAATCATGACAATTTAAACCATATTGCCAGATTTAAAAAATTCTGGCAATATTTTGGCTGTGAAACTGTTTAATAAAATATCTTTACAGAAAATTTAAAAATAAGCTATGAAAAAAATTATTCTTTTAAGCTGCATCGTGTTAAGTACATCACTTGCAGCATTGGCACAACTCCCTTCTTTTACGGGTGGAATTAAAGCCGGCTTAAATTATTCATCATTAAAAACTAAAAATGATCTGACAGATCAAAATGGTATTTTAGGCTATCAATTTGGTGTTTTTACCCGTTTTGGCGGCGGCGGATTTTATGTGCAGCCTGAATTATATCTAGGTAGTAAAGGAAATGACTTTATTAAAGTTGATCAAAACGCAGTCAAAGGAAAGGTTCGTTTTACTATATTAGATCTTCCTGTACTATTAGGGACTAAAATTGGGTTAAGCAAATTAAACCTTCGTTTTATGGCTGGTCCGGTTCTTTCATTTCTTATCAATAAGAAAACCACCTTTGATTCTGCTTATGATAACCTAAAAGATTATAAAGATCAGGCTTTAGGTTTGCAGGCTGGTGCAGGTGTTGATTTAGGAAGTTTATCTGTCGATCTTCGTTACGAAGCCGGTTTAAGTAATATCAATAAGAGTGACACTTACAGCCAGAAACAAAATCTGTTTCATTTAAGCTTAGGATATAAATTGTTCTAAGCAATTTAAATCACTCTTTATAAAAAAATGCCCCGAAAATTTTGGGGCATTTTTTATGTGATATTATTTACACTGATCTAAAAGCATTTGGCAACGCTCTTTGCCCCATTTTGGAGCAAATGGATCAGCAGATTTGAACTTTTCGAAATTTGTTATTGCAGTTTCTAATATAGGTTTAGCTTTTTCTTTACCACCACCAAAAGCTTCGGGTGTATAAAAAGCAGCCTGCCCTAATATAAAATATGGACGTGGGTTGGAGGGATCTAAGGCTTTAGCTTTTTCAAGTGAAGTTGTTGCTATTCCAATCATCTCCATTGCACGGTTTTGCGGATCTACGCTCATTTTCATGAATTGTATATATCCTTTTAAAGCATATATTTCACTGTTATTAGCTGAAATTGCCTCTGATTTATCTATTTGAACAAGAGCTTTATCAAAAAATACATCTTTTTTATCATTGTCATTTGTTAGGAAACCAGATCTAAGATTAGCATAAGCTTCATAATAGGTTGGTAGCCATTGTTTAGTTTCAACGCCGGCAATTCGTTCGAAATGGTTTGATACTGCTAAAAGATCTTCCGTATTCTTAGCAGAATCCAGCAATGTCATACCTTTTTGCATAACAGCTGTATACTTGTCTGTTTGTGCATAGATTAATCCCGAAGCGGTGATTAGGAATAAAAGAAATAATGTTTTTAGAATTTTCATGATTTTGTGTTTTTAGATTATTTAGTTAAAGGTTTTTATTGATTTTTTCTTTGGAGAGAATATTATTGTACAAAAGTATTATCACCAATAGTAATGAACATCCCAAGGAAAAAATTACGACGTGCCGGAGGTTCTATAGCCTTACGGGCTTGTCCATTGTCGGAATAATGATAGCCATATATGTTTTTAAATCCAGGGATATTATTAACTGAAGCATAGATTACCGTAAACTGTTTAAACAAATGTGTTAGATAACTTACATTAACGCTGAAATTTTGATATTCTTTTGTTTTATCGCCCAGATAAATAAGATTGTTAGGATTAAAATAAGTTCTGCCTGTAGCATAAGTATACGTGGCACCTATCTGCGACTTCAACTGTGGCACATATTGCTTATACACCAAATTAAGTGTATGCTTGGCAGCAAATGGTGGTACTGAGGATATCGGATAATCCCTGAAATTACGCTTCGTATCCAGATAGGAATAAGAAATCCAGTAATCAATGCCTTTAAATGTTTTTTTATCCCTCCAAAAAACATCCACACCATCTGCATAACCATTGCCTGAATTGTTAAGTAAATTACCAACACTTTTTGTCAGATTTTTATAGTCTTTATAATACCCTTCTACGCGAAATACTTGTCCACTATTAATACGCTGAAAATTAAGAATATAATGATCTGCTCGCTCAAAATCTAAAGCTGGAGTTTGCACCAAATATTCATCTTCCGGATTTTGATAGAATCTTCCATAAGCCATTGAAACCTGACTGAATTTGCCTGTTTTATATCCTAAAGAAGTTCGTGGGGCAATATTAAATTCATCCATATAAGAAGAATACTCGCTGCGTATTCCAACCCGTGCAACCAACCGTTCGGTAAAAAAGATATCAGATTCAGCAAAAGTTGCCGAAGTTTCATCTGTATAATCTCTCGATAGTGTATTGAAGCTTTCTTTACGTTTCGTATTACTTGTTTCTACTCCAAAACGTAAGGTAGACAAGTTTCCAAAATAATTAGTTAAAGTTAAACGTGCTTGCATTAACTGATCTGTACGAGTATACTGATCAACCTCTATTTTACCACTATCACGATTATTGCTAAATGATGCACCACCCTGAATTTTCCATTTATCGCTTAAATAATCTTGGTAAGTACTATTCACATAAGTATTTCTATTGTTGTTGCTGAAATAATTCTCCTTTGGTAAGTTATTTAGGTCGTCTGTAAATAATCCCACTTTACCGCTGCTTAACTCGCTATATACTTTAAACATTCCGGTGGCAGATGTTTTTAATTTATACTGAATAGTCCCCCCATAGTCTTCCGGTTCCTTATCCCAATTAGTATGCTGTTTAAATATGGCGAAAGCGGGTTTCAGATTGATGTAATTCCCTCCTATAGATAGGGCGCTATTCTTATACCGCTGTGTATGATCCAATCCTCCTCCAACAGTCATTAAGGAAATTCCTGTAGTTGTTTTTTCAGGCAGATCTTTACTTTCCAGGATCAATGCAGATGATAATGCCTGGCCGTATTGTGCAGAATACCCGCCCGCAGAAAAAGTTGTACCCTTAAACATAAATGGAGAAAAACGGCCTCTTGATGCAAGATCCGGGAGTTGAGTATTAAAAGGATTTTTAACCAGCATCCCATCGAAATAAGTTTTAGTTTCAGCTGCTGAGCCGCCCCGTACAAAAAGCCCGTTTTCTGCAAATGAAGTTTGTGTACCCGGAAGAGTTTGCAAAGCTGCAAATACATCAGCTTCTGCACCTGCAGTTGTAGCTACATCCAATGAACTCAAAACCACTCCTTTTTTAGAATCACTGGCCTCGAATGTACCAGCCGTAATGACTACCGCATCCAGTTCATTAAACTTTTCTTTCAGGACTAATTGTAATTCTATGGATTTACCATTTATTTGAACAACAACACTGTCTGAACCAAAACCCAGGGAAGAGAATTGGATGATTTGTTTCCCCGTTTCGGATGTTGTAAAATGGAAATGGCCTGTACTGTCAGATGAAGCACCATCATAAGAATTTTTAACCGAAATATTTGCTCCGTGTATAGCTTCTCCTTTTGCGGTTTTAACAGTTCCCTTAATAAGTGTTTGGGCAGATAAGGCAGCTGATATCAGAATGATGGAAATGAAAAGTAACAGTAATTTCATTATGTCAAATTTAATTGAACAAATATATAGAAAGGCTAAAGTATAAATATTACAGAGTACCATATAAAAACCTCTTATGAAGGCATACTGATTTTCCCCATATATACAGATGGAACATCAGTTCTTTCTCCAAAATTTATATCTCCACCTGCAACACTTTCATTAGCGAGCAAAGCAAAAAGTACAGCTTCTTTCGCATCCGGATTAATTCCCAGCTCGTCCGTTGTGGCAAAGCTAGCATCTGATAAGCCCTGTTTTAGTTGCTCCAATAATAGCGGATTGTGCATTCCGCCTCCACTCATGTAAATATGCAGATCATCCCTTTGCTTAAAACATCGCTTTACGGCTTCAATAATTCCTTCAGCAGTGAAGAAACATAAAGTTGCTAGAATATCTTCTTTATTGATCAAACTGGTATTTGATCTTTTTTGCGCTTCAATCAAATAATTAAGATTGAATAACTCTGGTCCTGTTGTTTTAGGAAAATCTAATTTGAAAAAAGGATTAGCATTTAGTTCACTCAATAATGCCTCATTTACCTTGCCCTTTTTTGATATGCCGGCATCCTTATCAAAATATAATTCAGGATAATGTTTTTGTATAAACTGATCCATCAAGGTATTTCCAGGACCAACATCTGTTGAAAATACCTTTTGTGCATCTCTATCTCCAGGTAAGAAAGTAAAATTAGCGATGCCCCCAATGTTTAGCATAATGCGATTTTCACCCATTTTAGAGAATATTAAATAATCGCCATAAACAGATAAAGGAGCACCTTCTCCACCTGCTGCTAAATGTTTTTGTCTGAAATCTGAAATGGTAATAATTCCTGTTATTACAGCAATATGATCGCCATCGCCAATTTGTAGTGTACTGTTAGGATAATTTTTCAGGCCATGTAATGATCGTGGTGCATGAAATATAGTTTGCCCATGACTGGCAATCAAATCAATATCTTTTGGATTGATATCCCAGTTCTGCAATGCCTGCAATATCATATCAGCGTGTTTTATCCCAATCCATTCATTTAATAAACAAACCTGCTGAAGATCTGCATCCCGTTTGGAGAACACACTTTTTATCTCGTTTCTAAATTCTGCAGAATAAGGAACAGTTATAAACTCTAAGACTTTAACATTTGTTTTATTACCGCTCCCAATGCATTGGCATAACGCAATATCCAAACCATCCATAGATGTGCCGGACATTAAACCAATGATTTTTCGTTCATCTTTTGAAGCAATTTCTGCCAGTTTTTTAATGTTCGAATTCATGCTGAAAAATACGGGTAATTATGAACTCTTCGTTAATATATTATATTTTCTATTATACTCCAGTATCCGTATAATTTTGTAATTATATTTGTTTCTCATCTAAAATATCTCCCATGGCCCGATTGAATTTACTGGAAGAAACCCGATTTGAAAAATTAGTGGTAACGGTTTATCCCAACCAAAATATTGCTTCTAAACATATTGCACGCCGAATTGCAGATCTCATCATACACAAACAGAGCGCAAATGAAACAGCAGTATTAGGCTTAGCAACCGGCATTACGCCTATTGGCGTGTATGAAGAATTAGTGCGGCTGCACCAGGAAGAAAATCTGAGTTTCAAAAATGTAGTGACGTTTAATCTGGATGAATATTTCCCTATGAAACCTGCATCTGCACAAAGTTATGTGTGTTTTATGAAACAACATTTGCTTGATCATATAGATATAGATACGACTAATGTGCACATTCCTGATGGTACATTGGCTCTGGAAGATATTCCGGCCTTTTGTCTGGATTATGAAAAAAGAATCACAGCGCTCGGCGGTTTAGATTTACAGATTTTAGGCATTGGCCGTACCGGGCATATTGGTTTTAATGAGCCGGGTTCTGCACCAAACTCCGGAACTCGTTTAGTTACTTTAGATGACCTTACACGCAGCGATGCCTCCCGAGATTTTGGTGGAAAAATTCATGTTCCAACCAAAGCCATTACAATGGGCATCGGTACTATTTTCAAAGCCCGTGAAATTATCCTCATGGCCTGGAATAAAAAGAAAGCACCGATTATTAAAAAAGCGGTAGAAGGTGAAATCTCATCAGATGTACCGGCAACCTATCTTCAACTTTCTGATCATGTTGAATTTGTTTTAGATGAAGATGCTGCATCCGAATTAACCCGTTTTAATACTCCCTGGCTGGTTAAAGACTGTGTATGGGATGAAAAAACGATCAAGAAAGCAGTTATATGGCTGGCCAATACTTTAGATAAACCCATTTTAAAATTAACAGAAGAAGATTATAATAACAATGGGATGGCGCAACTGGCCACAGAGAAGGGCCCTGTTTACAATATCAACATTCATATATTCAATAAAATTCAACATACTATTACGGGTTGGCCCGGGGGCAAAGCAAATGCAGATGACAGTCAGCGGCCCGAGCGTGCCAAACCCGATAAAAAACGAGTACTTCTTTTTTCGCCCCATCCGGATGATGATGTGATTTCTATGGGTGGTACGTTTATCCGTTTAGTTGACCAGGGGCATGATGTACATGTGGCTTATCAAACATCCGGCAATACCGCTGTTTGGGACGATGAAACTTTACGGCTTGTTGAATTTGCGAGAGATTTAAGCAAAACGGTTAGTCCGGATAACGATAAATTAGATTCCCTTTATACAGAAATGAGGCAATTTTTGGAAAGCAAACAGCCAAACCAGATGGATACCAAAGAGATCCAAACCGTTAAAGGACTGATACGTAAAGGAGAGGCTTTTACTGCTGCCCGTTTTGCCGGACTCGAAGACTATCACATTCATTTTATGGCTTTGCCCTTTTATGAGCGGGCTAAAACTCAGCGCAACCCAATTACGGAAGACGATATCCGGCTCACGGTAGATCTTTTACAACAGGTAAAACCACACCAAATCTTTGCAGCAGGTGATTTTGCCGATCCGCATGGTACACATAAAGTTTGTTTTGATGTGATTTTACAGGCGTTAAATCGTCTTAAACAGGAGGAGTGGTTGAAAGATTGCTGGTTATGGTTATATCGAGGTGCCTGGCATGAGTTTGAAACATATGAAATTGAAATGGCTGTTCCCTTATCTCCGCAAGAAGTGGAACGCAAACGATATGCTATTTTTAAACATCAATCCCAGAAAGACCGCCCTGTCTTCCCGGGAGATGATTCGAGAGAATTTTGGGTTCGTGCGGAAGACCGCACACGTGAAACTGCAAAAGCCTATGATAAACTTGGTTTAGCAGAATATGAAGCCATGGAAGCATTTGTGAGGTGGAGGTTTTAATACAAGCATCAGATATCTAAAAAAATCGCTAAGTTTAATCTTACTCAGCCTTAAAAGTGTATGCCTGCAAGCTCCCAACTGAAAACTGTAAACTCAAGACTCCGCTCTCTCGATGTTTTTCGTGGCATAACTGTTGCTGCCATGATCCTGGTCAATAACCCGGGTGATTGGGGACATATTTACGCTCCATTAGAACATGCTGAATGGAATGGATGCACGCCTACGGATTTAATCTTCCCATTTTTTCTGTTCATTGTTGGCGTATCCATCAGCTATGCTTTAGGCAATAAAAAAGAAAACCCTACAGATCATTCAAAATTGATTTGGACGGCAGCAAAGAGGGCTATGATTCTATTTGCATTGGGCGTATTTGGTTCTCTTTTCCCAAAAGTATTTACAGAACCTGTGGAAGCATTTCAAACCGTGCGTATTCCGGGAATATTGCAACGTATTGCGGTGGTTTTTTTCATTTCGGCGGTGTTATTCATAAAAACAAATACCAAAACTCAATTTCGTATCATGATCGTCTTACTAGCTGGTTATTGGGCCATGATGACTTTCATACCCGTACCTGGCGTAGGCTTTGCAAACCTGGAGAAAGAAACTAATTTGGGGGCCTGGCTTGATCGGGTCCTTTTAACATCATCCCATTTATGGAAAAACTCTATCACCTGGGATCCGGAAGGAATTTTAGGTAGTATACCATCTATTGCTACCGGCTTATTTGGAGTTTTAATAGGCACCTGGTTAAAGAGAAAAGATAAAAACGATGCTGAAAAAATATCCTGGATGTTCTCCATAGGTGTATTAGCAACCATTTTAGGTTTATTGTGGGATCTAAACTTCCCCATAAACAAGGCTCTTTGGACCAGTTCTTATGTGCTTTATACCGGGGGTTTAGCAACTATTGGCCTGGCCTTATGTTATTGGTTAATCGATGTGCAAGGTTATAAGTGGGGAACAAAGCCCTTTGTAGTATATGGTGTAAATGCGATAACAGTATTTGTTTTATCTGTAGTGATCGCAAAATCGCTAAATGCGATACAGGTGAAAATGACTGATGGTAAAATAGTAAGTGCTAAAACATGGATGTATGAGGCTGTTTATACTCCATATTTTTCTCCCGTAAATGCATCATTGGCGGGAGCTTTAACATTTGTTCTCATTTGGCTCGGCATACTGTGGTGGATGTACAATAAAAAAATCATCATCAAAATTTAGTCTATCATTTGATTTTATATTATCATTCAAACAATAGACTACTTGTTATGTTAAATACTATCTTCAAATAATAAATCTTACTATTAAAAAATTATGAAATTAAACAAATTCTTTATCTATGGTTTAGCGACGGCATTCTCTGTATATAGCTATACGGCAACGGCGCAAACCAAGGTTAAACCAACGGTAAAAATAGTTGCGGTTAATAAACCGGCTAAAGATCTTATCCCTCTGGATATTAATGTAAAAATGGGCAAGCTTGCCAATGGCTTTACTTATTTCATCCGTAAAAACACAGAACCCAAGAACAGGGTTACGCTATACCTGGCTAATAAGGTGGGCTCTGTTTTAGAAAATGATGATCAGCAGGGTTTAGCGCATTTAATGGAACACATGAGTTTTAATGGGACTAAAAACTTTCCTAAAAATGAATTGGTAAGTTATCTCCAAAAATCTGGTGTCCGGTTTGGTGCAGATTTAAATGCATATACCAGTTTTGATGAAACGGTATATCAATTACCCATTCCGAGCGACGATCCTGTAATACTTAAAAACGGCATACAAATTATGCGTGACTGGGCTCAGGATGCGACCTTAGATGTAGCAGAAATTAATAAGGAACGCGGCGTAGTTCTGGAAGAAAAACGATTAGGTAAAGGTGCCGGTCAACGGCTTCAGGAGAGATATCTTCCCGTTATCTTTAATCATTCCCGTTATGCCAGTCGTTTGCCTATTGGTACAGAAGAGGTATTGAAAAATTCCAAGCCAGAAGCTATCAAAGCATTTTATAAAGATTGGTATCGCCCGGATTTGCAAGCATTAATTGTAGTTGGTGATATTGATGTAAATGCGATGGAAAAAGTAATTAAAGCGAAGTTCTCTGATCTGAAAAATTCTTTAAAAGAACGCAACCGCACCAAATACACTATTCCGCTGACAAGCAAAAATCAGTTTATAAGCGTAACCGATAAAGAGTTTCCGGTTACTGCAGCCCAGATCTATATTAAACACCCCGAAACAGAACTTAAAACGGTTACAGATTATCGTAACAGCATCATTCGTTCGTTATTTAACACCATGCTGCAAGACCGTTATACCGAATTAACCAAACAAGCCGATCCTCCTTTTTTACAAGGCGGAGCAGATATAAGTGGTTTTTTGGCAGGCTTAGATGTATATAATGCATTCGTAGTAGCTAAACCAGGCGAACTGGCTAAAGGATTTAAAGCAGTTTTAACGGAAACAGAGCGTGTAAAAAGGTTTGGTTTTACTCAAACCGAATTAGATCGGGCTAAACTAGATTATCTTACTCAGATGGAGTCTTCTGTTAAAGAAAAAGACAAAACTCCATCGGAAAGTTTTGTGAACGAATATTTACGATACTTTCTAAAAGGAGAAGCCAGTCCGGGTATTGAGTATGAATATAATCTGGCCAAAAGTGTATCACCTGGTATAAGTTTAGCGGAAGTAAATGGTTTAGCTAAAGAATATATTACCGATGTAAACCGTGATGTGATTATACTGGGGCCTGAAAAGGATAAAGATAAATTGCCTGACGAAGCAACCGTAAATTCATGGATAAGCAGCGTAACACAAGAAAATATTATAGCTTATACCGATCAGGTATCAAACAAACCTTTATTAGAAATTAAGCCAGCACCGGGGAAAGTAATTAGCGAAACAACTACACCGGAGTTAGGAATTACTGAATTAAAGTTAAGCAATGGTGTTAAGGTGGTTCTTAAACCTACTGATTTTAAGAACGATGAAGTTAATTTTTCGGCATTCAGTCCCGGAGGAACATCTTTATATAATGATGCAGATTACCAGTCAGCTGCTAATTCTGCTACGGTTGTAAAAGGTGGTGGAGTAGGTGAATTTAATTCCTTACAACTTCCTAAATTATTAATAGGCAAACAGGTAGTTGTATCTCCTTTCATTTCAGAGCGCAGTGAGGGCCTCTCTGGTTATTCTACACCAAAAGATTTGGAAACAGCTTTGCAATTAACCTATTTATATTTCACCCATCCACGTAAAGATGAGGAGATTTTCAAAGGATTTATTAGCAAGCAAAAAGGAAGTTTAGCAAACCGCGAAAATGATCCGAACAGTGTATTTAGCGATACGGTATCGGCGGTATTAGGAAACTATAATATCCGCCGTACAGGGCCAAATTTACAAAAAGTTGATCAGATCAGTCTGGATAAATCATTTGAAATTTACAAAGATCGTTTTGCGGATGCCAGCGACTTTACCTTCACTTTTGTAGGGAATTTTGATGTTCAAAAGATCAAACCTTTATTAGAGCAATATCTTGGAAGCCTGCCTTCTACTAATCGTAAAGAAGAAGCCCGTGATCTGGGGATTAAAACTCCGGCCGGAAAAATAACTAAAACGGTTTATAAAGGGCAGGAGCCTAAAGCAACTGTTCGTTTAGTATATAGTGGAGACTATACCTATAATGATGATAATAATAATCAATTGGATGCATTGGCAGAAGTGCTCACCATTAAACTAATTGAGCGTTTGCGTGAAGATGAAAGCGGTGTTTACGGTGTAGGTGCACGTGCCAGTCATAATAAATATCCTCAGGGCCGCTATTCATTAAGCATTTCTTTTGGTTGTGCGCCGGAGAATGTAGAGAAGCTAATTGCTGCTACCTTGGAGGAGATTAATAAAATAAAACAAAATGGTGCACAGGCGGTGGATGTAGAAAAATTCTTGGCAGAAGAACGCCGCACTACAGAAACTCAACTAAAAGAAAACAGTTTTTGGCTAAGTTATTTAAACGGGCAGCTTCAAAATAATGAAGATCCGAAAGAAATACTAACTTACCTAAATTCTTTAAAGAAAATAACCCCTGCAAGTTCAAAAGTAACAGTTAATAAATATTGCGGAGATAATTGTGTCCGTTTGGTGTTGTTGCCGGAGAAGAAATAAATAGAAAATTGTAAATCTTTACAGCCGGTAAGTTTAAAACTTATCGGCTTTTTTTATCTTTAAAATAGATTATATGATAGCTGAAATATAAGGAATGAAAATATTAAATATTCTTAACGGGGATGCTACTTTGTATAAATTCAGGCAAACTGCATTATCAGGTGATGTATTAGTTTGGAGAGAAACGCTTTCAGAAGGACCTGTACTTGCAGATTCTGAAAAGGCGTTTTTTAAATTGCGCTCTGATTGGATAAGCAAAGTTTACAACTCTAATGCTGAAGAATATCAAAAGCAGGTAATAGATGAATTTAGCCGCTTAAAGACATACTCAGATTACGATGAGATTTTATTCTGGTTTGAATTTGATTTGTACTGCCAGATCAATTTGATCTTTTTACTTAGTTTTTTTCAGGATAAAATATTAGGTAAGACAGTCTTATCACTGATCTGCCCTAATCAACATCCAAATCATAGCGATTTTAGGGGTATCGGTCAGTTATCTCCCCAAGAATTATCAGAATTAACTGATCAAAAATTATATTTAAATAAGCAGGATATCCATATAGCTGTAGAAGCTTGGGAAGTTTATGCTTCAGATGATAAAAAGAAGATGGAAAATTTTCTAAAGAAAGATTTTGGTCAGTTAAGTAAATTGCATCCGGCATTAATAGCTCATTTAGATCGGTTTCCTGATAAAGAAACCGGCCTTAATAAAGTTGAAGACCTCTTAATAACCATTATAAAAACAGGAATAACAGATCGCAAAAGTATTTACCAGGAATTTTGGAAGACAACTGCTATTTATGGAATGGGCGATGCTCAGATAGATTTATACATAAAGAAGCTAATCAATAATAGAAACATCGTTCACTTAAAAGAATATGAATAAAACTTACATTATTAGCGGAGCCGGAAGTGGTATAGGGAAAGCTATTGTTGAACAGCTTGCAGCAGATGGAAATACGTGTATTTTATTAGGCCGAGATGAAACCAAACTTAAACATGTTCTATCCACTCTATCAGGAAATCATATGGTAATTTCTGCTGATATCCGTTCAATTGAAAGCCTTCAACAGGCATCAGCTCATTTAAAAAATCAGAAAATAGATGGCATCATAGCAAATGCAGGTATTGGCGGCGAAAATCAATGGGGAGAAAAAGACCGTTGGAATGATATCCTTTCAACTAATCTTACCGGAACTTATAAGTTGGTCAATTCCTTTTTACCACAATTGAAATTATCTGCTTCCTCATACAAACATATCCTCATCACATCTTCTGTTTTAGCACGATTGGGTGTGGCAAATTATTCTGCTTATTGCGCCAGTAAAGCCGGCTTATTAGGATTGATGCGTTCATGGGCCATTCAATTTGCACCGGATAATATCCTGGTAAATGCTATTTGTCCGGGTTGGGTAGATACAGACATGGCGCAGCAAGGCTTACAGGGAATTGCAGATGATATTGGGATAACAAAAGATGAATTTTACAATGTGGCTATGCAAAGTGTTCCTCTGCGCAAAATGAGCCAGCCACAAGAGATTGCCGATCTGGTTTCTTATTTACTAAAGCAACAATCTATCACCGGGCAGGCATTAGATATTAACGGCGGTGCAGTGATGAATAGTTAAGGATTTAATGCTGTTTTTAATGTACTTGTTTTAACTTCCACCAAATTTGAATTAAGACTCTCATTTTTTAGCCGGTCAATGGACGTAACTACATAGGTGTATCTTTTATCCGGCAGAATAGTTTTATCGAAATAGCTGGTTTGCGAAGCATCAAATGATATTTTTAATATGTTTTTTGCCTGGTCAGTTCTAATTTCTTCACCTTCATCAAAACGATAAATCACATAGCCATAAGCCATGTCTCCATCTGTTGCTTTTGTAGGAGCCTGCCAGTTCATCTGGACACCGTTTCCCAAAATTATCGCCTGTAATTGTTGCGGAGCATTGGGACTTATAGCATCTAACCATAACATGGCAGGCTGCAATGCCGGATAACAATAGAACTCTGTACACAAAGAATCATTCACACCAGCCAAATTATCGGTTAAAGACTTAGAACTAAAGAATACACTACCCTGTACACGAGTGTTTTTTCTTAAATAGCGTATCTGATCTGGTATTTGATGCGGATTGTTCCATCCTGCCCGCTTTTCTGTTACGCGATAGGCCCCCTGCCCAATATATACATGTTTACCAAAAGCATTATTACTCCACCAATCTACCAACTTTTCATAAGGTGCAGCCTTGTAGTAAAAAGGGAAATATATTTGCGGGTTGATATAATCAAGCCAACCAGATTTTGTCCACTTGCGGGCATCCGCATATAATTGGCTGTATCCATCAAAACCATTACTCTCAGAACCATCCGGATCCTGTGATTTGTTTCTCCATATCCCAAATGGACTGATTCCAAACTTCACGTATTTTTTAGCCGTATGTATGCTGTCGGTTAAAACATGGATCAGTGTATCTATATTATGCCTGCGCCAATCGCCAATGGTTGAAAAGCTTGTCCCATATTTATGAAATGCTTCCTCATCATGAATGGTTTGGTTATTTTCGGGATAAGGATAAAAGTAATCATCAAAATGTACACCATCTATGTCATAATTTTTAACCACATCCATAATTACCTGTACAATGTAGTCTCGTACTTCCGGTATACCGGGATTGAATAATTTTTTGCCTCCGAAAGTAAAAAACCATTCCGGCTTTTGTTTAGTGATATGTTGTGCATCGGTATGGGAGTCTATCAAATCAAATGTAGCCCGATATGGATTAAACCAGGCATGTAATTCCATCCCCCGTTTATGCGCTTCTACAATTGCAAAATCTAGCGGATCATAGAAAGGGCTTGGTGCTCGTCCCTGTTTCCCTGTTAAAAAGCGACTCCATAATTCACGGCCTCTGCCATATAGAGCATCTGTTGCAGGTCTTATTTGCAACATAATGGCATTTATTCCGCTTTGTTGATGATTGTCTAAAATATGTATCAATTCACTTTTTTGAGCTTCGGTAGATAATCCCGGCTTTGAGGGCCAGTCTATATTTACAACTGTCGCAAGCCAGGCTCCTCTAAATTCACGCTTAGGCGGAACAAGAGTTTGAGAAAATAGAAAAGGGGAACTTAGTATAAGGAGAGCTATTAAAACTACGTACTTTTTAATCATAGAAATCAAACGAATATCCAAAGTGTTAAAGGTAATAATATCAGTTAATCCGGTATAACGCCTTTTTATTATTTTTATGCCTGCATCTTTTTCAAAACAGATTGCTTCTTTTACGATGTAAAACTCTTAATATTGCATTAACTATTATAAATTTGAAGACTAAGGAGTGGTTATTGACCACAAGTAGTGCAGGTTAAACAGAAATTAGTAACAATAAAAATACATTGCTGCAGTTATACTGGATAAAAGACAGAGGTTTCTTCTGGAATAATATTTGATTAATTAATTTTTATAAAAATAATACACATTAAATAATTGAACAAAACATATTAATAATGGAAAAACAATATCAAGATCAACCGACTCGTAAAGATTCCAATAAAATTTATTTCCTGATTGCAGTTATACTGGCTTTATTAGGAACTAATGCTTATTTATTTTTTAAGGATAAAAAAGCCAATGAACGTATTGTGACTGTTAGTGATGAGAAGACACGTATGCAGACTGAAATTGATAAAATTGAATCTGAACTTGATAATTCTAATACCAAGAATGTAAAGTTATCTGACCAAATGCAGCAAGAACAGGATTTAGCCCGCAATAAAATTACTGAACTTCGTGCCGCACTTAAAAAAGGTCAATTAACTCAGGGACAACTGGCAAAAGCTCAAGAAGATGTGAAGGAATTGCGCTATTTTGTAACTAAATATACAGCAGATATTGAAGAGCTAAAACAACAAAACGCAACATTAACTACCGAAAGAAATACACTAAAAACCACCGTTGATTCGGTTAGTACAAAAGCCACCAATCTGGCAAAGCAAAATGATGAGCTTAATACAAAAGTAAAGGTAGCAGCGGCATTGAAAACAGGCATGATTTCAATAAGCCCTTTGCGTGTTCGCAGCAGTGGGAAAGAAAGTATTGTTACCCGTGCTAGTACTGCTAAGAAAATACGTGTAAACTTTACGGTAGTTAATAACCCGATTGCAGAAAAAGGTATGCACGATATTTATATGCGAATTTTAGACCCAAGCGGTAATCTTATTGTTTCGGATAATGGAGGAAATTTTACTGCTGATGGTGATGAAATGCAAGCTACTTTCAAAACATCTATAGAATTTGCCAATGATGATAAAGCGTATGCTATAGACTGGGTTAATCCAGCCAGTTTTCAACCAGGAACTTATACTGTGGTTTTATATGCAGATGGACACACCATGGGTAAAGGATCAGTTGCATTGAGATAGGATCCAAAAATATATTTAAAAAAAGCATCTCGGCAAATAACCGGGATGCTTTTTTTATAGGGTATCTTAAAATAACTGCTATCAAATCTTACCTGACAAACTCAAACTTATCTCCATCAAATAAACCTTTATCACTCAATTTTAAATGAGGAATTACCAATAGAGCCATAAAAGATAAAGTCATAAAGGGTGCTGATAATTTTGAACCTAATTCTTTAGCTGCTTTATCAAGCTGGGTATATAATTCAGCAACTGCGTAACCATCTTCATTACTCATCAAACCGGCAACCGGTAAGGGTAATATCCATTCTTTATTATTACTAATACAGCTTATCCCTCCCAAATTTTCGATGATTAGATTCACTGCTTTGCAGATACTTTCATCATCTACACCAACAGCAATAATATTATGAGAATCATGCGCTACTGAAGAAGCAATGGCACCATGTTTAAATCCAAAGTTTTTCACAAAAGATTTTGCAATAGGAGCATTACTATAACGATTCACAACTACCATTTTTAAGATATCATTTTCTGTATCGCTGACAATTTCGTTGTTATTTATTTTAGGTTTTACAGTTAATTTATTGGTTATTAATTGGCCATCTAATGCTTCAATAACAGAAATTTCAGCAGAGAAATCAGTAAGCAAAAATTGAAAGTCTTCAGATATTTTTTCATCACAATTAAAATGATTGATCAAATTTGATTTAGCTGCTTTTATTTTAGTTACTCCTTTTTCTGCTACTAATTCGCCATTAATATAGGTTTGTAGCACTTTAAAATTCTCTAAATCCTCTACTACAATAAAATCCGCCGCATCTTTTTCTCTTAATAATCCGATGTTCATTTTATAATGTTCAACCGGATTGATGCAGGCTGCCTGTAAAACTTTAAATACATCAATACCTTTATCAATGGCTCTTTTGCAGAGGATATCTATATGTCCATCAGCTAAACTATCCGGATGTTTATCATCACTGCAAAACATCATTCTTTCAGGAAAATCATTTAGTAAATCAATTAATGCTTCGAAATTTTTAGCAGCACTACCTTCGCGAATAAGTACCTTCATACCGTATTGTAGTTTTTCCAATGCTTCTTCTTTAGTAAAGCACTCATGATCCGTACTTATTCCCGCATTAATATATTTTTTTGCTGCTTCACCTCTTAATCCGGGTGCATGGCCATCAACTGGTTTATTATATTTTTTTGCAGAAGCAATTTTTTTCATTACCTCTTCATCCTCATATAATACACCTGGGAAATTCATCATCTCACTCAAATAATTTATCTCCTCTTTTTGCAAAAGAATATCTACCTCATCGGCATTTAATGCTGCACCCGCTGTTTCAAAAATTGTTGCGGGCACACAGCTTGGTGCACCAAAGTGAAATTTAAAAGGAACCGTTTTCCCATTTTCTATCATGAACTCAATTCCCTTCATGCCGCATACATTCGCTATTTCATGCGGGTCGCTTATGGTCCCCACTGTGCCATGCACCACCGCCATCCTTGCAAATTCAGAAGGCACCAGCATAGAACTTTCAATATGCACATGGGCATCAATAAATCCTGGTAAAATGTAATTGGAATTTTCAATTATAGCTGATAAATGCTGAATAGCTTTTATTTTTTTATCTACAACAACTACTTCTCCGTAAAAAATATTTTTAGAAAAAATATCAATAATATTTCCTTTAATTGAAAAATCCATCCTTGTTTATTTTAAGTATTATTTACGACAACATGAAAAGCAGGCGTAATATTCAATTTATTTTTGGATAAAAATAAAAGAAATTTGATAATAGAAAGGGAAATAAAGTGGTACCTATTTGATGGATGGAGTAAAACTATAAAGTAAGTTCATAATTCAAAAACGCTTAAAAATTCTTTCTGCAAAGACTTAATTGTCTTGCAGAAAGAGTAGATAAAAAATTAAGTGCTAACTTACTTTTTAATAAACTTAATTTGTTGACCATTGCTGATTATAGCTACATATATTCCAGAAGGCCACCCTGATATATCCTTTTGGTCAAAGGCTTCACCTTGATACATTACCTGACTTAGCGAATTAATAATCTTTACTGTAATTCCTTTAGCACCTTTGCTCATTTTTAACATATCCGAAACAGGGTTAGGATATAAAACTATATTTTGTTCATTAGTTGGCAAATTATCAATTACTGTCACCTCATCATTTTGACCATTCCTTATACTTTGTTGTTTCTCACCGAATTTAGGAAGATCACTAACGAGAAGCAAAGCAACAAATTGATTTTCAAATTTAGTAGATAATGAAATATTACCAAAAAGGGCCTTATTAAAAAAATGACCCGCTGCATAACAATTCTTATGATTATCTGAAGCCAAGCTAATATCATCACGACTAATACTATGCTGATACCATGAGAATGTCATATTATCTGTATTATATCCTACTATATAATGAGGAAGACCACCTATACTGAATGTTTTCCCATCAAAAGTTGCTGTATTATCATTGCGTCCGGCAATATAAAGAATGGCGTTTTTACTATCTACGGTAAGGCCGCCATTAACTGTGCCACCTATAAGTTTATTGGCTTGCAACGTTCCCGAAACATTATACTTGGCAAGGAATCCCGAAGCATCAGGTTGTGGTGATAAAATAGGACCATTAAAATCAGTAGCAGTAGTTAAATTACCGGTGACATAAGTGTTTTCAGAGGCATCTGTTTCAATTGCCCTTGGAAAATCATCATCTACACTACCAATTTGTTGTACCCATTTAAAGTTTCCCTTAGTATCATATTGAGCAACAAAAATATCTTCTTTTCCTTTACTTATCAGGATAGCCCCACCTAAGCCTATTCCATTTACATAGTTTGTGGCTCCAAAAAATCCCAGACCTCTAAATGGAGCAGTAACATAACAATTGCCAGAAGGGCTGGCAGAAATGTGAACTCCTCCCTCAAATGAAAGATCCGGATGACGTCCATCGTCCAAAGTGCCTCCGGCCTGATGCACCCACTGCAAAAATCCTTTATCATCAAATTTTGCTATATATACATCCTCATTAGGAAAAGCATCCTGACCTCCGTCTGCTTCTAAAGTTATTCCCAAGGTTGTACCTAAAACAGCTCCAAAAGTTCTTTTTCCACAAAAGGCACCAGCTACATAAGCATTCCCGGCATCATCTACAGCTATTTCTCCCATAAAAACACCACACGTAGGACCACTAACCTGCCGTAAATACAGACAAACTCCATTAGGATCAAATTTTGCTATAAATGGCTTACGCTGAAGAGGCTCATCAATAAGAGGAGGTTGCCCCTTTACACTTAAGACACCCGCGTAGGTACCTATAATATAGGAGTTGCCAGCAGGATCAACTACTATTTTATTTACCCGACATTCAGCATCATTATCTTCCTGAGACATTGCAGTTCCTTGTACAGCCCATTCTATTCCACCGGTATTTATGGGCTTATATTTTGCAACATAAAAAGAGGATTCTTTGGATGAAAGTGTGATCCCACTTAAATTAATGTTGCCTTTTCCCCAATCTCCGGTAGTGTAATGACTACCGGTGCCAAGCGGACTCGCATCTGCAGCAACGTCTCTACAATGTACTGCATTATCACCCCCATCTTGCTTAGCATAGAGCCAGAATTGTGCCTGAGAGTTATTTAACCCTGCAAAAAATAGTGCAAAAGTAAGTAGCAAATAAAATTTTATATTGTTTGCTAATCCGGTTTTCTTTACTGATTCTCCTTGTTCATTTATCTCAAAGAAACTTAAAGATAATTTTTGTTTGAGTATATCCTGATTCATCTGTTTTAAAATAATAGTTTCTTAGTTTAATTGTTTTTACTGCTATTAGTCTATTTGCTGGGTTAAAATTTAACATCTGTTAAGATGATTAGAACTCTTTTTAGCTATTTATATTTTTAGTGAAAAATCAAAGAGCAAGTTTATAATGCTCTTTCTGCGAACGCTTAACCATTGCCCGGCAGAAAGAGTATTGAGTAATGAAAATAATAGACACTTACTTTTTGATAAATGTGATCCGTTGTCCATTGCTAATTGATGCTATATATATTCCAGAAGGCCAATCAGAAATGTCCTTTTGTTCAAACGATTCACCTTCATACATAATTTTGCTCACCGAGTTAACAATTCTAACTGTAGTTCCTTTGGCACTTTTACTCATTTTTAAGATATCTGAAACAGGGTTGGGATATAGAATAACATTTTGCTCAGTACTTGGTAAGTCAATTGCTGCTACCTCATCATTTTCGATCTTTTTAGTTATACTTTTTGGTGCAATGCAAATAGGCTGAATAATAATACCAATTGATGGACTATAATTTCCACAAAATCCATTTGATGATACCTTTCTTCTGTAATAAGTAGTTTTAGTAAGAAGTGGAGGATTATAATCCTGACTTGTGGCACCTGAAATATTAAAAAAGAAAACGTCATTAATACTATATTGCCATTGATATTCCACGGTATACTGGTTTGCTCCATAAGAAACGGAAGATCCACTAATATTTGTGGGGTCATAAGAAGCGCTGCCACAATGTGTCTGACCACCGCTAAGAATATTGGGGCCAATACCAATACTGAATGCTTTACTAGGATTTCCTATTGTTGGATTATTAGATGAAATAACCCGAATTCGATAACCATTACCTAATTTAGTATTGGCAGGTATTGTAGCTATCATAGAATAAAATTGGTTGGTAACACCAATAAATGTAGGGTTGGAAAAATCTCCAGCAGCATTTGAAAGTTGGGCTGTAAAAAGATTATTAGCAACAATATTGATATTATCAACATTAAATAAAACGGGCACAGTACCTCCTGGGCATAAATTTGCTCCCTGCACGATAGTTTCAATACCTTTAACATGAAAGGTATGGCTATAGATTACATTATTAAAAGAAGCCGTAAATTTCCATGTTCCGGCAGCATCAGGCAAAGTATAAGCAGGAGTTAAATGAGGATAAGAAGGAGTTAAATCTGGGGCTACTGGAACTATAGAAGGAGCCGGAAGCGACCAGGTTTTCCAAATAGTACCATCCGGTGCATAAACTTTAAATGTGGTAGCAGTGGTTGGAGTATATGGGTAGAAGGCGGAAAAATAAATAGTTTCTCCGGGATTAAAAATATCTTTTCTGTTTACGTGTTCATCAGCTGGGCACCAAGCATTAGATGGTGAAGCGCCGTGAGTCATCAATGCATTTATACGCTGTTCTATAAAAGGCTTCTGTGTATTGGGGAACCACCAGGATGAGTTACTTGTTTGATTGCATCCATTATTTGTAAAAAAAGGATCAATAACTACATCATGACTATCAACTAATTCAAAATGCAAATGAGGACCACTTGAAAGTCCTGAACTTCCTACTAAGCCCAGGTATTCGCCAACAGCAATAAGGTCTCCTACCTTTTTGGAAGTTAACGACCCGGATTTTAAATGAAGATACTTTGCTTTGGTACCGTCAATATGTTTAATCGTAATAGAGTTGGCGGTTACGTTATTTTTAAATGCACACTGTTTATCAAAATTTCCATCCACTCTTTCTGTAATTGTACCACCACAAGCAGCTATTACTTGTACCTGATTATTGTCCATTTTATCCCATGGGAATGGCCATAAAGCAATGTCTGTTCCTCTGTGCCCATCACTTGTTTTTTGTGCACATGTATAGTCTTTTATACCAGCAGACTGATCATGATCTACATTATTAATAATCTTGTAATAACCTGGATCTGAAAACCCAGGGGCTGGCTTCAGAGGCCACTGTAAAAAACCTTTTACCAAACCTTGGGCACTTAGTAAATTACTTGCTCCTATAAAAAGGATCATGTAAATTAAACTTATTTTTGTCGTATTTAATTTCATTATATCGTTTTTTCTGTATAATTAAGAAAATGGCTCCATTATGAATATTTATATATTATAGTGTCTCTAATTTCTGAGGCCAATTCGGTCTATAGTTTTATAAAATTAAATAATTTATATTAAAGCGAATAATTTATCGCGTAAATTAATTGTTACACAAGGATAAACTACAAATAAGATATTATTGGTATAGAGGAAGTATATATATTACATACCTATATATTTCTATAAAAAGAAATTATATTAAGTGCATTTATAAAATTACCTGCTTTTAAAAGAATGCTCGCACCTGTACTCCACCTGTATGAACACTACGCACATCGGGAGATTTCCGGCCTTCGTAGTTTATATTTAGCTGTATGCCATTAGTTACAGAACGTTGTAAACCAATGCCCCAGGTAATATTATTTCCCGGTTGTAAACCGTCCAGCAATTCATAAGCAATGGGTGAATTGGATTGACCGCTAAAATCATTTTTAATAAAATTGATGCGGCTTGTGATGATTCCCTTTTTTAAGATAGTATAGCTGGCTTCTGTAGTAAAGCGGGTATTTGTAGTTTTTTCGCCACCTAAACTTTGTTCATTTTTTTGAGTGATGTATCCTCCTGCAAATGTTAACCTGAAATTAGCTGCAAATTGATAATTTAATTCGGGCAAAAATTCTAAAAATTGTATTCGGTAGTTACGCTGAGTAAACAGTTCTGATTCAAAGCGTTTAGTGCCTTGTCTGTTTTCAAGTCCTATTGTTGTTTTTTGCACCACATTCCAACGTAATTTTACACCACTCTCTTCTCGCTTTCGGGTATCAAAACCATTGCTTAGTAAAATTTTACTACCAGTATTCTGGTAATTCAAATCGATACTATAAAGGGGATTATTTCTATTAAAAAATAAAGTGTTTCTAAAAAAAGAGTTTAATGACACCAAATTAGCAGCATCAATTTGCACATCAAATGGATTCAATCCAGATAGACCACCTTGATCCAATATTTTTCGCTCTATTTTAAAGGATGATTGATTTGAAAATTTAGAAATCCAATTATTTTTATCTTTCGATATAGATGAAGGAGAAATGCGCAAAGTTTGATTAATTGTGGTAGAATTGGTTTGGATAAATTCATTACTTGGACGAAAGATTCGTATAAACTTTGCCTGATCTTGAAATTTTGAGATCTCAAACTCATTTAATTCCTTTATTCCATTTCCATTGTAGTCGTTCCAGGTATAAATCCCCTGACCGGCTTGCACTTCCAGGTAAGTGAATTCACGTTTGGGTTCCTGTCCGGTTCCCAGTTCATAATAAGTACCGGCATTAATAAAACCTTTCCATAGATTTAAATTATGTTCAATGCGCCCAAGCAGGGTATTTTCATTTTGTTTAGCAATTTGTTGAGAATAATTCACTTGGCGGTAGGTCGATGATATATTTAAAACAGAATTGGGGTTTTTAGTCAACTCTAATCCTAACATCACCATATCTGCAACAGATGATGGCTGTAATTCATCGCCGAAAGGCAGTTTATCATAGCGTTTACTATATTCTGCTTTGAGACGATTCTCTTTAGAAACATCACTATTCACATAAAATTTAACCTGTGTAAAGGAAAAACTGGCTAAATTTAATTGATCATTTGATTTGTCATTTATTCTGTTTATTTCTTTTTCAAGAGTTATTCCGCCCAGCCATTTTCCCAGCTTCCTGCTTATACCTGCATTTTGCCTTAGAAATGAACTTTTATTTAAGGATGCATCAGCTGTTAAATAATTGCCGGAATAGGAGATTTGATTATTTTTCCATTGATAATTTCCCGTTAAAGAATGTTGAAGGCCAGTGTAATTCCCCTGTCTAATGAATGTATTAAGTTGATACGTTACCTGATGCAAAGCATCCCGAATTAAACCAATGCTGAAACCCCCTAAATGCTCATTACTAAGTTGTGTTTGACCAAAAAGATTAAAATCCCGCTGAAACTCTACAGGGCGATAACGCTCAATTGCTTTAAAATTTTCTCCGGCAAACTCATAATTTAGAGTTGTTACTAATTTTAGTCCATTGGTATCTTTATGTGCTAAAAGACTTTCATTGCTGGCCTTCAATTTATATGCAAATCCTTTATTATCCGGGTTTCCTATATCCGAAAACAGGTTTACATCATTATTACTAAAACCCACTTCGTTACTTATAACTGTTTTTTTGCTTAGGTAATAGTCCACACCAAAGGTTACCAATTGTTGCTTTTTAGGGGTAACCAGCAAAGTAATGGGTGCATAATCTCCTTGCTTAATACCGTTTTGAGGTGCAATAAATTCAAAAACACGTCCGTTTGCCGCCGATGTATTATTCAGTTTATAATTACCGGCACCCAGACCAACAAATGAAAAGCCCAAGCGGTATTTGGCTAAACTTGGATTTGTTGAGTAAACATACACCCCGGTATTTCCAAGTGTATCTATTTGCTTATAAAGTATTTCATTATTATTAAAGGTTACGATCTCCACGTTTGGAGAAAATGCCTGACTAATATCATTGCCAATGCCTTTTAAAAATTGTTTTTGAGTGTCGTTCAGGTTTTGTAGAAAAGGTTGATTTCTGTTATCCTGCTCGTTATAAAAATTCAGTTTAAAAGCCAGTTTCTTATTTGAAATTTCCTGATTAAAATAAGTCAAGGCTCGGGCATAATTTTTATCAGAATACTCAAATTCAATAGTTATACGGCTATTTTGAGTGATTATCCGGTGTGGTGTAAATGTTATTTCTGCAGTATTATAATCGATCACATAATCATTATCCTGGCCGCGTTGCAGGAGTTGGCCATCCAAATAAACACGTTCTGTACCAGAGAGAATAATTACATATAACTCCCCATTATTGCCCGTTAAACGGTAAGGCCCCTGGTTTCTTTCTATCCCACTAAACATATTGTGTGCAGATCGGCCTTTAGCAACGGCCGCTGAAACGCTACTTTTATAATTCCATCCTTTCGAGTCTGTAAAAGAAGTAGAAAATGATCCGCCTTGTGTACGTTTAAAAAAATTCATAAAATAGCTATCCGGTCTATGAAGCTCATAATCTCCGGCAATGAGAGAAGTGTTTCTCCGTTTAAACTGAATAAATACCTTATCAAAATCATTTATTTGCTGTGTAGTTCCATCTGGTTGTATCGGGATATTATCATCGGAAATGGCCGCTAATATTTCTATATCGTTGGATAGTTTACCCGATAGCTGAAGCACTAAATTAGAATTTACAGACAAATCCTGGTTATTCCCAAAACCTATTGAGCGGGAGATACTGCCGCTTTTATTTAATCCATTTAATGAAAAAAGTGTATTATCTTCTTTAGGAATCTGATAAGTAAATGGAGTGTTATGGGTACTCTCTTCAATTAACCGGTGATCTTTATTAAAATACTTGCGAGTAAATAAAACGGGAAATACACGATAGTCAATCTTAATTTGAGTTATATCAGGACATTTTATCCAAATCAGCAATGATTTAGGATAATTAATAAAATACGATGAAGCTTGAATAGAATCTCCTGTAACAGTATGTATGGATACAGAGCCAGACACCAGGCTAAGGGTATCAATAGAAAGAGTATCTTGTTGAACCAATAATATTTTTTGCCGAAATGAAGATTGTGCTTGTACACCATAAACGGTTACTAAACATAGTATAACAAATGCTATGCTTACCCGCCAAAACATCAGGAAACCAGTGGAATAGTAATAAAGAATGTAGTCCCCACATCTCCCTCTGTTTTAAAGTAGATATTGCCATCCATATTTTCTAAGGCCTGTTTAACAAAAGCCAGGCCTAATCCTGTCCCAGAGCTTTTTGTTGTAAAATTGGGGGTAAAAATTTGTTCTCTTAAATTGTCGGGTATACCAGCGCCATTATCATTTATTTCTATACATACATTTTTATTTTTGCAATACATTGTGAATTCTATAAGTCCGGTTCGTCCTTCAGGCATGGCCTCAATAGCATTTTTTATTAAATTATTAAAGCATCTTAATAACTGATCTTTATCAGCCTTTATTAAAACATCGTGCGTTGTTTGATCTTTAAAGGTAATAATGGTATGATCAGACTGACGATAAAGATCTATTGACTGCTCAACAACCGGATGCAATTTAACCTCTTCTAAAACAGTATCGGGCATCTTAGCAAAATTTGAAAATTCGGAAGCAATATGAGCCAGACTTTCTATCTGTTCAATAAATGATTTGCTAAATATTTCAAATTTTCTGTCAAAATTAGGATCTTTTTCTTTCCAGGATTTATCAAGCAATTGCACACCTAGCTTTAGTGGCGTTAATGGATTTTTAATTTCATGTGCTACTTGCTTTGCCATTTCCCGCCAGGCACTTTCTCGTTCTGAACGAGCTAGTTTTTGAGCACTTTCCTCCAAAGCCCCAATCATATTATTATATTCTTTAATTAAATCGCCAATTTCATCATTACGTTTCCATACAATAGATTCATTTTTTCGTCCAATTTTTGTTTCACTCAAACTTTTTTGCACCATTGTTAAAGGGTTGGTAATTTTGTTAGCCAGAAAAACAGCGAAAAATCCTATAGCTACAAATACAAGAGCATAGACATTAACCAGTGCATTTACAAATATTCCAATACGGTCTTCATAATCACGCTCATTGGAGAAATAGGGTAATTCTAAATAAGCTATTAATTCATCTACATTATTCCTTATTGGCACATAGGCAGCAATAAAAGATAAGCGTCCAATTTGCTCTTTGTTTATATATTCTGCTTTTTGGAGTTTATTAAGATATACATAAGCTAAGGAATTCATTTTAGGCGCAATTAAACCATTGTCATAAATTTTTGGCTGGGTAGTTAATATCATATTCCCTTGTGGATCAAATAAATTAAGATCGGCTCCATTTAAATCAGCAAAGGTATTAAATGCTAGTAATGTTTGTTCATCAACGGTTAAAACGCCATTTCGGACTAATTGCTTATCAAACCCAGAGGATACTTTCTTTACTTTCTCTAGAATGCTTTCTTCCTGTTGTTCACGGTATTGCTGACTAATATTGAGATAAGTAATAAGGCCGGTTATAATCAAAGTAAGAACAACAGATGAAACCATCGTTACCTGAATACGTGTTTTATACAACATTCTATTAGTTGTAATCAAATAATTCCATCGAAAATTACGGAAACGGATATCATAATTCTTTAAGCTAACCCACAGCCATTTGATTATAAAAACAAGAAAAATGAATATTAATAGAACTAAAAAAAGAAATGACACAGAAGCTAATTGAGTTAAAAGACTCTTTACTTCTTTACTGATTACAATAAGTTTATGAGGGTTAGCCTGGTAAATAAGATGACTGTATTCCCTATTATAAGCATCGGTGTTAACAAATATGATATCTTTTACCTTACCCGAAAAAGTAGTGTTAGACAAGTTATAGATGTACTTTCCATGCTGATTAAAAAGCCGATTATCCCCATAATAGGCGTAAGAGTAATCTTTAAGCTGAATGTTTTCTTTGATTTTCCCATCAACAAGCAATTCGGGGAAAGTTCCTACTTCGTCAAGTCTTTTAGATTTCAATTCAATAACTAAAGTTCCCAAAGTTTGCTCTCCATCTTTTATAGGGAATAAAGCAAAGTAGTTTTGGAATCCGAATGTGTTATTAATTTGGTAAAAATAATCAGATACTCCGACTGAACCCAATACCGCTAAATTTTTAAAATTTGACAATGGCATCTCTGTATCACCCCTCAGAACATTCCCTTCATCATTATACTCATAGGATTTGAATTCATACTTGGATAAATATCCCGCTAAATATAATTTTTGCAATCTGTTAGTTAATGTGTTATGATTACCTAAGGGATTTTTAAAATAATCTGCAATAAACTTATCTTTCAAAATCTCCTTTTCAAGATTCAGGAGTGATAATACTGCATCCGGATCCTCTGAAGACTCTAGCTTTTGGACTAATAGTTTACGTGTTTCACGCTCTTTTAAAAATTGAAATTCAGAAAGTTTTAGCGAAGAAATTATTGCAAAAATAAGTATCGTAGCAATAAATATACTCCGTGCAAATTCCTTTTTGTATTTGTAATAAGATAAGCCCATCAAAAGAACCAGAAATCCAAAAAGCAAAAAGAAAATATTGAAATTTTTGAAAAAAAGCAGGCAGTACATAAATGCTGTTACAACTCCAACTATAAAAACAGTTAACCTTTCTTTATTATTTATCGAAAGATTATCGTTAATAACTAAAATAGATTCGATTAGTAAGTATAAACTTAAAGCTGTCAAGCAAAATATGATTATCCCCAACCAACTAAGCCAGGTTAGATTTAGCACATTAGTTACATCAAAATTTATATTGGAGTTGGTTACCAGTCCATCGAATAATTCATTCATTTGGTAGCCGGCTATACAAACCAAAGCACCTAATATTAAGAATACTGGATAACTAAAAAATTTATTTAATGGCTTGGTGACTATCTTTAGCTCAAAACGATAAGTATAAATAAAAGAGATGAACCATAAAAATATCAGGATATTTAGCAAAAAATCACCTATCGATGGAAACAAGTAATTGCTGGCATAATACTTAGGATTAAAAATTTCGATATCAAAATAATTATTAAACCAAGAGTATTTAAGGCTAATAAATCGGGCACTTGTGATGAAAAAAAGCAAAAATAGAATAGCCGTTTTAACATTACCTTTTTCGGCGATCCAAATGCATAGATTATTTATAAATATCAACCCACAGATAATTGATAATACGCAGGCCCAAAATTCGACTACAGAATAAAAATTATGTGTTAAAGCTGATTTCAGTTTTACAGAAAAGAGATATTTCCCTTCACTACTTCTTATATGAAAAGCTTGTTTATCATTAATTGTAGTAATATCCAGGTTATTTGCAGAGATAAGGTCAGAAGAAAAATTGTTTTGTAAATATTGATTTTGATAAGGGTAGTTAGACTTTATAGGAATAAAACATACTACGGAAAAATTTCCCTCTGTTTTCTTTATGGCTTCATACCATCCATTTTTCCAGCTTACAAAAGTACTACCTTCTTTAAGGCTATCACTGTTTATTAATATACGTACAGAAGTCCAAAATTTTAATTTACCATTATTAAATGTTTGGATGCATATATTTCTTTCATCAGTAAATTCAGGAATTAATCTTTGAGCCAGCTCTTCGTTATTATCTACATTTGTTAATGAATCGAATGTGGCCGGATTGGTTAAATAGCTTTTTAAAAATTCTTCTTTCCGATGTAGTCTGCGCTCTATTTTCTGTGCATCAAACTTTAGTATCTCTTCTTTTTTAAATGTAAAATTTATAATTAAAGCAGCCGCTGCAAACCCAAGGGTGAGCAGTAAAAAAAGTAAACGGATTTTAAAATTGCGGTTCAAATTGATTGATGTTTTAGTAAAAATAGCATAAAAACAATAGGGGCTCAAATTTATGAGCCCCTGCAAAAAATATTTTACAAGATTATATTAGTTTATAATGGCACTTTTGGTTTCTACAGATCGATCTACCTTTTTAACTAAGCCTTGCAGCACGTTTCCTGGCCCAACTTCCGTGAATGAAATAGCACCATCATGCAGCATTTTTTCAACAGTCTGTGTCCATCTTACCGCACCTGTAAGTTGTGCAATTAAATTGTGCTTAATGCTTGCAACATCTTTATAGGGCTTTGCATCAATATTTTGATAAATTGAACAAACAGGCTCATTAAATTCGGTTTTTTCTATCGCCGATTGTAATTCAACTCTCGCCGCTTCCATTAATGGCGAATGAAAAGCACCCCCAACATTCAATTTTAACGCACGTTTAGCACCTGCCTCGGTCATGAGTTCACAGGCTTTTTCCACACCTTCAATAGTACCAGAAATTACTAATTGACCGGGACAGTTGTAATTAGCCGGAACAACGATATCGCTTATCCGTTGGCAAATATCTTCAACCGTAAAATCATCTAATCCTAAAATTGCGGCCATAGTTGAAGGCCTAATCTCGCAGGCTTTTTGCATGGCATTTGCCCGTGCGGCAACTAAACGCAATCCATCTTCAAACGACAACGCCTTTGCAGCAACTAAAGCCGAAAATTCCCCTAATGAATGCCCCGCAACCATATCCGGCTTAAAATCAGAACCCAACTCATTGGCTAAAATAACCGAATGTAAAAAAATTGCCGGCTGTGTAACGTTAGTTTGCTTTAAATCTTCATCTGTACCATTAAACATAATATCGGTAATTCTGAAGCCTAAAATTTCATTTGCTTTTTCAAATAAATTTTTGGCTTGGACCGATTGCTCGTACAAATCTTTACCCATCCCAACAAATTGTGCTCCCTGACCAGGAAAAATATATGCTTTCATTTGTGTAAGGGCTTAACTTAAATTTGCTGTAATTAATCTTAAAAACTCTGCACGAGTTCTATCATGTACAAACTCACCGGTAAAAGCTGAAGTAGTAGTAACAGAATTTTGCTTTTGTACTCCACGCATAGACATGCATAAATGTTTACACTCAACAACAACCGCAACACCAGCCGGATTTAATGTATTATGAATACAATCCCGAATTTCATTGGTTAAGCGTTCCTGAACCTGTAATCTCCTTGCAAAAGCATCAACAACACGGGGTATTTTACTTAAGCCAACAATGTGTCCATTGGGGATATAAGCAATATGCGCTTTCCCAAAAAATGGTAGCATGTGATGTTCACACATAGAAAAAACCTCAATATCCTTCACCACAACCATCTGACTATAGTCTTCCTCGAACATCGCACTTCGCAATATTTCATCCGGATTAAGGTCGTACCCATGAGTTAAAAACTGAAGCGCTTTAGCTACCCGTTCGGGTGTTTTAAGTAAACCTTCGCGGGATGGATCTTCTCCCATTTCCGATAAAATATCTTTGTAATGAGTCGCAATACGCTCAATTTTATCAACATTGTAACGGTCTATTTTAGCATAACCATCAATTTCTTCATCATCAATGGGGGTATGGGTTGCGTTAATCTTCATTAAATTTATTTTTTCCGGATTTATTTATTCTCCAAGATATTCCACAAAATTGTTCTCGGTTTCAAATAATTTAACCGAATGCAATTTAGCACCCTGCTCTTCAATATATGTCTTTAGCCGGTCAAAAATGGTAATGGCCAAAACTTCCGTTGATGCCATTTTCCCTTTCATAAATTCAACATCCAAATTGATATTTTTATGATCAAGAGCATCAGTAACATACGTTTGAATAATACTTTTCAATTCTTTCAAATCAACTACAAATCCTGTTTGGGGGTTTATTTCGCCTTTTACCGTTACAAATAATTCGTAATTATGGCCATGCCAATTGGGATTGGAACATTTTCCAAAAACTTCCAGATTTTTTTCATCGCTCCAATCCTCCCGAAACAGTTTATGAGCTGCATTAAATCTTTCCCGGCGGGTAATATAAATCATGTTTAATCAATTAAAATGTAAATATACTTAAATCAATATAAGGGGATAAAAACAAATGGCTGGTTTAATTAACTTTGTGTGATGAATATACTATTGGTAGCCGCCACAAAGCCTGAAATAGCGCCATTACTTTCGAAGTTCAATTATTTGAATGATAATGCGACTATTCAAATTGGGCAACACCAACTAAAGGTTTTGATCACTGGCGTGGGTATGGTTGCAACCGCTTTTAGCTTAGGGCAACATTTGGCTACACAATCTTATGATCTAACAATTAATGCAGGCATTGCCGGAAGTTTTGATTTTAATCTGGCTTTAGGTGAGGTTGTTTCAGTTGCAGAAGATGTTTTTGCAGAGCTGGGCGCAGAAGACGGAGATGAACACTTGACGTTAAAGGATATGGGCTTTGGTGAAATTGTTCAGCATCCTTTTGGAGGTTTCGAGTATCCTAACTTAAAAAAAGCGAAAGCTATAACTGTAAATCAGGTACATGGCAATGAACTTTCAATTGCTAAAATTATATCCCGGTTCAATCCGCAAATTGAAAGTATGGAAGGAGCAGCATTTTTTTATGCATGTAATGAAACCTCAACTCCATGCATACAAATCCGGGCAATATCTAATTATGTGGAGCGTCGTAATCGTGAGAAATGGAATATTGGCTTAGCCGTTAAAAATTTAAATGAAAGCATTTTTCAATTATTAACAAACCTATGAAACTAACACTCGGCTTTTCATCATGTCCTAATGATACTTTTATTTTTGATGCTTTAATTCATCATAAAGTAGATACCGAAGGACTGGAGTTTGAGGTTTTTTTTGATGACGTAGAAACTTTAAATCAAAAAGCATTTAAAACCGAATTGGATATCACTAAACTTAGCTTCCATGCGTATGCTTATGTTTTAAATAACTATGTTTTATTAAATTCCGGCAGTGCTTTAGGATTTGGAGTTGGACCATTGTTGATTTGCAAAAATCTGGAGTTTCAAAAAATCTCAACTCTCGAATCTCAAATCTCAAATCTTAAAGTAGGTATCCCAGGAAGATACACCACCGCAAATTTTTTATTAGGCATTGCTTTCCCACAGCTTCAAAACAAAAAAGAAATGGTTTTTTCGGCTATTGGAAATGCATTAATGAATGATGAAATAGATCTTGGTTTAATTATCCATGAAAACAGGTTCACTTACCAGGATAAAGGTTTAAAAAAGATTGTTGATTTAGGAGAATATTGGGAAAAGCTAACAGGTTGTGCCATCCCATTGGGCGGTATAGTTATTAAACGCGAATTGCCTGAAGACGTGAAATACAAAGTAAATCGTGTCATTCGTCGAAGTATTGAATTTGCTTTCAAAAATCCTAAATCCGGACTGGATTTCATCAAATTACATTCGCAGGAAATGAGTGAAGAGGTGATGTATAAGCATATTGATTTGTATGTAAATAAATATTCCATTGACTTAGGAGAAGAGGGCCACAAATCAGTATCTACGCTTTTTGATGAAGCTGTAAAACGTGAAATCATCCCAATACCAACACAAAACTTATTCTTATAATTGACAAAAAACTAATATGATCATTATTACAGGTGCAGCCGGATTTATTGGAAGTTGTTTAATTCAAAAACTAAATGACGAAGGATATGATGATCTGGTTTTAGTAGATGATTTTTCAAATATCCAGAAGAATAAAAATTTTGAAGGAAAACGATTTTCAAAACAAGTACATCGTGATGATTTTCAGGAATGGCTCAAAAAAAATCAGCTTCATGTTCAGTTTGTTTTTCATATTGGTGCCAGAACAAATACCACAGAATTTGACAGGGAATTATTCAACCGCCTAAATCTTAATTACACTAAAGATATTTGGAATACCTGCATTGAGTTTGGTTTACCAATGGTTTATGCATCTTCTGCGGCTACCTATGGTTTAGGCGAAAACGGTTATGATGATGACGAAACTAAAATCCCATTGTTAAAACCCTTAAATCCTTACGGAGATTCAAAAAATGAATTTGATAAATGGGCTTTAACACAAGAGCGTAAACCTTATTTCTGGGCAGGATTAAAGTTTTTTAATGTCTATGGACCTAATGAATATCATAAAGGCCGCATGGCATCTGTCATCTTTCATGCTTTTAATCAAATCCAACAGACGGGAGAAATGAAGCTATTTAAATCACACCGCCTGGATTATAAAGATGGCGGACAGATGCGTGATTTTGTGTATGTGAAAGATGTGGTTAACGTGCTTTATTTTTTCATGCATCATCGCAAAGATTCCGGTATTTATAATTTGGGATCTGGCAAGGCACGCACGTTTTTAGATTTGGCAAATAATACATTTAAAGCCCTGAACCGCGAACCTGAAATTACATTCATCCCAACACCTGAAGATATCCGCGATAAATACCAATATTTTACAGAAGCTAAAATGGATAAACTAAGATCTATTGGTTATTCCCTTCCCTTTCATACCCTTGAAGAAGAAATTGAGGATTATGTGAAAAACTATCTTTTAGAATATAAGTATTTATAAAGTGATTATTCTCAATCTTCACCAATTCATAATTATCGGATTTCTCAAGCTTTCACTCCTTAGCATAGGTTCATCAACAATATTTTACAGACAAACCCCTGTTCTACAATTTCCGGCCTTGTTTGCTGCGTTGAGTAAAGACAAAGCCCCTTGCAAAAACCTTCAAAGCAGGAAACTCAGCCGCGGGATTTTTTGCATACTTTTTTTGCCTGCAGAAAAAAAGTATGACCCGCGGTAGGCGGCTAACATAAATACATCGAAGCCTTAAGTTTTATTTTAACCTACAGTACCAGGAACAATAAATTTTCTTCCGGTTCTACTGCTAAACAGTTAACCAATTATCTCTTAAATACCTATAAATCATCCCTCAAATTCTTAATATGCTTTACGCTTAAACGCGATGAGATGGAAGAAGCAAGCATAGAAACAACCAATACGGTACCCAATACCAGAACAAAATCCGTCCATTTAATAGTTACCGGGTAGTAATTGATGAGCATATTAGCACCCGACATTTTTATAAATCCGAAACGCTGTTGCAATAAGCAAAATATAAAACCAACAGCCATTCCGGCCATACACCCCAACATAGAGATCATCATTCCCTCGATAAAGAAAATCCGGCGAATAAGTGTATTATTTGCACCCAGACTGCTTAAAATGGCAATATCTTTTTTCTTATCGATCACCAGCATCGTTAGCGATCCTATGATATTGAAAATAGCAATAATGAGCACAAAGGTAAGGATGACGAAAATCGCCCACTTCTCGGAGTTCAAAATTTTATATAATAACTGGTTTTGCTGACTGCGATTTTTAACTATAAATGCTTTTCCTAACCGTTTCTCAATATCCTGCTGCATATCTGAAACAGAGTTATTGTCCTTTAGGTTTAATTCAATAAAGGAGATTTTCTTTTCTTCATTTAATAGCGACCGTGCAAAATCAATGGGGACAATAACCTCATTGTCGAATTCCTGTTGCACCTCAAAAACTCCCACCGGATGTATCGACTTAACCACAAACTCATCTGCCGGATTTAAAGCATTTTGAGCTCCTTTTTTGGGAGAGTAAATCTCCAGGTCTTTAAATTCATCTTTGATATTAACAGATAAATAATTCTGAACAACAGAGCCAATTAAAGCAAAGCTTTCTCGGTCTTTTTTCAGCATAAATACACCCGATGTAATGGCACTGTCTAATGCCTTACTTTTCAAAAAATCATCCGACACCCCTTTTATTAAGGCGATATATTGCCGGGTTCCATAGCGTATCAAAGCTTTTTCCTGGAATACTTCAGTATAACTTGCTATTCGTGTATCTTTTTTTAAGGTTTGAAAATAGGCTGTAGCAGGGTCGAATGTTTTCCCTTTTGCAGGTTCAATTCTAAGCTCCGGACTAAACGTATTATACATAGAAAGTACAATCGTTTCAAACCCGTTAAATACAGATAAAATGATAATCAATGCAGCGCTGCCTACAAAAACTCCCAGCATAGAAATTCCGGAAATGAAATTAATAGCATTAACCGATTTCTTAGAAAACAAGTATCGCCTGGCGATGTACTGGGAAATATTCAAATAAGAGCTTTTTAATTCTTTGAGACGAAATTACAAAAAAGCCTGATGAAGAAATCATCAGGCTGAATGTTAATGCTCAGACTAGATAGAAATCATACCTATCACCTAAAAAACTTGGAAGATCTAAGCGTTAATTTTCGGGATTAAAGATATTGAAGTACGGTAATTTCAGAGTGTGCCCGAATACAAAACAAAAAGGAGCTTCAAACTATTTTTGGAAGCTATATTTAATCCCTATATTATAAAGAGTATTTTCAGCATGGCGATTCATTTTAAAAATTAACAAGTAGCTATATCCTTTATAACCTCCTAAAATATAACTCTCTGCATCTGCAAATACAGCCGTTTTTTCTGAAATGAAATAGTTTAACCCTGTTCCTAAATTTAGATTTAAATATTTTTTTAAAAAGTTGGTATTTTCATAGGGGGGATAATAATAATTGCTTTTTGTCTCTATATTATAGACCATCCTGATTTTAAATTCCCCTTAAGATTTTTGTAAATATTGAATTCCCATTTCAGATCTATCGGCATTGATAAAATCTCTCCATCGAACTTACCATAATCACCCTGCTCTACAAATGAAAGTCCGGTTTTATAGTATTTAATCCGGCCTGAAATACTAAATTCTTTTATAAAATAATATTCTAAAAGCAAGCCCCCCTGAAAAGATTTATTAGGTTCATTGTTGATTATAGTTTCTATTATATCTAATCCAATATCAGCCCCAAAAAATAATTTCCTCTTTACATTAATTGAATTATCTTGTGCAAATGCATTTATCATTAACAATAGCAATAAAAATGTAAATCTTATTTTCATAATTTGTGGCATTTAACTTTATACACAGATTATTTTATTAAAGCATTTTTGCATCAAAACGTCCTTTCCTGATTTCTACTTTCTCGCCTTTATCATTTACTGTATCAAACCAGAATGTGCCGGATGCTATAGAGTTAGTTATATCAAATCTGGCTATGGTTAATTCCCCTATGGAGGAGATGGAAGCATTATTATAGCTGATGTCATATTCAGCATATGCACCATTATCTTTTTGATTTTGAAGTTTATACGTAACGCCTTCCTGAATATCTATTTTGTTGATATATATTCTTACTGAAGCATCTTTATAGGCATTATTTTTAGCATTATATCCTGATACTCGAAAACACTGGTCTTGTGATATATTATAATCAATATATCCATATGAACATGATACTCCACTTTTTGGAGGAAAACCGTACCATTTTGTCACAAATGCATTTCCATTAATTAAACAGCCAAAGGTATTTTTACCTTCCTTGCTGGCAATAGGTAATCCATCTATATCCAGTTTTTCTTTTTGACAAGAGGTAAAAAGTAATATGAGATTCAAGGCTAATAGCAGAGTGGTTTTGACAAGTATTTTCACAAATTATTTATTAAAGAATTTTCGCATCAAAACGCCCTTCTCGTACCTCTACCTTCTCCCCTTTATCATTTTGGGCATCAAACCAAAATGTACCCGAAGCTATGTGGTTAATCTCATCAAATTTGGTGATGGTTAGCTCTCCACTCAATGAAGTATATTTATTATATATATTAATAATATACTCCGCAAACGCACCATTGTCTTTTTGATTTTGAAAAGGATAGGTAGTACCTTCCTTAATATCTATCTTACTGGTAAATATTTTAACAGAAAAAAATTTATCAGGATTGCTTTTGTCATCTAATCCTGATGCTTGAAAAAAATGCCCTTTTGAAATATCAGAATCAATATATCCATACTCACAGGTCACTGGCGACTTATTAAAAAGATGAGTTTGAGCCACAAAAACATTCCCATCTATTAAACAGCCAAAGGTATTTTTACCTTCCTGTGTGGCAGCAGGTAAGGCAGCAAGGCCAGTTTTTTCTTTTTTGCAGGAGGCCGAAATTAATAGTATGCTGCAAACTGATAGCAAGGTGATTTTCAGTAGTGTTTTCATGTTTTCTATTTTATAAAGGGCTTTTTGGATAGTCTTTAAATTTAATTATAAATATACGCTATTTGGGTTAATGCTGAATAATAACCTGCTTTTTAATGACCTCTTCCCCTTCTGTAATATGGATAAAATAGGTGCCGTTAGGAATGTCTTTAATGTCAATTACTACTTCTTCTTTTCCATCATTTTCTCCCTCACGCAGTATCTTTCCCTTATCCGTATACAATTTATAGCTAAATCTACGTTGTGCCTGGCCTGTGCTAGTTATGGGCATCCCGGTATCATCAGTTGATATTGTTGATATCTTAATAGAAGAATTAGAAGGATTAGGTGATATTACATATGGCATATTTTTACATTCACCGGTATTGCTTACACTATTGCTATATATAGGTGTACCACAAACATTAACTACCTGCACCTTAATCATTCTTGTAGTATTACATGGAAAATACCAGTTAAAAGTATTGCTTAGCGTGGTTTGGTTCAATACATTATCTACATACCAATTATAAGTAGCTCCGGATATTAGGGGAGCTGTATACTTATAATTAGTAGGGGTTCCTGCCGGAGAAGTTTTAACTGCTGTTATATTTAACATGGTAATACCAACTGTAATATTAGTTGTAACTACTTTCATGTTTCCGCAGACAGAGGTAGTAAATGCGTTAAGTACACCCGGGCCGTAACCATTAGGGCTTAAAACGACTGAATTGCCGGTATTGGAACCCACAATACTTAATGCACCTGTTACACTCCACACAACCGTTGCTCCTGCCGGCAAATTATTAATGCTGTATGTGGCAGCAGAACACATATTACCCGGCCCGGATATGGAATTAGTACATAGAAAAGTACAATCTGTAGAAACCGCATTGGTATTTTGCAGTTCTGCCGCTAACCAGTTTCCATTCAGTTCGGTAATAGTAGTATGAGATTCATTTGCTCTTGAATCTGTATTAGCCGTTATAAAATTTTGAAAGGGCGTATTCTTCGGTGCCGCAGGCGGGGAAGAGGCTAAATATTTAGCTTGGTAATCTGCAGCTGTTAAACTGGCATTGCCATAACCAATATCTAAAGAACTTACGGCCGGTATAAACCCAAACAGTCTTTTATTGGAGGCGGTGATGTTATATTTATAAAACCAGTTCGTACAGGTAGCATTAGACAGGTCAAACATAACATCCATATACCCCCCGGCAAAAGAATCATAGGGTAGCATCCCAGCGGGTGCATTAAACGTTTTATTGGTAATATTAACGGTTATAGGTATGATCCATAATATTTTTTTAGTATAAGTTATTTTATTATGGTACACCTGGTTGCCTCCCCCGGTATTGGTGGCATTTAATTGGATGTCAAATTTCCAGTCATTTCTGCCGGGTAATACACCTAAAATTAAACCGGGCTGGTTTAAAAAAATTCCAATAAAAGGCAGCGCCATCATCCCGGTCAGATCTCCTAAAAGCCGGGTATTGGCTTTCCCTGTAAAATTTAATAAAAGGTCATTAGGCACAATGCCTTGCCCGGTACCGCATTGTGCCGCGTTACTAATAGCAATTTTTCTGATGGGACTTCCCGGATCACCTGCCGGGTATCCCATAGCTTTTAATTCATTTTGCCATTGATCATGTAAAGAATTATCTACTTGGTAACTACTATTCACATAGTTAATCAGCATTTGCCTGGAAGCAGGCTCATCACTAATATTTATTTTGGAATAGGGGCTTCCACTACCCGAAAGAACAGAGGTGGCCTGTGCTAAAACAGCCGTAGGGCCCGTTTTCAGATATAAATTACTGAAGTGTTTGGCCAAAAACTGGTAACCCAAGGGTACGTTTGCACCTTGGTGCGGACTATCATCACTGATATATAAACTGGTTTGGTGGAGCTCATTTTTATTTTCCATGTCTTTTAGTGCCCAGCGGGCCACTAAACCGCCCATACTAATCCCCATTACGACATTTTTATCAGTACTGCCTGCTAAGGCTTTGCGTTTATTCACTTCACGAATCACTTCTTTGAGCAATAAGGCATTCTTTTTAATATCATCTGTACCGTTCCGCCAGTCTACATAAACGATATCGAATTGAGGATTATCTATTAATATATTTTGCAAATCATTATTATCTTGAGTATCATCCAAAAAGTTGTCAATTTTAGTATCTCCATAAGGTAATTCCGGATTTAAAAGTCTTCCCGGGTCAAACCCTTCGGCAACAATTAAGGGGTGTTGTAATCCTAGGGCAGGATTTGCATATTGAATTAACATGGTTCCCTGTGCGAATTGGCCATTAAAAGCTTCCGTGGCAACAATGGGGATAATCTCTGTATTGGGATAAATATCTAACACAGAAGGCAGAATGTGAATTTGTGAATGACTGTATAAGGTGGTATTATTATTCAGGTTCAATTTATAGGTAATCACTTTGAGCCCCGTATCGGGGTAGTTTACAGGCAGTTGCTGGTTAATATTAAGGGCACGGTAACCCAGTCCGTCGCCGGCATCTACCTGCATATTGCTCACGGCTGCGGCATCATTACTTAGCCATAATGATGGAGGAAATATGAGTTGCTGGTTTTTACCGGTATACGTATCCGTTGCCGCGGTAATGGCAAATGCATTTTCTACCTGGTAGGGGTTTTGCCATACCCCAGAAATGTATTTATCGTATACCTGATTATTTACAATGCTAATTTGGTTGCTGGCCACCGCATTATCTGTAAACCTGGAATATTTATAATAAAGGCCCGTTAAAATAATTTTGCCGGGTTGGCGCTGTGAATAGCTGAAATTATCGATCGTTTCTATGGGTGTAAATGCAGGGGCATTGGCCTGAATACGGGCAGATATTAACGTTTGATAAATAGCACGAAACTCCTCATTGTTTACATAATTACTATCTGCCAGGATGGTTCCTTTATAATTATCCAGGTTGGTTTGTTCTAAGGCAATATCCCGCAATAAACCATAAGGTACCCGGCTGGTTTCTAATTGCGCAAAAATCTGTGTTATTTGCTGGGAGAAGGTATTATCTATTTCCTTAGTGCCTGCCGGGATACTGATCTGGGTAGTGATATTTCCACTGTTAGCACCATAACCTTCAGATACCACCCAATAAGTTCCGGCTGCCAGTTGCTTTTTAAGAGATGCCTGAAAACTGGCACATAAAGGACCATTGTCATCATTAGAGGCAATAATGGCTCCTTCCGCATCTAATAAATAGATATAAGTATCAAAAGAAGAAGCACAGTGGGAAATGCTCACCAGGTCAGCATTGTTTAATGTAAATTGATAATAGATATCATCGCTTGGCTGGCCCATATCATTGCCGAAATTATTAGCCGGGGCATTATTCTTCGTATCCGAAAAAGGAAGGCCGGGTATTAAAGTTCCCGCATTAATGGCATTGTATTGGGTAGCGCCCGAAGGGGTAGGCCGGCTGATCTGCGTAATAATATCCCCGCTATAAGTACTATAACCCTCTGATACCACATAATACGTTCCGGCTGCTAATTGTATTTGAATAGATGCCCGCACACTCCCCGTACATAAGGGCCCATTATCATCATTAGAGGCTATTACTACACCATTCGAATTCAGCACATACATATACGTATCAAAACCGGAAGTACAATGAGAAATGCTCACCAGCGCACCCAGTTTTAAGGTAAATTTATAATAAATATCATCACTGGGTTGTCCCATATCATTGCCATAACCATTGGCCGGGGCATTATTACGGGTATCTGTAAAGGGGCTGTTTAAATTACCTGCATCTATCGCTTTAGCCAGGTTAGCGCCCATAGGCTGGGCAAAGGCAGTAAAGCTGGTTAATAAACAAAAAGAAAGAATAATACATGTTTTCAAAAAGTAGAGATATTTCATAGTTTTTATAAGTATTTTCAATTAATTGGTTTTAAAACTTAATTATTTGTCCTCCGCCAGCGGAGGTGCCGGAGGTGGAGGTGGTTAGGCGATAAGCAAAAAGTAAACTAATACCATTTAAAAACTGCAGCTTTCTTAATATAATACTTAACCACCTCCGTCTTGCTTCACTCCGTTACGCAATCCACCTCCGCCAGCCGGAGGACAGGAATTACGGCCTGCCAACAACAGGCGCTTCCGTTCTGTTTCTTTCTGTAGTAGGAATAAGTTTATTGCTTTGTTCTTCTGTTAAGATCTTTTTAAGCTTCATATTTTTTTCATCAATTAATTGGTCCATTTTTACCGTTAACTCCTCTGGTGTAAGACTCTTATCGCCAATAGCAATTTTCGCATTTTCTTTGTATTGATCTAATATCAATACCACCTGTTGGGCTTTCTGGTCTGTAATAGCCAAATCTTTGCCGATGTATTTAATCCGGACCTGTTTCAAACTGTCGGTTTCCTGCGAATAAGCTTGCTTAGCAAAGACCGTTGAAACAAGAAGCATAATGGCAAATGTGTAATTTTTCATGTTATTTAATTTAGGTTTATCAAATCAAGATTATAATTAATGAAGTATTACGGATATTAAAATGCGTTAAAGGACATATAGCATAGTATTAAAGTCCAAGATGATTAGAAAAGGAAATAAGCTGCCTTTTTACAAAGCAGCCTATTTCCTTTTCTAAAACCTTAAGCAACTTAAACGGCCATAGCCAGCTCCACCTCTAAATTTACCCGTTCGCCCTTAGTAATAGCTACCGGGAGCGTATGGGCCTGATAACCATTTTTATAAAACGTAAATACATACATCCCTTCTGCCAGGCTTTTCAGTTGAAAGTACCCTTTAGCTGTTGTTTTACGCTTCAAATTAGTCTCCTCAACGGTAATTGTTACACCGCTCAAAGGCAATAACGTACCGGCATCTTTCACCAGACCCATTACCGGCAATTTCCGATAACCCGGGCCGGTTACCTTACGGGCATTGTTATACTGCTGATAAAAAACCGGGTCAGTGTTTTTTACAATCTCCGCCAATACATCTAATTTGTTCAGCAAAGCATCCGAAGCATCAAACAATTGATCTAACTGATCAGTTACCTGCTTCTTAACCGTAATAGCCAGCCTCGGTTTCGGAATAGCTACCTGGTAAGCCGTAATAGCTGTTTGTAAATCTGTAATATCAGTAGCCGTAATGCCATAATCAACCAGAGCAGCGGCATGTACTACTGCCCGGCTGTGTATCACCTGGCATTTATCCCTTAATACTGTATCTGCACTTTTCACCAAAGCGCTCTCACTATAACCCACTTCGGCAGCCAAAACAGCATCATCGGTGTTTAAAGCAAACGCTTTTAACTTATTAGCCGCATCCATCGCCTCCGCAATAAGTGCTATTTTTAAAACCTGTTTATTTACAGTCAGTCCCCTGCCATCCAGTTCCTGTTCTTCGCGTGTAGTTTGCAGTTGCGTTACATTCCCATCAAATGCGGTGGCATGTTCTCCAAATTTGGGTATTTGCGCCATAGTAGTGGCAGAAGCTCCTTTCAAAACATCATTCACTACTAAATACATACTTAATTTTCTCTCTTGTATAATTTTCATCTTTTTGTTTTTAGATGAAACCTGCATTAAAATTATTGTGCTAATCTATTTTTCGCGGTAGACAAAAAACTAATGCAAATTTCATAGATATGAATTTTTATTAAAAGTATAAATAGATAATTATAAAAACAAAATTAAATCGCATTAATTTATTCGAATTGTGGTAATAAACTTTCCCGGGCTCTCCCTTTTCTAAATAGAGCATATCGATTTCCATGCGAAGCTTTCCAATTTCCGCACGAAGCTTGGCGATTTCCATGCAAAGCTTTCAATTTCCGCATGAAGCTTGGCGATTTCCATACAAAGCTTCTCAATTTCCGCACGGAGCTTGTCGATTTCCATGCAAAGCTTCTCAATTTCCGCACGAAGCCTGTCGGTTTCCGTGTAAAGTCGCCTTGTTTCTTAGAAAGTTCTGGATGATTCCGGGTAAAGTCTCTTATTTCCCTGGCAGACAGGTATGAAAACCTTAATTCAAAAAGGGATTATGTTGCTTTTCAAACCCTATCGTCGTTGCTTGTCCGTGACCGGGATAAACTTTACAATCATCCGGCAGGATAAACAGCTTTTCATGAATGTTCTTAATTAATAGGTCATGATTGCCTCCCGGTAAATCGGTACGACCAATACTTTGATAGAACAATACATCCCCGCCTATTAAAAAGTTATCTGCTCGGTTATAAAAACATACATGAGCAGGCGAATGCCCGGGGGCAAAGATGATTTCCAGCTCCGTTTTACCGAAAGAGATTATGCCTATTTCAGATAGATAGATTTCGGGCAATGGCGATACTTCATAGCGTATCCCTATTTGTGGTGCATAAGCAACTATTGCGTTCAACACCACTTCTTCGCCTTTATGAAACTGGGGAAGTAAGCCATACGTATCAAAAATAAATTTATTACCTAATACATGGTCAATATGGCAATGGGTATTTAGCAATAATACCGGCTTGAGCCTCTTTTCAGAAATAAATTTTAAAACTACATTCTGTTCATCACCCGTATACATTCCCGGATCAATGATGACGCACTCCAGGGAATCATCAAATAACAAATAGGTGTTTTCCTGGTAAGGATTGCAGGTAAATTTTTGAATAGTGGTCATATAAGCCGTTTCTGATCTAATATCCCCAAACGGATAATTGATCTGTAAACCCAAAGTAACGTATCTTTGTTTATTAAATGATGAATAAGACCATAGTTTTTTATGACGGGAGTTGTTCCATGTGTATTGGCGTAACCGGATGGTTAAGCAAAATAGACCATAAAAAACAATTTCAGCTTGAGCCTTACCAGCATTCCGAACTATTAAAAGACTATCCTCAAATAGATCCGGCCAATTGCGAAAAAGAGATCCACGTTATAAATGAACATGGGGAAGTTTTGCATGGTGCCGATGCGATGATGGAAATATGGCGTAAAACCGGTCACTGGACCAGTTTCCTGGGATCTATCTTTCGTTTCGCACCATTCATTTGGATAGCTCGACCTCTTTACCGCTTGATTGCCAAATACAGAAAGAGTATTTATTAACAGCTATTTGTCCCCCTTCGAAGGGGGCAGGGGAATGAAAGCCTTTTGGTTATTACTATTACTTTTTTTCCACCGAAAACTTTTAATCATCACCTTAATATCCTTTTCGATAAAATCAAGTACAGGCTGAATAGAATCTAAACGAGGCTGTTCATTAAAATATAATGCCCCGCGAAGATAATTTTTGGTACTGTCTGTCAAAAAGAATTGGATGGAAGATGCGGTATTTCCATCAATAGAATAATAGATCCCATAAACTTTCTTATCCGGGTAGGAGATAACACTTTCATCAATCGAAGTCGCTTTAACCGTATGCTTAAAAGCAAAAGTACGGGCATCTTCTATTAATTCATTAAATTCTTTTTTAGAAGTAATGGACTGATAACTGATATGAATACGACCATTAAACTGAGGGTAAACTACATCAATCCAATAGGGTTTTGCATTTTTTGCCACATCAGAAAGAATCTGTGCATATGCCGGGAAATCGAAACTGTACGGAGAGCTACTATTATAAGTCTGGTAAGCTTTTTTAGGAAGATCTATTTTAAAATAGCCTCGTGGTTTTGGGGTATAATCATTCGCACATGAAGATAGTAGTAGTAATAAAGAAATGATGCAAAGACTGAAGTTTGTTTTCATCTATCCAATTAAGTATTCCATATTTCCCAGGATTTTTCTGCCTGAAGCTGCAACATTTGCAAGCCATTTTTAATAGTTGCTCCCTGCGCTTTTCCCCTCTTTAAAAATTCTGTTTCTGGCGGGTTATAAATAAGGTCATACAGCAAATGTTTGCTTGTAATATATTCATAAGGGATATCAGGACATTCCTTTATTCTTGGAGAAGTACCTACGGGTGTTGTGTTAATAATGATCAATCGGTCGTGTAATATATTCTCGTTTAGTTGCTTATAAAGTATTCCTTTTCTCGTGAGTTTACGTGTTACCACAATATAATTGATATCTAACTTTTTTAATACGTAAGCTACCGCTCTCGATGCACCTCCATTACCTATGATTAATGCCTTTTTATGATGCTTTTTTAATAAAGGCTTTAGCGATTCTTCAAATCCATAAGCATCGGTATTGAATCCCTCCAAACGGACTTGCAATGAGGAGAGTTCACCACTAAAAAACGCTTCTACAGGATGTTGGTTCTCAATTTTTATACAGTTTACCGCATCTATCTCTTTGGATGCTGCATCTATTTTATCGAGATAATAGATCACACCTATTTTATAAGGTGCGGTAACATTTAAGCCACAAAGATCCGGGTTTGCTTTAATTAATTCGGGCAGATCACTTATACTGGGAAGAGGAAAATTTTCGTATGTACAATCTTCCAATCCTTCCCGTTCAAACTTCTCTTTAAAATATTTTTCTGAGAATGAATGACCAAGCGGATAACCGATTAAACCGTATTTTTTCACCCCAATAGTTGTTAACTCAGAATCCTAGCCTATTATGCCTGATTCATGTTTAAAAAATGATCAAAAGTATCACTACGGAGGCCAATTCGCAATGTTTCCACTGGAATTACATCGGCAGGAGCAATATTACCCAAATTAATATTAGTGCCAATAAGTTTAATAAACCAAACTTGTTGTGCTTTTTGAGGTGCTTCCCAAATAATTGTTTCCTCTGGTATTTGAGTTAGTATTTCATCAATCAATCCCTGGCGAACTTCGCCCGAATCCCGATAAATACCCACATTGCCACTTTCTCTTGCTTCTGCAATTACCTTCCATGAACCTGCTTCAATTTCAGCTTTCATCAATGCAATCCATTTATATGGTGCTAAAATTTTTGCTGCATCTTTTGATCCTACTTCAGATATAACGGTAACCTGTTCACTTAGTTTGCGGATGTATTCACACTTTTCGTCATGTGGTATAGTAATCGAACCATCAGAAACTTCTGCATGTTGCATTCCGTATTTATCTAATACGCGTCGGTAATCTTCAAACTGACCACGAATTATAAATGCTTCAAATAAAGTTCCTCCAAAATAGGTTGGAATACCGGCATCTTTATAGATTTTTAATTTATTCTCCAGGTTGGGAGTTACATAAGATGTTGCCCATCCTAATTTAACAATATCAGTATGAGGGCCGGCTACTTCTAAAAAGTCTTCAACTCCACGTATACTCAAGCCTTTATCCATCACCATGGTTAAGCCCTTCTGACGTGGCTTTAAGGTACGATCAGGAATGTTATTTAATATATAGTTCATTTTGCAATTAAGGGGTTTTATGACATCGGATGAATTTGGCACCTTAATTTGAATAAGGTGATTAGCATAATGCCTGATTCATCAGTACAAATCTCAAAAAAAATATCAAAAATAAAAGTCTTGATAAAAATTAGGGAGAATTTTAACGAGTATAACGATTAATAATATCAACTATGATTTTATTATCATGAAGTTGAGGGAGATATTCAAATAAGATAGGATGCTTTTCCGGATCTGTATTGAGTGCAGTTTCCAGATAAGTAAGTGCTTCATTATATTGTCCGTCTGCAAAAAGATAAGCAACCATTCTGTAGTATAGTTCGGCTGCATCCGGGTTATTTTTAATGGCTTCGGACATAGTTCCTATCGCAGCAGATAATTTATCCCGTTCAAAGAGTATGGATGAATAATCAAGCCAGGCTTCAATGTCAACCGGATTCAGCTCAAGAACTTTTTCATACGCTTTTTCCGATTCATCCAGTTGCTTCAATTTATACTGTGCATCTGCAATGGCAAACCAGTAATCGGGGTTTTTATCGTCAATATCTAAAGCTTTTTTATAAAAATGAAGAGACTCAAAATATCGTTCTTCAAAATCAAGAGTCACACCGATACCAAACCACGCATCAGATTGTTTTGGGTCAAGTTTTACTGATTTTTTATAATATGATCGTGCTTCCTCCATTTGTTCCAGCTTTTCATAACATTCGCCGATGGCACAATAGGTATCACCGCTTGGCGGCTCATATTCAAAAGTTTGTTTATAAACCTCTATCGCTTCGGCATATCGGTCTAAATGAACCAAAGCATTTCCTTTATTAAAATAGGCCGAAGCAAAATTATCCTTAATTAAAATAGCATAATCATAAGCATCAATAGCTTTTTCATATAGATCTAACTTATTAAAAGAGTTACCTAAATTATACCAGGCCGCATAAGAATAAGGTTCGTTATCAATATATTGCTCATAAAAACGGATGCTTTCTTTCTGCTTATCTAATACATCATAGCAAAAAGCAAGTTCGTAAAGAGCATCCTGGTTTTCCATGTTTTGCTGCAAGCACAGTTTTAAATACTGTACAGAGCTTTCATAGTCACCCATATTTTGGTAAACGTAAGCAATGTGCAATAAAATCTCATCTGTACTTTCTGCATGGCCAAGGGCTTTTTTATAATTTTCTAAAGCCTCTTCATGACGCTCCATACCTTCATAAATATTACCGCGAAGGGTATAGATTTCCGCCTCCGATGGTTCTAACATTTCTGCTTTATTAAGCGCATTAAAAGCTTTATCAAGTTGATCTGTTGCTATAAATAGTTGCGCTTGCTTAACGGAAAATATGGCTGCAAAAGGATGTTGGTTTAAAGCGTAATCTACAACCTGAAGTGCCTTAATCGGATCATTTTTTTCTATATAATAATCAATGATATTTTCAAAAGCCTGTGCATCAAAAAAATACTGATCCTGGTTTCGGATCATTTCCTCATATCGTTCTACCGAAAATCGTGGATCTTCGGAAAAATCAAATTCAAAATCTTCGTCCATCCTAAAAAATATATAATTGAGAACGTTTAACTGCCAATATAATAATTATTAAAGAACTTTATTAGTTCTTTTGTTTTGGTTAATTTAACTTTTAATAAGAGTTGTTTAACTTTTATTTTTCCACATGCTGACAATCGAAGGCATAATTGTCTGACAATAAATAAAATATAAACTTTATAGAAATCGTCTTTTTAAATTTCTCTTTAATCTGCCTTGTGGAAATTATTAACTTTGTCAAAAATACGAAATAATATGCAAATAGACATTAAGCCTATCTTGAAGAGCCTGGGGATAAATACCATTAATGAAGCAGGAAGTACTGGTAAAACATGGAATAGCAATGGTAACAATGCTATACATAAAGTGTATTCGCCTGTTAATGGACAAGAAATTGCAGCGGTAAAATTTGCAAGCCCTGAAGATTATAATCAGATTATAGAAAAAGCACAACAGGCTTTTAAGATATGGCGTACATGGCCTTCTCCAAAGCGTGGCGAAATTATCCGGCAGTTAGGGGATGCACTTCGGAAAAATAAAGAAGATCTGGGCAAGCTTGTTTCTTATGAGATGGGCAAAAGTTTACAGGAAGGCTATGGAGAAGTACAGGAAATGATTGATATTTGCGATTTTGCTGTAGGATTATCACGCCAATTATATGGCCTTACTATGCATTCCGAGCGCCCTTCTCATCGTATGTATGAGCAATGGCATCCGCTGGGGATTGTTGGAATTATTTCTGCTTTCAATTTTCCGGTTGCTGTTTGGAGTTGGAATGCTGCCTTAGCGATGGTTTGTGGCGATGTTTGTGTTTGGAAACCATCCGAAAAAACTCCTTTAACGGCTATAGCCTGCCAGCATATTATTCAAAAAGTATTTGAAGCGAATGATGTTCCGGAAGGTGTTTCATGCCTTATTATTGGAGATCGCAATATTGGTGAATTAATGAGTAATGATTCTCGGGTTCCTTTGATTTCTGCAACCGGCTCAACCCGGATGGGGAAAGCGGTAGGAGCAGCAGTAGGGGCTCGTTTAGGCCGTAGTTTGCTGGAACTTGGCGGAAATAATGCCATCATTATTTCTAAAGATGCCGATTTGGAAATGTCTTTAGTTGGTGCTGTTTTTGGAGCTGTAGGAACAGCCGGACAACGCTGTACTTCTACACGAAGGTTGATTATCCACGAAAGTGTTTATGATACATTTAAAGATAAACTGGTAAAAGCTTACAGTCAGTTACGCATAGGAAATCCGTTGGATGAACATATTCATGTGGGTCCGCTGATTGATAAAGATGCTGTAAAGAATTATTTAGATTCTATTGAAAAGTGTAAAGCAGAAGGCGGGAAATTCATAGTGGAAGGTGGAGTTTTAGAAGGTAAAGGATATGAGTCCGGTTGTTATGTGAAGCCTTGTATGGCCGAAGCAAAAAATGAATTTCAAATTGTACAGCATGAAACTTTTGCGCCCATTTTATACCTGATGAAATATAAAACCTTAGATGAAGCTATCGCGATGCAAAACGGTGTTCCGCAAGGATTATCATCAGCTATTATGACTTTAAATCTACGTGAAGCTGAACAGTTTTTATCAAACGGGGGTTCTGATTGTGGAATTGCAAACGTAAACATTGGTACATCTGGGGCTGAAATTGGTGGTGCTTTTGGTGGTGAAAAGGAAACCGGTGGTGGCCGTGAATCCGGTTCTGATGCATGGAGAGTTTATATGCGCCGACAAACAAATACAATCAATTATTCGGATAAATTACCCTTAGCTCAGGGGATTAAATTTGATTTGTAATTACAGTTAAATTTGCAGGGATAAGTTCCCTGCAAATTCATTTTATAAGAATTATCCCGGTAAAATCAGAGGGATACATATTTTTTGTGCCATTAATTTTATTGAATCTGCATGTAACAAGAGTTCCATTTAATGTTTTGTTAAATACCATTAAACTACCCGGAACGTCTAAACGATAACCACTACTATTCTGTTTAAATTGCGTCTTTTTTGAAAGAAGTGTGTTCAATACTACTTTGGTATCAAAACTAATAGTTTTACTTTCATTAGTAATTGAAACCCGATGGAGGGAATCAATAAAAATTTCATAGGTCTTATTACCTATTTGACATTCTATAGATTTTATATCATTGTCATTATATCCTTTAATGCGAGCAGTCATTTCATTAGCTTCAAATTGTACAGCTCTTTTGTATCCGCTTACATCTATAATTGCATCTTGAGATAATTCAAAGAATCCCTCTACTTCCGGAGTATAAACGCCGTCTGTTGCTGAACGATCTACTTTTAAGCTTCTTAAAATGCTATCCTTTGTATTATTTATTACATCATAGTTTTCATAATATGCAGATCTATTTAAAGTGTCTTTCTTAATTTTTATGAGATAATAGGATTTTATTTTATTGATATCTTCCTTAACAACGGGTTGTAAACTTTCCAATCCATGTTGGTTTACTAAATAATCTATAGTAGACGCTATTTGGCTTTCCTTCTCTTTGCTTTTATGTGCAAGCATAAATCGCAATCGGGAAATTTGTGAATATTCAGATACAGCTCCTGCACTTTGCGGACCATATACCGCCATAACAGATAAGAAAAAGAGGGATATCGGAATTACTTTAATATTATCTTTTTTGCTGACCAGAAAGTACAAGGTGATTCCTATAAGCCATATGCTCAATAAAATTAGCACATATCGGCTTTCTGTAATACCATATTCTGAAGCTCGTTTCCAAACTGCAAAAAGCAATAAGACAAGCAGAGGAATCATCAGCAAATAAAAACTTTTTGAAAATACTTTAATCCATCTATTGTCTTCGTTATTTCGGATGGGATACACTAGTAACAAGGATAATATGCCAAATACAGCATATCCCATAATAAGCATAGAAACGTATCCTTTAGGCAGTTCCCAGTTAATAAGAATCTTTATTTCGTACGCTAATAAAATCGCCAGATAAACAGTGGCTAATGGGATGAGTACATATTGAGTAAAAATCTTTAAGCCTTTTGGATAGTTATCTGCATTTTCAGGAATTTTTAAATCGGAAGGAATTCCTGCCAAAAAAAATATAGTATTAAATAGGCCTGCTATAAGTATCCAAAGTTGAAAATAACGTTCGGATGGAATATGGGCATTAAACAAACCATTTATACTTGCTAAAGCAATAGCTAAACCTGCAAATAATGCTGCTGAATATAATGCAGAGGTTAAAAACCGCAGGAACAGTGCTTTATTAAACTCCCAAAACCCGTCCAGCGATCCGCGACCAATAAACGGCGCAAAAGAAACCAATAGATGAAATGAAAATGTCAGGAAGATATAACGAAGTAAATCTTGTTTATTATCATTAGGATTTAACATAAAACCTATAAAAACCACTAAGCCTAAAGCTATAATGCGCACAGCGTATTTTTGCTTCTGTAAAATGCTCCGGCTTTCAGAAAAAAGTGTAAAAGACAGAAAAACAAGCAGCCCCAAATGGCTTGCTATTAATATCCTGATTAAAACTTTATTTGATGAGAAATATTGGGGAGTTTGACTATTAACGAGCTTTATTGCACATATAACAGCAATTACAGTAACTAATATTTCTAATGGAAAACGTTGTGAAACATTTTTTAAACCACTCCAAAGTGATTGTAGGGAAGGAAATTTCATACGCTGCAATTATCTACTAAACATAGGAAAAATATTACATACCTTTTCGGTAAGAGTAATTAATGAGTTATCCTAAGTAATGAGGAATTGTTATATAAACAATTTAATAATAGCGTAAATAAGTGCAGCCAAAACAGCCGAGACCGGAATGGTTAATACCCATGCCCATAACAAACTAATGGTTATACCCCATCTTACGGCAGAAACCCGTTTACTCAAACCCACACCTATAATAGCGCCTGTGATGGTATGTGTAGTGGACACCGGGATTTTAAAATGCTCGGTCATAAATAAGGTAAGTGCTCCGGCAGTTTCTGCTGCAACACCTTCTAAAGGGGTAACTTTCGTGATTTTTGTTCCCATGGTTTTAACAATTCTCCAACCTCCGCTCATCGTTCCGGCGGCAATGGCTGTGTAGCAGGCGATAGGAACCCAGGTAGGCATATCGTTAATAGAGGGTATAATTTTCTGGGAAATTAAAGCTACCGAAATGATTCCCATTACTTTTTGCGAATCATTGCTTCCATGCCCGATGCTGAATAATGCAGATGAAACCAATTGTAATTTCCTGAACCACCATTCTGCTTTAGATGGATTAGCGTTTCTGCAAATATTGATGATAATAACATTAATGACATAGGCAATCACCATCCCTATAAATGGAGCTAAAAATATGTAAAGAACGATAAGGCCAATAACATCCATCCGCGGAGCACTAAAACCTCCATGAGCAATTGCTGCTCCTGCAAAGGCTCCTATTAAGGTATGCGAAGAACTTGATGGAATACCAAACCACCAGGTCAATAAATTCCATGATATGGCGGCTAGCAATCCGGCAAGAATAACATACAGCGTTATAAATTCTTCATGAACAGATTTGGCAACAGTATTTGCTACTCCAAATTCACCGAAATAATATTTTGCGATGAAGTAAGCTATGAAATTGAAAAAAGCTGCCCAAATAACTGCCTGAAAAGGTGTTAATACTTTTGTTGAAACGATAGTAGCAATTGAATTCGCTGCATCATGAAAGCCATTACTATAATCAAATATTAATGCCAGTATGATTACAACAATTAATAAAGTAGAAACCATAATATTAAGTTAAAATCTAAAGTTTAGGCGTGTTTAACTAAGATTGACTCCAATACATTGGCTGCATCTTCACACATATCTGTTGCGGTTTCTAATGCAGAAAGTACTTCTTTATATTTGATGAGATTCACAGCATCTTTTTCATATTCAAAAAGTTCGCCTACAGCTTTATCAAATACATAATCAGCTTGGTTTTCGATACTGTTAATGCGAACACATGAATCAGCAATGTTATGAATATTTTTAAGATTACGCAGTTCACGGATGGCTTTATCCAGATCCTGACAAGCCTGTAATATGAGTTCTGATAACTCTTTAATAGGCTGGGTAATTATAGTCACCTTATACAGAAACATTCTGCTGGCAGAGCCATGAATATAATCTGCAATATCATCAATGGCGCTTGCAAGTTGATGAATATCTTCTCTATCAAATGGTGTTATAAAGTTCTTGCTTAATTCCAGGTGGATCTGGTGTGTAATTTCATCACCCACATGTTCTAAATTTTCAATTTCCTTAAATAACTCATTACGACGGGTTATATCTTCTGTATGAACAGCTTCAGTAAGGCGTTGTGCCATTACAATTAAGTTAGCACTATCTTGTTCAAAAAGAGGGAAAAATTTTTTGTCTTTAGGGACGAAGTATTGAAAGATACTGTTTAATGACATAATGCTATTAAAAATGTAAACAAAACTACTATCCCAATGTTAAGTTAATGTTAACATTGAGCTTATTAATACTTTACTTTATTTTTTCCAGGGTAAATCCGAATGTAGAGCCTATTCCGTCTGTACTTCTAACCGTTATCGTTTGCTGATGAGCTTCTATAATATGTTTTACAATAGCTAAACCCAAACCCGACCCGCCAATTTTTCGGGACCGGCTTTTATCTGTACGATAAAAACGTTCAAATATTCTGGGAAGATATTTTTCTTCAATTCCAATTCCATCATCTGTCACTTCTGCTAAAATTTGATCGTGCAGTTCAAAAGTTTTAATGGCTATGGTGCCGTTTTCTTTACCATATTTAAGGGAATTATCAATTAAATTAACCACAACCTGTCGTATTTTTTCTTTGTCTGCTTTTACCCAAGTGGGATAATTATATTTTTCTTTAAAAATGAGATCGATCTTATGTTCTTTTGCCTTTAATTCCATAGATTCTAAGACTTCGTCTATCAATTCGGCCAAATCAAATTTTTCATAGTTTATAGGAATTTCTCCGCTTTCTAATTTTGATATTTCATCCAGATCTTTAATTAAAAAACTAAGCCGGTCTACATTTTTAGCTGCTTTCTCTAGAAAGCGTTTCCCCATCTCTGGATCATTAATTTCTCCATCCTGTAAAGCTTCAATATAACCCTGTATCGCAAAAAGAGGCGTTTTAAACTCATGTGAGATATTGGATAAAAACTCCCTTCTAAATTTTTCCTGTTGTTTTAAAAGATCAATTTCAGATTTTTTATCCCGGGCCCATTCCTTTACTTCCTGCTCTACATCATTAATCGGATCTGAACTTACATATTCACCTAAAGCATCTTTTAAATCTTTACCCAATTTTAAATTATGAATGAGTTTATAGATCAGTTTTATCTTGCTGTATACATATTTTTCTATCATGTAATAGAAAACAGTAAAACTTACAATTAATGCAATGAAAAACGTTAAAAAAAGATCATACCAATTATGCTGAAAATAAAAATTAATTGAGCCCAAGCATACTGCTACAGCCAGGGCATTTAAAAATACAAGCACACTTAGTTTCATAGGGGCAATTTACTATTAAAATGGTTTGCCATGAGTTTTTTTCACCATCCTTTGTGTTAAAGACGGGAAGGTTTTCAACAGAGAAACAGCCATATCGGAAACTGTATTATTTCCAAATAGTTTCTGAATAAACCTGCCTGTTTTTAAACGGCTGGCAAATTGCTTTTCCCATTGATGATGATAGGTTTTTTCTAAAATTTCTCTATTCAATAATTCTGAATCAGTTTTTAAATGATCTGTAATAGTTTCTGCAATTAGTTTACCAGAATGGATAGCCATGGCCATTCCGTTGCCGCACAAGGGGGTGATCATTCCCGCAGCATCGCCACAAAAAAGGATATGATTATCCACCAGCGATTTTCGTTCAAATGTAATTTCATTTATGGTTTCCGGCTTGTTAAACAGGAATTCTGAATTTTTAAACATATGTTTTAAATGGACATTTTTTAAAAGTATTTGCTCTTCCATTTCAGGAATGTTACCATGCTTTTTAAGATTTTTTGTTTCTGTAAGATAACATAAACTGTACTTATCATCTTCAATTTTACAGACACCGCAATAACCACCTTCAAAATTATTCAACTGAATTAGATCATTGGGGAAATCTGTTTTGATATGATATTTTACACCCATATACGGACTTCGGTTATAAAAAAAAGAGCGGTTTAATTTTTGATCCAGATTAGCTCGTTTACCATAAGCACCTATTAAAATGGATGTATTTATTGAGGAATGATTAGCTAATTTTATTTCAAATTCATTCTCATCAAAAAGTACATCAGTTGCTTTATCAAAAATAAAAACAACACCCGACTGCACTGCTTTTTGATATAGGTAATGATCGAATGTATACCGGCTTATTCCGAAGCCCCCTAAATCAAGAGGTGCATATACTATTTTTCCGGCAACCGAACTCACTGCCAGACGGGATAATTTTGATGGCTCAAGTTCCTGGATATTCAGGTCTAATGACTTAAGAAAAGGTAAAACTTCATTAGAAATATATTCTCCACAAACGCGATGAAAGGGATATTGCTTTTTCTCAATAATAACCACCTCAAACTCCTGACGATTTAGAGCTAGAGCACTGGTTAATCCGGCTAAGCCACCACCTATTATGACTACTTTGCTCATAAATTTTCAAGCTTTTTCTGAAAAGGGTAGAATGATAACCTGCCATCTAAATGCCCACATCCATTTGAGTGTGTAATTTCTTATCCCACCTTTTTCTAACATGATCTTTAGTTCCTTCTTTTTGAAACTTCGCAGTACCGAAACTTTAGAATCATGCTTAACCATTTCTGATTTGGAAAAGAACCGTGTTAATATCCCAATAGAGTAATAGGCAAACCAATGGCGATGCAGGTCGTTTATGATGACTGAATACCTGGCACAATCATTCATTTTTTGAATTAGTTTTATCCAGCTTTCATCCTGAAAATGATGTGTAAAAAGACTTGAAATAACAATATCAAATTGATTCGTTTTTAAACTATCATTCATTACATCTTCTAAAATATAAGATATTTCTGGATAGTCTTTAGACTTTTTTCGGGCATATTCTATAGCAGAAGTGGTAGCATCTACACCAATAAGGGTGATTTTGAGATTTCTTTTCCGAGCCCATTTTGCAATTACTCTCAGCGAATCCCCACCTCCACAACCCCAATCGCTAATGGTCATTCCATTCTGAATTTTTAATCGCCGGAAGGCATCAAAAAACACGCTGTAGCCGCCTAATAATTTATTTACCACTTCCAGTTCATCCATTATGGGATCAATAATGGTATGATCTAATGAAAAATCATCCATCATCTCATTTTCAACGCTTCTATGACTAAAATCGGGCATATTAATTACGTTGAAGGATCATAGATTCTACTGTTAAGCCCGGTCCAAATGCAAAACTTAAAATATTCTCTTTTTTCTTTACCTCGGGATCTTCCAAAAGTTTCTTTAAAACAAATAGTATCGTTGCTGATGACATGTTACCATAATCACGCAAAACAGCATAACTAAATTTATTTTTTTCTTTCGTAAATCCCAATGCTTCTTCGGCGGCTTCCAATATTTTCCGTCCTCCGGGATGAACTGCAAAACGACTGATTTGATCAAAGTTTAATCCGGCTTTAGCTAAAAGCTGATCTGTTATCGGTTTAATATGGCGTTTAATTTGTTTGGATACTTTAGCGGTGAGCTTCATTTCAAAACCGGTATCACCTACATACCAGCCCATTTCATCCTTTGCTTCGTGTACAAATTCGGTGTAAAATGTATCTAATGTGAGGTAGCTATTTATGCCTGTTTTGTGTGCGATATTTTCAACCAGCACTGCGGCAGCTCCGTCAGAAAAAAGAGAATTAGCAACCCAGTTATCTAATGTACTTTCTTTCTGAAAATGTAAGGTACAAAGTTCAATAGACACAATTAATACTTTTGCATGAACATTTGCACGGCAAATATAATCTGCCACTTTTAAGGCATTTAATGAACCATAACATCCCATAAAATTAATACAAGTACGTTCGGTATGTTTATTAAGGCCTAATTTCGCCACCAATTCAATATCAATTCCGGGAGCATGCATGCCTGTGCAACTTACTGTAATTAGATGAGTGATATCTTTTGTAAGATCCTTTTTAAAGGAGCCTAAGCAGTTTTTTGCAGCAGTTGCGGCAATATTGATAGCTTCGTTCTGGTATATTTTAAGCCTTTGACTGGTACCTGGAAAGGGCTCCATGTTGGGGGTATTGGCAAAAAAAGTGTGATTGTCTTTTTTATTTTTGCCAAAATCCGGGATTACCGAATAGCGATAATCAATACCGGAGTGATCATAGATCTGCTTTAATCGCGAAGTATGAGTTTCATTCAACCCAAAGGCGCCAACCATAAAATGATATATCGTTTTTTGCGGAATTTTATATGGGGGATTGGCGGTGCCAATCGCAGTAATGCAGCTGCTCATTCTATAAATAAAGTATTAAATATTGGAATTTGCTAATAGATAAATCAAGAAAAAAAAGAGATTGCATTATTGTACTTTAGGGCATGAAAATAGTTTGGGCAATTATTCCAACACGTTCGGCATTCATCCATTTGAGATTTCTTTTTTCTTTTTTTCTAATGCCTGTGTATTTTTTTGCGTTAAGCCAGGTCCCGATAATTAATATAAGTCATGCTGTATTAGTTTTTATTTGCTGGCATTTTTTTGCGTATCCGGCAAGTAATGGTTACAATAGTTATTTTGATAAAGATGAAGGCAGCATCGCTTTAATTGAAAAACCGCCAACGGTTGATAAAAGCCTGTATTACCTTTCATTATTTATGGAGTTTATGGCTATTCTGCTGGGCTTAATGGTTAGTTTTCCATTTGGTTTTGCAGTGTTAATTTATGGCGTACTGTCTAAATTATATAGTCACCCGGCAACCCGATTAAAAAAGTATCCCATCTTTAGTTTTTTGATTGTATTCTTTTTTCAGGGAGCTTTTATTTACTGGACAAGTTATGCAGCTATTTCGGGACTACGTATTTTTTCATTAGGGGATGCGCTCTTTCTGTATGCCGGTTTAATTTGTTCATGTTTGATTGGTGCATCTTATCCGCTTACGCAGATCTATCAACATGAAGAGGACAGCAAACGAGGCGACAAAACACTAAGTATTGTACTGGGCATAAAAGGATCTTTTTGGTTTGCCGGCCTTTTTTTTGGTTTAGCTACTATCCTGCTATTCGTTTACTGGTCTAACTTGGAGCAACTAAAAAACTTCTGGCTATTTCTGATATGTGCTCTTCCTGTTTTCGGCGTTTTTATAAATTGGTTTATACAAACCTGGGAAGATGAAAAAAAGGCAAATTTTAAAAACATGACCCGAATGACCATGATAAGCGGGGGTATGATGCTTATTTATTTTATGCTGCTCAATCTGCTGAAATAATAAAACGTATTATCGTATTCCATTCTGCGTAAAATTCGATTAAATAAGGCGACTTATTATATATCTGTTTTGCTATTTATCGAAAAAGGCCGCAGCTTTCAATTGCTACAGCCTTTTATTCTTCAATACGTTATGGTTTTACTCTTTTATTGGACAAGAACCACATTAGAAAGATTTAAGCCGCCTTCTCCGTTTATGCGTAATAAATATGAACCTGAAACCGGTTTGAAGTTTAAGGTATTTTCGATACCCTCTCTTACTTCCAGTGTTTGCTTATGCAGGATTTTCCCGGACATTGTAGTAAGTACCGCTTTTACTTCTTTCCCGGTATAGTTACCTAGTTTAAATTTAATGACATTGGTTACCGGGTTTGGAGAAACCTGTAATGACGCAACAAACGCGTGGCCTAAGTTAAATTTAACTGCTTTAGTTCCTTTGTCAGCAGCCTGACCATTTAAATCTACCTGTATTAAGCGGTAATAATTAACCCCATTTTCTGGATTATGGTCATAAGTAGAATAACGTTGCGGTGCTGATGTAGTACCATGGCCTTCTATATTAGTACCCATTTTATCGAATTTAGTGCCATCTATAGAGCGTTCTATTATAAAGTGGCTGTTGTTTTGTTCTGATGCGGTAGCCCATTCTATTTCAACTTCGTTATTTTCTACTTTTGCAGTAAAACTGGTTAAGCTAACCGGTAAAACAGCATCGTCAACAACAGTAAGATCGCCATCCGGAAACCTTCCCTGGGTGTTGTTGCTCGAATCAAACTCATGTAATATAGAATACGGAGTTCCGGCAGCAGGATCATATGAAAAAATTACCCCACCATTCTTAGATCCGCCTTGCTGGGTCATACCATAAAATATATTATTGAATTCAATTACACTACCTAAAGGACTAGCGCCGTTACTATCTTTAAAATTTTCGAGGTTCGTTATACTACCAGGATTGGCCAGATCGTAAGAAAAAAGTGTTCCGGATGTTCCTCCGGCAGAAGTCATACCATAGAGCTGGCTACCGTCTATTGTTAAACTACCTGAGGGAAAATTTTCAGAAGGGTCAAAATCAATCAAATGGGTATAACCAACCTTAGGGTTAAATGAAAAGATTACCCCAAAATTATTATTCGAACCTCCGGTAGAGGTCATACCATACAATGTTCCATTAGACAGTGTTAAACTACCTTGAGGAGTGGACCCATCTGCAATATTATTAACCTGCCCAAAATTAAATACCTGAGTTATTTGAGAGAAGCCAAAGTCGTATTCAAAAATTGTACCCTGTAACTGGCTTCCTCCGCCAGAGTTCATGCCATATAATTTATCGTTTAGCTCCGTTAAATTCCCTAATGGGGCATTACCGGTAGTATTTAATTCAAAACTATATTTTTTAAAGTAAGTATCGTCTGAAGGATTATAAGAAAAGATGGTCCCATCATTGGTATCCCCACCTGCGGAAGTTGTACCATACAATTTACCGTCTGATGCTAGTGTTAAACTGCCCGAAGGGGAAATGCCATCATTATTCGATGCGCCGAACTCATACAATATAGCATAAGGCTTATTTATATTAAGAGTAAGGTCATACGAAAAAAGAACACCACCACCATTCGCTCCTCCAGAAGAAGTCATACCATAAAGTTTATTGCCCAGCAGGGTTAGGTTACCTTTAGGATAAGCTCCCTCTACCGAGGAGTCAAAATCATGTAATATAGCATAATTGCTGCCATCAAGATCACATTTAAAAATAACCCCATTATCGTGTTGGCCGCCTTGTAACGTCATACCATATAGGTGCTGCTGGGCGTGTGCAAAATTAAAAGTTAGAATATTTCATATAATTAAACAAGAGAGTAAAGAATGTTTCATAATTAAGTTTTTAAGTTTAATAAAAATAAGAATAATATTTAGATTTATATTCTACTAACTTCCTGCTTATATTCTTAATGTATCTTTTATTAGTTCTTTCAATAAGATAGTTTCAAATTACTAGCGTAGCCAAAATAGAAAAGAGCATTATTGTTTTCCATTCCATTCATCATAAAATTGTTTCAAATAGGTTTCCATAAAATGATGACGCTCTTCGGCGATTTTTTTACCTGTTGCCGTATTCATTTTATCTTTAAGCAGTAGCAATTTTTCATAAAAATGATTAATCGTAGGAGCAGAAGAATTTTTATATTCCTCTTTATTCATATTTAAATTAGGGGCTATTTCAGGATTGTATAGTTCCCTGTTTTTAAATCCTCCATAGGTAAAAGCACGGGCAATTCCAATGGCTCCGATAGCATCTAAACGATCTGCATCCTGAACAACTTCCAGTTCTTTTGAATGAAATTTAACTTCTCCCAAACTGGCTTTGAAAGACACGTTAAGAATGATTTTTTGAACATGTTCTATGATCTCTTCTCCCACATCTATGCTTTTCAAATAATCTCCGGCTTTCTTGGGGCCGATTTCTTCATCTCCATCATGAAATTTACTGTCGGCAATATCATGAAGCAGAGCAGCTAACTCTATCACAAACAAATCAACATCTTCGCTTTTTGCAATGAGTTTTGCATTATTCCAAACCCGTTCAATATGCCACCAATCGTGTCCTGATTCTGCACCTTCAAGGGATTGACGAACAAAATCTGCTGTAAGTAAAATTTTATCATTCACTTTCTTTGGGGTCTCTTTTACTGCCTTCATACAACTCATATTCCAGCAAACGACAGTCAAGCTTGCCATTATAGAATTCAATTCTTCGGGATGCACGTAAGCCTATTTTCTTTGCCAGATCCGGATTGCCTGTGAAAATGTAACCACGATAACCTTTACATTTCTGCTTCATAAAATCGCCGATGCGTTTATAAGTAGATTCCAGTTTGGTATGTACGCCTAAACGTTCACCATATTCCGGATTAAACATCACCACTCCATTACCTTCGGGCACTTCGGTATCTGCAAAATCACAAACTGAAAAATCAATAAGATGATCTACACCCGCTGTTTTTGCATTTTTTTTGGCAATATCAACAGCATCTTCCGAAATATCTGTGGCAATAATTTTAAAATCAATTTCCTTTTTAGCCTGATCTTTCAGTTTACGGCGCTCTGCAAAGAATACTTCTTCTTCGTATCCCAAAATGTGCATAAAACCATAATTCATACGAAAAAGGCCAGGAGTTTTATCTGTAGCTAAAAGAGCAGCTTCAATAGCCAATGTTCCGGAGCCACACATGGGGGCTACAAAATGACTTTTTTTATCCCACCCTGTAGCCATAATGGTTCCGGCAGCTAATGCCTCTAACATCGGGGCTTTGCCGGGTATTTTACGATAACCATGCTTGGCTAATGTTTCGCCTGATGTATCAATGAAAATCTCTGCAAATTCATCTTTCCAATACAAATGAATTACAGCTCTATTCCCATCAGGGCCTGTATTTGGCCTGATTTCTTTTTTCTCTTTAATGCGATCAACAATGGCGTCTTTCACTTTTAAGTTTGCAAATAATGGGGTAGTAATCGTTTCATTATCTACAGTTGAAGTCACAGAAAAATATCCTGAAAAGTCAATGAGTTTTTCCCATTCAATTTCTAATAGCTCTTTATACAGCCTTGCAGGATTTTCTGCCTCAAACGATTTAATAGAATACAGAACCTGACTGGCACAGCGCAAATTAAGGTTAAGCGGAATACAATCATTTATGGATCCCTCCAGCTCAACGCCGGTGCTGAAACTTCTTATAATGGTGTAGCCTAAGGCTTCGACTTCCTGTTGCAAATACGTTGATAAACGATTATTACAGGTAATTATGATCTTACTTTTTGTGTGGAAAACTTGCATAATAATTTGCGAAGTTACTCAATTAAAACCTCCATAAAATAGCTTATTTTTACAGAAAATTTATAAAACAAAGTTTTTAAACACAGCAACAAACTTACATCAGAGCCTTTTTAGGATGGTATGCAATTTAGGTTTGATTGTTTTAATGCGATTATAAAATGGATATTAAAGGAAAAGTACATGAAGTTTCACCCGTAATTGAGGTGAGTGACAAGTTCAAAAAGCGTGAACTGATTATAGAATATGCGGAAAACCCAACTTACCCGGAATTCATTAAGTTTGAAGCCGTACAGGATAAAGTTTCGATGTTTGATAATGTTAAAATTGGAGATCAGGTGGAGCTTTTTTTTAATCTTCGTGGTCGGCCTTGGACAGACAAAGCGGGGAAAACATCTTATTTTAACACTCTGGTAGTTTGGAGAATCAACGTACTCGGAGGAGCTGAAGCTGCGGCTGTATCAACCCCGGCCTATGCTGCACCGGTTGATATTACTTCTACACCAGATGATGATGATTTGCCATTCTAAATTTTAAAACCTCTATTTTCATAGGTTAATAACATAAAAAATCCCGTCCGGAAACCGGAACGGGATTTTTTCTCACTCACTTACTAAACAATTATTCTTTAATCAATCTTCTTATAAACCAGTTACCGTTCTGGCTAACTGTAATGTAATAAACTCCATTTTTAGGTAACAGAATTTGTTTTGTGTAATTACTGCCAAGGTTTATCTGCTTATCTGTAAATACTGGTTTTAAGTCGCTGTCTAAAATCTTAATATCTGTTGTTCCATGTTCATCTAAATTAAAAGATAAGGTTATTTTTCCATTGGAGAAATTAGGGAAAAGCGTTAAATCTGCTACTTCTAAAGATGTTGTGTGTTTTTCATTACCGGTGATTTTATTCAGCATTTCATCATTTGCTTCGCTTATGCGGATATTCATTCTGGAAGTAATACCATCTTTATCTGTATTCATGTAATTAAAAGATTGGGAATTATTTCGCTCCTCCTCTCCAAATCCTGGGAACTCTGAACCATCTACAAATAAATGAGGATGTTGTCTTCCTTTCATCCCCTCAGGCATTTCAAATCTAAAATTCTTATTCATGCTCATCATACGTTTATGCATATTGCTATCCGGTCCGGTCATTTTAAAGCTAAAACCATTCATCAATGTATCTAAATCGAAGGCCAGCGTACTATCACCATTAAATTTAAAAGCATGCATTTTACCCGGATTCTTATCATCGGAATTAAATTCCATCATTTTATCATCATCCAAATCTTTCCAGTATAAAATTTTTGGTTCTTTTCCTTTCTGACTTATGGTTATATCAGCATTTTTACCCTTTTTGCGTTTAATCACAATATTCTCATTTTTATCTTTATTAAACATTACTCCCGAATTTTGCATGTTATTTTCCATTTCCTTAAATTCTTCCAGCAAGCGTTTATGTTCAGCTTTGCTAACTTCATTTAATTTTTTCCCATTAATAATTGTATCACCATTGTTGATGATAATTGTTTGCTCTTTCCTTTCCTGTGCCTGAATCGAAGGCTTTAGGCTTAAAAGGAGTAAAACTACCAGGCTTAATGTGAAAGCTGGATTGATGGGTGAATACTTTTTCATATCATTATTATTTAAGGTTGCAAACAAAATTAAATGACTATAAACCACTATTTTGTTAAAGGATTGTTAAAAATTGTTAAAAGCAAGTTGGCTAAGAGCAGGTTGCGTATTTTTGTTTAGTTAGAATGAAAAGAAATAGTATAAATCTTATTATTACATTAATGACTATTGCCCTGGTAGGCGTAATGGGAATGCAATTATATTTTTTAAGCCAGGCATATAAACTCAATTCAAAACAATTTGACCAATCTGTAAACCAGGCATTAACTAATGTTGTAGATAAATTGCAAAAACTGGATGCTAATAATTTTTTAGTTACCAAAGTAGAGATCCCTCATAAAAGAGATATAAAAGAGCCTGTAAAGAGAGCTCATTTTCTTATAAGAAATAGTAATAAATACATCAAGAAAAGAAAGTCATCCCAAAGTTATGCCATTATGCTGGGTAAAGAACAACATAAAGCAGATAGTATTTTTAGTTTAAGAGATAGCCTGTTTAGGTTACGTAATCCCGGGGCTCTTTCATTTAATGATGCGATAACAGCAGCAGACTTGCAGGACGTAAATTATGATTTCCATGTAAATGTATATCAGTACGAAGATGCATTGGGACAGGTTCATCAACAAACAGAACAAACTATTTCCAGAGCTCTCTCTGATCCGCCATTAGGTTCTAATATAAATTCAAATCGGCTTAAGCCAGATTCTGTACGTCAGTATATTGTTTTTGATCCTCAATCTGGCCCGAGATTAATTACCTTTCCCAAACCCAAAATAGTTTTCGTATCCCCATCAAACAACAACAATGAAGAGCATAAAACAGACCATATTAAACAGGTAAAGGAATATGTAGATGCAACCAGCCAGAATAAAGATGTATTTAAAGATCTTTATACAGAATATCAGCAAGTTCATGTGCCTTTAAGTGAACGGATTCATCCCATAACATTAGATTCTATATTGCGTAATGAATTGCATACTCAATCTATTTTTAGTAATTATGAATTTAAGGTTACTTCTGTCAAACAGGATTCTGTCATTTTTACACGGGCATCTAACCGGTCTGAATTTTTACCTTATAACAGCTATAAAACTCCACTATTTCCAAAAGATATGATAAGAGACAGCGGAATATTGCTGGTCACATTTCCTGATAAAAACAATATCATATTGGCAAATCTTACAGCTATGATGGGCCTGTCCGGTGGACTTTTATTGGTTCTTATTTTTTGTTTTGGCTATACCATTCATTCTATTTTAAAGCAGAAAAAATTATCGGAAATGAAAACCGATTTTATTAATAACATGACGCATGAGTTTAAAACTCCGGTTGCCACCATTATGATAGCCAGCGAAGCTTTAAAAGATCCTGAATTAGTGGCTGATAAGAACCGTGTAGATAAGTTAGCCGGAATAATTTACGATGAAAATGTTCGCCTTGGTAATCACATAGAGCGGGTTTTGAACATCGCTAAAATAGATAAGGGTGATCTTAAATTAGAGCGCAAAGAAGTTGAAATAAATGATCTGCTGGCTGCAATTATTGATAGTATGGCCTTACAGCTACAAAAAAGAAATGCAAGTGTTGATTTACAACTAAATGCCCAACGGGCAACTGTTTTGGGAGATGAGTTGCATTTATCTAACGTGATCTTTAACCTTCTGGATAATGCAAACAAATACAGTAAAGGAGATCCTGAGATTCAGATTAGTACCTTTAATTCCGGTAATAACTTAATTATAAAAGTTGCCGATAAGGGTATAGGAATGAACCGCGATCAGTTATCGAAAATATTTGAACAGTTTTACCGCATACCCACCGGAAACTTGCATGATGTAAAGGGTTTTGGACTTGGATTAAGTTATGTAAACAATATTATTAAGCGCTTAAACGGGACCATCCGTGTAAAAAGTGAAAAAGATAAAGGATCAGAATTTGAGATTACAATCCCTATAGCATGAAAAAAATTTTACTAGTTGAAGACGACCCTAACCTGGGTATGCTACTTCAGGATTACCTGCAATTAAAAGGGAAATTTGAAGTGGTTTTATGCAAAGATGGCGAAGAGGGATTAAAAGCATTCACAAAAGATCACTTTAATATGTGCATTTTAGATGTGATGATGCCCAAAAAAGACGGATTTACATTAGGGAAAGAGATCAGAAAAATTAATGCTCATGTGCCCATTATCTTTGCTACTGCAAAAGCAATGATGGAAGATAAAGCACAAGCCTTTAATTTAGGGGGTGATGATTATATCACTAAACCATTTAGAATTGAGGAATTATTACTTCGCATAAACGCTTTATTAAAGCGTGTTGAAGATCCAAATAAAAAAGAAGAAGCAGAACAACCCACTAAATTTGATATAGGCAATTATCATTTTGATTATACCGCACAACTCATCACCGAAGGTGGGAAACAACAAAAAATATCTACAAAAGAAGCCCAATTACTGCGTTTACTTTGCCTGAAAAAAAATGAAGTGCTCACCCGCGAAGAAGCTCTAATAAGCATTTGGCATGATGATAATTACTTCAATGGCCGCAGTATGGATGTTTTTTTAAGTAAGCTTCGCAAGTATTTGAAAGAAGACCCAACGGTTGAAATTATTAATGTGCACGGTAAAGGATATAAGTTGCTGGTGAATTAGAAGAGGAGGTTCATGTTTATGACAATGGGAAATTATAAATCAAGCCCCGTTAATTTATTCAATTCTTTTATGCCGATTTTATAGAAAGTGTATGGATGGAGTTTTACAGTATCGGCATTAGGCATTAAATAGGCATCTGTTGCGCCTGATGTATGTTTAATCACCTTCCAGCAATGGGTTGGTATTTGTAGTTTATCTATTCCAATCGTTCCGGCATTACCGATATTGCCGCAGGTTATATCCAAACTTCCCTCTTTCAATGCTTCCTTTCGGCATTTCTCTTCCAGGTTTTTCCAAACCACACGGTTAAGTCCGGGTATTTGCGGACTCATATTGGTAAAATACCAGCATTCGGGATATGTTTGGGATGAGCAGGCATTATCGCCGGCATTCATTTGGTGCCCTTTATCGTATCCTGATTTTAGATAATCCTTATTATAGTTAGAGTTTTTTACGAACGGATCGGCAGTGAATTTATTTGAGCGCTTTGTTTTTACCGTACAATTCAGCATGTCGGTTGTAAGGATCCAATGGACCTTAACGGGATATTTTGCGGCATAGCTCCAAGTAGTTTGGTAGCGTGTATGTTTAATGGTAAGGGTATCATTACCTAGCCAATGGTATGTTGGAAAATCTTGTGCCATCAGATACATCGGAAACAGGAAGATAAAAATCAGCAGGTTTTTCATTATCATCTAAACTCTATTATTCAAATAGGTTATTTGTCAAAGTTATTTATCCCGTTTAATGATAAATGCATTATCTATACTTTGCAAGCCAATTTTTGGGTAATACTCCATAGCAGTTGGCGCTGAAAGAAGAAGCAATATGGCCTGATCACCAATTTTTTCTTTTGTCAGTTCGATGAGTTTTTTACCAATGCCCTTGTGTTGATATTCCTGTCTAACGGCAAGATCTGAGAGGTAGCAACAATATGAAAAATCTGTTAAGGAACGTGAAATCCCCACCAATTTATCATCATCCCAGGCTGATACAATAAGATTAGAATGATCATACATTTTCTTTATCCGGTCTTTATCCTTAGTGGGTCTGTTAATTCCAGAACTGTCATAAACTTCAATGATTTGTTCTGTTGTTGGAACCAGATCCAATTTATACGTTATTGCCATAGGTCTTCAATCACCTTTTAAAATATCTAAAGTTTATTTACCCTCCTGGATACTACCTGCCCGTCGAAATTAATTTTAACTACATATACGGCAGTTTTAAGCTTATCCATGTTTAGGGAAACCGTTTGACTTCCAGCTTTTAATGATATAGCTTGTCTAATTACCATATTTCCGGCCATATCAAATACCTCTATTTGAGTGCTTTCCTCTTTGTTATCAAATAATGAGATATTCATTACCTGATCAACCGGGTTGGGATATAATGTAAAATCTGCTTTGGAAAGTTTATTGCGGTTCACTGCTACTACATTTGAATATGTTGTAGTGCCATCAAAATCCTTTTGCATCAGGCGGTAATAAGCCAATCCATTGGTGGGTTGAATATCCTGAATAGAATAATTTAATGCGATGGAGGAATTTCCTTTGCCGGGTAAACTACCCACATCTACATAATCTTTATAGCCTTCCACATATTTTTGAACGGTGAATAATTGGTTATTATGCTCTGATGCAGTTGTCCATTTTAACGTTACCTTATCTTTTTCATTGATAGCAAAAAAGGATGTGAGTGTAATAGGTAAAGTATTATTATCATCCCGGGTGTACCATATTGGAGAAGTAATGGTTCTGCTTGCATCTGATTCGGTAATATCAGCATAGTAATAGCCCGTGGATAAATCAGAAATGGCATTATCTGTATAAGTGAGCGTCCCGGCAGAACTGCTTGCTATTTGTACCGGACTGGTTCCACTTCCAGGTATCCCGTACATAATCTTGATACTAGTTACCGATGCAGTTGTAGTGGTATTGACTGTAATAACAGGAGCATTATTTCCCACAAAAACACTTCCAACGGGTTGTGAATTAATGGTAAATGCAATTTTTGCTGCAGAATCTTGAGTAGCATAAAAATGCATTTTTTTCATTCCATCCAGCAAATCATTTTCTGTCAATGCAGGAGCCAGGATCACTAGCCTAGATTTAGTTGTGCGACCAAAAGTAAAGTAATGGTTATCATGATCAATAACAGCTCCCAAATGATAGCCCCTTGAGAGCATTTGATTATAGTAGCTTAAAAAACTCATTGAATTTCCCGGGTCGGAATAAGTAGTATTGGTTGAAGACGCAGGCCCGCTTTCAACAGCTGTTCCTACAATAGCATTATCTGCACCAATATTGTACGAGAAAGCAATACCATTATAATCAGAGTTATTAGGGTGAGCCAGAGTGGCAATTGCATTGGATCCATGACGGTTTATGATTTGAAATAAACCTGTACTACCAGTGTACGTATTTTTGGGCACATATATCTGGTTCTCTCCAGCCTCCCAACCAATTAATGAATCAATGCCATATACAACAACATGCCCGCCGCCACTTATTACTCCCCATTCCATGCCGTATAAAGCAACAAATGTTGGAGTTGTGGCTGCTTTAGCTGCATCCATTCCAGGCTGCCAGTTAGCAAGATGCATTCCGGCCTGGGTATGATTATGTTCGGCAATTCCTAAAAAATCCATTTTCTTTGAATTTTTAGCAAAAGTGTAGTCATCCGTAGGTTTTTTTGATGTATCATCTTTATTCCCATCCGAATAACTACTGTGACTATGGAGATTACCAAAATAATAATTTAAGGCTCCCGTATTTGGTGCACTGGTGGTTTGGCTGCCGGTTAATGGCGAAGCGCTTGAATAAAGCGGGCCTCCGGTACAATTACTATTTACTGAAAATATATAAAAATAATAGGTGGTATTTGCAGCCAGACTACTCTTAGCAAATGAAGCTCCACCACCCCTCTTAATTACTGTACCTCCGCCTAAAATATCCCCTACGTTGTAAACTGTTTGATTTACCGGGTTAGAAGAAAGAGAACTGCTGGCACTCATCACCACCAAGTATTCATCAGCAACAGTTGCTGTAAATGAACCTTGTATAAAACTGTAATTGAATGACGTAATGTTGAAATTTGTGGGTTGTGAAGGAGGATTACTACACGCCGGGAGAGTTGTAGTTGTTTTATTCCCTATTAGCGGACTTGTTGTAAAATATTCAGGTCCATTTGCACAAGACGCATTATTTAAAGAGAAAATATAGAAGTAATACTTAGTTCCACTACTTAATCCGGTAGCAGTAAACGTGGTAGTTGAATTCCGGCTCACGACTGTACCTCCACCTAAAGCATCACCTGTATTATAAACTGTTCCGTCAACCGGAGCAGAACTTAAGCTATTGCCTAAACTTCTCACCACTACATATTCAGCGGCATCTGAAGCAGCGGTGAACGAAGCTGTTATGCTGTTTGTATTTTGTGCTGTAAAACTCAGTGTAGTAGGCTGGCTGGTTGGTGCTATACAATCTGGTAAATTAAGTGGCAGATATGACCCCAAGCGGTTTGGATCATCTGTATCTAAAGCATTTTGAACAGTTGCCCGCGTGATGCTTGTCCATTCGTTTATATCAAATTGAGCCTTTGGCCCGCTAACACTTGAATTTCTAACCCAGCTTATATCTGCAGCATTAATACCTTCGCCAAATGCATCAATTATATTATTACCAGCATCCAATAAGGCAACACCATCGTTCCCGTTAAATGCAATTACTACATCGTTATTAAGCACCGCACTGGCAGCAGTTAAATAAGGGACTTCGGATGCATTACTTGGATTGCCAATTAATACCGATCCATTAGCTGGTATAGTTATCGTGAGATTAACCACATTAAATACTACACCTGACCCTGCAGCATTTGTCATCGCTCCGGATGATCCGGTTTTTTGCCAAGCACCTAACTTTAATTGCGGTGAAGCGGTATTTACAGCGGTATTTCCGAGATTAGTTAATTCAATCCATTTATTTATGTTGGAACCTTCATAATATTGTGTAATAATGATTTGGGCACCTGCACTCAGACTTAAAAAAATGCCAATACATGTTAAACTAATTAAGTAAATTACTTTTTTGTAAAACTTCCTCATACATCCAGTTTTATCTTATTTTAACTGGTAAATGTAACTTTTTGTTACAATATAAATAATGTTATAAGGAGGAGAGATGTAAGTTATTTTAATAGAAATTATTTAAAAAATAGATACATAAGATTTCTTTAAGAAAGATTATTTTGAAATTCTTTCCCCTAATTTATTACCTGAAAACCTTAGATTTCTAATTTGTTGTCCTAATCTTTAGCTCCTTCATTTGTTCTTCAGCAATGGTAGAAGGTGAATCAATCATGACATCGCGACCGGAATTATTTTTAGGAAAAGCAATCACATCGCGAATAGAATCCAATCCGGCGAAGATAGAAACTAACCTGTCGAAACCAAAAGCAATACCACCATGCGGAGGTGCGCCAAATTCAAAGGCATCCATTAAAAAGCCAAATTGTTTTTGAGCTTCTTCTGTGCTAAATCCAAGATGCTTAAACATTAAGGCCTGCAATGCTCTATCATGAATACGGATCGAACCACCACCGATCTCAGTTCCATTTATTACCATATCGTAGGCATTCGCTCGTACATCGCCTGGGTTGGTATCCAACAAGGCAATATCTTCCGGTTTTGGTGAAGTGAACGGATGATGCATAGCATGGTAACGCTGACTTTCTTCATCCCATTCTAATAATGGAAAATCTAATACCCAAAGCGGTGAAAATTTATTTTTATCACGTAAGCCTAATCGATTACCCATTTCGAGGCGCAATTCACTTAATTGTTTGCGCACTTTATCTGCAGATCCGGCCATGATCAGCATTAAATCTCCGGGTTCTGAATTAAATGCTGCAGACCATTTTTTAAGGTCTTCTTCTGTATAAAATTTATCTACGGATGATTTTAACGTTCCATCTGTATTATGACGACAATAGATTAAACCCGTTGCACCAATTTGTGGACGTTTTATAAAGTCGGTTAATTCATCTAATTGCTTGCGGGTATACTCTGCACAACCTTTTGCGTTAATGCCTATTACTAATTCGGCAGTATCAAAAACAGGAAAAATAGCCTCACCCCCGCCTCTCCAGAGGAGAGGAGCTTTGGTTTCTGGCAATGTGGTGTTTTTCAGTTCTACGAACTGCATCGCAAAGCGTGTGTCAGGTTTATCCGATCCGTATAAACGCATGGCATCAGAATACAACATTCTTGGTACGCCTGCCAGATCAATGCCTTTTACATTTTTAAATAACTGGCGGATCAATCCTTCAAAAACGTTCAGAATATCTTCCTGTTCAATGAAAGACATTTCGCAATCTATTTGAGTAAATTCCGGTTGACGGTCAGCACGAAGATCTTCATCTCGGAAGCATTTTACAATTTGAAAATAACGGTCGAAACCGGAAACCATCAACAATTGCTTAAAGGTTTGCGGCGATTGCGGTAAGGCATAAAATTCTCCCGGATTCATGCGGCTTGGAACTACAAAATCACGGGCGCCTTCGGGAGTAGATTTGATTAAAACCGGAGTTTCAACTTCTATAAAATCCATCCCATCTAAATATTTACGAACTTCCTGAGCCATTTTATGACGTAGAACCAGGTTATTCCTTACAGGATTGCGGCGAAGATCCAGGTAACGATATTTCATACGAAGGTCGTCGCCACCATCTGTTTCATCTTCGATCATAAACGGAGGCAATTTTGCAGAGTTTAAAATTTCCAGTTTAGAAACCTTAATCTCCACTTCACCGGTTGGCATTTTTAAATTTTTACTAGAACGCTCAATTACCTTTCCCGTAACTTTAATCACGTACTCGCGACCCAATTCACGTGCCTGTGCTCTTAATTCTGCATTATCATCAGAATTAAAAGTTAACTGGGTAATGCCGTACCGATCACGAACATCTATAAAAGTCATCCCGCCAAGGTCGCGTGATTTTTGTACCCAACCCGTTAGTGTTACTTCTTTATTTAAATCGCTTAGGGTTAGTTCGCCGCAAGTGTGTGTTCTGAGCATTCTTTTTAAATTTTTATTCCCTGCAAAAGTATGCTTTTTGATTGTATTGAGTAATGAGTTATTGCATCCTGTTTAGGTATTGACAGAAATATAAAAATTGTAAATCGAACATTAAAATTTTAATTACTTTTGCATCATCAATAAAGGGGTGCCTTGTTTGCGAAATCAAACACAAAAACAGGCTGAGAATATACCCATCGGTTGGAGTAATTAGTATCAAGTATTTAGTATAAAGACTTGTCTGCAAATGATTCAATTGAGCACCTGATCCGGATAATGCTGGCGTAGGGAAGGTAATTTAGCGGAACTGCACGTTCTCCTGTATGCAGATTTTTTAATTCTAAAAAATCTATAAACATGAAAAAGTATTTAATGATCGCTTTTGCGATGACGATGATGCCCTTACTGGTATCAGCTCAATTTTCTGTGAGCGGGGAAATCACAGACCAAAGTTCGAATATGGTATTAGCCGGAGCATCACTTAGTTTGGGTAACACCTTTATTTCTACTCAAAGCAATACATCCGGTGATTACATTTTTAACAACCTAAAAAAAGGCACTTATATTATCCGTGTAAGTTATGTAGGTTATAAAACCCTGGAAAAGAAGATCTCGGTGGATCAGGATTTGAAATTAGATATTGCTCTTGAAAAAAGCAATTTATTGGCTGATGAAGTGCTGGTAAGTGCTACACGGGCTGGCAAGAACTCTGCCACCACGTACAGGAATATGAATAAAGCTGAACTTGAAAAAAACAATTTGGGTCAGGATCTGCCTTTTCTGTTAAATCAAACTCCATCCGTTGTAGTCACTTCAGATGCCGGTGCAGGTGTGGGTTATACAGGCATTCGCATCCGCGGAAGCGATGCAACACGAATAAATGTAACCATTAATGGAATTCCATATAATGATACGGAGAGCCAGGGAACGTATTTTGTAGATCTGCCTGATTTTGCTTCTTCTGTTGATAATATTCAGATACAACGTGGAGTGGGAACATCTACAAATGGTGCAGGAGCTTTCGGCGGAAGCTTAAATATTCAGACTACAACCCGACGGGATTCTGCTTATGTTGAATTAAATAATACATATGGATCATATCAGACCTTAAAAAATATAATTAATGCAGGCACAGGCTTAATAAATAATAAATTTAGTTTTGATAGCCGATTATCACGTATTCAATCTGATGGGTATATTGATCGTAGTTCTTCTAAGTTGAAGTCTTATTTTTTAAGTGGTGCTTACTATGGTAAAAATAGTCTGTTGCGGGCAAATGTGTTTTCCGGGGCTGAAAAAACCTACCAGGCCTGGAATGGTGTGCCGGAAGATTTATTAAAAACAAACCGCACATTTAACAGCTTTACCTATGATGATCAGACGGATAATTATAATCAGGATCATTATCAATTACTTTATACCTATTCCGCATCTCCTAAAATTTCAGTGAATGGAGCCTTGCATTATACGCACGGCAAAGGTTATTATGAGGAATATAAAGATGATCAGACTTTAGCAAATTATGGTATAGACCCTGTTATTATTGGAGGTCAAACCATTAGCAAAAGCAATTTAATTCGCAGGCGATGGCTGGATAATGATTTTTATGGGATGACTTATTCATTAAATTATGCCCCAAAATCAAATTTGAATTTCACGTTAGGTGGCGCTTATAATGAATATGACGGCAATCATTTTGGAGAAGTTATCTGGGCGCAATATGCTTCAACAAGTAATATTCGTCAAAAGTATTATGATGGGAATGGCTTTAAAACTGATTTCAATGTTTTTGGGAAAGCAAATTATCAATTAGGGAAATTGGATCTGTTTGCAGATTTGCAATATCGTCTTATTCATTATTCGATTAGCGGAACAGATAAAAACAGAAACCTTCTTGATCAGAAAACTCAGCTTAACTTCTTTAACCCGAAATTAGGTCTTACTTATCTTATTAATGAGCATACTAATATTTATGCCTCTTTCGCGATAGCTAATAAGGAACCTAACCGGGATGATTATGTTAATTCTACTCCGGAAACTCGTCCTTTATCTGAAAATCTGAAAGATATTGAAGTTGGGTATCGTACAATTGCGCCGAAATATAGTATTGGACTAAATGGTTTTGCCATGATTTACAAGAATCAATTGATACTGACCGGGCGATTAAATGATGTGGGAGAACCTATCCGGCAGAACGTTGCAAACAGTTACCGTTATGGCATTGAGCTGGATGGAAAAATCCAAATCACAAATGAAATAAAGTGGGCAGGAGCTGCTTCTTTAAGTCAAAATAAGGTAAATAATTTCCGGGAATATCTATATGATTACGATAATAGCACACAGGTTGAGAATCAATACAAGAAAACAGATATTGCATTCTCTCCTTCTTTTGTGGGTTCAAGTGAACTGAGTTTTATACCTCTTAAAAATACCGAGATTGCTTTGTTAAGCAAATATGTAAGCAAACAGTATCTGGATAACACTTATGATAATGCTCGTAAGTTAAATTCATACTTAATAAATGATTTACGATTACACCATAATTTCAATATTAAGACGGTAAAAAATGTGGGTATCACACTGCTGGTAAATAATGTATTTAATGAACTTTATGAGTCTAACGGTGCAGCCTATTCGGATATTGAAGGTGGCAACATTGTTAATTACAATTATTACTATCCACAGGCAACTCGTAATTTTCTGCTTTCACTAAGTCTGAAGTTTTAGAATATATTAATTCATAAAAAACAAAAATTTATACAATATGTTTCTGTATAAGTTATTTTACATTGCTGATATTTGCTTCTGATTTTAAATCTATTCAAATGAACTATAAACGCCTGCTCTTAGCTGTTTTTTTTATACTTACACTTTCGGCTTCTGCCCAAAAGAACATTCCTGCCAATCTAAGCGCCACATTACCCAGACCTAAGTTGGTTGTAGGAATTGTAGTTGACCAAATGCGCTGGGATTTTCTTTATCGTTATTATGATCGTTATAAAAGCGGCGGTTTTAAACGTTTATTAAGTGAGGGATTCACCTGCGATAATACCAATGTTGATTATATCCCAACATTTACGGCGATTGGCCACAGTACCATTTATACAGGTTCTGTTCCAGCTATTCATGGGATGGCAGGGAATGATTTTATTATTCAGGCTACGGGTAAATCCATGTATTGTACCGAAGATACAACCGTGCGAACGGTGGGAAGCTCATCAAATGCTGGCTTAATGTCACCGCGTAATTTATTAACTACGACTGTTACAGATGAGTTAAAACTAGCTACTAATTTCAGATCTAAAGTAATTGGAATCGCATTGAAAGATCGTGGTGGGATTTTACCTGCAGGCCATACTGCGAATGCAGCCTATTGGTTTGATGATTTGACCGGAAACTGGATTACCAGTACCTATTACATGAAAAGCTTGCCAGACTGGGTTCAAAAATTTAATGCCGAAAAAAATGCTGAAAAGTATCTGAAACAGGATTGGAATACACTATATCCAATTAATACGTATGTGCAAAGTTTCCCGGATAACAATCCCTATGAAGGTAAATTTGCAGGAGCAACCACACCTACTTTTCCGATAAAAACTTCAACCATGTTTAGTAATGGTTATGCCGTAATACGCAATACACCTTACGGAAATAGTATTACGTTGGATATGGCAAAAGCAATTATTAGCAATGAGCAATTAGGTAAAAATACAGTGCCAGATTTTTTGACCGTTAGCCTTTCATCCACAGATTATGTAGGGCATTTGGCCGGACCAAATTCTGTTGAAATTGAAGATACTTATTTACGGTTAGACCAGGATCTGGCTACTTTCTTTACCTATCTGGATGCTAAAGTTGGTAAAGGAAATTATACTGTTTTTCTGACGGCAGATCATGGAGCGGCACATAACCCAACATTGCTTACCGATAAAAATATTCCTGCCGGATTATGGAGCGGCCCTGAGATTTTAAAGAATCTGAATGCAATTTTAGAATCTAAATATAATGCTGCCGGATTAGTGCTCGGTTTTGGTAATTACCAGGTTAATTTAAATAACCTCCTTATCGCAAAAAACAAACTGAATGAAGAAGAAATCATTGCCAATTGTATTCAATTTTTGAAAACTCAAACTGGTGTAGCTTATGTGGTAGATATGAAAAATATTCAAAGTGCTACCATTCCTGATGCTTTACGAAGCCGCATTCAAAACGGTTATAATGCAGAAAGAAGCGGAGTTATCCAGATCATTTTAAAACCCGGATGGTACCAGGGATATGGTCCTACAGGAACAACACATGGAACATGGAATCCTTACGATGCACATATTCCTTTAGCTTGGATGGGATGGGGAATCAAACAGGGAAAATCAAACATTTCTTATCATATGACGGATATCGCACCAACGATTGCTGCCCTGCTTCATATCCAGGCACCAAACGGATCTATCGGGCAGCCTATAATTGAGGTTTTGAAATAGTAAAAGTCTAATCTCAAAAGTGCTTAAGATATATTGCCTTAGCAAATAATATCAGATATAATCTTTCAAATTTTTCAAACCACATCTTCTTTTTGGAGTTAAAGATATATACCTGTTAAAACAAATTACTATGGCAACTATAAATTTGCAGACTGAAAAATCTGGTTTCAATTCAAGTTCTCAAACAAACAATCTTCCGGTTAACGTGAACTGGCCGGAACGTATGGCGTCTATTACTGTTGGAGTAAGACTATTATCCGGAGGGATTAGGAAATTGACTTCCCATCCAATAAGAAATTTAATCTTAACGCTTGCAGGAGGCTATTTACTCTATCGTGGATTAACAGGAAACTGTCCGCTTTATAGTCGATTAAATAGAAGGGGAATAAAGAACACACCATCTAATATTAATATAAGAAAGATGTTAATTGTTGATAAACCGCGAAGATCGGTTTATGCTTTCTGGCGCCAACTAAAAAATCTGCCTCTTTTTATGACACATCTTTCTAAGATTAAAGAAATTGATGAAAAACGATCTCATTGGGAAATAAAGATTCCTGGAAATGTTGCAAAAATAGGATGGGATGTAGACATAATTACCGATGAACCGGGGCATGAGGTTGCCTGGAGATCTGTACCAGACTCTCTGGTAGATACTACAGGTAAAGTAGAATTCTCTGATACTCCCGGAAATGACGGAACAATTATAGAGGTAACAATCAGCTATAAACCACCTAAAAACAATGTTGTTTCCATGGCTGCTAAACTTTTGAGTCCGGTTTTTGAAAAATTAGTTAAGGATGATGTGGCAAGATTTAAAGAATATGCGGAAAGTAATATGTTAACCCATACAACAAGTAAATAAACTAATAATCATCAGAAAAACTAAGAATTAAATTCAACAAGCGCTTTTTCAATGCGTTTAATTGTTTCTCCTTGCCCCAATAATGCAGCAATATCAAATACTGCCGGGCCAAATTTTCCGCCAACTAACATAATCCTAAATGGTAACATCAATTCACCAATCTTGATGCTTTTTTCCTCGGCTAGTTGTTTGAATAATGTTTCGAGTTCAATAGCTGTCCATGTTTTCATATTGGCATATTGAGAGATTAGCACATTAAAGTATTCTGTTTTATCTTCTGTCCATTTTGGTTTTACGGCATTAAGATCATATTCCTTAGGTTGTTCGAAAAAGAAAGAACTTTGATCCCAAAAATCCTGGAGAAAAGTTAAACGATCCTGAACCAATGCAAGAACCTTATCAAAATAATCGTCATCAGGAACTGATAAACCTCTGCCATTTAAAATAGTTAAAATAGCAGGCTTAAGATTAGAAAGCGATGACTTTTTAATATATTCATGGTTAAACCATTTAGCTTTTTCAAAATCAAATTTTGCTCCTGCTTTACTTACCCGTTCAATAGAGAATTTTTCAATTAATTCATCCATTGTAAAAATCTCCTGTTCAGTACCATCGTTCCAGCCTAATAATGCCAGCATATTCACAAAAGCCTCGGGTAAATAACCCATCTCACGAAAACCCTTAGTTAAATCGCCTGTTTTTGGATCTTTCCAGTTCATGGCATAAACCGGAAATCCAAGACGATCTCCATCACGTTTGCTTAATTTACCATTGCCATCCGGCTTAAGAATTAAAGGTAAATGAACCCATTCCGGCATATCCTTTTTCCAGCCCAAATACGCCCATAATAAAATATGGACCGGTGCAGAAGGCAACCATTCTTCTCCACGAAAAGCATGGGTTATCTTCATCAGGTAATCATCTACAACCACTGCCAGATGATAGGTTGGCATTCCGTCGGCCTTTAACAGCACTTTATCATCTACCAGATTGGTATCAAAACTTACACTTCCGCGAATTAGATCCTGAAAAGATAGCGTTTCATCCGCAGGCATTTTAATTCGAATGACATGCGGGGTTTTCTGTCCTAATAAGCTATTAACTTCAGTTTCAGAAAGGTTTATGGAGTTGCGTAAAAAATTACGGTTACCATGCCCATAGCGGAAGTTAGGCGTTTGCTGGCGTTGTGCTTCTAATTCTTCCGGAGTATCAAATGCATAATAAGCATAGCCATCTCTAACCAGTTGTTCGGCATATTGGCGATAGTTTTCTTTTCTTTCGCTTTGACGATAAGGTGCAAATGGCCCGCCTGCATGAGGTCCTTCATCGGGGGTTAATCCGCACCAAGTTAAACAGTCTATGATATATTGTTCTGCACCTTCTACATAACGGTTCTGATCTGTATCTTCTATACGCAATACAAAATCGCCCTTATGCTTACGGGCAAATAGATAGTTAAATAACGCGGTTCTTACTCCACCTAGGTGCAAACCACCAGTTGGACTTGGTGCAAAACGTACTCTTACTTTTTTAGTATCTGACATAAGCAGCAAAGATAGTTTTTATTGCGCTTTTTAATTTAGTAAGGTAACCGGAGAATTTGCTTATGCTCTAAGCTATATTTTGAGGATTGGATAATAATTATAATTCGAGTATTCCCTCAATGGGTATAAGCTGAAAATTAAGTTTAGCATCTTTAAATTTATCTCTTGCCTGCTTTTCATCGATACAGATATGGGGAAATGTATTATAATGTATGCCGGCTATATTTTTGCAATTTAAAAATTCGGCTGCTTTAATGGCATCATCTACACCCATCGTAAAATTATCGCCAATAGGTAAAAATGCCCAGTCCAAGTTTTCATTTGCTAATAATTTCATATCCATAGTCAATGCGGTATCGCCTGCAAAATATATTTTTTTACCGGCTGCATAAATAACAAACCCTGCCGGATTACCGCCATAAGAGCCATCGGGCATAGAACTCGAATGAAGTGCATAAACCATCTTAACGCGGCCAAAATCAAACGGATAACTTCCCCCGATATTCATGGTGTGTACTTTGCTTATTCCCCGGGGTTTTAACCAGGCTTGCATATCTGCTATACAAATTACGGTAGCATCTTTATTTTTTTGAATACTCACCAGATCTGCAACATGATCAAAATGACCATGAGAAAGTAAGATATAATCTGGTTTTATTTGGCCAATATCAATATGTTTTGCCAGAGGGTTTAAGGTAATAAAAGGATCGAAAAGCAGCTTTGTATTGTCAAATTCAAGAGCAATGCAAGAATGGCCATAGTTAATCGCTATCATCAGCTTTGTAATTATTTGCCGAAGACGTTCCCTAAATCACCCATCATATTTCTTGTTGCCGCCTGCATTTCTGCTTCGGCCGCTAGATCTGCTTGTTGTAAAACCTTATTAATGGCTGTTACAATCAACTCTTCCAGTTCATCCTTATCGGCTGATTTTAGAAAATCAGCATCAAGAGCAATAGCTGTAATATGTTTATTTGCAGTAGCAGAAACTCTGATTTTTCCGCCTTCTACTTTGGCCTGTACCAAAATAATATCCAGTTTTTTCTTAATCTCTTCCGCTCGTTGCCGGACTTCAAGTAATTTATCGAACATGATTCTTTTTTATTTTAACAGGTATAGATACAAAAAAGTTTGGTTATCCTGATTTATAATTTTTTTCTGCGGGATAGCTTAGTCTGTGTAAATGGCCCAGGTGCTCCAGATTCAAATTTTTAGCCCCTTCTCTAAGTTTTGACTTAAATACATAAACATTTAGCTTATTAACCTAAAACGTTAATTTTTAAGGAAGTATCATGGAAATCGTTCCGTGCTTAATCTCCAAATTATTTTACTCTTCCGCACTTTCTGTTTCAGAGGCTACCTGACTGCCGTTGCCGGAATAAGCACTTCGTCTAACTACTGGCATTCCGACTATTTTATATAGATCATCTAACTTAAGTAAACTGGCATTGGTCAAATTACAGAGCAACACAATGGTTATATCTTTAGTCATACCCCTGAGGTAAATATGTCTGAAACCATGCCACCAGCCGGTGTGATAAACAACCTTTTGGCCATCGCCTTCAAACGTATGCCAGCCGTAACCGTAATTAAAATGGCCGTTTTTCATTTCGTTATGCGGAGCATAAGCAGAATCCATACTGGCTTGTTTCAGTAATTTACCTTTGCGCATGGCTCTGTCAAAAAGATAGAGATCCTGTACTGTACTATAAATGCCCTTATCGCCTACGGGGCCGTCTAAAAAATTTTGAGCTACAGATCGTCTCCAAATCCGGTCGTAACCAACCACATCTACCGGAATTTTATCATAAACCGCTTTTGAATATACGCCTGTATGCTTCATCCCACAAGGGTTAAAAATCCGTTCTTTCATAAATTCAGCATAGGGTTTGCCGGTAACTTTTTCGATTATAGAGCCCAAAACCATAAAATTAGAATTATTGTAATGAAAACTTTTATTGGGTTTGCTATATGGAGTGGGTTTATATTCTGCTAGTAAGTTCATTACATCAGTATTGGTCATACCTTTTCGCTGATCTTTATGTTGGGCTCTCCAAATATCATCTGCAAAATATACATAGTTTATCATTCCTGACCGATGCGTAAGAAGAAGTTTTATGGTTATCCCCTCGTATGGGAAATTGGGAAAAAACTCTTTTACATTTTGATCTAAACTAAGCTTTCCTTCTTCAGCCAGCATGAGTATTGCTGTAGATGTAAAAGGTTTGGATACCGATGCCAGTTCAAATTGAGAATTGATATTTAAGCTATCGCGATGAAGATAATCTGCCCAGCCAATTGCATTCGCATAAATAATTTTACCATTTTTAGCAACTAGTACATTCCCATTAAAGCCTTTTTTAAGATGTAATTCCTGCATGAATGCGTCAATTTTCTTATCGGCATTTTTAGGATTATAGGCTAATAAAAGCTGGTCCTTTTTATCGTCATCAGCAGTACGTGTTTTTGAAGGGCTGGTGTTTGTAGAATTTGTAGAAGAGAAATTGCAGGCTTGAAAAGTAAAAGCCACAAAAATTAGAATTGACAGGTTACGAAAACGATATACCATTATGTGTAGATGTAATTTATAATAAGAATGTGGGAAATTAGAAATTATTGCCATCAACAGCATTAAAGAGTTATAAACAATTTTAATATATCAGTCTATTCTAACATCATGATGATTTAATTCTTTTAAAAAATCTAAATTTGACCTTTAATAATAATACCATTCAAATGACTTACAGAGTAGAACACGATACCATGGGAGAAGTGCAGGTGCCGGCAGAGAAATACTGGGGTGCCCAAACTGAGCGTTCACGCAATAACTTTAAAATTGGCGCGGAGGCTTCTATGCCAACCGAAATTATCGAAGCATTTGCCTATCTGAAAAAAGCTGCGGCATATACCAATACAGATTGCGGCATTTTACCAGCCGAAAAACGGGATCTAATTGCCCGGGTTTGCGATGAGATATTGGAAAGTAAATTGGCAACAGAATTCCCACTCGTTATCTGGCAAACCGGATCAGGAACACAATCTAATATGAATGTGAATGAAGTTGTAGCCAATCGTGCTCATGTTTTACAGGGGAATAAGTTAGGTGAAGGTAAAATGTTCATTCATCCAAATGATGATGTAAACAAGTCACAGTCATCCAATGATACGTATCCAACAGCCATGCATATTGCAGCTTATAGAATGGTGGCCGATGTAACTATTCCGGGAGTGGAAAAATTACGGGATGCTTTACAGGCAAAAGTTGAGGCTTTTAAAAATGTGGTGAAAATTGGCCGGACACATTTAATGGATGCCACTCCCTTAACATTGGGACAGGAATTCTCGGGCTATGTTTCCCAGTTAAACCATGGATTAAAAGCATTAAGAAATACATTGGACCATTTATCAGAACTGGCTTTAGGCGGTACCGCAGTTGGTACAGGTATTAATACACCAAAGGGATATGATGTAAAAGTTGCTGAATATATTGCCCGATTTACAGGTTTGCCTTTTCGCACCGCAGCAAACAAATTTGAAGCTTTAGCTGCCCATGATGCCATTGTGGAAACACATGGAGCTTTAAAACAGCTAGCCGTTTCTTTAATGAAAATTGCAAACGATATCCGCATGCTGGCTTCTGGTCCGCGGTCTGGCATTGGCGAAATTCATATTCCGGATAATGAGCCCGGCTCATCTATTATGCCCGGCAAGGTGAATCCCACACAAAACGAAGCTGTAACGATGGTTGCCGCACAGGTGATGGGTAATGATGTGACTATTTCCATTAGCGGTTCTAACGGCCATTATGAACTGAATGTATTTAAGCCGGTTATGGCAGCTAACTTCCTGCAATCTGCCCGTTTAATTGGTGATGCCTGTGTTTCTTTTACCGATCATTGTGTGGCCGGGATTCAGCCGAATTATGAGGGGATTAAAAAACATCTGGAAAATTCGCTAATGCTGGTAACAGCCCTTAACCCGCATATTGGTTATGAAAATGCGGCTAAAATTGCTAAAAAAGCACTCAAGGAAAATACATCGCTTCGCGAAGCAGCGGTTGAGCTTGGCTTGCTTACTAATGAACAGTTTGATGAATGGGTACGCCCTGAAGATATGATTGGAGGATTAAAATAAAAATCCTCACTCTAAATCCCTATGGAGAGGGACTTTATTTATTATTATGACGAAACTTCACTTCTTATTTGCTCTTTGCTTTTTGCTCTTTTCGGCTTGTAAATTTAATCCCAACTTGCAGGATAAAGGTGTTGATTTTATGCAGGGAGTTTGGCAAGAAGAGCATGTCCTTTACCAGGATAAACTACTTCAATATACACAACACCAATTTACATTTACATGCGATTCATTTTATGTAGTAATGAATACGGTGGCGAAAGTAAACACGTATGCCGACAGTTGTTTCGACAACGGTAAATGGGCAGAATATGCAAAAGGAACTTATATTATTAAAGCCGATACATTGTTTATTGATGGTACATATACCAAAGCAAATTATAAACAAAAAATTTCCGGTTGTCATAAAATTGGGCAGTATCTTCCTATTTTTATCATCAAAAAATATACTGCTGATAGTTTATATCTGGAGAATTTCCAGCAACATTCGCCTATAACATTAGCACTTAAGGAAAAAATAACTTGTGTTCCCAAACCCATTCAATAATTAATGTATGAAAGCCAACTTTAAAAAAGCAGCACTAATCTCCCTATTTTTCTACCTCCCATTTCAATCGATGGCTTGGGGTTTAACTGGTCACCGCATTGTTGGTGAAATTGCAGACAGTTACATCACTAAAAAAACACGTAAAGAAATTGAGAAGATTTTAGGCACGGAGTCTTTAGCAATGGCCAGTAACTGGGCAGATTTTATTAAGTCGGATCCGGCTTATAATTATTTAAACAATTGGCATTACGCTAATTTCCCGGATAACATGGATTATCAATCTATTAAAAATATGTTATTGCAGGATACTTCTACCAATGCATGTACCAAAATCAATTTTTTAACTGCCGAATTAAAGAATAGGAATTTGGTAGCTGATAAAAAAACCATGTATCTGCGTTTACTCATTCATTTAGTTGGAGATATTCATCAGCCTATGCATTTAGGCCGGAAAGAGGATAGTGGAGGTAATGGTATAAAATTATTATGGTTCAACCAACCCACTAATTTGCATCGTATTTGGGACGAACAATTAATAGAGGATCAGAAATTAAGTTATACCGAATATACAAAAGCGATAAATCATGCAAATAAAACCCTGGTAATGAATTGGCAGGCAGATGATTTGAGTAAGTGGGCTTTTGAATCATACCAGATTAGCCAAAATTTATATAAACAGGTTAAACCAGATGACAAACTGAGTTATCGTTATAGTTTTGAAAATATAGCCACCTTAAATCAACAGTTATTGAAAGGCGGAATACGTTTGGCGGGATTGTTAAATCGTATATTTTCTGCTCAATAATATGAAACCATCATGAGTAGCAATTCACAAACAAGAATAAATAAATTTTGCTCATGATAGCTTCATCTCCACATAAAAACAATTTATTCTGATGAAAAAGATAGGTATAGGACTTCTGGTGATATTAACAACACTGGCTTTTAAAAGTATACTAGCAAATCCAAAGGAAACCGTAATTTATATTGTGCGTCATGCAGAAAAAGATACATCAGATCCTAAAAATGCAGACCCTGATTTGAATGCAACAGGTAAAGAGAGAGCTTTGGATCTTGCTCAGGTTTTAAGAAAAGAAAAACTTGCGGCCGTGTTCAGTACTAAATTTAAGCGTACTCAACAAACGGCCGTACCAATTGCACAACATGAAGAAATACCCGTTCAAACATACGAAGCGCAGGATTTTAAAACATTGGTTGAAACCGTAAAATCCCAATATGAAAACCAAAAGGTTTTAGTAGTTGGCCACTCGAATACCATTTTAGAAATTGCAGAAGCCTTTGGTGCTAAACGCCCTGTTGAAAAGCTCTCTGATGATGATTATGATTTGCTTTTGAAGGTTATTATTAAAAAAGATGGAACCATGGATATTAAAACTATGCACTATGGTAAGATGCATCATAGTATAAATTAAGTAGTATTATTTCTAATAAATGCATTGTTATTAAATACAATTAAGGGAGATAAACATTTTGATTTTTATATTGTTAACATTTAACCAATGCGAAAAACTGATGACAATTCCCGGAGTTGGAAAATCAATAGCTAATGATCTGCTTAACATTGGTATAGAACAGCATTGACGACTTAAAAGGAAAAGACCTTGAAAGACTATTTGACCAGTCAAACAAGTTTGCAGGTTGCATTCAGATAGATGTTTACTCTATGTTTTTAAGCGTGCTGTTTATTTTGCAGAAACGCCGAAAGACGGACTAGAAAAAGAAAAATTAAAGTGGTGGAATTGGAAAGATAAAAAATAACCGCCATCAACAGCGGCTTTACGAATTGCCAATTGACGACGCGTTTATTAAACATTTGAGCTGCTATCAAACTATTCTGCTAAACCGAACTAATTGTGCCTCTAAATATTGCACTTCGCAAAGCCTCAAAATGCCCTACCTATTAGAAACAATTAACAAATCTAAATCTTTTGGTGGGATGTTAAACCGATCTGCCAGATCTTGATTAGTCAATTGTCCTTGGTAAAGATAAATTGCATTGCGGACCCCCGGGCGTTCCCAAATTACGTTCATAATGCCCCCCATTTCACCAATATCTAATAGAATAGGTGTAAAAATATTGGTTAAGGCATAGGTTGCTGTACGTGATACACGCGATGCAATATTTGGTACACAATAATGAATCACATCATGTTTACGGAAAGTTGGAACCGTATGATTGGTAACCTGCGAGGTTTCGAAACAACCTCCTTGATCAATACTTACGTCAATGATTATGGAATGAGCCTTCATCTTACTAACCGTTTCTTCAGAAACTAAGCAAGGGCTGCGGCCATGATTGGCACGAATAGCTCCAATAGCTACATCGCAACTGCACAGAGCTTTTTCTAATACATTAGGCTGTATAACTGAAGTAAAAACGCGACTGCCAATATTATTTTGTAATCTGCGAAGGCGGAAGATAGAACTGTCAAAAACTTTTACTTCTGCACCAAGGGCAATTGCCGTCCGGGCTGCATATTCACCCACGGTTCCGGCTCCTAAAATAACAATTTCTGTAGGTGGAACACCTGTAATACCACCTAACATTAATCCTTTACCTTCAAAAACATTACTTAAATATTCAGCTGCAATAAGTACAGAGGTTGCTCCAACAATCTCACTCATCGCTCTAACCACACTTAGTATATTTCCTTCATCACGTAAGTATTCGAAAGAAAGAGCAGTAATTTTTTTCTTCATTAAAGAATGAATAAACTCTACCTTCATCGTTGCCATTTGCAGGGTTGAGAAAAGAACCTGGCCCATTTTCATCATCTCAATTTCATCTTCTGTAGGTGGAGCTATCTTGATGATCAGATCAGCCTGATACACCACTTTCTTGTCGTAAACAATTTTAGCACCCTGCTCACTATAATCTGTATCAGTAAAATTTGCAGCAACTCCGGCACCGGCTTCAATAATTACCTCATGTCCATTATTAACCAATAAGGCTACAGAAAACGGAGTTAAAGCAATACGATTCTCCTGAAAAGAGGTTTCTTTTGGGATGCCAATATAAAGACTATTTTTCTTGCTTTTTATTTCCTGCATTGCTTCTTGCGGCTGCATAAGCGCCTGTTTAGCAATATCAGCTATTCTACTCATCATATATTTTGCGGTAAGTCTTTGAAGTTACGAATTTTAAAAACTGATTTAAGCTAAAAATAGAATTATTGATTTTTAATTATCTGGGCAGTTATTAGTCTTTTTGTATCCCCAATAGCTCTTAGTTTTATTTTTACATATTTTTCCGGCCATAAATTTTCAATTTTTTCCGGCCATTCTATAAAACAATAACTATCTGAATATAGATATTCTTCAAAACCCAGATCGAGAGCTTCGGTTTCGTTTTTTATTCGATAAAAATCAAAATGAAAAATTTTCCCATTTGGGCAAATATATTCATTTACAATAGAATAAGTTGGACTTGAAATAGAATCAACAATACCTAATTGCTGACAGATCGATTTAATAAAAGTGGTTTTCCCTGCACCCATATCACCAAAAAATAAGAATACTTTTTCAGGAGATGCCAACCTTAAAAGATCTGCCGCAACTGCATGTAACTCATTCAGACTATTAACCTCGTAATCCATTATACAAAAATAGTTTTTTTGTTGTTATGGAGATTAGGGTAAAAAATCGGACTGAGGTTGTAAATTCTGTTATTAATTTTGCTGCGCACGCCAGACTAAAGCACCCAGAAATACTCCAATTACCGGTGCTAATAAATAAATCCACAGCGTATGGATATTGCCCGAAACTATTGCAGGTGCTAAACTTCTTGCCGGATTCATGGATGCGCCGCTAATTGGCCCGGCAAACATCGCCTCTAACAAAACGGTTGAACCGATAGCAATTCCTGCCATTACTCCAACTTCTTTGGAGCCTTGTGAGGTAGATAAAATAACGAGCATTAAAAGAAAGGTCAAAATAATTTCTAAAACGAAAGATTGTAAAACGGAGCCAGCAGGGATAGTTGCACCTAAATTTATATTGTCCGGAAACAAAAACTTCAGTATTCCTGTGGCTAAAAATGCTCCAATAATTTGTGATAAGATGTAAGGAAATATATCTTTTTTGTTAAAAAGCTTAGCCGCCCAAAAACCAATAGTTACCGCAGGGTTAAAGTGTGCACCTGATGAACTGCCAAAACTGTAGATCATGGCTGTAACGATAAGGCCGAATGTAATTGCAATGCCTGCATTACCAATTTCTCCATGGCTTTGCTGATTGATAATAATAGAACCCGTCCCGCAAAAAACCAACGCAAAAGTTCCTATCAATTCTGCAGCATATCGTTTCATAAATTGTCGGCAATAAATTTCTTTGAATAGATTTTTATCTCTTTTCTAACTTCACGAAACAGCTTCATAATTTCCTCTTCTGTTCCCTTTGCTTTTGCAGGGTCTGTGAAATTATGATGCAATTTTTTCGCCCAAGTTGGAAAATATGGGCAGTTTTCTTGAGCATTATCACAAACTGTAATTACAAAGTCAAAATCAATGGTTGAATATTCATCAACATTATTAGAAGTATAATTTAAAATATCAATTCCATCTTCTTTCATAGTGAGAATTGCTCTTGGATTTACTCCATGAGCTTCAATTCCTGCACTATAAATTTCTGCTTTCTCTCTGGCAAAATATCGCAAATACCCCTCTGCTATCTGGCTTCTACAACTATTGCCGGTGCATAACACAAGTATCTTCTTCATCTTAACAAAAATTCCCTTCTGGTGTGCGGTTATTTTGTTTTGTAATATCTCCTGTTTTTACTTTCGATTTTTCGGGTGGAATGCCGCAACTGTCTTGTGCCAAGCAGGTCGTAGCTGTAGTAAGTAAAACGAAGTTTTTGCCATTGAAGTCCAAATTAAATTTACCGATAGTTTCACCTTGATATTCTACTTCAATTTCAGCATCTTCTATCCCTAATTTTTCTTCAGAAAGTTTAATGATGCTGAGCAACCTTGCAGGTTTCAAACGATGTTTAAAATCGTTAGCATCCCAAAGTTGAAAGTTTACTTTTTTCTCTGTTCGGACAATGCCGCCGCAATCGATAAAGTGTTTTATTATCATTCCAATTTCAGTAACATGGAAATGTTCGGGTACAAACACTCCATTTTCTAGTGCAAAAGCTACATTTTCTAATGTAGGTAAGATATTTTTGATTTCGGATAGTTTCATTTTTAATTGACTTTATGATTAACAACAATTATTTTTTTTCTGACTTAATCGGGTCGAAATGTGTGCAAAATAGTTTTGCATTTGGTCCAGAGCTTTTTCGTCAATACAATAACAAATCGCATTACCTTCTATGTTCCCTTTTATCAGTCCGGCATTTTTAAGTTCCTTTAAATGTTGAGAAACGGTAGGTTGTGCTAAAGGCAATTCATTGACAATATCACCACAAATGCAGGCATCTGCTTCAAGTAAATAATCCATAATAGCAACTCTTGCAGGATGTCCCAAGGCTTTTGCAAGGATTGCAATGGCATTTTGCTGATCTGTAAAATGTTCTGTTTTTGAAGCTCCCATTATTTTGATAATTATCATATTGCAATATTACGATAAATAATTACATAAAAAACTATTACCACAGGAATATTAAATTTATCGTGGACTATAAGTTACATACGGAACAATCATTTCTTCTAATGAAATACCACCATGCTGAAAAGTTTCATTAAAATAATTTACAAACTGATTATAGTTGTTTGGATAAACAAAATAACCGTCCTCTTTAGCGAAGATGTAACTGGAACTCATGTGTAATTTAGGGAGCATGGCATCCTGCGGATTTTTAATCTGAAATACATCTTTTGAAATAAAATTCAGGTTTTTACCTTGCTTATACCGCAAATTGCTGTTTGTATTTCTATCACCAATTACTTTGCTCGGACTTTTAACCCGTATAGTACCATGATCGGTAGTAATAATAAGTTTAATATTTTTCTGGGATAATTTTTTAAGGGCTTCTAATAAAGGGGAATGTTCAAACCAGGATAATGTGAGTGAGCGATAAGCTGCTTCATCATTTGCCAGTTCGCGTATCATGGCCATATCTGTACGGGCATGCGAGAGCATATCTACAAAATTGTAAACAATCACATTCAGATCATTTCCCATCAGGTTGTTTATATTTTCAGTAATATCTTTACCTTGTTCAAAGGTGAGTACTTTATGGTAAGAATATTTGCACTCTTTTCGGTATATCCGTTGAATCTGGTCTGCTAAAAATTTTTCCTCAAATAAATTTTTCCCGCCTTCATCTTCATCATTTTGCCACATATCCGGAAAGCGTTTTTCCATTTCGGACGGCATTAAGCCGGAGAAAATCGCATTGCGGGCATATTGTGTTGCTGTGGGTAAAATGCTGTAATAATTATCTTCCTCATCCACCCGATAGTAATCCGTTAAAATAGAATTGATCATTTTCCATTGATCATACCGTAAATTATCAATCAGGATAAAGAATGTAGGTTTATTAGCTTCCATCGATGGGAAAACCTTCTTTTTAAATAATTGATTAGAGGTTATAGGCCCTGATTCAGGATTTTTAAACCAACTCACATAATTTTTTTCTATGAATTTGGAAAACTGAACATTAGCTTCAGATTTTTGCATGGTTAAAATCTCATGCATGCCGGCATCCTCCAGTTTCTCCAGCGAAAGCTCCCAAAACACTAATTTTTTATAAACATCAGCCCATTCGGAAAAACTCAAATTTTCATTAAGCGTCATTCCAAGTGTGCGGAAATCTTGCTGATAAGCCATGGATGTTTTTTCATTCACCAAACGCTTATTATCTATCAGTTTTTTGATGGTTAATAGAATTTGTTTGGGATTAACGGGCTTAATCAAATAGTCATCTATTTTAAAACCGATAGCATCTTCCATTAAATACTCTTCTTCATTTTTAGTGATGAGTACAATGGGCACATCCGGATTACCTGCTTTTATTTGCGCCAGAGTTTCCAACCCTGTTAAACCAGGCATATTTTCATCCAGAAAAACGATATCAAAATTTTCTTTTTTAAAACATTCTAAAGCATCATTACCGTTAGTAACGGTTTTTACTTTATACCCTTTTTCATTTAGAAATAAAATATGTGGTTTTAACAGATCAATTTCATCATCTGCCCATAAAATGTTGGTTTCTTGCATTTTGTATTTAATTACTGATTTAACATAGTTAGATTAATAGGAACGGTTATTTTTACATAATAATGTACGCACTATACGTTTTATAACGCAAATCTTTTTTGTATCATTTAAATTAACAACTTTTGTGCCTCAATAGTCGCATTTTGAATAAGAAAAAAATAATTAATGATCCTGTTTATGGATTTATAACCATACCATCAGAACTGATCTTCGATTTAATCCAGCATCCTTATGTTCAGCGTATGCGATACATTAAACAATTGGGTATGACTCATTTGGTTTATCCGGGTGCATTACATACACGTTTCCATCATGCAATAGGTGCTATGCATTTGATGGGCATGGCTATAGAAACACTTCGAAGCAAGGGTCATACTATTTCTTATCAGGAAGAAGAGGCTGTAACCATTGCCATTTTACTACACGATATAGGACATGGGCCATTTTCTCATGCACTAGAGCATACCATTGTAGAAGGCATTTCACATGAGCAAATATCAAAATTGCTTATGGATAATTTAAACCGGCAGTTTGATGGTAAGCTAGAAATGGCTCTTGATATTTTTAACAAACGATACCCTAAAAAATTTCTTCATCAGCTCGTTTCAGGTCAGCTGGATATAGACCGGATGGATTACCTTAACCGAGATAGTTTTTTCACAGGAGTATCAGAAGGTGTGATCAGTTTTGACCGCATTATAAAAATGATTGATGTAAATGATGATCAATTAGTGGTAGAAGAAAAGGGTATTTATTCTATTGAAAATTTTTTGATTTCCAGAAGGTTAATGTACTGGCAGGTTTATTTACATAAAACAGTAATTGCCGCAGAGCAAATGCTGGTTAAGATTTTGGAACGAGCAAAAGAACTTTCATCTACTGGTAAAGAATTGTTTGCAACACCTTGTTTTGCTCATTTTTTAAATAATTCTATATCCTATGAAGATTTTCGCCGGAATCCCGATCATTTAGAAATGTTTTCAAAATTAGATGATAATGATATATTTACATCCATTAAGGTTTGGGCAGGAGATGATGATCTGATTTTATCTACATTATGTCAACATTTAATTGATAGAAACCTGTATCAGGTAGAAATTACGAATGATCCGCCATCTTTAAATAAAATTAATGATCTTGCAGATAAAGCAACCGATGAATTTGAAATAAATGAAGACGATACTTCTTATTTTGTATTCACGGATACCATAAGAAACGACGCCTACCATATTGGCAGTGGTAGTATACAGATCCTCATGAAAGATGGTACAATCCAGGATATAACCGTGGCTTCAGACAATTCAAATTTAGAAGCTTTGGCACAAACAGTAAAAAAATATATACTCTGCTATTTAAAAGAGTTGAAGTTTTCTAATTAAAACGCGCTATAAAAACCAATATGCTAATATGTATAAAATTTGTTCGTTAACTATTAACACCTAAATTAGCCGAATGCAATTAACTGCGCATCAGATTGGAATTTTATTGAATGGAACCGTAGAAGGTAACCCGGATGTGTCGGTAAATAAGCTGGCTAAAATTGAGGAAGCTCAGACTGGCTCGCTTTCCTTTCTTGCAAATCCGCGATATGAGCAATACCTGTATGATACACAGGCTTCTATTATCGTAATTAATAACGATTTTATTTTAAGCGGGCCTGTAAGTGCGACGCTGATACGGGTAAAAGATGCATATAGTGCCTTTTCAATATTACTGGAAAAATACAATACCGTCAAACTTGATAAAAGTGGAATAGAAGAGCCATCATTTATTCATCCCACAGCAAAAATTGGTAAAAATGTATATATAGGTGCTTTTGCATACATTGGATCCAATGTAACTATCGGAGATAATTCCAAAATTTATCCTCAGGCCTATTTGGGCGATAATGTAGTAATCGGGGATGATTGCACTATTTTTTCGGGTGTTAAAATATATTTTGACTGTATTTTGGGTAATCATGTAATTGTTCACTCCAGTACGGTTATTGGAAGTGATGGTTTTGGCTTTGCTCCTCAAAAAGATGGAAGTTATACCAAGGTAAGTCAGATAGGAAACGTACTTATTGAAGATTATGTAGAAATAGGATCAAATACATCTATTGACAGGGCTACAATGGGTTCGACCATTATCCGCAAGGGTGTTAAATTAGACAATCTTATTCAGCTTGCCCATAATGTAGAAATAGGAAAAAATACCGTTATTGCATCTCAAACCGGCATTTCCGGAAGTGCTAAAATAGGCGAAAATTCCATAATCGGTGGTCAGGTAGGTATAGTAGGCCATATATCTATAGCCAAAGGATCACAAATTCAGGCAAAATCCGGTATCGGCCGATCTATAGAAGAAGAAGGACAGAAATGGGCCGGAGCACCCGCTACCAGCTATAATAATCACATGAGAGCACAGGTTGTTTTTCAACGTTTACCAGAATTAGAACGCAAAATCGAAGAACTTTCCCGCAAACTTGATGAAATGAATAATAAAGGAGATATCAAAATCTGATCAAAACTCCTACTCGGAAATAGTATGAATATAAAACAAAGAACCATTAAATCTGCCGTATCTGTTTCTGGTGCCGGTCTTCATACCGGGCAGCCGGTTACCATGACCTTTAAACCTGCACCGGAAAATCACGGCTATAAGTTTCAACGTGTAGATCTTCCAGGCAGACCCATAGTGGATGCAGATGTAGATAATGTAACAGATACCTCACGCGGAACAACAATTTCTCAAAATGGAGCCAGTGTAAGTACCATAGAACACGTTTTGGCGGGATTGGTGGGATTAGAAGTTGATAATATAATGATAGAACTCGATGGACCTGAAACCCCTATAATGGATGGGAGTTCTATTATGTTTATAGAAGCATTGGAAAAAGCAGGTTTTGAAGATCAGGAAGCTTATCGTGAGTATTATAATATTCCTTATAATATTCACTATTCAGAACCCGATCGTAAGGTGGAAATGGTGGCTATGCCATTAGATGATGACTATCGGTTTACCTGCATGATTGATTATAATTCGCCGGTATTAGGCAGTCAGCATGCGGCAATTACAAACCTGTCTGAATTCAAGAAAGAAATTGCTTCTTGTCGCACGTTTTGCTTTTTACATGAGCTGGAAATGCTTTTAGAAAATAATTTGATTAAAGGCGGTGATTTAAATAATGCCATTGTAGTTGTAGATAAACAAGTAAGTAAAGAAGAGTTAAAACATTTGGCTGTACTCTTTAACCGGGATGATATTGATGTAGCTAAAGAAGGAATATTAAATAATATAGAACTTCGCTATCAGAATGAACCAGCCCGACATAAGTTATTAGATATGATTGGCGATTTAGCCTTAGTTGGAGTTCCACTACGCGGACATATCATGGCCGCCCGTCCGGGTCATGCTGCTAATATTGCTTTTGCAAAAAAAATCAAAGCACAGATCAAAAAAGAAAAAATCAAAAAGAAGATTAAAATATACGATCCTACTGTAAAGCCACTCTATGATATAGTTCAAATCATGGATATTTTACCCCATAGGCAGCCATTTTTATTTATTGATAAAATATTAGAGCTGTCAAAAACGCATGTAGTTGGCGTAAAAAACGTAACTATGAACGAAGAATTTTTCCGGGGTCATTTTCCAGGAGCACCGGTATTGCCTGGCGTTATTCAAATTGAAGCTATGGCACAAACAGGTGGAATTTTAGTTTTAAGTACCGTTCCAGATCCGCGTAATTACCTCACTTATTTTTTAAAGATTGATAATGTGCGTTTCAGGGCGCAGGTTTCACCGGGCGATACGATTGTATTTAGATGTGATTTAATGGAACCAATAAGACGAGGAATTGCTCAAATGAAGGGCGTTGGTATGGTTGGAGAAAAGGTGGTAGTTGAAGCCGAAATGATGGCACAAATTTCAAGAATTAAAGAAAGCGAGCCAACAGCATGATCCAGCCCTTAGCGTATATACACCCGCAAGCTAAAATAGCTGATAATGTTGTTATTGAGCCATTTGTTACCATTCATAAAGATGTTGTAATTGGCGAAGGAACTTGGATAGGATCAAGTGTGACCATTATGGATGGGGCTCGTATTGGTAAAAATTGCCGAATTTTTCCGGGCGCTGTTGTTTCTGCACCGCCACAGGATATGAAATATAAAGGCGAAGCTACTACCGTAACCGTTGGTGATAATACGATCATCCGCGAATGCGTAACTTTAAATCGTGGTACTGCTTTAGATAAAAACACAACAACCATTGGTGCAAATTGCTTGTTAATGGCTTATGTGCATATTGCACATGATTGTATAGTAGGCAATAATGTGATCATTGCTAATTCAGTACAGTTAGCAGGACATATTGAGGTTCAGGATTTTGCTTTTATTGGCGGCGCATCGGCTGTTCATCAATTTGTTTCTATTGGAGCACATTCCATTATTTCTGGAGGATCATTAGTTCGTAAGGATGTACCACCATATACCAAAGCAGGGAGAGAGCCTTTATCTTATGTAGGTATAAACTCTGTTGGTTTACGAAGAAGGGGGTTTACTTCCGAACAGATTAATGAAATTCAGGATATATATCGAACCATATTCCTTAAAAAATTGAATATTAGTAAAGCTCTGGATATTATTGAAACAGAACGCCAGCCAACAGAAATCCGTGATGAAATTTTAGACTTTATCCGCAATTCAAACCGGGGTGTAATGAAAGGCTTTGGGAACGCCTGATCTTTCCTTAAACTTTATGATTTCATAGAACTTATGAGGTTTAATTGGTTAGATCAAAAGACTGTATAATGAAGATCATCCTTGAAAATATTGGTCGCCGCTTTAACCGCGAATGGATTTTTAAGGAGATTAATTACACATTTGAAACCGGCCAATCTTACGCTATTCTGGGAGCAAATGGATCTGGCAAATCAACTTTGCTACAACTAATTTCTGGAAGTTTAACGCCATCAACAGGTGCAATATCTTATAATTTAAATGGTAAAACTATCGATATTGAAACGGTATTTCAACATTTAAGTATGGCAGCTCCTTATCTGGAACTTATCGAAGAGTTTACGTTACAGGAGATGATCGATTTTCATTTTCAATTTAAAAGCTACCGCGAGGGATTAAATTCTCTATCTGTTATTGAGCTTTTAAACTTAGGCAATGCATCGCAAAAAGCATTAAAATATTTTTCTTCCGGAATGAAACAACGGGTAAAACTGGCTTTAGCTTTTTGTACAAATACGCCTGTACTTTTACTCGATGAACCTACCTCAAATCTCGATCAGCAGGGAATAAACTGGTATTTCTCTCTCATTGAACAATTCTCAATTAGTAGACTCGTCCTTATATGTTCTAATCAGGAGCACGAGTATCAGTTTTGTAAGCACTATGTGGATGTAACATCTTATAAATAATCTATCTGTTTAAGTATTTATTTTAATGAAAATTAATAATAAACAATTTATTGATTAATTGAAGTAAAGTCCCTATTTTTGCGGCTCGAAATACAAAGCGATTTTTATGGCAAAAGCATCGGATATAAAGACTGGCAATATATTGCGTTTTAATGGTGAGCTTGTTACGGTAGAAGAAATTATTCACCGCACACCAGGTAAAGGTGGTGCTTTTTATATTGGCAAAATGCGTAATATAAAAACCGGAAAGATTGTTGAAACTCGTTTCGGTACAGATGAACAAGTGGAAATATGCCGGGTAGAAACAAGTGATTATCAGTATTTGTACGAAGAAGGTGATTATTATATCGTAATGGATAATACTTCATTTGAACAATTTAGTATTGATAAATTGCTGTTTGGCACTGCTGCTAAATTCTTAAAAGAAGGAATGAATGTCATCGTATCTTTTGAAAGTGAAGAACCAATTATGGCTCAGGCTCCTTCTAATGTTGAATTAGTTATATCATACACAGAACCAGCGGTTAAAGGCGATACTTCAACCAATGCATTGAAAAGTGCCACGGTTGAAACTGGTGTAGAAATTAAAGTCCCGATGTTTGTAAACCAGGGTGATAAAGTGAGAGTGGATACACGCACCGGAGATTATATAGAACGAGTAAAATAAGGTTTTAAAGATTAGGTTTAGGTTGATTAAGGCGGTCTTTCCAATTAGGGAAGGCCGTTTTTTGTTATCAAACTTCAATCTTTATAAACTACAATTTTACTACTTTAGCTAAAAATATATATTTGTGTATAAGGCAGATCTTCGAAAAACATATTTATTAAAGCGCAAGAACATATCCCGTTCTTTATACTGGAAATTGAACGAAAAACTTATTGAGCAGATAAAGCAGATCAATTGGGATCAATATAAAATGGTACATGTTTTTATGCCTATTGCAAAGCATCATGAAATAGATACATTTTCCATTCTTGATTATTTTAAAGAAGAGGAGCCCAATCTGCAGATTGTTATTCCGCGTACTAATCTCGAAGAAATGAGGATGATAAACATTCTTTTCGATCCTATTTATACCATCTTAGGACGAAACAAATATGATATACCAGAACCCATTCATGGCCAGATTATTCCTTCATCACAAATTGATATTGTATTAGTGCCCTTATTAGCTTTTGATCAGAAAGGTAACAGGGTGGGTTATGGCAAAGGATTTTATGATCGTTTTTTATCACAGTGCCGACCAGATGTACATAAGATCGGCTTATCATTTTTTGATCCTGTTGATGAAATTAGGGATGCAGATAAGTTTGATGTTCCTTTGGATGCCTGCGTAACTCCTGATAAGATTTGGGAATTTTGATTAGGCCTGTGCTTTTATAAAATCACTCACCAAGTATGCAATTAATTTCCCTATTGATGAGTCTTCCTTACCATTTTGCAAGTGAATTGCGCCTTCTGCTAAATGTAAATATTTTAAAGAATGTCCGGCAGTTTGCATAATCATCGCTCGTACCTGTTGAATAGAAAAACCAGTAGGTGATACAGCACTTGATAATACATTTGCCATACAATCCAGATCAACCTCTAAGCCACGGTTGCCTTTGGTAAATTGCAAAGCTTCCACCATATTATCTTCGGGCGATTGACTTAAGCGGATTAAATCATCATAAAACCGGAATAATATACGATCAGGAAATGCAGACATTTCATTAATCATAGCCTGTGAATTATAATTCTCATGTAAACCGATCACCGCATATTTTTCGAGCAGGTTTTCTGCAAAAGCATAGCTAAAACCATTGCCGCTATGTCTTCCGTCTTTTAACAACCGGAAATCAGCATGTGCATCCAAGTTGATGGTATTAATGGCTTGTTTATAAGCAGTTGAAAAAGCTTTTAAAATGGGATAAGAGTTATTATGGCCTCCACCGATAATAAGGGGAATTTTTCCTGCAGAAAAGATCGGAAATAAAACATTAAAAACTTCCAAATCAATCGTTTCAACTATTGTTCGTAATGCTTTTAGTTCTTCAGGTTGTGCAGGATCGAGCTTATCAGCTTCGGCCATTTCTTCCAAAAAATCAAAACATCCCAATAAAATCAAATCGTTTGCTTTAAATTTAGAAGTATACTGGATATTTACCAGTTCTTTTAAGGCAGCTTCCCATGCAGTATGAGTTCCGCCAGTACCAAAATTTGCCCGTACACCTATATCTTCGGGGACTCCGAGCAAAACAAATTTGCAGGGAGATTGAGCCAGTTCATCCAAAGAATGAACAAACTTTAAGCATTCGCCCAGTTTAATTTCTCCTGTTCGTTTACGAATGATAGGGTCAATATCAGACTCAGTATAAAATTTAAATTTTGACATTAGTAAATTTTCCCGTTAATAATTACCTGATCAATTAAATCAGAACCAAAAGAGTATGGATAATACGCCAAAGAAGGAATGGGTTGGGTGATAAACAAGTTTGCTAGTTTTCCTTTGGTAATGCTTCCGCAAGTATCGGATAATTCCATAGCAGCAGCACCATTTATTGTTGCCGCATTTATGGCTTCTTCAGGTAACATTTTTTGGCGCATACAAGCCAAAGAAACTACCAGATTCATATTCCCCGAAGGTGTAGAACCGGGATTAAAATCAGATGCTAAAGCAATCGGAATGTCCGCATTAATTAAGCTTCTTGCATCCGCAAAGGGAATTCCTAAAAAGAGAGAACATGATGGAAGCAATGTTGCAATAGTATTACTATTTTTTAATGTATCTGTTGCAGAACTGTTCATGATTTCTAGATGATCCACAGATAATGCTTGATATTTTACGCCAACCTCTACAGCACCCGTTGCCGAAAGTTGATTAGCGTGGATTTTGGGTTTTAAACCGTAATGAGCCCCGGCTTCAAGTATGCGTGAAGTTTCATCTACAGAGAAAAATCCCTGTTCGCAAAAAACATCTATATAATCTGCCAATCCTTCGTCTGCTATTTGCGGGATAAGCTTTTCAATAATTAGCTTAATGTATCCTTCATGATTGTTTTTAAATTCCGAAGGATAAGCATGAGCGCCTAAAAAAGTGGCTTTAACAGGAATAGGAAAATTTTCTTTTAGTTTTCGGATCACCCGAAGCATTTTTAATTCGCTTTCTAACGTTAATCCATAACCACTTTTTATCTCTATGGCTCCGGTTCCCAGGTGTATCACTTCATCCAGGCGTTTACTGGCACTTTCAAACAATTCCTCTTCTGTTTTTTTCTGAATTTTTTTGGCTGAGTTTAAAATTCCGCCGCCCGAAGCTGCAATTTCTTCATAGGTTTTACCCTTTATCTTCATCATAAATTCTTCCTCACGACTTGCGGCGAAAACCAGATGGGTATGAGAATCGCACCAGCTTGGGAAAACAAACTTGCCTTGTGCCGAAAGTTGTGTGTTGTAAGTTGTAAGTTGAGATGGAATGGAGTTCATCTCGCCAAAATCCTTAATCTTTCCATCTTCCAGCAATAACCAGGCATCATTTAAAACAGGAAGATTAGACATGGCTTTACCACGCAAAACTTTTACTTCATTCGGATGAACGCCAACAAGCGATTTTATATGGGTAATCAGCAAAGAAGACATACTCAAATATACAGGATTGGATTTATTATGTTTTTATGCTGAGTGAATGGCAATTAAAAAGCCAGTTCCAGCAATACCGGACAATGATCAGAATGTTTGGCTTCCGGTAAAATAGCAGCTCTTTTTAAATTATCGCGTAAGCCTTCAGTAACCATATTATAATCAATTCGCCAGCCCAAATTTTTACCTCTTGCTCCCGACCGAAAACTCCACCAGGTATAATTGTGGGGTTCTTCGTTAAAATGGCGGAAGGAATCTATAAAACCAGTATTTATAAAATTTTCCATCCACTCCCGCTCTGCAGGCAAAAAGCCAGATGAATTTGCATTTGATTTAGGATTATGAATATCAATCGGGCGATGACAAATATTGTAATCACCAGAGATGATCAATTTTGGATGATCTAATTTAATCTTATCAGCGTATTCCTGGAAATGATCTAGAAACTTAAACTTAAACCCCTGTCGTTCATCTCCACTTGATCCGGAAGGAAAATAAGTACTCATCACCGAAAAACCTTCAAAATCAGCACGTATTACACGCCCCTCACGATCATACTCTTCAATGCCACAACCATATTCAACATGTTTGGGAGTATGTTTTGTAAAAATGGCCGTGCCGCTATATCCTTTTTTCTCCGCCGGATTCCAGTAATGCTCATAACCCATTTGTTCCAGCGACACCAGATCAACCAGCTGATCTGGTGTCGCTTTTATTTCCTGTAAACAAACCACATCAGCATCAACTGCCTGCAACCATTCTAACCAATTTTTGCTTAAAGCAGAGCGGATGCCATTGACGTTATAAGTGATGATCTTCATTACAACATATTGTTTTTTAACCCTAACTCTTTTTCCAATTTACGGGCTTCACTCTTTTTTAACACACTTATTTCCATTTTTACATCTTCAACCGGACGGTCTCCGGGAGCAGTTTGAACAGCGGTTATAGAATCAACCATATCTAAGCCTTTCACAATTTCGCCGTAAACAGTATAATTTTGATCAAGAAAAGGGACTCCTCCAAGGGTTTTATAAACTTCCCGTTGATAGGCCGGGATTTTACTTCCTTTTAAACGACCTGTTTCGATATTGTCAAGCTCTTCATCCGTATATTTTTTCCCCTGAACCAGATAGAATTGACTGGCGCTGGATGCTTTTTCCGGATTATTATCCCTGGCTGCGGCTAATGCTCCTTTTTTATGAAATAAGTTATCGCAAAACTCAGCATCCACCCGATAGCCTAAATCTCCTGCTCCTAATTGTTGTCCTGCTTTTGCAGTTTTAGAATCCGGATCACCACCCTGGATCATAAAATCTTTAATCACTCGGTGAAACAAAGTTCCATTATAAAAACCTTCATTAGCTAGTTTCAAAAAGTTATCACGATGCTTTGGGGTTTGGTTATAAAGCATGATAACGCATTCGCCTTTATCAGTTTTAACACGTACATAACTGTGTTTTGGCTTGGCAAATGCAGTAAAAGTTATTAGCAGTAATAAAAAACTTAAATATTGTTTCATGTTTATTTTGTTTTAGGTAATCGAAAATACGGGAATTAATACGATTAGAAGAAATAAAAATATCTGGCAGAAAAGAGATTTTATAGTTTTTCGAAATAGGTTACCATTAAAGATTTCATTATCATTTCCTGCTCCAACATGGTGTAAGGAGGAATGGGTTTCATTAACTTCCAATGCGGCCATCCATCCTGGTCGAGACCTTCTAATTCATAAAAGCCGAGTTCACTAAATAAACGACAGTTGGCAATATGCATAAGTTCTTCTTTTTGACGTTTGCTAAATTTTTGTGGCCCCTTACCTAATTCCTGCACACCAATAAGGAAAAGCAACACTTTCAAATCCGGCTTTTCGTTATCAAAATCCAGTGCAATTCGTTCTTGCAAATCTTTCCATTTACTATTTATTTCAGCAGGTGTCATAAAGGCAAATATAAGGTTTGATTGTTTTAATTTGAAATACCCTCAATCAATTAAACACTCTTATAACAGTAAGTATGCTAATTGCGAACCCTCAACCAGCTACAGTAATTCATGGTACTAAAGGATCCTTAAATCGTTTTGTGATAGCCAGGAAGAACAGTTGATTGCTGGTAACCTCCCAACTTGCAGCAATTTTGGAAAAGAGCCAAACGGCAAGAAGGTAAACTAACTTTAGTCAAAAGTGATAACAGCAAGACTGTAGAATTCCTCCCATCTCAAAAGGATAAATATATGGGATCTGTTTGAGGCCGTTTATCAAAACCCCGGAATCCAAGGATGCTTTAAGCACTTTTCACTACCTATTTTTGTAAAACTATTGTTACAGGAGAAATATTTTCTTCCTTTTAATACCCCCAATGGAACTTTTTATTTAGCTAGTTAATTTTTATAATGTCCATTATGTATAAATACTTACTATTGAGGTATAAATACCTACTATCGAAGTATATTTTTCTAGTAGGCTAAATATTTTTATTTAAAGTTTTACTATTTATCACACAACATATTTTCATGAAAATACTTTTTACTTTCTTATCCTTAGCCAAAAAAAGAACACTTTTTATTTGGGTGACAATTATCTTCTTGTTTTCCAATCTCCAGGTGCAAGGGCAAATACAGATTTCTTTTGGAACTATGTACAACCCTGAACTTGTTACTGTTAAGGGTAAAAACTGCGATGGTGACGTTGTAAAATTTAAGGCATATCAATATCATATATCACCTTATGATGAATTTTTACCCCCTGTTTATGCAGTCATATTACATAGGGGGGACTCTTATGTGGATGATCCCGGATGGCCGTCAATAATAGTACAAGCTGAATATAAGTCTCCACTCCAGCCAAATGCTTTTGCAGAGCTAGGTAATGTAATTCCTGTTCCTACTTTTATTCCCCTATTGAATAGCACTTTTGTTCAAACGCAGTATATCAATCCACCGAAGGAAATTGCCGATAACCCCCCCTTTACCAGTCCCATGGCTATAAGTGTATATTGGGGCATACAATATTTAATGGACATGAATAATAAATTGTATCTCTGGGGGGATTAGATGAAGAAAGGCAAAACCCAATCGTTTGTAATCTTAGATCAACCATACCCAATGTAAATGCTTTTTTTAACAGAAAGGGAGAAAATTTTAACTTTTCAGTAAATGGTGGCATCCCCTATGTGAGTTTAGATATGATTGAACATGAAATGGCCCATGGCATGTTATACAACTCGGGTTTTAATAAAAATTATAGTAATCCTATTGATCCTACTGCAGTAGTTAAACATACCCGGGTGGCTGAAGTAGAGGAGGGAATAGCTTATACCATGGCTTTAGTTGCAAAAAATTATCGTAATCACGACGTTAATCCCCTCGCCCCCATATCCTGGACACTTAATACGGAGATGGCACTCCCATCCGGAAATACCATTGATGTGGCTAATTTAAAAGGGTCTGGTTGGCCCAATACGTATGGCGCCCTAATAAGTGCAGCAAATTATACCCTTTATGGGGAAGCTGCTTATGATAATGATAATGGATATGAAAAAAATGCAGGCGTAATATTAAATTGGTTACGTCTGGTAACTTTAGGTGGAGACGGGCATATTGACGATGATGATGCAGCACCGGCATTCCATATTGAACCTATAGACCCAGATCCGCTTACTGCTATGGAGACAGCGTCCAGCTTTCTTTTTGGTCCAGCGTCAGATCTTAATACTGGAAACTATATATACGATATTCCTTCTTTAGCTCTAACTATATTAGATAAAGTAGCAGCTAAAACCTCGGGGTACGAGGAGGGTACTCCAAAATATATTGCCATGTATGATGCCTGGTATGCGGTAGGAGTGATGGAAAAAAGGTATTCAGGGACTATCAAGAATGAGAAACCAGTTATTGCATATGCACATAGCCTGTATAATAGCGTAGTTCCCATTGATGTGACCGAAGGAGATGTTATAATAGACAAAAGCGCAATTAATAAACCAAATAAACCCGGTCCTAATAAGATACGCATTTTAGAATCCCAAACTGGTTTACAAACAACTATAAAGACACTGATTCAGCATTCAGACGGGAACGCAGAAATTGCCTACGATGGGGATGAAGATGGGAATAACGATGCCTATAATAATAAAAAACGTGCCGAAGTGGTTACGGCGGTACATTTTGCAAGCGAAAAAGCGGTAAAGTATATGGATAGTGTTTATGCCTATCACAGTATCGATATCAAATCATTTGTGGGGAAAGGGGTGAAAAATCCCGGTTTTAATACTGTTGATAAGAATTTCTATTATAGTTATCTAGGCCCAATTGACCTTCATCCAGCTGTAAGTATGGATTTGGTAGCTTCGGAAATCGGTTACTCGGCAGCTATACTTAATACCACTTGGTCTTCCGGTGTCGAAATTGATGCAATATGCAGAGGATTGGGTGATGTTTTAGGCCTACAGGTTAAAAATGATGAGCTTACTGCCCATGGAGACCCGACCCTGTGGACAATGGGTGAAAAACTTTATGGAGGTGTTGATTATTTGAGGAGTTTTTCTGATCCAAAATCTAGAAATCAACCCACTTACTATAAAGGTATCAATTATGATCAGTCTGGTACTGCTGATGCTGCCAAAACGAATAGCAGTCTAATAAATTATCTGCTTTATATTTTAGCAAATGGGAAAAATGGCAATTTGGATGACGACCCTGCTAAGCCCACGTATTCAGTACCGGCCATTGGAGTAGCTGCCGCCGAAAATATTGTATGGAACGCAGTCATGAACTCTCAAACAGTAGATGTGCAGAGTTTCGCGGACTTAGCCAAGGCTGCTGAAGCTTCAGCACTAACCACCGCAGAATTAGATGCAGTAAAAGCAGCCTGTTATGCTATAGGTTTAGCCCCTACACCACTTCCGGAACTGGCCTCTACCCCTGTCAATGAGGCTGTTGATATTAACCCCTGGCCGGTTAAAATAAGCAAAGAGATTCTATATGCCGGCGCCTATGTAGGCTTACCGGATGGCCAAAGTTTAGAGAAGAAATGGGTGGTTGAAATTTCAAAGAACAAAGATTTTAAAGGAGGCAAAACTTTCACCTTTCCAAGTAAAGAATTATTACTGGGAACCGATACGAAACTGGTAGGTGGTAAACTCTATGTGGAAACTACCATGAACCTCCGGCCCAATACTACCTATTACTGGAAAGTGCGAACCACCGAATTTGATGTAGCTAATTGCCATATGAGCTCCACGGCCTGTGTGGACATTCAAAAGCAACTTGCCGAGGGTTCAGACGACATCCGTTCGTTCACCACAGACTCCCGAGCAGTGACGGCTCTTCCATCAGAAGAGGACCCCTACCCATGGGGAGGTACCGAGTTTAAGTGTAACCGCCTGGATGCGGAAGATCCGGCCATTCCAATCAAGAACTACCATGTAAAGATCTATAAGCATGATTACTCTAATAATAATTATCTGAGTAAAATCGCAGATGAATTCATTAACTCTGATCCGGCAAAGCTGATTCAGAGCCATACCGACGGCAAACTGATGCTGAATGCGGATGATTATTATTTGTGGGAGGTATGTGCCACAGGCCAGCCGGATGTATTCAGTGATCCGAATGATCCCAACTATAAGGAGAACGAAGGGGAATATACTAAACAGATGTCTTTTCATACCCAAACACCCTTCACCTCTTCGCTGATGCAGGCTGATATTCATCCTTTCAATCCTCATGCGCTGGTGATTCCCTGGGAAGAAACAGATTCAAAAAATGCGGCCGGCTATGAAATCAGGATATATCGCGATAATGCCAAGCAAAAGTTAGTACATCCAGAAAGTGTACCACTCGGTGTCCCAGGCATTCCGGGCCAGGAGATCGATATGCTTGCCTTTAATAATGAACCAAAAAAAGATATATCGAATTATTATTATGAAGTGATCCCCGTTTCTCCTCCGCTTACCGGGGGTATTCCAGCAACACGTAACAATGGTAAAATGTCATCTTTATATCCTTTTGGAGTAAACCCATTGAATTTGCAGTGGTCAGAAACCAGGGCAGTACCAATATCTCCCGATCTAAATACGGTTCTCTCTCCGGAGGGCGACCCGACCACTTTTACCTTTAAGTCGGTAACTTATGCCACTGAATATGTACTGGAAGTGGCCAGTCCGAATTTCATTAATCCTACCTACTCTCCTCCTCCAGTTCATGTGCCTGCAGCCAACTCACTAATCATGAGTGCCAATATGCAGGTAGCTCCAACAGGTTCTGGTTTCCAGTGGCGGGTAACGGCCATGAAGGGAAGTTTAAAAGGGCTAACGAGCGAGCCCATGTCGGCGATGTTTGCACCCGGCAAAATAAAGCTGCAATATCCTTTGGATGGGCAAAAAGGTATAACACTGGAAAACCCTGCCCCTTATATTTACTTTACTTCTGCTTATGGAATTCCGGATGGGGCTTACCTGATATTTATTCGTGAGCAAAGTAATAACTCATTGGTCGACTCCTATACGGAGAAGATATTAGATCCCGGGCCCCAGTCCCTTGAATACATTGTGACTACGCCTTTACAGGAGGGCCATACGTATATATTAGATATTATGCCTGTAGATAAAAACGGGGGAGACATAAGTATACTGGAAAGTATCAGCACCTTTACAATGACTAAGGCGCCGCCACCGCCACCACCACCTTCTGCCAAGCATAAAATTATCATTACCTGGAATTGTGGTTGCGGTAACCCGAAAGATAATCAGGTTGGACAGTATATTTTAGATGATCAAATCATGAGTGTTTCTACGGGTGACCCTATTGTCTTTGATTCCTATGTTACCGGTACCGATGAAAATGGCACTCCATTTCAAACACATCTGGAGTATGCCGACCTGTGGGATCCCAATCAGATTTTTGATCTGACGAGCTGGGTAGTAAATGCAGATATACCTTCTGGTGATTACAAGATTACGATGGTCACCAAAAATATGTCTGCCTTTCCTAATACGGTATATTTTAATATTGAAGTGGATGGGAAGGTATTAGCTATTCAACCCCATCCCAATCCCAACTATATGGATTCGGTCACCTTTACGATTACGATTCCATGAGAAAATTAAAAGCATGTTTGAGGTTTATTTGAAGCCTGGTATGAAGTATTAAAATAAAAAAGATAGAAATGATGAAACATATAGCAAGACATATACTGTTAGGGGTCTTTGGGATGCTGATCCTGAATTCCGCCTCTGCCCAGCAGCGGGAAGAAAATCCGGCCGGCAGAAATGCCGCAAGCAGCAGGCCGGCCAGTCCGGATGTGATCTATGTGAAGGGGGTTCCGGCGGTGAAGGTGAAGAATATGGGTATGAGGAGCAAAACCTTGCAGAGAGAAGGGCTTCAGGTTTCTCCGGCTTATCCCAATCCGTTCGATAAGGAGATCAGTATCAATTATAGTATCCCCCGGGATGGACGGGTGAGTATAAAGATCCTGGATATTAATGGTCAGGTAGTTAAAGTTCTGGAGGGAAATAGCAGGCAGGGAACCCAGTCTGTGGTTTGGGATGGACGGGATGAGAAAGGGAATGAAGCAAAATCTGGGGTCTATCGCTGCTTGCTGGAATATAATGAAATGCAAAAGATATCTGTAGTAATGAAAAATTAGTGTAAGTAGGGTTCCATATTGGCGTTATTTTTACAAGACTTTTCTCATCACATAGTCATTTAGCACAAAGTGATGATAGGGGATGTCAATAGTTTGATATATCTCAAATCCGGTTGTTTTATAAAAACTAAATGCCGGGTTAGAACGATTAACATTTAATTCCAAAACTTCCCCTCCCTTTTGTTTAGATAGATTAGCAATATAATCAATTAGTTTTTTACCTGTTCCCTTACCTTGCTCTGAAGGTAAAATATATAGTTTATGTAATTTAAAGATATTATTTTCAGGCTCAATGGAGGAATAGGAGGCAAAACCTACATATTCATTATCATTTTCTACCATTAAAAAATCAATCCCTTCCTTAAACTGTTGTTCTAGTGCCTTTAAGGAATACATTTCTGCCAGCATGAAAGTTATCTGATCTGAAGAAATGAAACCCCGGTAGGTTGGCCACCAGATTGCTTGTGCTAAACGATGAATAACGGGGATATCTATAATTGTTGCGGGTAGAATGGTCATTATTTATTTCTGTTTCAGGTATGAATGATTAATAATACCAGTTTATTATTTAATTTACTCTTTTGTCACAATAACACTTTGAATATATGAGTTTCCTGTTCATTATAAGCCTATTTATTGTTGAATGATATATTTCGTTAAACCAAGGGTTATTTTATTATCATAAGATTTGTTGTATCTTCGATAGCAAAAATGACGAATAAAGATGGCTGTAGATTATTTATTTCAATACGGTTGCAGTCGGACGGAAATTATTATATGACTGGTATAAATACATGGATCTTGAAAAATTAAAAATAATATATACTTATATAACTAAAATCCTGGCGGAATATATAGGATCATTAGAAGATATCTTTACTTCCATGCAAGCGCATGTTGGACTAACCGCAGTTTAAACTATGGCATATTATTTCCTAAAACAGCTCGACAGTATGGACTGTGGCCCGACCTGTCTGGCTATGATTTGTAAATATTACGGCAAGAATACTCCTGTGCAAATACTGCGGGAAAAAACCCAAATTGGAAAAGAAGGTGTAAACATGTTGGGAATAAGTGAAGCAGCAGAAAGCGTTGGTTTTCATACCATGGCTGCACAGCTGAATTACCAACAATTAATAGAAGAGGCTACTCTTCCATGCATATTGCATTGGAATCAAAACCATTTTGTAATACTTCATAAAATAAAAAATAAATTTAAATGGTTCAATGGAAGTAAAGAAAAGAAATTTATTATAGCCGATCCTGGTGAAGGAATTGTTACTATCAATGAAGATGATTTCAAAAAAGCCTGGTTTAGCAGTACATTAAAAGGGGAGCTAACAGGTATTGCTTTAATACTGCAACCAACACCAGTTTTTTATGAACAACGGGAAGATGAAGATGAAAAGTCTGAATCAAAAAAGAAAGGGTTAAACTTTAAAAGTATATTCAGTTATGTATGGCCATACCAAAAGATGTTATTTCAGCTTTTGCTGGCTTTAGGTACTGCTTCCTTATTACAAATTTTTCTGCCTTTCCTTACACAAAGTGTAGTAGATACGGGTATTAATACTCAGAATCTACATTTTGTTTATATTGTATTATTGGCACAAATGGCCTTAATCTCTGGGAAATTAATTGTTGAATTTATTCGAAGCTGGATTCTGCTTCACATAAGTACCCGAATAAATATTTCCATACTAACGGATTTCCTTATTAAACTGATGAAACTGCCGGCTAGTTTCTTTGACAGTAAAAAAACCGGTGACATCATACAACGGATTCATGATCATCAACGGATCCGGACTTTTTTGACAGGATCTTCTGTAAATATTTTGTTTTCTCTGCTTAACCTGGTTTTACTATCCATGGTATTAGCTTTTTTTAACAGCACTGTTTTCCTCGTATTTTTGATAGCTACCGTTCTTTATTCCTTGTGGATTGTGTTCTTTTTAAATAGAAGGAAACAGTTGGATTACAGGCAATTTGATGTTAGTTCCAAAGAGCAGAGTGTCACTATTCAAATGATTCAGGGAATGCAGGAGATAAAATTGCATGGCTGCGAAAAACCTGTGCGTTGGAACTGGGAACATATACAGGCAAAACTTTTTAAGTTAAGTGTCAAAAGTCTTGCTCTAGATCAATGGCAACAATCGGGAGCTTTTTTTATAAATGAGAGCAAAAATATTCTGATCACCTTCTTTAGTGCAAAAGCTGTAATTGATGGCAATATGACATTGGGTACAATGTTAGCCATACAATATATAATCGGACAGTTAAATAGTCCTATTGAGCAGATGATAGGATTTTTGCATAGTTGGCAAGATGCTAAGATTAGCATGGACCGGTTAAATGAAATCCATCATATGGAAGATGAAGAGCCTGCAAGCAAATCGTTTATTTATGAATTGCCCTATTCTTTTACGCGTTCTTTAACCGGAGGCTATCAGTCACCCTCAACTTCTGATTTAAGCTTATCCGAAACTAATCAGGAAAATGATAGATATACCAATTTTACTGAAAAACTTACCGAAGACACTCCTTTGCCAGGCATTACTTTCAAAAATCTGACCTTTACATATACAGGTGCAGGAAATAGTCCTGTGTTGAAAGACATAAATCTTTTTATCCCCAAAGGGAAAACAACAGCCATTGTGGGAGTAAGTGGCAGCGGGAAAACTACGTTGTTGAAATTATTGCTGAAGTTTTACGAACCACAACGTGGGGAAATAAAGATAGGTGAATCTCCTTTAAGCATTATCAGTCATAAAGCATGGCGTAAACACTGTGGTGTGGTGATGCAGGATAGTTTTATTTTTTCAGATACCATTGCACGCAATATTGCAATAGGTGCTGACAAAGTAGACATGCAGCTTTTGGGCCACGCAATTAACATAGCCAATATAAGTGATCTTATCGAAAGCCTTCCTCTGGGATACAATACCAAAATAGGAGCTGAAGGAAATGGTTTGAGTATGGGTCAGCGACAAAGGATATTAATTGCCCGGGCAGTATATAAAAACCCGGAATTTGTATTTTTAGATGAAGCTACTAATAGTTTGGATGCCAATAATGAAAGCACTATTCTTGCAAATCTGGAAAGGTTTCTGCAAGGGAAAACCGTTTTAGTAGTAGCCCACCGCTTAAGCACCGTAAAAAATGCCGATCAAATTGTAGTGCTTCACCAAGGTGAGATATCAGAACGGGGAACCCATCAGGAATTGATTAACCTGAAAGGAGAATATTACACATTGGTTAAAAATCAATTGGAGTTAGGAGACTAAATAATTTTTATGCCACAAACCGATATCCCAGCTGAAGAGACTAAACTAGTATTGAATGATGAACTGGTAAGTGATGAAATGAATGATATCATCAGTTATCGGCCACATTGGATTATTCGATGGGGTATTACGCTAATGGCTTTGGTTATTTCCAGTTTGCTATTAGTATCATGGTTTATTCAATATCCCGATGTGGTCACTTCACAATTATATTTGGTTGCAGTAAATGCCCCTAAAAAAGTAGTAGCCAGAACAGATGGAAAACTGGAAAAGTTATTTGTTAGTAATGGCACAGTAGTTAAAAAAAATCAAATCTTAGCTTTTTTGCAAAGTACCGGAAACCATCCGGAAGTACTTGATATCCGAGATTGGGTTACACAAACAGAGAGGGGTATTCAAAATGATCATCTGGAATACCTGGAACAGTCTCCTTTACCCGGTTGGAGTTCTTTAGGTGAATTACAGCCAGTGTATGTTGAATTTGAGCTTGTATATCAGGAAACATTACAAGTCCTTGAGCATGGTTTTTATCCTCAAAAAATGCAAACTTTAAACCAGGACTTAACCTATTTGGCAGATCAGGATAAAATACTTGGAAAACAAAAAGAATTGCTTCAACAGGATTATGAGTTGCAAAAAACAGATTTTACGGCCCATGAAAAACTGGTAAATGGAAAGGCAATGGCACCTTTGGAATTAGGACAGGATCAAAGTAAACTCATTGCCAAGGCCAGTTCTATAGAACAGCTAGAGGCACAATTGCTGAATCAAAAAGTGAATCGCTTGAGCAAGCAAAAAGAAATTCTGGAATTAAATAAACAAATCGCAGATCAGCGTAGCAAGTTTACTTCAGCCTTGTATCGTTTTAAAAGTCAAATTGATGAATGGATAAATCGCTATGTAGTATTAGCTCCTGATGAAGGCAGAATACAATTTATTTCTTCTTTACAGCAAAACCAAAACATTCAGAACGGACAGGATTTATTTTTTGTAGCCCCGGATAACCGTTCTTTTTATGGGGAAATTGTTGCCCGTCAGGCAGGAATAGGAAAAATCAAAACAAATCAAAAAGTGATTATCAAATTGGAGAGTTATCCCAGTTCAGAATATGGATATTTGAATGGAAAAGTAGAATATATATCCCCTTTCCCGGTGAGAGACAGCAGTTTTGTAATACGTGTAGCTTTACCCGAAGGGATGAAAACCAACTATAATAAAGTGCTTCCTTATAAAAACAACTTGAGAGCTGTGGCCGAAATCATTACTAAAGATAGGCGTTTATTAGAACGTTTTACATCTCAAATTAGTGATGCTATTAGAAGGTAAGCCACTGGTATTTTAAATATTTTCTGCAATAAAAATGCATGGCTGATCAAATGTCAGGCTGTAAAAGCCATCTTTCTCGGTTTCTAATACATGTTCCGTTAAATAGTATAATCCAGATATATGTAAGTTTTTAACTTCATGTAATAGCTCAAGCTGCTCACCGGCAGACTGCCACTTACTAAAGCCAGAACAAATGGGGTAGATCTTTTTATGTTCCGTAAAAATTACCAGATTAATGAGATCTGCAAACAAAATATAATCTTTCAATACAAACTCATTAGTGATAATATTAACAGCCGGGTAATTTTCGGCCACTAAAAATTTAAGGGCATCCTGTAAAACATCTCCTGTACTTGGTATGATCCTGGTATTTTCCTGGACCGGATAGTCTGCATTTGGTGTGATTATACCATCGATTTTTATAGCCAGAGAATCAGCTTGCTCATACATATAATCAGCAACTAATACCGTAGGACTCCATTCCAGTAACTGGCCAAAATTTTCTGCAGAAAAATCTAAACTCATAATGAGTAAAGCAGGTTCCTGTTTTTCACGAACAATATGATGAGATGACATTAATTGGTACTTAGTAGTTGCGGGCTAAAATTGCAATAAGATTTTTAAAGTACCAACTCTTTTAATAGATCTTTTTGTAAAAAGCTCTTAAAGCTTCGGCAGGATTTCCAGTCTGGTTTACTGCTGAAGATACCGCCAAACCGTGTACTCCTGTTTCCAGGATTTCTTCAACATCCGTAATTTTTATCCCACCAACGGCTAAGACAGGAATATCAATACCGGACTTGTTCATTTTTTGGATGATGTTTTCATATCCTTCAACACCTAATAATGGATGTGCATTAGGCTTGGTTTGAGTAATAGAAAATGGTCCGCAACCAATATAATCTACCAAATTTAATGCGACAATTCGCTTAATATCTTCAAACGAGTTAGCGGAAGCTCCAAGAGTTTTATCTTCCCCGATTTTATTACGAATGACAGTAAAATCTACCTGCATATCTTCCAGATGAACTCCTTGTGCGTCTACCTGGTTTAATAAATGATAATGCTCAGTTAATATTAGAGTTGTTCCCCAATCATCGCAAATAGCAGCAACCTGCTGAATCTCATTTATAAGATCCGAATCCTTTTTTGTCAGGCAGCGATATTGGATCCAGTTAGCTCCAGCCTCACAAGCTATTTGTGCCTGCTCTGCATGACTCCGGTAAGGTGAATCCTGTGTGAGATAATGGAATTTGGAAATATATTTTTTCATGTCCTATTTTAAAAAAAATTCAGAAAAATCAATAAATGTACTCGGGTTTCCAGACTCTTTTAGCTTTTTACTTTGTCTAAATGCGATTGGACGCAGATTATTTGTAGATTTGTATTCGAAACAAATCAAATATGGAAAATAACGAACAAACTCCTACAAATTATTCTCTATTTTATATTTTAGCTGCGATTACCGGCATATTAACTGCATGGGTTATTACCGGCTCCGTTTTAATTATGCTTTTGGGCGTAGTATTAGGACTTCTTTCTGCCGGTTTCTTTGTCAATGTATTAGTTAAAGAAAGATAGGGAAGTTTGAGTAGCAACAAAAAAAGTCCCCAACACACGTGCCGGGGACTTTCAACCTAAACCTTATCACAATTAATTAAACCAATTATTGATTCAATTATTATAATAACATCGTAATTCAAAAAAAGTTTTTATAATCTTAAAATATTTTAAAATTTTATTTAGCATGCAGTCTTTTACGCAGAACAGTGTCGATAACATACAGCCCTAAAATAGTATCGGCAAAAAGAAAGCTTTTTAAAACAGTGCCATTTATGTATTTATTAAAATCAACAGTTGGCATTTTATACTCATTAAATATTCCGGTCACAGGTTGAGACCAATCTATCTGGAATAACAAAACTCCCAACAAGGTCATAATAGTAATCAGAAAAAATCCGGAGATCCCGTAAATAATCCGTTTATCAATTAAAGATCTCTGGGGAATTGGTTCCAGGTTTATTTTTTCCATCAGGTTTCGGGTGAAGCTCATAGAAGGTTCATCCAGATCGATGGCCGAAATGCTCTGATTTAATTTTTTTAAATCTTCATACATCGCCTGATAGACCGGATCGGTTTCTATCAATTGTTCTATTTCTGTGTGCTCCTGCAAATTGCAGGTTCCATCTAGATAATCCCAGATGTGCTGTTCCATTCTATTCATAACAACTCCATTACTTCGTGATTTAACATACGCTCGAGTTTTTCTTTCAAGCGATGACGTGCTCTGTGTAATTTTACTTTTATGGTATTTGCTTCCATCCCTAATACCTTTCCAATTTCTTCCAAAGATTGTTCTCCCTGATAAAAAAGAGTGATAATTGCTGCATCGTCTGGTAAAAGCTGAGCAATAGCTTTATTAACGTACACCATTTTTGATTTATATTCCACCTGATCGGCTCTATATTCTGAAACGTGATTTTCTAACTGTAAACCTGAATTCTCATCATCTATAGATTGAGTATCTAAACGCTTTTTTCTTAAAAAAGTCATGGCGGTAGTATACACAATACTATATAACCAGGTGCTGAATTTGGATGTTTGCTTAAAGTTATGCAAAGAACGATAGGCTTTTACAAAACAATCCTGGGCAATTTCTTCGGCATCTTCACGCCTTTTTGAAAAACGTAAAGCTAAGGTAAATACAAAACGTTGATGGCGCTTTATCAATTCGGCATAGGCCGATTGCTGACCATCCAGCACTTTAGTAATTAACTCTATATCCGAAAGTTTCGTTTGCATCAGTTATCATCTCTGACGTATCTCCCAAATAAAAGGTTACACCCTTTAGCCATGTTTCTTAAAGTTAAGAATTATTTATGGTGCAAGTGTAACCTCAGTAATTTCCATGTAGTCATAACTAACAGATCGGTTGATCAACAAAAAACAAATTATTTAAACTTAAATTATACAATCATGGAAGGAATATTAGTTCCGATTTTAATTAGCCTTGGCGCATTTGCAATGGTATTCGGATTACGTTATTTAGCTAACAAAGAAAATATGGCAATGATCCAAAACGGGATCGATCCCAAATTAAACCGTCCGCAACCGCAGCCATATAAAAATTTGAAATGGGGTTTATTACTAATGGGTGCCGGCATAGGGTTATTTTTAGCATATATTTTAGATCATACTATATTAAACTATTATGGTGGTTTCCGTAGTCGGGATAATGAAGCCATTTACTTTTCTCTAATTGGCATCTTTGGTGGATTGGGATTATTTATCTCTTATCTGATAGAGAAGAAAAACACATTAGATAAATAACCATTCTCAGTTTTTAAAAAGAACATCATTCCTTATGGAATAGGTGTTTTTTTCGTGTATTAGGTTTTGGGAATTACGGCAACTGTTAACCTGCTAATGCAATTCATTTTACCACGATCATCGTAGATCTTAATTTCCCAGACATGTGTTTTTCCGCCTATGTGAATAGGCTTGCAAATACCGGTAACAAACCCGGATTTAACAGGGCGCAAATGATTGGCATTAATTTCTAAGCCCACACCCATTTTTAGGTTTTCATCTAAAATCATATTTGAAGCGACACTTCCTAATGATTCGGCTAAAACCACAGATGCTCCACCGTGTAAAATCCCGTAAGGTTGGTGTGTACGTTCATCAACGGGCATGGTTGCAGAAAGAGAATCAGCTGTTATCTCTGTAAACTCAATACCAATTAATGCACCAATATGCTTTTTGGGGCGATCATTTAGTTCTTTAACCGTATATTCTCTGAACCATATCATACATATCGTTCTTCTATAATAGCCCGATGATGGTTTACATGGCCGGCTAAAATATATATCAATGCTTTTACACTAATGCTATTCCCACTAGCCGATCCTGTTCGATTAAGCTCTGTTTCATTTAAAGATTTAATCAGAAACATGTTGGCTTCTCTAACAAGAGCAAATTCTTCTGCCAAACTATTTAGGGTGCGATCGTTAAAATGGGCATGTGCTACAAATTCATTTTCATCAAAACCAGACAATGGCGTTTGATCATTTCGCGAAAATCGAAGGATACGGTAGGCCATAATTCGCTCTGTATCTATCATGTGTCCAACCAATTCTTTAATGGTCCATTTACCCTCAGCATAAGCAAAACAGCTTTTTTCTTCTGAAATAGTCTTTAGAAATCGTGTGAAAGAAGTTATCTGGTATTCTAATTCTCCTGCAACGTTATCAGAAACAGTATCAATATACTTTTTAAAATAAGGCGGGTGCTCTTCAGCTGTTGGTCGGTTCATATGTTAAGTTGCTTTTTAAAATAATTCGAAATGTTGTTCCTTTACCCAGTTCTGAATCTTTCACAAAGATATGGCCCCGATGGTAATTTTCTACAATACGTTTAGTAAGTGATAAGCCCAAACCCCAGCCGCGTTTTCGGGTAGTATAACCCGGTTGAAAGACAGTATCAAATTTCAATCGCGAAATACCTGTTCCTGTATCAGTAACATCAATAAACACTTGTTCTTTAACTAAATTTTCAGTGATTTTTAACTCAATTTTACCTGGGCCTTCAATGGCATTTACCGCATTTTTTAGAAGATTTTCAAGTACCCAGTCAAAAAGCGGAACGTTTACCAAAGCCTCTACATGAGTATCTCCATTTAAAACAAACTCTATTTTATCACTAGCCCTCACTTTAAAATAATTTATAAAATTGTTTACTACGTCATAAATTACATAATTTTCAAGAATAGGTTTTGATCCAATTTTTGAAAAACGATCAGCCACCATTTCTAAGCGCTTCACATCATTTTCCATCTCCAAAATAAGAGGGTCATCTTCAGCATTAAACTTAGACTTTAGAAGCTCAACCCAAGCCATTAAAGCTGATATTGGTGTCCCTAATTGATGTGCTGTTTCTTTAGCCATACCCACCCAAACCTGGTTTTGCTCTGACTTTCTGGAAGAATTAAAAACGGCGTATGCAATTAACAGAAATATAGCGATTACCGTAAGTTGTATGTAAGGGAATACTCTTAACTGAGTAAGCAGCATAGAATCCTTATAATATACATACCACTTTTTATCACCGCTTGAATTCAAATTCAACACAATAGGCTGGTGCTGAGATTTCATTTCTTTCAGCTGGCTTTTAAAATAGGGTGCATCATACTTTTTGTTGATATCTCCTTTAAATGGAGTTTTGGTATCGTCCAGTCCTCGGTAAAAAAATATATTATCTGTCGAATCTGCTACAATAGCAGGAATTGCCAAACTATCTCTTACAGTGCTAAAAAAGTTCATGTATTCATCACTGATATCTGGCATACCCACTATATTTCTGATACTTTGCGCCCATAATTCTGCCCGAACACGCTCTACATTTGAAATATTTTTTACCAAATAATTTGTATACCACAAGGATGCACCTGCAATTAAAATTGCAAAAGCCAGTAATATAAATTTCCAGCGTGCCTTTTGTTGGTAGGGATTCATGGGAGTAATAGAATAATCATTTCCAATTAATGTGCTTCCAGCCAGTTAAGCCCTTCACCAACTTCTACCAAAATTGGGACTTTGGTTTTTATGGCATTTTTCATTCGTTCTTCAATGATTGTTTTCATAATTGCAGTTTCATTCTTAGGCACATCAAACACCAATTCATCATGTACCTGCATGGTCATTTTTGAATTTAGTTTCTGGTCTTTAATATCCTGATGAATATGGATCATCGCAATTTTAATCATGTCTGCTGCAGATCCCTGAATAGGAGCATTTATGGCATTTCGCTCCGCAAAACCACGTACAGTTGCATTGGCCGAGTTAATGTCGCGTAAATAACGTCTGCGTCCCATCAGCGTTTCTACATATCCATTTTCACGGGCAAAGTTCATCGTATCATTCATGTACTTTTTAATATTGGGATACGTGTTGAAATAATTTTCGATGATCTCTGCCGCTTCTTTTCTTGGGATAGCTAAACTTTGAGACAGGCCAAATGCTGATTGTCCGTAAATGATACCAAAATTTACCGCTTTTGCATTTCGGCGCTGGGTAGAAGTGACTTCCTCCAACGAAATTCCATATACTTTTGCTGCTGTTGCAGTATGAATATCCAATCCTTTTGCAAAAGCATCCATCATATTTTCATCTTTACTAATCTCGGCAATTAAGCGTAGTTCGATCTGCGAATAATCTGCAGAAAGAATGACATGATCATCATCTCTCGGAATAAACGCTTTCCGAACCTCACGTCCTCGTTCTGTTCTGATGGGTATATTTTGCAGATTGGGATTATTAGAACTTAACCTTCCGGTTGATGCTACAGCCTGGTTGTATGACGTATGAACCCGGTTTGTTTTTTTATTGATCATTTGGGGCAGTGAATCCACATATGTGGATTTTAATTTTTGCAATTGGCGGAAATCCAAAATGTCCGCTACAATATCACTTTTATTGGCCAATCGAGTAAGCACATCTTCACCGGTTTGATACTGACCAGTTTTTGTTTTTTTAGCTTGAGGATCTAATTGCAATTTATCAAAAAGTACTTCTCCCAACTGTTTAGGTGATGCGATATTAAATTTGACGCCTGCTTTCTCATATATAGTCCGTTCCAACTGTTTGATATCTGTTTCCAACAGTACAGAAAACTCAGCCAATGCCTGCTGATCAATTTTTACACCTTCACGTTCAATATCAGCTAATACATAAATTAATGGATTTTCAATTTCCCGGGCTAATTTTTCTGCATTAACCGATTTTAAAATGGGTTCAAAAACATCTTTTAGCTGTAAGGTAATGTCTGCATCTTCGGCAGCATATTCTTTGATTTTTTCCAGTTCAACATCCCGCATATTACCCTGATTTTTCCCTTTAGCTCCAATTAGGGAAGTGATGGTAACAGGTGTATAACCCAGATAATTTTCCGAAAGAAGGTCCATATTATGCCTTGAGTCTGCATCTATCAGGTAATGAGCAAGCATTGTATCAAATAATTCGCCTTGTACATTAATGCCATACCAGTTTAAAACCAAAATATCATATTTCAAATTCTGGCCTGTTTTAGCGATGTTTTCATTTTCAAAAACCACTTTAAACTCATCCATACATAACTGGCATTCTGCCTGATTTGCAGATAATGGAACATACCAGGCTTCAAATGGCTTAATGGAAAAGGATAAACCAACCAGTTCGCAATCATTTGCATCTAAACAGGTGGTTTCGGTATCAAAGCAGAATGATTTTTGTTCTGCTAAGAGTCGAATCAATTCTTTCCTCTTTTCGGCAGTATCTGCTAAATGATAAGTATGAGGGGTATTATTAATATTTTTAGAAGCCGCGGGTTTTTCGATGATATTAATCTCAATTTCTTCCACTTGATTTACAGAAATACCAAACATATCCATTTGCCCGGTTTTAGATGTAGCTTTAACCTCATTCACATTAAATTCATCACCAAAAACACGTCTACCAATGGTGCGAAATTCCAGTTCGGCAAAAAGTGGTTCTAATACTCCACGATTAGGTTCTTCTACACATAAAGCATCTACATCCAGATCTACCGGAGCATTTAACATGATGGTTGCGAGTTTTTTCGAAACCAAGCCCTGCTCCGCAAAAGCTTCTACATTTTCACGAAGTTTTCCTTTAAGCTCATGACTGTTGGCAATAATATTTTCAACAGATCCGTATTGCTTAATCAATTGTTTGGCAGTTTTTTCACCAATTCCGGGTATTCCGGGGATATTATCCACCGCATCACCCCATAAGCCCAAAATATCAATGACCTGTTCTACACGCTCTACTTCCCATTTTTCTAAAATCTCTTTTACTCCCAATATTTCCATATCATTCCCCATACGAGCGGGTTTATAAATGAAAATATTTTCAGATACCAGCTGACCGAAATCCTTATCGGGAGTCATGCAGAAAACGGTGAACCCTTCTATTTCGGCTTTTTTAGCCAGCGTACCAATCACATCATCGGCTTCATAGCCATCAGAAAATAATACTGGTATATTAAAACCTTCAATCAAACGAACGATGTATGGAATTGCCAATGACAAGTCTTCGGGCATAGCCTGACGGTGAGCTTTATAAGCCGTATAATCTGTGTGCCGTTCTGTTGGAGCTGGAGTATCAAAAACTACAGCCATGTGACTGGGTTTTTCTTTCTTTAAAACTTCGAGTAAAGTATTGGTAAAGCCCATCACTGCTGAAGTATTTAATCCGCCGGAGGTGAAACGAGGGTTTTTACTTAATGCAAAATGTGCCCTGTAAATAAGTGCGAAAGCGTCTAAAAGAAAGAGTTTTTTCATTGTTGAGATTATACTGATTTTACCGTTTTAAAAGAAATAGGGATTCTTAATGAACAATACCAAAGATAACAATCTCATGAAATTAATCTTGGGAGGTTTTCAAAAACCTACGGAGTTGGTCTTAATTTAAAAGTCGGACGAAAAAGCGCATTATCTTGTTTGTAATGCCTGTTTTAATTTGCCATCCAGGCAAGCTGAATTAATCTTTTTAAAATAAATTTTAGAATTTAAAAACATTTTAAACTTTAAAGGGGTTGTACCTAAAATCAGTTTAAAAATTTATCCTATGAAAATTTATCCTTACCTATTAACAGCACTTATTATATGTTCTATTTCCTGCAGAAAAGATGCAGCTCTTAAACCAGAGCAGCCTGCTGATCCTTATTTATTACAACAGGCCAAAGACTGGTATAGTAATCAACAAAAGCTATCTGCCGCCCCGGGGGCTGTAGACTTGAAAGCTTATACTCCCGATTGGAGCAAAGCCAACATAGTTAAAAACAGTAAAGGACAAAACATCCTCGGACTTTCCTTATTCCGTTCTCCGCAAGTATATATGGAGCTGAATGTGGTTATTGCTAATGGTAAACCCTTTGGCATATTCAAAAAATATGTAGAGACTAAGGATAAAAAAGACCAATTAAACATTTATAGTGGAAATGGTCAATTAATTACACGGGCTAATTACAATCGGCAAAACCACTTATTAACATCAATTGACCCTCCCGGAATGAAAGTGATGAAAGAGAAGGAACAAGAGCCTGTACCTGCACCAGGCGAGGAACCAGGCAGTGGTGGCGGGGGTGGAACAGATCCTGGGCCCGGCCCTATTGGTTTTAGTTATCAGGGGGCGGAAATAACGATTACCATTCCTGCAGATCCTCCCGGCTACCAGGGTCCTTCTCCTTCCTTTGGTGGTGGTGGTTTTGACATTCCTTTTCCTTCTTTTCCAATTGGTGGTGGGGGAGATCCCTATTCTGATTTTCCGCATGGTGGCGGAGGTGGTGGGAATTATAATCCTGCGCCGGTACCTGTAATACCAACTTCGCCTACACCGCCACCCATTAAAGATAGTATTGATGCGCAATTTGAATGTGCTAAAGAACTATTAGCCATGCTACCTACTTTAAAGAGTGATATTGCAAAAATAGTATACAATACTTTTAATAGTCAATCGGCTTATACATTAACTTTTATTAATGGGGAAACAAATTATTTCTTAGCCAATCCTAATACAGATGGATATACAGAGCATATAAGTCCAACTGAATCAAAAATAGCATTAAATCCTAACGTACTAAATAATGCCAGCAACGAGTATATTTTAGCAACAATGTATCACGAAGCTTTACATGGGTTCCTGTTTGCAGAATTTACTAAGTTAGGAGAAGTGTCATTTAAACTAAAATACCCGGATATTTCCATTAAACCAAGTGCAGATCAAACCTGGACTCCTAATCCTCAACCTAATTTTTCTATCGATGAAGGAAGCTATTTTACTCCTATTGTTGATAATGACCCTCAGCATCGTACAATGGCTGTTTATTTTACAACCGAACTTAAGAATGCTATTTTAGCATACAACCCTAATTTTCCGCCAGATAGGGCAATGGCTTTAGCCCGAGGAGGAATATTTAATGATGCTGTGATTTCAACTTCTGATATTAATGTATATTATAATAGTGCCGAACGTGACCGAACTAAGGGAAATGCTGTCGGTAAAACATGTACTCCGTAAATTTATTTGATATGAAGATATATTTTAGAATATTAATATTGAATTTTATTGTACTATTAATATTTAATTCAGCAGTAGCGCAAATACAGCTTAAATGTGGAGATTTCACCATTCCTATTCCAAAGTTTAAAGAGAGTCCGGTAGCTTCTTTCGACAATAAATATGCGGTTATTAGTCTTTTAAACCCGATCTATAAATCGAAGAATAAAGTAGAGATTAGAATATATTCCTATAGAGAGGGAAATATGAACTATATGGGGCAGGTCTATATCATTACCTGCGATAGTAACCGCTTGTGCGGCCAGCGTTTTAGTTATGCACCATGGGTGTTACATCCGGATTGGGAACCTACTATCCATGATGCTCCTCTTTCCGGAAATATAAAATCTATTCAGATAATAAAACTCAATCCTAAAAAAGACTGGGAGGGCGTATTTGAAACCTTGATAAAAAATGGTCTGTTTACTATTTCAACAAACCCAAATAGTATAAAAATTACTGAAACAAATCCGGGTTTAGATTGCTATGCCGTATTAGAGATCAAAATAAATAATCACTACCGGGTGGTTAAATTTAATTCTCGTTCTAAAAACAAAGTGAAAGAAGCGAAGGGTTTACAACGATTACTCCAAGTATTTTCGGATAATTTTGATATAGATAAATAGGAATTTAGTGTTTTCCCGTTGATTGAGATTATGATGAGGAGCCAGTTTGATAACATGGTAAATATTTTAGCAACTTGGGATAACAATGCGCACAACATGAACGATTACCGAAGAACAATGTTATATGGGATGAACAATGTAGGAAATGATCCGCTTAATCAACCTTCTCCTGAACTAGTAGCTGCGGTAAATACGGCCTATAACAAAATTTTAACTGATTATGGATATACTACTGCTACTTTAGATACGTATTATTATGATCAGCTCCACGCTCCTTCTAATCAAAAAGTGCCAAGCATTGGATGTCCATGAAGTAAGTTAATCTTATGTGGCTTTAATTAACAATAAAAAATTATGAAAAAACTAATTATATCTATACTTCTATTACTAACGTTTCAATTATCTTTTGGACAAGATTCACAACGGGATAGTAGTATAAACAGCTTTATTTTAAACCTAAAAAAAGATAAAGTTAAGACGGTTTGTTTATATAAAATGTATAGCGGAGGTGAGTACGTGCCCTCAAAAGCAGAAGATAGATGTGGTAGAGGGCGGATGATTCCTGTTTATATTTTCTGGTATAAACGCGGGAAAAGTTATATGACTAAAAGAGATAATTGCTTTGATTACGCCATTTATGAAATAAAGGATAATACCTTTTGGCATTTTTACTTTAAAAACCAGGATATTATAAAGAAGGAAAAAATTAAGCCCTTTGCGTGTAAAGTAATCGTAAAGGGAGTAGATACAACCGTAACCCCACATGTTGCTGATGGTTCTTCTGAAAGTATGACTTTTATAGACGAAACTGGTTCTCTAACTCAAATATTTAGCTTTGATTATGACCAGAAGCAAACATCTGAGATGATTAATGTGAATTTTGAGAATAATGTGAATTCAAAAACACATTATTTAAAGGGTTTAGTAGATTCATTAACTACAGAATTTTATAAGAATAAGGTAAGAAAAACCAGAAGGCCATAGCATATTCTGTAAGACATGGTGAACGGATTCATTTTTTAGAAAGCTTAAATTCTAATGGGCATAAAAAATTAGCAGCTATCAGATTCTATTCCTTAGAGTTCTAATAAATCCAAATATTAGGAACCCTAACTAAAGTAATAATAAAACTATCATGAAACATCTAAATAGAATTGCATTTGTAGTAATAGTTTTTTTTAACACAGTAGCTTATGCTCAAAACTTAGAAGATCCTTCTGAAGAGCAATTATTTTTGAATTGGTTTTTTCAAAATTACCAGCCGAATTTTAAGAATGATCCCTTGATATTATATACAGATGCTATACATACAGGAAGTTTAAAATCAATAAAAGAAAGCTTTAGCCGAGATACATTAAGAAGTTTGAGAAATGGATTGAAAGAGCTTTTAGTTCTAACAACTTCTGAGAAGTTATACATAAATAATCAATTGGATAAAATGACGGGAAGGATATGGCATGAAAATTTATTAAAAAATTCGCAGATGATTAGCCTGGATAGCATACAAACCTTTTTTGAAAAACAAGGTCCTGGCTGGACTGGATATTATAAAAAATATACTACCGGATTTTACAGTTTTTCAAAACCAATTTTTCTCAGAAATAACACGATATGTATATTTGATTATAGCTATTATTGTGGCTCACTCTGTGCTAACGGCGAAACAGGAGTTTATTTTAAGCATAACGGAAAATGGAGTAAATGGCTAACAATTAGTACGTGGATAAGTTAAGTTTTATATTCTGTCTTGGACTTAAATCACTTGCTGGTGCGAGCTTGCAGCTCGTACTTAATAACCTTATTTTCTAAATGAAATCAATTTCAATCATTCCCTTTCCTCCACTATAATCAATTGCACTACTGTATTTCCAGTAATGCGGTTCAGTTACAAATCCGGCTGCTACAAGATTGTTATGAATGTAATCTACTTTCTGATCTATTACATCAGCACTCCAAAGTTCAATCGGCTTATTATGCTGTTATTTATTTACCTGTAACTTATCACTTAAATCTTATGCAGCCTCAAAAGGCATTTCCCTATAAACTTTACCATCTAATTCACAACCGCCTTTTGCATGCTGAGGATGTTCCGCTGACATTGTTGGGTCTAATGGATTTTCATTAAATTTTGGTTTGCCCCATTGCTTAAAGAAAAATGCAACCTTATTTTTCTCACATTTTATCTTAATAGAATCTATCCATGACTTTTCAATTGGACGTGCCTTATGTCCTGATTCACCACCAACTATAACCCAATCGATCTGTTCAAGATTTAATGTTTTAATCGGACCAATTAGCGGTTCAATAGAAAGGAACTTTGTTTTAGCGGCAGTTTGTGATAAATTGTCTATTCGAAAAGTATATTCTTCATTTTCTACAGAAACACCCATCCAAATATTAGGCGTCCAATTTAATTCTGAAGATATTTCTAAAAGTCTTTCAGACCGCTTAGTGAGAACCTGATAGATATGTTGAGGAGTTTGATTCATCACAGCAAAAACTGCCTTAATGTATTGCAATGAAACTTCTGGGTGAAATAGATCACTCATAGAATTGACAAAAACCACTTTAGGCTTTCTCCATGAAAACGGGATATTGAGAGATTCAGGATGAGTTTTTACTTTTTTAAATCCATCTTTATATTTCTCAACGCCCATAGCTTTTAAGCGCTTAGACATTACTTCTGCATAACAAAACTTACAGCCAGGACTAATCTTAGTACATCCTGTAACAGGGTTCCAGGTAAGTTCTGTCCATTCAATTGATGATATAGCCATTATAATCTATATTTAGGTTTAATCACTTCATTTGCAATATTCAATGCTGAACGATTATTTGTTGCCATCATAAAATGATACATTATTGAATTTGTACTATTTCGCATTACGAAAGGCTCTGAAACAAATTTAAAAACATTCCCTAACCTCTTCTTATATAAATCCCCCGCTTTAGTTATAGTCCTTTTTTCTTTATTAACAGTTATTTCTTCACCAAATAAAGTATTAATAACTTGAGTTTTATAAAAATGATCTTTAATTTCCTGTCTTGGTAAACCTAAAAAAGTTTCCAGTTTTGTTAACCATGAGTCAGATATATCACCATTTTTCTTTAATAACCTATTAACCCCTAAACCTGTAGGAACTAAAATCCATAAATCAATTCCTAAATTCTTTAAAGCCGAAATTGATTCCCAATTAACAGACATGCCATATGGATCTACAAAAGCCAAAGTCCGAAATTTATTGTTCTCTTTCAAAAAATTAGCCATGTCTATCAATTTGGTATTACAATCAGCTTGAACAATATGCGCATTTTGGATAACATGTGCATTTTTTCCTAAATAGTTAGATTGGATATTAGCTTCCAATGCGGCCTTAATTTTCTCATCTTTTTCTACAAAATAATATTTATCAAAAGGTTTTGGATCTTGAATTTCCAATATACGTAATGAAGTGCCTTTAACAACTTCTTCACCTTCATCGACTTCAATTAATCCCGAACCAGCAAAGCCATCAAAGTATAAAGTCTTTGCCCAAGGTTGCTTGTTCATAATAATTAAGTATGCCTTAGCATACTCAACTATTATTTCCATTTTTGCTTCTGTCCAATTGCCCCCAAACTGATTCATAAACGAAATTACTAAAAAAATTAGTATTCAGATTAAAATTATGTTTAATATTCTTATCTATCTCTCCCCACCTACGCAAGTATCTCGTGCTGGCGTGTGCTTAGCCTATTTACTCTTTTTATTCTATTGCAATACTCCATTTATATGAGTTACCCAGCTTAATTCATTCCGCTAAATATACCGCATCTGTAACAACAATTTTACAAAGTTTTCAACATATGAATTTTATTTGCGGACAAATATTAACTTTAAAAAATTATTAATTAAAATAAATACCTATGAGTTATCAAAACATTTCCATTGATTTAACACAGGCTGATGTAGATGCCGTGAAAACAGCTATTAACACTATTAATAGCAAACTGCCTTTCTTAATCACTATTGACGGGCAGGAGCGTCTGGAATTGGTAAAACTTGGCGCAAAAAGCGTAGATTTTGTACAGGATGCCAGTGCAGCTGTAGACAATTTCCCCGCTATTATGCCCCCATCATTTGACGTTGCCGAATATGGCAAAGACAGTTCATTGTTTAAATCGCTTAGCGAAATTAAGCTGCTGCTTGATTCATTAAGTGAAAAAGTAACCAATACGTATATGGCTGTAGGCAGCGAAGCCATGGTTGCTTCCTTAGAAGTGTATGCTTATGTACAAACTGCTGCTCCACGCACCCCGGGTTTGCAATCGGTTGCCGAAAAACTGAAGGAGCGGTTTAAAAAGACTAAAAAGCTAAAAGCAACCTCTTAAACAGAGGAAATATTAAACTGCCCGATTTTCGGGAAAAGCTCCGGTCAATAGCCGGAGCTTTTTTTATGACGAGTTGACAGTTTTACTGTCAAGCGAATATGTAAAAGATGCAAGCTTGATACTTTTAGATGCAAGCGAGTAACAAAAAGATACAACGTTGATACTAAAAGATGCAAACGAATAACAAAAAGATGCAACGTTGATACTAAAAGATGCAAGCGAATATAAAAAAGATACAACGCTGATACTAAAACTGTCAAGCGAATATGAAAAAGACTCAGCGTTAATACTAAAAGATGCAACCTTGCCTTGAAATAATAAAGCAGATATCTTATCCCTGGAAAAAATAGTTTAACAACTCAAAACCCAAACTGTCATATTAAGAACTACATTATTAAAGCTCAAGAGTAGCTAGCGGGCTATACAACCTTCTACATGATCATTGACCATTCCGGTTGCCTGCATATGGGCATAGCAAATGGTTGTTCCAAAAAATTTAAAGCCGCGTTTTTTCATGTCTTTAGCTATCGCATCCGAAAGTTCGGTACGTGCCGGAGCTTCTCTATGGTCCTTCAAATAATTGTGAACAGGTTTTTTATCGGGCAGAAAACCCCATATATAATTGGAGAAGCTTCCAAACTCTTTTTGAATACCCAGAAATAATTTAGCATTGCTTATTGTAGCTTTTATCTTAAGCCTGTTGCGGATGATACCTGCATCCTGCAGCAATCTCTCTACATCAGCATCTGTAAAAGCGGCTACTTTATCCGCATCAAAATCGGAAAAGGCTTTACGGTAATTTTCACGCTTACGCAAAATAGTAATCCAGCTTAATCCGGCCTGGGCACTTTCTAAAACCAGGAACTCAAATAAAGTTTTATCATCATAAACGGGTTTACCCCATTCTTCATCGTGGTATTTTACATACAAAGGATCTGTACCACACCAGGCGCATCTTTTTAGATTTTGAGTTTCCATTATAATTTAGTGTTTGAAAGTTCATCCCAATATTCAACTGCTCTTCTGTAATGCGGAATAACGATTGATCCGCCAACCAGGTTAGCAATCATAAAAATTTCATTCATTTCTTCGGTATTCACACCTGCTTCATGGCATTTACCCAGATGGTATTTGATGCAATCATCGCAACGCAAAACCATAGAGGCTACCAGGCCAAGCATTTCTTTCGTTTTTACATTTAAAGCACCATCCGCATAGGTTGTGGTATCTAAAGCAAAAAAACGTTTAATATTGGTGTTTGCGCTTTCCATGATACGGTCGTTCATTTTACTGCGGTAACTATTAAATTCTTCGATTAATTTTCCCATGATCTATATTTGAATGAATGATTGATTGAATGAATGATTGAGTGAATAATTATTATTTGATTCTGCTTATAGTTCTAATTCTATGCTTGGATTCCAAAAAAGAGTTTTAAAAGCTACCACTTTATCATTCTCCACTTTAATCCCTTCGTTTTCTAATAACTGCTGCATTAAATCCGGCGAACCGAAATGGAATTTCCCGGTAAGTAAACCATTTCTGTTTACCACACGTTGTGCCGGAACAGGCGGGGAAGCAGTATGTGCTGCGTTCATGGCATAACCCACCATTCGGGATGAACCTTTTGTGCCCAGATATGCGGCAATCGCTCCGTATGATGTTACCCGTCCTTTAGGTATCAAACGCACCACCTGGTAAACCTGGTCATAAAATGTGGCTGCTTCCATCAGTGAAAACTAAATTTTAGATAATTGATATTTTTATCATGAGCAAGATACTTTTTCTCATAGTAAGTTTTAATGGAAAGTACCTCATCGGCAAAATCAGAACGGTAAAGGTCTTCGGTTTTGATATGAAGCTTTAATTTCAGTTCATCAATTTTTTCATGTGTGTAGGAATGTAAGTCATCATTATCTGTTTTTAAATGCATCATCCCGCTTTGCTGAAGAATTACTTTATACATATCCAGAAATCTTGGAGAAGTTAAGCGTTTTTTTTCACGACTTATTTGCGGTTGAGGATCCGGAAAAGTGATCCATATTTCTGCTATTTCCTGATCTGCAAAATAATCCAGAATACTTTCAATTTGTATCCGCAGAAAAGCCACATTGGGTATGTTTTCCTCTATAGCAGTTTTTGCTCCCCGCCAAATCCGGTTTCCTTTGTAATCAATACCAATAAAATTCTTTTCGGGATAAAGCTGGGCAAGGTTTACTGTGTATTCACCCTTGCCACAAGCCAACTCCAGTATTAAAGGATAATTGTTTTGAAAATGTTTTTTAGTCCAGCTACCTTTTAACGCTTTACCTTCATCTAATTCAAATACGTTATCAAACGCCTTTATTTCTGCAAACCGGCGTAGTTTATCTTTCCCCATGTTGTAATCTTAATGGCTGCAAAAATAGTTTTATCTTTGCTTCCACAAGTTAAAGGTATTGGAAAAAAACGCTAAAATATATATTGCCGGCCATCGGGGCATGGTAGGCTCGGCCATCATGAGAAAGTTGAAGAATGAGGGTTATACAAACCTGCTAACCCGTACTTCTGCCGAACTTGATCTAAGAAACCAGCAAGCCGTAACTGATTTTTTTAAAGAAGAGAAACCCGAATATGTTTTTTTAGCCGCTGCGAAAGTGGGGGGAATTATAGCTAATAATACCTATCGGGCAGATTTTTTGTACGAGAATTTACAAATCCAAAATAATGTCATTCATAATTCTTACTTATCAGGAGTAAAGAAATTAATGTTTTTAGGATCAAGCTGTATATATCCTAAACTGGCCCCGCAACCACTTAAAGAAGAGTACTTACTTACCGGTTTATTGGAAGAAACGAATGAGCCTTATGCCATTGCTAAAATTGCAGGTATTAAACTATGTGATGCTTATCGTGATCAGTATGGCTGCAATTTTATTTCGGTAATGCCCACCAATTTGTATGGCTATAATGATAATTACGATCTTCAAAATTCACACGTTTTACCAGCTCTTATTCGCAAATTTCATGAAGCCAAATTAAACCAAGCCGAAAATGTAACGATATGGGGAACGGGAAGTCCGAAGCGTGAGTTTTTATTTGCTGATGATTTAGCAAACGCCTGTTTTTTTCTAATGGAAAATTATAATGAGCCTAACCTGATTAATATAGGAACAGGTGAAGATATTACTATCAAAGACCTGGCTTTATTAATTAAAGGCATTATTGGTTTTGAAGGTGATTTAGTTTTCGACAGTACAAAACCAGATGGTACACCACGCAAATTAATGGACGTTTCAAAACTTCATTCCCTGGGTTGGAGGCATCAAATAGAATTGCAAGATGGTATTCAACTGGCTTATAAAGATTTTTTGAAAAATATATAGACTTGGAACCTAAATCCTATTAGCTCATAAGCAATAGACAAACCCTCCATTTTATGATTTCCGACCTTGTTTGTTGCGTTTAACACAGGCAACGCTCCATCAGTAACCTTCAAAGCAGCAAACTCAGTCGCGGGGTTTTTATTCATTAGTGTTTATATTCTATATGGTATTCATGGTCTCCCTTTGGTCGGCATGCATACTTTTTTCACCTGTAGAAAAAAAGTATGATCCGCGATAGCGACTAACGTACATAAAGCCCAATGCTTTTATTTTCTTTTAACCTCCAGACTGATCATCACCTTGACTATTTAAAATACGTGTTTGCCCAACTAAAGCTCAACTTCCCGATGCCTCTCCGGTATTTCTACCCGTTGAAATCCTTTGGCTAAAATCTTTTCACGAAAGTGTTGCTGAACATCATATTCCCCATGTACCAGAAACACTGTTTTAACCAAAGCAGGATCCTGGCAGGAAATAAAATGCAACAAATCTTCATAATCACCATGTGCACTCATCGATTTTATAGAACGTACTTCTGCTTTAACGCCATACTCATCACCAAATATGGATACTATCGGTTTCCCGGCGAGCAATCGTCCGCCTAAAGAATTGGGTTCACAATAACCAACCATTAGAATGGTATTCTTTTCATTGCCAATATTGTTTTTGATATGATGTTTTACTCTTCCGGCTTCGGCCATGCCGGATGAAGATATAATTACACAGGGACGAGGATCAGTATTTAATGCTTTTGATTCTTCTGTAGTTTCAATAAACCTCAATCCCTTAAACTTAAAAATGTCACTATCCTGTTTTAAAACATCTTTAACATCCTTATTAAATAGATCTGTATGATCTTCTAAAACCTGGGTAGCTTTTAAAGATAAAGGACTATCCACATAATATGGAACATCAGGCAGTTTCCCCTTTAATTCCAAACTATTTAATGCATATAATATTTCCTGGGTTCGGCCTACGCTAAAAGCAGGAATGATCAATTTCCCGCCTTTTAAAATGCAGGTTTGGTGTATTACTTCCAATAATTGTCCTTGTGTGGGCTCCAAATCTTTATGAAGAGAATCTCCATAAGTAGATTCTAATAAAATATAATCGGCCTGAGGGAATGTTTGCGGCGATTTTAAAAGCAGGTCGCTATAACGGCCAACATCACCGCTAAAGGTAATTTGAGTTAATTTTCCTTCTTCTAATATGGATAAATGAACAGCGGCGCTTCCAATAATATGGCCGGCATCTGTAAAACGTATCGTTATTCGGGGATCAATTTCACGTTCCTCATTGTATTCCATAATCTTAAATAAACGTAAAGCTTCAATGACATCATCATCTGTATAAAGCGGATGTACCAATGGCAACCCTTTTTGTTTGCGGTGCTTATTACTATACTCCGCATCCTGTGTTTGAATTTTTGCCGAATCCATCAGGAGAATTCTTGCCAGATCCATTGTTGCGGCCGTACAGAATATTTCTCCTTTAAATCCTTTAGCAACCAAACGTGGAATTAAGCCGCAATGATCAATATGTGCATGGGATAAAAGAAGATAATTTACCTTACGGGGATCAAAGCCAAAATCTTCGTTCATACTCTCTGTTTCCTCGCCCATACCTTGAAACATGCCACAGTCTAATAATACCTTGATTCCGTTATTTAAGGTAATTAGGTGTTTGCTGCCGGTAACATTGCGGGCGGCTCCGTGGAAAGCGATTTTCATAAATTGCCAATAAGTTAAAGGAACAAGATAGGAGTTAATTTCGAATCAATGGGAGAAATCCTTAGGCAGATGGTACCGCAAACTTTGATATATAGGTAATGCAATAAAATGGTATTTTAACGTTTGGAATAATATTATCTCCATTGAGAATTATCATTATTAAATTAAAACTAATATATTTGAGTGTTACAATAATTGCAGTGTGAAAAGAGTAGTTTTAATATTAATTATTGCATTTTTAGCCTTTATCTCTGTAAAAGCACAGAACAAGGAAAAACCCGCTGATTTTTCATCTGTGGAGATCCTTCCTCAGTTTCCCGGAGGGCAGAGTAACTTTACAAAATACATATATAGTAGCCTAAAATATCCAACCGATGCCCGTAAAATTAAAGGTAAGGTTATTGTCAGTTTTATAGTTGAAAAGGATGGAAGTCTGTCTAATATTAGGGTTTTAAAAGGATTAGGGGGAACCTATGATAAAGAAGCTGTTCGCATTATAAAAGAATCTCCAATTTGGCAACCGGCTATTCAAGGCGATAAAGCGGTACGGTTTGCCTATACGGCACCCATAAACTTTCAGTAAATAAACTTTTTAAACTTATATTGGCATATACAGATTGCATATACACTGCCTTTCGAAATTCCGGACTACTACATTAATGAATTTCTTCTTCTTTAAATAGTTTTGCAGTAAAATATTCCCGGTTCATGCGGGCAATATTGGTAAGAGAAATTTCCTTGGGGCACTCTGCTTCGCAGGCACCGGTATTGGTACAATTTCCAAAACCTTCAGCATCCATTTGAGCTACCATGGCCTGTACACGGCGGTAACGCTCTGGTTGGCCTTGCGGTAATAAAGCTAACTGTGATACTTTAGCAGAAACAAATAACATAGCTGATGCATTTTTACAGGCTGCCACACAGGCACCGCATTGAATACAGGTAGCCGAATTAAATGCTTCATCAGAAATAACTTTAGGGACAGGTATGGTATTGGCATCCGGTACACCGCCTGTGTTTATAGATACATAACCACCGGCTTGTTGTATGCGGTCAAGGGCGGAACGGTTAGTAGATAAATCCTTTATTACCGGGAAAGATGCAGCACGAAATGGTTCAATTACAATCGTTTCGCCATCATAAAAACTACGCATGTGTAATTGGCAGGTTGCAATTCCCTGCTTTGGTCCATGGGCTCTGCCATTAATATATAATGCACATGATCCACAAATTCCTTCACGGCAATCATGGTCAAAACCGATTGGTTCATCTCCACTTTTAACCAGATCTTCATTCACTACGTCAAGCATCTCCAGAAAAGACATATCCGGAGAAACGTGATCGGCCTTGTAGGTAACAAACTTACCTTTTGTATCTGTATTCTGCTGACGCCAAACTTTTAGCGTTAAATTCATTGTATTATTTTCCATGACCTATCAATCAGCGGGTTTCATCGTAAAAATCTTTTATTTATTTAGAGCTGCTATTTAGCCTTTATTAATATCAAAATTAGCTAATTTTTGTAAGGGCTTTACAGCATGCTTCCCTTTTTCATTTTTCAACCATTTACATTCTTTATCGTCCATCTTACGATATTCATACTGGCCGGTTAATAGGTTTTCATCTTTATATTCTGTATTCAGAAAATTATCCAATTTCTCACACATTTCAACATCATAATAGCTAAGACTGGTTCGGCCAATTAAATAAAAGGTATTATTACGAAACTGAAAACGGTGTGTATATGACCATCTATCAGCACTGCCGCCGTAATGATGTATAACTAATGAATTTTTTTCAATATCTATACTTTCAAAAGGATCACCAAATGCCCCGCCACTATTCTTGTTTAAAATAGCATTGTTGGTTTGAGCTGCTTTTTTCCAGCCGTTGCTTTCTTTAAATAAAATAATTAAAGGGCGGTCAAGATCATCATAATTATCTTTCTCTTTTTCCTTTTTATTATATAGGACCAATGCTTTATCCGGTTGTCCATCCTTATTTAAATCTCCATTACAGGTGGCCAGAGTGTCATATCCTTTCGGGATAAATACTTTCCAATTATCTTGATTTTTTTGTTGAGCTTGTAGCTGGTTAACAGTCAACAGCAATGTTAAAAACAATATTATTTTATACATTTCTTTATTTATAACTCCTCTGTGTCAGCTTAACATTTTCAAAAACCAGCTCCTCTTTATGTAAGTCTTCCGGTTGATTATTACCTTTATATTCCCAGGCAGCTACATACGTATAATGTTCATCATCACGCAATGCTTCGCCTTCTTCAGTTTGACTTTCTACACGGAAATGGCCACCACACGATTCTTTACGATCCAATGCATCATCTACCATCAATTCTCCCAATTCCAAGAAATCGGCTACACGACCCGCTTTCTCTAAATTCTGATTAAACTCTTCGTTAATACCAGAAACAAGGGCTTTTTTCCAGAAATCATCGCGTAAAGCACGAATAAGCCCCTTTGCTTTGAGTAATCCTTCTTCATTACGGGCCATACCGCAATATTCCCACATAATATGACCTAGTTCTTTGTGATATTCATTCACGGTTTTTGTTCCTTTAAGGGATAACAGCTTATGTATGCGTTCTGTTACGTTCTTTACTGTTTCTGCAAATGCAGGATGGTTTTCATCAACCGGTTTTGGACCAATAGTAGCCAAATAATCGCCTAAGGTATATGGGATCACAAAATAACCATCGGCTAAACCTTGCATTAGAGCAGAAGCTCCCAAACGATTTGCACCATGATCGGAGAAATTAGCTTCACCCAAAGCGTATAAACCAGGAACCGTCGTTTGCAGATTATAATCTACCCATAAACCGCCCATCGTATAATGAACAGCCGGATAAATACGCATAGGTTGTTTATACGGGTTTTCATCGGTGATCTGCTGGTACATATCAAACAAATTGCCATATTTTGCACGTACGGCATCTTCACCTAAACGACTGATTGCTTCTGCAAAATCAAGAAAAACTGCCATCCCGGATTTACCAACTCCACGACCTTCATCGGCTACTTCTTTTGCGTTACGTGAAGCCACATCACGGGGAACCAGATTACCAAACGCCGGATATTTGCGTTCCAGGAAATAATCACGATCTTCTTCTTTCAAATCGGTTACTTTTAATAACCCATCCCGAAGTTTTTTCGCTAATTCTACTGTTTTAGGTGCCCATACCCTTCCATCATTACGCAAAGACTCAGACATCAGCGTTAACTTAGACTGATGATCTCCGCTTACCGGGATACAGGTTGGATGTATTTGCGTAAAACAAGGATTGCCAAAATAGGCACCCCGTTTATGTGCTTTCCAAGCTGCAGTAACATTGCAACCCATTGCATTGGTTGATAAATAAAATACGTTTCCGTAACCACCTGTACATAAAAGTACGGCATGTGCTGCATGAGTTTCTATTTTACCACTCACCAGATCTCGTGTAACAATACCTTTTGCCTGCCCATCAATAGTGACTACATCCAGCATTTCATGGCGGCTATACATATCCACTTTACCATGATGTATCTGGCGGTTTAAAGCCGAGTAAGCTCCAAGCAACAATTGTTGTCCGGTTTGACCACGGGCATAAAAAGTACGTGAAACTTGGGAACCACCAAATGAGCGATTATCTAATAAGCCTCCGTATTCCCGTGCAAACGGAACACCTTGGGCTACACATTGATCAATTATATTAACCGAAACTTCTGCTAAACGGTATACATTTCCTTCGCGTGCACGATAATCTCCGCCTTTAATGGTATCGTAAAATAAACGGTAAACGCTATCTCCATCGTTTTGGTAATTCTTTGCTGCATTTATTCCACCTTGTGCTGCAATGGAATGAGCTCTGCGTGCACTATCCTGAAAACAGAATGCTTTTACATTATATCCCAGTTCTGCCAAGGAAGCTGCGGCTGAGGCTCCAGCTAATCCAGTTCCAACTACAATAACAGTATATTTACGCTTATTTGCAGGATTTACCAGTTTCAGGTTAAACTTATGTTTTGACCATTTCTCGGCTAAGGGGCCTTCTGGAATTTTAGCATCTAATTTCATCTCAGAAATTTATTTTTGTTATCCCGATTATTCGGAATAATGTGATCATCTTATTTAAAAAAGAAAAAGTATAATGGCATGGCTGCAAATCCTATCGGGATTAATACCCCAAAAACCCATACACCTAAAAAACGGATAAGAGGAATATACTTTTTATGATCCCAACCTATGGTTTGAAAGGCGCTTCTAAAACCATGAATTAAATGGAAAGAAAGAGCAGCCATAGAAATAACATATAAAGTTACATACCACCATTGTTTAAAAGACTCATTTACAATTTTGTAAAGATTTTTTGCAATAATTACCTGAGTTCCAGACCGAGCATCTACATAATCGGCATGAGCTAATTCCTTACCTTCAAAAGGAATAGAAGTTACTTTAATATCCTGAGGATTTTGCAGGCTAATTTCATAACGCGCATATGGTAAATTCCCCCAATGATATTGTGCCCAAAAATTACTCATGTGCACTACCAGAAATATTAAAAGTATGGTTCCTAAAATTCCCATATTGCGAGAAGTCCATGGACTGTTTGCAGAACCATTGAAAACAGCATAACCTATGGGGCGAGCTTTTTTATTATTAATGGTAAGCACCAATGCATAAATTGCATGAACAATAATAGATGTATAGAGTAAATAAGATATAACCTTAATGGGTGGGAAATGCGTCATGAAATAGGCGTACGAATTGAATGCCTGGCCTCCATCATCTTTAAACAACTGGAGATTACCAATTAAATGTATAACCAGAAAAGTACACATGAAAAGGCCCGTTAAAGACATGATCAATTTTTTTCCTAGTGATGATGAGAAAGTTTGTGCGAAATTGCTCATTACCTTGAGTTTTTTATTTTATAGAGTAGCAAAAGTATCCATAATCTGCTAAAAAATATATAGGATTTGAGCTTTGCAAAAAGATTTAAGCTATTTAGAAACAATCTAATCAAAAGATGGTAGAGATGAAATAGAATCCTAACAAACAAAATAAAGCCCTCTAAAAAAATTAGAAGGCTTTTGTTCAATTTGCTATTCCTATTTTTATTTATTGACCTGAAATTGATACCTCATCTGGAATCCATCGGGAGTTATTGCATTAATTATTGCCATATTATTCTTTCCTGAAGAAATAGCCGTTTCAATATCTTCTGTTTTATTAATTGGCTTGCCGTTTATGGATGTTATAATTGTTCCTTTTGGCAATCCTATCTGTTCGAAAAATCCATCAGGACGAACATCGGTAACAACCACTCCAGAAGTAACTCCATATTTCTTTTTTTGCACATTCGTTAATGGCGCAAAGCTGGCACCCATATTCTTGGTTACCACTTCAGCAGAGCGGCTATTGGAAGCTATTTTAACAGACTCTTCGCCTTTCAACGTAACACTTGCCATTTGTATTTTCCCATCCCGCAAATAAGTCAATTGTACTTTATCACCTGGGCCCAAACGACCAATACGTTCTTGCAAATCAGAAGAGGAATAAATATCCTTATCATCAATTTTAGTAATGATATCTCCTTTTTTCAAACCGGCTTTCTCCGCTCCGCTATTAGCAACAACGTCATTTACATATAAACCGTTCAACTCATTTATCCCCAACTCCTTGGATCGATCTGCATCTAATTCTGTATAACTTACCCCAAGGAAGCCCCGTTTTACAGAACCAAATTTCATAAAATCATCCAATACTTTTTTAGCAAGATTGATAGGAATTGCAAATCCATAACCTTCATAATTTCCACTTTGTGATGCGATAGCGGCATTAATACCAATCAGTTCGCCATTTGTATTAACCAATGCCCCCCCGCTATTACCACGATTAATGGCTGCATCTGTTTGAATGAATGATTCTATAGCTGTTCTAGCCTGAGGTTCTCCCGTAGGACCTGGACGGCTATTCTGACCGATTATTCCAATTTGGCGGCCCTTGGCACTAACAATACCCGCTGTTACTGTAGTGTTTAATGCAAATGGATAGCCTACTGCCAAAACCCATTCTCCTACACGTACTTCGTCAGAATTTCCTAATTTTACAATTGGATATCCCTTACCTTCAATTTTAATAAGAGCCAAATCTGTATTAGCATCACGGCCAATAACCTTAGCCTCCAAAGACCGTTTATCTGTAAGGATGACCTCTATCTTATCTGCATCTTCTACAACATGATTATTTGTAACAATATATCCATCATCAGAAATAATAACACCAGAACCCGAAGCCATTACAGGACTTTGCGATCTTCCCCGGTTACCAAAAAAATCTTCAAACATATCTCCAAATGGATCTTGTCCTGACATACTATTTTTGGATGTATTACTATAAGTTGTTTTGATATGAACTACAGCGGGGGTCACCATTGCCGCAGCCTGTGTAAAGTCCAAATTACCCGTTGATGATGTAATGGCGGGTGTTGGATTATTAGTGAAATGGACTTTCTGTTTTTCCTCAAAAGTTAATCCCTCGTTGTATTTATTTTCAACAAGTTTATACGCCCCAATTGCAACAGCACCTCCAAGACATGCTGTTAAAAAAGTGATACCTATCTTTTTCATATTGTTTTTATAGTTTGTGATTTAAGGTTATTCAAAATTAATACCATTAAACGATTTTAAAATACTTTATGTACTGCAAAATGTGTTAAAAAATGTTAAAACATCTTTTTACTAATTATATGAACTCATCTTAATATAAGAACATGGTTAATCGGTATCACCTTTTATTAAGATACGGTCATAAACCCCTCATAAAATTAGGGGATTCCATTTTACATTTCAAATTTTCGTAATGTTGTATGAAGATTATATGAAGTTAGAATTTTTTAAATATGAAGGTGCCGGAAATGATTTTATTCTGGTGGATAACAGGGCTTTGACAATCAATCATCAACGCCCGGAATTAATACAAAAACTATGTCATCGGCGCTTTGGCATTGGTGCAGATGGAATTATATTCTTGCAGCAAACCAAGGATTTTGATTTTGAGATGATTTATTATAATGCAGACGGCCACCCCAGTAGCATGTGTGGTAATGGAGGAAGATGCATTGTAGCATTCGCAAAATTTTTAGGAATTATTAAAACAAGAACTAACTTTTTGGCAGTTGATGGACCTCATTATGCCACAATTTCAGAAAAAGGGGACTGGGTAAGTTTGCAAATGATAAATGTCGATACCATAAAAAAAGATAAAGAAGCATTTGTATTAAATACCGGATCTCCTCATTATGTAACTTGCGTTAACAATTTGAAAGAATTAGATGTATACCATGAAGGTAAATCTATCAGATATAATGATGTTTATAAAACCAATGGCATAAATGTGAATTTTATAGAGGATAAGGGGGATCATTATTTTGTGAGAACTTACGAGCGGGGAGTAGAAGATGAAACGTATGCCTGCGGAACCGGCGTAACTGCTGCTGCTGTTGCGATGGCAAAAAAGAAAAATAAAACCGGATTAATTAATACAACTATAAAAGTATTGGGCGGTGCATTGAATGTTCGTTTCCATACAGATGGAAAAACATTTACTGATCTGTTTTTAGAAGGCCCGGCAACATTTGTATTTACAGGACACGTTGAGCTTTAATTTTTCTAATGTGAAATTATCTTAAAATTTTAATTGCAAAGATTCTCTTTTATAAATTTTTATTCTTTTTCTTAAAATAAAGATTTTTATCATACATTTATCTTTTTTTAATTGCAATCTTGCTTTAATTTTCGTTCACTACCTATGTTACGAGTTGATAGCAGCAAGCCATTTAAGATTGTTTACTCTGTATGTAAACATGAGTTTTTAGGCTATTTAATTGAACCACATGTGGTTCAGCTGAATCCTAATGGAGGTTTCTCGCTCACTTACCAACGCTTGTTCAGTACTACTGCCAAAGAATTTTCCCATATTTTGGATGAGAATGACCACAGGCTAATTAAACTATTAGAAGAAACCGAGCAGGGATACCTTATCAAGCGGTTTCATAAAAAAGCCATCCGCCCGATGGAGTATTTTACTTCCGTATTTAATGAAACTCTTTATGAAGTTTTAAGGCCTAAAATCGAAAAAAAACTAGTAGAGGCATTGCAAATTTTGGGTGATAAACAACTCTATTTAATGAGTAAAGAAGGCTGGCCTGTGGAGCGCCCTTTACAAATCGCATCTGAACCGGCATCTATATTATTTCATTTCAGATGTAATGAAAACGAAACACGTTATTTTCCAACTATAAAATATCAGGGTTTACGCATTGAGTTTATGTTTAAAGATGCCCAGATAATCTGTAACCAATCCGCCTGGCTATTATTAGATGATTTGCTTTATTATTTTGATGAACAGCTGGAAGGTAAAAAATTACAACCTTTTTTAAATAAGCGATTTATTTCCATCCCAAAAGCATCCGAAAAAACTTATTTTGAAAAATTTGTTGGTCCTTTAATTGAAAAGCATTCTGTTTACGCCGAGGGATTTGAAATAAGAACTGAAAAGTTTGAGGCAACACCTATATTAAAAGTATTATATGTAGAAAGCGGAGTATCCCAATTACAGTTTTATTTCCGTTATGGAGAGTACATTTTTCCGGCGGGCAGCGATAAAAAGGTTTCTGTAAGAATGGAAAAGCAAGGAGATGAATATATATTTCATCGTGTAAAACGTTCTTTAAACTGGGAAAAAAGCAAGTTCGCTGAGTTGAAGGAAATGGGACTAAAAACTTCGGGGGCCTTATTTTTTAACCTGGAAGTAGCTGAAAATACTGGAAATGAACCCGAGAGTATTCCTTTCAGTATTATTAACTGGGTAAATGAAAACCATAATGAATTACAAGCCAAGGGCTTTACACTTGAACAGCATGATGGTGAAAAAAGATTTGTAATTGGCAGTAGCAAAATCGATCTGGAAATTCGAGAAAATAATGATTGGTTTGATATTCATGCCATTGTTCATTTTGGCCCTTACCAAATACCCTTTATTGATTTAAAAAACCACATTTTAAACAAAATAAGAGCATTCAAATTACCTTCTGGTGAAATTGCAGTTATACCCGAAAAATGGTTTTCACAATACAGCAACCTGTTACAATTTACAGAGGGAGGTAAACATCTAAAACTTAAGAAACACCATATAGGTTTAGTGAATGATTTTATCAATAGCGAGCTGGCAACTGTTACTATGGATAGAAAACTTCAAAAGCTAACAGAATTTGAAGAGATTGAAAATATAAATATCCCCAAATCATTTAATGGCATATTAAGACCTTATCAAAAAGCTGGTTACGACTGGTTTCATTTTTTGCGTAAGTATAATTTTGGCGGATGTTTAGCTGATGATATGGGATTGGGGAAAACTGTTCAAACTCTGGCATTACTGCAAAAAATTAAAGAAGAAAATGATGATGTTGGTGTTGAATCTACTTCACTTATCATCATGCCTACTTCTCTTATTTACAACTGGCAAAATGAAGCCGCTAAATTTGCACCACAATTAAAAATCTTGGTTCATACCGGCAGTTTTAGGAATAAAGAAATAGAGCTATTTACTGATTATGATATCGTCATTACAACGTATGGTGTTACCCGTGTGGATGCAGAAGTATTCAAGACTTTTTATTTTAACTACATTATTCTAGATGAAAGTCAGCAGATAAAAAATCCGTCCTCAAAAGCTTTTAGAGCTGTTAAAATGCTTAAATCTAAGCACAAATTAATACTTAGCGGTACACCTGTTGAAAATTCTGTAAATGATCTGTGGACACAAATGTCTTTTATTAACCCAGGTTTACTTGGCAATCAGCATTTCTTTTATACAGACTTTGTAATTCCCATAGAAAAAAAGAAGGACGAAGAAAAAGCAAGAAAACTGCAATCATTAATAAAACCATTTGTTTTAAGGCGAACTAAAAGTCAGGTTGCAACAGAGCTGCCGCCAAAAACAGAACAGTTATTTTACTGCCAGATGAGTGAAGAACAGGGTGAGTATTATGAAAAAATTAAGTCGGAATATCGGAATGAATTATTGACGAGTGTAGAAAACGGAACATTTAATAAATCGCCAGTTCAGATTTTACAAGGCTTAACAAAACTGCGTCAAATTGCTAACCATCCAGAAATGATTGATGATGGATATGAAGGAGATTCTGGCAAATTTGAAGATGTGATAAACACCCTGGAAAATGTTTTATCACGCGGACATAAAGTTTTGGTATTCTCGCAATTTGTAAAACAGCTTGATATTTACAGAAGGCATTTCAATAAAGAAAATATTGCATACACTTACTTAGATGGGGCCACGCGTAACCGTGGGGAAGTAGTAAAAGAATTTCAGGAAAATAAAGAGATCAAATTATTTTTGATCTCTATTAAGGCTGGCGGAGTGGGATTAAATTTAACTGAAGCGGATTACGTATTTATTCTTGATCCCTGGTGGAATCCGGCTGTAGAACAACAGGCTATAGATCGTACACATCGCATAGGGCAAACCAAAAGTGTGTTTATCTATAAATTTATTACTAAAGATACCGTTGAAGAAAAAATACTGACTTTACAAAACCGTAAACGCAGAGTAGCGGAATCTTTAATAACTACCGAAGAAAGTTTTGTAAAATCATTAACAGCCCAGGATATAAAGGAAATACTCAGTTAATAACTTTACAAAGCCTTTAATTTTTCTATTTACTCTCTTTCAATGCGCTTTCGTTTACAGATCCTTCTGCAATTTGTGTTAATAAAGCATCTGCTTTTTTCTCTTCTTCTAATGTTTCATTTAGCAATTTAGAGGCTTCTTTAAAACCCAATGCATCAGCCAAGGTTCTTATAGTTCCGTAAGATGCAATTTCATAGTGTTCTACCTTTTGACAAGCGGCAATAATACCCACATTGCGTGTCAGGCTGCCATCTTCAGTTTCTGATATAATGGTTTCCGATTCTTTCACTAAACCTTCCATGGCTTCGCATTTTTGTGCAGAGGCTTTTTCTCCAACACTTTCAAAAACTTGTTCTAAACGGGTAACTTGATTTTCTGTTTCCGATAAATGTTTTTCGATAGCTGACTTTAACTCTTCTGAAGTAGCTTTTTCAGCCATTTTGGGAAGTGCCTTTACAAGACTTTTCTCTGCCCAATAAATATCTTTTAATGAATCAATAAAAAATTCTTTCAAGGCAGATTCATTTGCCTGTGTTTTTTCCGTTGTAGTTTTCATTTTTTCTGTGATTTTAATTATACTTTTCAATAACAACATGTATGAAAACAACACCGGCTTAAATGAAAGGTTTTAAAAATTTAAGAATGGGGGGTTAAAGCCCCCTCTCCAAAGGAGAGAGTTAGATGCATGAGGCTAATTCTTCAGTTTCCCTTTATATGCCTTTTTAAAGTTTTCGAAACGAGGTATAGAAACACCTCTCACATAAGGATTATCCGAATTGAATTTAACATACTTTTGATGATAATCTTCGGCACGGTAAAACTCCGTTAATGGTTTTAATTCTGTAACAATTGGCTTTTTAAACCTGCCAGATTTACTCACATCCCGTATGGCCTGCGTGGCAGCAGTGTTTTCGGCAGGAGTACTATAAAAAATAATAGAACGATAAGATGAACCTTCATCGGGACCTTGCTTATTCAATGTAGTAGGATCATGAGATGTAAAGAACACATTTAACAATTCATTATAACTTACAATCTTAGGGTTATAATACACTAAAACAGTTTCTGCATAGCCGGTAGTTTCCGAGCTAACTGCTTCGTAGGTTGGATTTGATTTAGAACCCCCGGCATAACCAGAAACGGCAGAATCTACACCAATTACTTCATCATAAATATGTTCTGAACACCAAAAACAACCTTCTGCAAATGCAGCTATCGCTTTCCCTTTGGGAGCAATTAGTTTTACTTTTCTAACACCCTCATTTTTCTTTTGTGATTGCGCATCGCAGGAAAAAAGAATGAATATTGCTGATAATACAGTTACCGTTAAAATTATACGTTTCATACATGAATATACGCAATGATTTAAAGAATGGGTTTAGCTCATTGTAATTTATTTAGCTAACCCGCCCAGCCCTCTCTATCTAAACTGCGATAATGTATGGCTTCAGCCAAATGCTCTATTTTTATTTCTTCGCTACTGGCTAAATCTGCAATGGTTCTGGATACCTTTAGAATGCGATCATAAGCACGGGCAGATAAACCCAATTTTTCCATCGCTTTTTTTAATAACATTTGTCCGGCATCATTAATCTGGCAAATATCCCTAACCATTTTCGGACTCATTTGAGCATTACAAAACACATCGGCTTTCTCTTCAAAACGTTTGGTTTGAATATCCCGGGCAATAGTTACACGCTCGCGTATTTTATCACTTTTCTCTGTTAATCGATCGGATGAAAGCTCATTAAAATTAATCGGAGTTACTTCCACATGCAGGTCAATACGATCTAATAATGGTCCGGATATTTTACTGAGATATTTTTGTACCACACCCGGAGCACAAATACATTCCTTTTCGGGATGATTGTAAAAACCACATGGACAAGGGTTCATCGATGCCACTAGCATGAAGCTCGCGGGATAATCAACCGTTGATTTTGCCCGTGATATAGTTACTTTGCGTTCTTCTAAAGGCTGGCGCATCACCTCCAAAACCGTACGTTTAAACTCGGGCAATTCATCCAGGAATAAAACTCCGTTATGGGCCAGGGATATTTCGCCCGGCTGCGGATTTGTTCCTCCTCCAACCAATGCCACATCACTTATAGTATGATGCGGAGAACGAAAGGGACGGACCGTCATTAAAGAATCTGAAGCAGCCAATTTACCCGCTACCGAATGAATTTTGGTGGTATCTAATGCTTCGTATAGGTTTAAAGGAGGTAATATGGTGGGTAAACGTTTAGCCAACATAGTCTTCCCTGCTCCAGGCGGACCAATCAAAATTAAATTATGGCCTCCGGATGCCGCAATTTCTAATGCCCGTTTTATATTTTCCTGCCCTTTTACATCCGAAAAATCACTTTCATAATTGCTGATGTTATTCAGAAACTCTTCACGGGTATTTACAATGGTTCTTTCCAGCTCAATTTTATGATTGAAAAAATCAATTACCTCGGCAATGTTCTCCACTCCGTAAACCTCAAAATCGCCCACAATGGCAGCTTCACGTGCATTTGCTTTGGGTAATATTAAACCCTTAAAGCCATCTTTCCGTCCCTGGATGGCAATGGGTAGAGCTCCTTTTATAGGTTGTAGGCCGCCATCTAAAGAAACTTCGCCCATAATCAGGTACTGTTCCAGTTTTTCGCTTTCTACCTGACCGGATGCGCTCAAAATCCCCATCGCAATAGCCAGATCATATGCAGAGCCTTCTTTGCGAATATCGGCAGGAGCGAGGTTGACTACAATCTTTTGCCTGGGCATGCGGTAATTGGAATTATTGATAGCGCTTTCTACCCGAAGCATGCTTTCTTTTACCGCATTATCTGGCAAACCGACAATGAAATATTTGGTGCCGCTGCTGATGTTAACTTCAATAGTAATGGTAATGGCTTCTATGCCATAAACGGCACTTCCATAGGTTTTTACAGGCATCTGTTCTAAAGGTTGATGATCTAAAGTACAGAAATTTAATTAATATAAAAGCCCTATAAGGTTTTACTTTGTGGGACTTACTTTAAAAATACTGTATTTATTTCCCAAACGGCATTTTAGGCATTCCCTTCATCATTTTAGCGGCAGCAGCCGGATTAGAGAATTGTTTCATCATTTTGCGCATATCCTCAAACTGCTTGATGAGTTTATTCACTTCGGTTATATTACTGCCCGCACCTTTGGCAATACGAGTACGCCGGCTTTGAGTAATGGCATCCGGATTCTCACGTTCAAATGGTGTCATCGAGCGGATAATAGCTTCAATCGGGACAAATGCATTATCATCCACATCTACATCCTTTATCGCTTTGCCTACACCGGGTATCATTCCCATCAAATCTTTCATATTACCCATTTTCTTGATCTGCTGGATCTGGCTAAGAAAATCGTTAAAATCGAATTTATTTTTGCGGATTTTACGTTGAAGTTCTGCAGATTCTTTTTCGTCAAACTGCAGTTGTGCTCGTTCAACTAAAGAGACCACATCACCCATACCCAGAATACGGGATGCCATCCTATCGGGATAGAATACATCCAAGGCTTCCATTTTTTCGCCGGTACCAATAAATTTGATGGGTTTATTAACAACCGATTTAATAGATAATGCTGCTCCACCACGGGTATCACCATCTAATTTGGTTAATACCACACCTGTAAAATCAAGACGGTCATTAAATACTTTTGCCGTATTTACCGCATCCTGACCGGTCATAGAATCAACTACAAATAAGATTTCCTGTGGATTTGTTCTGGCTTTAACTTCAGAAATCTCATTCATCAATTCATTATCGATGGCTAAGCGGCCAGCTGTATCTATAATAACTACATTTTGGCCATTCTTTTTCGCTTCTGCGATACCGGCGATAGCAATAGCTACCGGATCTTTTGAATTGCGATCGGTATAAACCGGAACTCCGATCTGCCCGGCTAAAATTTCCAGTTGATCAATAGCCGCAAGGCGATAAACATCTCCTGCAACCAATAATGGTTTTTTATTTTTTTGTGTTTTAAGAAAGTTCGCCAGCTTTCCCGAAAAAGTAGTTTTACCGGCACCATTTAAACCCGCTATTAAAATGATGGTTGGATTGGCCGATAAATTTAATTCCTCTACCGCTCCGCCCATCAGGTTGGTTAGCTCATCATTTACGATCTTGGTGAGCAACTGTCCGGGAGAGATGGAGGTAAGTACATTTTGTCCTAATGCCTTTTCCTTTACATCATCTGTAAAAGCTTTAGCGGTTTTATAATTTACGTCGGCATCCAGAAGAGCTTTGCGGATCTCTTTCATGGTTTCGGCCACGTTTATTTCTGTGATACTTCCTTGTCCCTTCAGAACTTTAAATGCCCTGTCGAGTTTATCCTGTAAATTTTCAAACATGTTATTAATCAGCTTTAAGCACTTGCAAAGTTATAATTTCTATACCATTCGGCTTAACAAATTTTGGGTTTGTAACAACAACAGGCTTTTTCTTTCTAAAATAATCGGGTTACAATTTGCACTTTAACAAAATTTAACGGATTTTGATGCAACGTTTTCCGAAATTAGGCGTCATATAAAACAAAAATAAACACACTATTAAATTTAACCCCGGTTTGATGAAAAAACGTATACTATTGACCTCTATAATATGGACAGTAGCTACCCTTTGTATTGCACAGGAAGTTAAGAAATTGAATGCTGTACGTACAGATAAATCACCCAAGATTGATGGAATATTGGATGATGAAGCTTGGAAAAATGCACCCATTGCAGGCAATTTTATAGAATTCAGGCCAAATCCCGGAAAACCAGAAAAAGAAAACCAGAAAACAGAGGTAAGGATAGTGTATGATAATTCTGCTATTTATGTGGCAGCCCGTATGTATGATAATCCCGATAGTATAGCCCGGGAAATTGCAGCAAGAGATCAGGTTGGAGATGCGGATTTCTTTGGAATTATTTTCGATACCTATTTAGATAAAATTAATGGTAGCGGGTTTTATGTAACTGCTGCAGGCTCACAATTTGATGCAAAATACTCTGTTGGTGGAAATGAGGATCCTAACTGGAATGCAGTATGGGAAAGCAATGTAAAAATAGATAAGGAGGGCTGGACTGCAGAAATGAAAATACCATATTCTGCTTTACGATTTTCAAAAAAAGATATCCAGGAATGGGGTATTAATATGACCCGAAGAAGACAGAAAATTCAGCAGCAATTTTTTTGGAATTCTGTTGATCCCCAAAAGAGTGGATTCATTAATCAAAGTGGGGAGGTATCTGGCATTTCAAATATTAAAGCACCCGTACGGTTATCTTTTTCTCCATACGTTTCCAGTTATGCAAACCATTATCCCTATAACCAACCTGGTATAAAAAATACAAGCAGTTCATTTAATGGAGGAATGGACATTAAATACGGTATTAATCAAAGTTTCACATTGGACATGACCCTGGTTCCAGATTTTGGACAGGTTCAATCTGATAACCAAATTTTGAACCTTTCACCATTTGAGGTTCAGTATAATGAAAACCGGCAGTTTTTTACGGAAGGAACAGAGTTATTTAGCAAAGGGAATTTATTCTATTCAAGACGTATAGGATCAAATCCCAATTATCTAGGAGAAGCGTCAATAGTTAACGGAGAAAAGGTAGTTGAATATCCAACTGAAGCTAAATTACTAAATGCTACCAAAATATCCGGCAGAACAGCAAAAGGTTTAGGAATTGGCTTTTTTAATGCGATTACCAACCATATGCAGGCTAGGGTTGAAGATGCCCAGGGAAACGAAAGATTAGTAGAAACACAACCATTAACCAATTATAATATTATCGTATTTGATCAATCATTAAAAAATAATTCATCACTAAGCTTTATTAATACCAATGTGTTGCGCCAAGGTTCAATATACGATGCCAATGTATCTGCAATCGACTTTAGTTTAAATGATAAGAAGAACATTTGGAATGTAAAAGGTACTGGAAGAATGAGTAATTTAAATGGATCATCCCAAAATAGCACTGGTTATAGTTATGATCTAAAGTTTGGCAAACAGAGTGGAAAATTCACATATAATTTTGTTCAAAAACTTACTGATGATAAATATGATTCGAATGATTTAGGCCTTCTTTTTAACAACAATTTTTTTAATAATTCTTTATATGGAGAAATGGATCTATATAAAGGCAAAAAATTCTATAATGTAATAAGTGCTTATGCTGAAATAGATCATTCCGAAAGATTTAAGCCTCGTGCCTACCAGAGTTTTGGCATTTATTCGGGAATGTATATCCAGTACAAAAATTTATGGTATTCAAATATTAACCTGGATTGGCAGCCTGAATCCAACGATTTTTATGAAGCCAGAAATGGCTTGTTATTCCGTACATCTGCTACACATGGAATAAATTTAAGTTTAAGTTCTAACCGTTCAAAAAGATATAATGCAGGAGTTTCGGGTGCGTATCGAAGCAGAAATCAATTTGGTGGTAAAGGATATGATATGGGCTTTTATCAAAATTTCCGGGTTAATAATAAGGTTAGTCTTGGCAATGATTTTAGTTATCAGCCACGACTTAATAACGCTGGATGGGTTGGTACTGTAAATAATGAAACTATCTTCTCCCGTTTCAATCGCCAGACTATTGAAAATTCAATTGATGCCAAGTACACTATTAATACAACCATGGGCTTTACTTTAGTCGCCCGTCATTACTGGTCTAACCGTCAAAATAAAGATTTTTATAGCCTTAATTCGAATGGAAATCTGGAGGCCAATAATACCATTACTAATACCTATGATGTTAACTTTAATACATTTAATTTGGATATGAACTATACTTGGCGTTTTGCACCCGGAAGTGAGCTGACTGTAGCCTGGAAAGATATTTCACAAGATGATGAGGCGTTAATAAGAAAAGGTTATGGCAAAAATTTTGATCACATATTCAGTACTCCGCAAAGCAATAGTTTTTCCTTAAAAATATTATATTATATAGATTATTTGCAGCTGCGAAAAAAATCATAAATATTTAGTGTTGATTGTTTAATGACAAATGGGTTATGTGTTAAATTACATGCCCATTTCTCTTTTATAAACAGATCATATAATTGATTTGCTAATTTGCCGGCTTAATGATACCCGTTGAAAACATATCCTATATAAATAAAAAGCAGGCAGTAGAACGCTTAACAGCTTTATGGGCCTTAAACGAGGCCGGACTTGGTGGATTTTTACATGCCTTTCGCAGTCCTTTTACAGGAATTATAGTTGGTGGCATATCTGTTATCCTACTGGTGATGATTTCTTATTTCTCAGAATTCAGAGTTTCTGTTTTATTAAAATCATTAGTACTGGTACTAATTGTTAAAGCAATGGTTAGTCCGTACTCTCCATTACCGGCTTATTTTGCGGTAAGCTTTCAGGCAATAATTACATTGATTATTTTCAGTATCATCCGGAATATAAAAATAGCATCATTATTCATTGCTGTATTTAGTATGCTGGAATCTGCCTTACAAAAAGTGGCTTTATTAACCATTTTATTTGGCCATACTTTTTGGAAAGCTATAGATAATTTTGCTCAATCTATATTCCATCAATTAGGCTGGTTATCAGTCAGCAACGATTTACATTTATCAGGATGGATCATTGGATTTTACTTATTTATTTATCTCTCTTTCGGGATACTGATTGGCATTTATGCCGGCATTTTGCCCAACCGCATTTTAAAAGTTATAAGTGCTGATACTAGATTTATTGATCAACAAAAAATACAGCAAATATTAGCTTCGAAGATTTTAGCAAAGTCCAAAAAATCAAGTAAAAAACGCTTACTATTATTTTTATTCCTACCCACTTTATTATTGATATTTTATGCTTTAAAATTCGAAAATAACTGGATACAGAGCGTACAATTACTGGCACGTTCCATTCTTATCCTGCTGTTATGGTATCTCATTATTGGTCCCTTTTTAATGAAAATACTGAAGCAATTTTTAACAAAAAAACGGTCTGAATATTTTACTGAAGTGGAGCAAACACTGGCTTTATTTCCTGCACTAAAAAAGCTAACCGCTTTATGCTGGGAAGAAACAACTTCTAGAAAAGGATACAAACGCTGGTACCTATTTATGGAAAATTTAATCGCTTATACCTTACTTTATAAATCTATATCTGCTGATGAAAACCCAATTACACATACTGAGTAAACCCATACATTCCGGTAAAACAACGGAGCTTTATAAATGGGCAGAAAACAGCACTGATGTTGCTGGCGTTTTAACTCCGGATCTGAATGGCGTTCGGATGATTTATGATTTGGCTGCAAAGAAACATTTTCCATTTGAGATTCCGCAAAATACAACGGTTTCTAACATTCAGGCAATCGGACGTTTTACTTTTTATCAATCTGCTTTTGATTTGGTTCATATTATTATTGAAGAAGCATTTTTAAAAGATTCCAACTGGTTAATAATTGATGAAGTTGGCCCATTAGAGCTTCAGGAAAAAGGATTTCATCCTATTTTAAAACAAATCATCCCCGCTTATTTAGGCGGAATAAAAAAAGGGAATTTAGTGTTAGTGATTCGTGAAAATTTATTAAAACAGGTGCGTGATTTTTATGAGATTAAGGGGTATGAGGAATTTGATTGGAAGCTCTGATTTGTATTATATCTCCGGTTTTTTGATATTAAAGTAATCGAACTATTCTATATCGTAAAAACATAACAAAATATAGTGTGCATATTTACATTTTAGCTATGTAAAAACGACAAAACAGGAGGCTAATTGCGACAGTGGGATCTTTAAAAGATAAATAACTATGCAAAAGAATACGATAGATGAAAGTTTAAAATCAGATGCATTTGCCGGGGGCTTACTGGCTTTCTTTATCCTTTTAAAATTGGCTCTACCTTTTATACTGGTAAACCCTGTTTATGAGTTACACCGCGATGAATATTTACATTTAGATCAGGCTAAACATTTGACTTGGGGGTTTCAATCGGTTCCTCCGGTAACTTCAATTATTGCCTACGTAATAAATATTTTAGGGGGGAGTGTATTTTGGATCCGTTTTATTTCGGCCTTAATTGGTGCTGGCACGTTGATTTTTACGTGGCAAATTATTGATGAATTAGAAGGGCGTTTATATGCAAAAACCTTAGCCGCTGTTTCATTAATTTGTTGTGCCATTGCCCGACTCGATTTACTTTTTCAGCCTAATGCATTTGACATACTCTGCTGGACAGCCGTTTACTTTTTCCTGATTAAATATATCAATACCAAACATGCACGGTTTTTATACCTAACAGCTATTGCGCTTGCTCTGGGGTTTTTGAATAAATACAGTATTGCTTTTTTAGTTATCGGCTTAATCCCGGGTTTAGCTTTATCTCGGGAACGGAAAATATTTAAGAACAAATATTTGTATTTTTCGGCTTTGCTGGTTCTGATTATTATTTCGCCTAATTTAATCTGGCAATATCAAAACCATTTTCCGGTAATTTCACATATGGCAGAATTAAAGGCCACACAGCTGGATAAAATTAATCGTATTGATTTTCTCAAAGATCAGATCCTGTATTACATTGCTGTGCTTATTGTTATTTTATCCGCCTTTGCGGGATTAACTTTTTACAAAGGATTTAAACAGTTTAGATGGATCTTAATTGGGTATATCATAAGCATTGCTCTGTTTACGTGGTTTAGGGCAAAGGGATATTATGCAGCGGGTTTATATCCTGTCCTTCTGGCTTTTGGATCAATTTATCTGGCAAATATTCTGGCATCAGGATGGAAAAGGTATTTGAGAATCTTGGTACTCATTTTATCGCCCGGCTTTTTTATATTAACCATGCATTTTGCTTACCCTATTTTATCACCTCTGGAAATTATTAGCAAAAGGCAACGATTTAAGGCGATTGGCTTGTTACGTTGGGAAGATGGAAAGCAACATGATTTACCACAGGATTTTGCCGATATGCTGGGCTGGAAAGAACTAGCCATCAAAGTTGATTCTGTTTATAGATCTATTCCTGACAAAGAAAACACGTTAATTTTATGTAATAATTACGGTGAAGCCGGAGCGATTAACTATTACTCTTCATTTAAAAACATTAATGCGGTATCTTACAATGCCGATTATATGAATTGGTTTAAATTAGATAAACCGATTAAAAATGTAATACTGGTAAAGGAAAAAGAGAACGAAAAATATATCCCTACAGGATTTAAAAAAATGGGATCAATAGATAATACATTGGCCAGGGAATACGGTACGGTTATTTACTTTTTTAAAGACATGGAAATTGATTATAGAAGGGTTATACAGGAAAATTTAAAACAAATTAAATGATTATAAGCCTGCTCTCTCATTTTCCATTATAATAAGAGTTTCGCTGTTCAATTCTTATTCAGACAGAAGGTAATCTGATACTTTCAGTGGGCATCTGGGTAATGTAAGAAGGCATTTAGGTGTTGCAAGAGAGCATTTGGATAATGTCAATAAGCATTTGGGCAGTGTTAGTGGGCATTTGGATATCGTAAATGCTCAACCCTGTTATTGACAGAATCTTTCAAAGGAGCTAATCTAAAAGCAGACGGATTTTGCAGGTAGCGGCTATAGCCGGTTTTGATAAAGGAGATGAGTTCATAATCATTTGCTTCAATAATGAAGTAATAACCAGGACGGTATTGCTGAATGAAATCAGTTAGCTTTTCTCCTGTTAAGCCCGTAACACTTCCGACTAAACTTCGGGTGTAACGATAACCGATCATATCTTCACGATAGTCCCGTTCTATTATGCGCTGAAGTTGCCGGGCATTTCTTCCTGCTTTGCTGAGTAAATTATAAAGCGTATTGATACTTAAGCCTGCACCTCCGGCACCGTTACTTCCGCCTATAGCGATCGCATCTTTTAAATCGCCCTTTGTATAGGCATCCTTATATTCTTTTTGAGTTTGCTTCAGCTTATTTTTAGGAGAATTTACGGTATCACGAACAGTCACTTCCGGCAGTTGAATACTGGTGCGTTTGAGATAAAAAAGGATGACGTTTTGATTCTTAACACTAATAGTATCTACACCGTAACCTTGTAATGCGGCTATAAAAATATCGCCGGCACGGGCAGTACTTGTAAACTCTCCTTTAGTGTTATTGAAAAAGCCTTTACTTGTACGTAGATTATAAATATACACCCGTGTCAATCGTTGTTTGCTATCACGATCAAACACAATTCCCTGGATCTGCTTTTCTTGTGCAAGTAATTTCCCTGCAAAAAGGCTGATGAGAAATATAATATAAACGATCCGTTTCAAGATGATAAATTTAATCTAAAATTGCTTTACTGAACTGAGTTTAACAGTCATTAACAATTGGATGAAATGCCGGTAAATTATTTAGATACCAGCAATAATTGTCCCAGTTTGATATCCGTATTTTGAAGATTATTTAAAATCTTAAGATCGTCAACCGTTAAGGAAAAACGTTTGGCAATCAAATATAAAGTATCGCCTTGTTTTACTTCGCATATTTTCATTGACACAGGTGGTTTTGCCGGTTCTTCTTTCTTTTCCTGCGGGGCGTTCTCAAAAATTTCGGTCAGTGTTTTTTCTTCGCGTTTTATCTTTTCTTCATGATTTTCCTTACGGTCGTACTGGTCAAGGTTATAGCGCTGCACCAGGCTTATTAAAAGCTCCGGGTACTTGGGGTTAGTGGCATAACCTGCTTGTTTTAATCCATTGGCCCAACCTGCGTAATCATCTTTATTCAGCTCAAATAAAGAAGCATAACGTTTACGTTTTAAGAACTCAGAATGATCACGAAAGGATTCTTCGGGCGTTTTATATACCCGGAAACAATCGTCTTTCTTATCATCATCTCTAAGGATCGTTTTTCCTTTCCAGTTTGCATTACATTTTATGCCAAAATGATTATTTGCTTCGCGGGCCAGACTCCCATTACCGTTGCCGGATTCCAATAATCCCTGCGCTAATGTGATACTTGCAGGAATGCCATATAAATTCATTTCTGCTATCGCGATAGGTTTATATCGTGCAATGTAATCGTCTGCCGAGTACTTATTAACCAATGCATTTCCGGAAATAACTTTAGTTTTTTGGGGGGATTGCGGAGGCTTTTTTACGATCTGTTTCTTGCTGCTACACGAAGCAACTAAAACAGCAATACATAAAGCAAATACATACTTAAATTTCATGTTATACCTATATTTTTAGTTTTTGACCTCTTTGTAAATGAGTAGTTTTTAAATGATTTTTATGACGCAAAACTTTAGCGGTTGTATTAAATTTTTCTGCAATCCCTGATAATGTATCTCCTTTTTTAACATGATAATAATTTGCTTTCTTTTTTCTGGAAACCAATGGCCCAATGGGTTTATCATATCCGGCCAGTTCAACATAATCTGCAGGGCGATTATCATACTGATACAAATGGTACTTATTAATTAAACCCAAAACCCGTCGCGACCATAATTTATCGGCTGCGTAGCCACCGCGTTGTATGCCCAAAGCCCAGTTTCTATAATCATAATGCGAGTATTTAGTAAAGAGTTTGCTAAACTGTCTATGGCTTTTTAACACCGTTATAAAATCTGCATAACACAATTCAACAGATTCATATCCCTTATAAGAAGACCTTATTTTTTTGCTTGAATTACGTCCTTTTATACCAAAATGGTTATTTAAATAACGGGCAATTTTACTGGTACCACAACCAGATTCATGCATAGCTGCACCTAAAATAATACTTGCCGGAACGCCCGTATCATTCATCTGTTTTATTGCCGCATCTCTATACTTTTCAACATATTTTGTTCCTGCTGTTTGTGCTGCTGCAGATAGGGTTAGCCCAATAAATAACAGTGTTAAAATTCTTCTCATACCTTGTTTTTTCGGATCACAAAAAGCCCGTCGCGTACAGGAAGAATTAACTTCTCTACCCTGGGATCATTATTCACCATGTGATTAAATTTATTTATTTCAGAGGTATCTTTATCTATCTTATCATCCGACAAAACCTTTCCACTCCAAAGCACATTATCAACGATGATAATGCCACCCAAGCGTAATTTATCGATGACCATCTCATAGTAAACGCCGTTATTCTTTTTATCGGCATCTATAAAAACCAGATCCAAATCTTCTTTTATAGTGGGAATTATTTCAAGGGCATTACCCAAATGATAATTTATTTTGGAATTTAATGTGGATTTTTCAAAGTTGCTCCGTACCATTTGTTCCAACTCTTTGTTGATATCAATAGTATGAATAATACCTTTGTTAGAAAGCCCTTCGGCAAGGCAAAGTGTAGCATAGCCGGTAAATGTTCCGATCTCTAAAATACAATCGGGATGAAGCATTTTGCTCAGCATGCTGAGTACCCGACCCTGGTAATGACCGGAAAGCATTCGTGGCATTAATACCTTTAAATGTGTCTCCCTATCGATGTGTTTTAATAACTCCGATTCGGGATCACAATAGCGTTCCAGGTAGTTTTTAAGTTCATCGCTTAGTAACTCCATTGCGCAAAGATAACATTTTGATTTTTGAGCAAAAAAGTCGACTTTTTTAAGATAGAAGAATAAAGATTCCATTTGGTGAGATACCAAACGGGGAAGTAGGAAACAAAAAAGTCCAAGCTATTTGCCTGAACTTCTCAAGAATAAATGAATTGGATGCTCTTCTTTAATTTGCTATTATTTAGCCAGCCAAAGAGAAGCATTAAGTTGTAAAGCCGAGTGTGAAGTGCTGGCATACACATCGCCAGACCACCCATTAAATAGTTTATCACCTGGATCACCTGTTCCATCATCAGAAGTTGAGCTATCTCCAATGAATGCTACTCTACCTTTATAATAAGTTGAACATAATGCCATAACACCATTTTTGCTTTCCAACTCATAATCAGTACCCGGAAGCCAAAACAAGCCCTGTACAGTCACATTGGCGTTAGGGTCATTGCTTTCAACCAGAGTAGCTGTTGTACCATTATGAAATGCTAATTTAGAAGCCGGACCCCCTAAACCATTTAATATTTTTTGAGCAGACGCATTAGGGCCCACATAAACAGTAGGACTGGCCGGACTTACGTTTACATGATCTATTGAAAACCCAAATGGGTTGTTTAACATCAGGTCATCCCATACCATTGGAGAATCAGCTCCATCATTATCCCGGTCTGAACCGTCATGATCAGAAACCATCATTAATCCTCCGCCATTTTTAACAAAATTAAGAATAGCCGTTTTTTCCGAAGCAGTAAATTTCACGTTCGGCTCAACTACTATATATACATTATAGTTTTTTAAATCCTGGGGATTGGTGCTATCACCATAGGTAATTTTCGCCTCACTTGGCAACGTTTCAACATATCCTCCCAGTTTTACCAAATCGATGGCCCAGGCAGATAAGGCACCTTTCCAATATGTTTCGGGAGTGCTGGGAGTAATACCGCTTTGGGCTGGAGTAGGATAACGTTGGGCTTTACTTTCGGCAGGAGAACTGGCAACCATTTCTGTTCCATCTCCATCTATTTGCCAATCCGCATTACCGGCATTTTCATGTTTAGTGGCATCAAACAAAAATTTCTTTTTGAGATAAATAGGATAAATAGTAGACGGAAGATTGGGCCGTTCAATTGTTTGGCCCGGACCTGCAATTGCTTGTGTCTTTTCAGTTTGACCTGTATTAACCGCCGGTTCTAGAACAAGCGTTTTTTTACAACCCGATAAAACTGAGCCTGTAATAATTAAGGCTAAAAATGGGTACTTTAATTTTTTTAAATAAATCATGGAATTGAGATTGTGAGGATAAAATTATTTCTGCAATAGTCGGACAAAAAAGTGGCTATATCCTGATTCCTATGTTAACTTATTATTATCTCTTTTCAGATGCTGATTTTTCGATAACAGCCATAGCCAGCCTTATTTTATGATAGGGGATAGATTCATTCAAATATTCAAAGATGGGTTTCATGGCTACCATTTTGCCAACTATGCTCATCGCTTTTTTAACTTCTTCCACTTCCGGCCAGCTCACAAATTCATCCAGATTAGAAATGTTTCCACGCTGATATAAATAGGCCAAATGAGAATAAACCGTTTGCGAACTTATTTTCCGTTCTGCGGCAATTTCATCCGGGTTTAATCCCTCCTGATAAAATAATAGAGTTTCCCGGTAAGTATCTCCTTTTTTCTTTTTTAAGTATGATTCACCTAAAAAATCTAAAATAGCATCTAAAAAGGTCTGGCCATATTTGGCAAATTTATGTTCGCCAACTCCTGAAACATGGAGCATATCTTTAGCAGTTTTAGGTTTATCCATTACCATGGCCTGTAAGGTTGCATCACTAAAAATAATATAGGCTGGCACATTTTCCTCCATTGCAAAATCACGGCGAACTTTTCGGAGTACATCAAATAATTCTTCTTCCGGAGCGACAACTGTTTTAATCCTTTTCTCTCGGGTTGCTTTTTCTTTGGGAAGAATAGCTTGTAAAATAGTTAGCTCAATGTTCCTTTTTCCAAATAAAATATCTTTACCTACGGGAGTTATTTTCAGCACAAAATTTTCATCGTAGGCTATTTCCAAAACGCCCATATTCAGCATTTGCATGAGATAGCGTTGCCAATCCATGGAGTTAATATCTGAGCCTGCTCCATGAGTTTTTAGTTTCTCATATCCGGCTTCCAGGATTTCTATTCTCCTCGAACCACGCAATACATCAATCACCATTTGGGCTCCTTCTTTTTCACCCATGCGGGCAATGGCCGACAATGCTTTTTGAACGATAGTGGTTCCGTCAAAATGCTTACGTGGATTTTTGCACACATCACAATTGCCGCAATTTTCATACAATGTTTCCGAAAAATAATTTAACAGTATTTTTCTGCGACAACTATCTGCTTCGGCATAATGTTGTATGCGCTTTAATTTTTCTAAATTAATTTCTGCCTGTCCGCCTTCACTGGCAAATTTATTCAGCAGAATAATATCGGCATAGCTATAATAAAGTATCGTTTCAGAAGGTAATCCATCACGGCCTGCCCGGCCAATTTCCTGGTAATAACCTTCCATGTTTTTAGGCATATTAAAATGGATCACCCATCGCACGTTGGATTTGTCAATACCCATCCCAAAAGCAATGGTGGCGCATACGATTTGAAGCTCATCATTAATAAAATCTTCCTGGGTTTTTGCCCGATCATCGGCATTCATTCCTGCATGATAATAAGAAGCATTAATTCCTGCGGATATTAGTTTTTCAGCAACTTCTTCGCATTTATTCCTGCTCAGACAATAAATAATTCCGCTTTGGTTTGTACGTTCTTTTACAAAATCAATAATCTCCTCTGCTTTTTGCTTGGGCTTTATACCAATGCGTACATCCAGACTTAAGTTTTTCCTGTCGAAGGATGACACAAATAATTTTGGATCTTTAAGATGAAGCTGTTTGCTGATATCCCGCCGGGTAACTTTATCTGCAGTAGCCGTTAAAGCAATGAATGGAATAGCACTAAAACGATCACGAAGAAAACCCATTTTAGTATATTCCGGCCGGAAATCATGCCCCCATGAAGAGATGCAATGTGCTTCATCAATGGCAAATAATGCAGGTTTTGCCATCCGGCTGATAACTTCTAAATCCGTTAATAATTTCTCCGGAGATACATACAATAACTTTATTTCATTACAATTGCAGGCTTCCAAAATTTCTTCCTGTTCGCTAAAGTTTTGTGTGCTGTTTAAAAATGCAGCAGCTATTCCATTCGTTTTTAAGGCATCCACCTGATCTTTCATCAGGGAAATTAGCGGCGAAATTACGATACAGGTTCCATCCATTAATAAAGCAGGAATTTGAAAACAGACTGATTTCCCACCACCTGTTGGCATTAAAACCAAGGCGTCTTTTTTATCCAGAACATGCTCAATTATTTCTGCCTGATGAGGACGAAAGTTATCATAGCCATAGTGTTTTTTAAGAATCTGTTGTGCTTTAGAAATCATAGGTTAGATAATTTTAAAGTAGATAGTTTTTTTTCTCCAGATAGGATTGAAGAATAATAGTAGCAGAAATAGTATCCACCCGATTTTTATTTTGCCGGTCTGATTTTTTGAAACCGCTTTGTGCAATAGTTGCTGCAGCCATCTTAGAAGTAAAACGTTCATCCATCATTTCAATAGGCATTTCAGGGAAGTTCTTTTTTAAAATAGTAACAAATCCCTTTACATGTTGTGCAGATTGAGATGGCGAACCATTCATTTGTTTAGGATCTCCCACTACAAAAAGTTCCACCTGTTCGGTTGAAAGATATTTCTTTAAAAACTCAACAATATCTTTGGGATGAATGGTATCAAGCCCGGTTGCAATGATCTGCAATGGATCTGTAACGGCAATACCGATACGTTTGTTTCCGTAATCAAAAGCGATGATGCGCATTTTAGTATTGGGTATTGAGACTTATTCATTTCTTCCGGAATTCCCGACTTTTCCAGACTGTGTTATTCAATTGCTTTTTAAAGAAGTCCAGCCCTGCGCTTTAATTTCATGCACAATGCCTGCTTTGGAAATTAAATTACATCCGGCAGCAGCTTCTGTGATATGACCGATGATGGATATATCAGGATTGTTCTTGATCTTTTCAAAATCACTTTGCTTAATGGTAAAAAGTAATTCATAATCTTCGCCACCATTTAAGGCACAAACAGTCGGATCGATCCCAAAATCACGGGCGGTATCATACGTCATCGGATCGATTGGTATTTTCTCTTCATAAAGATTACATCCCTTTTTAGATTGTTTACAGATGTGTAAGATCTCGGATGATAAACCATCTGAAATATCAATCATAGATGTTGGCTTAATTTTCATCAATTTCAAAACCTCTACAATATCTTTACGTGCTTCCGGTTTTAACTGGCGCTCTACAATGTAATCTTTCCCTTCCAGGTCAGGCTGGATGTTTGGATTTTCCAAAAAAATATTCTTTTCCCGTTCCAATAATTGTAAACCGATGTATGCTCCTCCTAGATCTCCGGAAACACATAACAAATCGCCTTCCTGTGCTCCATCCCGATAACAAATATCTTTTTCATCGGCATAACCAATACTCGTTATACCGATAATTAATCCTTGTTTAGAGGATGATGTATCTCCGCCAATGAGATCAACTCCATATTTTTCGCAGGCGATGGTCATTCCCTGGTATAATTCTTCCACCGCTTCGAGCGGAAATTTGCTGGATAAGCCTATTGCAACGGTAACCTGGCTTGCTGTACCATTCATGGCATAAATATCGCTTAGATTTACTTGTATGGCTTTATAGCCTAAATGTTTAAGCGGCATGTAAGCCAGATCAAAATGAATCCCTTCCAATAAAAGATCGGTGGAAATAAGCGTCTTTTTCCCTTCGAAATTTAAAACAGCTGCATCGTCACCAATTCCTTTTACAGACGTTTTATTTTTGATTTCTATATGTTTGGTTAAATGATCTATTAATCCAAATTCACCTAATTGCTCTATTTCTGTACGGCCTTTATTCTCAAACATATATTCGTTTTATCAAACAAAATTGCGAAAATTTAAGTTCTCCTATAGTTAAAAGATTATAATAACTTTATTAGAAAGCATTATGGAAATGTTTACCAAACAAATATCCCTTCGCTGGGCAGATTTAGATCCTAATTTTCATTTGCGTCATAGCGTTTATTATGATTTAGGAGCGCAATATCGTCTTGAAATATTAGAGCAGTTGGGGCTTACTCTTCAACTTATGCAGAATGAAGGTTTTAGTCCTGTTTTATTTAGGGAAGAATGTGTTTTTAAAAAAGAAATACATTTATCAGATACCGTAACAATAACTACTAAAATTTCAAAAATGAAACCGGACGGATCAAGATGGACCTTTCAGAACGAATTTTTATCGGGTAAGGATAAGCTTAATGCCATATTAACAGTTGATGGGGATTGGATGGATATAAGAAAAAGAAAACTCATATCACCACCAGAAGTAGTGATTGATATGTTTAAACTATTTCCAAAAACTGATGATTTTATTTTAATTTAAGATTCTTCTAAGGTTTGTTTAATTCTACCTATAAACCAAGCTGTGCAGAAATTTCTAACATCCGTTCTATTGGTTTTTGTGCTTTAAGTATGATATCCATTGGGACGGTAACTTCGGGCAAACCATTCTTCATACATAAATAAAGTTTTTCCAACGTATTACGTTTCATGTGCGGGCACTCATTACAGGCGCATGAATTATTTGGAGGAGCCGGAATAAACACTTTACCCGGATTTGCTTTTTCCATCTGGTGTATAATTCCGCTTTCTGTGGCCACTATAAATTCTGTTGCCGGGTTATTGATGGAATATTTTAATAAGCCGGTGGTAGAACCTATATAATCGGCCATTTGCAGTACCACTTCTTCACATTCCGGATGTGCAATGAATTTGGCATTTGGATGCCGTTCTTTTAACTTCAATATCCGCTGTTGTGAAAATATTTCATGCACCATACAGGCACCATTCCATAACACTAAATCTCTGCCGGTTTTCTGAGCTACATATCTTCCTAAATTACGATCAGGACCAAAGATTATTTTCTGGTCTTTTGGTAAACTCTCCACTATTTGAACGGCATTGGATGAAGTACATACAATATCACTCAATGCTTTTAATTCTGCTGTACAATTCACATAGGTGATCACCAGGTGATCAGGGTATTTCTCTTTAAACTTGGCAAACAAATGCGGCGGACAGCTATCTGATAAAGAACATCCTGCTTTTAAATCTGGCAGTAAAACCTTTTTATTGGGTGATAAAATCTTAGCTGTTTCTGCCATGAAATGTACACCTGCAAAAACTATCACATCAGCGTTTGTTTTGGCCGCTTCCTGTGATAACCCCAAACTATCTCCAATATAATCAGCAATATCCTGAATATCCGGTTCCTGGTAATAATGAGCTAGTACTACCGCATTTTTTTGCTTCTTTAATTTATTTATTTCATCAAACAGATCCAGTGTCGGATCAATAGGTTCATCGATAAAACCTTTAATATTTAATTCTTCGAAGGTATCCATTATTAACATCTTCAATAAATACAATTTATCTTTTAAATAGATTCTTATTGTTTATTAGTGTGTTGGTAATGTTAGAAAATAGCCCCATTTTTTATTGATAATCTGGTTGTGCTTTTATTACTAACAATCTCTTAACATTAATTTAATACTATATACCTGATAGTGAGATGTATTAATATTACTAATATTTTTTTAGAATCTTATATGTGTAGTTTTTATGTTTTGTAAAAAGTGGATTACTCTTCTTTATTATCTTAAAACTAATTCAAAAATAAGGTAAAATCAGCTCATTGGAATTACTTATTCGCATTTTTAAATATTAATCAACCAGTATTTATCGTAAATTAACATCTTTGATGCAGTTGTTAACACTTATTTAGTTTGTCCCTCGACTTCTTTGGGATGATAATGAATTGAATGGAATGAGAGAATGTCTAAATGAATTTCTAAAACCATGTCATTCCGAATGAGTGATAACGAAGAGGAAACTTATTTGTGGCATACAATAAATTTGTGTTCATATAAATAAGATCTCTCGCCTTGCAGGTTTGAGATGACATGAGTGAAGATGAGTTTAATTAAATTTAGTTTTTGCGTTAGGGATTGAAGTGGAAATCCTTTTTGCTTTTTTAGCAAAAAGATTGTAACGAAAAGCCCGCCCGAACGCCCATAGTATACACGATTTGAATTTTTATTTGATATGAGAGATGCTGATTTCTTAGTAATAGGATCTGGTATTGCCGGTTTATGTTTTGCATTGAAGGCAGCCAAACATGGTAAGGTACTGATCGTTACCAAAGCCAGTGAAGACGAATCAAACACGAAGTATGCCCAGGGCGGAGTTGCAGTTGTGGTGGATGAAGAGGATTCTTTTGATAAACATATAGAAGATACTTTAATTGCTGGTGATGGTTTATGTGATAAACACATTGTGGAGCTGGTTGTAAGAGAAGGTCCGGAACGGATAGATGAAATAATAAAGTACGGTACACATTTCGATAAAACCAATAAAGGAATATTTGACCTGGCTAAAGAGGGTGGTCATTCTGAACACCGGGTATTGCATTATAAGGATATTACAGGCTTAGAAATTGAACGGGCTTTATTGGAGCAGATTCATAAGGAGCCTAATATTGAAATACTCACACATTATTTTGCCATAGAACTAATTACACAACATCATTTAGGTGAGTTTGTAGATAAAAGTTCGGATGATATTCAGTGCTATGGTATTTATGCTTTAAATACAGTTACTCATAGCGTAGAAAAGATTGTTTCGAAAGTTACCGTGATGGCTTCGGGTGGTGCGGGGCATATTTATTCGACTACCACAAACCCAGTTATAGCCACAGGCGATGGAATAGCGATGGTTTATCGTGCAAAAGGTAAGGTTCGAAATATGGAATTTATCCAGTTTCATCCTACAGCTTTGTATAACCCGGGTGAATACCCCTCTTTTTTAATTTCGGAAGCCGTACGTGGTTTTGGCGGAGTCCTTAAAACTAAAAACGGTGAAGAATTCATGCAAAATTATGATGAGCGCAGATCTTTAGCTCCGCGTGATATTGTGGCAAGAGCTATTGATGCGGAAATGAAAAAGTCCGGTGATGATTTTGTTTACCTGGATATCAGGCATCGGTTGAAAACGGATATACTCGCTCATTTTCCTAATATTTTTGCCAAATGTTTAAGTATCGGGATTGATATGACTAAGGATATGATCCCTGTTACACCGGCAGCTCATTATATGTGTGGCGGTATTATGGTAGATGAGTTTGGAAGATCGTCTATTCACCGCTTATATGCCTGTGGCGAATGTGCTTCTACGGGTTTACATGGTGCTAACCGCTTAGCTTCTAATTCGTTATTAGAGGCTACTGTTTTTGCACATCGTATTTATGAGGATTCTGTTAAGCAATTCAATCATAATATCATCCCTTCAAACATCCCCGAATGGGATGAAACCAATACGCAATTATCTAATGAAGATATTTTAGTGACCCATAATCTCCGTGAAACCCAAAAAGTGATGAGTGATTATGTGGGAATTGTCCGCTCTGATTTTAGATTGGACCGGGCCATGCGTCGCCTGGGTTTATTGCATGAAGAAACAGAAAGCTTTTATAAAAAAACGAAACTATCTGTAAAGTTATGCGAGCTTCGCAATGTGATTCAGAATGCATACATTGTGATAAAATCGGCTATGTTGCGTAAAGAGAGCAGGGGATTGCATTATACGACGGATTATCCGAAACATGCGGAGACGTTGGAGGATACCGTATTTTAAACCGGAAGTCCAATCTCTTTTTATTTGTATGTTGGATAGGTTTCGCAGAGTGTGGCGAAGTTTAAGAGCTTTCGCTTTCTAAGTTGCAACGCTAGTTTTCTAAGTTGCAAGAGGAGTTTTCCTTTTCACATTGCTAGTTTTCTTTCTTACAATGGGAGTTTCTTAAGTTGCAACGCTGGTTTTCTTTCTCACATTGCTAGTTTTCTAAGTTACAATTCGAGTTTTCTTTTTCACAACGTGAGTTTTTAAAGTTGCATTGCTAGCTTTCTTTCTTGCAAGGGGAGTTTTCCTTTTCACAATGTGGCTTTTCTAATTTTTGGGTTGGGAGCGTTCATTAAGCAAAAAATTTATCTTTTTGCAATCCAATCCTCCAAAAACTTAATCACTCCGTTTATATCCTCTAAAACTTCCTCATCTGTAAAACGGAGAACAGTAAAACCGATGGCCTCCAAATCTGCTTGGCGTTTCAAATCTTTCTCATAAACTTCTTCCCAGGTATGAGTAATGCCATCTACTTCAATAATCAGCATTAATTCCGTACACATAAAATCAGCGATATAATTTAACACCGGTCTTTGTCTTCTAAACTGATAACCTTGCATTTGCCTGGCTTTTAAAACATATTTCCACAAACACGCCTCTGCTTTAGTCATTTGTTTTCTCAGAACTGATGCCAGAGGTTTTAATTTAGGATTGTAAGCATAAAAGTTTCTTTTATTGGCTTTTTCCATTACAAGAAATTATAATTATTGCTTAACCACCTCCGCCTTCGGCACCTCCGCCAGCGGAGGACATACTTCTGAATGGAACAATTGTTATTTACGTTCTGAAAACTTGATACCGCTTACCTGCTTGTACTCGGGGCTGGTGGCTCCGAAAGCGGATTTGATGTATTTTTTTACATCCAGGCTTGTATTATAGAGGCCGGTTTCTTCGGCGTACAGGATTTTGTCTCTTTCTATGCGGGCGTTGCTTACATCGGTGTAAGCGGTGGCTACGTCTGCATTGGCCTGTGTCTGCTGAGTAATTAAAGCAGTTAGGGTAGCTACTTTTAAATCTGTTTCATTGGGTTTGTAGGTTGGTTCGTTTATTAATGCAGATACCATTCCTTTGAGGTGTTCTATCTGCTGGTTATAGGATTGCTGCGAGGAGGAAATAGTTTTGGGTACTGGTGTGTTCGGATCGACAGGGGTGACAGCTTCTTCTACTTTGCCTGCTTTTTTACCCTGCATTTTCCGGTTGAACCCTTTTATATCTTTTTTGCTTTCTTCTGATGCATCGGTTGTATCAAAGGCGTTAACAATGCGAGTGGCTAATTGTTTATTGTCTTTAAATAGATTTACGCGGGCATTTACGGCTGCGTTAAATTTTGTTTTTTCTGTTATTACAGCGTCTACTGCGGTTTTGGCGGCAAGATACATGGCATCTAATTGTGCTGCCTGAACGGCTGCTTTACTCGGGTTGTACTTTGCTCCGTATCCTTTAGTAAAGGTGTTGAGACTTAAAAAGCTGTCTACATTTTGGGCGTGCCCGGTTTCTGAGGTTGATGACATAAAATTTGTTTTTAAGGTTAATGGATGTATATTAAAATTTATAGCAATAAATATATAAATAATTTTTATAAACTCATTTTATGAAAATAATTTTCAATTAATGATTTAATAAGATATGGTGTTTAGTTGCTAAGGGATAAATAGCCTTTGCCTGATGTAGGAGGAGAGCTACAGGCTTGCAGCAGCGAGGATGATATTATAAGAAGTAATGACACTGGATTGAACAGTAGATAGTAACAGGATTAATATTTTATTTCTTTACTAGCCAATCATAGATCTCTTCTATGAAGGACAATTCTTCACTAGTAACATAATACGTATGATAGTTCTCATTGCGTATTCTATTTAATTCAACCATCCATTTAGTTTTAGCGTCTTTACCACCAGAGATCTTTTCTTCATTTGGTCTGGTATAAGAAATCTCAAACATTTTTTGCCAATTTTTAAGTATTATTTCTCTATAATCTATTAAATGAAGTTGATCCCAAGGCTCCTTTTCCTCATTCTCATCTTCAATTTCCCGGTTTTTCTTTGCTGCTAATGCAATAGCATCCGAGTAAATCTTTTCAGGTAATCCTTTTTTAAACCAGCTCTTACCAAATTCATCTTCTAGTTTTTGTTTTATATTAACCTTCAAATTAGAATTCTCTATTTCTCTTATATATTTAAAGGCAGTTTCATTATTTTCTTTTTCCTCCTTTTTTAGATATTCATCCAGTCCTTCAAAATGAATATCTGAATGGTCTTTTCTTAAGGCTATTTGCAAAGTTCTCCAGTACTTTGCATTTCCAGGAGTACCATAAGCTTTTTTCAACTCATTAGTTTTTTCTTCATCAAGTTCTTTATAAAAATGAAGTATAGTATCTAAATATGTCTTTGTCTCCCCAAAAATTTCTTTTATAGGAGTGGAAGCAGTGATTATTTTTTGAGATAGTAAATGATTAACAATATCATTTAGCAACATAGTTATACCATAAAAACCCTTATTAATAAGTATTATATTGCCCTCACTTTCCCATATTTCTTCAAGGCTTTCTTTTATGAAATTGAAACATCTGATTAAATATTCTGAAATATTTTCATATGCTTTTTGAAGATCTCCTGTATAAAATGTGCCTAATTTTTCAATCTCTTTTGCCTTTACCTTACCTAAAAAATCGCTCTTGCTTAAAGTTATACCAATTTGTTCCATCGAAATGAGTTTCGAGTCTTCACCTATTGTTATTTTATCGTATAAGGGCGAATTTCGTGTTTCGCCTAAATGAATAGCTATTCTAGATTTAAGCGCTTTTATTTGATTTAAATAGCTATCTGAATCCCACAATAAATCAGCATCTAACGTATTTCTTAAATCCTTAGATACCGGCTTTTGATTCTTATTGATTTGCATAAATAGCCTAACTTGTTCCGACCTATCTAAATTTACTAATGCGACTACAGGAATTGTATTTGTTGATTTATATTGAGAATTTGAATAACCATATAATCTATGTTGACCATCAATTATATACGCTGACCTATATTTCTTTGGAAGATGTAGTATACCAATACGTGAAATAGCATCTGGGACTTGAGTCTCACTCCTTTCAAAAACCAAATCTTTGTTTTTATCTGATACTATGTTAATGATTACTGAATTAGGAAAATATCCCTTTTCATCATCTATAAAGGAATGTATTTCCTTTAATCTATTTTTTTTAATTAATCTTTGATAGGTAGGCATCATATTTTCATTTGCCTTATTTCGATGAAGAACATATCCAATTTTTAATAATTTTTCAGGTTCGATTGAAAAAGAATAATAGGTATGCCCACCCATCTTACCTTTAATAGCAGGTGTTCTGTTTTCTAAATCTGGAATTTCTTGGCCTGCAAAGAGGGCTCCTAAAAGTTGATATCTTGCAGCGATCCCAATCTGTGATTGTAAAGAATAATAATAGTCAATAACTTCTTCAGAAAAGTGGATTCCATCAATATTAGCAAGCCTAGACTCATCAGTAGAAGAAAGCCCTAGGTTTCTAGTTGCGAGAATATATTTAAATTTAGGTTTGGTTGATGGAAATAAAGCTGAAATAGTATTAATTATACCGCTTTTCTTGCTTTTCATGGCTTCAAGTTCCTTGTTAAAATCACCCAGTTTATTCTTGATAGATGATTTACATTCAATAATTAGAACTGTTTCATCGTCTTTAGCAAATACATCAATTTGCTGTGTCAATGAGAAGTTATTTTTATCATAAGGCAGATGTAAATATCTATCCTTATTCATTAGTTTAAACCCAAGCTGTGCAAATAATGACCATACTTTATCTTCAAAAGCAATATCATCAGATTTTTTTCTAAGTATTTTTGTTGTCGTCTTCAGGATGGTGTCTACCTCCCACCCATCGAGAAGTTTTTCTTCTAATGCACTCGAACCATTATTATAACTTTCTTTATAAAATTCCGATTTTCGAGTTCTAAGACTTTTTTGAATTTCATTCCCTGGAATTAACTTACTGAGAAGGGTGACTTTTTGATCTTCTGTCATAGATTAGTATTTGTAAAAACAAACTCATTTGTTTGACCTCTTTCAGCATTCATACCGCCAATTAAACTCGCTCTCTCTAGTCTAATTTTTCGATCTCCCTTTTCAAAAATTTCTTCAATTGTAGTATGAGCCGCATTTGTTAATATATAAAATGCATCTTTTTCTCTAATCTCATCAATCATTGCACTTAGCCTAATTTGATCTTCTAAGGAAAATATTTTTTCATTATATTTTATAAAGCCATTATCATTATGAGAGACGGTATAAGGAGGATCAAGAAACACAAGATCTCCAGTATTTACATTTTCCAGAATATCATAAAAATCACCTTTAAAAAGAGTTGTATCTTGTAATGATCTACTTGCTTTTATTAGAACATTTTCGTCAAGAAATTCTTTAGTTCTAAATCCATATGGCACATTGTAAACTCCTTTAAGATTTACTCTGTAAATCCCATTATACGAAGTTTGATTTAGGTAAATGAATTGTGCAGCTCGATCATGAATGCTTTCAAAATTCATGTTTCTTATTTTATAATAATCCTCCTCTGTATTATTAAAACTTTTAAGCTTTTTTATTATCGCATTTACATCATCTTTTATTGCCTGATATGTTTCAATTAGATCACTATTTAAATCAGAAAGAAATGAATGGTTCTTTGGATTAAGATAAAAAAAAGTGGATCCCCCCCCCAGAAAGGCTTCATGATAATTATTGTAATTAGATTTCTTAATGTTATCAAGATATTTAATTAGCCAAGATTTTCCGCCTGCCCATCTTAAAAAAGGCTTTGCAACTTTACTTTCTGATGCATCTATTGTTTCTTTCATTTTTTGCATCTATTCTTCAAAATGGAAAGTTAGTAAGTTCAATCTGCTTTCTTTATTTGCAAGGAGCTAATTCAATTAAAGACTCGACTATAAGAAACAAATATTAAAAAAATTAATCGATAGATTAGATATTAATATAATAACTTTCTGACTTAAGCTTAAAGACTAAATTATTGTAGGCTTCTATTTGAATCTGAAGCTAGCGATTTAAGAAAAAGTAATAAGTCAAAAGTATACTATTGGGGGATCCCCCCAACAAAAACAATGTCATTCCGAACGAGTGATAACGAGGAGGAAACTGATTGGGTGCTTAAAACAAAGTAAGGTAGTAATACCAAATAAGTTCCCTCACCTTGCAGGTTCGGAAGGACATAGGTAGAATTACAACCCAGAGAGAATTTTACCTAAGTCGGATAGGATCATCCTTAAATGTTTGCTCAACCAGCTCTGTTAGCTTATCATACGTATTAACAAAACCCTTAAGAATCCCATATTCCTGATTAAAGGGGTAACACCTTTCTAAATAAAAAGATGGAGCATAGGTATCAATGCCTTTTTTAGAAGTCTTAGTGTGTTCAAATATATGCGAAGTACCTCCATCTTTTATGGATTCATAATTAATTGTATCTCCTTTAATTGGGCAATATTCGGGCAGTTTATGGTAATCTTCTTTAGAAAATTTAAACGCTTCGGCGGATGCGATTTCCTTTAAATATGTTTTTGCTTCTAACTCAGCAAGTTTTTTTTGATTAACCTTAAGTATGGGCTTTTTTGTGAAATAATCAATATTTATTAAGCGAATCAAATAGTATTCCTGCCCTTTCTTAATAATGCCATAAAATCCATAATCAATGCTAATCCAATTAGAAGTTGAATAGGTCAATAGTGCATAATCAATCTTATTTAGCTTTACGAATTTTTCAAGAGAGTCAACTTCAGGAACAAGAAATTTCCGAGTATCATTCCTTACGTCTATTTGGGTATATGCTTTTGTGCTAAGAAAAAGTACAAATAAGAATACTATTTTATTTAGATGTTTCATCTTGATTAATTACAAACTGGGTTGCCTAAACTTTTAGTGATATAGTCTCTGGAGATATCTTTCAATTCGTCTTTAGTCATACTTCCTCCAGGATAATCAAAATTAGTTGAGTTAATATAACTATTTGCATCAGCTAAACCACTCCATGCTAAAGCTGTTGCATCTTTTATTGGGATATTATACAGCCCCGAAAGAAAAGTAGCCATTGGCTGTACATAATTAGTTGCCATATCTTGATGTTCAATGACCTGCAATTTATTTTGTCCCGTGTAAGCAAAATAAGAATGAATTACTTCATGAATTATAACAGTCGCTGAATTTTCTTTAGTACTTGGTAATAGAGTATTGGTACTTATGCTTATGGTGCCGAAAAAGTTCCCACCTACAAAACCTGGTTGTGCATCAAATTTAGCAGCTACAGATTTGCCATTTTTATTAAATACATCCGGTGCATCCACTACACTAATTTGGACCTTAGTATTTTGATCTAACGCACTAATAATTTCACTTATTTTACCGGCTACATTAGAATTCTTTAGTGAGTTTACTACTGCTTTCAAACAAGGGTCTTTAACCTCATTCTTAATATCAGCAGGTTTCGGTTCTGGCTTTTTAGGCTTTGGTGCAGCAGGTGCACCGCCTCCGCCATATGACCAATGATGATGACTATCTTCATCTGGTTCAGGGCTATAATGACTACCAATAGGCTCTGAAGGAAAGTTATATGAAGGCCTATTATGATGAAACGGTTGACCTATCACCACCACCTCAGATAATGATCCACCATAGACTGTGGGGTCTCCACCAATAGGACCACTGTAGTCATTACTGCTACCACCGATGTAGCCACCACCACCGCTGTCATTACCACGGGGTCCACTATCCTCACCCCGGAGACTACCATCCCAGGGTCGAGGCAGTGGGACTCTCGGTTTATCAGGGATTGACATTAATCTAAACGCAGAATAATTAGTAGAGGTCAATAGCCCCTTTTTCTCATCGTCAGCTCCGTTTGTAATTAATCTGCCAGAGCCATCATACATACTTAACCGACTTTTTTTATCTGTACCGAGGGTATACTGCTTAAGTATCCCAAGCGTTTGGCCATCCACAGTCATTACATTCAAGTCTATATACTCTTGTGATGAGCTAAGCAAAGTAAGCCCCAGTACATTTTCTCCTTTACTGTTTTTAACGATCTGGGCTTTGCTCCAATCGGGGGTATACCCGTTCACATTGGGAGTTCCAGAGCTAGCAGATGCTTGTTGAGTACGATACCAATTTTGGGCTTCTTGCAGTAAAATCGGATCGGCAGGTTGCTCTATTTTAAGCGGTGCATCTTTCCTACAGGAAATAGAAAATACAATAAGTGCTATTAATAGGTAGGGGTAAATTTTCATGTTAATTGTTTAGTTTTTAGCATATATTTTAGGTACAACCTGCTTAAAGTTTGAAATGTTTTAAAATCTGAGATTATTTAAAAATCAGGGAGGGAAAGAAAAAGTAAAGGACAAAAGCATCCCATTTTTGAATGCTCAAACAAACACCATGTCATTCCGAACGAGTGATAACGAGGAGGAAACTAATTAGGTGCTTAAAACAAATTGAGATAGTAATACCAAATAAGTTCCCTCACCTTGCAGGTTCGGGATGACATGGAGGAAATGGGTTTTGGGATGTACACAAGACTGTACCGTGTTGCATTTCTTTAAAGGGCTGAGGCTGAATTAGCAAGAATAGTAAAATAACAAAAAATAAATATGTTCTTCTCGCCTTATTACCCCTCGGTAGTTGATTTCTTCCCCTTCCTGATTATAAATGAAAATATCATCAAAGCTATGGAAGGTAAACCAATCCATACCAATTCACTTTGTATTACTGCTAATCCCTTGCCTTTAAAAAAAGTAGTGATGCTAATGGGAGACACTTTAATAGGCCGGAATGGAAAGAAATAACGTTGATTATTAAATGGCGAAAAAAAGGCTACACCCAATCCGCCTGTGGTCATAGCATCCAGTATAGCATGAGATACACAGGATAAGAACAGGAATATAAAGATCCGTGTTTTCTCTTTTGAAGTTTGCGATCGGTAAAAAGCAAAAACAAGTACTATTGAAAGAATAAGGGCAAATACAATAGAATGTGTAAATCCACGATGTCCCCAAAATGAATCATATGGAACACCGAATTTAAATCCTATGGAGTCTGCATCAGGTAGAATAGAAACAATCATTCCCATTAACATAAGTTTTCCCTGCATTCTTTTTACAATGCCTGTAGAGCCAAATGCTAATGATGCGGCTGCATGTCCGAATGCTGATGCCATGATAACAGGAATTTCTTCTTGTAAAGAAAGCAAATTTTTTTGAGAGGAAATCTGAAGCGAAAAGCCTTATCGTCTGTTCGGATAGCTGTGATAGGATAATTTAATTAAATGCGATTGTAATTAAAATATTCAAGCTATTTTTAGCAGGTTATATAAAACCTAAAATCACCTTTAAATGGAAAAGATTTGGAATGAATTCATTGGTCATCTTACTAAAACAGAGCCGGAGTCCCTTAGCAAAATTAACCCTCCTGCTACAACAGAGCAATTAAATGAAGCTAAGGCTATATTGGGTTCTGTATTTCACGAAGATATAGAACAGCTTTACCATTTAGCAAATGGATTTACAGAGGGCGCTTATTTACTTAGAGATGATTATCGTATTTTGCCCATAGATGAAATGATTAAACAATCTCTTGCTTTGGCAGGAAAGCGTATTTTTACTGATTATGAAGCCGGGCAATCCAGAAAAATAAAAAAAGGTGATATGATTGTTTTGGCATTAGCTGAAGAAGATAATTGTGATGTAGAAAAAATAAGTATTTCTGTTACAAGAGGAAAAACGAATGTTGCCATTTGGTTTAAAGAAGACGGAATTCATGATTATGAAGAAGTTATTGATACTTCAGAAACTTTAGAAGAATGGCTAACCTCAGTATTAGAGTATTACAGTTAGAAAGAATAAAGAAATTAAAGAGAACAATGCCTCTCATATTACCAGTAAAAGGAAAATCACCCAGCATCGGAAACGATTGTTTCATTGCAGAAAATGCGACTATTGTGGGCGAGGTAGTCATGGGCAATAACTGTTCGGTATGGTTTAATGCGGTCATCCGCGGAGACGTAAATTCTATTCATATCGGCAATAATACCAATATCCAGGATGGAGCCGTCATTCATTGTACATATCAAAAAGCGGCAACTACTATTGGGAATAATGTTTCCATAGGCCATAATGCTTTAGTACATGGTTGTACCTTACAGGATCATGTTTTGATTGGGATGGGCGCTATTGTGATGGATCATGTGGTTGTGGAAGAGTATTGCATTATTGCAGCAGGTGCTGTCGTATTAGAGAATACCATTTGTGAATCCGGCTTTTTATATGCGGGTATGCCGGCCAAAAAGATAAAACCGATTACAGATCATCAGCGTGAATTGCTCAATAAACTTTCTGAAAACTATATGATGTATTCCAAATGGTTTACTGATCCGGAGGGATAGAGATTTTTTCTTCCAGGTCCCAGTTTGGGCGAAGCGATATTTCTTTATCAAAGTTCCAGATCTTTTCGGGATGTTTCTTTGTTTTAACATTGCCCGTATCCCATTGCCCGTTTTTATTTGCATCATAAACCACCCGGATATAGTATTTTGCGGTGGGATAAGAAGTATAATTTATAGTGGTGTTTTTTGTGATTACATCTGTGCGAAGTACATTTTCTTTATCATTTAACCACTGTACTAAATAACTTTTGCTGGTATCAGGAACAGTAACAGCTATAGCAATGCTTCCGTAATTATCCTCCGTATCTAAAACAAATTTCCTTGTATAGGCTTTTGATTTTGTCCCAAACAAATCTGTAAAAGCATTGTCAGCCAGTTTAATAATGTAATTCTTATTAAGTTTCCAGGGATATTTTAAAGTATACGAACGAATGGAATTATCATTTTTCAGTACCTGAAAGCCCTTAACGGGGATGGAATCTTCCAGAATACTCACCTTTGATTCATCAAAAGAAGCCATAGGAGATGAAAATGTTAAAGATACATCGGTCCTTGGCTTTAATTTACCAGAGCCTAAATTGTCGCTTATAGTGACCGCTCTTTTATAAGCATCTCTTTTATCTCTCCGCAAAATAACGGTATCCAATCTTTTTAAGTCATCACTAACAGCAACCCGGATAGAATCAAAGGTTAATTCGGGTAACCATAATAAAGCAGAATCTTTCTTGGTAGTAAACTCTACTGTTTTTTTGCTATCTAATGTTGCCGGCTCTATAATTTGTACTGTAGGATTGAGTAAAGTTTTATTAAACGCAAGAGTAATTCTGCCATCATTTTCTATCTTATGACCTAAAACAGAAAAGGAATTAGGTACTTCCTTAAATACTTCTAATTGAATACCGGATACATTTTTATTCAGGACTAGAGAATCTTTTAAAAACCCAATTTCTTCATTATTGGGATTATTATAAATCCGGTCACCGCCTTGTTCCTTTAAAGCATAAATGCGATAGGTGTTTTCTCTCAGGTTTTGAAGCTTAAAATTACCAGCCGAGTCTGTCGTTGTGAAAATACTTGCCCTCTTTTTTCCGAACAGAGAATCCTGTTTTATGGGTAGGATGAAAACGGTAATATCCTTTAATTTTTCTTTGCTTAAGAAGTCAGCTACATTTCCGCTTATGGACAGAGAGTCTATTTTATCTCCTGTAGAAAACACATAAGTATAATTTTTTAAGACGTTACTTTCATTCACATCCACTATTGCTTTTCCAAAGTTGATGGTATAAGTAGTGTTTTTTTCTAAGGAGTCTTCAAATGTTATTTCAAGTAATTTTTTCTTTGCTTTAAAGATGGGCATTTTATCCAGAGCCGGAGAGATGCTGATTTCTGTGAATTCATTATTCAGTTTTATAAATTCATCAAATTGAATTCCAATTTTTTTAGCGGCGAAATTTCTCGTTAGATTTTTTGGCGTTTCTTTCAAAACCTTAGGCGGAGTTACATCCCTTGGTCCGCCGGAGGGTTGTTGCACACTTGCACATCCCGAAAAAAGGATGAGCATAGAAAAACCCGGTAAAAAAAATGCTGAAAATATCTTATTTAAAAAATTGGCCATTTATAAGCTTTTAGACAGACTTTGTGTTTTTATTAAAGATTATGTTTCCCTTAGGTAAAACAATGGATTACATGGCATTATTTTAAGTGCCTTAAATTATAAATTCAAATTACTTAAAATCAGGTATTTATATTTTTATTTTGCCATATGAACCATTAAAACAGAAATATCTGAAGGAGAAACACCAGAAATCCGGGATGCTTGCCCTAAAGTTTTTGGTTTTATTTTCATGAGCTTTTCACGAGCTTCTTTGGATAGCGAAACTAAATTTACATAATTGAATTCCGGATTTATTTCCCGGTCTTCCATGCGTTTCATCTTATCTACTATCTCCAATTCTTTTTCAAAATAGCTTTCATATTTTACTTTTATTTCTGCCTGCTCAATTGTTTCCTTATCATAACTATTCAATATCTCATCAAATGTTTTATCCGCTTTGCGCAGATCTGCAAATGTTACCTGAGGCCTTGTTATTAACTGGAACATCTTTGCATTTTGTGTGAGCGCTGATGTATCTAAGTCTGCTAACAAATAATTTACTTTATCGGGTGAAATAGATGTGGTTTTTAAATAATGAACAATCGTATCTGCATTTTCAACTTTTTGTTTTACTTTTTCTAAACGTTCATCATTTATTAATCCTAACTCATGACCGATAGGGCTTAAGCGAATATCTGCATTATCCTGGCGTAATAATAAGCGATGTTCTGCTCTGGAAGTAAACATTCGGTAAGGCTCTTCAGTACCCTTTGTTACCAGATCATCAATCAAGACTCCAATGTATGATTCTGCTCTTTTTAGAATTAGTTCATGCTTATCATTAATTTTTTGATGTGCATTGATGCCAGCAATAAAACCCTGACAAGCAGCTTCTTCATAGCCGGTTGTTCCATTTATCTGACCCGCAAGAAATAAGTTCTTAAGTTTTTTGGTTTCTAATGTTAAACTTAATTGGGTAGGCGGAAAGAAATCATATTCAATAGCATAACCCGGACGGAACATTTTCGCATTCTCAAATCCGGGTATTTGGGTTAAAGCTCTGTATTGAACATCTTCGGGTAAGGATGTAGAAAACCCGTTCACATAAATCTCACAGGTATTCCAGCCTTCTGGTTCTACAAATATTTGATGTCTTTCGCGTTCTGCGAATCGATTAATTTTATCCTCGATAGAAGGGCAGTAGCGTGGACCTAAGCCCTTTATCCGGCCGGTAAACATGGGAGATTTTTCAAAACCTTCTTTTAGAGCTTCGTGTACGGCAGAGTTTGTATAGGTGATCCAGCAACAACGTTGATCTTTTGGCAATTCCACATCTGTATAAGAAAAACGACCCCGATCTTCATCTCCCCATTGTTCTTCCATCTTGGTATAATCCAATGATCGTCCGTCAACACGGGGAGGAGTTCCGGTTTTCATTCTTCCGGCTTCAAAACCTAATTCAACCAGTTGTTCTGTAATTCCTGTTGCTGCCTTTTCACCCGTTCTGCCTCCGCCAAATCGTTTTTCACCAATATGGATGATACCGTTTAAAAAAGTTCCATTAGTTAACACAACAGCTTTAGAAGATATTTCAATTCCTAGAGATGTTTTTACGCCACAAACCTGATCATCTTTCAAGAGGAGAGACGTAACGGTATCTTGCCAGAAATCTACGTTTGGTGTTTTTTCGAGCATTAAGCGCCACTCTTCAGCAAAGCGCATCCGATCATTTTGTGATCTCGGGCTCCACATGGCAGGGCCTTTAGAGCGGTTAAGCATCCTGAACTGTATAGTCGTTTTATCGGTGATAATTCCTGAATATCCTCCAAGTGCATCTATTTCGCGAACAATTTGGCCTTTTGCAACACCGCCCATGGCCGGGTTACAACTCATTTGGGCAATAGTACCCATGTTCATGGTAATTAATAGAACAGAGGAACCCAGGTTAGCTGCTGCTGCTGCTGCTTCACATCCGGCATGACCGGCCCCAACTACTATGACGTCGTATTTTTTAAACATTTTATTTTATGTTCCACGTGGAACACGCTTTATTTTTTATAAAATTACTCATTACTTTTTTAATGTTTCACGTGGAACACGTTTGAATAATGGAATTAACGCAACGGCAACCCAAATACTTTCAAGTATTACGAAGGGGTAAAAGCTAATCATATAGGATGAGATGCCGCAAAGCCCTGCTCCAAAAATGTTCAAAAGACTATATAACTTGTCTTCGGTTGATAAAACCTTTTTGAGATTTAAGAAAAATGCAATTAGCAATAATATAACGCCCAGGGATGCAAGAATGTCAGATAGTTTCATGTTTTATTTTAATTCTGATAGCTCTAACCATCGTAGGGTTTTGCTATCTAATTCTTCGGTTTGTTTTTTAATTTGTTGCGCTAAGTCAGAAAGCTTGTTGTGGTCTGTGATACCTGAATTTAACTCAGTTGTTAAAGTGAGTATGCTTTCTTCAATATTTTTTACTTCCGCCTCAATATCCGCCAATTCTTTTTCTTCTTTAAATGAAAGCTTCTTTTTTGGAGATTCTATTTCAGTTGAAACGGGAGATGCTTTTGGAGTTTCTTTAATGTTTGCTTTAAATTCTTCCTGTTCTAACCTATAGTCTGTATAATTACCGGAGTAAATAGTCACATTGCCATCTCCTTCAAATATAAAAAGCTGATCAGTTAACCGGTCAATGAGATATCTATCATGAGAAACAAGCATTAAAACGCCCGGAAAATTCAATAAAAAATCTTCTAAAACATTAAGGGTATCAATATCCAGATCATTGGTTGGCTCATCCAAAATCATAAAATTTGGATTTTTCATTAGAACACGCATGAGCTGTAAACGCTTTTTTTCGCCACCACTTAACTTATTGACGAAGCCGTATTGCTTTGCAGGAGGAAATAAAAAATGTGTGAGAACCTGGCTTGCAGTTAGATTTTTTCCATCAGCCATGGTAATGTACTCTGCTACATTTTTAACTACATCTATTACGCGTTCATCACCTTTAAATTCTAAACCACCCTGGCGATAATATCCAAACGATGTTGTTTCTCCAACGTTTATAGATCCTTTATCTGGTTTTAGTGTACCGGTAATCATATTTAATAAAGTAGACTTACCTGTACCGTTTTTTCCCGCTACTCCAATCCGATCACCTTTTTTGAAGGTGTAACTAAACTCAGAAATTACAGGATGATTATTAAAAGACTTGCTTACTTTTTCAAGTTCCAGAATTTTATTCCCCTGACGGGATACATTAATGCTTAATTCTAAAGATAATTTCCCCTGACGACCTTTGGTTTTTTCTTCCAGATCATAAAAAGAATCAATCCTCGATTTTGATTTGGTAGTTCTGGCTTTAGGTTGCCTGCGCATCCATTCTAGTTCACGGCGGAGTAAATTACTGTTCTTTTCAAAAGAAGCATCTTCCGCAGCATTTTGTTCTGCTTTCTTTTCAAGGTAATAACTATAATTTCCTTTAAATACCTGGAGCTTTCCTCTATCCAGTTCCATGATTTGTCCGGAAACATTATCCAGAAAATATCGGTCATGCGTAACGAGCAATATTGTTTTTTGCCCCGTTGTAAGGAAATTCTCCAGCCATTCAATCGTTTCAATATCTAAATGATTGGTAGGCTCATCCAGAATATAAACATCCGGATCGTCTATTAATAGTTTTGCCAAAGCAAGCCGCTTTCGCTGACCGCCTGAAAGGGTAACTATTTTTTGATCTAATCGTTGAATACCTAATCTTCCTAATATTGTTTTTATCTCATACTCGTATTCCCAGGCATTGTGGGTACTTAATTCATCCATTAGATGATTCAATAGCTTCTCATCATGAACTTCCTTACCAACAGCTTCTTCATACTGGCGAATGAGCTGCTGTTGGGTATTTCCAATAGAATAAATAAAATCACTAATGGTTTCCTGCTCATTAAATTGAGGATCCTGCTCCAGGTAACCAATACGTAAATCACGTTCTGTAACCACTTTGCCCAACGTAGGAGATAATAATCCCGAAAGGATGCGCAAAAGGGTAGATTTCCCGGTTCCGTTTATCCCAACCAGTGCAATACGATCGCCTTTTTCTATACCAACATATAACTCTTTAAATAGCCATGCATCATTAAATGAATGCCCTAATTGTTCTGTAGATAATATACTCACGCTAATTCTTGTATTTGGGTTGATGAATAGGTAAAAATTCCTTTAAGATCTTTTAAAGATTGATTTATCAGTGCTTTGGCGACATTTTCTGCTTTTGTACTTCGGTATTTTTTTAGGGAACCAAACAATAAGGGGTCGATTAAACGGCTTAGGGGTTTCATAATTTTATCATCTATGCGTTTTTCTTTACGATTGCCATATAAGTACGATGGTTGATAGATGTGTAGGCTTGGATAATTCAATTTTTTCAGTTCTTCTTCCAGTTCGCCCTTTAATTTTAAGTAAGAATTAGAAGATTTGGGATTTGCATTAAGTGATGTAACAATATGAAATTGAGTAACATCATTCAATAATCCAATTTTTGCTATTTCCAGAGGGTAGATAAGATCAACTTTTCTATACGTTGCCACATCCGGAGTTTTATTTTTAGTCGTACCGATGCAACTAAAAATGATATCGCCCTTAATTTCAGCAGCATGTTTTGCCAGATCATCAAAATCAACAACCAATTGTTTTATTTTTGGATGGTTAATTTCTATAGTATGGCGAACGAGCAATAAAACCCCGTTAAATGAACTAATATTTGAAATTAATTCTACTAATTGACTGCCAATAAGTCCACTTGAACCAACTATAATGGCTTTTTTTAACATGTAATAATTATTAATGAGGTGCAAAGGTACACATTACTAAGTTTGGAATAAATATTGTATGTTTAAACATGCAATAAAAAATATAAAAATGAAAACAATCACACATTTAGCTAAAGATCGCGGTATACAAGATCATGGCTGGTTAAAAGCAGCACATTCATTCAGTTTTGCAAACTATCACGATCCGGCAAAAATGTATTTTGGTTTGTTAAGGGTACTTAACGATGATATTGTAGCGCCCGGAATGGGTTTCGGAACTCATGGCCATGATAATATGGAAATTGTGACCATTCCATTAAAAGGTGCGTTGGCTCATAAAGATAGCCTGGGTTCAGAGGGTTTAATTGGTTTAAACGAAGTGCAGATCATGTCTGCAGGTAAAGGAATTCAACATTCTGAATTTAATGGTTCTTCTACAGATGAAGTAAACCTGCTGCAGGTCTGGGTTTTTCCTAAGGAAAAGAATATTGAACCGAGGTATGATCAAAAAAGATTTGATCCACAAAATTCTCACAATCTATTCCAAACGGTAGTTTCTCCGGTTAAAGATGGAGAAGCCATGTGGATTAATCAGGATGCGTTTTTTTCTTTAGGAAATTTTGACGCAGGCAAAACAGCTAATTATAAAATAAAGCATCCCAGAAACGGCGCTTATTTGTTTGTGATTGAGGGTAAAGTGAAAATTGATAACAAGGAACTGAGTAGACGCGATGCAATTGGTGTTTATGATATAGCAGAAATAGAGTTTGATTTTACGGAAGATTCAAAAGTGCTGATTATTGAAATACCTATGGAATAAAATTAGAAGTTACGTTTAGAAAGGTAATAATTTTCTTTCTGAGTCATTAATACTTTGGCAGTTCTTCCTTTATCTACATAACCAAGTAAATGAAGAGTACCATGTATCATAACCCGGTGAAGTTCATCTCGTTCAGTAACTTTAAAAGTTATCGCATTTTCACGAATTCGATCTATACTGATAAAAATGTCACCTAATACGATCTTTTCTTCTTCACTATTGTCAAATGTGACGATATCTGTATAAGTATCATGCTTAAGATATTGCTGATTTATATTTAGCAAATAGGCGTCATTGCAGAAAATAAAAGTGAGTTCTTTAAGTTTTGAACCTTCTTCTCTTATGGCATTGTATACCCAGGTACGGACGAGTGATTTTTCCTTTAAGGTGTAGGAAATGTCTTCAGAAAAAAAATGAATGGGCAATAGGCTCACTTAGATTTTAAAATGCAGCTCTAATTCATTGCCTTTTGTATTGAAAATGCATTGATCGGCAAGCTTTTTTATGATAAATACTCCGCGACCGGTTAAATTTTCAAGATTTTCAGGTGAAGTGGGATCTGGAATATTATTAAAATCAAATCCTTCACCTTCATCAGCGATTGTAAAAATTAATCTTTTACCTTCTACAACTTCTAAATTAAGGTAAACCTTCTTGTTAATATCTTCTTTATTACCATGCACTATGGCATTTATAACAGCTTCACTTAAGCAGGTGAGAACATTAGCATAAATTTCGTCACTAAATCCATACTCTCCACTCAAATTGTCTACAAAATGTTCAACAGTAGTTATACTATCTAATTTGGATGCTAACTGTAATGTATGCAATATTGTGTTATTTGAAAATTCTGCCTGACTATTCATTATTTATTTTTCAAATTTAATAATTTAAAATAACTCTCGACTTTTATTTTATAGAACAAATTTAATGAATTTGGTACAGTTTTAAGCAATTCTGTTTCTTTTTGTTTAATTTTTTGATATTTTTGAAATGCAATACTGTAATCAGGAGCATAATCTATACCCTGTTTACTCTCTCTCTTATTATCTTGCTCCCGTTCTATTTCTGCTTTTTCGGCTTCCAGCAACTTAGAAAGAATTTCTTGTTGCCTGTTTATGGTTTCCTGTTGGATCTTTTTGTTTACGAGATCAACTTCAGTTTGTTCCATTTGTTTCATTACTTTATCAAGATTACCAAGCCCGCCTTTACCATCTTTATTTAAATCTCTATTAATGTCCTGCATTGCCTGCCGTATCATTTGTTGCTGTTTAGCCATCTGGGCTAATTGCTGACTCATTTCTCCTTTATTTCCTTGCTTTTGCTGCCCTCCCGATTGCTTCATTTGTTCACGGGCTTTTTGCATGCTTTTATTTAATTGATCCTGCATTTTGCTCAATTGAGACAGGCTTTGTTTTTTCTTTCCTTTGCCGTCACCCGATTGGGCATTTTTTTGCGCATTCTGCAATTGCTCTAATGCCTCATTCAACATTAATGCCAGATTGTTGATAGAAGTCATGGCATATTGCTGGTTACGATTGGCTTCGGAAGTACGGCGATCCGCAAGGCTTTCTATCGCTTTAGTAACATTCAAATTAATGGTTTGGATTTCTTTATTTACAACAGATTGTATTTGAGGAACTTTTTTACTTAATGAATACAAACTATCCTCTATCATTTTTAAATTATCTTTAATATCCTTTTGTTTTTGTGTTTGTAGTACATAAGCAGGATCATTACCCTTAAGACTGCGCAAAGATTGCATTACCTTTTCCTGATCGAAAGATGTTGTTAAAAGATTGTCCAAGATCTCACGGAGGCTTTGAGTGTTAACCTGATTCTCTTCTTCTTCACTTTCCTGCTGCATACTCTCTAGTTTTTTAGAAAGTTGTTCCATTTGAGAAGCGGCTTTTTTCTGATTTTCTGCGGCTTTTTTCTGATTTTTATTATCCAGGTTTTTACTGCTTTCTTCCTGCTGCTGCTCTATTTGACCTTGTTCTTTTTCCGGGTTTTTAAAATCATTTTTCTGATTTAGATCTTCATTCTTTTTAGTCAGTTCTTTTAAATCTTCTTTTACATCCTTAAAATCCTTCTTCAGACTTTCTTGCTCCTGTTTTAGTTTATCAGCATCAGCACTTTTTTGAACAGATTTTTCACTTAAATCTTCCTGCTGCTTTGATAATTCTTTAAGCTTGTCTACAGTTTCAGTTAGTTTTTGATCAAATTCTAATTGTTTATATAATTCTAACATACGGTCGAGTTCCTTTTGCAGCGATTTATTATCCATCTGCATTTTTGAAAGCTCATCCTGTGTTAGATTTTTTTCATTCTGCTCCAGCAATTTTTGAATATTCTTAAGCATTTCACGGGTTTTCTCACTTAACACATTGTTGAAAAGATCTTCAATTTGTTTCTGCTTTTCCAGGATCTCCTCGCGTTGCTCCTTATTTTCCTGGTGTTCAAACTGGTTTTGTTTATTTTCCTTTTGGATATCTTTTACCAGTTCCTCCAGATCTTTTTGTTTTTGCAGCAAAGCTTCCACCTGCTTCTTTTCATCATAAGACAGATTCTTCTTATTCAGCAGATCCTGATTGATACGTTTGGCTTCTTTTTCAACCTGTCCCGCTTGCCGGATGGCCTGTTCCATTTTTTGTTTTATTGACTCGGAGTTCTCATCCAGTTTTTTTTCAATTTCCTGTTCAAATGGTAATTTGAATGTTTTTATGGCAGACCGTGTTGCTTTTGCACCATGCACACCATCATTATCAAATATTTCAAAATAATATTCAATCTCATTTCCAGGTTCTGCCTTTGCTTCATTTACATTCCAAACATGAAAAAAGCTGCTTTGTAAAGCATTTTTATCAAAAGGAATTAATTTTATAATTAGAGGCTTTGGGTTTTTTTCAGGGCTTTTTGACAATATCCTATAATTGAAAGTAAGTTTAGAAAAGCCATAATCATCATTTACCTGCCCAATAAAATAGAGCATTTTGTTATTTAGCGAATCTGGGTGTTCGGCAACTTCAATAGCTGGCCTTAAATCCGGGATAGCCCGAATCTGATAAGAAGCAGAATCTGAGATGTTCACCTCTTTATTAATAGGACACACACCGTAGCTTAGGTTTTGCAGAATTTTATAAGAAAAATTAAATTGGTCATTGCCCGTTGGCTTAATTTGGATATGTTTATTATTTAATTTAATATCAATCTGGCTAGCATTTTGAGTTTTGAATTTCCAATTAACACGTGTTCCTTCGGGTACAGTCAAATCTCCGGAATTGCTGATGGTTTCATTCTTCTTTTTTAGGTAAGTCGGATATTCCAGGAAAACATCGAAGCTTAAAAGGGTTGGTTTCCGTTTAACGTCTAACAGGTAAGTAGCAGAAGTAAACTCTCCTCCTTTAAGGCGGATATTTTTGCTTTGTTGCAGATTTTTAAAAGTATAATTAAAGCGAATTATGCCTTCCTTTTCAAATTTAAAAGTGTTTATTCCATCTTCCAGGTATAAGTCGGATGGGATTTCATTCCCACTAAGCTTTACTTCAAGCACATAATCCTCACCCTGAATCTCCGAAAGGCTTTTATTTAAAATTACAAATTCAAAAGGAGCTTTTTTTACAAATTGTTTATTATGATTCAGTAACCGTTTGGTGCTTTCACTAAAAATAGATGGGGCAGTAAAAAAAATGAATAGAATAAGTGCCAGCGGAACTAATGCATATTTTATGTATCGTTTATTATCGCCAATATGAATGGCTGATGTAAAAGGAACGGGCCTTAATTCTGCTATCTTTTGGTTAATACTTGCCTCAATTAATAAACGCTGATCCGGGTTTTCCTCTGCTAATTTATTTAACTGCAGGGTATTTAATAATTTATCTTTTATAGGATTGAAATGATTGCCAATAATTGCTGATGCTTGATCGCGACTAATGGTTTTGCCGAGTTTTAAGTAAGCCAGGAGTGGTAAAACAATGTACGTAGCTACAATGAAAAGATTTCCTAATATAAAAGCGTAAAAAAGGAGAGTTCTTATTGCCGGGCTAAAATTTCCATAATATTCTGCTATCGTAACTACAATATAGGCAGCACTCAAGGTGGCAGTCATATAAATAATACCCCTTACTACTTTGTTTAAGTAATATTTACGAATAAACTCATCAATTTTTTGAATGAGATACTTATAGTTTTCGGCAGAAGGGTTCAATATTATATAGAAGTTAAAATGAACAAATTTTTACGAATTTACTCAAATTTTAAAATGAATTTTATAAAGTAGAGACTTTCTTAAATATTGGCAAATAGGTGTTTAAACGCCCATTATTAAAAAAAAAATTTTTAGACTAGCCAAACATTCTATTTTAATGGGTGTTATTTATTTACACATTTAACAATCTAGTAAAAAATAAAAACCCAAAGATTATGAAAAAGTATATTGTTATGGCACTGCTTGCAGTAGCTATTCTCCCGGCTTGTAAAAAAGATAAAAACAATTGTGAGGCTTGTAAACCAGCAAATGAACTTATTAAAGGCACCTGGGCTATTACCAGTGCGAGGTCCGAATATTTTAACACTGCGAATACTACCGAACCCAATGCAACTGTTCAGCAAACTAAGAAGTATAAGTATGTGATTACGGCTAATAAAATCAGAAGAATTAATACAGAAACTAATAACGTAGATTTTGATACTGCTTATACCCTCAATAATCTTAATAGCAAAAATACTATTACTTTTACAGGAGAAGCAGGCGTAGAAACGTATGATCTGGTTTCTTTAACAAATGACAGAATGCAATGGCAACAAGTAAAAACAAATCAGGAATATACAACTGTAGGTGGTACAGAGAATAAAGTAACGGCAGCTAAAACAGTTACAATTATAGACTTTCAGAAGTCTAATGAATAAGCTACTCTATTAGATAGAAGTACAAAGACAATTGCTTAATTGTTACTAAATGGGGATTGAAAATATATTTTTCGATCCCTTTTTATTTTTTAAGAATTGAAAAACAATTTTTTTAAATCAATGTTTCCTCTTTAAAATTAATTAAATACAGATAAAATTATGCAAAAATTAATCGTTATAGCACTGCTTGCTGCAGCTATTTTCCCTTCTTGTAAAAAAGATAAAACAGCTCCTGCCATTAAATCGGTAAATGAACTTATTAAAGGTATCTGGACTACTGCAGATGAAAAATATGAGTATTATAATGCAGATAATGTGAATAAGTTATTAGCTACAGAAACTTTAGCACCTGGCGATTTTAAATATACCATTACCGATAAACTTACAAAAACTAAATTAAAAACGAATGAAATGGAAGTTAGTAACACAGACTATGTAATAATACAAAAAGACGGTAAAAATTACATTAGTTTTAAGGCTAAAGATAAGCATCAACACGACAATGTTTATAACAATCAGGAATTTGAGATAGTTTATTTAACAGACAAAGCCATGCAATGGAGGCAAGTAAAAAACGTGCCAGAATATATAGATCATGGAGTAACACAACAAGCAGCTAAAGTAATAATTATAACATTAACGTTTAAGAAGACAGATGTTTTGAGAAGGTAAATGCCAAATAAATCTCGTCTAATTGGAGGAGGCTGTTTCAATTCAATTTTAAATTTTCATGCTATAATGGGATTGAGAGTATTCAATCCATATTATTAGCTTGGGTAAGCAAAAGTAAACAATGAATAGCTTTGCTAATCAGGTTGGGCTATATATTATGCAGTTACACCTATGAATATAAACTTATAAATTGAGCAATAATATGGGTATAAAAGAAGCTTCGGCAGATATAGAAATAAAAAATTATCCCGTAACAAAAGTACTATATAAATGCGAAACGCTTTGGTTATTAATATAGAGATAAGAGCCATGAAAAAAGAAATCGAAAATATAGATGATATAAAATTATTGGTGGATGAGTTTTACAAAAAGGTGTTATTAGATAAAACCATTGCACATTTTTTTAATGACGTAGCAAAAGTAGATTGGGAAAAGCATTTACCAGTTATGTATAGTTTTTGGACTACACTTTTATTTGGTACGATGGGTTATAAAGGGAATCCGATGATTAAGCATTTGGAACTAAATAAAAAAGAAAATCTGCACCACGAACATTTTAATCAATGGCTAAAACTTTGGCGAGAAACCATTGATGAGTTTTACGTTGGAGAAAAAGCAGAAGAAGCAAAACAGAAGGCACTAAATATTAGCAGCTTGATGATGAATAAAATTGAAGCAAAAGACCAAGATTTTAATACTCCTACTGTTAAGTTTAACATCACTTAAAAAATCAAATTTTTTCTCATTTGGGTGTTTGATTGTCTTCGGATTGAATTACCTGCTCTGCCCCATTTATTAATTCAATGTCAAATATTTTATTTTTTACAAATCAATCAATCGATTGATTAGTTTTGCCGTGTGAATTTACCACACGATAAAAGAGATAAGAAAGATCATATACTGGATGTAGCAGAAAAGCTATTTTCGGAATTTGGATATGACGGGTCTTCTACCAGACATATTGCCAGTGAAGCCGGAGTCAATATGGCCATGCTGAATTACTATTTCGGATCGAAGGACGGGTTGTATAAAGCCACACTTGAACGCAGAATTAAAAATTTTCGTGAACAATTGGTTAACCTGAATGAAGCGGATATCTCATCTTGGGAGAAATTACACAGATGTATAGATATGTACGTGGATCGGGTAATGAATAACAATTGTTTTCACCGGATTATACAACGTGAATTATCATTAAATCAACGCTCTGAAACCACTGATTTTATAACGGAGATATTACTTCGCAATGTAAATGAAGTTAAGCGTATTGTTGAAGAGGGCATTAAGAATGGAACTTTCAGAAAGGTGGATATTGAAATGACGATAGCCAGCATTTTTGGAACGAAATACTATTTGATTAACTCCACCCACATTGCCGCCCTGATGTTAAATAAAGATCTTCAAAACCCACAGGTGATGGAAGAGGAGATCAAACCCAGATTAAAAGCCCATTTAAACGATTTTTTAAAAGCCCATTTAACAAAACATGATATATAGAATTAATCAATACATGGACCGTATGCTGTCGCATAAAGCTTTACCTGTTTTGCAGAAATACGGTATTATGCTTTGGCTGATAGTTTTTACGGCAAATATTAAAGCACAAGATGTAAAAAAACGTAGTCTGCAAGAAGCCATTAATTTAGGTCTTCAAAACAGTAAATCAATAAAACTCTCCCAGGCTAAAATTGATGAAGCTATTTCGCAATATAACCAGGTTAAAGACCGGGCATTACCAACTGGAAGTGCCAGTTTTGCCTACAATCATGCAGAAATACCTACCTCTACATTCAACATTGGCGGAAGCACAAATTCTATTCATTTACCAGCCAGAGCAGAGGCTTTTATCGGTACATTTTCTTTGCAAGAGATTGTTTTTGATGGAAACAGATTACGTTATGCCAAAGAATCCACAGATATTTTAACAAAGGTTGCCCGTTTAGATTCAGAGAAAGATAAGGAAGATATAATCTATAATATCATTAACGCCTATTACAACCTATACAAACTTAATCAGAGCAAAAAAATAGTTGAGCAAAATCTGGAGGATATTGACAAACAGATAAAACAATCACAACAATTTTTCCAACAAGGTATTGTTACTAAAAACGATGTATTACGATTTCAATTACAACGAAGCAATGTAGAACTTACGGGACTAGATCTGGAAACCAATCAAAAAGTGGTTAATTATAATCTCAATATTTTATTAGGATTGCCGGAAAATACAACACTTGCTGTTGAAGGATTTGCCACTAATGAGGCAAGGATTCTGCCTTTATCATCCTATTTAGATTCTTCTTCAACAAATCGTCAGGAAATAAAATCACTTGCTTTACGCAGTCAGGCTACAGAAAGTAATATAAAATCAATAAAATCAGATCTGGCTCCGGTAGTATTAGTAGGAGTTAATGCTTATTATATTAACCCAAGTGGCAAATTTATTCCTCCGGCAAATAGTTTTATATCACCAATTACATTGGGTGCAACTATCGCCTGGAATTTCGATCACTTATGGACTAATAAGAATAAAATAGCGGAAGCAACTATCCAAAAAAATGAAGTAGAAATAAATCGTGGCTTGGCTGCAGACCAGATTAAATCACAGGTAAACCAGGATTATCAAAACTACAGTAGATCCTTAACTAAGATCCATATTCTGGAAACTTCAATTGTACAAGCACAAGAAAATGATCGGATTCTGGAATCGAAATATCGCAACAATGTAGCTTCGGTTACAGATCGAATTGATGCCCAAACCCAACTATTTCAATCGCTAATTAATTTGGAGCTAGCCAAAGCAGATTCTCAATTAGCATATTATACATTACTTAAATCATCAGGAATAATCACAAAATCATCTTATTAATAAATGGAAACTAAGGAGAAAAAAAAGAAAAACATTATACCTATTATACTATTGGTTGTAATTATTGGCGGAGCTATTTTTGGTGTACGGGAGTATTTATATTTCAGTAAACACGTAGACACCGATGATGCACAAATTGATGGGGATATTAGTCCTGTTGTAGCACGTGTTGGCGGCTATGTAGATTCTATTTTATTTGAAGAAAATCAGCATGTAAACCAAGGACAGGTTTTAGTGAAATTAGATGACCGCGATTACAAAATTAAGCTGGAACAGGCCATGGCGAGTCAGCGAGGCGCCAGTGCGGGTACAAATGTCTCTCAATCTCAAATTACGGCTACTGCGGCTAATTCAACAACTGCAAAATCAAATATTGAAACAGCTCGTGTTAAATTATGGCAAGCCAATAAAGATTATGAACGCTACGCCAATCTGGTAAAGGATGGTGCTATTACACAACAACAATTTGATCAGGCAAAAGCACAAAAAGAAACTGCTCAGGCGGTATACCAGGCCGCAGAAGATCAGTATAAAGCATCTGTAGAACAAGTGGGAACCACCCGTTCACAATTGCTGGTAAGTAATACAGGAGTTGACCAACGCATGGTTGATGTGGATTTTGCTAAACTACAATTATCATATACTACTATCATGGCTCCCTCATCCGGGATCGTTTCGAAAAAGAATGTTCAAAAAGGACAGTTGGTGCAAGCCGGACAAAGTTTGTTTTCTATAGTTAACGATAACAGCCTTTTTGTGACCGCTAATTTCAAGGAAACCCAACTGGAAAAATTGCACAGCGGAGAAAAAGTAAATATTAAAGTGGATGCCTATCCTGATGAAAAAATAGAAGGCGAAGTATATAACTTCTCCCCTGCAACAGGAGCTAAATTTTCGCTTTTGCCGCCAGACAATGCATCCGGAAATTATGTAAAAGTAGTACAACGGATCCCTGTAAAAATTAAGATCAAAGCAGGAAATGAAATTATGCAAAAACTGCATCCGGGCATGAGTGTAAAAGTATCGGTTATTACAAACGAATAAAAATTTATGGCCGAAAAGGGTTTACGTAAATGGATCGTCACAATTACGGTAATCACAGCTGCTTTACTGGAGCTGATTGATACTACCATTGTGAATGTATCTATGCCGCAGATACAGGGTAATTTAGGTGCAACATTAGAAGATGTAGCTTGGATAGCAACCGGATATGCTGTAGCGAATGTAATTATTTTGCCTATGTCTGGATGGTTAGGCAGTCGTTTTGGAAGAAAAAACTATTTTCTTTTTTCCATTATTGCATTTACCATCGCCTCTTTTTTGTGCGGTAATGCACATAACCTGGATGAGTTAATTTTATTCCGAATTCTTCAAGGATTAGCTGGCGGAGGTTTAATTTCCACCTCTCAGGCTATATTAATAGAAACCTGGCCCAAGGAAGACCTGGGAATTGCAACCGCTTTATTTGGTTTGGGTGCAGTTGTTGGACCAACCGTTGGTCCAACTATTGGCGGTTATATAACCGATCATTTCTCCTGGCCCTGGATATTTTATGTAAATATTCCCGTAGGTATTATTGCAGCCTATTTCACCTACACATTTATTAGGGAAACACCCAAGGAGAACAAAGGGCAACCTGTCGACTGGTGGGGAATTGCCCTGTTAGCCATAGCTGTGGGAAGTTTACAAACCGTTTTAGAAAAGGGAGAAAGTGAAGATTGGTTTGCCACACCATATATTACTGTTTTGGCATGTTCGGCAATTTTGGGAGTCTTATTCTTTATCTGGCGTGAGATGAGTACAGACCATCCAATTGTTAACTTTAAGATTATGCGCCACAGAAGTTTCTCTGTAGGGATGTTCACTTCTTTCGTATTAGGTTTCGGTTTGTATGGAACTGTCTTTGTTTTCCCAGTCTTTTGCCAGCAATTATTAGGATTTTCTGCACAACAAACCGGTGAAATACTCTTTCCGGGAGGAATAATTACCATTATGATGATGCCATTTATTGGCATTATGCTCAAAAAAGGAATTCCAGCACAATTTATGGCTACAGCCGGGATGCTTTTGTTTTTTGTATTCTCTAATATGCTAAGTAAATCAACCCTGTCATCGGGAACTAGCGATTTCTTTTGGCCGCTTGCAATTAGAGGAGCCGGTATGGCTCTGTTGTTTGTGCCTTTAACAACGCTTGCCATACAAGATTTGAAAGGGCCTGAAATTGGGCAGGGATCAGGCTTAAATAATATGATGCGCCAGTTAGGCGGATCCTTTGGCATTGCTTCTTTAACCACATTATTGCATATTCGCCAAGGGGTGCACCGCAACAGGTTAATTGAAAACATTAATCCCTATAATCCCGCTTATGTAGATCGATTTAATATGATGGTTAAAAATTTTATGGCCAAAGGCTATTCTTTACTGGATGCAAAGCATGTAGCTACACAGGCAATAGAAGTTACAGTAATTAAGCAAACTTATTTATTAACATATACCGATGCGTATTGGTTGGTAGGTATGATTATGCTATGTTGTATTCCTTTGCTATACCTGCAAAAATTTAAAAAGAATGCAGCCGTCCCGGTAGATGTTCATTAGCCGGAGTTAGATTAATCCAGGATTTAAAATAATAATTTGGGCGTTCGGGCAGGCTTTTCTTTGCAATCTTTTTGCCACAAAAAGGCAAAAGGATTTCCACTACAATCCTTAACGCAAACCTTAATGCCCTAAAACATATTGTGCTACAAGGAGGTAAACACGCACTAATTCATTTTTTTGAAACCGGGCTCGACCTTCATTAATAAAAAAAGGCCAGATAATTATTATCCGACCTTTTTCAAATTTAACACTTAAACCTATTTATCCAATGACAAATCAAATTTAAACAAATTATTTTAATAGCAAAATAAAATTTCACATTTTATCATAATAGTATTTTATAGTTAATTTTTTATTTCACCGAATGAAACTATAAAATAATTTTTCCGGTAGCTGTAATAAGTGATGCAATGCGAACCGCATCAAAAATACGCTCTTCTGATGTTCCCAATTTAATGAGTGAATCCTCATGAGCATTTACACACATCTCGCAACCATTAACAGCAGATACCGCTAAACTCATTAACTCAAAAAACTCCTTTCCCGTAGCAGGTTTCATCATCACCTGCATGCGTATACGGGCTGGTATTTGAGTATATTTTTCCTTCTGTGTAAAATGACGAAAACGATAAAAGACGTTATTGGATGCTAATAAAGATGCACAAGCTGCTGTTTCTGCAATTTCTTCAGCACTTGCTTCATTCTTTCCTGCAAATTGTGTAAAGAATTTTATCAGCGGATTATTGCTATTGTTTATAGCTGTTGTCAATCCTAATAAACCTATTTCCTTTGCAGTTAAGTGCTCTGAAGTTAGTGTACTGCTAAAGTTTAATTTTAAATCCCGAAGATAACGGGATTCTCCTTGCTCAAGCAATTTAAGGCTTTCTGTGCGATAAGATGCATCTAAACCGATAGTGGCTAGCAGTTCATTGATAACTTCGGTACTCTCATTCATGATTTTATGCTATAGTGCTAGTAAGGAATTAAGCAATAGTTTCCTGTCCCTTTTCCCAGTTACATGGGCACAACTCGTCTGTTTGTAAAGCATCAAGTACACGCAAAACCTCTTTTACATTACGTCCAACACTTAAATCATTTACACAAATCCAACGCACAATGCCGGTTGGATCAATAATAAACGTGGCACGGTATGCAATTTTTTCATTAGGCTCCAATATTCCCAACTCTTCGGCTAATGATTTAGAGGTGTCAGCCAGCATTGGAAATTTAAGATCGCGTAAATCATCATGATTATTTCTCCATGCTAAATGCACAAATTCAGAATCTGTAGATGCACCAATTAAGCGTGAATCACGATCGCGAAATTGACCATATGATTTGTTAAACTCTGCTATTTCTGTTGGACATACGAATGTGAAATCTTTTGGCCACCAGAACATAACTGTCCAAACATTGTCATCATTGATCAATTGCTCAGAAGTAATTGTATCAAACTCTTTGCCTTTTTCTAAGCCTACAACAGCTTTCTTTTCAAAGGATGGAAATTTTTGTCCTATGGTAATCATATTTTTATTATTTATAATGTACGGCAAATATACCACTCATTCTGCTTTGTAAAAATGGTTTGTCATATTCTTTTAGAGATGATAATTCAGATAAGAGTCATATTTAATAATGGATTGATTTGTGACAGACCATATTAAAATCGGAAATAGAGGAGGCGTTTACAGGATTAGCCAACTTTAAATGAAAATTTGCAATGCTTATTAAACTTGTATACTTCTATCTCTAGCACAAGCAGGCACTTGTGCTAGAGTGGAAGTTATTTATTGGAATACAATCTTGCGTCCCGCAGTATAAATTCCTGCTGCAAAAAGTACATTTTTTGTGATATTACATAAGTTATGAAAACTCCAGGATAGCATTGCAACATCAACTCCTTCATTTTTTAAAATAAAATCGACGGTACAAAAAAGGTACAAATTCATACTAAAATAAAATAATATCGCCATATTGACCCACAAAGTAAGGGAATTGAGTCGTTCGTTTTCAGATGGGTCTTTAAGCTCTTGAATATAGCATACGAGTGAATAAAGAATGAGGGCTATACCACCCACTACACGTAACCAGCTTTGGTATTCGTTAAAGGGCTGAATAAATAGTGTACTAAAGATGACAAAGCCTGTGAAAAGAATTAAAGTAACATACACTAGTTTTTTATCTTTCAAGAAAATGGAATATATATAACTCAACAGAAAGAATTGAATTATAAAATAGCCGTTATCAATGGAAATATTTGGTCTTCCTGTTTTAATTAGTATATAACCTAACATGTCAGAAAATACGGCTACGAAAAATAGGAGGCTAAGGGCTTTTAGAATATTGTCTGTAAAATATGGTTTTCCTCTAAATAGAAAATAGATTGGTATTAGAAGTGAAACATAAGAAGTATACATTAAAAATATTGGAATAGATTGCATGGCAGATATATTTATTATAAGTTATTACTGGTGGTCAACAAGTGGGCATACCGGAGGGCATATTGCAGATTCATCTTCATAGCGCATCATTCTTAAGTTAAGGCTATTTATATTTTTATAGTTAACTGCTGCATTTCCCAACAGTAATTGCGGATTTTTCTGCTCATCTAGTGCAGAAACAGCCCGTATGGCCAGGCAGGTAGGATCGCTGAAGAGACGAATAAAAGTGTTTCTCCCAAAAAAACGGGCATCAATGGGACTTGGATCATTCGCAATCCATTTTTGTGCAGTTTCCCAATCTATGAGGCCTTTTTGAGTGTTTATGTATCTCGTTTTCATTAATCTTCCATTTTCATTTACACCAATGGGTAAAATATGAGCGCTTTTGTCGGCATCTATAGCAAAATATAAACAAATGCCTACACAGATTGGGTTATTGAGAATGGCCTGGAGATCTTTGCTTTGGATCACGTATGATTTGCCTGTATTTCTATTACTGCTATTAAAATTCTCAATCCATTTATTACCAATTTGTACGTTAATTGGAGCCCCCGTTGTTTTCTTAAATGGATTTACTTCCCGAGGTGTTGAATTTACAGATTGGGTGGTTCTAGGTGTTTTTGACACTTCTAAAGAGCTTAGTTTCTGTTTGCTGCATGAATAAGAAATGAAGAAAAAAACTGCAGTTGCAGAAAGTAAGAGGGTGGTTTTTGGGGTTGGTTTTCTCATGATGTTTTTTAGTGATGATGAAATTTATGGTTATTTATTTATTATTTATTTTATTAATTTTTAAGGTAATTATACAAATGTAATGATTTTGTTACAAAAGACAAATAGGTCAAAATAAATCCAGGAGAAATTTATCCACCATGTTCTTATAAATGAGCATAAATCTGAATATATTTTTTAACGAGGAATAATATCACCCTCCTCGAGATTTGCAGTTATAGCCTTAAAAAGGAGTGAATCAAGCCTTTTAGGCCGATAGGATTATCACATAAAATAAGTACAAAGAAAACTTACATTATAAGCAAGAGGAATAATCGATGGTTTTGTGTCAATCTAAATTTAAAAAGCGCAGCAGAAATTATGTGTTTGCCATGCACAACAAGTTTAACAGACGTAATTTATTATATCCTTGTTTAATTTATGTTGCTATTTTTGGATAGACATAATCAAGTGAATAGTATTTAGTGTATTAATCAACTAATTTCAATTTAATGAATAAGATTCCCATCAGGTTCAGTTTATCTACTTCTTTTTTAATTGTTCTTTTATGCTTTACTTATTTAACATCCCAAGGGCAAAACTTTGATAAGGATATTGCAAATCTTGAAGTACAAATTGCAAACCTCGATCAGCAAAAGCAAAAGATAAACCAACAAATAGAAACTACTAAACTTAATAAAATTCAATATGATTTATTACAAGTAGGATTACCATCTATACTTCCAGGGGAAGAAATTATAAAACATGCTGCTTATTGTCTGGTTTATTCTGAAGAGCACGAACAACCTCGCTGGGTGGCACATATCATTATTCCTGATGTAATTAAAGGAACCGTATTCAGAACAAATGATTTTCGTCCTGATCCATTAATAAAAACAGGTAGTGCAGTTGAGGAAGATTACTTTTTAAAAACCATGAATAAAGATAGTACCTATTCTTATGATGGTTTTGGGTATGATCGCGGGCATCAGGCACCTTCGGCAGATTTTCGCTGGTCACAAACGGCACTTTCAGAAAGCTATTACTATTCTAATATGGCCCCGCAATTACCGGACTTTAATCGCGGTTCCTGGGGTGATTTAGAAGATGCTTTACGGGGTTATTTATATAGATATCCCACCACTCAGCTATATATTGTTACCGGGCCAATACTTTCTAAAGATCTACCTGTAATTGAGCGTGGCAAGAATAAGGTGAGCATTCCCAAGGAGTTTTATAAAGTAGCTTTAGATTTAAAGAATAAAAAAGCCATTGGGTTTATTATGCCTAATCAAAAAATAACGGCTCCCTTAAAAACATTTGCTGTACCCATAAATGAGATAGAAGAAAGAACAGGAATTGACTTCTTCTCAAAAATACCCACTGAATTGCAAGAGAATTTGGAGAGCCAGGTTAATACTGCAGATTGGCTGCCCGAAACCTCAAGTGCAGATGTTGAACCATTACATCAGGAAACGCTGCAACGCAATCAGTTTAATACCGTGCAAGCTAAAAACTGGATGAATAAAAGTACTGAGATTAGTGTTTGTGGTACAGTTGTAGGTACGCGTGTAAGTAAAGCCGGAAACATCCTAATAAACTTAGACAAACAATTCCCCAACCAGGTTTTTACCGTTTTTATTAAGAAGGAATTTATTCCAAATTTTAGTTATAAACCCGAAAAGGAACTGGCAGGAAAAGTGATCTGTGTAAAAGGAAGAGTAATTGATTTAGGTGGTACCCCTTCTGTATTTATAGAAAATGAGAGAGAATTAAGCATAGAGCAGACTGAAAAGGAAAAATCAATTCAATAAATTTCCATCCAAATCAATTCGAATATTAAAAGGTTGTAAATATCTGTCGGCAAGAACAGCAAATTCCATTCTGCTTATTATTCTTTTGGGATCATAGCTGTTATTGAATTTGAAGCTTTCTTTCCAGTTTTTTTCTATTTCAAGTCGAAGCTCTTCACCACGTGTTGCGGTAAACATGAAAAGATTAATAGTATCTTCTATTGTTAATTTTTCTTTTTTATGGTCAGCAAACCAAATCTGGCTGCGTGAGTAATATTCTTTCATGGGTAATCTAAGCTCTTCCGAAGAAACAGTACCAACGGTATCAAACTGCATTTCAGTGGAATCATTTTGTTTTATAACTTTTATTTTCAGCAAACCACAAAGGCCAATATGCTGAAAAGCCATTGCATTAGGATCTGTAAACTTAATATCTTTAAAAGGTAAAATTTGTGAATCATAGCTTAACAACTCGCTTTGGATGGACCGTGCATTTAAATCTTTTGTGGTGGTTTTAAAAAAAGCACAATAAGCTGCAATAGCTCCGGTTGCCTGTCCGACAGACATAGCGATAGGCTTTAATATCAAAACCTTTAATATTAAATGGATGTTGGGTACCACTAAAAAATTATCAACATCTTTTGGCAATAGGGATCCTAACGCGAGGGTATAAACCGAACGTTTATCTGCTCCAGGCTGAGAATGCCCGTCATAATACCCGATAGCGATGCTGCTGCGAAATAGTTTATCCATATAAGGATTATTATCCGAAGCTAATTCGTTTAAATGAGTCAGAGTGTTTTCGGGATCTATTTTAAGTTTAGCAGCTATAGCCAAATTCTCTGTTCCATCAATAACCACCAGTGTTTTAACTAATTTACCATCCTGCAATTTTACTTCCCATTTTTTCCCATTTTTTTCAATCTTTTGCACAGCGGTATTTATAATTACCGTTAAGTTTTTAACGGTATCGATGATGCCTTTTAGCAGTTTAGACGATTGCTCTAAGCCGATATTTCTATCTACTATTGAATCTTTCGCACTTGATTTTTTATTGTTTTTATAGGTATAATGGTTTTGTATTTTCTCCAGGTAAGCAATATCCTCGGATGATAGAATAGGACTTATGGATGCAGTTTCAGTTAACAATATAGTTTTTACCCCGGACCGTGAGGCCTGTATCGCGGCTGCAATACTACCGGCAGTATTTCCTATAACCAGTACATCTGTTTTGATAGTTTGTGCAGATAAAAAACTGCTTACTCCAATCAGTATTAAAAATCCAAAAATGTGTTTAGCCATGATGTTATATATCGGGTTGAATTTACTGTTTCTTTCGGTAAATTTGTTTATCTGCCTTATTGAGAAAAAAGGAATGATAAAATGATTGAAAGAACTGCAATGAAAATATCTTCTAAAAATTCCTTTGACAGGCTAATGCAGTATCTCCCTCATCATTATAAAAATATGGATGCACCGATTGGAACTTCCATCAAAGTTATGATAGTTGGTGATGGCGGCGGCAGCTGGATTATTAAACGAAATAATTTGTATTGGGAATTTGGCGAAGAGGATACCGAAAATGTAGTTTATATCGATCAACATATCGGAGAAATACTTTTTCTGGATGAGATTGACATCAATGAAATAAGACAGTATTGGCAGATAACGGGAAATCATGAATTAGGAAGTCACGCTTTAAGAATTAGATACAAAACATATTTGCCAAAGTAATTTATATATTTAATACATGAGTAATGATTTAGCAGATCTACGTTATCCCATTGGGAGGTATCAAATTAATGAGAATAATATTGATGAGCTTCAGATTAATACATGGATAAGCGAGATAGAACAATTACCACGACGTTTAAAAAATGAAGTCTCGGGATTAACAGATGTACAATTAGATACGCCCTACCGTACAGATGGTTGGACATTACGTCAGGTAATTCATCACCTTCCCGATAGCCATATGAATGCATATATACGGTTTAAACTTGCTTTTACAGAAGATAGCCCAACTATCAGGCCTTATTATGAAGATCGATGGGCAGATTGCGAGGAAGCAAAATATGCTCCTGTACAGGCCTCTTTTGATCTGTTGGATAGCTTGCACACAAGGTGGATTTTATTTTTGAAGACCATGAAGCAAGAAGATTTCAATCGGGCATTCCATCATCCCGAGCACAATAAAAACTTTAAACTAAAAGAAATTGTAGGTATGTATGCCTGGCATGGAAATCATCATTTAGCACATATTACAGAAACCAAGAACCGGAATAATTGGTAAAAGGGATCTTTAAATCAGAATACATTAAATAAATTATACTCCAATCTTAACAGATACATATTTTTTGTAGTACGTTGCATATTACCACAAAGCTGCTGGCGCTTGGAAATATCAATTCGCGTTTTACTGTTCAATATAAGTTGGAGAGCCGGAGCGATGTCCATAAAATTTTGACTTGTGCCGATGTTAGATTTACCTAAAAACTCCAAATAGATATTCAAATTCGGCTGATCGTAACTTTCATAAACCTTCGGAAATAATAGATAGCCCGATGAAAACGTATAGCCGATGCTTTGGTTTGCCCGATTTGGAGAAAGTTTATATCCACCATTATTATCGAAAACTTTCGTATAATTTACAGATCCGGATAAGGCAAGTTTATGCAGTAATTGAGTAAAAATTAATCCACCCTGTATTCCAGAATTATCTCCTTCCAGATTAATTTCATCACCATTTATTGGATTTTTAATATTTGAATAGCGGATATAAGCTGCAGCCCTGGAATGTCGCTGAATACTGTCTATGGATAAAAAACGGTATTTGGCGTAAAACCCATAACCTTCCAGTTTTTGATTCTCCTGATAAAAATTAGACAGGTACGCATTGGCATGAAGCATTAGATTTTTATGTACCCCAACCATAATTTCCGGTATAAACCGGGTTTTAAAAGAGGGCTTAAAGATGCTTTCATTTGTAAGACGTAAGCCAATAGAATTACGGGGCATAGTGCTTGCTGGTTCCGTAGAAACGTATAATTCCTGGGCATAAACAGAAGATGAAAAGAGGACTATTATCTGCAAAAAGAAAATAAGAGAGGGCTTCTTAAATGGTGTAAGGAAAGAAATCATTTTCCTTGTCGTTTCAAGGGGTTTCTTTGTCGTGGAAATCATTTTCCTTGTCGTTTTAAAGGTTTTCTTTGTCGTGGAAATCATTTTCCTTGTCGTTTCAAAGGTTTTATTTGTCATGGAAATCATTTTCCTTGTCGTTTCAAAGGTTTTATTTGTCATGGAAATCATTTTTCATCTTATGGAAACGATAAACTAGATACATAAAAGAGATCTATCTATGGATTAAAAGATCTCCCCAAATTTTAAAAATCCGGGAAGATCTAACTCTTAAATTTTGTTAATTGAAATGAGAAGCAATCAGAGTTAAATGGTAACGTGATATACTCTTGAGCTTCCCATCACACCACTTTTATAGCATGGGAATGTAGTTTTGGCAGCGTATTTTTTGAAATCTCCGGAAGGAATAAAATCCTTATCTAATAGGGTGATCTGTACATTTCCATCCAAAATTTTTGAAGGCACATTCATAAAATGATATGTATTTCCGAAATATTGATAATGGAAATCATCATTCACTTTAAGATGGTCGAAGTTGAATGTAGCAACCAGTTTACTCACAGAAAACCCGGCATCTTTTACTTTCTTTTTAATCAGATCCAGGTTAACGGCTTTATCCTTTCGAAAAGTAAGAACATACATATTTTTGTTCAGATCCGGTTTTATATCACTAATGAAATCTAATGTTTTTAAGGCTTTTTGAGTAGCCAGCTGGCACATAGAGCAGGTTAAACCACTAACCTGTAAATCAGCTTTAATAAATTGGGCCTTAGCAGCAAATGTAGATATGAGTATTACCGCAGAGGTAATAAGAACTTTTAACGTTTTCATATTTTTAATTTTATATGTGTGAATTTTGAATAATGGATTAATAGCAATCATACTTTCGCCGATCGCCCAACAAAACAAAACACAAATAAATCAAATACGGAAAACGCAGTTTTTAACGATTAAAGGAACTGTAGTTAAATCTGGCGGTCCGCGATAGGTTGGAGTAATAGATTTAACATCAGTTATTGCATTAAATGCAAGAAGTTGGTTAGAGAATAAAAATAAATCTAAACTGGTAGCGGGTGGAATTTTAAAATCTGAAAGAGCTTGTTGCTGATCTGATACTTTAACCTTAACGTGCCGGTCTTTACAGCATTTATCAGGTTTAGATTTAGTTTCCTTTTTGCAGCATGTTTTTTTTAAAGGAGAATTTAACTGAATGGTAGCCAAATGATTTCCACAGAAATGAAGATTTAATGCAAAGCCAACTGTTGTACTTAAATACAACAGTGAGAAAGCTAACACTGCAATTCTTTTTTTCATCTATACAAAAATACGCAATAATCTGTGTAAAGATTCACCTATTATTTAATTCTATTTCCCCATTTTTTAGCTACTGTTTTTAATTGACGCAGCGAATATAAATGGGAATATTTTTCACGTTAGAGCATGAAATTCAACTGCAATAATAATAGAACAAACAAATTATTCTCTGCAAGTGTTTGGATAAATTCTAGTTAGCAAAAACAATAATTATATGATTTCTGAATGAAAAAAATATGTGTAATACTATTCACAATTATATTCAATTATACAGCCTTTGCTCAAACTGTTAGAGAGGTAAGTGGAGCTGTAAGAGATTCTACAGGAGAAAGCATTATCGCTGCAACCGTAAAATTAATTATTGCAAAAGATACTCTTACTACACGCACAGATATAGATGGAGCATTTACTTTTAAGGCTGTAAAATCTTCAACGTTCTTATTAACGGTTTCCAGTTTAGGATATCAAACCCTAAATAAACGGTATTTATACAATGATGATATTGCACCACTAAAACTTGATCCTATAGTTTTAAAATCTGAGAGCAAATTGCTCGGCGAAGTGGTGATTTCTGGCAGACCAACAATAACTATAAAGGAAGATACTGTTGAATATCGAGCATCCGACTATAAACTAAGAGAAAATGCCCTTACAGAAGACCTTTTAAAAAAATTACCGGGAATTGAGGTTGATAACAAGGGTAATATAAAAGCTCAGGGCAAAAGTGTGACAAAAGTAAGAGTCAATGGTAAGGATTTTTTTGGTGGGGATGTAAAAACTGCAACACAACAGTTGCCCGCAGACATTATTGATAAAATACAAATAGTAGATGATTACGGAGATCAGGCAAATTTAGCGGGAATAAAAAGCGGAAAGTCTGAAAAAATTTTAAATATTCAAATCAGGCCGGATAAGAATAAAGGATATTTTGGCACTGGATCAGCGGCTATTGGCAATAAAAAGAGTTATCAGGCCTCATTAACGGCAAATTCTTATAATAATAAACAACAGCTTTCTTTTTTTGGAAATCTAGGCAATACAAGCAACTTGAATGGGCTTACTAATATGAAATCAATAGGTTTTAATTACCGTGATGATTGGAACAAAAAACTAACATCTTATGGTAGCTATAATTTTTCAAATCGTAATAATAATCTTGTAAGCAATGTAATACAACAAAGCAGTTTTTTAAATGCACTTATTTATAAAGATCAAAATAGTTGTAATAAAACTATAGACAATAATCACAGGTTAAACTGGAATATAGAATATCGCCCGGATAGCTTAAGTTATATTAAATTTTCGCCTTCACTCAGTTACTCAAAAACCAATGCGGATATAATATCAAACTACATTCAGAACAGTAATTCTCAATTAAGTTCTAAAGGGACAACAGCATACAATAATGGATCTAAATCACCACATATTGATGGGAATATTTTATTAAATCACCGCTTTACAAAAAAGGGGCGTAATATATCTCTAAATTTATTTTCAAATAATTCTATAAATAACCAAGATGATGAGGTATTGAATGCATATACAAATTATACCATTGCCGGTAATAATGATTTTTATCAGCATCAGCAATTGGATATAGTGAATAGAAAAAGAAGTATCATAACGACATTATTTTATAATGAGCCCTTAAGCAAAACAGCAAACCTTGAATTTAATTATAGTTGCAATTACACAAAATATACGAATGAGCGTAATACGTATGACTTAAAAAATATGCAGCGCACACTCATACCAAATGCGGATTTAAGCAATGATTATAATTATTCATTTACAACACATAGAATTGGTATAAATTATCGTGATGATCAAAAAAGGCATAGTTATTCCTTAGGAGGAAATATAGAACCCTCTATTCTAAATGGGAATTCTGTCATATCGGGTGTTTTGATTCCATACCATAAAATAGGTTTCAATTTTGTACCGATTGCTTATTTTACATATAATTTTTCTAAAACACGTTCCTTTAACGTTGGTTATTCCGGCAGGAGCAATGAGCCAAATTATTCTCAATTACAACCTATACCCGATTTGTCTAATCCCCAATATCCGGTGTATGGAAACCCTGATTTAAATGCGGAATTTAATCATACTATAAATTTAGGATATAATAATTTTGAATTTAATACCGGAAATACGCTGTTTACTAATATTTCGGCATCATTTACTAAAAATAAAATTGTTTCTAATGTGGTTAGAAGAACGGATCCTAAAATTGGCCTTGTTCAGGAAACGGGATATTTAAATACGAATGGATTTTATTCTATAAATGGCTATTACAATTATTCGAAACCACTTGCAGAACGTAAATATGTATTTTCATTAACAGGTTCAGTTAATTATAACAATAGTATTTCGTTTACTGATAATTTAAAAAATGCAGGCCACAACTGGATTTTGTCACAGGGATTAAATGCACAAATAAACCCAATTAAATGGCTGGAGGTTAATCCGGAAGTGGATTATACTTATAATCACAATTCAAATAATCTGATAATTAGTTCAAATACGCAAGTAACATCATCGTGGAGGTTAAATTTTAACAGCAGAACCTATTTCTTAAAAACCTGGTTAATTGGAACCGAAATAAGTAAAACATTTAATAATGGGTACAGTAGTTCTTTAACAGGTAATCCTCTTATTTTGAATACATACCTGGAAAAAAAATTTTTTAAAAATAAGAATGGGACTTTGCGCCTTCAGGCAGATAATCTGTTTAATGAAAATGCAAGTGTCTCACATTTTGTATCTGCAAATTCTATTATTGATGCCCGCAATGGCAAATCACCCAGATATTTTCTAGTGACCTTTACTATGCGCTTTCAAAAATTTTCTGGCCAACAACCTTCCATGGAAAGGCCTGACAGTAATAATGATATGGATTAATATTGCAATTAGTTAGTAATTCAACAATATTCATACGAATTATAGTCGATGAATATTGTTATATAAAAAAACCCATCCAAAACATAGGACGGGTTTAAATTAGTTTTATCTAAAATTTATTTATTGTGCGCTACTTTTAGCTTCTGCTTTTAATTTGTCATTAGCAGTAATTACAATCTCTACACGACGGTTTGCAGCTCTGCCAGCTTCAGTAGTGTTATCTGCAATGGGTTCTGTTTCGCCTTTACCTTGAGTATTTAAACGTGATGAAGCAATTCCCTGAGCTACAGCATAAGATTTTACAGAAGAAGCACGTTGCTCTGATAGGGTATAATTATGAGCATCAGATCCGGTATTATCGGTATGGCCAATGATCAGAACAGTAGTTTCCGGATTGTTTTTTAGTGAAGTAGCCAAGTTTTGAATATTGGTCATTGCTGCCGATTTTAATTGAGATTTATTAACATCAAACAAAATACCCGAATCAAATTTTACAATAATACCTTCGCCTTCACGGATAACCACAGCACCGGGAATGGTTTGTTTCAATTCTTCGGCCTGACGGTCCATTTTACGGCCAATATAAGCACCTGCAGTACCACCAATTGCACCACCAATAATAGCACCAACAGCAGTATTACCAGCCTTTTTACCAATAATAGCACCTATTGTACCTCCAGCTATTGCACCAATACCGGCTCCTTTTTGAGTTTTAGTTAATGATGAACAGGCACTAAATAACATGGCCGACGTTGCTATTCCTAAAATAGCTATTTTAATTTTTGTAGTTTTCATAATTGTTTTTATTTCTTTAAAGAGGTTTTCAAAGTACATGCCAAAGATAAAAGGAAAAATCAAATGATATAATTTTTGAAATTTTATAATGAAAAATAAGAGGGTAATAAGTATTTTGGGTTGTGGTTGGCTGGGATTACGGCTTGCAAAAAATTTAATTTCAAAAGGTTGTTCTGTTAAAGGATCTACAACCACTGCCGAGAAACTAATTACGTTAAAATCTATAGGAATTGACCCGTATTTGATACAATTTTCGGTTTCTGGGGATGTTTCCCCTCTTTCAGATTTTCTTAATACGGATGTTCTTGTCATCGCAATTCCGCCGGGAAAAAGAAATACTGATAGCCAGGAGAATTATCATCACATGATTAATCAGCTTGTTGCTTTGTTGCCCAACAGCATGGCGAAAAAACTAATTTTCATTAGTTCAACTTCTGTTTATGGAGATACGAATAGTATAGTTAATGAAAATACTCCCCCTCAACCCAATACCGATTCAGGAAAATTGCTTGTTGATGTTGAAAATCAATTACTTCAGCTTAAAAATATAGATGTAATTATTTTAAGATTAGCAGGTTTAATTGGTCCGGGAAGATCACCAGCCAGATTTTTTGCCGGAAAAACCAACATTCCTAACGGACTTGCTCCGGTTAATTTAATTCATCTGGATGATGCTATAAGCCTGTTTTGTAAAGTAATTGAAACTCCAAAAAACAATGGAATTTATAATGGCTGTGCGCCAAAACACTCTACAAAACAAGATTTTTATACACTTGCTGCACAAAAAGAAACATTAACACTTCCGCAATTTTTACCAGAAAAAAAAAGATGGAAAACAGTAAATAGCGGACGGTTAAAACAAGAGCTTAATTTTGAATTTAAGTATGCAGATTTGATGGGATATATTTTAACCGGTCCCAAACTATAAAACAAAACTATCCTATACTATTTCTTATTTTTTACCAAAATATAAAAAACTAAAATAGTATAAGTATGTTTATATAATTGAAAGCTTACTTTGGGGTGGTTTCTTAGGAAACCTGAGAATATACCCATTGAACCTGATCTGGATAATACCAGCGAAGGAATATAAAGAGGCTTTCAAAGGGTTTTGGTGCAGATCAAAACCCTTGTTTATTTTGGGATAGTATATCATATTCTATCCCAAAATAATAATACAAATAAAAAAGGATCAAGTAATTCTCAATCCTTTATGGTAGCCTCGACCAGAATCGAACTGGTATCTAAAGTTTAGGAAACTTCTATTCTATCCGTTGAACTACGAGGCCCTTTAAATATTTAGCCAAATTTGCATATTATCCTTGGGATAACTAATAACATGCGCTGTTTTTTATAAGAATACGGTATAAACAATAGTTAAAAGCGATCGTGAAATTACGCGAAATGCGTTACAGGTATTTCTTATACAAATTATACAACACCTTTTTATCTTCAACAGTTAATACTGCAGTTAAGTCTGTTTGGATAAAATGCAGTTTAAATGCTTTAATAGCTGCAGTAAGGTCTGTAGTGTCATAGCCTATGATCCTTAAAGCTTCTGCCGGATTAAATGTTTCAGGAACGCTATCTACAAGAATAGAATCCTGCCATTTCCCAAACCCCAATTCAGAAAGCCTTTTCCAAGGGAAATTTGCATTTGGATCATTTTTACGTGTGGGAGCAATATCTGCATGACCAATAAAATTAGCTGTTGGAATACTGTAATCCTTTTTTACAGATGTTAATACCGTAATCAAGCTCTTTATTTGTGGTTCCGCAAAAGGTTCAAATCCATTATTATCCAGTTCAATTCCAATAGATGATGAGTTAATATCTGTCTGATTCCCCCATTTACCGTTACCAGCATGCCATGCTCGTAAATAATCATTTAACATGTGATATACCATTCCATCTTTGCCAATTATATAATGGGCACTCACCTGTGTTCTTGGGAGCGTAAATGTTTTTAAGGTTTCCTCTGTTGAGTTTTGTGCGGTATGGTGAATGATCACATAGTTAGGCTTTCGCAAACTAAAATTGGTAGTTCCAACCCAGTCTTGTCCGGGTATTGGGTCAGGTAATTGCCGGATGGTTTTAGCTAATTCTTTTACCTGCTTTTTATAAATCCGGTTGGTGGAAGCATAAGGGTTAATAGCGCAGGAGGTAATGGTTGTTGCTATCGCGATAGCAAGAAAAAAGAAATTAAATGTACCGCGAATTTGCATCATCTTAAATTGATTGGCGAATTTACTAAAAGATAAAAATATCGCTTAATGAAATGAAATTTTCATCTATGCCATATTAATACGCAGGAGCTTTTGTATGTTTTACTGCAAATAACTGATTAGCCTTTAATGTAATTTTTGCGGTCAGGTAACCGAGTCCTAAAGCCAGAGGATAATCACCTGCCCAATGCACGCCATTGTTAATCATTGCCAGTCCAACTAAGCTGGTAACCGAATATCCTACAGGTTTAATCCACTGCTTTTCGGGATAATTCCCAGACAAAATAGTTACAGTAGACATTAAAGTTGCCAAATGCCCGGATGGAAAAGCATCATGAGCTGATACTGCATGCTGATATGTTTTAGGATTAGGAAAAAATTGCCAGCGGCCACCAGACGCTGTAGCCGCAGAGGGACTTTCGCGGCCAGTAATGCGCTTTAAGAATTGAGTGGTAATCCCCATCAACAAAAAAGATTCTACCAATTGACTGGCTGTAGAAACAGAACGATAATCTTTAGTTATTTTTCCATAAGTAAGCAACCCGGCACTTATTACTAAACTTGGCAAGCCTTCCCCAAGCGAATAAATAGCGGAGTTTAAATTTTGAGGAACTTGGTAAATCCCCATTCCTGCTAAAGTTAGGCCAGTTTTAAAACGAGAGGCTCTTTCAAAACCAATATGGTTTGAAAAATGCTGTACACCATTTGTAATGTGCTGATCTGCCAACAGAAGTAATGCCGTTGAACCCGCAATAATTGCCAATGGTGTTAATGATTCTTTTTTAAATGGAGTAGTAAATAATACTCCCATATCTTTCGGAAAATTAGTAATAAACCCAAAAGTTTTAGGCTTTTCATAACCAAGATATTGTCCATTTGCAAGAGCATATATTTTTATACCGCTAGCTTTCATTGCAGAAATACTATCCCGGGATATTGTATCTATAATTCCTTTGTTTATAGATATAGAGTCGGAGGTAGTCTCTGCATGAACACTACACATCACCAAAAAGAAAGGAATAATGAGCCATAGGCGAAAAAACATATAATTAGCTATCACTTATAAATTAAAATTATGTGCATAATATAGTTCTATATTCTGGTTTTGATAGGTTGGAACAAGCACTGTATTCATTGTACCTTTTTTAAATAGAAATCGTTCAATGGTAGGATACGCCAAATAGCTTAATTTAGTAGATATTATTCCAACACTGGCGCCTGCAACTACATCACTAAACCAGTGTTTATTGTTGTACATCCGTAAAGCTCCCGTGGTAGTTGCTAGAGTATAGCCGGCTATCCCATACCAGGGAGATACATCTTTATATTCCTGGTAAAAGAATTCTGCCCCAACAAATGCAGTAGCTGTATGACCTGACGGGAAGGAAGTATTTGCTGAGCCATCCGGTCGCAACCGAAGGGTGGTTGTTTTACCGGTGTATACCATAATTTCCATAATCGTATTCGCCATTACATATATCATGGTTCTATCTCTAAAATTATTTTTTCCTTTTAAACCCGTGGCGTTTAAACCATAAACAGCAGCAGCCGGGGAAAACTGCAGATAGTTGTCTGTCTTAGTTGAAAAGTTTGGATATGCTTCATCAATGCTATTTTGCAAATGATGATCAAATCTTCTTAATGCATTATTACCTAAGGTTATCATTCCGTATCCCATGAAAGCGGCAGGAATCATATAGGGTAACAAACCGGACTTAATTGGAGAATTAGAAGATGAATGAGGTATTTTAATACTATCTACCTGCTGAGCTGTTGCAAAATTGAAAGATTGGGCTTGAAAAAAAAATAGCAAGAGAACGTTATATAACTTCATATTAAGAGTCTAACCCAGCTATTGTATAATTATTAGCCAGATTTGATGGAACAAAATTATAATAATTCTATTACTTATTATTCGGATTGATTTAAATTCTAATGCCCTGTTTATTTGCCTCAATTTTATTTAGCCTGTAATCAGATAATACCAGCCTCTAAAATTTTATTAACTTTAATCCCAACTAAAAATCTGGTATAATAAATGAAAAAAATCACATTCATAACAGCATTATCTTTTATTATAGGCTTATCAGCTTGTAACAACAGCAATAAAACGACCTTAGCCTCTCATACAGATCAAGCGGATTCATTACAGGCTTATGTAGCAGACCGCCTTCCTATTTATGAAAAAGTAAAACTCACCACAGATCTTAACCAGCTAAGTGCGTGCGAGCGTAAAATGTTGCCCTTGCTTATTCAGGCCGCACAGATTATGGATGAATTGTTTTGGAAACAAACCTATCCTCAACGGGATAGTTTGCTGAATGTGCTAAAAGATGAAAAAACAAAAGAGTTTATTAAAATTAATTACGGACCATGGGACAGATTAAATGGCGATAAACCATTTGTTGCTAGTATTGGACCCAAACCAGAAGGTTCTGGTTTTTATCCTGCTAATATGACCAAAGAAGAACTGGCAAAATCCGATGTGAAAGATAAACAGGGATTATACTCTGTGATTCGCAGAAATGCTTCCGGCAAATTAGAATCCATTCCATATCATGTACTATATAAAACTGAACTTGAAAAAGCTTCTGATTTGTTAAAACAAGCCGCGGCTCTAAGCGATGAACCTCAGCTTAAAAAATATCTTACACTACGGGCTGAAGCTTTAATTACGGACGATTATACTGCAAGTGATTATGCCTGGATGGACATGACAAATAACGGTTTGGATATTATTATAGGCCCTATTGAAAATTATGAAGATGCTCTTTTTAATGCACGGGCAGCTTATGAAAGTTATGTTTTAGTAAAAGACAAAGAGTGGAGCAAACGCCTTAAAAAATATGTAAGTATGTTACCAGAATTACAACGCGGCCTTCCTGTTGATGCTGCTTATAAAAAAGAAACTCCGGGTACAGATTCTCAACTTGCCGCTTTTGATGTAATTTATTATGCCGGTCATTGTAATTCAGGCGGTAAAACTATTGCTGTAAATCTTCCAAATGATGAAGAGATACAGCAGAAAAAAGGAACCCGGCGTTCACAATTAAAAAATGCGATGAGAGCCAAGTTTGATAAAATAATGGTTCCTATTGCTAAAGAATTAATTGATAAAGACCAGGAACAATATGTTAAGTTTGATGCCTTTTTTGCAGATGTAATGTTTCATGAAGTAGCACACGGATTAGGAATAAAAAACACCATTACCAGCAAAGGCTACGTTCGCGAAGCTTTACAGGAACAATTCTCATGGTTAGAAGAAGGTAAGGCAGATATTCTGGGTTTATATATGGTTACCAGCTTATTGAAAAAGGGAGAATTGCAGGGCGATATTAAAGATTATTATACCACTTTTATGGCAGGTATTTTACGGTCGGTGCGTTTTGGTGCAGGCGAAGCACATGGAAAAGCTAATATGCTTGCTTTTAATTTCTTCAATAAGAAAGGTGCTTTTCTGCGAAATCCAAATGGAACCTATAAAGTGGATTATGAAAAATTTGCTTCCGCAATGAATGATTTGAGTAAACTTATCCTTACTCTGCAAGGCAATGGCGATAAAGCAGCAGTAGAAAAAGTACAAAAAGAAATGGCTTTAATTCATCCGCAACTAAAATCAGATCTGGACAGATTGGGTAAAAAAGGTATTCCGGTAGATGTAGTTTTTGAACAGGGTGTGGATGTATTAGGCATAAAAAATTAGGAGGTTGAGGAATACTGCTTATGACCATCGTAATTATTGCAGCAGCATTTATAATCGTTTTTGTTTATTTTTATCGAACAGCAAATGCTAACAACACTCCTTCAGATTCTGTTGTGTCTCAACATTATATGGAGGTTTTAGAAAATCACGTAAAATATTATCAGCAGCTTAATCCAGATAAGAAAAACCTTTTTGCAAAAAAGGTGCAAGTGTTTTTGGAGCGTGTAAATATAGAAGGCGTAGGCACAGAGATAGAAGAACTGGATCGCATATTAGTTGCTTCCAGTGCTATTATTCCCATCTTCGGTTTTGGCGATTGGAAATATAATAATCTTACGAATGTGGTTTTATATCCCGATACCTTTAACGATGAATTTCAGTTTGAAGGCGGTGATCGCAATGTATTGGGGATGGTTGGGACTGGTTATATGAACGGGCAAATGATACTTTCTAAATCTGCCCTGCGGGAAGGTTTCTCTAATGCCCAAGGTAAAAGCAATACAGCCATTCATGAGTTTGTACATCTTTTGGATAAATCTGATGGTTCTACAGACGGCATTCCCGAAAACTTAATGGAATACAGTTACACCATTCCCTGGTTAAAAATGATACATCAGGAAATTCACAAAATAGAAAAAGGAACATCAGATATTAATCCTTATGCGATAACTAATGATGCCGAATTTTTTGCTGTGGTATCCGAATATTTCTTTAAACAGCCCGACTTGCTGGAAAGCAAACATCCCGAAATATATGTAGTACTAAGCAAAATCTTTCAACAAGATTTGACAAAAGAGCATCCCTAAAATAGGATTGTTCTAATAGGTGGAAATTTAATCCGCTTATATTTTCTTAAATGAAAAAACCTTTAAATTCCCGCCGGTATAGTTACAAACCCAGGCTTCCAATTTTTTTTCATCTTCATACAGATCTATGCCTACGGGTTTTCCATAACAATGGAAGGAATATATCCTAATAAAGCTATTTTTAGTTATATTAAAAACATCAAGCGTATTACCGCTATAACAGGTAACAAATAAAAACTTTTTATCTTTAGAAAGTACTATTGTTCCTGGCGAAGTATGGGTAGCTGCTTTAAACAATGTCGTTCCGGAAACGGCATCAATACAAGCTATTTGGGCCAGACTATTGAATGAAACAAATAAATGGCCGCTCGTATCCATCACAATATGACGAGGGTTATTTGCCACCTTTATATCTTTTTCGATTTTCCATGTCTTATTATTAATAACACTGATTTTGTTGCTTCCCATTATGGCTATATATGACTTATTGTTCTTGTCGTCAACAGCAATTCCTCTGGGAATAGAACATACAGGAATGGTCGAAATTATCTTTCCATAAGGGGGGATGGTATCATTAATTTGTAAAACGCTTATGGTATGCGAATGCCAATTGCTCACAAGCAAATATTTACTATCGGCAGTTTTTGCAATTACTTTTGGTGTTTTACCTGTTTTAATAAAAGGCACATCTAAAGTATCTTCAGTATGTTTTTTCAGATCGATGGTGTAAATTCGTTTAAACTGAGAAATATTGGTTTTTAATGATAAAGAATCAACTATTATAGGAACAATGCCTGCTGCATTATGCAAGGACACCCATAAAACCTTATCGTGATGACTGAAACAGGCTTCTACCGGTTTTTCTTCATATGAAGATATCGACTTATTTAATTGGTAATTCCATCCTGTTGCCTTTTTGGGCTTGAACTTAAATTCCCTTACCATCTTTTGGGGAGCTTCTTCAAATTCGCAAATGCTCATAGACTCTAAATTCATGGCGTATAATTTTGTGCCGGTTGAATTGAATAGAACGGATTTGGTTCCATAAGAGGAGGCAAGCGTTTGAGTTTTATAAAGAATAAGCCGGGAATAGGCTTTTTCATGATGAGAATTTAATGAGGCCCTCTTTACCTCATTTGCTTTATCTTTTTCACGGCTACAAGAAATATTTATGATAATAATGATTGAAATAAACAGAAGCTTATTTAAACTTATCAGAAAATTCATGCGAATTGTTTATAACTTAACAAACACTGAATTTTAAAGTTTTAATTATCATGAATATGCTTAAATAATAGTTTATTAGCAAAGTCAAATTAGTGTGAAGGGAATTTTAAGCAAATGCATCTTAAATCTGAATGCGATGTGTTATTTCTTTACCAGATAATGAATCTATTAAAAATAGATCAATATACTGCACCTTGGGAAACCAAAAAGAGCCGCCGTTAACTCGCACAAACACTCGTTTTAAAAGCATTTGCTTGTTTTCAATCATCACATATACATAGTATTTTTTATTATTTACAGATCGCTTTAAATACAAAGGCAACTTTTTATGAGCTGCAAGTCTTATCTCATATTCCTCTTTACCGAGGGCTTTGCTTTGTACACCATAAGCAAATTTCTTTTCGATACAGCTTAACTCTTTATGCTGCCCCTGTTCACTATATCTTATCCATGAACCCACTACCGGATTTTCAGGATGTAGGGACCCGTCTTTTCTAAAATTAAGTTCATAAATCACGGTGTTTGCATCCGGATCACGTTGCAGGTAAAATAATAGCTTACTTCCTTTAGGACAAGGCAGAGGAGTTGTATCAAGAAGGTTTGCCTTCAGTTGAGGAACCCATAACGTTAGAAAAAAAAGTACTGTTACTACCCGGCGTAGTGTATACACGAAATAATTAGGCGAATTTTTTCCCACTTTATGGAGATCAAGGAATGTTGATTGGTTAGCTCCGAAGATAGAAAACCGATCTCTCTCTCTGGAAAACAGTAATAATGCATGCATTTTTTTCGTGTTTAAGTATAGATTAGCAGTAGATAATAGCTATTTCATAAATGATTAATTCAATTTAAACAAGATGTGTATTAGTAGTTTTCATTTGTCTTATTATAAGAATAAGACAACAAGAAGAACCCATATCCCCTATGCCCAATTTGATTTTTTATTTAACCGCGACTAGTTAATGTACATTTCTAAAGAGTCGCCTTTGGTATCGGGGTAATCTTTCAGTTAATATGGCTGCGCATATTCCAAAAATGCCCATACTGAGATGCGGAAGGTAAACTTGGTGATTAAAATTAAAAACCCAGGGTGATGCTGCCAGAAATATGCCTGTTATTAAATTAATTTTTAAATGGGCAGGCATGGGAATGATTTTTAGTATTCCGGCTTCATAATTTGTAAGCATTGCCGTAGCAATAAATATAATACCAACAACAACTGGGATTCGTTGGGCAATTCCGCCACTATTCAAATTAAAAAACCAGGGAAAAGTAATTAGAAATATGCCGCTTAGATAGTCCAGCACTCCATAAAATTTTGTAGTTATAAATCTCATCTTGGTAGAATTTAGTTAATAATAAATACATTATTTTAAATTATAACACAAATGAAGGTTGAATGTTTTTTATGAAAGAGTTTTTTATTAGTTAATATTAAATTTTTTTCATTGGCCTGTTTTTAACGGGAGCTAATTATTTTTTATTGCTGTTTATAATGGTCTCAAATTGCTTTCTATTGCTATAGTAAACATTTAAATCTATAAAACCATTAATCCCATTGAGATGGCCTCTATTGGCAAATTGCCAAATGGTCCAACCTCTATTGTCTGGTAGCATTGGATGTGAATAGATATCTCTTATCCAAACAGGACATTGCCTGAAATTATTAATGAGATAGTCGCTATAAAACTCCTTTGTTGAATATATTATAGGTTCTTGCCCATAGTATTTGGTAATTGTGGCAATGAAATCTCCAATTTCTTTAATTATAAGGAGTCCCGACTTATCTGTTTTGCAATTAGCTCCGAATTCTAAGTCAATTGCTGGAGGAAGTGACCCAGGCTCTTTAGGCACTGTTTCTATAAAATTATTAGCCTGCTCAATTCCGGTTTTACAAAGCCTGTAGAAGTGGTAAGCTCCAACACTATATCCATATCGCTTTGCATTGTTCCAATTGTATTTGAATTTAGGATCTTTAAAGTCGGCCCCTTCGGTAGCTTTTATAAATATGAATGAAATATTTTCGTCTTTGAGTTTGTTCCAGTTAATGTTTCCCTGATGATGAGAAAGATCAATCCCTATAATGGGAAATTCTTCAGATGAAGGATAGTTAAAACGCAAATAGCCCTTATAGAATAGAAAAGCAATTATTCCACAACTAAGAATTACTCCAACTATTCCAACAAAAAATATTTTGCAGAGTTTATGTTTAAACTTATTATTCATTTAATAGTTCAGCAAATCTTGAAACGTTTACTGCATTATTGCCTTTCCTTTATATAATAACTCTTTAATTTTTAGATTCAGCGGCAGTCTTATTATGCTACTTCCTCTTCCTCTAAAAGTTTTTGATCTAGTTGCTTGCTGGCCTTAGCGCCTAATTTTTTTATTTTTTCCGCTGTATTTGTAAGATTTCCCCGCCCCGTTGAAAGTTTGTTAACCGCTTTTTCGTATATCTCCTGACTTTGTTTTATACTTTTTCCAAGACCATCCATATCTCCGATAAAGCCTACGAATTTATCATACATCTCACCGCTTAAACGTGCTATTTCCATTACATTTTTATTTTGACGCTCTTGTTTCCATATGCTAGCAATAGTACGCAAAGTGGCCAATAAGGTAGAAGGGCTAACAATTACAACACGTTTATCCCAGGCAAAATTAAATAGATCGGCATCTTTTTGAACAGCAATACTAAAACAAGATTCTATAGGGATAAATAGCATCACAAAATCAGGCGAATTAATTTTATACAAGTCGCTGTAGTTTTTAGATGAAAGATTATTTACATGATTTTTAATGGACAAAATATGTTGTTTTGTAAACAACTCTCTATCTTCCTCATTATCGCAATCTACCAGTCGTGTGTATGCAATTAAAGAAACTTTTGCATCTACAACCAAGTGCTTTTCATCCGGAAGATCAATAATTACATCAGGTTGAAAACTACTGCCCTCTAAGGTTTTTATATTAGCCTGGATACGATATCCCCGGTCTTTAACCAAACCGGAACGCTCCAGAACGCGTTCTAAAATTATTTCGCCCCAATTGCCCTGCTTTTTATTGTCGCCTTTTAATGCCTTGGTTAGATTTTGGGTTTCAAGACTCATCATTTTATTGAGATCCATTAATTGGGTAATCACACCTTTTAATGTGTTACGCTCATCCGATTCTGCTTTATAAACCTTATCCACCTTTTCTTCAAAAGCTTTGATGTTTTCTTTAAGGGGATTTAAGAGAATATCCAGATTGCTACGGTTTTGTTCAGTAAACTTCTGTGTTTTTTCATCCAGAATTTTTGTAGCAATCAATTCAAAATCCTTATTAAATTTCTCCTGATTTTTTTGCATCTCAATAGTCTGTTCGGCAATCTTTTGTTTTTGAGCTTCCATCCATGATCGGGAACTTTCTAATGATTGATTAACTTGGGCTAACTTTTCGCGTTCGCGTGATAATTCTTCTATCAATCTCTCTTGTTCCGTTTTAAGTAAAGAGGTAATATTTTCTTTTTCGAGCTGAAAATTCTGTGATCTTTCTTCGGCTTTAGCCAAACTAATTTTCAATTGATCATTTTCAATCTTTAACCGATTAAGCTCCGCCATATCCGGCTCAACAGACGCCTTAGACCGTCTAAAATAAAACAGAATAACAATTAAAAGAATTATACTAGCAGCCAGTAAAATTTGCTTGTCCATTCACTAAAATTTTTATCAAAAATAATCAAATTGATACTTAAATAATCCCTTAAAGGGAATTGACAGGATTAAGAATTTAAGACAAGGTTGGCTACCTGTTCACCAACCAAACTACCTATGGCAACACCCATCCCATTACAGCGGATACTACAGAAAATATTTGGCTTTATTTGCTTAATAATGGGGCTTAATTTATCGCCAAAGCCCATAACTCCACTCCAACGTTGTTCTATTTTTACTTTTTGCTTTGGTAGTATAACATCAAAAAGTAATTCTTCCAAAGCAGATTGAACAGGGTTTGTAATGCCGGACTCTATAGTTTCTTCCGCCTTAAAATCTAGATTACGGCCTCCCCCTAATAGAATTCGGTTATTAATATTTCTGAAATAATAATACCCGTGATCATAATGAAAAGTTCCTTTAATTTTTAATCCTTCAATGGGTTCGGTAATTAAAACCTGCCCGCGACCAGGAAGTATATTTAAATCTGGATAAAATGCAGATGTAAAAGCGTTTGTAGCCAGAATAATTTTTTTTGTACGAAAATCTCCCTGACTGGTTTGCAAAGTTATTTCAGTAGAATTATTGCAGATTTTTTTAACATAGCAATTGTTAAAAACAGCTACCCCTAAACCCTGCACTTTAGATAAAAGGGCCCGCATCATTTTACCGGTGTCAATTTGGGCCTCGTATTTATTTTTTATAATAGTTTGGATTCTATTTAAACCGAAATCAACAATTTTTTCATTGGATACCGAATAAATATCTGGCTTACCTATAACCTGTGCAAAAAGTTGGTTAAAATATGAGATTTGATCAACACATTGACTAGCAAAATTAACATCCCGATCTTTAAAAATTTCATACCCGTTCCATTGCTTAAAATCAATACCGTGTTCCCCTAAATTACTACGTAGTTTTTCCAAACCTTTCCACCTCATTTCTACTACTTTCAATAATTCTTCTTCGGTAGTATTTTCAAGCTCATCTATGATCTCAGAAATACTTCCAAAACAGGCGAATCCGGCATTTTTTGTACTTGCGCCGGCAGGTAAAAACCCGGCTTCCAAAACTCCGACCTTTAGTTTAGGTTGTGTTTGTTTTAAGTGAAGGGCAGCGCTTAAGCCCACAATTCCGCTGCCTACAATTAAAACATCGTATCCGGATAAAAAAGAAGTTTGTTCCCAGTAGGAAAAATTTGAATTCATGTGCTTTTAAAGGCAAGTATCCATAAAACAATTTCTGTTCATTATTCTTTTTAAATAGTAAATATCAAAACTATGGGATTATTATTATTTATAGTCATTGCTCTTGTAAGTTTTATTGTGCAATGGCGGTTTAAAAGCAAATTTAAACAATATTCAGAAATGCCATTAGCCTCCGGATTAAGTGGTAAAGATATCGCAGAAAAAATGTTACAGGATAACGGTATAGTTAATGTAAATATCATTTCTGTTGGAGGTCAATTATCTGATCATTATAATCCTGCAGACAGAACTGTAAACTTAAGTCCGGAAGTATACCACGGACAGAGTGTGGCAGCAGCGGCAGTTGCTTCTCATGAATGTGGCCATGCGGTACAACATGCTAAAGCATATGCATGGTTATCATTGCGTACTGCAATTGTTCCAGTTGTAAGTATAGCTTCAAACCTGCTTCAATGGGTTTTTATGTTAGGAATTATTATGGCGGCTTCATCTTTGGGTTATACATTATTGCTGGTGGCTTTTGCCGCAATGGTTGTAATCACCTTGTTTAGTTTGATCACCTTGCCTGTAGAATTTGATGCAAGTCGCAGAGCTTTAGCCTGGTTAAATATGAAAAGAGGAATTATGCAAACCAATGTGGAATATGCGCAGGCGAAAGATGCTTTATGGTGGGCTGCAATGACTTATGTTGTTGCGGCTTTAGGAGCCATTGCTCAATTATTATATCTGTTTATGATGCTTTTTGGCGGTAGAAGAAATCGTTAGAATATATTAACTATTAATACGGTAAATCCCCGTTTTTGATTTATTCAAAACGGGGGGTTATTAATTATTTACACAAATCTTTAGTTTAATTTATACGGTGCAATTAAATAAAATATGGGCACATTTACCTGAAATCGACTACCATCAGCAATACGTTTCATCTCATAAAATCCTTTCATACTTCCTATATCGGTTTTTAAATTACATCCCGAAACATATTCGTGGCTATCGCCCGGCTCAATAACAGGTTGTTGGCCAACTACACCTTCTCCATCTACGTCGCGATGAGCCCCGTTAGAATCAAAAATTTTCCAGTGGCGATTAAGCAATTGAACACTGTGCTCAGTAAGGTTCTCTATACTTACTTTATAGGCAAACATAAAATGTTCATTTGCCGGATTTGAATACTCTGGCTGGTAGATAGTTTCTACTGATACTTTTACGCCATCTGTTATTTCGGTTACCATAGTTAAATGTTTATTCAATTAGTAAATGTCAAATTTCTAGCAATTTTAAGATAAGAGTATCTGCTGTTTTATTGGGATAATATTCCATCTTTTGTAAATTCATTAATTAGTGTTTAATAATCTAATATAAACAAAAATGTTGTTATTAAAAATAAATTAAAATTTTAATTAAATTATTTCAAATTCAAACTTTTCATCTATTTCTTCTAAAACCGATTGAATGTCCTGAATGTTTTCAAATGACACCAATTTCATTCGAAATTCTTTAAAATTTGGAATTCCTTTGAAATAATTAGAGTAATGTCTTCTCATTTCAAAAACACCTGTTTTTTCACCTTTCCAAGCAATTGATTTATCTAAATGCGTACGACAAACCTCCACTCTTTCACTTATTGTTGGTCCGGGTAAATGCTCTCCGGTTTTAAAAAAATGTTTTATTTCTCTAAAGATCCAGGGATATCCAATAGCTGCACGACCAATCATGATTCCGTCTATTTCATACTCCAATTTCCAGTTCGCAGCTTTTTCAACCGTATCTACATCTCCATTCCCAAAAATTGGGATCCTTATCCTTGGATTTCTTTTGATCTCACGTATTAATGTCCAGTCGGCACTGCCTTTGTACATTTGAGCACGCGTGCGACCATGAATAGTTAATGCCTGTATCCCAATATCTTGTAAACGTTCAGCAACTTCGTATACGTTTTTTGTGTTATCATCCCAACCTAAACGCGTTTTTACGGTAACCGGGAGATGAGTAGATTCAACAACCGCTTTGGTCATTTTTACCATTTTATCAATATCCTGTAATAGACTAGCTCCGGCACCACGACAGGCCACATTTTTTACAGGGCATCCATAATTTATATCAATCAAATCCGGGTTTACTTCAGAAGCTATACGTGTAGCCTCACGCATAGTTTCAATTTCGCTTCCAAATATTTGTATTCCGATAGGGCGTTCATATTCAAAAATGTCAAGTTTCGCTCTACTTTTGGCGGCATCGCGTATCAACCCTTCTGAAGATATAAATTCGGTATACATCATGTCCACGCCGTTTTGCTTGCACACAAAACGGAAAGGCGGATCACTCACATCTTCCATTGGTGCCAGTAGCAGCGGAAACTCTCCTAAATCTATATTTCCAATCTTAATTGACATTAGCTATCTTCAACGCAATATTTTGCACTTTAATTATTGAGCGGCAAAATTACAAATAATTAATTACCATGTCTGAATACAGGTCAACGGAGCGTCATCCTTTTATTTCATTGCTATTGCTGCTTGGGCTTGCATTTGCAGGAGCTTTTATTTTTACAATCATTGGAGTTATTATTGGCGGGGCTATTTATGGAATTAAACCACTTTTTGAGATCGCATCCGGCAAACAAACTGCTTTAGATTTTTTAAAGCTAATACAGATATTTTCTTCTATGGGGATGTTTATTTTCCCGCCTTTATTTTTAGCCAGACTGGAAAGTAAAAATTGGATAGCATATTTAAAGCTCAACCGGTTTTCAATCTCTTTATTTATAGTTACTATTCTTATTGTATTTAGTTCCGGTGCTTTACTTGAATGGACTGCCGAGATGAATGGAAATATGAAACTTCCGGTTTTTCTAAAAGGAGTTGAAGACTGGATGCATAACCAGGAAATTCAATTAAGTAAATTGACTAAACAATTGCTAGTGATGAATTCTGTTCTGGCGTTAGTGGTTAATTTACTGATGATTGCTATTATTCCCGCTATTGGTGAAGAGTTATTTTTTAGAGGCTGCTTACAGCGTATTTTTAAACGATGGATAGGTAACTATCATGCTGCTATCTGGGTAACAGCCATTATTTTTAGTGCGATACATATTCAATTTTATGGCTTTTTACCACGCATGCTTTTAGGAGCTCTATTTGGATATTTATTGGTTTGGAGTAAAAGTTTATGGTTGCCTATGCTGGCTCATTTTCTAAATAATGCAACAGCTGTAATTACTGCATATGTTTACCAGAAAAAAGGAATTTCCCTTGATAAACTGGATCAGGCTGAATCTTTTTCATGGCCGGTATATTTGATTAGTTTTACAGCTACTTTAGTTTTATTATGGGTTTTTTATAAAAAATCTTTAATGAAACAATCAGAAATAGCAGCACAAACAGATGGAACAAGACTGGGTTAAGATATATACATCACATGATTTTTTTAAATCAGAGTTGGTTCGCCAAGTTTTGATAGATCATGAAATAGAGACTATTTTAATGAATAAACAGTTCTCAGCCTATAATATGGGCGAAGTTGAAGTATATATTCATCAGGATAATTTTCAAAAAGCATTAGAAATCATTATCAAAAACGAATTATAATTTTAAAACATAATGCATAAAATCTCAATACTCTCTTCATGAAAACACGGGCAATTACCGGATTCTTTTTTGTGGCCGTGATGCTGGCTTCAGTATTACTTGGAGTTTACGCGTTTACCTTGTTTTTTTTAATACTCAGCGTACTTTGTGTGGAAGAGTTTTACAGATTAATAAGTACGGATGCTATTAAACCTCAAAAGCGTTGGGGATTAGCACTTGCAATAAGTATTTACCTACCACTAAGCATGTATTATTTCAGAGGAGAACCTTTGAAAAATGTGCTGATATGTGTTCCCGTTTCAGTTTTAGTTATTGTGGCAGAGCTTTACCGCAAATATCAAAACCCATTTCATAATATAGCCTATACTTTATTGGGGGTATTGTTTGCAGCAATTCCATTCTGCTTCTTCTATGCGATAGCATTTACAGATGGTACCTATTCATCTCATTATCCATTAGCATTCCTTATTCTTCTTTGGGCAAGTGATACAGGAGCCTACTTGTTTGGCATTAAACTGGGTAAACATAAATTATTTGAGCGGCATTCACCTAAAAAAACATGGGAAGGCTTTATTGGCGGGATGATAACAAGTTTACTTGCTGCCACTGCAATTAGCGTATACTTTCATGAATTACCAATCATTCACTGGCTGGTAATTTCCTTAATTATTGCTACAGCCGGAACATTAGGCGACCTATCAGAATCAATGCTTAAACGTAGTGTATCTGCTAAAGATTCCGGTTCACTTCTACCTGGCCATGGAGGCTTGCTTGACCGTTTTGATGGCTTGCTGCTTGCGGCGCCCCTTGTATTTGTATATTTGCAGTTTATAAGCGCTTTCTAATAAATTAGCTTATATTTAATACCCAATTAAACTGAATTATACTTTTAATTGTTTGATATAATCAGCACCCGTAAAGATAATACTCATTAATGGAACAACCTGTTAATTCACAGCAAGAAAACGTTCCGAAAGAGAACGTTAGGAAGGACCGCTCTCTTTTATATATGGGAGCAGGTCTAAGCGCTGTTATTTTGATAATGGGTTATCTCACTTTTTTTGTCAATGACCTCAGTACATTATTCTCAACAAAAGAAAAAGTTATTCGAACAGCAAATAATAAATCTGAACTACTTAATAAAAACGCGGGGATGGATGATGTAGAAATACATAGTTCGTTGGTTAAGTTCATAGAGGCGTTTTACTACGATCAGCAACGGGGCTATTTTGATCCGCCGAGCTACTTTTCTAATATCACAGAAACATATTATAATTTCCACAACCTAACCTATCAACGCCTTCGCGAGGTTCATTATAAGCGTTTATCTAATATGCTTAATATGTCGCAGAGTTGGAATGTATCCTCTTTAACCTATACCCGGAATGGTTCGCAACTTATTGTTAATTTTTGGACACAGGTGAGTTATTATAGACCATCAACCCATAGGCAAGAATCCGCTGAAATAAAAAATGAGATGATTATTGATGAGAATGGGAAAATAGCATCATTACGTGAGTTGGAAGTCACAAATCTAAACTCCTATATTGTAGCTTCAAAAATTGATACAGCAGCAGCTGAAGGTGAAGAAACGGGCTATACCAATTCCGAAGTCGCAAAAGAATCTAATATTACTCAAACAGAATCTTCAGAAAATCCCGAAGGTAAGTCTGACAATAAACTTTATGATTTAGGTACTGTTCAATCAGTTCCCGAATTTGTTGGCGGACAAAAAGCGTTGGCGAAGTATCTAAAATCAAATTTAAAATATCCACTTTCTGCGCAAGAAAATAATGTACAGGGAAAAGTATATATCAGTTTTGTCGTTAATAAAAATGGAGGCCTTACTGATTTAAAAATAATAAAAGGTATAGGTAACGGTTGTGACGAAGAAGCAATGCGTGTTTTAAAATCCAGCCCTGCATGGAAACCCGGGATGAACGATAATAAAGCGGTTAGAACATCTTATACACTTCCTATAACGTTCCAACTTGCTAATTAACCAAAGTTGGTTCAGCTATTTCCTGAAGCATATTGATAGCAGTTTCTAATGAATTTACATGTTCAATTGCTAATCTTAATAAGCTTTTAACTTCTTTTAAATTGCAAATTCTGGGATGAGCCTGCACAAACTGGAGTACACGGCCAAATTGTTCGGTTTCATAATAAGCTGATTGTTGATTACTGATGAAATAACCACGCAATACATTTTTCTTCAAAGTGAGTTTTTCAAAACCAATTTTTTTACCCAACCATTGCAAACGCCAAGTATTTAAAAGTTCGTTTACCTGCTGGGGAATGGGTCCAAAACGATCAATTAATTTTTGTCTGAACTGCTCTAATTGTAACTCATCTTCAATATTAGAAAGTTCGGTATATAAGTTATAGCGTTCGCCAATATTAGTTACATATTCATCCGGAATTAAAACTTCTAAATCAGTATCAACCTGTGTAAATGAAATGAAAGGACGAGGTTTTTCATCCGCAAACAGATTTTTAAATTCATCCTCCTTCAATTCCTGAATAGCTTCATCTAAAATTTTATGGTACATTTCAAAACCGATTTCGGCAATAAATCCGCTTTGTTCGGCTCCCAGTAAATTTCCGCTTCCGCGAATATCCAGGTCACGCATGGCCACATTAAATCCACTACCCAAATCTGAAAATTCCTCAATAGCACTTAAACGCTTTCGGGCCTCATTGGTTAAAGTTGATAAAGGCGGACTTAACAAATAACAAAACGCTTTTTTATTAGATCTGCCAACTCGTCCACGCATTTGATGCAAATCACTCAATCCAAACATATGCGCATGATTGATGATGATCGTATTTGCATTTGCGATATCAAGGCCAGCCTCAATAATGGTAGTTGCAACTAATACATCATACTCATTATCCACAAATTTTAGCATTACATCCTCCAATGCATCACCCTCTAGCTGGCCATGTGCAATGCCAATACGTGCTTTTGGAACAAGTGTTTTAATTAATCCGCCCAGTTGTGGTAAATCCATAACCCGGTTATGAATAAAGAATATTTGTCCGCCACGATCTATTTCAAACTCAACAGCTTCTTTAATCATTTTTTCATTAAATACATGCAGCTCAGTTTGTACCGGTTGGCGGTTTGGTGGCGGAGTGCTGATAATACTTAAATCCCGGGCTCCCATTAGGGAAAAATGAAGTGTACGTGGAATTGGTGTAGCAGTAAGTGTTAAGGTATCTACATTGATTCTAAACTGTTTTAATTTCTCTTTTACACCTACGCCAAATTTTTGTTCTTCATCAATAATGAGTAAACCCAGATCTTTAAATTTCACATCCTTACTTACAATACGATGCGTACCGATGATGATATCTATTTTACCTTCTGCTAATTTCTCTAATGTATCTTTAATCTGTTTTGCCGACTTAAAACGGTTTATGTAATCAATGTTACATGGGAAATCTGCTAAACGCGATGAAAAAGTTTTAAAGTGCTGTAATGCTAAAATGGTTGTAGGAACTAAAATAGCTACCTGTTTGCTATCAGTCACAGCTTTAAATGCAGCTCTTATAGCAATTTCTGTTTTTCCGAAACCTACGTCACCACACACCAGCCTATCCATTGGATGCGGTGCTTCCATATCTTTTTTTACATCAGCTGTGGCTTTTACCTGATCCGGAGTATCCTCATAAATAAATGAAGCTTCCAGTTCGGTTTGCAAATAGGTATCCGGAAGGAAAGCATTACCGGTTTTTGATTTTCTGGCCGCATAAAGTTTAATCAGATCACGGGCAATGTCTTTAACTTTTTTTTTAGTGGTTTTTTTCAGCTTCTCCCAAACATCACTGCCCAATTTATTCATTTTTGGAATAGTGCCATCTTTACCTGAATATTTGGAGATGCGATTTAAGGAGTTGATATTCACATAAAGCAGATCATTATCCGCATAAACTAAACGGATCATTTCCTGTGATTTGTCATTAACCTCCACTTTTTCTAATCCGGCGTATTTGCCAATACCATGGTCTATATGCGTAATGTAATCGCCTGGTTTTAAATCGCGGAGTTCTTTAAGCGTAATAGCCTGCGAACGGGTATAACCTTTTTTTAGTTTGTATTTATAGTAGCGGTCGAAGATTTGATGATCTGTATAACAGGCTAATTTTTGACTATGGTCTATAAAACCTTCTCGTAAGGATAAATTTACAGGCAGGAATTTTACAGATTTGTCAATATCTTCAAATATGGAGTACAGTCGCTCAATTTGCTTGGTAGAATCTGTAAAAATTAAGTTGCGGATGTTTAATTTTTCGTTCTCTTTAATGTTATGAATAAGCAGATTGAAATCTTTATTAAAGGAAGGTTGGGGTTTGATATCAAACAAAATAGTTTCATCTGGCGGATAAAAAAACTGTTTCCCAAACTCCAGGATTGTAAAATCACGCAATTGATCTGCTAAAAGCTTTCCATCTGTAAAGTTAAATTTTGGATCGATCCATTGCGGGTTTTGTTCTTTATCAGCAGCCGGGATTGCTTTCCAAAATTCCACCGCTTTTTTATAGCCATCTTTAATGATATCGAGTGTAAACTGCACATCCTTGAACCAAACTAAGGTGTTATCATCAATATATTCAAGCAGTGAAATGTTATGATCTGTTAAAAATTTTGATTGCACATTAGGCACAATAGTAATGCTTTTAACCTGCTCTACCGATAGCTGATCTTCAGTTCCAAACGTGCGAATGCTTTCAATAAAATCTGCGAAAAACTCTATCCGGTAAGGCAAATCATGGGAGAAAGAAAATATATCAACAATACCTCCACGAATGGAAAACTGGCCGGGTTCATATACAAACTCAACCCGATCAAAATCATATTCAATTAAAAACTCATTAATAAAATCAATATTAAGCTTGTTTCCAACAGCTATTTCAAGCGTGTTTTTTTCAAGTGCTTCGCGATTAATAACCTTTTCTGCTAAAGCTTCCGGATAAGTAACAATCAAATGACCAAATTCGGATGAATGTTTCAGTTCATTTAAAACCTCGGCCCTTTGCAACACATTACTGCTGTCAACCTGTGTAAATTCAAATGATTTTCTAAAAGATGAAGGAAAAAATAAAACCTCTTTTTCGAGCAGGTTTTCTAAATCGCTTTGAAAATAAGCAGCCTCTTCGCGTTCTGGCAATACAAAAACCATATTGCGGTGCTGCAAAAAATACAAAGCAATAGCAAGTACCGAATCGCTGGATCCGATGAGACCTTTTAAATGTACGCGTGGTTTTTTACCTGAATTAAGGGCTTTTGCCAGACTGGCTACACGAGTATCTGACTTATATAAATTTAATATATCCCGAATGTTCACAAACCCAAATTTCAATGCAAATATATGAAATGGTAAGTATGTTCATGGTGTTGAAAGTATGGCATTTTTATTGACGCAACTATGATATTTTTAATATATAAATCAAATAGTAACTCTTTTTGTAGTTATTTTAAATAAAGAATTATGCGAAACGCGGCAAAGTATGGTATTTTGATAGGCATAATAAGTGGAGTTTGGATATTAGTTATGCACTTTGCGGGGGTTTATGAGAAACCATATCCTGCAACAGATAAATTTAGTTGCTTAGAATATGTGAGCTTATTAATACCCTTGACTGGTTTATATTTAGGTATTAAAAACTTTAGAGATAACATTAACGGTGGTAAAATGGAGTTTTTTGAAGGACTTTTTGAGGGCTTTAAAATTATTCTTGTTGGTGGAATAATTTCTTCATTTTTTGCTGTTATATATATTCAATATTCATCAATTGCTTTAAATGCCGATTATTGGGGTCGGATTGCTGCAGCCGGATTAATTGGGATTTTATTTAATATAGCTATATCTTTAATACTGATGAATAAACAAAGAAACCTTTAACATGTTTAAAAGGACACCAACAGAACTAATAATCTGGATATCTGCACTTATTTTATTGGCTTTTACAAATCCACATTTGCATCATTATACGTTATGCCCTTTAGAAAATATGGGAATTTCCTGGTGCCCGGGTTGTGGACTGGGAAGATCTATCAGTTCGATTTTGCATGGTGAGATAAAAGCATCTTTTGCACATCATTGGTTTGGAATTCCTGCTCTGCTAATTCTAGTTCACAGGATAGTGCAATTATCCAATAAATTTCTTTTAAATTTAAACCACAATATAAAATCTGAATATGTATCAAAATTTACTCATGAACCTAAAGGGGATGACCCCCGAAGAATATCATTACCTGGAGCAGGTAATGAATGGAATGGACCAAAAACAAGCTCAAAGTTTTGTTATGTTTTATTCCGGAAGACGTAAAGACTCGCAGGAAATTTTACTATTTACTTTACTGGGATTTCTTGGAGTAGCCGGTGTTCATCGATTTATATTAGGAAACGTTGGGATGGGAATATTATATTTTTTCACGGCAGGATTATGTTTTATTGGTACCATTGTGGATCTGATAAATCATACATCTTTAACTCTGGAATACAATCAAAAAGCTGCATACGAATCTGCTCAATTAGTTAAGATGATGAAACCAACTAGTCCAGGATCAGAAAATTTGTAGCTGGAGGGCATCAGGCTTTATACTTTCAGCTCACTCGTCTAATATTCTAATATATTGTGTATTTGGGATGGTTTTAGTAATGCAGTATCTTTGAATTATGAAGTTAAGTCAGCTTACTACCTTTTTAGAAACCCTTGCACCATTAGCTTATCAGGAAGATTATGATAACTCCGGCTTAATAATTGGTTCTGTCGATAAAGAAATCTCAGGCGCATTAATTTCATTAGATTGTACGGAAGCTGTGGTTGATGAAGCCATAGAAAAAGGTTTCGATATCATTATTTCTCATCATCCTATTATCTTTAAAGGGCTTAAAAAGCTAAACGGTAAAAACTATGTTGAGCGTGTGGTAATGAAAGCCATTAAGCATGATATTGCTATTTACGCTATTCATACCAATTTCGATCATGTTCTTAATGGAGTTAACGCTAAAATCTGCCAAAAGCTTGGGATAAAAGGTTACTCTATTTTATCCCGAAAGGGTAATTTATTAAAAAAATTAGTCACCTATTTCCCTGTTGAACATGCTGAAAAAGTGCGGACTGCTTTATTCAAAGCTGGTGCCGGAGATATAGGAAATTATTCAGAATGTAGTTTTAATACTGAAGGTTTGGGAACATTTAAAGGAAATGAATCTGCAAATCCTTTTGTTGGCGAAAAGGGAGTTCGGCATCATGAAAACGAAGTTAGGATAGAGACTGTTTATCCTATATACTTAGAAAGACAAATCATTTTGGCCTTGCACGAGGCTCATCCGTATGAAGAAGTGGCTTATGATATCTACTCATTAGACCAGAGCCACCCGCAGGTTGGAGCCGGAATGATTGGCTGGCTGGATCAGGAAATGGAGGAAGTGGAATTTTTAAAGCATGTAAAAAAAGAGTTAAATGTAAAAGTTATCCGGCATACAACCTTAAACAACAAAAAAATAAAGCGAATTGCCGTTTGTGGTGGCTCTGGGAGTTTTTTATTACAACAGGCTATCAGTGCTGGTGCCGATATGTTTATAACTTCAGATTATAAGTATCACGAGTTTTTTGATGCGGATAAAAAAATTGTAATTGCTGATATAGGACATTTTGAAAGTGAGCAGTTTACCCAAGAACTATTAATGGAATTTATTACAGAAAAATTCCCTAACTTTGCACTCCGTTTAACAACACAAAATACAAACCCCATAAATTACCTGATTTAATGGAACAAACTGTAGAACAAAAATTAAAAGCATTATACGAACTCCAAACCGTTCATACCCAAATTGACAAAATCCGTCAAACTCGTGGAGAGCTTCCAATGGAAGTTGCTGATTTGGAAGATGAAGTTGCAGGTTTAGAAACCCGTATTCAAAAGATAAAAGGCGAACTTGATGAACTTGAAGATTCAATTGTAACCCGCAAAAATGTAATTAAGGAGGCATTGGCCGCTGCCAAGAAGTACGAAACTCAACTTACCGATGTTAAAAATAATCGTGAATATGACGCAATTTCAAAAGAAATTGAAATTCAGGGTTTAGAAGTTCAGGTATCAGAAAAAAAGATTAAAGAATATACTTTTGAGATCACAAATAAAACTGATGTTTATGAAAAAGCGTTGGCAAACCTGAATGAGCGTAAAAGAGATTTAGAGCTTAAAAAAGGCGAATTAGACACCATTACTGCAGAAACTGAAAAAGAAGAAGCGCTTATTATGGCCAAAGCAGAAAAAGCAGAAAAACATATCGATGAACGCTTATTAACAGCTTATAATCGTTTGCGTAATAATGCAAAAAACGGTCTGGCTGTAGTAACTATTCAACGTGATTCATGTTCAGGTTGCTTTAATCAAATTCCGCCTCAAAGACAATTAGATATTCGTCAGCGTAAAAAGATCATTGTTTGCGAGCATTGTGGAAGAATTTTAGTGGATGAAGGTTTTGCTTTAGAAGAACAACCAGCAATAGCTTAATTCAGATTTTAATAAAATATTAAAGCGGTTCTATATCAGAACTGCTTTTTTTATGACAAGCAAGTTGCATTTCTATTAGTGATTGATGATAAAGATTGCTTAAAACCGATAAACCATCGCATTAATGTTCATTCCTGCCCCTACAGATGCAAAAACAACAGTATCGCCAGGATTTAATTCCTGCTTTTCAATCTTTTTATTTAATATAAGATCTAATAAAGTTGGGATAGTTGCCACAGAGCTATTTCCATATTTGGAGATAGTCATGGGCATAACTTCCAAAGGAGGTTCCGCAATATTATAAAGTTTAAAAAGGCGCTTTAATATAGCTTCATCCATTTTACCATTTGCCTGATGAACTAAAACCTTTTTTACATCTTTAATATCTGTACCTGATTTCTCAAGAGCTTGTTTTATAACTAATGGAACATTTTTTAATGCATATTCATAAATCTTACGCCCATCCATTTTTATAAACATATCATCACTTACAAGAGCTGGATTGCTTGATTTGGAGGTGTACAAATAATATGCTTCTTCCGAAGCATGAGTTTGAGTTTTATGAGCAATTATCCCTGAATCGGTATTCATTTTACCCTCCAAAATTGTGGCCCCAGCCCCATCTGCAAAGATCATACTATCTCTGTCATGTGGGTCAGTAACACGCGAAAGCGTTTCTGTACCTATTATTAATACACGTTTTGCATCTCCGGATCGGATAAAATAATCAGCCTGAATCATTCCCTGCAACCAGCCAGGACATCCAAAAGGTAAATCATATGCCACACAATCAGGGTTTTTAATGCCTAATTTATATTTAATTTTTGATCCTAAGGTAGGTATAGCTTCTGCCCGTGTACTACCGGGACGAATGTCGCCAAAATTATGGGCTACAATAATATAATCTAATGTTTCAGCATCAATGCCCGATGATTCAATCGCATTTTTGGCTGCAAAATAACCAAGGTCAGAAGCATTATGATCAGAATCAGCATATCTTCTTTCTTCAATTTCCGTAATACCCTGAAACTTAGATATGACTTCTGCATTCTCACGCATAATTAATTCACCGTCTCTTTCATAGAACTGGTGGTGTAAAAACGTTTCATTAGATATAATATTTAGAGGAACGTAACTTCCTGTAGCAATGATTACAGATTTGATATTAGAGCTCATTCGGAGTATTTGAACTGAATACTGAATTGGTTTATTGTATTAAAGATACAAAATTCTTTTAAACTGTGTATTTAACAATTAAAATAAATTTAATTGTTTCCCATTTGAAGGACTAAAATATTCCAGATTAAATGGTCTTAACGATCTGCCTGACATAAATCGATTTGCAGAAATCTTAAATAGTTGATGAATACTTGCCACTACCTGACCTTCACCCCGCATTCTTTTTCCCCATCTGCTATCATTTAATTTACCACCATGGCAATCCGCTATCATATGTAAAACTTTATCTGCCCTATCGGGATATGCTTTATGGATCCAGTCTGTAAAAATTTCTGCAATAGAACCATTTAGCCGGACTATGGTAAACGAAGCAGCACTGGCACCAGCATCTGCGGCAGCTTTAATTACGGTTGGTATCTCATCACTGTTTAATCCCGGAATAATGGGAGCAAGCATTAACCTGACAGGTATATTTTCTGCAGCCAGTTTAGATATGAGTTTCACTCTGCTTTGACCTGTCACCGTCCTTGGTTCTAACTTTAAACGTAAACTTTCATTTAATGAGTTTAGTGTTACCGCAACGTGTACCAGATCAAGAGCTGCCAGTTCTTTTAAAATATCCAGATCTCGTATGATCAAATTATTTTTACTGATAATGCTAACCGGATGTTTGTATTTTAAAAACACTTGTAAAAGCGAACGTGTAATTTTTAATTTCCGTTCTATGGGTTGATAACAATCTGTATTGCCGGACAACATAATGGGTACGGGTTTATAGCCTTTTTTATTAAAGAACTGTTCTAATAATTCTGCGGCATTTCGCTTCACAATTATTTTCCGCTCGAAATCTAAACCGCCACTAAACCCCCAATATTCATGAGCATTACGTGCATAGCAATATAAACAACCATGCTCGCATCCCTGGTAAGGATTAATAGAATACATAAACGGGAGATCAGGGCTGTTAGAAATGCTGACTATTTTTTTAGCATGTTCTTCAAAGAATTGAGTTGAAGTATTTTCAAGCATTGGCTCGTCGATACCTTCTTGGTGCTCTACTACGTATTTATTTTTAAGAAACTTATTATGGGTATTTATCTGTGCACCACGCCCCTTAAAAAACTCTTTATTCTCTTCATGTGCCATATGCAATTTTACTAATTTTTTTAGCAAAATTGTAATAAGAAAATAAAATTATAAATTGATATCATCCATCAAAAAAACAAACAATTCTTTTGGGCCATGTGCCCCAAGAACTAATGTTTTTTCAATATCTGCGGTACGGCTTGGCCCGGTTATATTGGATATCATGGAAGGCAAGTGATTAGCATATTTCTCTTTCAATAGCTTAAACCCGTCTTTTAAATCTAAAACGAGTTGGGAGGTATAGGCCAAAACTAGATGAACATTAGGATAAATACTTAATCTTCGGCCGGCGGCATTGCCATTTGAAACTAATACGCTGCCATTTCTGGCTATTAATGATTCACATAAGGTAATGCCAACTTCTGCCTGCATAAAGTCGGTATCGGTACTGTAAAATGGATATTCGTATGTTGTTAAAAGCTCTTGCAGTTTTGGCTCCCAGCAATAGATTTTACGCCATTTACGTTCTTCTGCTAGTTGAAGTAAATTTTCTATGAGTTGAATATCGCTTTCACAAAAAACAAATTGTCCAGCCACTGCTGTAAACTGCTCGGCAAATAATACATCTAAAAAGCCTGCATATTCTTCATATAGAGAAGTATCTTCCAAATTGGGATAAGGATTATCCCGTTTCTCAAGCAGAGCCTTTCGGATCTTCTTCAGTATCTTTTCTCTGGAAGTGGTTTCCTTCATAAGAATCCTATTTGCTAGAATTTGAAAATGCCCTCAAATTCTTAATCTTGAGAAGATCTGTTTTCAGGAAGATCTATATTATGATCTGTCACACCTTCATGCTCTAAAGCTTCTTTTGGAATATCCTGACGAGATTCACCTTCTTCACCGTTCACAAATTCATCGTATGTAGTCCGGTTATCAAACGGGCGTTTTCCTAATATTTCTTCCAGATCTGACTGAAATAAGATTTCTTTTTCTAATAACTTATGAGCTAATTTTTCTAAACCATCCCGTTTTTCAGTTAGTAAATTTTTGGTTCGTTGATATGCGGTATCAATTTGGTTCCGAACCTCAATATCAATCATTTCGGATGTTTTCTCTGAATAAGGTCTGTTAAACTGGTATTCGCCCTGGGTATCGTTAAATGATACATTACCTACTTTCTCATTCATCCCATAAATAGTAACCATAGCGTATGATAATTTTGTAATGCGCTCCAGATCATTTTGGGCTCCTGTTGATATCTTACCAAATACAATATCTTCCGCAACACGGCCTCCCAATGTCATACACATCCCATCTAATAACTGCTCTGTTGTATATAAGAACTGTTCTTTTGGTAAATACTGTGCATAACCCAAAGCTGCAACGCCACGCGGCACGATAGAAACTTTTACCAATGGATCAGCATGTTCTAAGAACCAACCTGCAATGGCATGGCCAGCTTCATGGTAAGCCACAATGCGTTTTTCTTCTGGTGATATGATTTTATTTTTTTTCTCTAAACCTCCAATCACGCGATCCACCGCATCCTGAAAATCCTGCATATCCACTGCTTCTTTATCACGTCGTGCAGCAATTAAAGCAGCTTCATTACAAACGTTAGCAATTTCGGCACCGGCAAAACCCGGCGTTTGTGCTGATAGTTTTTTAGCATCTACACCATCAGCCAGTTTTAAAGGTTTTAAATGAACTTTAAATATTTGTTCACGGCCAACTAAATCAGGCTTATCGATAGAAATCTGACGATCAAAACGACCAGGGCGTAATAAGGCGGTATCTAAAACATCCGGGCGATTGGTGGCTGCCAGAATAATAATTCCGGAATCTGTACCAAAACCATCCATCTCAACTAATAATTGGTTTAATGTATTTTCTCGTTCATCATTACCACCCACAATATTATTTTTACCACGGGCACGGCCAATAGCATCAATCTCATCAATAAAGATGATACATGGTGCCTTGTCTTTGGCCTGTTTAAACAGATCACGTACGCGTGATGCACCAACACCCACAAACATCTCTACGAAATCTGATCCGGAAAGAGAGAAGAATGGAACCTGTGCTTCACCTGCAACTGCTTTGGCCATTAAAGTTTTCCCTGTACCCGGAGCGCCAATAAGTAAGGCACCCTTGGGAATTTTACCTCCCAGATTGGTATATTTTTTTGGATTTTTTAAGAAATCTACAATTTCCATCACTTCCTGTTTCGCCTCTTCGAGGCCGGCCACATCATTAAATGTGATTGCAACCTGAGATTCTTTATCAAAAAGTGTGGCTTTAGATTTACCAATGTTAAAGATTTGCCCGCCTGCACCGCCACCTGCACCGCTACCCATACGTTTCATAATAAACATCCAGAAACCAATGAGTAATAATACCGGCAAAATGAATGACATGAACCAACCAGCCCATGGGCTTTCACGTGATTCAATATTAAGAGGCGTACGCTGATCGGCTGGAATATCTTTTTCTGCTTCTTTTAGTTTAGCTTGTAGCCCGTCGAAAGATCCGTCTGTAAATTCATATTGTGGAGTATTAGCAGACATATTAAAATTACTTTTAGTCTGTACATCACTGTATTTAGGCTCTTTTAATTTATCTTTTTTAATAAAGACCTCTACTTTCACTAAGTCATTGCTCTTATACGCTACCAGCTTTTCAACATCCCTTGGTTTGAGCATTTCATTCTCAAATTTTTGATAAGTAGTAGGTTTTACATTACTATTACTAAATAAATATTGAACCACAAAAAGACCAATTATTATAGCGGCATAAAGCCACATAATATTAAATTTTGGTGTTTTAGGAATAAGTTTCTTACTCGGGATTTTCTGTATAGGTTTTTTATTCTCTGATTTATTTTCTTTCATTTTATTTATTCACAAGAATGTATAAATGATATACTAACGAAAAGCGCAAACTACTTGGTTTTATGCGCTCTTATAAAATTGCATTTCTGCATCACCCCACAGATCTTCAATACCGTAATATTGACGTTTATCTGTTTTAAATATATGAACTACTACATCTATATAATCCAAAAGTATCCATTCACCATGTTGTAATCCCTCTTTTCTCCAGGGATCTTGTTTTAGTGCTTTATATACTTCCTCTTCAACACTTGAGGCAATAGCTTTAACTTGGTTGGAAGATTCGGCATGACATATCACAAAATAATCTGCTACTGAGCTATGTAAATTTCTGAGATCTAAACGAACAATGTCACTTCCCTTTTTTTCCTGAATTCCATGAACTACAATCTCTGAAATGGAGGTGGATTCCTGAGCAATTTTGTTTTTTACCATTAAAAAAAATTAGTTTTGAAAAAATTAAAATTTAGCACTGCTATACTTTGCAAAATAACACTTTTTCAGGATTATTTGTTGGACAAAATATTGTCATCTTAAATGAGGTAGGCTCAACAAACACCTATCTTAAAGATGCTTTGTCAAAATCTACGCCATTCTTAGAAGGTACTGTTATAATGGCAGAAAAGCAATATGAGGGCCGCGGACAAGCTAATCATATTTGGCAGAGCGAGGCAGGCAAAAATCTCACATTCAGTATACTACTTAATCCTTCTTTTTTACCTGTAGAGAAGCAATTTGATCTCAATAAAGCAGTCAGCTTAGCCTTAAATGATGTATTGGCAATGTATTTTGGTGATTCCGCAAAAATTAAATGGCCTAATGATCTTTACATTAATGCTAAAAAAATTGGAGGAATACTGATTGAAAATATAATTCAGGGCAACCAAATTAAATATGCCATCATTGGTATAGGGCTGAATGTTAATCAGACTCAATTTCTGCCCAACATAAGGAATCCTACCTCCTTTAAGAAAATCTTACATACTGATTATGATTTGCAAATCGTATTGGCCGACATTTGCAAAGCTATTGAAGCCCGCTATTTACAGTTAAAAGCAGGTAAAATAAATGAAATTACAGCGGACTACATTCAAAAACTATATCTTATGAATGAATGGGCTATTTTTAAAATCGATGCCGATTTGCATAGCGGTAAAATTTGCGGAGTAAGCCCCGAAGGATATCTGCAGGTAGAAATAAAAAACAAAATACAGCAATTTGATTTTAAAGAAATTGAATTCATACATTCCATATAAATAAAACTTGAAATGAAAAAAATACTGAGCATCATCTTTCTGTTTTTGGGCTATAGCGTGCAGGGACAAATTCTTAACCCTGTAAAATGGAGCTATTCATCCGAAAGGATAAATGACAAAGAAGCCAATTTGATCATTACAGCCAAAATTGATAAAGGCTGGCATGTTTATTCCCAGTTTATTGAAGAAGGTGGCCCTGTTCCCACTTCATTTAAATTTTCTCCTTCCGGGGATTATAAATTAGTGGGTAAAGTTACTGAAGAGCCAAAACCGGTAACAGCATTTGATAAAAACTTTAACATGAATATCTCCTGGCATGAAAACCAGGCTATATTTAAACAGCTTATTAAACTTACTAAACCAAAAACTACCGTTAGTGGAACCGTAGAATTTATGGTTTGCAATGATGAAAAGTGCCTGCCCCCCACAGAACTTGATTTTAAAATACCTGTTGATGGGGCGTCTAAAATAAATCCTGACACACTTAGCAATAAGGTAAGTGCCATTCCTCAAAAAACGAATAATGATAGCGCACAAAAAAAACAAGATGCAATTGTAAAACCTGCTCAAACCAGTTCATCGGCAGGTTCAAAACATGCATCAGAAACCCCTGTCTCAACTTCATTTTGGGGAATATTTATTGCCGGATTTTTAGGCGGATTAGCTGCTTTTTTTATGCCCTGTATTTATCCCATGATTCCTTTAACTGTTTCTTTTTTTACTAAAAAATCAGGCTCGAGGGCAAAGGGTATTCGAAGTGCTATTATTTATGGTTTATCTATTATTATCATTTATGTTGCATTAGGGCTGTTAATTACCTTTATTTTTGGAGCCTCTGCTTTAAATGAAGCAGCCAGCAGTGCCACATTTAATCTCTTATTTTTTGCTGCACTCCTAATTTTCGCCATATCTTTTTTAGGAGCCTTTGAAATCACACTCCCCTCTGGATTGGTTAATAAAATGGATGAAAAGTCTAACCAGAAAGGCTCTGTCGGATTATTCTTCATGGCCTTCACACTCGCTTTAGTTTCATTTTCATGCACCGGACCAATTATCGGAACCTTATTGGTTGATGCTGTTTCTAAAGGGTCATACCTTGGTCCGGCTATTGGCATGTTTGGTTTTTCATCTGCTTTAGCGATACCTTTTACCCTATTTGCTATTTTCCCTTCCTGGCTTAAAGAAATGCCAAAATCCGGCGGTTGGTTAAATACCGTTAAGGTTTCCCTCGGATTTTTGGAACTGGCTTTGGCATTCAAGTTTTTATCTAATGTAGATCTGGCTTATCATTGGGGCATTTTCAATCGGGATATCTTCTTAATTATATGGATCATTATTTTTGCCTTTTGGGGATTATATGTATTGGGCAAAATTCGCTTGGTACACGATGTGCCATTAAATTTTATTTCCTTACCACGATTATTTTTCGCCATGCTAATTTTAGGTTTCACCTTATATATGATTCCGGGATTATGGGGGGCACCATTAAAATCGATCAGTGCATGGCTTCCTCCACAAACCACACAAGATTTTGATTTGTATACCAATAAAGTCTCCTCTTCTGCAGGAGATCCGCCGGCAACCGCAGTTAAAAAATATGACGGCTTATTTCACGCTCCTCACGGCTTAGATGCTTTTTATGATTATGAAGAAGGACTTGCCTACGCAAAACAGGTAAACAAACCGGTTCTAGTAGATTTTACTGGATGGAGCTGTACGAATTGCCGTAAAATGGAAGCCAGTGTCTGGTCAGATCCGGAAGTATTACGAAGATTAAAAAATGATTATGTTTTAATTTCTTTATATGTAGACGATAAAACAGAGTTGAATGATACCGAAAAATATACATCCGTTTTTAGTGGCAAAGAAATCACGCTTTTAGGAAAGAAATGGAGTGACCTTCAAGCTTCTAAATTTGGTACAAATTCACAGCCTTATTATGTCATTGTAAATGATAAAGGTGATAAACTTGTTCCGCCGCAGGCCTTTAATCTGGATATTAATAATTACATTCAATTTTTAGATAGCGGAAAAAAAGCTTTCGCACCAAAGTAATATGAACACAATAAAAAATATCGGAGTTTTTACATCTGGCGGAGACTCCCCGGGAATGAATGCCGCAATTCGTGCGGTTGTACGCACAGGCTTATATTACAATTTACAGGTAACCGGTATTATGCGGGGTTATGACGGCATGATCAACGGAGAATTCATTCCGATGGAACGTAAATCTGTGGCTAATATCATACAACGCGGAGGCACCATTTTAAAAACAGCCCGAAGTGAAGAATTTCGCACCAAAGAAGGCCGGGAAAAAGCCTATCAACAGTTAAAAAAACAAAATATTGATGCACTGGTAGCCATCGGTGGTGATGGTACATTTACCGGAGCAAATATTTTCATTGACGAGTTTCACATTCCGGTTATTGGCCTTCCGGGGACAATAGACAATGATTTGGTGGGAACCGATTATACTATTGGCTACGATACTGCTATTAACACAGTGGTAGAAGCAGTAGATAAAATACGTGATACTGCCGAATCACACGACCGCCTATTTATCGTGGAAGTAATGGGCCGTGATTCTGGACTTATCGCTTTGAGAAGCGGTATAGGTACTGGGGCAGAATCCATTTTAATTCCCGAAACTAAAACAGATATTAATGCTTTGTTGGCACGTTTAGAAAAAGGCCGTAAAGATAAATCGTCTAAAATAATTATTGTAGCCGAAGGTGATGATGCCGGAGGCGCATTTGAAATAGCCACCATAGTGAAAGGGAAATTCCCCGCTATTGATACCCGTATTTCTATTCTGGGGCATATACAACGGGGCGGTGCGCCAAGTTGTATGGACCGGGTTTTGGCAAGTCGTTTAGGAGTGGCTGCGGTAGAATCTTTAATCGCAGGAAAAAAAGGCGAAATGATTGGGGTGGTTAATAATAATATTCATTTCACACCCTTTGCTAATGCCATTAAACACATTGCAGATGTAAATGCGGAACTATTAAAAATCGTTGATATTTTATCATTATAAATAAACCAAGTTATGAAAAAGGTTATCTATTACTGTCTCTCTTTCCTCATTTTAACAGCTTGCAGTACCAATAAACAGGTTCAAAAAGACGCCCAGGCCTTTCTTGATTCCCTACACGAAAGAATACGTACGTCTATACACCGAATCATCCGAAGCGCAGTGGTCGGCCAATACAAAAATTATAGCCGGCGATAGCACCAACGCAAAAAAAGTTCAGGTTACGGGCGAAGCTTATGCCACATTTACCGGCAGTAAAGAAAATATTGAACAGGCTCAACGGTTTCTAAAAGACAAATCAGATCTTACCGAGTTACAGGTTAAACAATTAGAGAAAATCCTGTATTCCGCTGCTAATAATCCGCAAACAGTATCTGCTCTGGTTAAAGAACGGATCAAAGCTGAAAATGCACAGACAGAAAAGTTATTTGGCTATGATTTCAAGATCAATGGTAAATCTGTTTCGGCAAATGATATTGATAATGCCTTACGGGATGAAACCGATTTAGCCAAGCGTTTACAGGTTTGGGAAGCTAGTAAAGAAGTGGGCGTTGGTTTAAAAGTCGGACTTATTAATTTACGCGGGCTGCGTAATAAAACCGTACAGGCTTTAGGATATAAGAATTTCTTTGATTACCAGGTTTCTGATTATGGCTTAACTACCGATCAAATGATGGCGCTTATCGGTAAGATTAACCAAGAATTACGTCCATTATATCGCGAATTGCATACTTACGCCCGTTATGAACTCGCAAAAAAATACAAGGTGAAAGAAGTGCCTGATTATTTGCCTGCCCAATGGCTTCCTAACCGCTGGGGGCAGGACTGGAGTTCGATGGTTACGGTGAAAGGCATGAATACCGATTCTGTTTTAAGAACCAAAACAGCAGAATGGATTGTAAAAGATGGCGAAGACTTTTATAAAAGCATAGGCTACTCGGCTCTTCCGGCTACGTTCTGGGCTAAATCAAGCCTGTATCCCGTTCCGGCAAATGCCAACTATAAAAAGAATAACCACGCTTCGGCATGGCATATCGATTTAAATCATGATGTACGCAGTTTAATGAGTGTAGAGCCTAATTCCGAATGGTATGAAACCGCCAATCATGAGCTGGGCCATATCTATTACTACATGACCTACACAAATAAAGATGTACCTCCATTACTGCGTGAAGGTGCAAACAGAGCGTATCATGAAGCAATGGGTAGTTTAATGGGATTCGCCGCCATGCAAAAGCCTTTCCTGGAAAATAAAGGCATTATTCCTAAAGGATCTAAATCGGACGAGATCCAGGCTCTGCTTAAAGAAGCTCTGAACTATGCCGTTTTCATTCCCTTCTCTGCCGGTACCATGACAGAATTTGAAAAATCTCTTTATGCTGATAACCTTCCCGCAGACCAGCTCAATAAAAAATGGTGGGAACTCGCTAAAAAATACCAGGGCATTGTGCCTCCTACAGAACGCGGAGAAAAGTATGCCGATGCTGCCTCTAAAACACATATCAATGATGATCCGGCCCAGTATTATGATTATGCTTTATCTTTTGTGATTTTATTCCAATTGCATGATCATATCGCTAAAGAAATTCTTCATCAGGACCCTAAAGCCACCAATTATTACGGCAATAAAGAAGTAGGAAAGTTTTTGCAGAGCATTATGTATCCCGGTGCAAGTAAAGACTGGAATCAGGTATTGAAAGAAAAAACAGGATCGGAACTAAGCGCAAAACCCATGTTAGATTATTTTGAGCCTTTACTGAAATGGTTAAAAGAGCAGAATAAGGGTAGAAAATATACATTGCCGGAGAGGATGTAATGTTGTTTGGTGTAAATATCTGACTATACTTAAAGTAACATTTACGGAAACAGGTTTTAGTATATTTAAATCAAAAGGTCTATGTTTTCTTAACCCATAAGCCCCGAAATATATTGCTGTCAGATATAAACCACCTGACAGCGCCTAGTATTGGCAGTGTATCATTTTGCATTTAGCAAACCGTTAAATAGGCATGCGCATAAGAAAACCGGCCACTTTCCGGAACAACTAATAAAATCTTCTCTCCCTTTTTTAGCTTACCAGAGTTCATTAGTTCCTCTACCATTAAATAAATGGAAGCTGCACCAACATTCCCCACTTTGCTTAAATTCATAAACCACTTCTCTTTGGGGAACACCACATTCCGGGCCGCCATGGCATCATAAGATCGATCTGCAAAATAATTTGATGAAATATGGGGCAGGAAATGATCTACCTCTGATGGATTTATATTGTGTTTCTCCAAGGATGTTTTTATACATTCAGAGCCTTTTTCAAGGATATATTTATCTAATGTTTTTACGTCTTGTTTTAATGAGAAAATAGATTGTTTCGACCATTCTTCAGCTGGATAATCACTCCAGGACTTAATTTCGCCATTTTCCATTTTTTCACCTCCTGCGTACATACATGCTTCTAACTCATAAGCAAATGAATAGGCTTCCATCCATTCTATTTTTAATGAGATTTCGCCTTTAGGTTTGTTTTCCAATAGAAAAGCACCGGCCCCATCAGACAACATCCATCGAAGAAATTCTTTTTTGAAAGCAAGAATGGGTTGCTCTTGCAGATTTTTAAGATTGGTCACTTCATTTTCAAACTTATCGGCAAGCATCCACGAAGAAAGCCTCTCAGATCCTGTACAAATAGCATTTTTTGTGCTCCCTGATTTAATGGAGAGATATCCAAATTTCAATGCATTCATTCCTGCGCAACATACTCCTGATGACGAATTTAGTTCTATCGAATGATTTTTCATCAATCCATGTACCATTGCAGCGTGAGATGGCAATAAATTATCTGGCGTTGAGGTTCCGCAAGAAAGCAATTGAGTATCTTTTCGAGAAAAACTTTCGTCAAAAAGGGTTTCGATAGCATTATTTGTCAATGCAGCATTGGTATGCGTTGGCTTTCCTCTTTTATCCAAAGCGTAATAACGGGACGTGATCCCGTTGTTGCGCAAAACAATTCGTCTTGCTTTAGAAGTCGCATCATTAATCATACCCAGATAATTCTCCATTTCATCATTTGAAATGGGGTCGTTAGGCAGATATTTTCCGGCTTTTGTGATATAAACTTCAAACATATTTAAATTATAATAGTGTTAGATACTTTTATAGTAGGCAATGGCCTTCTTTCTTTTTGCAATTGTAAAAGGATAGGTTAAAAGATGGAAGATGTAGACTATTGGCGAAATTATCCAAATAGCCAATAGCAAATAAATATTAAAAACTTTCAACCATGATTTCCGCGATTCTTTTTTAGAGATAATCAGATTAGCCCATTTATTGAATACTATGTTCCCTTTTTTGTCGGTTTTAATCAAATACTCATTAACAGTGACCGCATCCATTTTGAGCAATTCAGGTTGCAGATCGTTAAAATTATTTCTTTGCAAGCTTTTACCTATCGTTTCCCCAAATCGAGAAGCTTCTTGAATATCTTTCTCGGAAACTCCCGGTTTTGGGAAAATCCCCAAATAATTGCGTTTTTTTCCTAAAAACATCCAATCTACAATGGTAATCACGCTGATTAAATTCGGTGCCCTATCCACTAAAACAATGTTTCCCACTAACTGTGCATTTACGTTTCTGAGCAGTTGCTTCACTTTTTCCTGCGCCATAATCCACATGTTTCTGCAACCGATAACAGTTACCACTGGTGTGTTTTCCAACAATTGTTTTGCAAATTCACTTTTCAAAAAAGAATTTACAGGAATGGATGGTGACAAATACCAGACTTGATATGCCAAAATCACCAAATCGTATTTCTTTGCTAAAACTTCTTCTGGTGGAGCAAGGATTTTCGCTGGGATTTGCAGAAATGATTCCGGAAATGCATCAAAAAAAGCTTCCTTTTTCCATGGGAAAGAGAATGGCTTCTCTAGTTTTATCTCGCTAAAAGTTAAGCTCACATCGGCATCATTCAGAAGTGGTTTTGCGATATTTTTTGCAATTTCTTCCAATTGGCCCGATTGGGAATAATATAGCACGAGGATATCATTCATTAATATTTTTTATTTTAAAGCAAATATAGCGCAATATAAAATCGTATTAACTTGTTTTTTGGTTAAAAAAATTTATTTTTTCAGGAAAACAAATTTTACATTCTCTTTTTCTGAGCGAATTCGTTTTAAGTTGATGTGTCTTCGACAAAAAGTATGACTGGCGGGTATATTATTAAGGAGTTTATGGATTGAGTAATTAAATGAATGCAAGGATTAGCATGTCCATATTCTCGGCAAATTTTAACTGTCAGGTAGAAACATCTGACAGCACACGATGAAGGTTGGGTAGGTTTTAGGATTAGGCGCCACAACATAAGAAGTAGCCACCGCACTATAGGAAATACCAATCGCAACCGAAGAATAAAAATAATTATCCGATATTGCATCGCAGAAGCAGCAGATTATTATGGATATTATAAAGCAACACTTCATTGAAGCACAAGAAGTTTTAAGCACTTTTTTGTCTGATAATATGAACTTCCAAAAAATTGAATCTGCTGGACAATTACTGGTTACAGCTATACATGATGGCAAAAAAATAATCTCATGCGGCAATGGTGGTTCTATGTGTGATGCCATGCATTTTGCAGAAGAACTATCCGGCAGATATCGTAATGACCGGCCTGCATTACCCGCCCTTTCTATTTCAGATCCTTCACATTTATCATGTGTAGCTAATGATTATGGTTATGCTTTTGTATTCTCCAGAATGGTTGAAGCTATCGGGCAATCCGGTGATGTTCTATTTGCCATCAGCACCAGCGGCAATTCAGAAAATGTATTAAATGCTATTGAAGCTGCAAAGAAAAAAGGAATGCAGATAATTGGTTTAACCGGTAAAGATGGCGGCAAAATGGCTTCACTTTGTGATGTTGAAATCCGGGCACCTCAGTCACAATATGCAGACCGGGCGCAGGAAATTCATATTAAAGTGATTCACTCATTGATTGATTTTATCGAACAGCAGGTAAGAATATTATAATTCGTTCAAATTTGCAATAATTATTATCTGCAATGAAACTAAAACAATTTATAATAATTGGCTTAATCCTCACTGTTACAGGATTAATAGCTTTTCTATCAAGCTTGGGTGGAGAATATTATAGAACCTATAGCCCGGATAAGCAATATTCTGTTTTTGCTCAAAAATACAATTATGAAAATTTCCTTCCCGGAATGCTCGGTGGTGGTGGCGATGCCAGAGGCAGACTTGTTTTATACGATGAAATAGAGAAAAAAATTATAGACAAGGGTGAAATAATAATGTTGTCGCTAACACCAGAAATACAATGGGAGGAAAATCATGCTTATTATATAGGTGAAGAAAATTATCCTAATATATTGAGACCGTGGACTCTTCCAAGAAAAATTAAAAAACAGATTGACTTTGCAGCCCCGTAAATTTTATAAATAATATAGTTGAATAAGCTACCAATAGTAAGAGAACTGGCTATTGGTAGCTTAAAGATGATGTTAATTGCCCGCAGGAGTAGGTTTGTAAACAGCGCCAGTAGCAAAATCAACTATTAATCCTAACGCACCCGTTAAAACTGCATCAGCAATAATATAACCCACCCTAACCTGGCGTTGTGGTTGGCCCTGAGTAGGCTTAGTAACCTGATAGGAAGTTCTTGGTCCACCTAAAATGGTAGCGCAACCTGATAGCAGGCCAACTATTAACAACACGGAAATAATACTGTTAAACTTTTTCATGATTTCATAGAGTTAAGAATTAATTGTTTTTGTTTTTGATAATAAGTCGTGTAAAGTGCTTTTATCTTCTGAAAAAAGAATAAATAATGGTTCCAAAGGAATAAACCGTATAACAGTTCTTAATGCTAATTGTTTGATAGTTGGTTTATTTCCACTTTGATCCACTACGGTAGATTTGGTTATAAATTTTGAAAGCGGTATCTGAAGCAGGCATTCAAATAATAAATAATACAAGAAATTAAAAAAGAGAAATAGATATTTCAATTGCCTTATTTCTGTTTGAGATAAAAAACTAGATACATATAGCAACCTAACAATACCAATAAATGCAATTAGGCAAATTGTAGTATCAATAACCCAGTTCAAAAATCGCTTTCGCCTGCTAATATTAATCATATATTTATTTAATATGAAATTATATATAAATATAAGATAATATTTAATAAATGACAATTATTGAGCTCAGATTAAAATAATTGGTTTTTTTTATATCTTTGCAGCCCGCAGAATAGTCTCCGGGAATATGTTGAATACATAAACTTAAAAAATGGCAACTAAAATCAGATTGCAAAGATTTGGTAAAAAGGGAAAACCTTTTTATCATGTAGTGGTAGCAGACGCTCGTGCTCCAAGAGATGGTAAATTTATAGAACGTATCGGTTCTTACAATCCAAACACAAACCCCGCTACTATTGAAATTAATTTCGAAAAAGCGTTAGACTGGGTTAACAAAGGTGCTGAACCTACAGATACTTGTCGTGCGATACTTTCGTACAAAGGTGTGATGTACAAAAAACATCTGGAAGGTGGTGTTAAAAAAGGCGCTTTAACAGTAGAACAAGCAGAAACTAAATTTGCGGAGTGGTTACAAAGCAAAGAAGGTAAAATTGAAAGTAAAAAAGATGGCTTAACTAAATCGAAAGATGAAGTTAAAAAAGCAGCCTTAGCTGCAGAAGCTAAAAAGAAAGAAGAAATTGCTGCTGCAATAACTCTTAAAAACACTCCTCTTGCTGAAGAAGTTATAGAAGAAGAGGTTCCAGTTGCCCAAGCTGCTACCGATGAAGTAGTAGAAGAAGCTCCTATTGCTGAAGTGGTAACCGAAGAAGTTGTTGCTGAGGCTCCAGCTATTGAGGAAACGGTTGCGGAAACTACAGAAGAAGTTACTGAAGCTCCTGCTACAGAAAGTGCAGAAGAAAAAGCTGAGTAATATATTATTATCATTATAAGCGATAGCGAAGAATCTTTCTCCATAGAAAGTCTTCGCTATCCTTGTTTAAAACAGATTCAAACTCTCCTCTCTTCTGGAGAGGAATCGGGGTGAGGCTATGAAAATCGAAGATTGTTTTTATATCGGCTATATCACTAAAACTAAAGGTTTAAAAGGTGAGATTCAGGTGTTTTTTGAATATGAGGAACCAGCCGATCTTCCTCTTAAATCTGTTTTTGCAGAAATAAACGGGAAACTAATTCCCTACTTCATATCTTCTTTCAAATTGCAAAATAATCAAACCGGTAATTTCTATTTTGATGATATAGATACTATCGAAAAGGCCGAGAAATTAATCCGCAAAAAACTATACCTGCCCACTGCTTTAAAACCCGAACGGGATGAAGATGAGTTTCTCATTAAAGATTTGAAAGGCTTTATTGTACATGATGAAAAAGAAGGTGAACTCGGTGAGATCATTGAAATTAATGAATATCCTCAACAATATATAGCCGTTGTATCTTATAAATTTAAAGAAATCATGTTTCCTTTAAATAATGATCTGATTGTAGAGGTTGACCAGGAAAATAGCATTTTACATGTTACACTTCCGGATGGATTAATTGACCTCTATATTGGCGAGTAGGGAGAATTCATGAATTCTCCCTACAAATAATTATAAATTATCCTTATTTTACATCATGCGTTTTGACATCATAACTATTTTGCCAGCCCTGTTGGAAAGTCCTTTTGCACATTCCATTTTGCAGCGTGCCCAAAAGAAAGGCAGGGTTGAAATTGTAATACATAATTTGAGAGATTACAGCACTAACAAACAGAAAAGTGTAGATGATTACCCCTATGGTGGCGGTAGCGGCATGGTCATGGGTATTGAGCCATTTGCTAATTGCATCAATAAATTAAAATTTGAGCGGGAGTACGATGAGGTGATTTTCATGACTCCGGATGGGGAAACATTAAGTCAGACGATGGCTAATGAACTTTCGGGCAAAGGGAATATAATGATACTTTGCGGTCATTATAAAGGAATTGACCAACGCATCAGGGATCTGTTTGTAACACGTGAAATTTCAATTGGTGATTATGTACTTTCTGGAGGTGAGTTACCTGCCGCAGTTTTCGTAGATAGCATTGTACGACTGCTTCCTGGCGTTCTTAATAATGAAACTTCGGCTTTATCCGATTCTTTTCAAGGCGAACTGTTAGATGCCCCGATCTATACCCGACCGGCAGATTGGCAGGGACATAAAGTACCCGATATTTTATTAAGCGGAAATGAAGCTGCCATTAATAATTGGCGGGATGAGCAAGCTTTAGAACGTACCAAATTACGCAGACCCGACCTATTAAACTAACATTGCTAATAAACTTGAATAAAAAGAGATTTGTTCCATACTCTTATATAAAATGTTAATTCCTTTATAAAAGTGGAAAAAAACCAAACTTCCTTTTTTTAGTTAAAAATTATTCCTAATATTGCACTCCGATTTTTATAGTCTAAAAATTGGAATTAAGAGCTTAAAATCATGGATTTAGTAAAATTTGTTGAAGAGCAGGCAGTAGTTAAAAAGCAAGTTCCTGTATTCAAAGCCGGCGATACGGTTAGTGTTCACTACAAAATTCGCGAAGGAAATAAAGAGCGTATCCAGATTTATCAGGGTGTGGTTATTCAACGCAATAGTGTAGGTGTGAACGAAACATTCACTGTGCGCAAAATGTCTAACGGCGTTGGAGTAGAACGTATTTTCCCTGTTAATTCTCCAAATATTGATAAAATTGATGTGAATAGTCATGGAAAAGTTCGCAGAGCAAAACTGTTTTACTTACGTGAACTAACCGGTAAAGCTGCTCGTATCAAATCAAAAAGAGTGTAATTCTATTCATACCTTATTTAACCTCCCTTCCCAATAAAAACCGGAACGGAGGTTTTTTTGTTTTTACCCCCTGCAATAAAAGATATAGATGAAACAACTATTAAAACGTTTTGAAGAAAAAAGGCCGGAAATTGTATTTGAATGGAAAGATACTGAAACTGAAGCTGAAGGTTGGGTTGTGATTAATTCTTTAAGAGGCGGAGCCGCAGGTGGCGGTACACGTATGCGTAAAGGTTTAGATAAGCGTGAAGTTGAATCACTGGCCAAAACGATGGAAGTAAAATTTACAGTTTCTGGTCCGCCGATAGGTGGGGCAAAATCAGGAATTAATTTCGATCCGGCAGATCCGCGAAAAAAAGGCGTTTTAGAACGTTGGTATAAAGCCGTAATGCCACTGTTGAAAAACTATTATGGTACAGGCGGAGATTTAAATGTGGATGAAATTCATGAAGTAATTCCAATTACCGAAAATTATGGATTATGGCATCCCCAGGAAGGGGTAATTAATGGTCATTACAACGCTCGTGAAAATGAACGAATACATCAAATTGGCCAGTTACGTTATGGTGTTTCTAAAGTTTTGGAAGATGTAAACTTCTCGCCGGATGTGAAAAAAAAATATGTAGTGGCAGATATGATCACCGGTTATGGAGTTTCAGAATCTATCCGTCATTTTTATGATATTTATGGGGGTAATATCTCCGAAAAGCGTGCTATCATTCAGGGTTGGGGCAATGTGGCTGCTGCTGCTGCTTTTTATCTTGCCCAACAGGGAGTTAAAATTATTGGGATCATAGATCGTGTTGGAGGTTTATTAAAGCCCGAGGGTTTTACATTCGAAGAGATCCGGCAACTATTTATAAACCGGAAAGGCAATACTCTGATAGCCGAAAACCTGACCCCTTTTGATCAGATTAATGAGCAAATATGGCATACAGAAGCAGAAATATTTGTTCCGGCTGCTGCATCACGTTTAGTAACTGAAGAGCAGGTAAAGAATTTGATTAAAGCAGGCCTGGAAATTATTGCCAGCGGAGCAAATGTTCCTTTTGCGGATAAAGAAATATTTTTCGGTCCTATTATGGAACGTGCGGATGGGAATGTGGCCGTGATACCCGATTTTATTTCTAATTGCGGAATGGCCCGTGTTTTTGCTTATTTAATGGAGCGCAACATTGAAATGAGCGATGCCGCTATATTTAGCGATGCTTCTAATGTGATACGTGCCGCATTAGAAAAAACGTACGCTAAATCAAAATTGAAAACAGAAATATCAAAAACTGCGTTTGAAATAGCATTAGAACAATTAGTATAACATGAATTACGAACTGTTAAATAAAATCATTTTAGGGAATACCGTAAAGAGCTATTTGCTTTTCGCGATTATACTACTGGTTGGTTTACCGTTTAAGCGTTTGTTTTCAAAACTACTCAGTAAGCTTATTTTTAAATTATTTGGCCGTTTTGGTGATGTGAAACATCCTCATGTGTTTGTTACTTTACTGGTTCACCCTGTCGAGTTGCTTATACTTTTTGCAGTTCTTTATTTTGCTATTAATCAATTAAGCTTTCCTTTAAACGAAGTAATCTTTACCAGAAAGACCACTGTTAATAATATAGCATCAACTTATAATGTTACCCTTATTGATGTTATTGATAAAGTATTCCTGTTCCTTTTTATAATTTCTATATTTTGGATCATTCTGCGAATCATAGATTTTGTTGCACATGTTTTTCTTGATCAAGCATCCTTAACGGAGTCTAAATCTGAAAATCAGATCATTCCTTTTATAAAAGAATTATCTAAAATCGTCACGATTATTATTGGTGTTTTTGTACTGATGGGCGCTGTTTTTAATTTGAATGTGGCTACTATTATTGCTGGTTTAGGTATTGGAGGTATTGCGGTGGCTTTGGCTGCTCAGGATACTCTACAAAACCTTCTGGGCTCTTTTACCATTTTTGCCGATAAACCTTTTGTGGTAGGAGATCTGGTCCGGATTGATAAATACGAAGGCACCATAGAGAAAGTAGGCTTTAGAAGTACATTAATCCGAACGCTGGATAAAACGGTGGTTATCATTCCCAATAAAAAGATGATTGATAGTCCCTTGGAAAATCTGACTTTAAGAAACCTTCGCAGAATAAAGTTTAATCTGGGATTGAAATATGAAACTCCTGCGGATACTATGTTAAAGATCTCCAAAGATATTGAAGAATTTGTAAATAAACATTCTGCCACCAGTAATGATACTTCGGTAACATTTGAATCTTTCGGAGATTCTTCTTTGAACCTGCAAGTGATCTACTTTATTAAGATTGATGATTATAATAACTATATGAAAATCCGCGAAGAGATCAATTACCAGATCATGGAAATTGTGGCCAAGAATGGCGCTTCATTTTCCTCTCCTCCCCAAACTATATATCAACCTTATCCCACAGAAAAGAAATGAAAGAATGAGAGAAGGATGAAATGACAGAATGGTCAATTTTTCAGCCTTTTGTATACATAAAACACCTTGCAACAAAAAACCCGCTTCTTTATGAAAGCAGGCTTTTTATGAAAAATTGAAAATTAATTCTTTTTTGCAGGAGCTTTTGGTGCTGCTTCAGTTGCTTTTTCTTTTCCTTCTTTGTCTTTACTGCAACAAGCCTTGCCTTTTTTACATTCTTTTTTTGTTCCTGCTTTTGCAGTAGCTTTTGGTTGAGTTTGTGCTGATGCGAAGCTTACACATGCTGCTAAAGCTAAAATGCTGAATAATTTTTTCATGATTGTGTGTTTTTAATTATTATTTATTTATGATTTCAATTCTGCTAAAACGGTAATACCCCCTTTTACAGTATCACCAAGATTAACTTTAATTTCTGTTCCTAAAGGTAGGAAAACATCTACCCTTGAACCAAATTTTATAAAGCCGAATTGCTCTCCCTGTTCTACCCGCTGTCCTTCTTTAGCGTAACACACTATACGGCGTGCTAATGCTCCTGCAATTTGACGGAATAACACAGAAACTCCTTTATTGTTTTCTATAACAACGGTTGTACGTTCATTTTCTGTGGATGATTTTGGATGCCAGGCTACTAAAAATTTGCCTGCATGATATTTAGAATATTTTACAATGCCTGAGATCGGGTTACGGTTTACATGCACATTAATAGGCGACATAAACACAGACAATTGAATACGGCGATCTTTTAAATATTCGGGTTCATCGGTTTCTTCAATTACCACTACTTTCCCATCGGCAGGACAAATAATATGGGTTTCATTTTTTGAAACCTTAATATTCGGACTGCGAAAAAATTGTAAAATAATTATAAAAAGGGCAAAGGAAAAAATATAAATCAGCCAGCGAAACCAAACTACATCCGGAAGGAAAAAATGTACTAATGCATTGATGATGAAAATGAAAAGAATGCAAAGTGCGAGAGAGGTATATCCTTCTTTATGAATGGTCATTTGGTTAAGCTATTTAAATTATCACATTTATGTGGCTGCAAAAATAACAGATTTTGCTTTATTAAGGGATATTTTTATTCGACACTAAAATTATACTCCAAATTGGCTTAAATGATGATCAAGATGTTTGTAAAACATATTATTCCATTCTGTTTTAGTTAATGCACCAAATGAATGGGATACCTTGTTGTGAAAATGATCTTCACCTAACTCCTGTGTTTTTTGGATATGGTTTATCAAACGGGTTTTTTCTACATCAAAATCTCTACTATCTTTTATAATAAAAGCAGGAGCTGTTTGACTATTCTTTTTGAAGGGCTTTTCACTTATAACTATGTTTTTAACAAATAATTTAAGGATAGTCCTTATAAAAGCGTTGGGTTTAGGATGCTTATCTTCATATACCAATTCGTAGGTAACATTGCAATGTGCCAACATTTGTGCTGCATTCATTTTACCCCAAAGAGGGTGTGAGTCGGAACTTAATTTGTTAATACGATTTACAATTTCTGCTGTAGTGTTTGAGTTGAATATACTTTTCATTTATTTAGTGTTTAGGGTGGCTGCAAAAATAGCAGATTTTGCTGTATGTGAGGGTATTTTATTGGGGATGTTTTAAGGGTTATAACTTGTCAAGATTCATCTCATGTATGCGGCTGCCGAGCTTTTTAGGGAGGCACAAGAAAGGGCGCCATCAACTGGAATTATGTCAGCGCCATCGTTAACATTACCAGTGCCATTTATGAAAATTAGTTTCATGCAAAAAAAATTACAATTTTTTATTGTTTTAATAAACAACTATAAGACCTGCACCAAAGCCCATATCACTATCATAATGGGTTGATAATGAAAAATATTTTGAAACTATATACCTGAATCCTGCCATATACTCCCTGTCGGTATTTATCATCATGCTAAAACGCAAACGACTGGTTAGGGGCACATCCTCTCTGCCTAATTGAAACCGGAACTTTCCATTTCCATCCACTCTGGCATCGGCAATAAATAACATAGGTAAAGTATATGCAATACCCGCTACTATTGTATGCCGGTTGTTTTTATTGCTGGTCTGCCCGAACCAATTTTTTGCTTCACTGCCGAAAATATTTTTGGGTCCGCCTTCTACTTTATAATGGTAGTCAAAACCAACATAAGGATACCACCATTGCATACGCCCTAAATAACGACCAATCATAGTTTCGCTTTCATAACCATGCATATCATGGTAGCCTAAATGCCAAAGAGTGCTTAGTTTCCAACGGGTATTTGCCAACATGGCCATGCCATCGCTGCCATTGCTTTCTATACCAATTTTTGCCATCGTATGAAACATCCTGTCATCAGCAAATAATTTGCGTTGTGCCAATCTCGGGTTTGGTATTTCAGGATTTGGCGGTGAGTTTTCATAACTGAAAACCCTGCCCATACCGCTCATCATGTGGTATAGAATATGACAATGAAAAAACCAATCTCCACTTTGTGTAGCAGCAAATTCTATGGTATCTCTTTCCATTGGCATCAGATCTAATACATTTTTTAGTGGTGCATAGTCACCTTGCCCATTTAATACTCTGAAGTCGTGCCCGTGCAGGTGCATGGGATGCCGCATCATACTGTTATTATATAAAACAATTCTTACATTTTCGCCTTTTTTAATTAAAATTTTATCTGCTTCTGAAACTGTTTTATTATCTAAAGTCCATACATAACGGTTCATGTTTCCTGTTAAATCAAATTTCAATTCTCTTAATGTACCTGAGGGCAAAGTTGTTTTTTCAGGTGAGCGCAACATGCCATAATTAAGTGTTACAATATCAGCATCACTCCCCGCCCTATCCAAAGAAGAGGCAGCCATATTCATGTTCTGTATAGTGTCTTTTGGATTTTCAAAGCCTGTTATTTCCGGATACATGACCGTGTTCATATCCATTTGCTGGTTCTGCATTTTCATTCCTTCCATTTCAAGCATGTTGCCTTTCATGTCCATCATGTTATTCATCATTTCCATACCTGCGAAATATTTTAGCTTTGACAATTTTGCAGCAGGCACTTTTTCACCCTTACCCAACCAAAGCGAAGCTGATTTGGTGCGGTCTTCGGGCGTTACCAAAAATTCGTAACTCTTATTATCAGGAATGGTTACTATAACATCATAGGTCTCGGAAACGGCTATAATCAATCTGTCCACTTCCACAGGCTCTAAATCATTTCCATCTGTAGCTACTACGGTGATTTTGCCGCCTGAATAAGTGAGCCAAAAATAAGAGGATGCACCTGCATTAGCTATGCGCAACCTTACCTTGTCACCTGCTTTGAAAGACGGGGCTATTGCCTGGTTTTGTCCGTTGATTAAAAATTGATCATAATATACATCGCTTACATCCATTGCATTCATCCGCTTCCATTCATTGGTTAGTTTAGTTTTTAAATGACCTGTACTTATAGCTTCTGCATAGCTTTGGGTTGTTCCTTTTTTTATAGCAAACCAATCGGTAGCATTATGCAGACTGCGGTGTATTTCTTCGGCTTTCATATCAGCCCATTCACTTAGTACAACCGGTATGGTAGGTATATCACATTCCTTTCTTTTGTTCATGATAAACAGTCCATACATACCAATCTGTTCCTGCAAACCCGTATGGCTATGATACCAATGTGTGCCATGCTGGATGATGGGGAATTTATACAAATACGTTGTATGTGGCTTTATAGGCATCTGCGTAAGATTAGGCACACCATCGTATTGATTTGGCAACATTAAGCCATGCCAATGCAGAGATGTTTCTTCATTTAAGTTATTGTGTATATAAATTTCTGCTGTGTCCCCTTCAGTAAATGTAAGTGTGGGCATGGGTATTTGCCCGTTAACTGCAATGGCTCTTTTGCCTTTTTTACCAAATGTTACTGTTGTATCTGCGATGTATAAATCGTAACGAACTGTTCTTGGCGGTGTGTTATTCGAGATAGTTTTTATTACGCCTAAATTGGCTTTTGGCATTGGCATATTACTTATACTATCCATCTGCATATTTTCCATGTCCATTGCCTTGCCTTTGACAGTATCTTTTTTCATGTTTATATTGCCCATGTTTATACTTTTTTTCTTAGCCGTGTCTTTAGGCATTTGCATGTTATCATGCTTTTGTATGGGTTGTTGCTTTACCTGCTTTGGCGTTTCCTTTATCAGCTTCATACCACACTTAGGGCAGTTGCCGGGCTTGGAAGCATGTATCTCCGGGTGCATAGGGCAAGTGTAAGTTACAGGCTGCAGCTGTTGTTTTGTAATGTCCATGCCTTTCATTTGCTGGGCCTGTGCAAAGGAATAGATGGCAAGGAGGAATATTATTATGGTTATCTTTTTCATTTTTACTTGATTTTATGTTGAATACAATAGTCGCGGACATAAGAATGCCCATCATGCTGAAAAACATAAAATCAAATCATATCTGAAAACTCTGAATAGATATGCGGACGTCTGGAATAGGTGGGTGATGCCCACGGACAAAGTATTTGGTAGATGTATTTCCCTGTGAAGGGTAAGAAATATTAATGTTATAATAAACAGCGATAAAAGATATAAAAAATGCAGGGCTTAATAGTTTAGTAGTTGGTGTAATCTCTTTATCTGCCTGTGAAATTTTCAGCACCTTATTATTACAGCAATCGTCTTGGGTATCTTTATGTGAATGTTTGTGTTCGGCTCCTTCGTGGTGATGCCGTGTGTTAAAGCGCATATCTACACCTATTGCACATGCAAAACCTACTACCATATTAAAACTAAATACGCATAGCAGTAACAGTATTTTGAATTGTATGGAAAGTGCTTTATACATTACTTGCTATTGTAAATTTAGCATTATTTAAAACATTGCTGCCTAATTATCATATATCATTATTGGGAATTATTCCTTCTTATCAATATAAATTAAAAAGGCTATTAAGCACTTCTATACTTTTTAAAAAACCAAACCTTTAATAAATCTGCCGTAATGATATAAATAGCCACTATTATAAGCATGGCTCCTAAACTAAGGAATGGTAAAGGAGACAGACCAATTGTACTGGCAAAAGGGGCAAAAGGCAAAGATATTGTTAAGATCAGACCAACAATACTTAGTAAAAAAAGGTACTTGCCGGGTTTACTTTTGAAAAAGTTTTTATGTGTACGGATGATAAATAAAATGAACAATTCTGTTAATATAGATTCTACAAACCAACCGGTTTGAAAGGCAGATTCTTTTACTTTTAAGATATATAAAAGTGTGAGAAAGGTAATCACATCAAACAAGGAACTATGTATCCCAAAAACAACCATATAGTTTCTGATAAATTTTAAATCCCATTTACCCGGTTTGTCTAATTGCTCCTGGTCTACATTATCTGATGCCACTGTTAAATATGGAAAATCAGTAATGAAATTCATTAATAAAATTTGTTTGGGCAACATGGGTAAAAACGGCAATAATAAAGATGCAATAGCTACACTAAACATATTACCAAATGTAGAACCGGTGTTAATGAAAATATATTTTAATGTGTTGGCAAAGGTTTTTCTGCCTTCTATTATTCCATCTACCAATACCATCAGGTTTTTTTCCATCAATACAAAGTCTGCTGCTTCCCGGGCAACGTCTACCGCATTCTCAACAGATATTCCCACATCTGCTGCGGTAATTGCAGAAACATCATTAATTCCATCGCCCATATAAGCTACAGTATACGTTTTTCTTAATGCCTGTATAATGCGCTCTTTTTGCTGTGGTTCTACTTCGGCAAAAATGTGTGTCTTCTTTACCAATTGCTTCAGGGCTTCGGGACTTGTATTGAAAAGTTCCTGACCTGCCATGATAACCGGGTTTTTTATGCCAATACTTAATGCAATAGATTTGGCTACATTCTTATTATCGCCTGTAATAATTTTTAAGTTTACCCGGAGTTTATTTAGTTCGGCTATGGTTTCGATAATTCCGGCCTTAACAGGATCCTGAAGTAAGATAAATCCGGCAAAAATCATTTCTGTTTCATCTTCTTTTGCTATTGTATTTGCAGTGATATTTTTATAGCAAATGCCAATTGCTCTTAATCCGTTTTCTCCAAATTGTATAAACTTATGCTCCAGTTCGGTTGAGTGGGATGCAATATCTTCAATTTTGTCATCGGCTATTCTGATTTTAGAACAGATGCTTACAATTTGAGTAAATGCGCCCTTGCTAATCAATAGCTTTTCGGTATTATTATCTATTGCAACGCTTAATCGTTTACGAATAAAATCATATGGGACTTCACCGATTTTTTTAGGCTTTACTTTTACTTCAACATTTAATTTTTGTAATGCATCATCAATTGGGTTAGCATAACCTGTTTCAAATGTGGCATTCCAATAAGCAAGCTCTTTGATGAATTCATCTTCTTCTCCCAAACCATTCATCAGGCCCGATACTTTAATTGCTCCTTCTGTAATAGTCCCGGTTTTATCGGTACATAATAAATTTACTTCGCCCAGGTTTTGAATAGATGCCAGTTTTTTAACGATTACCTTTTTCTCCAGCATTCGTTTAGCTCCGGCACTCATAGCAATGGTTGTTATTGCAGGAAGTAATTCGGGAGCCATTCCAACTGCCAAAGCCAGGGCAAACAGGGCAGATTCAATAGGGCTTTTGTGGTTTAATAAATTAACTATTAAAATGAATACAGACAGAACTAAGGTTATTTTCATTAGAAAAAAGCCAAAGTCTTTAATGCCTTTTTCAAAAGTGGTTTCTACAGTTGCTGAAGCACTTTGAGCAATACTGCCAAAAATGGTATTGCTGCCTGTACCTATAACTATGGCTTTTGCAGTTCCGCTGACTATATTAGCACCTTCCCAAAGGCAGTTGGTTCTTTTGGCTAAGTCGGTATGTTCATCTAATGTGCCAACAGCTTTTCTTACGGGATAAGATTCTCCGGTTAAACTAGCTTCATTGACATGTAATTCATTGGCTTCAATAAGCAGGCAATCTGCCGGAATCATATCGCCGGCTTTGAATAAAAGTATATCACCTGGTACGATATCAGTTGATTTGATTTCCTGTGGTTTCCCATCTCTTAAAACAGTGCTTTTTAAAGAAATCATGGATTGCAATTTCTCTACAACCCTGCCTGCATTTCTTTCCTGAAAAAAACTAAGTAAACCGGTAGATAAAACGATGAAGAGTATGATAAACACATCGGACGTATCGCCCAGAAAAGCCGATAAAATAACTGCTCCAATAAGGAGCAACATTAATGGACTTTTAAATTGCCCTACAAAAAGTAATGCATCTTTTTTGAAAGCGGATTTGCTCTTTCTAAGCTGCCCGGATTGAAGTAGAATAGTATTTGCAGCTTTTCGGGATAGGCCTTTATCCGAACTGTTTAATTTTTGAAACCAGTAATTAGAATCAAATTGCCAAAAATTGTTTGTGGGTAAACTTTGCATCAAATGGTTATGAATTGATTTTGTGAATCACCCTCTCTTCCAATCAACTTTAATACTGTTTTGCAATCTTTTAATTATTACTATTTGAACCAGGGTTGTATTATAAATAATATACTGAGACATGATCTTTAGTATAAGAATTAAGAGAATATATGAAGACTTGTTCCTGTTAATACTGCATTATACTTTTTTAAATTTTGGGTTGCAGGACCTTGGGTAACCACCCCGGTACTGTTGTATTCTGCTCCGTGATTTGGGCAATGAAATTTATTGCTATTGGCTACATAGTTTACAGTAGTTCCTTCGTGGGTACATGCAGCAGAAACAGCAATGAAAGTACTTGAATTCACCCGGGCGACAACTACACCATTGCTTACTAAAAATCCACCGTCACTTGTCAGGGAGCCCGAACTTACATCAAGCGTAAAATCTACATTTTGGGGTGTCGAACTCGTTTTTTTACAAGATGCTAACCCACCAATACAGGCCGGTATTAAAATTGCTGCAGCACCAACTCCTACTTGCGATAAAAAATCTTTTCTATCCATGTTAATTTTTTATTTATTGTTAAGGATAACGTTCTAAAAAATACACTATTGTTTAAACATGGAATTTAATTCTAAATATCCTAAAAATATTTAGCTCTGAATATCAGATTATTAAACAGCCCTATAAATATCTTGCAGATTACGCCCTAAGCCATTATAATCTAATCCGTAGCCCACTACAAATTCATCCGGGATTTCAAAACCTACGTATGCTATTTCTTCGAAATTTTCTTTTAAAGATTTTGGCTTAAGCAACAGCGTACACACTTTAACCGAGGTCGGATTGTGCTTTTTAATCATGTCTAATAAATAGCGAAGAGTAATACCGGTGTCTACAATATCTTCTACTATAATTACATCGCGGCCTTTCAAATTCATGCTCAGATCAAATTCCTTTTTAACCTTCTCTGTACTTTTATCTCCATCATAGGACGATACTTTTACAAAGGTTATTTCAGCTGATATAGTTACTTCTTTAACCAGATCGGCCAGGAACATGAAACTCCCGTTTAGTACGCCCACAAAAACCGGAACTTTGTTTTCATAATCTACAGTTAACTGAATTCCAATGAGGCGAATTCTTTTTTTGATCTGTTCATATTCAAGCATTAAGCCAAAATCTTTCTCGTCTATTTGGATCTTCATGGTGCTAATTTATAAAATAAGGTCTAGTTTCCGCTGACTTTACGTTTTGCTTCCCGTTCTTGGTGGCGCTTTTCACGTCGTTCATCGGCAGAGCTAAGTGTGCTATCACGAGGCAAAATACGGAGCTTGTTCAAATCCTTGATATTTATCGTATCGCGTCGTCTTTTTCCAAAGATTTGTTGCAAAATGCCTTCTGAGTTTTCAGAATCATCATCCATTAGCGTATCAATAGCCAAAGAATCTACCGGCGCCATTTGTCTGCGCAAGCTTTCCTTTAAGCGAACAGAATAAAAACCATAGGCATTAGAATCGGCCTGTGCCATTCCTCGTTTTGCCATTAAGCCGCCTATTAATTTAAAGTATCCGTGTAAACGGCCTCTTAAACTTCCATCATTTTCAAAAAAATAAAGTCCGGATTTTGGTCTAGGTACAATGCTGACTAAGAATATACTTTCGCCCAAATCTAACTGAGATGGTTGTTTCCCAAAATAATAGCGGGATGCTTCACCAATCCCGTATACATTTCTTCCCCACTCAATTAAATTTAAGTAGGTTTCAAACATTCGTTCTTTATTAGATAGACGGCCATTTTCAATCATCCATACCAATAATACCTCTTCCATTTTACGAGCCAGGTTTTTTTGGCGATTTAAATACACATTTTTAACAAGCTGCATAGAAATAGTGCTTCCACCACGTTTAAATGCTTTTTCTTTAAAGTTGGTTGCGATAGCTTTCCGTATAGATTCTTCCACAAAACCTTTATGGCTGTAAAATGATGGATCTTCTGCTGTTAGTAAGGCATTTTTAAGATATGGAGAAATATCGTTTATTGGCGTATAGTTTGCATTTTGCGGACCAATTGTAATGTTACGCATAGGCTTACCGTATTCGTAAGGTGTATATACAAACGGACCATTGATTTTTTGCAAATTGGTTTTGCCCCACTTCACAATTTTGAACCCGTTTTTATTAAGCCTGGAATCAAAAACTACATTATCCGGTTGTTTGGTATTCAGATAAAAATTAAGATCGTATTGAAGTTTTCCGGCAACTTGTATACCTTCTAAAGATTCAAATAACCCTTGCGGAAAAGCATTGATTAATTCCTGAGCATTCAGTTCATCGGTATGAAGTTTCAATTCGTATATTTTTTGAGGGTACAATGTGTACCTGATAAACGGATGAGCTTCCACATTTTTTAAATGGATGGTAGATGTGCTGTCTACGGAAATAAAATTCTCACCAATCAGCATGTCTGCATCAATGGATCCGCTGGGAACAACAATATCATTAGCAGCTATTCTGGGATGATTTATCAATAAATTCTTAATAGCCCATGATCCGGATATTTTAAATTCATCGCCGCTACGCCTCACTCGTTTCATTTCGGTACTAACGGTATCAAAGTTTAATTTCAATCCGAATTTCTGTTGGATATAAGGCAATTCTACTTTTTTACCATCTGCAAAAAGCATCAGGTTTAATTGCTTGTCGCCCGGATCAACTTCGCCCTGAACATGCCAAACAGACTCATTTCCGTTTACTTTTATAGTTGATTTAACATTCCCATTATCAATAGTTGCGCTAGTAGTATATAAATCAACCACACGGGGATCATCTGTAAATTTGATCTCAAAATTACGAATGTCCATATCATCCGGTATTTTGTACAACAGTTGATTGAGGAGATTATTTGCTAATTCGGCCAGGTTTACCTTACGGGATTTTTCCAGCGGATCGACATTCTTTTTCCGAAAAAGAAAGTCATAATTACTAGTAGTATCTTTCTTAACCAGGTTAATTTTAGCATTACTCATTTTTACCTCTGCCAACTTAATATCGCCAAAAATTAAGGGCCATAACTTAATTCCAATTCTTAAGTTCTGAATCGTCATCAGGCTATCCCGTTGATACGGAATAACGGATATATCTTTGAGCTCTACTGTTTTTAAACCTGCGAAACGGGCACTTTTTATTTTAAGGTCTAAATTATAATCCTTCTTTGCCTTTTTAATCGCTTTTTCAATAGTAGCTTTTAATAAAATTTCCCGTTTAGAATAAGCAATGCCCCCACCAATGGCTAATAAAATAAGGAGACTTAATAAAATAACGGCGGCAATTTTATAGTATTTAAAAGGAATCTGCATAGTTTGATTGAGGGTGATATTAAAGGTAAATATATCAGGATAAAAAACGTTTTTTAACTGTGGTTTATTTCTATGAGTCAAATATCTGTAAAAAGCGTGGTTTGACAATTTTTACGCTCCTGTTTTGTAAATTTGCTTTTAATATATCCCATTTATTTCCATTTAATTTAAGAATGATTACTCAAGAACAGATTTTTAATGCGTTGCGACATGTAGAAGATCCCGATCTTAAAAAAGATCTGGTTACCCTAAACATGATAGAAGATTTAAAGATAGATGGAAACAAAATTAGCTTTTCTGTGGTGCTCACTACACCGGCCTGCCCCATGAAAGTCATGCTTGAAAATGCTTGCAGAAACGCTGTAAGTCATTTTGTAAGTAAAGAAGCAGAAGTAACTATTAATATGACATCGCGTGTGACTGCACGCCCAAACCAGGTATTATCCAACATCAAAAATATTATAGCAGTAGCATCCGGTAAAGGAGGAGTTGGTAAATCAACCGTAGCCGTTAACCTTGCTTTAGGTTTGGCAAAAAAAGGAGCCAAAGTAGGTTTGATAGATGCAGATATTTATGGACCATCCATTCCAATGATGTTTGGAGTAGAAGGCGCCCGTCCAAAAGCATCACAAAATGCGGAAGGTAAAACCAGGATAGAGCCTATTGAAAAGTATGGGATTAAACTATTATCTATTGGTTTTTTTACAGATCCAAATCAACCTGTGCCCTGGCGTGGACCCATGGTATCAACCGCAGTTAAACAATTATTTAACGATGCAGACTGGGGAGAGTTAGATTATATGATTGTTGATCTTCCGCCCGGAACGGGAGACATTCATATTACCATTACCCAAGGCTTTCCGATTACCGGAGCCGTAATAGTTACCACACCACAAAATGTAGCCCTGGCAGATGCCCGAAAAGGAGCAGGAATGTTCCTGATGGATTCTATCAATGTGCCTTTGTTGGGTGTGGTAGAAAACATGTCGTATTTTACTCCGGCAGAATTGCCGGATAGTAAATATTACATCTTCGGCAAGAATGGAGGAAGAACTTTAGCCGAGCAGTTTAACACCCCATTTTTGGGTGAAATTCCTTTAGTGCAAAGTATTAGCAATGCCGGAGATGAAGGTAAACCCATCATTTTACAGGAAGAAAATATAATGGCAAAGGCATTTATGGAAATTGCAGAACGTGTAGCTCAACAAATTTCTATACAAAACGCATTACAAGAAAGCCGTTAAGATAAATCCAAATTATGATCAGAAATTTTATCCCTTGATCTGTGTCCTCACAGACAAGGCTAGGGCAGCTTTTACTCATTTGTTGCCAATTTCTTCTGCCAGTCCAATAAGAAGTCCTTCGGTTCCCCGAATGTAGCATAGTCGATACGAGTTCTCATACTGAACCACTTCTCCAACGAGTTTAGCACCATGTTTGGTTAGTCTGGATACCATTTTGTCAATGTCTTCAACGGTGAACATGACACGGAGATAGCCAAGGGCGTTAACAGGCTCAGTCCGGTGATCTGATACAGTAGGAGGTTTGATAAATTTCGAAAGTTCGAGTCGGCTGTGTCCATCTGGAGTAACCATCATGGCAATCTCTACACACTGAGAACCAAGTCCGGTAACACGACCAGCCCACTCTCCTTCAATAGTTGCTCGTCCCTCAAGCTTCAGTCCAACTTCTGTGAAAAACGAAATAGCGTCATCGAGGGATTCTACAACGATGCCGATATTGTCCATTCTCAGTAATTTGTTTTCTGTCATTGTTTTATTCTTTATTAAGGTTCATTCCATTGATTTTCCATCTATGCCCCATTGACACATTAGCCTTTACCCACTTTTCTCAAACTGATACTTGCGCCAAAGGAGATCGGCTTAGGCTTTTTTTGATTTAGATTTCAGATAGTTTTCTCTTAAAGCAAGAAGATCAATTTTCGAACAATCAGCAATCAAATCTTTTACAATTTTTAGTGGCATTTCATCTTTGCTTTTAAAATTGATACATCCTTTTTGGAAACTTGCTTGTTTCAATAACCCTTTATATTTTTCGTATATAATAGTTGAACCGTACATTGGCAATACATGTAATGACATATAATTTTTCACGCTAGCCAGACCATATTTAAAAGTGCCCGGCGCATTATAAATAATCATCTCTTTTCCCATCATTGGTGCAATTACCGGTGTAACAGTTTTGTCTTTTTGGACGATAATTTCGTGAAGTTGAGATAATAATTCTTGTCTGTCTTCTGGTTGGTTTGATATAAACTTTGCAACTGTCATCCTTCAATATTTTTAGAGTGTCCACCGCTTGTAGTTAACTCATAAATATATGCAACACATATAAATAGATGAAATAAAGCTAGTAAAATCAAATAAATTGAACACGCGTGTACCAGCATGGGGCTGTTAACGGTTCGTTGTTATTGTCTGTCCGCTATGTAATTCAGTTCAGTTACCCCGCAAGTAAATTGTCGGGTAGTCAATAGTTTTAGTTTTATTTTGTCTTTGATGTCTGCAAACAATGGAATGCCTCGTCCAAGAATAATTGGATTAACAAATAGCCAGTAGCCGTCAATTAAGTTCTGTTGAATAAGGGCATGTGTTGCTGTGGGGCTACCAAAAAGCAGGATGTCTTCACCTGCCTCTTGTTTTATTTCATTTATGCTGTCAGAAAGCTTGTCGCTAATAATTGTTGTGTTAGTCAAATCTGCGTCTTTTATTGTTTTTGATAAAACAACTTTGTGTACTTTGCTATACCACTTGGAATGTTCAATATCGTGCTTGCTCGCATTCGGTTTGTCTGCTGCGGTAGGCCAGTAATTTTCCATCATCTGGTAAGTTACCCGTCCATATAATGCAGTGTCGCCTTCGCTTATCCGCTTACCGACATGATCAAAAATTTCTTCATCAACTTTAATCCAGTCCATTTCTCCGTTTGGTCCTGCTACAAAACCGTCAAGCGATATGTGCATAAATGAAATTATTTTTCTCATATTTTCTATTTTATATTGTTGTCTGTGGTTTGTTGCTGTCTTTTTAAAATGGCCGCTAAGGGTTTGTAGATTTGTGATGGGTGGCTTTTCAGCACTGAACTTTATACGAAGCACAAAGCTTCATTTAAGCACTTAACTAGCTTTTTTGCCAAAGGCCTATTATACCTAGTGCTTTTTTATTTATCAATATATGAAAATGATTGTGGGGCTGTTACTCCATATTTTTCTATAATATTATATGTTTTATTATATCGTTTTATATTTTTTATTTTTATGGCATAACCTTTTTGTTTATCGGCAAAATATTCATCAAAAAAACTTTTGTCTACAGCTGTGAATTCTTTTGTTTTTTTCCAAAGCATTGTAATTTCTTCGTGAATTATTCCATCAATTTCAAATTCTCCAATTATTCTGCTAATTGGAGAGGATGCGTATATAATTACTGTTTTTATATTTGGAGCTTTAAATATAGATTTCCTAAGTTCATACGTCTTTTCTCCATTGAGAATCTTTTCGGCATAGTATGGTTTAATCGACAATATAACTTTCATTAGCTCTTGCTTCTTTTAAAAATTCTTCAAATTTAATCTTTTCAATTTCAACAAAACCTCTTGGTGCGTCATTAATTGATTTAATAACTCCTAATTCAATTAGCTTTTCCAAATTAACTTTTGGCTTTGGAAAAGAATCGATATAGAGGAAATTAACTATAAATGGTCTACTATATTTATTGTAATTCCACCATTTTTTTAATTCGTTGTCATCAAACACACTTCTCTTTCTACATAATCTGACAAATTCTTCTTCATTGGATATTTTCAATATGACATTTTCTACAACACCAATTGTCGAAATTACACCAGCATATTTTCCACCAGTTCTATAGAATAAAATTATATCTCCAGATTTCAAATCTCTAGTATACGATCTTGATATGTAGACTTTTTTTAATGCATTTCGATGTGGTTCATTCTCTATATAGTCTTGGGGTGATTCATTGTTAAGTATTGAATCGGGAAACAATTCAGTGTGATAATCTGGCCAAATTGGATTAATGAATACTCGTGATTTCCTATCTATAAAAGGAAAGCATTCTCTAGGATTTTCTGAAACAGATTTAGAAAAATCTCTTACAAAGACATTTTCCACCCCATTTTTAGTCGTTTTACTTCCCCATTTTCTAAAGCCCCATTCTTCCAGAAGATTTACTAATCTTTGTTGTTCTTCCCTTTTATCAAAGATTGTAACATATATTTCATCAACATTATTTGCTAAAGCATTATCAAAAATTATTTTTAAGAATCTTTCACCTAATTTATAACCAGTAGAAGTAACCTTGAATGTTCCAATTTTTAATCTCTTTTTTATTGCAAAAGCAGGAGTAATATCAATGTAGTTTTCACCAGCATTTTCTACTTTTAAAAACAAAAATGCTTTTACTTCATTTTCTACCAAACAGACGTAAGATTCTTTATCAGCTTTTGAATTAAACCAATTTTCAAATTCAGCATAATCTTCCTTAAATGAATTAAAAAAGGCATCTTTAAGATTTATGTTTCCAAAGTATTCTTTCTTAACTGAAAGTACTTTATACTCAGATAGACCTGGGTTTTCAAACACTAGCTTCTCGATAAAAGAGTCTATTTTGTAGACTTTATCTGCAATTCCTAGTGCTCTTGCCTTTCTATGTATTCCTTTATCTTCTGTTAGTAGATAATTTACTCGGTTGTTTACTAATTCGCTTAAAATCGAAGTATCATTAATGTCATTAGTCGATTTGTCATTCAGTCTTAATGATGAAATTGCGTCCGAGTCTGGAGAAATTGTTTTTAATACATTGTAATTGTGAATTTTTACTTTCATTGTATTGACAACATCGGCATCTTTGTATGTTGAAATTTCTTCAATAGACACTGGATGTACACATTTTTCAAAGTGCATTTTGTCAAGCCAATTGAATAACAGTCCAATATCTTGATTATATACTTTACTTGCTTCTCTATGTACAATAATATTAGTATCTAAAAGTATTCTCATTTCAAAAAGTTCAGGAGGGTTTCTATTTTAAATTGCTCACTATTTATTATGTGAATTGGTGATTCTAAAATCCGGCTTAATCCTTTGGCAAAATTGATTTCTAGATTTTGAAATTCCTTAATTAATCCAATATTATAAGTTTTAGCATCTCTATTTTCAAGTCTTTCTTTAATTATGTTAGGTTCTGCTGTTACAAGAACTAATTTTATCGGATTGATATCCTTAAAAGTCTGGATAGAAATCTTTTCTGGAACTCCATCTTTATTTAATAAACAATAATGTCCATCTAACAAGTATGTCTTATCTTCTTTAACTATTTTGTTTAAGTTGGTGATAAGACGATCTTGAGTTTCGTAAATATCCTTTACCCGTTTTTCTTCTTGAGTACTCAATTCGTTCCATTTTAAAACTTCACTAGCTGTTAAATGTATTAAGTCAATCTCACTTTTTAGAGCTTCGCAGATTCTTCCTTTCCCACTTCCGTGAATTCCTCCTATGAATATGATATTTTTCAAGTCATGTGTTTTTTAGCATTAGGCAGAACTCCTAAACATACGCAACAAAACTCTGCATATCCACCCAAAATTGCTATCATTTTACGAGTGCTTATTTCGTTTAATCTCAAATATATCAATTAAACCCAATGATAAATTTCTAAGCTTTAAAAAGAGTTTCAGCACCTTATTTTTTAAGAAAGAACAGGGTAAAATCTCATACAGGTTTGCAAACGTCATCGTCAAAATTTACGGAGTACTTCGCAGGTTTAGAAATGCCACCGTTAAATTTTAGGGAGTACTTCGCAGGTTTAGAAATGCCACCGTTAAATTTTAGGGAGCACTTCGCAGGTTTGCAAATGCCACCATCAAAAATTATGGAGCACTTCGCAGGTTTGCAAATGGCATCGTTAAATTTCACGGAGTACTCCGCAGGCTTGCAAATGACACCATCAAAAATTATGGAGCACTTTGCAGGTTTAGAAATGGCACCGTTAGATTTTACGGAGCACTCCGCAGGTCTGCAAATGGCATCGTCAAAATTCATGGAGCACTTCGTAGGTTTGCAAATGGCATCGTTAGATTTGATGGAACATATAATTCATAAAATGAAATAAATTATTTTAATGTGTCCAATATTATATTTTTTGATTATGGTTTTTTATTTTTGAAATCACTAAATATAAAACATATGCAATTTGAAAGACTAACACGTGATCTATTCACCAGCGATCAGTACAGCAGAAACGAGCTGAACCTCTTTACCTCTGATTTTATCAGTAGGTATAAAAAAACCGCTAACCCGGTATTGCCAGCAGCAGAAATGAGTCTGTTGGAAAGCACTTACCAAAAATTTAAAGATGGTTTGGGCGAATTAAGTACCAAAGGCGCTTTCCAAAAAGGGGGTACAGTAAGCAAGCAGGATGCCTATGATGATGTACTGGATTTCATCCGCACCAAAGAAGGGATCATTAAAGGCACGTTTAAGAAAGGCAGTGCTGCTTACACCGAGTTTTACCCTATGGGTTTAAGTCAGTATCATAATGCTTCGGTAGAGGGAATGAAGGTTTTACTGGTAAGCTATGCCGCTGCCGCAAATAAATATAAAGCCGAACTGGGCGCCACTTTTATTACTGAATTAACTGATCTGCAACTGGCTTATACCACCGCCCGCGACGAACAGGTAGATAAAAAAGGGGATAAGGCCAGCGCCCAAACTCTTTTAAGAGAAAGCAGAAAAGAATTGACGATGGCTTTAACTAAATGCCTTTTACTGATAGCCGCCAACACGGTGAGTAATGAAGAAGCTTTTATGGGCTATTTTAACTTTGGTTTATTAGAAGTAGATAATGATAAAACCGTAGCAGTAGTATTGAACTAAGCACTGATTAAACAAGCGAATTTTAATGGATAGGTTCGTTTGAAACTCAAAAATTTGTATTAGTTTAATAAAAGGGCTGATTTTTCTTGTAAGAACCAGCCTTTTTGTTTTTATAAATATTTGTCCCGGCAGGATCTCTAGGATAGGAACCTACGCTATATACGCAGAGTCCCTTTTAGGAGACTCTGCTTGGACAAAGGTACCACCTCCGTCTTGTTCCGCTGCGCTGCACAATCCACCTCCGCCAGCGGAGGAAATAAGGCTTGTCCTCCGCTGGCGGAGGTGCCGAAGGCGGAGGTGGTTAAACGATCGAATATGTGTAATTTGTTCTAATGGAAAAAGCCAATCAAAACAACTTTCATGCTTATAATTCTAAATTAAAACCTCTGGCATCAGTTCTGAGAAAACAAATGACTAAAGCAGAGGCATGTTTATGGAAATATGTTTTAAAAGCCAGGCAAATGCAAGGTTATCAGTTTAGAAGGCAAAGATCAATGTTAAATTATATCGCTGATTTCATGTGCATAGAATTAATGCTGATTATTGAAGTAGATGGCGTCACCCATACTTGGGAAGAAGTTTATGAAAAAGATTTGAAAAGGCAAGCTGATTTGGAGGCCATCGGTTTTACTGTTCTCCGTTTTAAGGATGAGGAAGTTCTAGAGGATATAAATGGAGTGATTGGGGTTTTAGAGGATTGGATGGAAGGAAGGTGATTTAGTTTAATGCTTAACCACCTCCGTCTTGTTCCGCTGCACTG